>JBDHWQ010000004.1:0-187935 GCA_039810245.1 Longilinea sp. | reverse complement strand
GGCAGCGGCTGCACCGGGGTATCGCTCCACTGGTGCGCGGCCAGCAGGCGCGCGCGGGCGGCTTCCAGCTTGCCCCAGTCGTTGGCATGGATCGTGAACAGCGCCTCGCCCTGCTCCACCCGGTCGCCGACCTTGTGGTGGATGACGATTCCCACCGACGTGTCAATCGTGTCTTCCTTGCGCGCGCGTCCCGCGCCCAGTTCCACCGAGGTCTCGCCCACCTCGCGGGCGTTGATCGCCGCCAGGTAACCGCCGCGCGGCGCGGGGGTAGTTTCGATCAGCGGCGCGGCTGGCATCAGCCCCGGGTCTTCCACGTAACGCACGTCGCCGCCCTGCGCCCGCACCAGGTCCAGGAAGCGCTTCCACGCGCTGCCGTCGGTGATGGCGCGTTGCGCCATGCTGCGCGCCTCTTCCTCGCTCGCCGCGCGCCCGCCCAGCATCAGCAGATGGCCGGCTACCACCAGGCAGTGTTCGCGGAAATCTTCCGGGCCGCCGCCGTGCAGCGTCTCGATTGCCTCGCGCATCTCCAGCGCGTTGCCCACCGCGAACCCCAGCGGCTGGTTCATATCGCTCAGCAGCGCCACCACCCTTCGCCCGCTCAGCTCGCCGATGGAGACCATCACTTCAGCCAGCTCGCGCGCTTCTTCAATCGTTTGCATAAACGCCCCAATGCCAGTTTTGACATCCAGCACGATGGCCTGCGCCCCGGCGGCGATCTTCTTGCTCATGATCGACGATGCGATCAGCGGCGTGGACTGCACCGTGCCGGTCACGTCGCGCAGCGCATAGAGTTTACCATCCGCGGGGGCCAGGTCGGCGCTCTGCCCGGTGAGCACCAGCCTCACCGTGCGCAGTTGCTCGATGAATTCCTCGGTGGTCAGGTTGGTGCGGAAGCCGGGGATCGATTCCAGCTTGTCCAGCGTGCCGCCGCTGAACCCCAGCCCGCGGCCCGACATCTTGCCCACCGGCAGCCCGCAGGCCGCCACCAGCGGCTCCACCACCAGGGTAGTCTTATCGCCCACGCCACCGGTGGAGTGCTTGTCCACCGCGATGGGCACCACACCCACCAGGTCGAGGATATCTCCGCTGTGCGCCATCGCCAGGGTCAGGTCGGTGGTTTCCTGGGCGGTCATCCCGCGCAGCAGCACAGCCATCGCCCATGCCGACACCTGGTAATCGGGGATCTCGCCGCGCGTGAACCCCTGCACGAAAAAATCAATTTCCGCGCGGCTCAACTCGCCGCCGTCCCGCTTCTTGATAATAATATCCACTGCGCGCATGGAATCCGCTCCTCTGAAAAGGTGAACCCCCGGCATTCGCCGCGGTAAACAATAATTATAGTAGATATCCGCCGGTCGATAGGCCGGCGGATATCCATAAAAAACCCTCTTCCGTTACGGGAAGAGGGTTATGCGGTCAGCTTTTCTTCAAGTTTATCGTCACCTTGCGGTTCGGCTCGTCGCCGGTCGACTCGGTGAACACCTGGGCGTGGTCGCGCAGCTCCAGGTGGATGATGCGCCGCTCGCTGGATGGCATCGGCTCCAGAATCTGTCGCTTGCCGGTATGGATAGCCTGTTCGGCCATACGCCGCGCAAGCTGGCGGAGCTGGCGCTCGCGCCGCGCGCGGTAGCCCTGCACGTCAATCACCAGCGGGACCCAGTGCTCCAGCTCTTTGCCTACCATCAGGCTGGCAATATACTGCAGCGCATTGAGCGTTTCGCTGCGCCGGCCGATCAGGATGCTCAGGTCATCGCCCTGCACGTCCACCAGCACCTGCGGCTCTTCATTCGGGCTTTCACCTTCGATGAAGTGCGCCGTGACGCTGGCCTTGACTTTCATCTTCTCCAGCAGCTCGCTCACCGTCTCGCGCGCCACGCGCAGCGTGTGGTCACCGTCTTCAGGGATGTTCGCAGCCGGGGTGTGCACCGGCTGCTCAGCCGCCACCGGCGCGGACGGCGCCGCGGGCGCGGTGGTCGACGGCACATCTGGTATTACTAGGGCCGCGGGTGTCACCGGCACGCGCGGTGCCGGGGCGGGTTTCACCGCTTCCAGCGGGCGGCTGGGCGGCTCTTTGATCACCGGCCCGGTCACGTCCTTAATCGTCAGCTTGACGCGCGCCTGCCGGCTGCCCAGCCCGAACAGCCCACGGCTGCCGGCATCCAGCACGGTCACTTCCACCGCTTCCGGCGGCAGGCCGAGCTGGCTCAATCCCTTGGATACTGCCTCTTCAACTGTCGGCGCAATGACTTCCAGGTTGGTTCGCTCTTGGCTCATGACTTCCTCGACGGGGGATTGGCGCTCTTCTTTACCGGGGTTTTCTCCACCGGCTTATCTTCGGTTTTTACGGCGCGGCGCGGCAGCAGGTTGCGCCAGTTAGTGCGCCCCAGCATCGAATACTGCACGATACCGATCAGGTTTGACGCCACGAAGTACAGCGATAGGCCCGAGGCCAGCGTAAAGGCCAGGTAGCCCATCAGGAACGGCATGTAAATGTTCATCATGCCCATCATCTGGCTGCTCTGGTCGTTGCCCGTCGATGGCGGCGTCATCAGCTTGGACTGCAGATACGTGGTGACCACCACCACGACCGCCAGCACTGGGATGCCAAACGACAATCCCGGGATTACCAGGCGTTCCGGCTGGCCCAGGTTCATCCACAGGAAGCTGCTGTTGAGCGGGATCAGCTTGGCTACGTCCAACACGCCGGGATAGATATGCTTGGTCAGGTTGAGGAGTTGCAGTGGGGTGACCGCCATGGCCTGGATCACCGCCTGGTACAGGCCGATGATGATCGGGAACTGGATCAATGTGGGCAGGCAAGACCCCAGCGGATTAATACCCAGCTCTTTGTACAGGCGCAGCTGCTCCTGCGAGAGCTTTTCCTTATCGTCCTTGTACTTCTTCTGGATTTCCTGCCATTCCTTGTTTTCGTTCAACCGCTGCATCGCCGTCGTGCCCTTCATCTGCTGCACGGTCAGCGGGTGCGTCACCAGGCGGATCAGGATGGTAAACAGGATGATGGCGATGCCAAAGTTCCCAACCAGGTTGTAGATAAACAGCAGGATGTTAATCATCAACCCAATGAATGCGTTCCACATTGAGGTTTCCTACCTTTTCTTATTTGGGCTGGACGAAGGTCCAGGCCTGCGTCCCGTTTTGGTTATATGCCACCAGCAGCAGGCTGTCCGTGCCCTGGGTGACTGCTACTACCACCCGGTCGCCAATCTGCACCGGATTGCTGTAAAGTGTACCATTAATGGGCTGACTCCACAGCTTCGTTCCCTGGTAGTCCACCGCCACCACTTCCCCCTTTTCGGCGGGGAACATGATGCCTTCTTCGCCCAGGAACGCTCCCGAGGCGATCACCGGCGAGCCGGCGGGATATTCCCAGCGCTTGGCACCACTCTCCGCGGATAGCGCGGTGATCGCGCCGCTCTGGTCGCCAAAGTACAACACGTCGTCCTTCAGGATGGCGCGACCCCAAATATTACCGGGGGCGGTATAGCGCCACGCCACCGTACCGGTGTCGGAATTGAGCGCCACCATTTCTTTGCCCATCGTGCCGGCATACAAATGCTTGCCATCTTCGCTGATCGCCAGGCTGTACACCACGGCCGCACCCAGGTCGGTCGACCAGAGCTGCGAGCCGTCGGCGGCGTTGAGGCCATAAATGAAACCATCCATCGAAGCTACGAAGATGCGATCGCCGCTGTTCACCGGCTGCGCCCAAACCGGGTCGCCGGTGGTCAGCTTCCACTGCAGCTTGCCCGCGCTGGTTAGCGCGTACAGGGTATGGTCGGCGTTGGGCGCCAGCACCAGGTCGGCCGATTCGACCGCCAGAGGCTTGCCAATGAAACGATCTTTGGCCTCGGTGAAGGCCCAGTTTTCCTTACCGGTCTGCTGGTCGAGGGCATAAAACACGTTGTTATAACCACCAGCGAATACCTGGCCCTTGCTTACCGTCGGAGCCGCGTAAAAGGTCTTGTTGCGATCGGCGCTTTCGGGATAACGCCAGGTCATGCTACCATCCGCGTTGACCGCATAAATGAAGCTGGCATCCGCCAGATAGGTCACGTTGCCGTCACTGGCCATGCCCGGCCAGCTATTGGCCAGCGTACCACCGGTGCAGCCGCTTAACAGCCCGGCGAGCACCAGTACGAGAAAGACGAGCGAGTATTTTTTGATTTTCATGCTGGATGGAGATTACCTTGTGAACGGGGCGTGGCGATCAGGGAACCGGATCGTAACCGCCCGGGTTGAATGGGTTGCAGCGCAGCACGCGCCAGATCGCCAGTGCCGTGCCGCGAATCGCCCCGTACTTATACACTGCCTGGTATCCGTAATGCGAGCAGCTCGGGTAAAACCGGCAGGTGTTTGGCGGCAGGGTGCGAGACAGGCTTTTCTGGTACAGGCGGATCAACGCCAGGATGGTCCACTGTGGGATGCGCCAGAAGGTGAGCGGAAATTCGCTCAGTTGCGGCTCCCGGGCATAGGCATCCTGGGATGGGTCGGGGTGATGGTGGTCACTCATGCTCAATAATACCATTCAAAACGAATAAATCCGCGCGCTTTACCAGCCCGGCAATCGTCCGCTGCACGTCTTCGAACGGTGCGTTCACCAGTGGCTGGCGAGCCACCAGTACCACGTCATACCCGGGTTTCAGTCCCGGAAACAGCGCGTGCATCACGGCGCGGATGCGCCGCTTGGCGCGGTTGCGCTGCACGGCGCCGCCCACCCGGTGCCCGGCAATCACCCCCACCCGCGCGCAGTCCAGGCCATTGGGGGTAGTGACTAACACAACAAGCGGGTGGGCATACGATCTTCCTCGCCTCACCCGCTTGATATCGTTCGATCGGGTTATCCGAAATCTTCGTTTCACCCATGAACCTGACTGCTCGCCACGTACTGTTCGAACACAGGGGAACGAAAGCGTTTGCTGTCGCAGCAGTGATGATTTACCAGCGAATGGCCTTGACGTGGTTGTTCGCGGTAACGGTGAGCTTCCTGCGGCCCTTCAGGCGGCGGCGCTTCAAAACTTCGCGTCCATCGGCGCTGGACATGCGGGATCGAAACCCGTGCACGCGCACGCGGCGGCGAATTTTCGGTTGGTACGTCCGTTTCGGCATTCCTAAAAATCCTTTCGTTCCTTGAGTTGACGAAGGGCAATTATACCCGAACCTTCCCTATCGGTCAAACCCTGTGTGGAAATTGCCCCGCTCAGGCCGGCCTTCCGCCGGGCGAGAACAACGCCGCCAGCTCGTCTGCGCCGGACTTGTCGGTTACCGCCAGCACTTCGTCGCCTTCCTCGAATGTGGTGATTCCACGCGGGACGATGACTTCGCCCTTGCGAATGATGGCCGCGATCACCGTGTGGTCCGGCAGCCGCAGGTCTTTGATCGCTACGCCAATGGCTTTGGCCCCTGTGGGGATCTTCTCTTCCACCAGCGAATAGTTGCCGCGCCGCAGCTTGAGCAGTGTAAACATATCACCCATCGACATCTCTTCTTCGATCAGCCGCGAAAGGATGCGCGCCTGATTCAGCGCCACATCTACGTGGAATTTCTCGTCGAACAGCCACGCGTCGCGGGGGTTATTCACCCGCGCGATGGTGCGCTTCACCCCGTACATCTCCCGCGCCAGGTAGCAGATCACCAGGTTCTGCTCATCGCTGGTGGTGCAGGCCACAATTACTTGCGCTTCGCGGATGCCCGCGCGCTCCAGCGTGGAAATATTGATCGGGCTGCCCTCGAAAATCAGCTCGGTGGGCACTTCGCGGTGGATGCGCGCCAGCACCTCGTGCCGCTCTTCAATCAGGTGAACAACATGATGCTGGTCCAGAAGCATGCGCGCAAGCTGCACGCCGGTACGCCCACCACCTGCAACGATAACAAACATGGCTCCCTCCTACCCTTTTCCTTCCAGCTTCTGGCGTACCGCGTCCGCCCCTTCAAAGGTGGCAGCCACGTGCAGAACGTCGCCCTCGCGCAGGGTTTCTTCCGAGGTGGGCAAAAAAGCCCGCCCGGTGCGCGTCAGCGACATCACCCGCGCGTGATCATCGCCCACCACCAGCTCGGAGAGCGCGCGCCCATCCCATTCATCCGGGATCACGTATTCGTAGATTTCAATCTCGCCATTGCCGGCGCTGAATACCGAGACCATCGTCTCGCTGCTCAACAGCTCTTCGATGCGCTGCGCGCCCCACAGCGCCGCGCTGATATACTGCACGCCGAAGGCTTCCAGCATGGGCTTGTACTGGGGGTCGATATTGCGAACCACCACGTGCGTGATGTCATATTCCGTCCGCGCCACGCGCGCCAGCACCGCGTTGAGCACGTCTGAATTGGTCACCGCCGCCACCGCGTCGGCATGTTCAATGCCCGCGCGGTGCAGTACATCCTGGTTCATGGCATCGCCTTCGCTCACCCGCCCGGTGAAATCCGCCGGCAGGTTGTTGAGCGCCGCCGCCGAGCGGTCCACCACCGACACTTCGTGGCCTAACTGGAACAACCGGTATGCCAGGTCCGCGCCCATGCGCCCGCATCCCAAAACGACGACTTTCATGCTTCCCTCTCTTGTTGAACATCTTCCTGCCTACCCATGCACCTGGTAGGGCACTTCCGTGATCACCACATTTTTATGGAACATCAGCGCCCAGCGCAGCGTGTTGGCGGTGCGCATGTGCAGCAGGTTGGTCCACCAGTGCGCCGGCACAAACTCCGGTACCACAATCGTGATCACCTGGTTGGCGGGCGTCTGCCGCTCCACTTCTTCAATATAACGGATCAGCGGCTCCATCAGCACGCGATATGGTGACTCGAGCACCACCAGCCGCACCCCCTCACCCCACTGGTCCCACTTGTGCAGCACGCGCCGCGCCTCTTCCTCATCAAGCGAGATGTGCACTGCAGTGATATCATCCGACAGCGACAGCGCATAGCGCAGGGCGGCCAGCGTGCCGCGGTGCACCCCCGCTACCGGGATAATCACCCGGTTGCGCGCTATCCGCGCCGGCGAGCCGTAACGCTCCAACGACAGGTCACGCGCCAGGTGGGCGTAATGCCGGTGAATGCCGGTGAACATCGCCACCAGCAGCGGAATGATGATGATAATGACCCACGCGCCTTCGCTAAACTTGGTGATGGCAAACACCGCCACCACCACCCCCGTCATCAGCGCGCCAAAGCCGTTGATCACCATCTTATACTGCCACGACTTTTCAAAGCGCAGCACCGAGCCGCGCTCGCGCACTTCCTGGCCTGGTTTCAGCTTGCCAATCTTCCACCAGCGGTGCGCCATGCCCGCCTGCGACAGCGTGAACGACAGAAACACCCCGATGGCGTACAGCGGGATCAGCCGCGTGACGCTGGCCTGGAAAATCACGATCAGCAGCGAGGCCACCAGCGCCAGCAGGATGATGCCGCGCGAGTACACCAGCCGGCTGCCGCGGAACGAAAGCTGGCGCGGCAGCAATCCGTCCTGCGCGGTCAGCGCGCTGAGGCGCGGAAAATCGGCAAAGGACGTGTTGGCCGCCATCACCAGGATCACCATGGTGGCGATCATCGTCACCAGGTAGAACGGGCCACGCCCGCGGAACACCGTGCGGCTGATCTGCGAAATGACCGTCTCGGCTTCTGATGGCACGGCCTGGATGCTTGCCGTCAGGAACGAAATGCCCAGCATCAGCACGCCCAAAATCACGCCCATAATAATCAGCGTGCGGCCGGCGTTTTGCGAGCGTGGCTCTTTGAAGGCCGGGATGCCGTTGGAAATGGCCTCGACACCGGTGAGCGCGGTGGTGCCGCTGGAAAACGCGCGCAGCAGCAGGAACAGCGTCAGCCCCTGCGCGGCGTGGGTCATTTCAATCGACGGCGGGTCCACCAGCACACCCAGCCCGCCGGTAAAATAGCGCACCAGCCCCACGATGACGTTGACAAACGCCATCAGCAGGAACAGGTAAGTGGGCACCGCAAACGCCATGCCCGACTCCTTCACCCCGCGCAGGTTGACCACCATGATGAACGCCACCAGCCCGACCGCGATCCATACGCGCGTATCGAACAGCGCCGGGAAGGCCGAAACGATCTGCGCCACGCCCGAAGACACCGAGACCGCCACGGTGAGGATGTAATCCGTCAGCAGCGCCGAGGCGGCGATTTTGGCCGGCCACGCGCCCAGGTTGTCGCGCGAGACGATGTATGACCCGCCCCCGTTGGGGTATGCATGGATGGTTTGCTCGTACGAAAGGATCAGAATCGCCAGCAGGATCACGATTGCAATCGCCAGCGGAAAAATCACCTGGTAGGCCGTACTGCCCACGACAGCCAGAACAATGAGCATTTCCTGTGGCGCATACGCCACCGAGGAGAGCGCATCTGAGGAAAAAACCGCGAGCCCAACCAGTTTTCCAATCGTCTGGTGCGGGGCATCCGCGGTTTGCAGGGGGTTGCCGATCAGCCAGTTGCGCCACGTACGCCGTGGGTTCACGCTGTCAATGCGCTGCAGGATGTTGACACTGCCTTCATCTTCAGTTCGGTTCTTCATCGTTTCTTCTTCTACGCAATCTACGCGCCGCTCGTCTGGGCGCACAAGCAGACGAGTATAGCGCGGATGCCCGTCCCGGTCAAGGAGCAACCGCGCATATCTCATTATAGAGGATATTGATCCGAACAGGTGAAGAAACCCGGGCGGTGTATAGCAGTAGTGTTACTGCCCGATTTCCTCGAACCCGCATTGGCCGGTAAACTGGTAGCAGGTGGGCATGTCCCCGTCCATCTGCCCCTTACTTCCCCACGTATTTATCACATTCTTGGCAAAACTCGCTGTCGAAAGGCACCATGGAACCGCAGTCCGGGCAGACCTTGCTGTTGCAGCGCGGGCAGTATGGCCGGGTGGGTGTAAAGCGGTAATTGCAGGCCGGGCAGGTGACCGCCGCCAGGTTTTGGTCTTTGCGGTCGTGCTCATCAAAGCGGATATCCGGTACCCACCCAACCGGCCTGCCAACAATGCGCGCCGCCATTTTTCGCGCTATCGCCAGGTCGTCATCAAGTACCCTCACCTGCTGCGCATCGTTAATTTCCTGGTACGCCTGCCGGGCCTCTTCCAGCCAGTGGATCGCCTGAGATGGATCCACCGGGAAAAGCGCGCCGGCGAAGCTGCGCGCCGTACTGGCGAACCACGATTTGTCAAAATTAAGCCGGGCGATTTCTGTGCTAGTCAGCGGGTGTGCATCCTGATTCTCTCTGCGTTCATTCCAGTAGAAATTCCACTGCTGCAGGATGCTGATGCTCTTTCCGTAGAACGTTACGGCTCCATTCCAATCGTTGTGCCGCAGCAGGAAAGCAGCGTAATTTGCCTGGCCTTGCGCTTCCCCCATTTCATTATGCGTTTCGCCAGCCAGTTGAATTGAGTGCAAAAGCCGTTTTTTGGCTTCGTCTACTTCACCGATCTTTTCCAAAATCAGCGCGCTGTCGTTATAGCTGACGCCGAGCAGGTTGGTATCCAGGGAAGACGCGATAATCTCGTTGTACTGTTCCAGTGCCTGCCGCAGGTAAAGGTCGCTATCTTCTTCCGGGCAGACGTTTGATATTCGACTGAGCAGTTTGCCCCACTGCATCAGGAAATCATGCCGCTGCTGCTCGGTGATGCGCGCCGGATTATTGCGATAGACCTCATCGATCAGCACGATGCCATCATTCACATCCGTGAGGTCGACGTAGCCAAATTTATTTTCCATCATGTTATATTCGCGGAAGGTCTGCAGCAGCAGCGCCGGCTCGTTGGAATGCATCAGCGCCAGCATAATCTCGCGGTAGCATTGGGCGATCAAGTCCCAGGTATCCATGCGGAAGTACAGGATGATCAGCTTATAATACCCGCTCACCTGCGCATCCACGCTGCTGCAACTGTTGTAATACGAATGTGCCTTCTCCAGCATATCCAGGATCGTCTCGCGCTCTTTGCTTGTATACGCATTCTCAAAATGCGTGTCTGCCTGGATGAGCTTATGCGCGATATGGACAAAGGTATCCCCCGCTTCGCGGTACAGGTTGTAGCGCTGGAACAGCAGCTCGGCTTTTTGCAGGAAGCGCTGGTCAAAGCTTCCCTTGCGCCGGAAGACCAGCTCGATCAGGTTGTGCAGGAATGGCGCCAGCTCGCTGGGGTCCTGGCTGACCGACATATTGTGCAACAGCTTATCAAACGCGTCGTGCGCGTCGGTGTTATGCTTGCTTTCAATGTAAATCCGGATGCATTCCTCATAACTGGTATTCATCAGCGTGCGGTGTTCGGCATCCTGGAACACCGCGCAGGTATCGCCAATCATTTTGAATAAATCCGCGCGCTTCACCGGGTCCTGCGCCTGTTCAATACCGCGATACAGCGCCTTGATGGCATTATCCGCGTCATCAAGCTGGATGTAAATCTTGCCGATCATCTCCTCATTCTGCCCCGCCAGCTCGTCGATCTCGTTGTCCAGCACCTGCAAGTCCAGGCAGATGGCCAGCGCGTCTTTCCAGGCCATGTTGTCATAATACTTTTGGGCCATGCGGAAAAGCTGCTGGATCATCTCCACCAGCTTGTATTCCATGATTTCGGCTTTACGGTCCAGAATGATGGCGCGCGCGTGCGACCAATAGGCGCGCGCGTTGGCGATATTATCGTCCTGCAGGTAAATCTTCATCAGCGAGAAGCAGGTGCGCCACAGCCGGTTGGTATCGTTTACCAGTTGCTGATAATGGTATGCCTTGCGTAAAGCAAACTCGGCTTCTTTCAATTGACCCTGATCCAGGTAGATATCACCGCTGCCACCGTTGGTGATGGCCAGCCCGACCAGGTCTTGCAGTTTTTCCTGGATCACGCGCGCGTCTTCGTAGAAGCGCAGGGCTTTGTCGCGCTCTTCGCGCTCGCGGTAGATCTCCGCCAGGAAGGTGTAGGCGCGCTCTATCTCATACTCGTCAAAATGGCCCCTCTGCTGCACCAGCCGGATGACCTTCTGCAGGTTTTCGTAAGCCAGGTCGCGCTCCTCTTTCTGGATATACACGTCGGCCTTGTAGATCTGTGCCTTTAACCACAGGCTGCCGTCCTGGAAGTATCGGCTGTATTTCCTGGCGATACGGATGGCGCGGTCCGAATAGGTATCACTCATATTCCAGTGCAGCGGGAACATCGGCACTTTCCAGATGCTGGTCACAATCGTGGGGTTCTTGTACCAGATTTCAAACAGGTACAGGTAAATGCTGAACAAATCGCGCAGGAGCTTCCGGTTCTTCGGTGGGAAGTAATAGTTGTGCTGCATCCGGCCTTCATACGCGCGCCGGGCGCTGGTCAGGAATTCGTTGGCTACGTCGAATTTTTTCAGCCGGGAAGAAATGTACCCCTGTTCGATGATGATGTGGTTCTGCAGCTCCAGCAGGTGCGGGTCTTTTTCCAATGCGCTGGCGGCCTGCAGGCGGTCATTCGCGTTCTGCAGCGCCTTTTCCGCTTCCGCCAGGTTACCCTGGTATTTTTGCACCGCAGCTACCCCCAGCAGCGCTTCCACCTGCTCCGCGTAATTCTCTTTGCCCGCCGAACAAACCAGCAGGCACTGGTAATACTCTTTGGCGCGCTGGATATCGCGCCGGGCTTCGGTGATGCGCGCTGCGGAAATCAGGTATTCGCGCTGGTTGTATTGGATATCCGGGCCAACATGCAGCAGGTGGCGTGCAATCTGGCGGTAATACTCTTCCTCGTCGGAATAGATCGCGCCGTCGCGGTACTGGTTCTTGATCAGCACATCCACAAGCTGCTCGCGGATCTGCATATGGGTGATGGTTTCGTGCAGCTCCTCATAAATCGCATCGCGCAGCAGCTCGTGCTCGAATTTGTACTCCAGCGTTTGCAGCGAGCCGGTTTTGATTTTCCGGACGAAACCCTGCTTCTCCAGTTGCTCCAGCACATCCGGCAGTGTCTTGCGCCGGGGCAGCTTCACCCGGCCAGACTCGAACAGCACATCCAGCAGCCGGTACGGTAGTTCCAGACCCACCACGGCCAGCACCTGCAGTACCGGGTAATTATCGCCGGCATCTTCTCTGGCGCGCTGCACCAGGAAGTCTGAGATATCATCCGGCATGTCCAGGTTGGATAACTGCGGTGACGGATACAGCGTGTCGCCGATGCGCTGGACGCGCTCGGTGCCTTCCATGGTCAGAATATAGCGCAGCAGCACCTTGATAAAATACGCGTTGCCATTCGACAGCGCTTGCACCAGCCCGAACAGCGGCGCGGATAAGTGTGGGAACGGCGCCAGCGCGGTCACAAACGCTTCGGTCTCAGCCGTATCAAACGGGCTCAGGCTGATCCGCTCCAGGCGGCTCTCACGGATGTCGCGCCCCAGAAACTTGCCTGGCATATCCTCGTTCGAGCGGTAGACCACAAACACTGCCAGCTTGATCCCTCGCGAATCAATCGCCATCTTGAGGATTTCCTGGAAGAAATCCTGCTCGATGCCCGCGGAAAAGGCGTGCGCATTATCGAAAACCAGCAGGGTGCGCGCATGCTCGCATACCTCGCGCACAACCAGCAAGACGTCAGCCTTCAGCCGTTGAATTTCCGCGTCTTCGAACTTCTCAAAGTCCGAAACCAGGAAACGGATCAGCGCCCCGCGCTGGATCAGCATCTCGCTAGCCGCCGGGATCAACTGCTGAATGCGCTCACTCACCTGTTCCTTGCTGGCCTGTTCCGGGTCGAGGCCCAGCAGCGCGCGCAGCATGCGCTTGACCGGGGTGCGCGTGTTGGCATCTTCCATCACCACGTGGAAAGCGTGCTGCTCCTGTGCAACCTTGATGACTTCCTGGATGAAGCGGCTTTTCCCCACCCCGGCCGGCCCTTCCACCAACGCCACGCGCTTCTCGGCAAACAGCTCGCCTTCGATCAGCTCGCCGGTAATCACTTTAAACAGATTCTCACAGCGCGCCAGCTCATCTTTGCGCCCGACCAGTTCGATATCGCCAAACGGGATGCGCAGCAGCGAGAAATTCCCCTCGATGCGCAGCATATACGGCTGCCCGGCCCGGTCAGCGTACTGCACGCAGGTTTCTGCCGGCACAATCACTTTGGTGATCTCGCTGACGCCCAGCACGCCGCTGACCAGCACTTTTTCCTGGGGCCGCAAATCGCCGTCATACGGGATGCGCACGCTCTGGAAATTGCGGCTGTTGATGGTTTCATCCAGGTGCACCGAAAATGCGGTTTTCTCGCCAATGTTGGTGAGCTGGTAAATCAACTCAATCCCACCCGGTACATTGCGGTAAAAGTGCTTGCCTTCCAGCAATGGCCCCTTGCTGGGCAGTACGAAGAAACTGGTATCGGATACAGCATCCCAACCCGGCAGTTTGTCGGCGTAATCCAGCCGCTGCGTGAACACGCCATACGACCCGGTTTCGTTGCAAACGCAGGTATAGCGCAACGCCAGGCTCTCATCCGGTGCAATCACCGCCTCGCAAACCGGCGGCCCCTGCACAACCTGCACGCCGGCATCAAAGCCTTCTTCGTAGGTCACCTTCGCGGCGCGTTTGCCCAGGTTCTTAAGTTGCACATCCATCCGGAACGGAGTTTCTTCCTGGATCACGTCCGGCAGGCTGCGCGTAACCGAGAAAAACACCGGCGCAAGGCAGTTATCGCGGATCGTTTCCAGTTCTTTCTGCCGGCCAGTCAGCAGCTCTTTTTTATGGTCCAGCCGGCTCTGCACAAACTTGATCTGCTCAAACCCCAGACCCTGCTGGAATTCCAGGTCGTGTTCCAGATCCTTGACCTCTTGCTGCAGCTCTTCGATCTCGCGCCGCAGCACCAGCGTCTTGCGCGAAACTTCTTCGGGGGTATAGGTGGGCAGCGGCAGGTAAGCGATGCACGCCGCCGAAAACGGCGCGCCGATGTACTGGCGCGAGAGCACATCCAGCGCCCGGAACGCATCGCGGCTGCTTGCCGGTTCCTCGCCCCCCACCTGCCCACCCGAGTGCTGGCGGATGGCTTGCTGGATGGTGCGCTTGTGCCGCAAAAACTCGTTTACACGGCTGGGGCTGGTGGTCTCTTTCTGGCGGATGGCTTCTTCTACCCGCGCAAAACCCTTTTCGATGTCCACGCCAATCTGGTCGGGCGTGATCGTGCCGATGCCCATTTCCTGGTAAATCCAGGAATTGCGCATCTCATTCTTGATCTTAGCCAGGTGCTCCGCGGCATCGATGTTGATCAGCCGCAGCAAGCGCTCGGCAGTATCCAGCCCGCGGAAGGTATCATCGTCGCGCAGGTCGCCGGTCTCGGAATGCGCCACCGGGTTGCGGTAGTTGACAATCTCTTTAATATAGAAAAACAGGGTGCGGTCGTCATTGAGCAACCTGGAAAAGCCCTTCTTCCAGTTGTACTCAATCACGTTGCCAAAATAGTTCAAATCCAGGATTTCGTACAGCTCGCTCCCAGGCCGCGCCGGGCCATCGATGGTGGAGAAGCGTTTTTTAAACTGAGTCTTCAGCTTCTCCATATCTTCGGCGCGAAAGGCCGGCTCGACGCCTTTCTCCCACCATTCCGGCCCGTGGAAGCTGGACAGGTTGTCTTTGATATAGTTGAGCAGCGCGTCCCGCACGATCAGCAGGCCGCGATACAGGAAGACGTAATTCTTTTTCTCAAAATTAATCGAAGGCATCGCAACCCCTTTTTCACCCCTTACGGATGCAGATGCACAGAGCGCTTTTGTATTTTGCCGCGTAAAGACCGCGTGGAAACGCGCATAATTTTTCCACTCACATCTTCGACTTCGACCGCAGTGACTTCCTGGGTGTCCAACTGGTAGCGGGCAAGACCAATGTGGATCACTTTGTGCGCACCGTACTTCAGCTCAATATTTTGATCTTCCACCGCGTGCCGGGCCTTGCCTGCCAGTAGAAAAATGCCCGTGATCGTCACGCTGTGATAACCTTTGTTCTCGATCTTTAATACCAGCGCCCCGTTCAGCGTCGTTTGTTCAAAATCCAGCGAAACCTTGAGCGCCCCGCCCTCGCGGCGGTAATTCAAAATGCCCAGAGCGAGCGAAATGATGGAAATCACCAGGGATGCTGAAGAAAACACGATGGTAATGATGTCCTTCTGATCCATAGTTCACCCACACGCTTCCTGGGCTTTCCGAACATGATGGCTGATTAAGCTATATGCTGAAGAGGTTTATACAGTATATCGATGTTAACGATTTTTCACAATCGCGGTTACTGGTCAGCTTTTGCCCACCGCCGGACGCCCTGTACACCGCATGCGACAAGAAGTGCAATCTGGACTGCTTTCCTGTATAATAGCCATAGGACTTCGGTTCCTATAGGAGAAAAACCATGCGTATTGGAACGCCGGAAATTATCATCTTGCTGGTCATCGTCGTGCTGTTGTTTGGCGTGGGGCGCATCAGCAAAATTGGCAAAGAACTGGGCTCGGGGCTGCGCGCCTTCCGGGAAGAAATGAAATCGGACGAGCCGACCGACACGGATACCACCACTAACGACCGCAAGCCGGGCGAGTAACCCGCGCACAAGGATCGCGCTATCGTGGAAATCTTCAATATCGGTATTCCCGAGCTGCTGCTCATCCTGGTGCTGATGCTGATCCTGCTCGGGCCGGAAGGCACCGCCACTTCGGCGCGCAAGCTGGCGCGTCTCATCCGTCGCTTCCTGCACTCGCCGCTATGGCAGGACATGATGCAGGTCCAGCGCGAGTTCCGCGATATCCCCACCCAACTGGTGCGCGAGGCGGGTGAGGAAGAATGGCGCGCCGCTGGCGAGGAAATCCGCCAGGTGGGACGCGAGGCGGAGCGCGCTGTGCGCGTGCCACTGGCAGAAGATGGATTTTCCATCCACAAGCCCAACACTGTGATCGACCGCGCGCCGTGGCTCAAAGACCAGCCACCCGCCGGCAGCGCCGCGCTGGAATCGCTGCCCGAGGAAGAGCCATCCTCTAAATGGGCCAACCTCACCCGCGACCATAACCAGAATTCCTGACCCAGCATCGTTCGGGGGTGCATATGATGAATACCACCAGCCACAACCGCGTGGCGATCGTGGGCGCCGGCAACGTTGGCGCTACCTTTGCCTATTCGCTGTTGCTCAGCGGGCTTTCCTCAGAAATCGTACTGATTGACTCAAACCACGCCAAGGCCGAAGGCGAAGCGATGGACATCAACCACGCCGTGCCCATGGTCAGCCCGGCGCGCGTGTGGGCCGGTGATTACGCCGACTGCGCCGGCGCGCTCGTCACCGTGATCACCGCCGGCAGCAATCAGCGCCCCGGCGAAACCCGCCTGGACTTACTCCAGCGCAACGTAAGCATCTTCCATGATATCGTCGCTTCGGTCATGCAGCACAACCCGGGCGGCATCATTCTCGTCGCCACCAACCCTGTGGACGTGCTTAGCTACGCCACCTGGAAGATGTCGGGGCTGCCCAGCAAGCGCGTGATCGGCTCCGGCACCATCCTGGATACCGCCCGCTTCCGCTACCAGATCAGCAAGCTGTTTGACGTCGACCCGCGCAGCGTGCACGCCTACATCATCGGCGAGCACGGCGACAGCGAAGTGCCGGCCTGGTCGCTGACCAATATCGCCGGGATGAACCTGGACGATTACTGCCGCATGAACCATATGGAATGCCAGCAGTCACAGTTGGATGAGACCTTTATCCAGACCCGCGACGCGGCCTACCACATCATCGAGCGCAAGGGCGCCACGTTCTACGCCATCGCCTCGGGCCTCACGCGCATCGTCGAAGCCATCCTGCGCGACCAGAGCACCGTGCTGTCCGTATCCAGCCTGATCAGCGACTACTACGACATCGACGACGTGTACCTGAGCCTGCCCAGCATCATCGACCGCGGCGGCCTGGAGCGCTTCATCCGCCTGCAGCTCTCGCCGTTGGAGATCGACGGCCTGCGCAATTCGGCGCGCGTCCTCAAAGACACCCTCGCCACCCTGCACTTTGATTGACCCGGCAGCCTGCAGCTCCAAAATTCGCACTTCAAACGGCTTAAGCCTCGTTCCCACGCTCTGCGTGGGAACGCCGGTTTTCGACGCTCAGCGTCGCAGTATGCAGTAGAGGCGAATGTATCCGAAAAGGCCTTGTTTATTCTGGCAGGCGCGGAGCGCCAGCCGAAGGTCCTGCGAAGCAGGCGGCCACATTCCCACGTCCCTACGGGCGTTGGAACCAGGAAAAAGGTAGGTATCGCCCGCCATGGCGGGCGATACCTACCTTTTTCATAATTCCCCTCCCTTCCCGGATCGGGAAGGGAGGGGCAGGGGAGGCTTAGGTTCTTCTACAGCTCCAAAATCCGCACTTCGAACGGGGCCAGCGCCCCATCCCCCGCGTGGCTGGAGAACACCCGCCGCGCGCTGTGCGGCGCATCCACGGGCTGCTCCCTGTCGCTGAAATTCAACAGCACCAGGCAGATCTGCTCCGGACCCGCGCGGCGGAAGGCCAGCACGTCCGCGCTGCCCTGCTCCACCAGTTCATACCCGCCGCTGATCAGCGCCGGGTTGGCGCGCCGCGTGGCCAGCATGCGCCGGTAGAATGCCAGCAGTGACCCAGAGTCGCCCTGTTGCGCTGCCACGTTGACGCCCTGCGCGTACTCCGGGTTGACCGGCAGCCACGGTTCAATCTCCGCCGGGCAAAATCCACCGTTAGGCGCATCCGCCCACTGCACTGGCGTGCGGCACTTGTCGCGCCCGTTGAGCGCCGCAAACAGCACCGCTTCCTGCGCCGGCGACTGCATCAACTCGGTTTCCATGCGGTACACGTCCAGGCTGAGCGGGTCGCGGAAGCGGTTGACATCCGTGATCAGGTAATCGCTCATGCCGATCTCTTCGCCGTTGTACAGCACCGGCGTTCCCTGCAGTGTCAGCAGCAGCGCCAGGTGCAGCCGCGCCTGCTCCATGCTATTCCGGCCGTCGCCAAAGTGGCTGAACATGCGCGGCGAATCGTGGTTGCCCAGCGTGTTGCACGGCCAGGCGCCCTCGGGCAGTGTTGCCAGCCGTAGCGCCTGGTTGTCGCGCACCCAATCCGGCGTCAACCGGTTGGTGCGCATCAGCGGGAAGTTGAACACCAGGTGCAGCTCGTCATCCCCGCTGCCGTAATAGCTGATGTCATCCGTCTCGCCGATCAACACACGGTCGGGATACTCGTTCACCACCGCGCGCAGCTCACGCATCAGCTCGTGCATCCCCGGCAGGTCATGCTGGTGCTGGAACAGCGTTTCCCACAACGCATGCACCACGGCGCGCTCCTCGGCACTGCGCGCGGTACGCTTGAGCACGTAATGATCGTCCAGCGTGCGCCCGGCGCTCTGGTCGCGCAAATCCGGCTCTTCAAAGATCGTGCCAATCGCGTCCAGGCGGAAGCCGTCTACGCCCATATCCAGCCAGAAGCGCACCGCGTCCCACATGGCCTGCTTCACTTCCGGGTTGCGCCAGTTCAGGTCGGGCTGCTCGCGGAAGAAGAAGTGGTAGTAATACTGCCCGCTGACCGCGTCCCATTCCCACGCCGGGCCGCCAAAGGTCGAAAACCAGTTATTGGGCGGCGAGCCGTCCAGCTTTGGGTCGTGCCAGATGTACCAGTCGCGCTTGGGATTGTCGCGGCTGGAGCGCGATTCCTGGAACCAGGCGTGCTGGTCCGAGGTGTGGTTGAGCACCAGGTCGAGCACCACGCGCATCTCGCGCCGGTGGGCATCATCCAAAAAGCGGCGGAAATCGTCCAGCGTGCCATACTCGGAGGCCACGTCCACGTAGCTGGCGATGTCATACCCGCAATCCTTGAGCGGCGAAGGATAATGCGGCGAAAGCCACAGCGCGTCGATACCCAGATCTTTGAGGTAGTCCAGCCGCCCGGTAATCCCCGCCAGGTCGCCGATGCCATCGCCGTTGCCGTCCGCGAAGCTGCGCGGGTAAATCTGGTAAAACACGGCTGTCTGCCACCACTTCAACGCATCCATCATGTTAGCTTTCCTCGCAAATCACGCCCGTCAGCCCGTCAGCGCTCAGCGCATCCAGCCGCACGCGGTCCACCTGGTTCCAGCGCGGCGCGCGGCTGTGTGCCGTCACGCGCAGATAATTGCCGGTCAGGCCTTCCAGCCGGAAACCGCTGCCGTCCTGTTCCGCGGCGGCTTCCCACAACACCGGCTGCACGCTGCCCACAAACGCCTCGCGGTAACGGCGGCTGGCATCGGCCAGCACCGCGCGCATCTCGGCGCTGCGTGCCTTGCGCAGCGGCGGCGGAACCTGGCCCGGCAGCCGCGCCGCGGGTGTGCCTGGCCGTGCGGAATAGTTGAACACGTGCCCGGCGGCAAACTGCATCGCTTCCACATAGCGCAGGCTCTCGCCAAACTCCTCGGCGCTCTCACCGGGGAAGCCGACGATAATATCGGTGGTGATGGCCATGTACGGCGCGGCGGCGCGCGCGGTTTCCACCAGCGCCGCAAAGCTTTCCGGGGTCACCTTGCGCGCCATGCGTCGCAGCGTGGACGCGCAGCCGGATTGTAGCGGCAGGTGCAGGTGGCGGCATAGCCGCGCATCCTGCCACAGCGTAAAGAACTCCGCTTCCAGGTCCCACGGCTCCAACGAAGACAGCCGCAGCCGCGGCGCATCTGTGCGCGCCAGGGTCTGCTCGATCAGTTCGCGCAGGTGCGCCGGGCGCTCAAAATCCTGCCCCCACGAGCCCAGATGCACCCCGGTGAAGACGATCTCTCGCGCACCGCCATCCAACGCCGCGCGCACATCCGCCAGCACCTGCTCCACCGGCCGGGAACGTCCAGCGCCACGCGCCACGCGCGTGATACAAAACGTGCAGTGGTTGTCGCAGCCATCCTGCACCTTGAGAAAAGCGCGTGTGCGCAGGTGCGCCCCGGGCAGCGGCTGACGCGCCACCGGCTCCATGTCGAACAGCTCGATGGGCAGGTTAAGCACCTCGGCCGCCAGGCGGTCTTTGTCCAGGTTGGGGATCACCTGGCGCACGCCTGGCAGCGCCAATGCCTGCTCCGGATCCAGCGTTGACCAGCAGCCCGTCACGATTACTTCCGCGTGCCCTGCCCGGCTCGCCTGGCGGATCTTCTGGCGCGAATCCGAAGCTGCCTGCGACGTCACCGCGCAGGTATTGACTACCACCAGGTCTGCTTGCGCGGCATCGCTGACGATCTCATGCCCCGCGGAACGGAACTGGCTGGCGTATTTTTCAATTTCACTCTGGTTTAACCGGCATCCAATGCTGTCGAAGAAAACTTTCATCTCACGGCTGTATTACGATAAAGTTGTCAAACACGATCTCCACGCCTGGCTCGGCGTAGGTCCCGGCGATCAGGCCCACTTCGCCGGATGCAAAGGTACTGTCCTGCGCCTGCGCCAGCAGCGCCCCGTTGACGGTCAGGCTCAGATGACTACCGTTGCATTCCGCCTGGATCTGGTTGGCCCCACTGCCCTTCTGGATTGCCTCGCTGTAACCCAGGCTGTCAGCGCCCAACACCTGGTACTGCCCATCCTGCACGCGCACGATGCCATAGTAGCCGTCGCTGCTGATCAGGAAAGCGTAGAAATTGTCGCTGTTGCGGTAACGGCAGATCAGCCCATAGTCGTTGTTGTCGGACCCGCTTACCTTGCTGGCGTCCACCGCCAGTATGCTGTCTGCAAAACGCCTTCCCGGCCGCGACCAGTAGTCGTAGCTGGGCTGGTCTACGCGGATGCTCAGCCCACCCGATTGGTACGCCACTGCGGAGACATCACGGCTCCACGTGGCCCACCCGCTGCTATCGTCTGAGAAGTCATCCTGGAAAAGCACCTGACCGCGGCTGGCCTGCACCGGCGCGTTACCGGCCGGCAAAACACCGCAGGCTGTGACAACCAGAGAAACCAGCACCACAAATATCCACGCGCGCAGCTTGATCATCCCGATCACTCCTGTACGAGCCAGGCCGGCGCCGCTGGTAAGGTTCAGGGCACCATTGTAGCACATGTTGCCCGGCCAGGTCAGGGTCGCAAAGGATTATGGGACGGGCGTTGGTGGGTTGGGAAAGTAGTTTTCGAGCAGCCGGCGGGCCATCACGCCATTGGGGCCGTTTCCGCCCAGCCGCGCGGCGGCCTCGAGGTGCGCGCTGGCTTCTTGCATGCGCTGCCACTGGATGTAGACCTGGCCCAGGTGCAGGTGTGCCGCCGCGTTGGCCGCATCGATCTCCAATGCTCGTTGCAAGAAGCGTTCCGCGCTGGCCATATCCCCCAGGTGATACATCACCTGGCCATTCATGTCCAATACATTCGCGTCAGTAGACGCGATCTGCAGCGCTTCGCGCGCCGCCGGCAGGCCGATGCCGCGCACATCCACGTCATTAGTGATGCTGAAGCGCGCCAGCTCCATCCAGTACAGGCTGCTGGCCGGCTCGAGTTGAACCGCTTTCTGGAAGTACGGCAGCGCCGCCACCAGGTCACCGGTTTCGGCCAGGGTATTGCCCAGCTCCATCTGCCATAATGCCTGGTCCGGCTCGGCCTCGGTGATCTTCTCCAGGTATGGCAAAGCCTGCTCAGGCTCCCCCTGCCGGCGGTAGTAAACCGAAAGCAGCGCCTGCACCACCACCGAATCGGGCGAGAGACTTACCGCGCGCTCCAGGTCCGCGTAACCTTCCCGGCCGATCTGCTGCCGGGCTTCGCCCAAAAAGGCCCATGCCTCGGCATACCCCGGGTCAAGCTGCACGGCTTCTTCAAAACATACCTGCGCCAGGTCCCACTCGCCCAGCGTTCCCAGCGAGCGCCCCACCTGCATGCGCGCCGCCACCGGGTCGCCCTGCACCGCGGCCAGGTTCAACCCCTTGCGCAGCGTTTCCACCCGCGCGGCGCGCTCAGGATCACGCTGCGCGGCTTCCAATAGCAGCGGCAAGGCCTGGTCGGGCTGCATCACCGCCAGCAGCAGGCCGCTCTCGTATAACGGATCAGCATCCTCAGGCATGCGCCCCAACCACTCGGTCAGCGTTAACCGCGCGCCAATCAGGTCGCCGGCCTGGCGCTGCTGGTGGTAAGCCTTGTCATACGCTTCGGTAATCGGCGCACCGGTACGGATGGCAGCTTTCCAGGCCTGCAGCGCGTCAGCCGATTCTCCCTGCTGCAGGTAGGCATCGCCCAGCGCCACCAGCCCATCCGGGCTGATGCTGCCCTCGGCCCGCGCTCGCTCCAGCGCTTCGACGGCCATTTCCAGGTTCCCGGCCTGCAGCGCGTTTTGCCCGGCCGCCTGCCACAGTTCTTTCCGCCATGGCTCGGCTTCAGCCACCCGGTATAGCGCTTCGGCCGCCGCACCTGGCTGCCCGGCTTCCTGAGCGATGCGCGCATCTTGAAAACCGCGCCGCACGGCCTGTGGATAGGGAAAGACACCCGAAATGGCCACCAGGGCGAATCCCAGGGCGATGATCAGCCAGATTTGAGCGGCGGGGTTGCGTCTCATGGCATGTCCAGACCAGTCACGGTGTGTAATTCGATTGTACCACCGTTAGAAACGCTGATCTTTTCGTAAGCTACATGGAATTCGCGACCGTCCCTTTCGCTTGACAGCCCAGGCGAACGCGCCGCAGGAAATATGACGATTTTCTTACCACAATCCGACGATTTTCCATCCAATCTTGACAATTTCCTAATTAATGATACCCTTTACCACGCCTGGCGCTGGTGTCTGCCTTTGCAAGACCATTTATCGAACCTGCCAGAGCGCATCCTTTTATCCCCCCCCAAAAAGATGGAGCAGTAAGCATGAGCGAACGTATTGTTGGAACCGTGAAGTGGTTCAATGCCACGAAAGGTTATGGCTTCATTGGCCGCGATGACGGGGAAGATGTCTTTGTGCACTTCTCCGCGATCAATATGGAAGGTTATCGCCGCCTGAAGGAAGGCCAGAGCGTTGAATTCTCGGTCGAAGAAGGCCCCAAAGGGCTGCAGGCCGCCAACGTCAACCTTCTGGACGAGTAATTCGATCCGGTTCCCAAGACCAGCAGGCGGCCTGCCCCTTCAGGCCGCCTGCTGGTTTTTAATTGCGCACTCCAAAGAAGAAAGCAAAGACTTTGGCATATTCACTGATGGTCATGCGCCAGCCTTCCGCGCTCTGCCACCAGGTGGTTGATCGGTACCAGTGCGAACGCACCGGTCGCACGTTCAGCCGGATGCCCGTCTCCCGAAACACATCGCGGAAGATCAGGCGCGTGCGCAGCGTATGGTACGGGTCGGTGACGATGATCGCCGAGCGCACTTTGCCGCTCTGCGTCAGCAGATCGCGCACCGCGTAGGCTTCCTCGTACGTACTGTTGCCATGCTCGCGGGTGAATTCAATGCCGCCATCGGGCACGCCCAGCGCCAGCATTTCTTCTTTCTGTAGCTGGCTGTACGGGATGCCGGTTTCCGGATCGTTTTCCCCGGTCTCCGTCAGCACCACCATACCGGCCTGTTTATCTTTGTAAATCGCTACTGCTTCCTGCATGCGCTGCTGGTCGCCGCCGCCCAGCAGCACCACCACGTCGGATTTCTGCAGCGGGTCACCCACAATCAGAATGCCACCCAACCCCCACAGCAGCAGATAGAGTACCACCGGAAGCAGAGCCAGCAGCAGCAGGCCGGTGATGCCGCAGCATCCGCGCCGGGAAGTCTTCGCGGGCATATGCGTTTGCGTTTCGCGTTCCATATTTCGATTGTATCAAATGCACAACCGGGCGCAACCGGCGCGGCGCTTCTGCGTAGATAGATGTGGAGGAAACGATGAACCAAACCACCAATCAACAGCGCGCCGGACGGCGCGTGCCCATCCTGCTGTGGCCCTTCTGGGCCATCTGGCGCCTGCTGGCACTCATCCTCGGCCTCACCGGCCGGCTGGTGGCCGCGGTGCTCGGCCTGGTGCTGATGATCGTCGGACTGATCCTCACCATCACCGTACTGGCCGCACCCATCGGCATCCCGCTGATCATATTCGGCTTCCTGCTCATCATCCGCGGGTTCTTCTAAACAAGGGGTAAAAGAAGAAGGTTCCCAAAGCACGAGTTTGCGCATTGGGAACCTTCCTTGCTTTCTGCTCAAGCTTACGCTTTTGCCAGCGCAGTCTTCATGCGCTGCAGCCCATCCAGCAATATCGAGCGCGGACAGCCAAAGTTCATGCGCACAAAACCCTGCCCGCCCTTGCCAAACATGGCCCCGTTGTTGAACGCAACGCGGCCGTTCTTAATGAAGAACTCACACAGGTCGCCGGTCAGCCCGGCGTCACGGCAGTCGAGCCACGCCAGGTAGGTGCCTTCTGGCTTGCGCATCTTCACGCCCGGCATCTCCCGCTCGACGAAATCCGCGATGGTTTCCACGTTGCCCCACAGATACGCCAGCAGATCGTCCAGCCAGGCCTGCCCGCCGCGGTATGCGGCCGTGGCCGCCACCAGCCCCAGTAGGTTAACACCATGCACCAGGCCCATGCGCGCCGCGTTCACCTGCTCGCGCATCGCCGCATTCTGGATCACCGCGAATGAGCATTCCAGCCCGGCAATGTTAAACGTCTTGCTGGGCGCCATCAGCGTCACCGTGCGCTGCGCCACTTCCGGGCTCAGCGTAGCGATGGGGATATGGCGGCGGTCACCGTAGACAAAATCCGCATGGATTTCATCGGAACAGATCGTCACACCGTGGCGCAGGCTGATTTCCGCCATCCGCTCCAGCTCATCTTTGCGGAAAACGCGCCCAACCGGATTATGCGGGTTGCACAGCAGGAACATGCGCGACTGCTCGGTAAATGATGCCTCGAAAGCGTCCCAATCCACCGCGTAGCTGCCATCCGGCTGCTGTGCCAGCTCGCTCTCCTGTTGCACGCCGCGGATGCTGGGTGCAACGCCAAAGAAAGGATGGTACACCGGGGTTTGCAGTACCACGCCGCTGCCCGGCCCCGCAAATGCATGCGCCATCAGGTCAAAGCCAACAACCACGCCCGGCAGCAGCACAATCTCTTCTGGCTTCACCGTCCATTGGTACAACCGCTGCAGGCGCTCCACCAGCAGCTCGCGCAGCTCGGGCGGCTCTTTGGGATAGCCAAACACACCGTGCTCCACCCGCGCGCGCAGTGCTTCGATCACCGCATCCGGCGCCCGGAAATCCATATCCGCCACCCACATGGGCAGTACATCCGGTTCAAAAACCTTCCACTTCACGCTTTCGGTGGATTGGCGGTCAATGACGTCATCGAACGAATAGGCCATATTTGCTTTCCAGTTTCATCTGTGGAATAATATCGGGAAGTCGATGCAACAATTATACTTCTGAAATGAGCGCCCCCGGCCATGTCTCCTGATTCCGCACCTGCTCTCCCTACGATCGAAATTCTCACTTCCCCCGATTGGGAAGATTACGAGCTGCTTGACAGCGGCAACGGCCAGAAGCTGGAACGCTACGGCCAATACCGCTTCGCGCGCCCTGAGCCGGAGGCCATGTGGCAGCCCGCGCTCACCGAAAAAGACTGGCGCGCCGCCGACGCTGTCTTCCAACCCTCGCCGGAAGAAAACGGCGGCCACTGGCAGTACAACACCAAGGTAAAGCCGCGCTGGGGAATGCAATACAAGGGCCTGCACTTCTGGGCGCAGACCAGCGCTTCGCGCCACCTGGGCGTTTTTCCCGAGCAGGCCGCGCAGTGGGATTGGATCCGGCAGCAGGTGCATGACGCCAAACGACCGCCCAGCGTGCTCAACCTGTTCGGCTACACCGGGTTGGCCACTCTGGCCGCAGCACAGGCCGGCGCGCGTGTAACGCACGTAGATGCTTCTAAAAAAGTAGTGAGCTGGGCGCACGAAAACTTGCAGGCCACCGGGCTGGACGAGGACCGCGTGCGCTGGATTGTTGACGATGCGGTCAAATTTGTGCAGCGCGACGCGCGGCGCGGCACCCGCTACGACGGCATCATCCTCGATCCGCCTAAGTTCGGTCGCGGGCCGAAGGGCGAGGTTTGGGAATTCTACAAGCTGCTGCCCGATCTGCTGGACGCCTGCCGCCAGGTGCTCACCGGACGGCCCCTGTTTGTGCTGCTCACTGCCTACGCCGTCAAAGCCTCATCGCTGACCCTCTACCAGGCGATGCGCTCCACCACAGCCGCCCTGGGCGGTGGGGTCAGCGCCGGGGAAGTAGCCCTGGTGGAAAAGAGCGCCGGGCGGGTCTTATCCCTGGCCGTCTACGCCCGCTGGAGCGCCGAAACGCGCAAACCATCATAATCCTGAAGGAATCATCATGAAAAACCAACCGGTTATTGCCCTCATTGGCTCGGGCGTGATGGGGGAAGCCCTGGTGGGCGGTATCCTGCGCCAGGGTCTCACCGCTCCCGATCATATCCACGCCGCGGACCCTCTGGCGGACCGCGGTGAAGACCTGCGCCAGAAATTCGGTGTGCAACCCTATACCGATAATCCCGCCGCCGTCAGCGGGGCGGACGTCGTCATCCTTTCGGTCAAACCGCAGCGGCTCGACCGCGTGCTGGCCGGTCTGCGCGGGCATATCGCCCCCGAGGCGCTGGTGCTTTCCATCGTCGCCGGTGCTTCCATCCAGACCCTCTGCGCCGGGCTCAACCACCCGGCCGTGGTGCGCTCCATGCCCAACACCCCCGCGCAGATCGGCGAGGGCATAACCATCTGGACCGCATCGGAGGCCATCACCGCCGCGCAGCAGGAAACCGCTAAAACCCTGCTTTCCGCGTTGGGCCAGGAAATCTTTGTGGAAGAAGAAAGCTACCTGGATATGGCTACCGCGCTTTCCGGCACCGGGCCGGCATACGTCTTCCTCTTTATGGAAGCTATGATCGATGCAGGCGTGCATTTGGGTTTCCCACGCCGCATCGCCGAGCAGTTGGTGGTGCAAACCGTGCGCGGCTCGGTAGACTATTACGCCAGGAACACCACCACGCACCCTGCCACGCTGCGCAACCAGGTTACTTCCCCCGGCGGCACATCCGCAGCGGCGCTATATTATCTGGAGAAAGCCGGTTTCCGCACCGCCATCTCGCGTGCCGTATGGGCCGCCTACGAGCGCTCACAGGAGCTGGGCAAAGGCAAGAATAGCCAACCTCCAGAGAAAACAGGGACAGAGTAAGTACAAAACAATCTGGGCCGCTTCGCGGCCCAGATTGTTTTGTGCTTCTATTCTCTACTGAGGGGTGTAGGTCATGTTGAACACCAGCTTGGACGGACCACTGGAATCTACGCTGACCACGCCGATCAGGTAGGTGGTGCCGGCCTTGAGCTGCACCTGGAAGCCCGACTGCAGGCCGCTCCAGTCGTCGTTCATGCCCATCGCCACCCACTTGCTGTTTGAGTAGCGGTAGATCGTCAGGATGGTGTTGTAGTTACTGCCCGTGGTCTGCACGCCAATCGAGCCGGTCTGCGTGGGCTTGAACTTGTACCACACGGTGTGATATCCGCGGCCGCTCCCATTCGGAATGACCGGCTCATCCGTGGTTACCGTGGCCTTGTATACGTCAAGCAGGCTGCGATAGGAAGTCACCTTGCCGGTTGATGCGGGTTTGATGGTGGCCGCGGAAGAAATGCGGTTGTTGGAAGGCGTGTTGGGTGTGTAACTCAGAGCGAACGCCAGTTTGCCGCCTGTCGACTTGCGCGATGCCACTTCGATCAGATAGGTGGTGCCGGGCGTCAGGCTGCTCGTGCTGATGTAGGACTGTCTGGTGCTGTTATAGTTGTCGCTGACCTTAATAGACTTCAATGACCCGGTAGAGGTGCGCGTCCACATCGCCAGGATGGTGTCATAGCTGCTACCCGCGGTCTTTATCTTCAGACTGCCTTTGTAGGCCGGGGTGAAGCTGTACCACACTGTGTTGTAACCCTTAATGGGCGTAGTCAGCGGGATCTTGGGGTCGGTAGTCTCGCTCGTCGCGCCGGTCACGTCCAGCGTCTGCGAGAACGACACCGGGCCGCCCGAATATTCAATCACCTGTGGGGTGTTGATGCTGTCATTGGCTGGCCGCGGGCCTACCGGGATCGCCGTGGGCGCGGGTTTGGTCGGCGTGGCCGTCGGAGCGACCTTTGTCGCCGTGGGCGCAGGCTGGGTTGGGCTGGTGCCGCCCGAGTACACCACGTAGCTGGCGCCGTAACCCACATTCGACGTGCCCCACTTGATGCGCATGAAACCGTTTTCGCCCCAGTTCGGGCCCCAAGAGTTGCGCAGGATCCAATACTGCCCGGCATCATCCCAACCGACGAGCTGCACGGCATGGTTCACCTGCCCGCTGCCGCCGCACTGGCTGGTCTCATTGGTGGAAAATACACCGCCCGAATAACCGCCCCAGGCATTGCCTGAGCAAACCGATACCGCCACCGAGCCATACTGGTAGATCGCGTTCTTGATCTGGTCCGGGCTGGGAATGCTGTTGGAGTTGCCAGCCACGTAGCCCCAACTACCGATGCGGTAGGGGTGGCTGTAGGCCGAGCCACAGCTCACCTGGCTGGCGCGATATGGCATCGTCGATTCAAGCACCGCGCCGGGCTGGCTCTGGTTGGTCCCCAGTGTGGACTGGTGGTAAGCATGCGCCCACCAGCCGCCGTTGCATGAATAGCCATCGCGGTTGCAGGAAAGCAGGAACTGCTCCGAAAGGTCGGCGCTGACGCCGCCCTGCACCAGCATCGCCGATTCCATCGCCGCCACCGTGCCAAATGCCCAGCATGATCCGCACGATCCCTGGTCGCGCACGCCGGGAACCTTACCCTGGTCGCGCCAGTCGAAATGTGCCGGCAGGCCCACGGTCGGCTCGCTCACCTCTGGGCCGGGCAGTTCAGCCGCGGCCGCGGCCTGTGGTTCGGCCGGGTTGCTCAGGTTAATCTGACCGGGGAATTCCGCAAGGGTAACGCGGATATGCCGGGTGGGGGTGGCGCTGCTTTCCCACGGCCGGCTGTATACCAGGCGGATGGTCGCCATGCCATCCGCGCTGCCCTGCAGCGTAATCGTGGTCTGCGCCGGGGCGCTGGGCCGGTCGATCTGTGACTGCAACAGCGGCTCCTGCGCCTGGCGCACCAGGTTCGAATCGCCTTCCACCAGGGTCCAGGCATATCCGGTGCTGGGGCGGCTTTCCAGAATGACCGGAATCTGCTGCCCAGCCTGCACCGGCGCGCTGACTTCGACCGCAACCACACCATCCAGCACATCCAGCTCTGGGGCAATCTCGCGGTAGAGGAAATCGCGCAGCGCGTTTACCGTGCCGCTGCCGGTCAGGGTTACGAGGAACGTGCCGGCTTCGCCATTTTGCACATCGTACGATGTGCCGTATTGTCCCAGGTTCTTCGAATCCAGCATCGAGCGGATCTGGGCATTAGCCTGGTCCGGGCCGCCCAGTGCATCAACCTGCCCGCTGCTGGGGCTCAACAAAAAATCGAGCGTCCAGGTGGCAGAGATTTCGCCGGCCTGTGCCAGCGGGCTGTTGAAGGTTTGGCTTGCCGATTGCGGCAGGGGTGTGAATGAGAGGGTAGTGATGCTCAGGCTGGCCAGAAGCAGGATCGCAACCAGTTTGCGCGTGAACAGTGACTTCACAGGGTTCATGTTCATCCTTTCAACGATAATTCTGCGAGGACATAAGCCCCCTGGGTACTGCGCAGTGGATCATACGGCAGGATTATGGAATTCTGCTAGACCGGTAAAATCATTTGCCCGATAACGGCCGGGCGGCGCCTGGGATTGTATTCTATTAATACATCATTTTCGGCGTATAAAGCTTTCAAAACTGTAAGGAATTTCAGATGATTGTGAATACGTAAACGCAGGCCGGTGGAGCATTCCACCGGCCTGCGCTGAACAAAATTCACTCAATTGGTTTTCGAATCTCCGGCTACTGCCTCAGTTCCCGCACGGAGCCACGTTGCGCCACGCCGCGACCACATCTTCATGCACCAGCGCGCCATCTGCACCCCATTGCACGCTCAATGTGCGGTTGCCGATCTCACCGCAGGCTGCGTCCTTCTCCACGTAATCCCACGAGCCCAGGGCATACTTGTACTCCATAGCATAGCCCTCGGTCAACGACACCGTGATCGTCCAGTGCGTGGCATCCACCTGGGTCATGGGCGTGCCGCCCGGGTCCCAACCCTGGAAGTTACCGGCGATGTGCACCACACGCCCGGTGGCCGCCGTCGTATCCGGCACAGTGACGTTGAAGGTAGCCTGCACCGTGCGCGGGGCGGCCGTGGCTGGCAGCTCGTTGGAGAAGTCCGAGCGGTTGAAGGCTTCATCCACCGCGCGCACCACGTAGTAGTACTCACCGTTGGCGCTGACGGTCCAGTCCGTGAACTCGGTCGCCGGGGCGTTCACCGCTCCAATCTGCGCGTACGGCCCGCCAGGGGCGTCAGCCCGCAGCACTTCATAGCGGTAGATGGCCGATTCAGCATCCATGCTGGCGTCCCACGCCAGGCTGATAAAGTTGGCCGAGGCGCTGGTGACGTGCAGGTTCTGCGGCGCGGCGGGCGGGTTACCGTCCGCGGCCGGGTTTACCGTCAGCTTGCCCGGGTTGGCCGGGAGCTGGCCGGCCGGCAGCGGGCCGTTCAGGTCTGCGTACAGCCAGTCGCGCCCGCCGGTGGTGCTGTAGCGGTACACGTAGTCGAAGGCGCCCGCCGACTGCGGCAGGAGCTGCGCCTTGAACTCGTCGTTGTTGCCCACGTCCACGTTGAACGTAGCGTTCACCCACATCCAGTCAGCGCCGGCCGGGTCGCTGCCCTCGGGGCCGTAGCCAAGCTGTGCCAGCAGGCCGGGCGTGAGGCCGGGCTGGCTGGTGCGCCCGTCGATCCACACCTGCCCGTAGACGTTCTCGGTGGGCGTAACCGCCGAAAGCGTGGTGGTCAGCGTGGGCGGCCACTGCAGGTTCGCCCAGCCGATCGTGGCGTGCGGTAGGGCTTCGGCTTCGTTCGAGTAGCCGCTTTCGTTCCCGGCCGCATCCAGCGCAGTGACCACGTAGTAGTAAGCGCGCCCATTCACCACCGAAACGTCCGTCACATTCGGCTGAGTCACGTCAAACAGCGACGAGTAGCCGCCGCCGGTCACCGGGCTGCGGTACACCCGATAGGCCGCCGCCCCGCTGACCGCGTTCCAGGTCAGGTGCACGCGCCCGTCTTCGCCCTCGGCCACCAGGCCGGTAGGCGCCATCGGGGGCTTCAAGTCAATGTCGGCTTTGGTCACCAGCACCGCGCCCCACATTCGCGCGATCGTGATGGTGATATTCCCTCCACGCACGCTGTATGTGCCGCCGTTGAGCTTATCGGTGAGCACGCTGCCTTCCGGCAGGTAGCCGGCCACCGGGATGACCAGCTCGTGCGCGCTGTCGCTATTGTTGACTGCTACGACCGCCGCGCCGGTCAGATTTTTGCGCCCGTAGGCGTACGTGCCGTTGTCATTGTGCGTGTACAGCCGGTCAAAGCTGCCGGTGCGCAGGAAACTGTAGGCGTTGCGCGCGCCGATCAGCTTCTTGTAGTGGCTGCGCAGCGCCGAGTCCATATTGTTCCACGGGAAGGGGCGGCGATCGTCCGGGTCGGTGTCCCCGGTAAGGCCGACTTCATCACCGTAGTACACTGTCGGCGCGCCGGGCATCGTCATTTGCATGATCGCCAGCAGCTTGAGTCGCTCTTTCCCTACCGCCACGTTCTGGGCATCAAACTCGCGCTCTTCGCGGTTGCGCGCCCCAGGCGTCAGCGCCCACAGGATGCGCTGCGTGTCGTGGCTGCCCACCAGGTTCATCGCCGTCTGGTATGCCGGCGCGGGGTAGTCTTCCTCAATCGACTGCAGCACGCTGTCAAACTGGTCGGCGTTCAGCGCGGAGATGTTGCCCTGGTTGGGGTCATTGATATTGCCCACCAGGAAACCCAACATCGCGCGGCGGAAGCGGTAGTTCATCGTCGTATCCAGCTCGTCACCCAGCATCCACTCGCTGGCATCGTCCCAGATCTCACCGATAATCACCGCGTTGGGATTGGCTGCCTTCACCTTCGGGCGGAACTCCGACCACCACTGGTGGCTCTTATCGGGGGCCACGTCCAGCCGCCAACCCATCGCGCCCATCTTAATCCACGAGCGCGCTACGCTGTACGGCGAGTTAAAGATAAAGTCCTTGACCTCGTCGGTCTCGGTCAGCACCGGCAGGGTGTCGAACCCCCACCAGGAGTTGTATTGCTGCGGCCACTGGGTGAAAGTGTACCAGTCGTAATACTGCGAGTTCTGGCTTTCGTACGCGCCCAGCGTGCGGTACTTCGAGTACTTGTCAAAGTACAGGCTGTCGGAAGAGGTGTGGTTGAACACCCCGTCCAGGATCAGGCGGATGCCCACCTTCTCTGCCGCCTTCGACAGCAGCGCGAACTGCAGCGTGTCGCCCAGGTTGTTATCGATCTGCAGGTAGTTGGTGGTATCGTATTTATGGTTCGACGGCGCTTCAAAAATCGGGTTGAAGTAGATGGCCGTGACGCCCAGATCTTTCAAGTAGCCCAGCTTTGCGATCACGCCCGCCAGGTCTCCGCCGTAAAAGTCACGTCCCAACGCGCTTTCGGTGCAAGTTTCGACTGCGCCCTGGTACGCGCGGCAGAACCCTTCGGGCAGGTCGGTCCACTTCTTTTTCAGGATCGGGTTGTCATACACCAGACCGTCACGCCGGGCATTGGGATCGTTAAGCGTCAGCCCGTTGAAGAAGCGGTCTGGGAAAATTTGGTAGATCACCGCGTTCTTCATCCAATCCGGGGTTTTGAAGCCCGGGTCGTAGACCACGATCTGATAGGAATAATCCGGCGAGCTTTCAAAGGTCTGGCCCCAACCGCCATCGAACAACCCGTCATCCTCGTAGTAGACCTCTTTCGAGCCGTCGCGCACAATGAAGCGATACCACAGCACTGTCGGCTCGCTCTGCGCCGGGATCTGCGCCTGCCAGTAATCATAGCCGAACATCACGTCGTCAGCGATGGCCACGCGCTGCATCGGGTACAGGGTCTGCGCCCCGGCCGCCGTATTCCACACGCGCAGCGTCACGCTGGTGACATCGTTGAGGTAGGTGCGAAAGCGCAGCGTTACCGGTGTTCCGGTGGTTACCGCGCCTTGCGGCACGCGATACATCGTATCGCGTGAATTATGGCCCAGCCCATCCCACCACACGTTATTATCCGGCTGCGGCACCGGCTGTACCGCTTCCAGCTCCACCTTCACCGTGCCATTGGCCGGGTTTGTGAAGAACGTGGCGTTCTGCCCGGCTTCCACGCTGGTGAACTGGATGGTGCTGGCGTTGACGTTGCGCCCGTCCGCGCCAATCGCGTCCCAGCCGCCGGTAGCAACGGCTTTATATTCGTACATCCCTGGCGCGGCGATGGGAACCGTCAGGCGGTAGGTTCCGTCACCGGCCGCGCTCATGGCGGTGGCCGGGTCGGCATTGTTCCAGCCCTGCCAGTTGCCCACCGCGGTGTAGGCCGCGGTGCTGTCCGCCACGCCAATACGGTTACTCGCGGGCATCCAGCCGTCATCATACGTATTGGCATCGTAGGTGATGGTGACCACCTGGCCGTCGCTCTGGGTGACAAACCAGCTATTGGCCGCCGGGAAGCTGGTGCTCCAATCGGCCGTGGTCACTTTGAATTCATAGCGCCCGGCAGCGGGGATGGCGATTTCCGTGGTGAAGATAGCATCTCCTGCGACGGCATCGCCATGCGTCCCATCGTCATACAGCGGGTTATCTTCCCCCGCCCACCCATTGAACGATCCGCGCACAAACCAGCCCGATGGCGCTGCCTGCGCACTGTGTACCGGCAGCAGCGTCACCACCAGAGCGATGAGCGCCAGTACCGATACCACCCGATGTAATCGCTTTTTTGCTTCCATGCCTGCCCCTCCAAGGACTGACCAGAATGGTCGGAATCAAAAATGCCTTACCGGTGTGGGTAAGCTGCGATGTTTATGGAATATGCACCTGAAGGCCTGGTAGAAAACAGTGGTCGCCAAATCAAGCAAGCACCCCCGCTCCCTCTTGATTGTGCCGTATCTACGCCGAAAGCATAGCACGCGCGCCGCGCGCGAGCGCTATGTATGAATCATCATAGCCAAAGCCTTACAAAAATGCAAGGAGTCACTTTTTGGCAAAATTGACTGTGACGTAACCCACGTACTTTGCCGCCGGGTTGGTGATGTACCCCACGCCAATATCCGTAACATTCGGATTAAGGATGTTTTCGCGGTGCACCTGGCTGTTCATCCATAGGATCTCTACCACCCAATCGGCGCTGCCGCCAAAAGCCGGGTTGCCGGCCGCCACGTTTTCAAATGCTGCCGCATACGGGTAGCCGCGCGCCTGTATGCGCGTGAACCAGGTTGAGCCATCGGAGCCATAGTGCTCCACGAAGTTGTTGCATGCCATATCCAGGGTGTGGTCCAGCGCGGCCAGGGTGAGCTGCTGGTCTACGCGCAGAGCGGGCAGCCCGCGGCTGGTGCGCTCCTGGTTAATCAGCTCGATCAGGCGCTGCGTAAAGGCAATATCAATCTGCCCCGCGCAGGCAGCCGGCGCAGGCACGGGCTGCGGCTGGGAGGGCGCGGCAGGGTTCTGGCTGGCCGGCGTACTGTTGGATGGCGGCTGGGCAGGCGCCGGGTTATTGGCCGGTACAGTGGCCGGCCCGGTGTTGAGGATGGTTTCGGAAACGGATGCTACTCGCACTGGCACCTGGATGGTGACCCATATGCGCGGGTCAGTCGTGCCGCGCAAGCTGACCGTAGCGCCATCGCTGTTAGTAACCTGCCAGAAGCTGGTGTACACCCCGCCTTGCGCCGGGGCAGTCATGTTTACGCTGACGTCCACCGTATCTCCCGGCTGTGCCGGAGGTAGAAGAATCGCATCATCACCCGCCATGGCTTCACCGGTACGGAACACCAGCCGGTAGTCGCCGTTCCACGCGCAGGTTCCGGTGTTTCGCAGCCGCCAGGTCTTGACGAAACCCGTGCCAGGCTCAATGCTTGCCAGGTCAGGGATGGTCACATCCTGCACAAACAGAGCTTCCGCGCTGCATTCCGCCGGCGCGGATACCACCTTCACCTCCGCCGGGGTGCTGGTGGGCTGCACTTCCAGGGTGGGAAGTACCGGTGGCTGTGTGGCGGCTTGCGCGGCCAGCGTGGGCTGCGCCGGCGGCAGGGTTGCGGAAGGCGTAGCCTCGGCCATCATGGTTGCCACCATGTCAGGCAGGCTCACCTGCGTGGGCGCGGGCGTGGGCGTCGTTGCAGACCGGCAGCCAGCCAGGATCAACAAGGAAAAGCCAATAACCCCAAATACCGCAAGGCGTCTGTTCATCGTATGCCCCCTCAACCCCTGAGGCCATGTCCAATATCGAGTATTTCGACATTGTATACCGCCTACATCAAAATGCAAGCGGCGGTATAGTGATTCATGCCGCTCGGCCTATAAGGGTCAGGGCTGCAGGGCGTCCAACGCGCGCTGTACTTCCGGCTGGTCGGGTTGGATCAGCAGCGAGGTCTGGTAGGCGCGCCGGGCGAGCAAGGCTTTGCCCTGCGACATGCGCCAGAAGGCCCAATTATTGAGCTCCTGCGCCATGCCAGGCAGCGCGGCCAGCATTTGCGCGGCGCGGTCCACCTGCCCGTTCCACACATAGCCCAGCCCCAGCGCCTTGATCACCGTGGGGCTGCCCGGCGCGGCGGTATAAGCCGCTTCCAGGTAGCGCACCGCCGCATTGAAGTCTTCATCTTCGGCCAGCATCCAGCCCAGGCGCAGGTTGGCCGCGCGTTCACCCGGAGCGAGCGCCGCGGCGCGCTGGAAATTGGCTTCCGCCTGCGCGCGCAGTGCTGCGCGCTGGTCATCGCGCAGCGTCACGCCCAGGTCAGCTTTGGCCTGCTGGATGGCGCCCAGGTTCGTACGCCACGCAGCCGGCAGCGCGGGCAGCGTAGTGCTCACTGCCAGCAGCACCACTGCTGTCACGGCCAGAGGCAGCAGGCTGGCGCGCCAACCGGAGGTCACGTGCTCGCGGAGCAGCTCGGCCGAAAGGATACCGCACAGCACAAAAAATGGCAGCCAGGTCCACCAGTCACTATACGGCCGCGCATCCGTCAGTCCATGCAGAAACATGGCAACCAGCCCCACCCAGGCGCCCTCGAACAACGTCGCGTGGCCGCGCTGTAAACCGCGCACCGCGGAGAAGATAATCGTCGCCAGCAGCCACAACAGCGCCGCCAACCCCAGGATGCCCTGCTGCAGCCAGGCTTCCAGGTACAGGTTGTGCGAATATTCCAGGTATGGCACCTGGATAATCAGCACGTAACGCGAGTAATTCATCGCGAACTGCTTGCCCAGACCCACCCCACTCAGCGGCACGTCGCCGATCAGTTGCAGGCTGCCGCGGTACACATCCAACCGGTCAGGCCGCAGGAACAGCGGCGCGATGGTTTTGTCCACCAGCGGAATGCGCTGCAAAATGAACACATCCTGGCTGACGATTACCACCAGAAGCAGTGCCAGCGCCAGCGCAACCAACGCCAGGCCCAACCAGCGCGCCGGGCGGAAATATGCGGCCGCCCAGGCCAGCCCGGCCAGCGCCAGCGCCAGCCACGCCCCTCGCGAAACCGTCAGAAACACCGCCGCGGCCATAATTGCCGCGCACGCAAACAGCGCCAGCCGCGCTGCGCTCGTCGCTCGACCGCGCAGCGCCATCCCTGCTCCCAATGCCAGGAAGATCAGCCCCTCGAGCAGCGTAGCCGCGCTGTTCGGCAGTATCTTGGGAAGGCCAAAATCGGGGATCACGCGCGCCAGCCCCTCGAGCAAGCGCGAAATGACGCCAATCTTGTCATCCGCCGGGGTATGCGGCAGTTGCAGGATAATATACACTGCCGCCAGGGCACCCAGGGCGCTGATTACAATGGCTATACGCAGAACGTTAGACCCGCGCGCGCCCACCCGCGATACCAGCGCGTAGACCACCCCGCCCCCCAGCAGATAAGCCAGCGGCAGCCACGCCAACCCGCGGTCGTACGCCGGCAGCAGCCCGATCAGAGCGCTGAGCAGGAACAGCGCCAGCGGCAAATCCGGCGCGGCGGTGCGCGCAGGTTGGACAGGAACCTCGGTTAACGTTTCGGAGCTCACCCAAGCATTGTAGCAAATTTTGAGCGCAGCGCCTAACGCTCGACGCTGTGTTGACATGCATCAGGGGAACCGATATAGTACGCGAATAGTCAATGATTAATCTTTCGAATGCAAGAGGCGTGCATGTTCGCTGTGATGATAGAAACCGGTGACAAACGTGTATTTGCCAGCGCCACCGGCTGGCCAGGCTGGTCGCGCTCCGCTACGAATGAAGCCGCTGCGCTGGATGCCCTGCTGGCCTATGCCCGGCGCTATGCCCGCGTACCCGCGCTGGCCGGCCTGCCCTTTGACCTGCCCGCCGGCCCCGCGGATTTCGACATCATCGAGCGACTGCCTGGCGGCCCGGCTATCAATTTTGGCGTACCCGAAGCCATCGCTAAGGCTGACCAACAACCCCTCGATGTAGCCGAAGCGACGGGCCTGCTGTCATTGCTGGATGCCTGCTGGCAGGCGCTGGATGAGGCCACACGCGCTGCAGCCGGTAAGTCGCTGCGGTTAGGCCCGCGCGGTGGCGGGCGCGACCTGGCGCATATCGTCGAGCACGTGACCGGCGCGCAGGGCGGCTACCTGAGCCGCATTGGCTGGAAGATCCGCCTGGAAGGGAGCGCCCCGTCTGCTGAGCAAATCGCGCAGGCGCGCCAGGCCGCGCGTAAAGGCGTCCAATCCGCGCTGCAAAACGGGCTGCCTGCCAGCGGCCCGCGCGGCGGCAAGATCTGGCCGCTGCGCTACTTCCTCCGCCGCTCAGCCTGGCACATTTTGGATCATGTTTGGGAGATAGAGGACAGGCTGGAGTGAATGGCATACGAGCTGTCAACGGATTTTGGGAACGGATTGAACGGATTTACGGTTCGTCCTTGTTTTGAGATTTCAACCAATCTGGGATAAAAAGCCACTGCCGGTTGAGACGGTGTTCCTCAAGATTCTTTGGAGGAAGAATACGTTTGAAGTTAAGGCTTCGCTCGCCAAAATTGATTAACAATCCCACCTTACAGCCGGTTACAGCCAGGTAGCCGATTACCTGGGAAATATGGCGGTTGTCGATTCCGTTCAAAGCCTTGATTTCAACCACCAAACTGTCATCCACGACGAAATCTGGTATGTAATATCCTATCAGGCAGTCTTGATCTATCGAATCATGCACTTCATACAGTTTCTGGGCTTCAAATGCGATTCCCTTATCCGCCAAGTGGACTTGCAAATCTCTCTGATAGGTGTCTTCCCGGAATCCTGGCCCAAGTTTTCGATGTACCGCCATCGAACAGCCAATTACCTGAAATGATAGAGCATCAAGCGGTGTTGTTACCAGTTTTGTCTGAGACATTCGAACTCTCTCTACGAAAATCCGTTCAATCCGCTCCCAAAATCCGTTGACAGTTTCCCTCAGCCATTGACCGCCATCCGCTCTCGAAATCCCTTGACAGTTAGTCCGTTAATCTAGGCCGGTATTGTAAAGCCTCGGCCAGGTGTGTGGGAGTGATCTGATCACAGCCGGCCAGGTCGGCGATGGTGCGCGCCAGCTTGAGGATGCGGTGATAGGCACGCGCCGTGAGTTGAAGCTGCGCCATGGCTGTGCGCACCAGCGACTGCCCGGTGCTGTCCAGCCCGCAGAATTGGCGCACTTCCGCCGGGCGCATGTCAGCGTTGCACGCGATGGATACCGCGTTCTTAGCCGCATCGCGCGCCGCGAAACGCGCTCGTTGGCGCTGCCGGGCAGCTTCCACCCGCGCGCGGATGGCTTCCGACCCTTCACCAATGCGCTTATCGCTCAGCTTGTCAAAATCTACGCGCGGAACTTCGATGTGGATATCAATCCGGTCCAGCAGCGGGCCAGAGATACGTTTTTGGTACTTGGTCACCGTGCCGGATGAGCAGGTGCACGGCTTCACCGGGTCGTGCAGGTAGCCACACGGGCATGGATTCATCGCCCCCACCATTTGAAAACTGGCCGGAAAGGTGATGGTCCCGTGCGCGCGGCTGATGGTGACGATTTTGTCTTCCATCGGCTGGCGCAGCACTTCCAGCACGTGCGGGTTGAACTCGGGCAGCTCATCCAGGAACAGCACCCCGCGATGCGCCAGCGAAATCTCCCCCGGATGCGGGATGTTACCACCACCTACCAACCCGGCAAATGACACGGTGTGGTGCGGCGAACGGAACGGGCGGTTGCGCACCAGCGGCAGGTCGGGCGGAAGCTGGTCGGCAATCGAATACACCCGCGTCACATCCAACGCCTCATCAATGGTCATGCGCGGCAGGATACTCGGCAGCGCGCGGGCCAGCAAGGTCTTGCCGGCGCCCGGCGCGCCGGTCATCAGCAGGTTATGCCCACCGGCGGCCGCAACTTCCAGCGCGCGCTTCACATGCTCCTGGCCCTTAATCTCACCAAAATCAGTTTGCACATATACCGGCAGGTCTTCGGGGGTAATCGGCGGCTGAGCGGGGATCGTCGTATCTCCCACCAGGTGCGAGAACAGGTCGGCCAGCGATGCCACCGGGATCACTTCCAGCCCGGGGATCAAGGCTGCTTCGGCCGCGTCGCTGGCCGGGGTAAACACGCGCCGGAAGCCCTTATCGCGCGCCAGCGCCGCCATGGGCAGCACGCCGCGCACGTGGCGCACGCTGCCATCCAGCGACAGTTCGCCGATCACCAGGGTGCTATCCACGCAGTCGGGCGGGAGCTGGTTGCTGGCAATCAGCACGCCCAGCGCGATGGGCAGATCATATCCCGCGCCTTCTTTGCGCACAACTGCCGGCGCCAGGTTCACCGTCAGTTTCTTGCGCGGGTATATCAGTCCCGCGTTGACGATGGCGGAATGCACTCGCTCGCGGCTTTCCTGCACTGCCGTATCTGGCAGCCCTACGATAATCATGGCCGGCATCCCGCTGCCGGTATCTACCTCAACTTCAACGATAACACCTTCCATTCCAATGATGGCACAGGAGTAGACTCTGGATAGCATGGATGCTCGCTTCGATTGGTTATGAATTTTGGATGGTTGAATGGGGATACTGCCAAAGGCATTATAGCATGAAGACTTATTATGATTTCAATCAGAATGCTGAAAGCATGCAGGCCGGCCCCCAGGGGCCGGCCTGCATGCTTTCTTGTCAACCTTGGAAATGCGTTCCGGTTTCGCCACGCAGCGCGCGCAGCATATTATCCGGGTTGGTGATGAGCGCCTTCCTTCCCCCGCGGTTTAAAAAGTCCAGCACCGCCTGGATTTTTGGCTCCATGCTCCCCTTACCAAACTGACCATCGGCCAGGTACTTCTGCGCATCCGTCACGCTCAGGTGATCCAGCCACTGCACGTCGGGCTTGTTAAAGTTAATCGCCACCTTTTCGACTTCAGTGGAGATCAGAAACAGGTCGGCGTCAATGCTGGATGCGAACAGCGCCGATGCCAGGTCTTTGTCAATCACTGCCTCAACGCCTTCGATATCACCGTGCTCATTTTCGATCACCGGGATGCCGCCACCCCCAACCCCAACGACGGTGAAACCGGCACGGGCCAGGGTCATAATTGCATCCTGCTGCAGGATACGTACTGGTTTCGGTGAAGCTACAACGCGCCGCCAGCCGCGCCCCGCGTCTTCCATCACCGACCAGCCGTCCTGGTCGCGATGCCGCAGCGCCTTATGTTCGTCCATAAACGACCTGATCGGTTTGGTCGGATTCTGAAACGCCGGGTCATTGCGGTCTACCAGCGTTTCGGTCACCACCGTAGCGGATTGGTTGGGCATTCCGCGGCGCTTGAATTCATTTTGCAGTGCGGTTTGGAACATATAACCGATCGAGCCCTGCGTGTTAGAGCCGCAATAATCCAATGGAATGCTGTGCAGCTCGCCGGCGGCAATTTCGGAGCGCCGCAGGATGAAACCTACCTGCGGCCCATTGCCGTGTGTTACAACCACATCCCATCCATTCTGTACCATATCCACCACATGCGGCATGGTGATGCATGCCGCGGCGTACTGATCGGGCAGTGATTCCATGCCTTTTTTGCGGATCAGCGCGTTGCCGCCCACCGCCACCACCGCCAATTTCCGTCCTTTTGCCATCTTCTTTTCCCTCGCCTTCTTAACGCATCGCCTGAATGGCCTGTTCAAAGCAGGCCAGCGGTGCGCGGGTGATGCCGGCGCCTACCTGCCCGATGCCGGCTTCTTTATGCGCGATGCCGGTATTAATGACCGGCGCGATACCCGTGTCCACCACCTTGCGCGCGTCGATCCCGGCCGGAGCGGCATCGAAGTTGAGCGGCGGCAGGGTGAACCCAGCGTTGACGCCCAGGGTGATGTAGTACATTTCGCGCGTATAGGCGATCGCATCCTGCGGCGTGCCGCCCACAAACTGCACAATCGCCGGCGCGGAGCCCATCGCAAATCCGCCAATCCCGGCCGTCTCAGTGATGGCGCTGTCGCCCAGGTCGGGCGCGGCATCCGCCTGCGAATATCCGGGGAAGAAAAGGCCATCCACCATCGGCGCCGGGGCGGTAAACCATGCATCGCCCGTACCGCTGACGCGCACGCCAAAATCGACGCCGTTGCGCGCCATGGCCGTTACCAGCGTGCTGCGTTCCACGCCGTGCGCCGCATCCAGCATTGCCTTGCAGCATGCCATGGAAATGTTCAGGAAGAAGTGATCGTTGCCGGCCACAAAATCCAGCACCTGGGAAATCTGCCCCTGCGGAACGCCGGTCTTTAGCAGCGCCGTCGTCAGGCGCTTGAACAGCAGTGAGGATGCAGCCGCATTACGGTTGTGGCATTCATCGCCCATGTGCAGCGCCTGGGCGATAATCGGCCGCAGCTCAATCCCACCCACCACCTGCAGCGCGGCGCGCAGCGCCGGCCCCAGCACGGCTTCCATCCACTTCAAGCGTTCGAGCACGGATGGGTCATTGGCCCCAAAACGCAGCACCTTCCCCAGACCTTCGTTCATATTGCTGAACGACCGGTTGCCACGGTCGCGGTTTTCCACGATCCACACCGGCATCGACGGGCTGATCACGCCCGCCATTGGCCCCACTGCCCCATAGTGATGATCCGGCGCAAAGGTAATTTCTCCGCTCTGCGCCAGCGCCCGCGCGGCATCCTGCGTCTCAGCCCAGCCTTCATACAGGATTGCACCAATCATAGCCCCTTGCATTGGGCCGCACATGCGCGCCCATTCGATGGGCGGCCCCGCGTGCAGCAGCGTGCGCTCACCTAGGCCCGGGATAGCGGTTTTCGCCGCTTCCACCCCCACCAACACCGGCTGTGCTGCCAGAAAACGCTCGAAAGCAGTGCGGTTTGCGGCCTCTACGCCCGGATCATTGATCAGCGCAGCCAGCTTCTTGCCGGTGGCCTTATCTCCCGCGGCCGGTGGGCGCCAGTCGAGCTGCAGCGCCTTGCCGCCGGTGCCCGTAATCGACTCGGCGAACGAGGCCAACCCCACATTCACTACCTGCAATTCCTGTTCAAAAAGTTGATTGACCATTTCTGCCTCTATTTGACTACCGCCGCGGCCAGCCGCGCCGCCTGGGCGTTGCTGTCCGTCAGAATTACGCCGGCTTCGCGCAGCATGTGTTCCTGCTGGGTCAGGTTCTGTGGGTCTGAGTCGGTGCCACACACCGATCCGACAAAGACTACCTTACGCTCTCCGGCGGCAACCTGCGCCTGCCGGATCGCCGGAACCAGCTCTCCGGCCGGGTCCATGTTTGATCCATAGCCCAGCACAATATCCAGCAGGATCACGGCAGTTTCCGGATCTTTGGCTTCCTGCACGATGCGCTCATTGCGCAGCCGGAAGTCAATCATGGGGTGCGGCCGGCCCTGCGTAAACAGGTCATCGCCCAGGTCAATCACTGTGTGCCCCTGCGATTTCCACACGTTAGGAATAGCATCTTCCTTGCGGATGGGAGTGTTTGAATACACTTTGCCCAACGCTTCGCTCAATAACAGCACCGTTTCATAGCAGAAGGTACCGCCGCTGAACAGCCCGCGAATGTACTTCTGCCCTGCCTGGAGCTGCGCTCGCGCCGGTTCTACCTGCGCCTGGTAGCGCTCGGGCAGTTCCTCGCGGAAAGGTCCCACCGGTTTCGACTGCGAAAGCATTACCGCCGCGCTAGCAGCATCTTCCAGCGTCTTCACTCCGTAAAGGTTTTCACCGCTGATCGCCCCCGAATCTGCGCCGATAAACTCCACCACTACCGGCTTGCCACTCTGCGCGGCCTTTTCCAGTACCTTTGCCATCACTTCGCGCGCCGGCGGCTTGGAAACCAGAACAATCACTCTCGTAGCGGCGTCTTTGGCCAGGGCTTCGATCCCCTGCAGCATGGTGATACCGCCCACTTCCGCTTTCAAATCATGGCCGCCCGTGCCAATTGCCTGGGTGATGCCGGCGCCAAAACGATCGATCAGGCTGGTCACTTGCTGCAAACCGGTGCCCGAAGCTGCTACTACGCCTATGTCGCCACGTCGCACCATGTTGGCAAATCCCAGTGGCACGCCGTTGATGATGGCTGTCCCGCAGTCCGGGCCCATCACCAGCAGGTCATGCGCCTGGGCGTACTGCTTGAGCGGGATTTCTTCTTCGATGCTCACATTATCGCTGAACATCATCACGTGCAGTCCTAGCTGCAGCGCCTTTTGCGCCTCAGCGGCCGCATACTCGCCCGGCGTAGATATCAGCACAAAGTTCGCGCCCGGCAATGCTTCCAAAGCCATCTCAATGCTTTTGGGGGGCACCTGCCTTGGCCCGCCTTCACTGGTGCCGGATGATTTCTGCTTCAGCAGCGCCTCGGCGGTTTCCAGCGCGGCATTCACTGCAGCATCGTCTTGCCCCTCGACCACGATCAGCAGGTCGTTGGGACTGGGGGCTGCAGCTTCAGCCAGCAAACCGGCCTCGACCAGCAGGCTGATATTATTTTCGGTAGCCATCACCGCCGAAGCCTGCCGGATGCCTTCCAGCACGTTCAATTTTTCCGAAAACTGCATCAATGACACCGAGTCGCGATACAGGTTTTTGATAATCCGTTTTGCAGTTGCCATTTCTTTGCCTCTCTCCCACTCTACAGTGAGCCGGCCGCCTTCAACAGCCAGCCTTCCACTCCCCGTTCCACCAGCAAACCCAGTAATAACCCGCTCACCGTGTCCATCCCCGAGGAGTGCCCCACACGCATGGCGGCCTGTACGGCTGCTTCCACCTCTTTGCCGCCAGCCAACGCCTCGACCAGCCATGATACCGCGCTGGAAAACTGGCCGCGTCCGGCGAGCATCAGGTAAGTGCGGCTGATCTCGCCGGTCTTCCGCGCTGCTTCCACCATCCCGGCCGTAAACTGGTTCACAAATGCCTTACGCTCCGCGCGCTGTGCCGCGCCGGCCCACAGCGCCGCCAGCAAGCCAATCAACAGGTCATCACCAGATGGTGTCACTCCCGGGCCCAGGCCCACCAGCCCGGCTGAGGCCTGCGCCGCGCGCGCCGCGTTTTGCTGCCGCAATGCCGTCAATACCTGGTCCAGCGCCGGTTGGATGCGCCGGCTCAACGCCGTGCCTGCTTCAGGTTGCAGTAGCAGCTCGCCCACGATCTCGGCTCCCCGGCGGTGCTGCTCCGCATTCAGCAAGCCCCACGCGCTCTGCCACCCGGCCCATACCGCCGGATCAGTCATATCGATCGCTAGCCCGGGAACCGGGCATTCCCATACCGGCGCGCCGCGCAAATCCACGCGCAAAGCCGAGCCTTCAAAGCGCAAAACGCCGCTGCGCAGCACTGCCCGCGTGCCCGGTGTCACGTCCTGCAGCTTCTGGCCTGCTGTCCATACCCGGATTCCTTGCGGCAGTTCGTAATGTTCAGAGTTCAGCAGCGTCACCAGGCGGTCTTCGTTGGCCAGCCGCAGGTTCAAAGCGCTGTCAAATGCCGATTGAACGCTGGCATCAAATGTTTCGCGCGGTACGGCTTCGCCGATCGAAAGGGCTCTCAGGTGCATGGTTTCAATTTGCAGCCTGAGGCTTGCGCCTCAGGCTGCTCGAAATCCCACGTTAGCACTCGTCTTCCGGGATCACAGGAGCCGGTTCGTTGCGCGTGTAGTACCGCATCACCACGAACAGCAGCGCGATCAGCAGGTAGCCGACCACCGGTCCCCAGTTGGCGTTGAAGTTCGGGTCAGTGAAGTTGAACGGTCCCTGCGGGAAGAAACGCAGCTGCGAGCTGTGGATGAACCCAAACCAGGCTGCCAGTGCGCCGAACAGGGTGTAACCGATGGCGCCCTTCCAGTTGCGATCGATGACGAAGGCTACGATTGCGCCCAGGATCATACCGACCAGGATCGAGCCGGCGCCCAGCACGGTCATGCCGCCATAGCTCACGCCCGCCGCAGTCAGCTTATCGATGCCCAGCGTCGCGGCATTGGTGCCGGCCCCGCTCAGCGCGTTATTGACGTTATTGGTCACGTAGTCCGCGATCCAGGGAATGATGGCGATTGCCACCGCCGGCGCGTGCCGCTTGGGGCTGGCGCTGAAGGCCTGGGAGGTGATCAGCACACCGATGTAGACCAGGATGGGCAGGATTGCCACCACCGGGATCACCGCGGAGAGAATACCCAGCAGACCCAGCACGCCCAGCAGGAACATCGCCACGCCCGTCATCCACGAATAGCCGATGCGCGAGCCTACCGACTTCCAACCCGGGTGGCCGATGTAGATCAGGGTGGGGAACGGCGAACCGAACAGGGATGCTACCGCTGTGCCGCCCGCGGCCGCCAGCATGGCTTCGCGCGTGCTGTAGTTATCGCCGCCCACTGCGGCCGATTCGATATTGTTCAGCGATTCGAGGAACAGGTAGATCGCCAGGGGGATCGCCGTCACCAGGTAGGGCGTCACCAGGGGCAGGCCCTGCAGCAGCACCTGGATTTGCGGTACGGGGATGGCTATCGCAGCGTTCGCGACCGCTTCGGTCAGCGTGCCCACCTTCATGTAGCCCGAAGCCCAGCCGAAGATAATGCCCAGAATGACCGCTACCAGGCCGGCCGGAAGCTTGCCGGGGAACTGGATGTTCGCCAGCCAGCCCACAAAGATGATACCGAACGAGACCATGCTCAACCAGGCCACGTTCCAGGCGTTGAACGCCGCGCCCATAGCAATATAGGTGATCGCAACCCCTGCCAGCGTGCCCAGCATCGCCGCCCGCGGGGTCAGCCGCTGCATCGTGGGGCCCACAAACGCGCCAATCGTTGCGACGATAGCGTGCACGAAGCACCATGCCACCCCCACGCTCCAAATGGTGTTGAAGTCCGCCCCATTCAACTTGAGCGGCAGCATGATGGCAAATGTCACCAGGAAGTAATGCGGCACCGAAATGCCATACGGCACGGCCGTCACATCATCACGGCCCTCTTTCTTCGCCAGCTTGTATGCCATATAGGCAAAATAGATATTGCCAACAGCCAGGGAAAGCACAAGCCCGGGCACGATGCGGCCAAACAGGATTTCCTTGGGGAAACCAATCACAAACTGCATCAGCGAAACGGCCACCAGCGTGTTGGTAATACTGTTGGTTGCCAGCCCGAAAAAGCCGTTCAGGTCACCGGCCACCCAAAGCTTGGGTTTTCCTGTCGTCTTTACTGCTACGGTATCCATGGAACCTCTCCTGTGATTAAGATGGTTGAACAAGATGGATGAACAAAAACGCTAGCCTGCCTCTGGCGGAGTGCTTTCGGTATACGGCAGGTAGTAGAAAAGGAAGCAGGCTGCCGCTACCAGCAGGTAACCGACCGTGATCGGCGTGGGCAGACCGTTGTTGCCAAATTGCACCTGTTCGGCATGGATGAAACCAAAGTATGCCAGCACCGCGCCCGCCAGCGCATATGCTGCCGCCAACCGCGGCTTGTGGTCCAGCAGGAAGACCGCGATTGCACCGATCACCAGGCCGCTCAGGATCGCCCCACCACCCACCTTGGCCATGCCTTCATACAGCACGTTATTTGCTGCCATAGCGTCGATAATGCTGTTGGGGTCAATTCCCGCCGCCGTCAGCGCGCTGTCAACCTGGCCTTTGCCCCACGAGACGATGTGCGGGATCAACGCCAGAATAATGGCCGGAGCATGCAGTCGCGGTGTGGCCTGGAAGGCCTGCGCGCCAATCAACGCGCCGATGTAGAGCAGAATCGGCAGGATCGCCACCAGCGGGATCAGGTTGAGCAGCACTGGCACAATGTTCAGCAGGGTTACGCTGATGACGAGAGCGCCGGTGGCCAGCGAGTAGCCGATGCGCCCGCCCACCGCCTTCCAGCCGGGATGGCCGATATAGACTGCATTGGGGAATGGGCTGCCGAAGACGGTGCCGATGATACTGTTGACACCATCCACCACCAGAACCTCACGCACGTTATAGTCATCACCTGCCGCGGAAGCACTCTCTACGTTATCCATGGCTTCAATGAAGTCGTACACGCCAAACGGGATCGCCGTTACCAGCAGCGGGGCAATGTTCTTGAACCCGGCGATCAGATTGCTGAACTGCGGCACGGGCAGGGCGAGACCCAGGCCGCCAAATGACTCGCGTAACGCCACCGGGTCCATGACCGGCGCCCATCCAAACAGTGTTGCGCCCCACGCCATCACAGTGCCGACGAAAATCGCTACCAGGCCGGCCGGTATGTTGAACGGGAAACGCACTCCGGCAAACCAGCCACCCAGCACGATCGCAAGGCACACCAGGCCGATCCACGGATAGGGAGTGAAGACCTGCATGGTCGGACGCAGAGCGATAAAGGCGATGGAAACACCCGCCAGCGTTCCCAGCAGCGCGGCACGCGGGGTCAGCTTGCGAATGTATGGGGCAAAAAACGCCCCGCTCAAGTTAACCAGCCCTTCAATAAATGCCCACGCCAGGCCTACCTGCCAGGCCAGGATGGGGTCTCCTGTGGCAATCTTTACCGGCATCATGATCACCAGCACCACGATAAACATGTGCGGCACGCTGGGCCCGGCCGGCATGGCGGTGACATCCGTGCGGTTCTCTTTCACCGCCAGCCGGCGCGCCATGAAGCCATAGTAAATATTGCTCAGGAACAGCATGAAACCTACCGCCGGTACGATGCGCCGGAAGACGATCTCGGCGGGCATTTGCACAACGCCCAGCAGCAGCCCGGAGAGAACCAGGATGTTCAACAGGCTGTTCGTTCCCAGACCGAAGAAACCGTTCCAGTCTCCCGACACCCAGAATGGAACCTTCAACGCTTTATTGCTTGTTTGGTTCATTTGCACCACTGCCTTCCTGGTTGAAGATGGGCCCTGCAAGAAGCTTGTGTTAAGCGGCGGCTTTTTCCAGCCCTTCGATAACTTTGTTGGAATCGCTCACCCAGCCAAAAATACCGCCCTGCGCCTTGATCATTTCCAGCGCCACGCGCTTGAACTCGGGGAAGTACGAAGCGGTGCAGTCCTCGGGGACCAGAGCATTGAAGCCGCGGTCGTTCGCCTCGCGTACGGTGGTGTGCACGCACACCTCGGTAGTCACGCCGCAAACGATCAGGCTCTTAATCCCGCGATTGCGCAGCACGCCCATCAGATCGGTATCATAGAACGCGCCTTTGCCCGGTTTGTCGATCACTGGCTCGCCCGGCAGCGGGTACAGCTCGGGGATGATGTCGTGGCCCACTTCCCCACGCACCAGGATGCGCCCCATTGGCCCAACGTCACCGATGGTGGTGCTCAACCGGCCGCGTTCCTTCTTATTCGCCGGCAGGTCGGCCAGGTCGGCGCGATGGCCTTCGCGGGTATGGATAACGAACATTCCGGATTTGCGCGCCGCTTCCAGCACGCGCTTGCACGGTTCGATCGAGTCGCGCAGCAGGGATACGTCATTGCCCAGCATCTCACCAAACCCGCCTCGCTCGACGAAATCACGCTGCATATCGATCATCACCAGCGCGGTCGTCTCAAGATCAAACTCAAACTCGTACGGTTCTGCCTGAATAGTGCCTTTTCGCATTTCTCTCTCCCTTCCAGAATAATTAAGCGCCGGCCCGCGGCCCGAAATAGGCGCGCGCCAGCGCTTCTTTGATAGCGTGTTCCACATTTTTGCGGCCGCTTTCAATGTTCTCATGCAGCGCGGCGCGCGCGCAATTGACGTCTCTGGCTTTGATGCAATCCAGGATGCGCAAGTGCTGCTCGCAGGTAGCGCGTAGGCGCTCGGTGGTGGTGATATCCGTCACGCGGATAAAGTACAGCCGCTCGTCGATCGAATGGATCATCTGCGCCAGGGTGCGGTTACCGGTCCAACGCGCCAGCGTCTCGTGGAAGTTTTCATCCAGCTTGGCAAAATCCTCGGTGTTGGTCATCGCGGATTTTTCCAGAGTCTTCCAGGTAGTGTATAGTGCGTCAAAGCCTTCGCACTCGTAGCTGCCCTGGGCCAGTTGCACCACCACGTATACTTCCAGTGCGAGGCGCACATCATACAGCTCGTGGATTTCCTGCAGATCGAGCTGCTTGACTGTGTAGCCCTTGTGCGGTTCTTTATCCACCAGTCCGTTTTCCACCAGCATGCGCAGTGCTTCGCGCACCGGGCTGCGACTGATGCCAAATTCCTCGCACAATCCTTCCTCGGTCAGGCGGTACCCGGGGGCATACTCCCACGCGACAATGCGCTTCTTCAAAACTGAAAAAATATCATTGCTGCGGTTTGCAGATTGGGTTTCTGGCATAGGTTCCCTCATCAATTGGGTGACAACACCATTGTATACAATTACGTATACTTTGTCAAGTACGATTTTGTATTCATTCCAAGCGGAAAAGAAACCGGCTTGCGCCGGTCTCTTACATTGATATCCATTGTTATTGGCTGGCTACGGCCACGGGATCTGCACCGGGTCCGAATAGCCGTGCTTCTCAGCCGTGTACAGCAGCCCGCTCGACTGCCCCGCGCAGGTGTCATCATCACGGAAGGTGTATTCCGTCTCGTCTGTCTGCACGATCAGCGGGAAGATCGCGCCATCCTGGCATACCATCGTCTCGAGCAGGTAGCCGCGGCGCTTATCGTCGCTCAGCGGCACCACATCCCAGCGTACGGTCACCTGGTTGCCCTTGCGCTCGGCGCGCACATTGCCCGGCGGGCCGGCAAAGGTAGTGTGCGGCAGCGGAACGGTCACCAGCGGCACGCTGGCCATATCCACCTTTTCATTAAATACAATTTCTGAAGCCCAACAGTGCGATTCGGGCAAGTTTTCGGGCAAAATCCACCACCAGCTTCCATTCCAGTTGCGCCCGTCCACCCGTGCCTTATCGCCCGGGTACAGCCCCCAGCGATACAGGTACGCCATCCCCGGCCCGTAGCGGCAGTTGGCCTGCATCTTCACCGTTACATCCGGCGCATCGCGCGTGGGCGTGAGTGTCCAGGTAGGGGTGAGTGTAATGGTGGGCGTTGGCGTGATCGTCGCCGTTGGTGTGATTGTTGGCGTGCGGCTGGGCCGCGGCGTAGCCGTACTCGTAGCGGTCGCACTGGGCAGCGCGGTCGGTGTGGCGCTTGGCAGTGCTGTTTGGGTGTGCGTAGGCGCGGCAGTTTGCGTGGCGGCAGGCGCCACGCTGGTGCAGCCTGCCAGCAAAATCAACACCATCAGGCTCCATCGCAATATATGGGAAGAATACCGGTAATTCATACAACCTTTCCGTTGCTTAAGAAGAGCCGGCTATCCGCCGGCCCCCCATCGTTTTTCCCAGGGCTCGTACAGCTCACGCTCGGGCCCCATTACTGAAGTATACAACGCAATTGCGCGCGTAGAAAACCCGGCTACCGAAACATGTAGCGCGCCCATGCGCTGCAGCCGGCGCATGGCTTCGGTCATCATCGCCTTGCCCAGCCCGCGGCGCTGGTGTGCGGGCACAGTGGCGACCGGCTCGAATATCGCGCTGCGGGTCACGTCATCCAGCCAGGCGGTGCAAAACGCCGCGACCGACCCATCCGGCGCGACCGCCACGATATCGAGGTCACGGCGGTAGAGCGCCGCGGTCTGGATGTTGCGGTACCAGCTTACGTCTTCGCGGTTTTCCACCGCCACGCGGATATCGCCGTTATGAAAACCCAACCCGGATGCATAACAGCGTTCCAACAGCTCCAGCCCGTCGCCCAGCGAGCGCACGGTGGTACCCGCTGGCGCCTGCGCCATCTCGACTGGACGGCGCAGGTCGCGCTGCCAGTTATGTTCAGGCTCGTCGCCGCGCGCATACCCGCGCCGTGCCAGGATATCCTGGCGCAGGCCATCGCCGGCGCGCGCCCACACCGTCAGGCTGCGCGTCCCATCCGCTTCCTGCCGCCACAGCCGTTCTTCGGCCGTCGCGATCATTTCCTCTTCCAGCGCGCTGGAGCGCCACCGGGGAGCAATGTTCAGGTGCGCCTCTCCACGCCCGCCATCCGGCAAAACAAAGCCGATCAATTCGCCATCTTGTTCCCACAGCGTGGTCACGTCTTCAAGCCGCACTCCGGCACAGTTCAGGCAGGTATGCCAGCGCGCATATTCCAGCCGCGCCACGTGCCAGCTATGGTTCTGGTGGCCGTTCTCCACATAAACGGCCCGTAAAAAGGCGCGCATGCGCCAGTAATCTTCTTCCGTCTGGTACGGCCGGCAGCAAATAGTCATGGGGCACTCCTGGCATCCGGGAATGGTATCGTCACCAGTCTACGATAAACCCCTGCCGGCCGCACCGGCCATCTGCCCGGTTTTTCTACCGTCCAAACGGGAAGAAAAACTGGCAATCCTCCTCGCAAGGCGGGCGCGGCGTGCGCGTTGGCCGCGGGGTATTCGTCGGCGTAGGGCTGCCCGCATCCGCCTGCACCACCACGCGCGAGTCGGCCTGCAGCCCCGCGCCCCAGATCAGGCTCTCCAGGCTGCTATCACCTTTCAGGTAATAATCGAACCAGCCGGTGACCCAGGCGCGTGTCAGGGCGGATTGCGTGCTTTGCTCCATCGCGCCGCCGGTGCAGGTTTCTGGGAGCGTAATGGGTGCAGGCGCAAAGCCGTTATGCGTGGCTTTTTGCAGGATGGCAAGCTGCCTGGGCGCGTGCGCGTGGTTGTACAGCACCTGCTGGTGGTCGTTCACCGGGGTAATTCCATCACACGAGCCCGCCAGCAGCCGCACCGGGATGCCCAGGCTCTCAATTGCCGTTGAAGCCGGAGGGATAGTATCGGCCTGGGGGGCCAGGTTCGCTACCGTCTTAATCCGCGCGTCGTTGTGTGCTGCCAGGATGCTCGCCCCGCCGCCCATGGAATGCCCCGACGCGCCAAAGGCGCTGACCTTTACTTTGTGGTAATACGGGGAGCCGCTGTCGTTGTTCTGCTGTACCAGGTAGGTCAGGCAGTCCGACATATCCTGCGCGAATTTGGCGTGGTCTACTTCGAACACAAACCCGCTGTACGTTTTCGACGCAATCACAAAATACCCGCGCGTGGCCAGGTGTTCCAGAAGGTCGGCCGAGTAGCTCACCTCGGATACCGCCCCATGGCCATAGGTTATCGCCGGGTATGGCCCGCCGCTGCCATCGAAAACAGCATCCTGGCCGCTGGTTTTGGCCGGGTAGTACAGCGCGGCGGTAAACGTCGTGCCGTCGCCCCGCGTAACGGTCACATCCCGCAGGCCCGCGTGATATGGCCCCGGGTCCGACAACCCCGCCAGGGTTGCCGCACGGGTGATCTGCCGTGGGATCCATGGAAGCAGTGCAATGGCCAGCAAGAGCACCAGGCAAAAACCGCGTGCAAAAACGGATTTTTGCGCCATAGGATTCCCTCCCACTTCTTATCATACCCAACTTAGCGGCCAATTACCACATCCAGATTTTGCTTGCGCTTGCCTTCATAACCACCCTCATTTATACTGATAAGCACAACATCAACCATCGCAGGTGATTATGCCCAGAGAATCGCTTGGATTTGTGCGCATGGTTTGGGTATGCCCAAACTGCCAGAATAAAAACCCGGGGAACTTCCGCTTCTGCCGCGGCTGCGGCGCGCCCCAACCGGCAGACGTTCAGTTCCAGCAGGACGCCGGCGCGCAGATGCTGACCGACCCGAAGGAGATCGCCCAGGCCGCCGCCGGGGCCGACATCCACTGTGGATTCTGCGGCGCGCGCAACCCTGCCACAAACAAGGAATGCTTGTCGTGTGGCGCCGACCTTGCCACCGGCACGCAGCGCGAAGCCGGAACGGTGCTTGGCGCCTACGCGGCAGCGGCGGTGCCCCAGGTCCCCTGCCCCAACTGTGGCACGCTCAACCCCGCTGACGCCCTGCAGTGCAAAAGCTGCGGCGCCAGCCTGGGCGTTGCTGCTCCCGCTGCGCCAGCTGCGCAGACCCCGGCGCGGAAATTCCCCGCCTGGTTGGTGGCCATCATCATCGCCGGTGTGCTGTGCCTGGTGGTCGGCGGCATCATGCTGCTTTCGCGCACCAGTGATGTGCAAGCCTCCGTAGCCGACCGCTCCTGGCAGCGCATCGTCAGCATCCAGGCGCTGCAGCCCGTCCAGCGCTCCGACTGGCAGCCCAAGCTGCCTGCCGGTGTGCAGCCGCAAAGCTGCGAGCGCCGCCTCTACACCACCTCCGACCAGCCGCAGGGCAGTGATTCAGTTAAGGTCTGTGGCGAGCCGTACACCGTCGACCGCGGCAACGGCTACGCCGAAGTGGTGCAGGACTGCCAGTACGAAATATATGAAGAGTACTGCTCCTATACCGTGCAGGAGTGGCAGCAGGTAAACCAGCTTGTAGAACAGGGCAGCGACCAGCGGCCAAGCTGGCCGGTGGTCTCGCTGGCGCAGGGGCAGCGCGAGGGCGACCGCGAAGAGGTTTACACCATCGTGTTTCAGACCGCGAATGGCGAAAAAACGTTCCGCACCCGCGACGAACAGCTCTATCTGTCCGCGGCGCGCGGCACGCAGTGGTCGCTGGTGATGAACGCCTTTGGCGAAATCGTCGATATCCAACCCGCGCAGTAAAACCAGCGCCAAAAGACAACCCTAAATCTTTTCGCTGCGAGGTATAATAACTTTACCTGACGATTGTACGGTTATATTAATGTAGAGGGGACAATGGAGTATATAACGGTAGAAGAGTTCGTCAAACGGGTCCTCGCGACCCTTCCGCAGCCATATGCAGCAAATCTGGTCGACCAGTTCTTCCTGGCTGTCGAAAGCCGCCCGGAATGGTTCGCTGTGTACGATGAAATGGCACAGCAGCATGGCGAATTTTCGGTCAAGAATAGCATTGGCTTTAATATCCTCGCCGAAACCGGCATGCGCAGCCGAAATGTGACCCAGCCAGCCACCAGCCGGCTGATCGATACCTACACCGAGGTCGAGCCGGACCCGGCCGCAGGCTCCCAACCATCTCCCGCGCAGCCTGGGTGACATTTCACCCCTGCTGTGGAGCGGGAAATCCATGATTGTATGTTTCTGCCCGGTGCAATATAATCGATATATCGACTGGATCAGGTCGAATGGGGGTAATGTTATTAACATCAAGGAACGAGAGCAATGAACGGCAAGAGCATCGCGGCAGTCTTCGTCGTCAGTGTGGTTTCGGTTGTCCTGGCAATCGGCATCACCTATATTGTTGCGTCCAGTGCCAACGAAGTCAGTCTTACGCTGCAAACCCAGGATCCAAACGCCAAAACAAGCACCCCGACCCTCACCGAACAGCCGGGCATTGCCTCCATTATTATTGATGGGACCGTCCTCCCTACTTCCGCGTACAACTGCACCTTCCCGCTAGAAACCTGGCTGCAATTCCCGGGCGCGTGGCGTATTTCCAACTACCGCGTGGGTGAGCAGATCTATTCGCGCGATGACATGCTAGCCGTCATGGGCCGTCCCAACGGAGATCTTTGGGACCGGCTGTTTGGGCAGGTCTTTACCGCTGTCCTCAACCAGCAAAACGGCGCGGAGGTTACATCCATCAGCACCACGTTCAGTGAAGCGATTGCCTGGTTGGAAAACTTCCCCCGTTCCAGCAACCCCACCGATGGCGAAATCCAGCAGGGTGAAATTACGTATGCGGCTCTGCGTACGTTTAATGAAGGCCAGGATGGCCCACCGGCGTGCCAGTACGATCTCTCGCGTTCGACCACGGTAGCCCGGGCAACTCTGCCGCCCGGGGTAACGCCTACCACCATCACAACCACGCCCACTGCCGGCCGTCCACGCCAGTACATCGAGCCGACCCGCACGCGCGAGCCGGTGCAGCCCAAGCCGACAAGGAAACCCACCAGCGTGCCGCGCACGCAGCCGCCGCCTACCGCGGTGCCTCCTACTGCGATACCGACCACACCGATACCGACAACGCCTAGCGTACCAACAGAGCTACCAACGCCACAGCCGCCTACCAGCGTGCCGACAACTGCTCCCACCGACACCTCGGTTCCTCCCACGGTAGCCGCCACGCAGCCCCCGCAGCCGACTGCTACCCAACCGGCCCCGACCATTGGCATAACCATCATCCCCCAGCCGACGGCCACCGTCAACCCGCCTACTAATCCGCCGCCTGCGCCTACCAGCACCAAGACCAAAAAACCACGTCCGTAAGCTCCATAGTCTGTTTCTGAATGAACATCACCGCCCGCGCTGACCCAATATATCGCTCCAATGGGAGAATCCCATGAATACCGTCCTGCGTGTTTTCCTGGTATTGATTTACGCATTTTCTACAGCCTCGTTTTCTGCTCAACCGCAGGCTTCAGCCTCACCCATCCAGGCTGACGGCCACCTTTTCCGCCCGTTGGCTTCTGGAAACGCGCCTGTCGCCCAGGACGATCTCGCTTACACCACGCCTGAAGACACTCCACTCAGTGTAGACACACCCGGTGTACTGGGAAACGACAGCGATGAAGAATCTGACGGGCTGACTGCCGTTTTGGGCAGCGATGTAACATCCGGCAATCTGAGCCTGTCGGATGATGGTTCCTTCATTTACATTCCGGCCGAAAACGTTACCGGCCAGGTATCGTTCACGTATTTTGCGGATGATGGCACCGGGCTTTCGGCGGCCGCCACGGTCATCATCACCATCATCGCGCAGAACGACGCACCCACCGCCGATGATGAAGGCTACAATCTGAATGAAGACACCACGCTCGATGTTCCTGCGCAGACGGGCGTCCTGGCCAATGATCAAGATGTCGATAATGACCCGCTCACCGCGCAGTTAGTAGCCGGGCCATCCTACGGCACGCTCGATCTCCAACCGGATGGATCTTTTTCCTTCACGCCGGATGCCAATTTCTACGGCACCGACTCATTCACCTACCAGGCAAGTGATGGCAGCGCAGTATCGAATGAGGCGGTGGTTACGCTCACGATCGCCCCGGTGAACGATCTTCCCGTTGCCGTGGATAACAACTATTCCATCGCGGAAGACGGCCAGCTCATCATCGCCGCGCCGGGCGTTCTGGGCAACGATACTGACGCCGACCCGGATACGCTCTACGCCATGGTGATCGATGGAACCGACCACGGCTCGCTGACCCTTAATGCCAACGGTTCCTTCATATATACACCCGTCCCAGACTTTTCCGGGACAGACACCTTCCAATACTACGTAAACGATGGAACGAGCGATTCCCTCAACCCCGCTACGGTTACCATCAGCGTGGATGCCCGCAATGACGCTCCGCAAGCGGCCGCCAACAGCTATACAATCGACGAAGACACCCCGCTGTCTGTCGCCGCGCCCGGCATCCTGACCAATGACGGCGACATCGACGGCGACACGCTCATCGCCGATCCGGGCACCTCACCCGCGCATGGGGTGCTGGCATTGAGCAGCAACGGCGCTTTCACTTATACGCCCAATGAAAACTATAACGGCGCCGATACATTTACCTATTACGCCAATGACGGCCAGGCGCGCTCGAATGCTGCCACGGTGACCATCAACATCAATCCCGTCAACGACCCGCCCGTAGCGCGCGATGACACCACCTTCTTCACCGATGAAGATACCCCGCTCAGCGTAAATGCTCCCGGCGTGCTTTCTAATGATAGCGATGTGGAAAACAATACGCTTTCGGTTGTGCCCGGCGCCGGCCCAGGTCACGGCACGCTCACCCTGCGCCAGGATGGTTCCTTCCTCTATACTCCCGCAGCCAATTACACTGGCACAGACAGCTTCACCTACTTTGCCAGCGATGGCCAATCGCAGTCTACCCAGACAGCCACCGTCACCATCCGCGTCGACCCGGTCAATGATGTTCCCACTCCGTCCAATGATGGCCCGTACCGTACCGATGAAGATACTACCCTCACCGTGACGCCCCCCGGCGTGCTGGCGAATGACACAGACCCCGACGGTAACCCGCTAAGCACTACGGTGGTCACCGGCGTGCAGCATGGCACGCTCCAGCTCAGCAGCAACGGCGCTTTCACCTACACGCCCACCGCCAATTACAACGGGCCAGATAGCTTCACCTATCGCGCAACCGACCCATCCGGCGCCTTTGCAGACGCCACGGTGACGATCGATGTTTCTCCGCTCAACGATGCTCCGGTAGGTGTCGATGATTCGTACCCTGCATTCGATGAAGACACGCCGCTCGTCGTCACGATCACCAATGGCGTCCTGAGTAACGATAATGATATCGACTCAACCGGCCTGACCGCGGTGCTCCACACCCAGCCGTTGCATGGTACGCTGGCGCTCAACGCCAACGGCGCATTCACCTACACCCCCGTCTCCAATTACAACGGCGCCGATAGCTTCCGCTACCGCGCCTTTGATGGCAGCGCGTATTCCGCGGAAACGCTTGTCAGCCTGACGATCCGCCCGGTAAACGACACGCCCGTCGCCACCGCCCGCACCGCCACCACCGATGAAGATACAGCGGTTGCTATCCTGCTGGCGGGCACCGACATTGAAACACCAGCCTCGCTGGCTTTCCTCGTGGTCGATGCCCCGCTGCATGGCACGCTCACCGGCACGGCGCCGAACCTCACTTACACCCCGGCCGCCAATTACAACGGTGACGACTCCTTCACTTTCCGGGTACGCGACTCGGAAAACGCCCTCTCCACCCCGGCCACAGTCAGCATTACCATCAATGCGGTCAATGATGCGCCGGTTGGCGTCAACGATACCGCCTACACCATTGCTGAAGACGGCACGCTGACCGTTGCCACACCCGGCGTGCTGGCGAATGATACCGATGTAGAAAATAACAGCCTGCGCGCGGTAATCAACACACTCCCCGCCCACGGCACGTTGACCCTCGGCACCACCGGCTCGTTCACGTATACGCCTCTGGCCAACTACAACGGGCCCGACAGCTTCACATACTTCGCCAATGATGGCCAGGTGAACGCGGCCTCGCCCGCCACCGTGTCCATCACGGTTACGCCGGTCAATGACGTGCCGGTTGCCGTGGTCGATGGACCCTATACCACCGCCGAGGACATCGCGTTCAGCGTAACCAGCAATGGCCTGCTCACCAATGACACAGACATCGATAACGACCCGCTGACAGCGTCCATCGTCAGCGCGCCGCTGCACGGCACAGTCAACCTGCAGCCCAACGGCCTATTCACTTATACGCCGCAGAGCAACTACAATGGCCCCGACACCTTCTCCTACCGCGCGTCGGATGGCGTGGCGCAGTCGAATACGATCATCATCAACATCACCATCACCCCGGTAGATGATGCCCCGAGCTTGAACCCCAGCCTTCCAGGCAAGTACTTCAGCGTATCTGTCGATGGCGTGCTCCAGGTGGTTGCCGTACGCAATGATGGCCAGGACCCGGAGATCACCTCCGACTATGTCAACGGGCTGCTCAAAGATATTGAAGATGTGGAAGATGATGGCTTCACCGCTGTGCTCGTTGATCCGCCGGCCAATGGCACCCTTACCGTCCAACCGGACGGCTCATTCACCTACTCTGCCCCGCATACATACCTGACCGACACATTTACCTTCCGCGCCTGCCAGAGTGTTCCACCGCCACCGATGACACGGGTATGCAGTGAAAAGATATCCGTCGTCATCGATGTCATCGGCGCAGAAGATGAAATGAGCCTGAACTGGCTTGCCCCGGTCACCAACACCCGCCGCTGGCGCATGGGCACGGAAAATATCACGCTCAAAGTAAAACTCAACAACTGCACCGGCTGTGGGGTGCGCTATTACCGCTGGAATGCCCCAACGCAGCAGTACGTTGAGCTGGCCACCGTGCTTGGATCTGATACCTCGTACACCTTCTCTTCCACCATCCTCAACGCCGGGTGGGGATTAGACGGTTGGAACCAGATCCTGGCCAATGCCATCGAACCGGGCGGCGGCCTGGCATCTGCGCGCCAGTACATCTGGCTGGTGCGCCTGCCGTATGAGAACGCCGCCGTCCGCCGCTACATCCCGCTGGGCGCCGGCAAATAAACTCCAGCGCGTATCCGCTGCCACGCCCTGAGGGAAAAACGCATACCAGCTGAGGGAAATCCCCCACGCCTTTTTGCCGGTGGTCGGTTGATTTCCACCTGCTCCTGGCCTATACTAGTGTTAAGTCGTTTTTCCTCAAGTTACCGGGCAGGCAGATGGGAATGGACGCCGCCCTTCCGCGACTCCTGCCATAGGTATGGTGTTATTAACCGTATAGACAACATCGTTTTTCCCGGCCGCGGCGCGTAGATAGGGTTTGCAGCGTAGCTTCGCATCGTCGTGCCGGATCGCAGTGTGACGAAGAAGAGAGAATATGCTGATCCAATCCTTCCTGTACAGCCGGCTTGCCTCGGGCCTTGCAATGGCCATCAGCCGTGCCGTGCCGCAAAGCACCGGGTACTCCCTAGCGGAAAACATCGCTCGCACCATTGGCCGGCTCAGCGGCTCGGCGCAGCAGCGCGCCGTGCGTGCCAACCAGTGGATCGTGAGCTGCCAGAAGCTGGGCAGCCGTGATCTGGACCGTGTGACCGAATCGGTATTCCGCTTCACCGGCTATGTGCTGTATGACTTTTACCACAACGTAAACCGCCCGCGGGTGATCCAGGAAAAAGTGCTCTTCTCCCCGCGCATGCAGCATTTCATGGATGTCGAGCGCCACGAAGGCGGCTTCCTGTTCGTGGTTCCGCACACCGGCAACTTTGACCTGGCCGGGCGCGCGATGGCCCTGCGCGGTCTCGAATTTCAGGTGCTTTCATACCCGCAGCCGCCCGGCGGATATAAGCTGCAGAATAAGCTGCGTCAGGTGCCGGGTATGGAAGTGACCCCCATGTCGCTCGAATCGATGCGCTCCGCCTCGCAGCGCCTTGCCAGGGGTGGCATTGTTATTACCGGAATGGACCGCCCGTTGGAAGAGTCGAACTACCATCCGCGCTTCTTCGGCATCCCCGCGCCCATGCCGGTGGCGTATATCCGCCTGGCGATCAAGAATAATGTGCCTATTGTCGTGGGCGCGGTGCGGCGCATTGCCGGCGGCCGCTACCTGGTGGATGCATCACGACCCATCCACATGCAGCGTTTTGATGACCTGAAGATGGAGATGGAGCGCAATGCCGAAGCGGTGCTCAGCCGCGCCGAAGCCTTTATTCGCAGCGTGCCCCAGCAGTGGTTGATGTTCTACCCGGTCTGGCCGCAGTTCATTTCAAAGGTTCCCTGACCGCATGGCTCTTTTGAAACGGGTGGTTTTGCCCCTGGCCAGGGGCAAAACCACCCGTTTTTCATTTCCGATGCGCGCCTATCGGGAAGAATTCGTGACATTTGTGACAAAGCTTTTCTGCGCAAATGCTTATACAATTAATCCATGGCTCACACCACTCTCAAATCCGGTTATGAATCCTTAGCAGACCGCCTCAACCGCTTTCCCCAGGGCGCACCGCCTTCCAAAACCCTGTACCAGATCTTCAGCTTGCTGTTCTCCGAGCGCGAAGCCGCGCTGGTGGCGCTGCTGCCGATCAAGCCCTTCACGGTGGAACAGGCAGCGCGCGCCTGGAAGCAGTCGCCGCTCGAAGCCCGCAAGATGCTCGACCAGCTCACCGGCCGCGCCATCCTGCTGGATGCCGAGATCAACGGCGAGACGATCTACACCCTGCCGCCGCCCATGGCCGGCTTTTTTGAGTTTTCAATGATGCGCGTGCGCGCTGACGTGGACCAGAAAGTGCTGGCCGAGCTGTACTACCAGTATCTCAACGTGGAAGAAGACTTTGTGCGCGGGCTGTTCGAAAACCCAACCAAACCCGGGCGCGCTTTTGTGCAGGAACCGCAGCTCCCGCCCGAGAATACGCTCACCGTCTATGATTATGAGCGCGCCAGCCATGCCATCCGCACCACCGAACACATGGGCGTGGGAGTGTGCTACTGCCGCCACAAGATGCAGCACCTCGATCGTGCCTGCGCCGCGCCAATGGATATCTGCATGACCTTTGGCAGCACCGCCGACTCGCTCATCCGCCATGGCTTCGCCCGCCGGGTGGATGCTGCCGAGGGACTCGACCTGCTCCAGCAGGCTTACGATAACAATCTGGTGCAGTTCGGCGAGAACGCACAGCGCACCGTCAGCTTTATCTGCAACTGCTGCGGCTGCTGCTGTGAAGCGCTGGTTGCCGCCCGCAGGCTGGGCATCCTCAACCCCATTGCCACCACCAACTACCTGCCCGAAGTAGAAGAAAGCCGCTGCAATGGCTGTGGCCGCTGTGTAACTGCCTGCCCGGTGGAAGCGATGAGCCTGGTGTCTGCCAACCACCCGGCCCAGCCCAACCGCAAAAAAGCCCGCCTGAACGCTGATGTTTGCCTGGGCTGCGGCGTATGCGTCCGCGCCTGCAACCGTGATGGGCTGCGCCTGGCAGCGCGCGGCGAGCGCGTCATCACACCGGTCACATCTGTGCATCGCATCGTCATGCTCGCCATTGAAAAAGGCATGCTGCAGGAGCTGATTTTCGATAACCAGGCCCTGTCCAGCCACCGTGCCATGGCCGCCATCCTGGGCGCCATCCTCAAGGCCCCGCCGATCAAACAGGTGCTCGCCAACCAGCAAATCAAATCGCGCTACCTCGGCGCGCTGATCGACCGCTACAGCCCATAGGCGCTGCCACCCGGTGCGTCTTCTCCGAATACGATCACCTCAACCGCCCTGCCCGATTGCGTTATAATGGGGCGGGAACCAAAACACCTTGCTGCGCGTCTCAATATTAAGCACACAACGCTCTGATATTTTTGCTTGCCCGCCAATCGCATGCTCCATTCCCTCTGGCATTTCGCGCGCTGTGCTGCCACCGGCCGCCCACGCGCCCATACAGGCAACCGCGGCGCCCTGGTGGTGCTGATGGCTGTGTTTTTACTGGTTTAACGGTGGTCTTTAACGGTACAGGGTGGTTTTAACCAATACAGGCAGTCTAAACCAAACGGAGGCACAACATGCAACACGTTTTTCGCACAATGCCAGGGAAACGCTGGTGGAGCAACCTGTTCGGGCTGCTCATCGTCGCCAGCCTGCTGCTCAGTGCGGCCGCAACACCTTCACCCGTGCGCGCGCAGGCGGAACCCCCCGCCGCCAGCCCGGAACGGGTGAATTATCACCAGTTGATCGTCAAAATGGTGGCCGGAGCCGGCGCGCAGGCAGTACAGCCCGCCGCGGAGCTGCCCGACCTTAACCTGCAGCCCATGTTCACCACCCTGCCTGGCGGCGAGGGCGTTGCCGCGCAGGCTGCCTCGCCGCTGGCCCGCTATTTCCAGGCCGACCTCGGCCCAGACGTGACCTTTGAACAGGCCCAGGCTGTGTTAGACGCCCTGCTGCAAAACCCGCAGGTGGAGACGGCCTACATGCCCCCGCTGCTTGCCCCGGCGTCGAACCTGCTCGCCACGCCCGATAGCTACGTGGCCCAGCAGGGCTACCTGGCGCAGATGAACGTGGCCCTCTCCGGCGGTCCCACCGGCAGCAAGGGCGCTAACGTTACCCTGCTGGACATCGAAGGCGGCTGGCAGATTGGCCATGAAGACCTGCCCATCGGCCCCGACAGCCTGCTGGAAGGCTCTGCCAACGCATCAGACCTGGAGTGGATCAACCACGGCACCGCTGTACTGGGCATCATCGCCGGCCGCGATAACAGCTACGGTATCACCGGCATTGCCCCCGACACCTACATCCGCATGCTTTCCGCGCTGGGCTATACCAGCATCTCGCAGGCCATTGTGGCCGCCACGGCCGTGCTGCGCCCCGGTGACATCATCCTGCTGCCGGTGATGGCCCTCGGTCCGCGCACCGCCATGACCTGCCCGGATAGCTGCGACTGCTCGGCCTTCGAGTATATCCCGGTCGAATACTGGCAGGATACCTTCGATGCCATCACCGCCGCCACAAGCGCCGGTATCATTGTGGTCGAAGCCGCAGGCACCGGCGCGGTGAACCTGGACAATAACATTTACACCGACCGCTTCAACCGCTCCAAGCGTGACTCGGGCGCTATCCTGGTTGGCGCCGGCGCCAGTGATACCCACGCCCCCGTGTGCAATGCCAACACCGGCTCGCGCATCGATCTCCAGGGCTGGGGCAACAACGTGGTCACCACCGGTTATGGCGACCTGTACCAGGATGGCGATGCCAACCCATCCAGCTTCTACACCAGCACATTTGGCGGCTCTTCCGCAGCCGCGGCCATGGTCGCCGGCGCAATATCCAGCCTGCAAGGCGTGGCGAAAGCCCGCGGCTACCTGCTGACTGCCGCGCAGGCACGCGATTTCCTCGTCTCCACTGGCACCCCGCAGGGCGGAAACCCGGCCACGGAACATATCGGCCCGCTGCCCAACATTGCCGAAGCGATTAAGAAAATCTCGGATGGAGTCGAGCTGGTATCCCCGGCCGATAACGAGAACCTGTATACCCTGCGCCCTTACTTTGACTGGCAGCCCTACCTGGGCGCAACGCAGTACCAACTCATCGTCTCCAGTAACAGCACATTCAGCCCGCTGGAGCTGAATATCACCACCTCATCGACCGAGTATATTCCCACCACCAACCTGCGCGTTGGCCAGCACTACTGGAAAGTGCGCCCGGCACTTAACGGCGTGTGGCAGAACTGGTCGTCCAGCTACCGCACCTTCAATATTGTTTCCGGAACCATCGAAACGCCCAAGGTGACCCTCAGCAAACCGTCTGATGGCTACCTGACCAGCGATACTACCCCAACGCTTTCCTGGAAGGCCGTTTCCGGCATCACCGGTTATGAGCTGCTGCTCTCCAAGGACCCGGCGTTCGTAGGCGTGGCGCCCATCGTGATTGCCGGCGCGGCCACCAACAGTTACACGCCTGCCGCGGCGCTGGATTGGAACAGCCGTTACTACTGGCGCGTGCGCACCTATGTAACCACTGGCGGGAATACCTACCAGGGCCCGTGGAGCTTGCGCCGCGTGTTTTACACCACCATCAACATCGCCGGCATTAATCCGTCGATCGCCGTCGATCAATACGAAGACACGCTGCAACCCACCTTCACCTGGAACGCGGTACCCAACGCGCGCGGTTACCGGCTGCAGATCGTGAAAACCAACACGTCCAAGGCATGGGCTAGCCCATATCTCAGCACCACAATCAAAGCCCCTTCCAGTGGCGGCGATCCGGCCACGAGCTGGCGGCCGGGTAAAGACCTGCCTCGCTCCACCACGCTGTACTTCCGCGTGCAAGCCCTGGGCAACTATGGTTACAGCGCGTCATCGCCGGTGGCGATGTTCGTCACCAGCAACCCACCCAGCGCGCCGACCGTTAAGGCCCCGGCCGATAAGGCGATCGTCAACGACTATGAAACCGGCGTCGTCTTTTCCTGGTTGCGGCCTACTTCCTGGAAGACCAACCCGGCCGTCACCTACAACCTGCAGATCTCCACGACCAGCAAGTTCACCAGCGGCCTCATCGAGCTGAACATCGATAATAGCGGCGCCAGCATCCAGACCACCGATCCGGTGGGAGGCTTGGCCCCCGAGACTGCCTACTACTGGCGCATGCGCGCTGTTGGCGCGCTGGGCACGGGGAACTGGACGGCAATACGCCGCTTCTATACCACCCCGCCCATCCCCACCGGCCTGAGCGCGTTGGCGGATACGCTGCGCCCCACCCTCGACTGGGAGCGGGTAGAGCTGGCACGCTCTTACCAGGTGCAGGTGGCGAAAGCAATCGATGGCGTGGACAATCCCGCCAAAATCTTCAAGGGCAGCAACGTACTCACCACTGAGACCTTCCGCAGCAGCCCGCCAGTGATGCTTTCAAAAACCCTGCCGCGCGCCACAGATCTGCTCTTCCGCGTGCGCTCGGTGGGTATCTATGGCTCCAGCGCCTGGAGCGAGCCGGAAGCGTTCACCACACCCAGCTCACCCAACGTCCCCAACCTTGTGTCGCCCTCGGATGGCGCCAATATCAACACCTTCGCCCCGCGCATCGACTGGTCCAACTCCAGCCGTATCAGCAAGCATCCGGAAACTGACGCGGTCGGCTATCAGCTCCAGGTTGTAAAAGACGCAGCCGAATTCCGCAAGGCCACGCCGGACACGGTAGTGGATGAAGAGACCGTTCTATCCGAGTTCACCCTGGGCATCGAAACGCTGCCCACCGCCGGGCGCTACTTCTGGCGCGTGCGCGCGTTCAACGCCGATGGCGAATACTCCATCTGGTCTTCCGTGCGTTCGTTCACCACGCCGGCCATGGTTTCCGGCACAGTGATGGACGCTCTGGAAGCGACCGAGATGGAAGGCGTCAGCCTGGAGATCAGCGGCCGCAACCTGAGCGTGCGCTCAAACGCCGATGGCGAATACTCGATGCGCGGCCTGCTGCCCGGTACGTACACCCTCACCGCATCGCTCAATGGCTTCATCCGCCAGCAGGTGAGCTTCAGCGTGGGTTACGGCACAAATCTGACCCGCAACTTCAACCTGGCGTCCTTCCCGGATGATGGACAGTTCCGCATCGTGCTTAACTGGAACGGCACGCCCGCTGACCTGGACGCGCACCTGTGGCTTCCGCCCACCAACCCCGCTCACCTGTCGAAAGACAACCCGGGCGATATTGGTGACGACGGCGTCCGCGCTCAGGTGGATGTGACCAATGCCAATAACTTCGGACCTGAGGTGATTACCCTCGACTCGGCGCTGTTTGCCGGCACTTACACCTACGCCGTTTACCTCAACGCCGCCCCGGAGACGTTTGTCAACACTGGCGCGCGCGTCGCGGTCTATGAAGGCAGCCTGTTCCGTGGCGAGTACGTTATCCCCGGCACCGGCATCGGCCACTGGTGGAAGGTCTTCACCCTCGACGGCACAACCCGGAAAATCTCTACCTCCGGCGCCGACTTCATCACCGACGGGTACCCGGCCAGCTACCGCTAGTCTCACCCGCCGAACATCACATGCAGTATCCGGTCCCCCCGCACCGCGCGGGGGGACTTTGCTTTCTATCAACTGGAATGTGGATATAATACACATACAATTGGCAGGAGACAAAAATGCCACCCATTTTCGAAACCCAAACCTATATGGCGCAGCGCCAGATCGTTGGCGGCGCGCTGATCACCCCGCGCTCGCAGGTGATCCGCCTGAACGTTCCCATCATCAACCTGACACTGGCCTGGAACCGACCGCGCGACGTAATCGTCGAGCGTGTCGATCGTCCGGCCGAGACAATCCCCGTCATTGATGTTACCCGCATCGCTCAAATTACGTTTTTGCTGCTCGGCGCGGCCGCTGCAGCCCTGCTCAGGAGAGTGTACCGATGACAGACCAGATCAACCCCGAACCCGCGCAGTCTGGCGCGACGTATTACGATGCCACCAGCAACGCCGAGTGGACCGCCGACGCGGTGGATCGTTTTCTGGATGCCGGCAGCGTGGATGCCGTGTATGGCGAGCCGGTGGTGCATGAAGGCCAGATGATTATCCCTACCGCTGAGATTATTTCCGCGCTGGGCGTGGGTTTTGGCGGCGGAGGCGCCACGGCCGAGCCGGAGACGCCGGACGCGCAGCCGAATAGCGGCGGTGGTGGCGGTGGCGGCGGGGGCGGAAAGATCTTCTCGCGCCCGGTTGCCGTGGTCATCGCCGATGCGGCCGGTGTGCGCGTTGAGCCGGTGGTGGACGTGACCAAGCTGGGCCTGGCAGCGCTCACCGCCATGGGCTTTATGATCGGCATGTTCTTCAAGATGCGCTCTTCGCGCTCGCTGGAAGAAACGCTCAAAGAGCTGCGTGACTGACGCTGCGCAGCCGGCTTACCCCGCCGGCCTTGCCAGCGCTTCAACCGGCTCCAGCGAGGCCACCCGCCACAGGTAGTCTTCTTTCGCCAGCGGCAGGGTGATATTTTGCGTTGTCCCATCACCAAACTGTACCTCGAGTGTTACGCTGGCGCGATCCCCCGAGCGCTGGCTGCCGGTCGCCGTGACCGAGTCGATCCAGCCATGCGCCGCTTCAATTCGTTCCACCAGCCGCGCCAGCGCATCTTCACCGGCGCTTTCGCGCGCCGAGCGCAGCATCATCCCCGGCACCGGTGCATACCGGTGCGCCGCCAGCGCGGCCACCAGCTCTTCCGCGGTGACATCCGGGTTTGGGACCAGGTACTGCTCCGCGCCCACTGCCAGCAGTCCCCAGATGATCCCCAGCGCCACTGCGGTGAGCAGGACAATACCCAGCAAATTTCGCATTACCAGCCAGTGCTTCATCGTGGTAATCCCCGCAGCCGATCCACATCTTTTTTCTGCGCATTTTTGGCTTCCGCCTTCTTCAAAACACTCATGCGGCCGTTGGGCTCCCAAAACGCCTCGCGTACTTCGGTCAGGTTCTCCTCGCCCAGCTCGCGCAGGCTGGAATATACTTCAGCTTCTGATGTGCGCTCCGAAGCCAGGCCTTTTCGATCAAAGCGCGAGTTCTTCACTACCAGCACCGGCTGCGAGCCTTGCAGCCAGACGCGCACCGGCCGGAAGTAGAACCCCAGCGCGCTGGTGAAGACGTGCAGGAAGGTCAGCACGGAAATCGCCAGCAGCCCATTAGCCAGCGGCGTGGTACCCCAGAAGATATTGTCAAACAGATCGCCAACGATCAGCGTGGTGATAAAGTCCAGCGCGCTCAACGCGCCCAGGCTGCGCTTGCCCGTCAGGCGCAGCATCGCCAGCGCGTACACGTACATCACCGACAGGCGCACAAAGACCCCCAGCAGCGCTTCCATGCTTACTTCTGCTCCGCCGTTTGCGCGCCGCCCGGCAGGTCGATCTTTTGCAGTGGCTGCGCCCAGTCTTCCAGTAGCACACTGATCTTCCCCGAAGGCTCAATCGTAGCCTGCTTCACTTCTTCCAGCTCGTCCACCGACTGTTCGCGCAGCGCCGACCACAGCTCGTCATCCGTCATGCGCTCTTTGGCCATCGCATCGCGCTGCAGCTTGCCATGCTTTACCACCACCGTGGGCGATGAAGATGTCAACCGCTCGATACGCTTGCTCTTGTAACTGGCGTACGAGTTCACCAGCTCCCAGATGGCGATGGTTCCCAGCAGCACCAGGAACTTTGCCATCGTTACATCACCATAGATCGCCTCGTCCACACCTTCACCAATAATTAAGGATACCAGCAGGTCAAACGCTGTCAGTGTGCCCACTTCGCGTTTCCCCAGCAGGCGAATTACGATCAAGACCGTGAAATAGACAATCGTAGCGCGGAATGCGATTAACAACAGCTCTTGTGGGTCCACCCTGTGCTCCTCAAAATCAAAAATTTCTTGCCTGCCACCATTCTAGGCCGGGCGGCGGCAGTCAACAATCAGGAGGTCAACCCCGGCGGGCGTGGGAAGTTCCCTAAACTTGACACACATCCTGCCATTCTCTATACTAAATGGGGAGTAGCAGCGGCTGTGCCGGACTGATCCGCGGCGCAAGTACGACCGCTTCTACGAGGAGAGCCAATGACAACCAAACATAACCCGGTTTTGTGCATCGTGCCCCCATATATCCTGCGCAATATCGCCGAAAAAGGCGAGCCAGCCCAGCGAGAATGGGCGCAGAAAACACTGATCAATATGGAGCAGATGCGCGATGAGCGTAATGAAATTATTGATGGTAAGAAACCGTTAATTGCCAAAACTGCCGTTCCCGGTGAGCAGCGCGTGGTGTACGACGCGCAAAATGGCACCAGCCTGCCTGGCATCGCCGTACGCCGAGAAGGCGACCCGCCGGTGACCGATCCGGCTGTCAATGAGGCCTACGACGGCGCCGGCTTCACGTATACCTTCTACAGCGATATCTACGGCCGCAATTCGATCGACAACCAGGGCCTGCGCATCGATTCCACCGTGCATTATGACCGCTCGTTTGACAATGCTTTCTGGGATGGCGAGCAGATGGTCTACGGCGACGGCGATGAAGACCTGCCGGTAGCGAATCGCATCTTCAACCGTTTCACCGCCGCCCTGGATGTTATTGGCCACGAGCTGACCCACGGCGTGGTGCAATATGAAGCCAACCTGGTTTACTCGTCACAGCCAGGCGCGCTCAACGAGCATTTTGCCGATGTGTTCGGCTCGCTGGTCAAGCAGCATGCCCTGGGCCAGACCGCCGCCCAGGCGGATTGGATCATCGGCGCCGGGCTATTTACGCCCAACGTCAACGGTGTGGGCGTGCGCTCGATGAAAGCCCCCGGCACAGCCTATAATGACCCCGTGTTGGGCAAAGACCCGCAGCCCGCTCACATGCGCGACTACGTAAACACCAGCCAGGATTACGGCGGCGTGCATATCAACTGCGGCATCCCCAATCTGGCGTTTTACGTCACCGCCACCGAGCTGGGTGGGTTTGCCTGGGAAAAAGCCGGACAGATCTGGTACAACACCCTGCGCAAACGCATCAGCCCCACCGCCACCTTCCAGCAAACTGCCAACACGCTCTACATCGTGGCTGCTGAGCTGTTCGGCGAGGGCAGCCTGGAACAGAAAGCCGTGCAGACCGGCTGGGCGCAGGTAGGCATCAGCGTGGGCGGAAGCACGCCCCCACCTGACCCGCAGCCAGAGCCTCAAAACCCCGGCTGCCTGGCGTCCATCCTCGGCCTCTTCCGGCCGCAGTAAACGCAAACCAACGGGAAGGTCTGTTGTATTGTGAAGCCAGTACCATGAGCACAGTCGAAGGGTACGGTATGGTCCTAAGAAGGGAGATTTCGCCATGCAAATCTATTTTGAACGCAGCGGAGGATTTGCAGGCATCCGGTTTCAGACCAGCGTGAATACCGAAGAGCTGCCCCCGCAGCAGGCTGACCCACTGCGAGATATGGTCTACAATGCCAGCTTCTTCGACCTGCCGCAGCAGCTCGAACAGGTATCCCCGCGCGGCGCGGATCGCTTTACCTACCGGTTGACCGTCACCGACGGCGAGCGCACGCACACGATTGAGCTTGGCGATGCCAATGTGCCCGAAAAGCTGCAGCCTCTGCTGCAGCAGCTCACCGCCATCGCTCGCACCAACCCGATGCATTAAGCTTTCCCCCGGCCTGCTTCGCAGGCCGGGGATAGTTTTCTAGCCGGTTGTCAGCACGATGATGCCGCCGATCGTCAGCGCCGTGCCGATCAACAGCCGCGCGGTCAGTGGCTCGCCGCCCAGCATCAGCCCCATCAGCGCCCCGAACAGTGGTGAGGTGAACGCGATTGGCATCACCTTGGTCAGCGGCGCGCCTTTCAACGCGGTATAAAAGCACAGCATCCCAACCGCCCCGGCCACCACCCCGCCGCCGATCACCATGTACAGCAGCGCCTTTGGACCGGCCTGCGGCAGGTTCTTCCACTGTGGAAAACTGGCAATCCCTAAAATCAACACCGCTACCGCGGTGCGGATGGAGATTCCCATAGTCGGCGACAGGTTGCCCATGTGCAGCCCCTTCTTTTCGAAGTAGCCGCCCACTCCCCAGCAAATGGCGGTCAGCAGCGCAAATACTTGTGGCTTCATCCATTCCTCCGAAACGAAAAAAATACGATGGATTATTTCCATACAGAAATGTCAAAACCTATTGCATATCGGTTCTGATTCCGTTACAATGTAGTAGACAAGTGGAGAAAAGTGGTGGAAAGTGGAGCGCCGGAGCAATCCGGCGTTCGCCAGTTAAAAGAAAGGTAGAACGGATGTTCCTCGGGCAGTACGATCACGCGATTGATGAGAAGGGCCGGATGACGATTCCGGTGCGCTTCCGTGATCTGCTGCAGGATGGAGCCATCATTACCATCGGGTTCGACAACAACCTTATGGTACTCACTGCCGCCGCTTTTGACAAGCTCCGCGATCAACTGAGTTTGATGAGCCTCACCGATAACACTGCTCGCCTGCTGCGCCGGCTGATGTTTGCCTATGCCGAGCGCATCGAAGTCGACCGTGCCGGCCGCGTTCTCATCCCTCAGTACCTGCGTGAGCACGCTTCCCTCCAGGGAGCGGCCACGGTGGTAGGGGTGGGGGAATACTTCGAAATCTGGGCGCCCGAACATTGGACCAAACAAAACGAACAGCTCAACGATACCCAGGCAAACGCGCAGCGCTTTGCCGCCCTTGACCTCTCCTTGCGCTGACGATGGACGCGCAGCAATCGCCGGAGAGCAACCCGGGGTCTCCGCACCAACCTGTTCTTTACCACGAAATCTTATATTACCTGCGCCCACAAAGTCCGGAGCGTTACCTGGATGGGACGCTAGGAGCAGGTGGACATGCCTGGGGGATCTTGAAGGCGTCTGAACCGGCCGGGGAACTTCTCGGCCTCGATCTCGACCCTCAAGCGCTGGCTCTCGCAAGCCAGCGCCTCGCTATATTTGGCCCCCGCGCAGTCATCCGGCAGGCATCCTATGCCACGCTGCTGGCGCAAATGCGTGCCAGCGGCTGGGAGAGCGTTGCCGGCATCCTGCTCGACCTGGGTGTATCGTCTATGCAGATTGATACGCCCGAACGCGGTTTCTCCTTCCAGAACGAAGGTCCGCTGGACATGCGCTTTTCCCCCGCCATGCGCGCTTCCGCAGCCGACCTGGTCAACACACTGCCCGAAAGCGAGCTGGCCGACATTCTTTTCCGTTACGGCGAAGAACGGCTCTCGCGCCGCATCGCCCGCGCCATCGTCCAGGCCCGTCCGCTGCACACCACCGCCGCTCTCGCCGAAGTCGTTCGCCGCGCCGCCGGACGTTCCAGTGGGCATATCCACCCCGCCACGCGCACCTTCCAGGCGCTGCGCATCGCCGTCAATGGCGAGCTGCAAGCCATCGAAGAGGTGCTGCCCCAGGCAGTGCAGGCGTTGGCCCCGGGTGGCAGGCTGGCAGTCATCGCGTTCCACTCGCTGGAAGACCGCATCGTCAAGCATTTCTTCCGCCGCGAAAGTCGCGACTGCATCTGCCCGCCGGGGCAGCCCGTCTGCACCTGCGGCCACATCGCCACGCTGGTGGAGATCACCCGCCACCCGGTGGAAGCCTCGGATACGGAAAAACACGATAACCCTCGCGCGCGCAGCGCCCGCCTGCGCGTTGCCGAAAAGAAATAGCTGGCATGACAGTTGCACACCAAAGCAAAATCTGAAGATTAGGGTTGGACATGGAAATTGCAAATCGAACCATACAGGCATATCGTCAAGCTCCCTGGCGCGTCCAGCTCCAGTGGGGCGGAATTTTCTTGCTTGGCCTGGTTGCGGCAGTCCTCATCGCTGGTGTGTATCTGAACATCTCCGCCCAGGCGGCCACCGCCGGGTTGATCAGCAAGGATCTCGACCAGCAAAAAGAGGATACGCTGCGCACTATCGCCAACATGCGCACCCAGCTTGCCCTGCTCACCTCGCAGGATGTGATGGAGCAGCGCGCCCAGGTGCTCGGTTTTATCGATGCCAGCCCGGAAAACACAACCTACATGGTCGTCCCCGGTTACGCCGGCCGGCAAACGCTGGTGTTGGCCCCAGTCGAGCGTACCGATGTCATCCAGCATACCCTGATCAAGCCCAGTTATACCGAATCGTTGTGGGAGTGGATGTTCCAGGGCGTGTTGAGTTTCAGCCAGAGTGCTGAGGCAGGTGCGCAATGAAAAATACCTTCGGACGTGGACTGTTCCTGATGATCGTCTTCGCGCTCATGGCGGGGGCAATCGTCATGCGCATGCTGCTGATCCAGACCACCAGCGCCGCCGTCACGATCGGTGAGATCGGCGAGCAGAATGCATATGAATACCGCAAGATCCTGCCCGAGCGCGGCAGCATCTACGACCGCTGGGGCCATCTGCTGGCCGGCAACATCGAAGTCTATGAAGTCAACGTCGACACGCGTTACGTGCGCAACCCCGAGACAATCGCATCGGTGGCTGCATCTGAGCTCGGCCTGGACTTCGACAAAGTCCTCAACGATATCACCGGCACGGAAGATAACCCGCCCAGCACCACCGTCTTTCTCTCCAGCTTTGTTTCCGCCGATACGATTGCCAAGCTGCAGGAAATGAAGGACCGCTACGATGATAAGTATAAGAACTCCTCGTCCCCCAGCCTGCGCGGGCTGATCTGGAAGCCCTACCTGATCCGCAGTTACCCGGAGAAGTCGCTGGCATCCAACCTGCTGGGGTTTTATTCCTTCCTCGACCTCGACAAAGGCCGCGGGTATTACGGCGTGGAAGAATGGTACAACGACCAGCTTTCCGGCACCGCGCAGACCGTGCTGGTACCGCGCGACCCCTACAAGGTAGACAAACTGCCCGATATTCCCCCCGGCACCAGCCTGATCCTTACCATCGACCGCGAAATCCAGGCCATGGCCGAAAAAGTACTCGACAAGGCCATGGCAGATACCGGCTCGGAATCGGCTACCATTATCATATCCGATCCCAAGACTGGTGAAATCCTGGCAATCGCTAACACGCCGCGCATGGACCTGAACAAATACTGGGAAGCCGGCAACATCTACGAAGACCGCACTTCGTTCAATCGGGCCATCGGCAAAAACTACGAGCCTGGTTCAGTGTTTAAAGTCGTAACCATGGCCTCGGCCATTGATGCCGGGGTAGTCACCCCCACCACTCCATTCCTGGATACTGGCGTAATCAACGTTGGCGGCCTGAATATAATCAACTGGGATGGCGGCGCCTGGGGCCCGCAGGATATGACCGGCTGCATGCGCCATTCGCTGAATGTCTGTCTGAGCTGGGTGGCGGTGCAGATGGGTCCCACCCGCTTCTACGAATACCTCAACCGCTTCGGCATCGGGCGCCGCACCGATATAGACATGGGCGGCGAAGTGCTCTACCCGCTGGCGCTGCCGGGCGATGAAAACTGGTACTTGCCCAACCTGGCCACCAACTCGTTTGGCCAGGGCCTCGCGGTCACCCCCATTCAACTGATGACGGCGATCTCCGCGGTTGCCAATGACGGCAAGATGATGGCCCCGCACATTCTCAAAGCCACCATCGATGGGAACCACCAGAAAGACTACACGCCCTATGTGGTCAGCGCTCCAATCAGCGCTAAGGCCGCCCGCGAAGTGACCGAAATGCTGGCGGTGTCCCTCGAGCAGGAAGCATCCTCGGCGCTGGTTCCAGGCTACCGCGTGGCCGGCAAGACCGGTACTGCGGAAATCCCCACCCCCAATGGCTATACCAGCGACTCCACCAACGCGTCCTTCGTGGGTTGGGGCCCGGTTTCCGACCCGCGCTTTATCGTTTACATCTGGCTGGAAAAACCCGAGAGTGATATCTGGGGTTCTGTCGTGGCTGCGCCAGTCTTCAGTGAAGTGGTGCAGAACCTGGTTGTGCTGATGAACCTGCCTCCCGATGACATCCGCCAGGAGCTGGCAGGACAATGAGGAACGAACCGTCGTGATCCTTGTCGCAGATGTCTTGGAAGCCCTGACGGGCACTCGAATCGCCGCTCCGCCGATGATTATCAGCGAGGCGGCAATCGACTCTCGCCAGGTGATCCCGGCAGCCATGTTTGTTGCGCTGCCGGGCGAGCGCGTGGATGGGCATAACTTCCTGCGCGATGCTTTCAACCGCGGCGCGACCCTCGCGCTGGTCGAGCGCCAGCCCGACTCTGACTTCCCGCTGGTGGATATCCGCTCCGGCAGCCTGCCCGCCGGTTTCCAGCAGCCCGAACAGCCCTTCTGCCTGTGGGTCGAGAACAGCCTGGTGGCCTTCCAGCAGGTGGCGCGCTACTGGCGGCGCAAGTTCCCCGCGCTGCGCGTGATGGGCATCACCGGCAGCGTGGGCAAGTCCACCACCAAAGAGCTGGTGGCCGACGTGCTGGCCCAGCGCTATCACACCCTCAAAAACCCTGGCAGCCTCAACAACGAAACCAGCCTGCCGCTCACCATCTTGCGCATGACGCCCGGCTACGAGCGCGCCGTGCTGGAGATGGGCTTTTACGTGCTGGGTGAGATCGCCTTCCTGTGCGACCTGGCCCTGCCCCAGGTGGGCATGGTCACCAATATTGGCACCGTCCACGCTGCCCGCGCCGGCTCACAGGCCGACATCGCGCGCGGCAAGGCCGAGCTGGTGCAGGCCCTGCCCCCTGCCTCGCAGGGCGGCGTCGCCATCCTGAATTTTGACGATCCCTGGGTGCGCCCGATGGCCGACCAGACCAACGCGCGCGTGTTCTTCTACGGCCTTGACCCACAGGCCGACCTGTGGGCCGACCATATCGAAAGCTTTGGCCTCGAAGGCATCCGCTTCCGCCTGCACTACCAGGGCGACGCCTACAGCCTGCGCGTGCCCATGCTGGGGCAGCACTCGGTGCACACCGCGCTGCGCGCCGCAGCCGCCGGTCTAGTGGAAGGCCTGAGCTGGGATGAGCTGTCCGCTGGTCTGCAGCAGGGTAACACCCAGTTGCGGCTCACCGCGGTGCAGTCCGCCACCGGCGCGCTGCTGCTGGATGACACCTACAACGCTTCACCCGAGTCGGTGCTGGCGGCGCTCAACCTGCTCAGCGAGCTGGAAGGCCGCAAGATCGCCGTGTTGGGCGAGATGCGCGAGTTGGGCCAGTACGAGCAGCAGGGCTACCAACTGGTGGGCATCCGCGTGGCCGAAGTGGCCGACGTGCTGGTCACGGTGGGCGCCGGCGCGGTGCAAACCGCCGATTACGCCCGGCAGGCCGGCTTCCCCGCCGGCAGCATCATCAGCGTGCCGGACATTCCCGAAGCCATCGAGCTGCTGCGCGATCTGCTGCGCGAGGGCGATGTTTGCCTGCTGAAGGGCGCGCACGGCATGTATATGGGTCGCATCGTCACTGCTCTGGAGGCGGAGCGATGAACGATACTTCGATTGCTCTCACCCTCTCCAGCCTCAGCTTTATGCTGGCAGTCATCTGGGGCGACCCGTTGATCCGCGTGCTGCGCCATTTCCGCATCGGCAAGCTGATCCGCGTGGATGTCCCCGAGCGTCATATGACCAAGATGGGCACGCCCACGATGGGTGGCGTGATGGTGCTGCTTCCGGTGACGCTGCTCACCGTGCTGCTCAATGCCACCCAACTGCTTGGGCTCAAGGTGCTGGGCCGTTCCGTTATCGTCCCGCTGGTGACCATGCTGGGTTTTGGCCTGCTTGGCGCGCTGGACGACTGGGAAGGCATCCGCGGCCCGCGCCGCGGGTTGGGCATGCGCGCGCGCACCAAGTTCCTGTTCCAGACGATTTTCGCCCTGGCCCTGGCCTGGGCGCTGCGCGACCTGCTGGAAGTGCCCCAGATGTTCTGGCCCAGTTACGAAGAGCCCATCACCCTGGGCGTCTGGTATATCCCCATCGCCGCATTTATCATCGTCGGCATGTCCAACGCGGTCAACTTTACCGATGGCCTCGACGGGCTGGCCGGGCTGATTTCCGTCACCTGCTTCGCCACCTACGGCGGCATCGCCCTGTTGCAGGGGCAAATCTTCCTCGGCCGCTTCTGCTTCACCCTGGTGGGCGCGCTGTTCGGCTTTCTGTGGTTCAATGTCCACCCGGCGCAGCTCTTCATGGGTGATACCGGCTCGCTCTCGCTGGGCGGCACGCTGGCCGTGGTGGCCCTGATGACCGGTCAGTGGCTGCTGCTGCCAGTAATTGCCATTATCCCGGTCAGCGAAGTTCTGAGTGTGGTGCTGCAGGTGGCGTACTTCAAATGGACCAAAGGGCGGCGGCTGTTTAAGAAGGCCCCGATCCATCATCATTTTGAGATGCTTGGCTGGAGCGAAACGCAGGTGGTGCAGCGTTTCTGGTTGGTCAGCCTGATGGCGGCCATGCTCGGCACGGCACTGGCGGTGATCTGATGCGGTCGTATAACGGTCAGCGCATCATTATTCTCGGCGCAGCCCGGCAGGGGCTGGCCCTGGCGCGCTTCCTGGCCGCCCAGGGCGCGCAGGTCATCCTCAATGACCAGCGCCCCGTCGAGGTGCTGCTTGCCGCGACCGATGCGCTGGCTGGGCTGCCGCTTCGCACCGTCTTCGGCGGCCACCCACTCAACCTGTTGGACGAGGTTGACCTGGTGTGCCTCTCCGGCGGCATCCCGCTCACCCTGCCCATCGTGCAGGAAGCGCAGCGCCGCAATCTACCGCTCTCCAACGACTCGCAGATCTTCCTCGAGAATGTGCCCTGCCCGGTGGTGGGCATCACTGGCTCGGCCGGCAAGACTACCACCACTACCCTGGTAGGCCGCATGGCCGAAGCTGCCGCGCTGCCCCCGCGCCGCGCCTGGATTGGCGGTAACATCGGCCGCCCCCTGATCGGCATGGTGGCGGAAATGCACCCCGAAGATATCGCCATCCTGGAGCTTTCCAGCTTCCAGCTCGAGCAGATGACCATTTCGCCCCAGGTGGCGGCGGTGCTCAACATCACCCCCAACCACCTTGACAGGCATGGCACGATGGAAGCCTACACCGCCGCGAAAGCCCGTATCCTCGCCTACCAGACCGGCCAGAACGTGGCCGTGCTCGGCCGCGAAGACCCCGGCGCCTGGAGCCTGCGTTCGATGGTGCGCGGCGCGCTGGTGAGCTTTGGCGTAGATGCCCCCGCCCGCGGGGACAGCGGCACATTTCTTGCAGGCGATATGCTATGCCTGCAATCCGGCGATCTGCTGACCGAACTGATGCCCCGCGATCTCATCGAGCTGCGCGGCCGGCACAACCTGCTCAACATCCTCGCCGCCTGCGCGGTGGGGCATGCCGCCGGTTTTCCGGTGGATGCCATGCGCGCGGCTGTGCAGGGTTTCCGCGGCGTGCCGCACCGGCTGGAGTTGGTGCGGGTGTGGAACGGCGCGACCTGGTACAACGACTCGATTGCTACTGCTCCCGAGCGCACCATCGCCGCCATCCGCTCGTTCAGCGAGCCGCTGGTGCTGCTTCTGGGTGGGCGCGACAAGAACCTGCCCTGGGGCGACCTGGCTGCCCTGGTGCGCGAGCGCGTCGATCACCTGGTGGTGTTTGGTGATGCCGCCGAAAAGATCGCCGCCGCGGTGGGCCAGCCGCGAGACGGCGCGCGCCCGTACAGCATCGCCCGCGCCGCCAATCTGCACGAAGCCATCCAGGCCGCCGCCGCGGTGGCCGGACCTGGCGACGTGGTTTTGCTCTCACCCGGGGGCACCAGTTATGACGAATTTACCGATTTTGAACAGCGTGGGGAGCGCTACCGACAATGGCTGAACGATCTTTCGTAAAAAACTCTACCCCTTTCAGCGCCAAAGCGCAGCGCTCGCTGCACGTGCGTTTTGACCTGCCGCTGCTGCTTACCGTCGTCACCCTCACTCTCTTTGGCCTGCTGATGGTCTATTCCGCCAGTTGGAAATATTCGATGGACATGAAACTGCCGCCCACTTTCATGCTGGTGCGCCAGGTGATGTGGGTGCTGTTAGGCGGCGCGGCAGCGATCACCCTGAGCTTCATCGACTACCACCGCTTCCAGATCTTCCTGATGCCCATGATGGCCGTTACCGCGGCGCTGCTGCTGGCGGTGCTCTTCATCCGCGACACCCGCCTGGGCGCGGACCGCTCGATCATCGGTGGCTCAGTACGCCCCTCGGAGCTGGCAAAGTTTGCCGTCATTGTCTACCTTTCATTCTGGCTGTATTCCAAGCGCGAAGTGATTAACTCGCTCACTTTTGGCCTCATCCCCATGACCCTCATCCTCGGCATCACCGCCGGGTTGGTGCTGGGCCAGCCAGATATCAGCGCGGCGCTCTCCATCATCCTGCTGGGCGGCATGCTCTACTTTATGGCTGGCGGCGAGATGCGTACGATCGTTCCCGTGTTGGCTCTGGTCATTGCCATGGGCGCGCTGGTGGTGTTTGCCTTTCCCACCGGCCGCGCCCGCCTGATGGACTATTGGGCCGGCCTCCAGGACCCGGCGCAGGCTTCGTACCACGTGCAGCGCGCGCTGGAAGCCATCGTCAATGGCGGGTTGTTTGGTGTGGGCATCGGCCGCGCCAGCAGCAAGTTCACCGGCCTGCCCGTGGCTCCCACTGACAGCATCTTCGCCATCATCGCTGAAGAAACCGGATTGATCGGCGCCACCATGGTGGTGGGGCTGTTCCTGCTGTTCCTGTATCGCGGCATGCGCGTGGCCCAGCGCGCCCCGGACATGCTCGGACGGCTGCTGGCCGCCGGGCTTACCCTGTGGATTTTCCTCGAAGCCGTGATCAACATGGGCGTGATGGTCGCCCTGCTGCCATTCGCGGGCAATGCCCTGCCATTTATCAGCTTCGGCGGCTCCAGCATCACCATCATGCTGGCCAGCGTCGGCATCATTATGAACGTAGCACGTTATTCGAACGGTGCGGCTCCGGCCGCGGGAAGGACGCACAGTGCGGTTGTTAATCTGCGCGGGCGGGACGGGCGGCGGAGTGTATCCGGCCCTGTCCGTCCTTCAGGAACTCGCTAACCAGGCCCAGCAAGTCCTGTGGGTCGGCGGCCAGTCCGGCATGGAAGCGGACCTGGTCGCCCGGCAGGGCGTTGCCTACACCGGAATCCCCGCGGCGGGGGTACACGGTGTAGGTTTGCGTTCCCTGCCTGGAAACCTGTTCCAGCTCGCCCGCGGCTGGCTGGCTTCCGGCCGCATCCTGCGCAGCTTCCAACCCGACGTGCTCCTCTTCACCGGTGGATACGTGGCCGTGCCCATGGCTGTGGCTGCCGCCCGGCGCTACCCCATCCTGCTGTATGTGCCGGATATCGAGCCGGGTTTGGCGCTCAAGACCCTGGCGCGCTTTGCGCGCATCATTGCCATCACCGCCGAAGAATCACGCGAATATTTCCCCGCCGGCAAGCGCACCGCCGTCACCGGTTACCCGCTGCGCCCTGAGCTGCGCGATTGGAACCGCGACGAAGCCCGCGCCCGCCTGGGCCTGGATCCTGACAGCCCTGTGCTGCTGGTCTTTGGCGGCAGCAAAGGCGCGCGCAGCATCAACCGTGCCCTGTTGGCTGCCCTGCCCCGCCTGCTGCCCCAGATGCAGATCCTGCACATCAGCGGTGAGCTGGACTGGCCCGAAATCCAGGTCGCTCAGGCGGCCCTCGACCCGGCGCTGCTCGCCCGCTACCACGCCTTCCCCTACCTGCACGAGATGGGCGCCGCCCTGGCCAGCGCCGACCTGGCCGTCAGCCGTTCCGGCGCGTCTACCCTGGGAGAGTACCCGCTCTTCGGTCTCCCCGCCATCCTCGTCCCGTATCCATACGCCTGGCGCTACCAGCGCGTCAACGCTGCGTACTTGCAGCAGCGTGGCGCCGCCGTCATCGTCGAGAACGATGAGCTGGCCGAAAAACTGGTGACCCAGGTGGAAGCCCTGATGCGTGCCCCGGAGCAGCGCGACGCCATGCGCGCCGCCATGCGCTCCCTCGCCCGCCCGGATGCCGCCCGCAAGATCGCGGACCTGGTGGTCGAGCTGGCCGCCCGGGGGAAAGGTTAACCTTATGGTTGGACTGGCCGCAATTTTCTGGACATTCGTGGTTCTTTTCGCCCTCATCGGCCTGATGCGAGGCTGGGCGAAAGAGCTGGTGGTGACCTTCGCCGCCATCCTGGCGTTGTTCATCATTGCCCTCATTGAGCGCTTCGTCCCCTTCGTCACCACCACGCTCGAATCGGGTGGCTCGCTGGTGCCCATGTTCTGGATGCGCACCGCCATCCTGATTTTCATCGTCTTCTTCGGCTACCAGACCCCCTCGATCACCCGCCTGGCCGGCAGCGGCAAGTTTGTCCGCGAGCGCTTGCAAGATTCACTCCTCGGCCTGTTCCTGGGCGCGATCAATGGCTACCTGATCATCGGCTCGATCTGGTTCTATATGGACCAGGCCGGCTACCCGTTTGACATCATCCGTGCGCCCGACGTGAACGACGCCCTGGGGGCAGCCGCCGCGGATCTGGTCAAGATTTTGCCCCCCAACTTCATGGCCCCGCCAACGATCTACTTCGCCGTGGCCGTCGCATTCGTTTTTGTGCTGGTGGTGTTTATCTAACATGCAACACGTGCATCTGATCGGCATTGCAGGCAGCGGAATGTCCGCCATCGCCCGCCTTCTGCTCGAAAGCGGTGAATACACCGTGAGCGGATCGGACCGGGTGATCTCGCCTCTGGCGCACAGCCTCGAGGCGCTGGGCGCGCGCCTGTATACCGGCCATGATGCCCGCAACATTCAGGGTGCGGCCCTGGTGGTGCGTTCTTCTGCCATTCCCGATGACAACCCCGAAGTGCTGGCTGCCCGCGCCGCCGGCATCCCCGTGCTCAAGCGCTCCGATTTCCTCGGCCGGCTGATGCAGGGCCGTACCGGTATCGCCGTGGCCGGCACGCACGGCAAAACCACCACCACCGCCATGCTGGCCGTGATGCTCACCCGCCTGGGCCTCGACCCGTCGTATATCATCGGCGGCATTTCGAAAGACCTGGGCCGCAATGCCCACGCCGGCAGCGGCAGCGCCTTTATCATCGAGGCCGACGAGTACGACCGCATGTTCCTCGGCCTGCGCCCCGCGCTGATGGTCATCACCAACCTGGAGCACGACCACCCCGACCTGTTCCCCACCCCGGCCGATTACCGCCAGGTGTTCGTAGAATTCATCCACTGCCTGCAAGCCGGTGGCCTGCTGCTGGCCTGCGCCGACGACCCCGCGGCGCGCTCGCTGCTGGGCGAAATCGCGGCCGGCAGCCGCGCCCTGAGCTATGGCCTTGACCCCACCGCCGATTACAATGCCCGCGACGTGATCACTTTTGAAGACGGCACCTGCCAGTTCAGCGCATGGTTCCGGCCGGCAGACGGCCAGCCGCAGGAACTGGGCATGCTGCGCCTGTCGCTGCCCGGGCAGCACAACGTGGTTAACGCCCTGGCCGCCCTGGCCGTGGCGCACCAGCTCAATCTGCCTCTGCGGGAGGCCATCCGCGCTCTGGGCCAGTTCAGCGGTACTGGCCGGCGTTTTGACCTGCTAGGCGAAGCTGCCGGCGTCGCGGTTCTGGATGATTACGCTCACCATCCCACGCAGATCCGCGCCACCCTGGCCGCGGCCCGCGCCGCCTACCCCGGCCGCCGCGTATGGGCCGTGTGGCAGCCACACACCTACACCCGCACCCTGGCCCTGCTGGCTGAATATGCCGCCGCATTTAGCGAAGCCGACCAGGTGCTGGTTACCGAAGTATATGCCGCGCGCGAGAAGAACCCCGGCTTTTCCGCCGCCGAAGTGGTGGCGAGCATGCGCCATCCCGCGACGCGCTTTTCGCCCGTGCTGGATGAAACCACCGCCCTGTTGCTGCGCGAGCTGCGCCCGGGCGACGTGCTGCTGGTGCTATCCGCCGGCGACGCCGACCAGGTAAGCCGCAAAGTGCTGGATGGTCTGAAGGAGAAGGAGCACTAAGATGGCCGCTTCTACTCCTACCGCCCGCTGGCTGCCCGCGCTGCGCAAGAACTACGGCTCCCGTTTACAGGAGAACGTGGTGCTGGCCAATTACACCACCGCCCGCCTGGGTGGCCCGGCGGATGCCATGCTGGTAGCCAACAGCGCTGATGAGCTGGAAAACATCGCCGCCAGCCTGTGGGCGCTGGATGTGCCATTCTTCATACTGGGCAGCGGCGCCAACCTGCTGGTCAGCGACAACGGCTACCGCGGCGTGGTGGTGCTCAACCGCGCGCGTAATGTGAAGATCGACACGCACCACGCGCCCCCCGGCGTGTGGGCCGAATCCGGCGCGAACCTGGGCACGATTGCCCGCCAGGCGGCTCTGCGCGGCCTCACCGGGCTGGAATGGGCCGCCGCTATCCCCGGCACGCTGGGCGGCGCAGTCTACGGCAATGCCGGCGCGCATGGCTCGAACATGGCATCCAACCTGGTGCTGGCAGACATCTTGCACCGTGAGGAAGGCCGGCAGCAGTGGCCCGTGGAGCGCCTGGAATATGCATACCGCAGCAGCGCGCTCAAACGCCAGCCCGGCCAGGCCGTGATCCTGGCCGCCCGCCTCAAGCTGCTGGAAGGCGAACCCGCGGGGATCAAAACGATTATGGACAGCTATACCGAACACCGCCGCAGTACCCAGCCGCCCGGCGCCAGCATGGGCTCCATGTTTAAGAACCCCGCCGGGGATTACGCCGGCCGCCTGATCGAAGCCGCCGGATTGAAGGGCTACCGCGAAGGTGACGCGGAAATCAGCGCGGTGCACGCCAATTTCTTTGTCAATCACGGCAAGGCAACCGCCGCCGATATTTACCACCTGATCCAGACCGCCCGCCAGAAAGTGTTGGAAACCAGCGGCGTGGCGCTCGAGCTGGAAATCGAGCTAATTGGCGCGTGGAATGCCACACGCGGAAAGAGCGGGCAAGCGTAACATGGCACAGCGTATCCGGTTGGGTGTTCTCTTTGGGGGCCGCTCCGGCGAGCACGAAGTCTCGCTGATGTCGGCGCGCTCAATTTTAGGCGTGCTCGACCCCCAAAAGTATGCGACCACCCAGATTGGCATCACCCACGATGGGGCCTGGTTCAGCGGCGCGGACGTGCTCGGCGCGCTGGAACGCGGCTCGACCGAAGGGCTGGTGCCGGTGACGCTGCTGCCCGAACCTGGCCACAACCGCCTCTACAGCCGCCAGGACGGCCTGCTGGCTCCCTTTGCTGACCTGGACGTGATTTTCCCCGTCCTGCACGGCACGGGCGGTGAGGATGGCGCTGTGCAGGGCTTGCTGGAGATGGCTGCCATTGCCTATGTCGGCTCAGGCGTGCTCGGCTCAGCAGTGGGCATGGATAAAGCCCTGTTCAAAGACGTGATGCGCGCTCACGACCTGCCGGTCATCCAGTCGCTGATCACCACCCGCGCCTGCATCGCCAGCCAGATCGACCAGGTGGTGGAAGACTGCGAAGCCATGGCCAATTACCCGCTGTTCACCAAGCCGGCCAACCTGGGCTCTTCGGTGGGCATCGCGCGCTGCACCGACCGCGAAACGCTGGTGGCCGGGCTGCGCGAGGCCGCGCGCTACGACCGCCGCGTGCTGGTGGAACAGGGCATTCCCAATGCCATCGAGATTGAGGCCAGCGTGCTGGGCAATGACCGCTTCACCTGCTCGCTGCCCGGCGAGGTGCGCCCGGCGGACGTCTTTTACACCTACACCGCCAAGTACATGGATGAGTCCACCCGCCTGTTCATCCCCGCCGATCTGCCGGATGCCATCACCCGCCAGATCCGCCGGCTGGCCATCCAGGCCTGCCGCGCCATCGACGTGGCCGGTATGGCGCGCGTGGATTTCCTCATCGAACCCAATGAATACGTGATTTACATCAGCGAGGTCAACACCATCCCCGGCTTTACCCAGATCAGCATGTACCCCAAGCTGTGGGAAGCCAGCGGCCTGGCCTACGCTGCATTGATTGACCGGTTAATTGAACTGGCGTTGGAACGCAAGGCAGAACAGGATCGCACCGAACGCCGGTTTGGGAGGCAAGCATGAAACTGACCAGCAATCGTCCAACTTCATCCGGTAAGAGCCGCGCCGAGCAAACCCGCCAGCGCCGCGCTACCACCACCAAGCAGGCAACCGCACGCGTGGCGCGCAATGTGGTGGTGCCCAACAACCGGAAGGAACGCGTCACCCCGGGCGTGATCGTGCGCGGCATGGGTCTGGGCACGCCGGTGGTGCAAAAAGCGCGCAACAAGGGCCGCCGCCAGTATTACTACTCGCTGGGCAATACCGGCGCCGAAGTGCGCCTGCCCTCGATGCCCATGGTCAACCCGGGCTGGCGCGTGCTCTCCGCCCTGCTGGTGATCATACTGCTGGCCGGTTTGTGGTTTGCCTACAATAATCCCATGTTCCAGGTCAGCAGCATGGAAATCAGTGGCATCCGGCGGCTGAAGAACAGCGAAATTCTCGAGGTGGTGGATGTGCGCAACAAGCCGGTCTTTGCCGTGCACCCCGCCGAGCTGAAAGCCGCGCTCGAGGAAGCCTTCCCCGAACTGACTGACGTGCAGGTCACGGTAAGCCTGCCGGCCAGCGTGGCGATTTCCGCGGTAGAGCGCCAGCCTGCCGTGCTGTGGAAGAACGGCGAGCAGTCCTTCTGGATTGACCCGCAGGGTTACGTGTTCGAGCCACGCGGCAGCATGGAAGGCCTGGTGGTCATTCAGGCCGATTCCAACCCGCCGGTGGTGCTGGACAGCATCACCCCCGAAAGCCTGGCCGCGCAGACCGCCGTGGCGGATGAAGAAGCCGCGCAGAAAGCCGCCGAGCCGGTCAGCGTGGTGCGCAGTACCCTCGACCCGGTGGTGCTGAAGGCCGCCATCGACCTGAGCAAGATCATCCCCGCCGGCACCACGCTCACCTACTCGGCCCGCAATGGCATGGGCTGGGCCGACCCGCGCGGCTGGAGCGTTTATGTAGGCGCCGACCTGAGCCAGATCGAAGAGAAGATGAACGTGTACCAGGCAGTGGTCAACAAGCTCACCCTGGATGGCATTACCCCGGTAATGATCAGCGTCGCCAACGTGCACGCGCCATTCTACCGATTGGAGCAGTGATATGGACGATCCTATTGTCGTCGGCATTGATATCGGAACTACCAAGGTCTGCACGCTGGTTGCGCGCGTCGAGGGCGAGCGCAATTTGCGCATCCTTGGCGTGGGCATCGAGCCCGCGCAGGGCATACGCAAGGGAACGATTGTAGACCTGGCGGCCGCATCCCAGTCCATCGCTCGCTCAATCGAAAAAGCCGAGCGCACCTCGGGCCTGGAAATCACCTCGGCGCTGGTTAGCCTGGCCGGCTCGCACGTTTCGTCGGTCAACAGCCGCGGCGTGGTGGGCATCTCCGGCCGCGTCATCGAGCAGGATGACGTTGACCGCGCCCTCGAGGCCGCCCAGGCCGTCGCCATCCCCCACAACCGCGAGATCATCCACGTCATACAGCGCGGATTCGTGGTCGACGGGCAGGATGGCATCCGCATGCCGGTGGGCATGCACGGCTACCGCCTGGAAGTCGAGGCACACATCATTACCGCCTCGGCGTCCACCGTCGAAAACCTGCGCCAGTGCGTATCCGCCTCGGGCGTGCAGGTGACCGAATTTGTCCTCAACCCGCTGGCTTCGGCCGAGGTTGTCCTCTCGGAAACCGAGCGCCAGATGGGTGTGGTGGTGTGCGATATCGGTGGGGGCACGACCGATATGGCCATCTATATTGACGGCGATATCTGGCACACCATGGTGCTCGCCATCGGCGGCAACCATATCACCAACGATATCGCCCACGGCCTGCGGCTGCCCATCACCCAGGCCGAGGAAATCAAGAAGCAGCACGGCTTCGCCATCGAAGAAGAAGTGCCCACCAACGAAATCTTCTCGGTGCGCAGCTTCAGCGAAGAACAGCCCGCGCAGATCTCGCGTAAAGAGCTTTCGCACATCATCGAAGCCCGCGTGGAAGAGATCTTCGAGCTGGTGCTGCAGGAGATCAAGCGCTCCGGGTACGATGGCCTGCTGCCGGCCGGCATGGTTCTCACCGGCGGCACCAGCTCGCTGCCCGGCATCCGTGCCCTGGCCAGCCGCACGCTCGGCCTGCCGGTGCGCATCGCGCAGCCCGAAAACCTGATGGGCCTTACCGACCAGTTGAACTCGCCGGCCTACTCTACCAGCGTAGGCCTGTTGTATTGGGCGCTGTTGATGAGCGAGACATCCATCGCGCCGCGAGGGGGTTTCCAGATGAAAGGAGTCAACATCAATTGGGACAACGTCAAGAATTTCCTCAAGCGTTTATTACCATGACCGGCGCGCTCTATCCTGCCGCTCATGTTTATCAGATCCGTCGTTTCAACCTTGTGGAGGAGTAAACATGGACCAGAATTTCAACACCAACGCTGAATCCTTCGCTCGCATCAAAGTAGTAGGTGTGGGCGGCGGTGGATGCAATGCCGTCAACCGGATGATCGAAGAAGGCCTGTCCGGCATCGAGTTTATCACCGTCAACACCGACGCGCAGGCGCTGCTGCTCTCCAAAGCGCCGACCCGTGTGCGCGTCGGTGAAAAGGTCACCCGCGGCCTGGGCGCCGGCGGTGACCCCGAGATGGGCCGCAAGGCCGCCGAGGAATCGGCGGAAGAGCTGTACGAAGTGCTGCGCGGCTCGGATATGGTCTTCGTGACCAGCGGCCTGGGCGGCGGCACCGGCACCGGCGCGGCCCCCATCGTGGCGCAGATCGCCAAGGAAGTTGGCGCGCTGACCATCGGCGTCGTCACCCGCCCGTTCACCTTTGAAGGCTCGCGCCGCCAGAAGTCGGCCGAAGATGGCATTGGCAAGCTCAAAGAGCACGCCGATACCCTCATCGTCATCCCCAACGACCGCCTGCTGCAGATCGTGGACAAGCGCGCCAGCCTGCAGGAAGCCTTCCGCACCGCGGATGACGTGCTGCGCCAGGGCATCCAGGGCATTTCCGAGCTGATCACCGTCCCCGGCCTGATCAACCTGGACTTCGCTGACGTGCGCGCGATCATGTCGGAAGGCGGCGCGGCGCTGATGGCCGTGGGCCACGCTTCGGGCGAAGACCGCGCCCGCATCGCCGCCGAAATGGCGATTTCCTCGCAGCTGCTCGACATCACCATTGATGGCGCGCGCGGCATCCTGTTCAACGTCACCGGCGGCGCCGGCCTCACCCTGTTCGAGGTCAACCAGGCCGCGGCGATCATCAAGGAAACCGCTCACCCGGATGTCAACCTCATCTTCGGCGCCGTCATCGACCCGAACATGGGCGAAGAAATCCGCATCACCGTCATCGCGACGGGTTTCGATAGGCCGGGGGTGCGTCCGGTGGAACGCCCGGTGCGCATCGAAGAGCCTCGCCGCCAGCAGCAGCCGGCCCCCGCGCCGCACACCGCTGAGCGCCCCTCTGCCGAGCGCCCTGCCGCCGCCCCGCGCCCCAGCGCCCCCAGCGGTACCCCCGCACCCACCGAGTTCCAGCCGCGCGTGCTCAACACCGACGACCTGGACATCCCCGCGTTCCTGCGCAACCGCAACCAGCGCTAATATCGCGCGCAGAACGACTATTATTGGTAGGAAGTCACTCCTCCATAGTCCACACCGGCCCCAGCGGGAAAGCCCTTCCCGCCGGGGCCTGCTGGCTTAATCCAGGACCGTTTATCGATCATGCTGCGCCTTCCTGGCGCAGCATGTATAATTCTTCTGCTCTATTCGCGTTGTACGGTTTTTATTGGTGAAATTCGTGATGAGCTTTTTCGTTGTTTGGAGTCTGCCATGCCCGAACGCCTGCTCCCACCCGCTGAAATCCTCGACCTGCTGGCCGCCGCCCCACCTCACCTGGCCGCGCTGACCGCCGGCCTGCCGCCCGACCGGCTGTCCGCCGCGCCGGCCGCGGGCGAATGGTCGCCGGTGGAAGTGCTTGCCCACCTGCGCGCCTGCGCCGATATGTGGGGCGGCGCCATCGCGCAGATCCTCGCTTCAGACCACCCCACCATCCGCGCTATCAACCCGCGTCACTGGATCAAGCGCACCGACTACCCGCGACTGCCCTTCGACGTTTCCCTCGCCGCCTACACCGCCCAGCGCGCCGCCCTGCTGGACGTGCTCACGCCGCTCTCGCCCGAGGACTGGCAGCGCAGCGCCACCATCACCGGCGCCGGCCGCCCCTTCGAGCGCACCGTCCACGCCTACGCCCAGTGGCTCGCCCTCCACGAGCGCCCCCACCGCAAACAAATCGCGCGCGGTAGAAGAAATCAAAAAGTCCATGGGATGATGCCCCGATTGTGGGGCATCACTACGTTAAACCACAGCAACCTCGCTCCAACCATCCTTCACGGACCCTCGCTCCCACCGTCCCGGTGGGAGCGTCCTTCTCCCCGCTCCGCGGGAGTGTGATCAGCGTTAACCGCGCTTCAGCCATGCTGGTCAGAGCCAGATTAGATTCACTCGTAGGGGCGAGGCGGGAAACGACTCTCCACCATAAATCGCCCCAAAGCCTCGCCCCTGCGTTGGCCGTTCGCGCATCTATGCCCGGGGCGAGGCTACCAGGCCTGATTTGACCAGACTACTTCTCCCGCCCATCTGTTCCAACTAATTCATGGAAGGATTAGATTTGCAGGCCACCCACGGGGCGCTCTTCGAGCAGGACGCACCCCCTCCCGCTCCCCCAAAAGGAAAAACACTTTTGGGGGAGAGAAAGCCTTGGTCCTCCCCCCAAAAGTGTACTTTCTTATTTGATAGTTCATGAATGTGAAGATATGAGAGTCGGAAAGTCCCTTCTCATTCTTGCAGTCCAATTTATCTTTGCAAGAGTATTATCACAAAACAGTCACGCAATCTGGACAATTGGTGAAATATCCCGGGTTTTTGTCGAAAAACCGGGAGGTTTTAGGGGGTAGAAATTCCTTTCTATATTTGCTATCCTTTCTGCAGGCGGTGAACAAAGGCCCCGTTTTTCTTTACCCCGTAGAGGGTCGCAAAAAGTCTGGGCTAACAACATCCACCGGCGCCACGCATAGGCTTTCAAGCCTCTAAATAAGATTGGCCTCCAAAGGTCCCGGGTGTTTCACCGCACTATTTGTGGCAAAAAAGAGGAATATTCTATGTCTCGTCGGGTTCGCGCCAGCGGACGTTCCTCCGTTCATTCACGCTACCATATTACCGGAGGTTGCGACACAGATAAAAACATCATTGTCGCGGCAGTCTATCAGGCTGAGACTGGCAGCCTGGAATCGCGCGAGTTTCGCCAGCATCGGGAGGATGCGCTGCGCGCGGCTGAGTGGTTCCGGTCTCATAAAGTGGAACTGGTCATCATTGAAAGTACGGCCAATTATCACCTCCTCTATTATGATACCTTGCGTGAAGCAGGGATCAATATTGCGGTTATCAATCCGATTGTGGTCAAATCGCTCCTGCGGGTCGAAGGAAAATCCGACAAGGGGGATGCTATGACGCTTGCGCGTTTGGCCGCCAGTTTTGATCTCAAAACCTCCAATATGCCTGATTCTCAACAACGCGAATTGCGTTTGCTCTTCAAACGCGTGGATGCCTGGAAAGCACAGCGTACTCAGATTACCAATCGCACCAACGGTATTTTGACCGGTAACGGCTTTACGGTATTTCGGTTGGTTCCGATCAATAGCGGTTCTGGTTTGCGCATCATTCAGGCCATCATTGATCATCGCGCGCCGGCAGAGATTGCTGCGTTATATCGTAGTAAAACCAAACGGCCGGAAATCGAAAAGAGCGCATCGGTGATGCTGCCAGAGTATTTGTTGGATTACCTGGGCGAAGTGCTCAGCGATGTGCGAAACCTGAATGAGCGGGTAGCGCAGGGTGAGAAGGAAATCATAGCAAAAATTGAGGAATGCGATCTGGGCGAGCAAGTGGCTCTGATGTGTACCGTTCCGGGGGTGACCAAGATGCTGGCCATGCGCATTATCGCAGAGATGGGCGCAAATTATCACCAACGTTATTGCTCGGCCCAGGCCTTTGCCAAAGGAATTGGTGTTGTACCCGCCAATGAGGTTTCGGGTGGGAAACTGCTCAAGCGCCGTGCTTCTCATGGAAATGCCAAGGTGAAATTCCACCTCCTTTCCGCGGTCAAAGCCTACGCCATTCATGGACACGGGCCGCTGTATGATTGGTACAGCATATACCGCGGTCGTTCAAATTACATGAAGGCTGTCTCAGGTATGGCACGCAGAATAGCCGAAGCGCTTTGGTGGGTAATGGTGCGTAACGAACCATACCGCTATTGGAAAGGGCAAAAGCCATTGGATGGCCGGGATTTGGTTCACTACGCTGGGCATCTGGTCGACCCGAAAACCGGAGAAATTGTCGACAGCGAGTGATCGGGATGTTAAGCTGCCGACCCCAAAGCTCTATCATTTTGCGTGGCCCACAAAGTGCGACCGGCTTTTGGGGGGAGTTAGAGGGGGGTGAGAGTATGATTGGTAATCGCCATTATTTTTGAAATTAGTTGGAACAGATGTTCTCCCGCCTCGCCCCTACGCGAAGAAAGAATCGGCTCTTGCCCCTATGCGATAAAGACCGCGGCACGAACGCCCCCACCTGGCGCGACGCCGCACACCTTGTTCTATTCGTGTCATTTGTGCAATTCGTTGAATTCGTGATAACGCTTTTCCACCTAACAGAATTTTAAGGTTAAATTTTCCCCCATCGCTTGAATCCATCAAACAATTGTGCTAGAATGAACCCGTAGCACATATAGGCATAGGCGACCACCCAACCCCCCATATATGGGGGTTGCGCTATTAGAACGGGGAAATACGAAAAGCGGAGAAGCACATGCGCTGCCCATACTGCCAGCACCCTGACTCGAAAGTCCTCGATACCACCCACGACAGCCGCGGCGGCGTGCGCCGCCGCCGGGTGTGCGAGAAATGCAACCAGCGCTTCTCCACCATCGAGCGCCCCATCCTCGCCACCCCGCTGATCATCAAGACCGACGGCACGCGCGAGGAGTTTGACCGCGAAAAACTGGTGCGCGGCATCCGCATCTCCTGCGCCAAGCGTCCCGTCACCGCCGCCGACATTGAAGCCCTCGTCACCGAGATCGAAAACTCCCTCCAGCGCATGGGCCGCGCCGAGATCTCTTCGCGCGTCGTTGGCGACATGGTCATCAACGGCCTCAAAGAGCTGGATCACATCGCCTATATCCGCTACGCTATCGTCTATCTGCATCTGGGCGATCTGCATTCCATCCGGGATGAGATTGACCGCCTCTTAGAAGGTTGAGGAGCAAAAAATGACGTTCAAAACCAAAGCCGGCCGCGAGGCCACCGCCACCCCGCCCCTGCCCGAGGGGCTCAACAGCGTGCAGCTTACGCCCAACGCGCGCCAGGTGCTCGAAAAGCGCTACGTGCGCCGCGGCGACGACGGCCAGCCCGCCGAAATCGTCGAGGAGATGTTCTGGCGCGTGGCCTGGAACGTGGCCTGTGTGGAACAGGCCTGGGGCACCGACGTGACCGCCCGCGCCAAAGATTATTACCGGTTGCTGACCACCAAGCGTTTCTTCCCCAATTCGCCCACCTTCACCGGCGCGGGCACGCCCCTCGGCCAGCTCGCCGCCTGCTTTGTGCTGCCCATCCGTGATGATATGGGCCGTGACCCCAGCGGCATTTTCCAGACTCTGCGCGACGCCGCTCTCATCCAGCAGACCGGCGGCGGCAACGGTTTTTCCTTCTCGCGGCTGCGCCCCAAGGGCTCGCTGGTCAAGTCGTCTGCCGGGCAGGCTACCGGGCCGGTGGGTTTCCTGCGCGTCTATGACCACGCCTTTGGCGAGGTGGCCCAGGGCGGCTCGCGCCGCGGCGCCAACATGGCCGTGCTGCGCGTCGATCACCCGGATGTGCACGAGTTCATCACCTGCAAGACCGACGAGAACTCCATCACCAATTTCAACATCTCCGTCGGCATCACCGACGCCTTTATGCGCGCCGTCGAAGCCGACGCGGATTGGGACCTGCGCTTCCCCGACGTGCACTCGCCCCAGTATCGCAAGTTTGACGGCACGCTGGATCAGGCCGACGCCGCCGGCATCCCCACCCGCACCTTCCACACCGTGCGCGCCCGCGAGCTGTTCGACGCCATCGTGCGCCAGGCGCACCACAACGGCGAGCCCGGAGTGCTCTTCCTCGACGCCGCCAACCGCCAGAACCCCGTCCCGCACCTCTACGCGCTGGAAGCGACAAATCCCTGTGGCGAACAGTATTTAGGCCCGTACGAGAACTGCTGCCTGGGCTCGGTCAACCTGGCCGAGCACCTCGGACCGGATGGCGCGGTGGATTGGGAAGCCCTGCGCCAGTCGGTGGTCACCGCTACCCTGTTCCTGGACGATGTGGTGGATGCCAACGCCTATGTGCCTGCCGTGCCGCAGCTGGCCGAGGCCGCGCACCGCGCGCGCCGCATTGGCCTGGGCATCATGGGCCTGGGCGACCTGATGTACCACGCCGGCATCCGCTACGGCTCGCCCGAGGGCCAGGAGTTCGCCGCGCAGATCATGGAGTTCGTGCGCTACCACGCCATGCGCACCAGCATCGACCTGGCGCAGCAGCGCGGCCCCTTCCCCGCCATCCAGGGCTCCATCTACGACCCCGCCGACCTGCGCTGGACGCCCCCCGCCCCGCTCGCGCCCTACGCGCGCGACTGGCAGCGCCCCGCGCTGGACTGGTCCGCCGTGGTTGAAGATATTCGTAAACACGGCATCCGCAACGCCGCGCAGACTACCGTCGCCCCCACCGGCACCATCGCTACCGTCGCCGGCTGCGAGGGCTACGGCTGCGAGCCGGTCTTCGCCCTGGCCTACATCCGTCACGTCAACGACAACGGCAAGGACCTGCAGCTCACCTACACCAGCCCGCTGTTTGAGGCCGCGCTAGAGCGCGCCGGGCTGAGCGCCGCCGAGCGCCAGGAGATCGTCGAGCAGGTGATGGCAGAAGGCTCGTGCCAGGGCGTAGACGCGCTGCCCGCCGCGCTGCGCGATACCTTCGTCGTCTCGCAGGACATCACCGCCGAGGAGCACGTCTACATGCAGGCCGCCATGCAGGCCTTTGTGGATAACTCGCTGTCCAAGACGATCAACTTCCCGCCCAGCGCCAGCGAAGACGACGTGGCCAAAGCCTACCTGCTGGCCTGGAAGCTGGGCTGCAAGGGCATCACCGTCTACGTCACCGGCTCGCGCGAAAAAGTCGTCCTCGAAACCCACGCCACCGCCAAATCCAAAGCCCAGCCTTCGAAGGCCGACTCCCCCACCCCTGCCGCGGCGCAGCCGTCCCAATCCGTGCAATCCGTTTCCAAATCCGTTGACAGCCAGGCGACCCTGTGGCACGAAACCAAGAAACCCCGCCCGCGCGCCCTGCCCGGCTACACCTACTCCATCGAGACCCCGCTGGGCAAAGCCTTCGTCACCATCAACGAAAACGGCGGCAGCCAGCCCTTCGAAGTCTTCATCAACACCGCCAAGGCCGGCTCCGAGACCGCCGCGGTCAGCGAAGCCATCGGCCGTCTCGTCTCCTACACCCTGCGCCTGTCCTCGCCCATCGAGCCGGCCCAGCGCCTGGCCGAGATCACCCGCCAGCTCGCCGGCATCGGCGGCGGGCGCTCGCTGGGCTTTGGCCCCAACCGCGTGCGCTCCCTGCCGGATGGCGTCGCCCAGGTGCTGGAAGAATACATCCGCGAGCGCGCCGAACGCCTCAGCGACGCCCCGGCCGAAACCGCGCCCACCAACGGCAATGGCCACGCCATCGAGCCGCGCCCCTTCGAAGCCCCGCTGCTGAAGATTGGGGACCTTTGCCCCGAGTGTGGCGAGGCGGCCGTGGTGAATGAGGAGGGGTGTAGGAAGTGCTACGCGTGTGGGTTTAGCGAGTGCTAAGGGATTGAACGCATGAAAGCAAACGAGGATTGTAGCTAATCAAAGAACCTTCACAATTGCATTAAAGAAGTAACTCTGTTGATCACAGAAACTTCACCAAAATTAACACAGGAGGCATAACACGGTTGTGTTATGCCTCCTGCATAGAGGGTTAGGTAGTTCTTCTGCTCAGGTCAAGTGGTTACATTTTTGAGATGAGTTCTCACCACATTCGCGAGCAGGATGAAAAATGCAGCCCCATCACCGAATCTGTCTATCGATAACCCTCGGCTTGCAAATTAAACAACCGTGCATATGCACCGTCCAGTTGGATCAACTCTGCGTGGCTGCCCAATTCGAGGATCTTGCCCGCCGAGAGCACCACGATCCGGTCCGCCATGCGTACGGTCGAGAAGCGGTGCGAGATCAGCACCGCGATGCGGCCTTCCACCAGCTCGCCGAATCGCTGGAACACATCATACTCGGCTTCGGCGTCCAGCGCGGAGGTAGGTTCGTCCAATACTAAGACTTCGGCTTTACGCATGAAGGCGCGTGCCAGCGCAATTTTTTGCCACTGCCCGCCCGAGAGTTCGCGACCTTTCTCCCAGCGCCGTCCAAGCATGGTATCGTACCCATTTGGCATAGCCTCAATGATCGGGGCGGCGCCGCCTCGTTCCGCCGCATCCTGAACGCGAGAGAAATCTTCCAGCGCATCCACCTGGCCAAAGCCAATATTTTCCCGCACGGTGAATTGGTAGCGCACGTAATCCTGGAAGATGACCCCAAACCGCTGGTGCAGACTGACCAGATCATATTCGCGCAGGTCTACACCATCGAGCAGCACCAGCCCTTCCGTCGGGTCGTAAAGTCGCGTGAGCAGCTTGATCAACGTTGTTTTACCTGCCCCGTTTAGCCCGACCAGCGCGATGCGCTCTCCAGGACAAATGTGCAGGTTGATATCGCGCAGCACATAGTTTTCTGAACCAGGGTATCGAAACGAGACATGCCTGAATTCGATGCCCCTTTGAATTGGTGAGGGCGCGCGGAGTCCGCTGACCGGCGCAACCAGCAGCGGTTTTAGGTTTAAATAAGTCATTAAATTATCAAGATACAGGTTGCTCTCGTAGAGGCGGTTCAAGCTGTCGAGAAGCGAGCGAATCGAGCTTTGAGACTGGCGGAATATCGACAGGAACATGGTCATATCGCCCAGGGTGATCAGACCGGCAACCGTGCGCAGTACGATCCAAGCATAACCGCCGTAGTAGACCACGTTCGATAACATACCCCAGCCCAATCCCGCCCAGGTACGCTTTTCGGCAATTGCCCGGTCTTCCAGGTAAAACCGGGTGAACAGCTCCTGGTAACGTTCGAGCAGCGGTCCGCCCAGCCCGAAGAGCTTGATTTCCTTGACCGTATCGTTGCCGGTCAGCAGTGTCTCCAGGTAATTCAACAGGCGGGCTTCCGGCGCGCGGCGGCTGACCGCCCGAAACGCTCGCTCGGCGTGTTGAGATTGCGAGAGAAAAGAAGGGATGGCAGCAAGGAAGACGATCACAGCCAGCCATGGGCTAAAGCGCAGCAGCAGGACTATCAGGGATATCAATGTGATGACCTGCTGCGCCATCTGCAAGATGGCATTGACGATGTTGAGCGCGCTGCTGTCCGCCTGCCTGCGCGCGTTCTGTAAAGTATCGTAAAAAACAGGGTCCTCGAAAAACTGCAGGTCCAGCCTGTTCGCCTGGTGGAAAATCATTGTATTGACATGGTTCGTCAGCTGCAATTGAAGAATGCGATCGAATAGAGAGCGTACCTGCCCCACCAGGGAGCTGACCAGGACGAGGATAAATTCCAGGGCAAGATACGGCAGGACGTAGCGCAGCCCGGCAACCGGCTCCATGCTCTGGCTCGCGGCACTCACGATTGCGTCAATGATCAGTTTGCCCACCCAGGCCTGCGACGCGGGCAGGATTGCCGCGACCAGCGTCAGGCTTAATCCTACCAGCGCTGAGGAACGGCTGGCCGACCACACCAGACGAAACGCTTCTGGCGTATTCCGCAGCGTATCCCAAAACTCGCGGGCTTGATTGCTGATGCGCGAAGACAGCGTTATTGGAGCTGAATCGAGCGGTGTTTGATTAGATGAATTCAATGGACACTCCCAACAATGATTTGACTGGACCCGATCGATTTTACCAAACCACGGTTGATACTGGACCGGTCTTTTTCCATGTCCATTATCTCACGTTCGAGAAATATAAATTTAAAGGCAAAGGGTGACGCAAGTTGATTGGACCGTATTTTCGGATTAGGTGATGTGGTGGTGGAGTCTGCGGGAGAAAAAGGAGAGGTTTATCTTATAGATTTGCGTAATTGCGTGGAATTGTCGGAGAAGATTTTGGACATTGTACGAAACGAGAAGTAATCTACTTAGGTGGTGTAATAAACAGTCAGTAATCTCGTTGTCATAAATGGAAAAGCAAGAGAATGAGAATAAAGAATAAGGGGGTAACAAAGTTCAATTAACTAACAAGCTTATGCGTTATTGAGTTTTATTTACGCTGGTTTATCCAGTAAAGTTAAAACCTCAAATACCTAATCATGAACATCATCATAAATCAGGAGTAAATAAATGAAACACCGATTCAATTATCCTTGTTCATCTATTGTTTGTCGTAAATTGATTCCTTTGATGTTGGTAATATTCGTGGCATCACAATTGCTTAGCGCGTGTGGGCCTGCAGCCCCCTCTGCTGAAATGATACAGACCGCGATTGCCGAGACGCAATCTGTTGCATCGCCTACCTCTCTCCCGACTTCAACCCTCGTTCCGACATCAACTGCTACAGCAACACCGACACGAACAGCAACGTTGACAAAAACTCCAAGGCCAACGAAAACCGCCACATCGACGCCTACGGTAACGAACACGCCTCCGTCACCGAAAGATCAGACAGCTACAGCAGTCCAGGCAACCTCTGTAGCAGGTATAACCGCAGTAGCATCAACCAAACAGGCGGTTTATGCCACTGCGACAACGATCGCTTCATACAAAGAAATATATTGGCGCGAGTTGATTACCTATCCGGATAACCATTCGAATGAAAAAGTGATCGTTCGTGGCCGTATTTTCAATGTTGTGGGAAACGATACGTTACAGATATACATCGCTGGTACGTATGAAGCTTTATATGTAGTAATGACAAAACCTTTCTCTGACCTCTATGAGGATCAGGCATTGACAATTTACGGCAGAGTATCTGGGCAGGAATGTTTTAAGAACGCATATAACGCAGATGTCTGCCAAACGAAAATCAAGGGAGACTTCTACACGAAACCGTAAAGATATTTATCCTGTAGTAAAACGACAAAGGGCCGGGCATTAGCCCGGCCCTTTGTCGTTTTACCCTCCCCCCAAACCCTCCATACGGCCCACCAATGTCGTATACTGGATTCATGCTCACCATCACCAACGCCCGGCTGCACAACCTCAAAAACGTCACCCTCTCCATCCCCAAAAACCGGCTCGTCGTCTTCACCGGCGTGTCCGGCTCGGGCAAATCCACCCTCGGCTTCGACATCCTCTTCCGCGAGGGCCAGCGCCAGTACCTCGAATCCTACGGGCTGATCTCCTACGGCTTCGCCCGCCCCCCGGTCGATTCCATCACCGGCCTCGCCCCCACCATCAGCGTCGACCAGGCCGTGGCCAACACCAGCCCGCGCTCCACCGTCGGCACCGCCACCGAGGTCTACACCTACCTGCGCGTGCTCTTCGCCCGCCTCGGCCGCCGTCCCTGCCCGCGCTGCGGCCGCGAAGTCCCCCCGCCCTACGATTCCACCCTGGCCTGGGACGCCGGCGAGGACGACGCCACCGCTGACGCCTCCGAGGAGACCATCCCCTGCCCGCACTGCGGCGCGCCGCTGCCCGCGCTCAGCATGGCCAGCTTCTCCTTCAACAAGCCCGCCGGCGCCTGCCCAACCTGCACCGGGCTGGGCTACCTGCAGCAGGCCGACCCCACCCGGCTGCTGGACGATTCCAAAACCATCGCCGGCGGCGCGCTGCTCGGCCGCGAGCCGGGCTACGTGGCGTATTACAGCGATATCCTGCGCGCCGCCGCCGGCTATTACGGCTTCGCGCTGGATCTCGACGCCCCGGTTGCGGATTGGCCCGCCGCCGCGCGCGACCTGCTGCTCTACGGCGTGGAAAGCGCCCAGTTCCGCCGTCACTACCCCGGCCGCGAGCCGCCCGCCACCACCCGCGCCGGGCGCTTTGAAGGCCTGGCCCCCAACCTGCTGCGCCGCTACGCCGAGCGCGTCACCGACGCCGCCTACCGCGAAAAGATGCAGGCCTACCTGGTCACCCGCGCCTGCCCCGATTGCCTGGGCGAGCGCCTGCGCCCCGAGAGCCGCGCGGTGCGCGTGGACGGCCGCACCATCGTTGAAGTCGCGCGCCTGTCGCTGGATGACCTGGCCGGCTGGCTTTCGGCCCTGCCCGCCGCGCTCAACGCCGACGAGGCCAGCGTGGCCGCGCCCATCCTCGGCGAGCTGGCCGGCCGCATCCGCCACCTGTCTGAGGCCGGCGCGGGCTACCTCACCATCGAGCGCCCCTCTCCCAGCCTTTCGGCCGGCGAGGCCCAGCGCCTGCGGCTTGCCTCCCTGCTCGGCTCCGGCCTCACCGGGCTGCTGTACGTCTTTGACGAGCCCACCGTGGGCCTGCACCAGCGCGACACCGGCCGCCTGCTCAACCTGCTGCGCCGCCTGCGCGACCTGGGCAACACCGTACTGGTCATCGAGCACGACCTGGAGACCATCGCCGCCGCCGACTGGGTGGTAGATTTTGGCCCCGGCGCCGGCCGTCACGGCGGGCAGATCGTCGCCCAGGGTACGCCGGCCGAGATCGCCGCGCACCCCGCCTCGCTCACCGGCGCGTACCTCTCCGGCCGCGCATCCATCCCCGTCCCCGCGCGGCGCCGCCCACCAACCCCGGCCGCCATCACCATCCAGGGCGCGCGCCACAACAATCTGCAGAACCTCAGCGTGGAGATCCCCCTCGGCCTGCTGGTGGCGGTCACCGGCGTGTCCGGCTCGGGCAAGTCCTCGCTGGTGTTCGATATCCTCGCCCGCGCCGCCGCGCAGCGCCTGTCCGGCGCGCAGGAAGTGCCTGGCGAGCACGACGCCATCCTCGGGCTGGAGCACCTGCGCCGCGCCATCGTCATCGACCAGCTCCCCATTGGCCGCGTGCCGCGCTCCAACGCCGCCACCTATGCCGACGTGTTCACCCCCATCCGCGAGGCCTTTGCCGCCCAGCCCGGAGCGCGCGAGCGCGACATCACCGCCCGCCACTTCTCCTTCAACGTCCCCGGCGGGCGCTGTGAGCGCTGCCAGGGCGCCGGCGTGCTCAGCGTGCCCATGCACTTTTTGCCGGATGTGGACGTGCGCTGCCCAACCTGCCAGGGCCGCCGCTTCACCCGTGAGACCCTCGCCGTCACCTACCACGGCCTGGATATCGCCCAGGTGCTCGACCTGACCATTGACGAAGCCCTGGCGCTTTTCGCCGGGGTGCCCGCCGCGCGCGCCCGCCTGCAGGTGCTCTCCGACGTGGGCCTGGGTTACCTGCAGCTCGGCCAGCCCGCCACCTCGCTATCCGACGGCGAAGCCCAGCGCGTCAAGCTGGCGCGCGAGTTGGGCCGCCGCGCCCCCGGCCGCGCGCTGTACCTGCTGGACGAGCCCACCACCGGCCTGCACCCCGCCGATGTCGCCCGCCTGTTGGCCGTGCTTCAGCGCCTGGTCGATGCCGGCCACAGCGTGGTCGTCGTCGAGCACAACCTGCACCTCGTCCGCGCCGCCGACTGGGTCATCGACCTCGGCCCCGAAGGTGGCCCCGCCGGCGGCCGTCTCATCGCCCAGGGCACTCCCGAGCAAATCGCCCGGGTCCCCGCCTCCTTCACCGGCCAGGCCCTCAAACCCCTGCTGCCATAACCCCGCCTTAACCCTCCCCCCAAAAGCGTTCTTTCTTTCCAACGGCCCTTCGAAGGAGGGCGGTGGGAGTTGGAGGGGGGTGAGTGCCTGTTACCCTCGTTCCCACGCCCGAAGGGACGTGGGAATGTCTCCCCCGGGCGCTCCGCGCCCCGCTGGCCCACCCCAACGCGATATTTGACCCACATCGACGCGGAGCGTCGAACCCTCCGTTCCCACGCAGAGCGTGGGAACCAGCTACCCCCTCTACCCCCCAAAAATCCCAAAACCCATTAAAATCAACGCATAACACCCCGCCCAACACATCGGCTATGCGCAATCCCCATCGTATTCGTTTGCAAAATCGAATACCACCTCTAGAAAACCCGCCAAAACGAATCAAAACCAATCCTGGAGCCGGCCATGCCCACCACTACCCTGTTCAAGCTCTTCTACTGGATCGCCCTCATCATCGAAATGGCCGTGCGCGTGCCGCTCAACCAGGCGCGCCGCAAGGCCGCCACCACCGAACGGCGCATCAGCACCCTCGAGTTCGTGCTCCTCTCCCTGCTCTCCCTCACCGGCTTCTTCCTGCCCCTTGTCTACACCTTCACCCCCTGGCTGCGCTTCGCCGATTACACCCTGCCCCCCGCCCTGGGCTGGCTGGGCGTCCCCCTGCTGGCCTGCGCCGTCTACCTCTTCATCCGCGCCCACCGCGACCTGGCGGCCAACTGGTCGCCCAGCCTGGAAATCTTCTCCACCCACCGCCTGGTCACCCACGGCATCTACCGCCACATCCGCCACCCCATGTACGCCAGCCAGTGGCTGCTGGTCTTCGCCCAGCTTTTGCTGCTGCAAAACTGGCTCGCCGGCCCAACCGGCCTGCTGCTCTTCATCCCCTTCTACTTCCTGCGCGTGCGCGCCGAGGAGCAGATGATGCTGGATACCTTCGGCGAGCAATACAACGCTTACCGCAGGTCCACCGGGGCGGTCTTCCCGCGCCTCTAGCCGTGTTGGCTTACCCCATCTGGAACGCCGGGCGGTACGTTCCGCCGGTCAGCGCCACGGTCTCGCCCCAAAGTCCGCGCACCTGTTCCACCGCCGCCAGCAGCGTTTCGGGCGTGCTGCCCACCGCTCCCAGCGCCGCGCCCAGCCGAGCGCCATACCCCGCCGGCGCCTTCGCGAACGCGGCGATCTCGCGCAGCGCGCTCTTGTCGCTCAGGTAATAAACCTCATTGATGGCAAACAGCGCCAGGATGGTCAGGAACCCGGCCCGCGCCAGCGCCCCGGCCGTGGTGAACGCGTCGCCCGAGCGCGCGTAGCCCTCCGCGTGGATCAAGGTGAACTCCGCCAGCCACAGCGCCGAGGCCGTCAGCCGCTCTTTCAGCTTTGGCGGGTAAACTGCCACGCGCGCCTGGAGCGCCGCCACCTCGCCCAGCGGGTCAAACAGCGGCCGCGCGATTGCCAGTTCCGCCAGGTAACCGGTGCTGAAGTAACCAAACGCCGGCTGCTGCAGGTAATCCAGCTCGGTGGTACCGGCTTCCGCCTGCGCCACCACGCGCCGCACCTGCTCCAGGTTGCGGTAGAGGAAGTCCACCTTGCCCGCCGCGGTGTGGACCCACGCCCCGCCGTTCACCCACGCGCCCCAGCCGTAGAAACCGGTCACGTCCGGCACGCCGCGCGCCGAAATCTCGGCCGCCACGGCGCGGATGTCGTCAATGGCGAACGGCTCAGCCTCGATGTAGAAGATGCCCACGTCCAGGTCCGAGCCCGGTCGCTGCATCCCGCGCGCGTACGACCCACCCAGCACCACCGCCCGCACCCCGCGCACCCCCGCCAGCCTTGCCGTCACGCGCTCCAGCATCTCCCGCTTGTCGGTTTCCATGTCCATATTGGTGATTATACCCCCCTCCCACTCCCCCCAAAACAAAGAACGGTTTTGGGGGGAGAGTTAGAGACGGTTCTCTCCCAAAAGTGTACTTTCTTATTTGATAGATCATGTCATTGCGAGGAGCGCAGCGACGAAGCAATCTCCACGGAAGTCCTGGAGGGAGATTGCTTCGCTACATGCTTCGCACAATGATATGTTTATCGTTTTGCGCGGCCCGCCAAACGCGACCGGCATTTGGGGGGAGTTAGCGGCCGGTCTGCTTGCTCACATAAGCCCGCACCGCCTGGCCCATGAACTCCGCCAGCCCGGGTTGCATCTGGTCAAAGTTAACCTTGAAGCGCGGCTCCTGGCTATAGTGATCCGCCAGCGCCACCAGCTGCTCCAGGTTCGGCGTCCAGAAGTAATCCATGTGCCGCCGCCAGCGCTCGATCAGCGCCTGCACTTCCGGTGCTTCCGGCCCCTTGGGCATGGCCGCGATGATGGCGGTATAAATCTCGTTACCCTCGTCCATCACGCGCTGCTTTTCGGCCGCGCTGTACGCGCGCCAGCGCCGGTTCGATTCGCGCACCGTTTCCGGGTCGTACATCTGCGCGGCTTCTTCTTCCATTTTGGCCTGCTCTTCTTCGTTGAAGCCGCCAAAAAGCTGTTGGTTGCTCATCGTTGTTTCTCCTTTCAAATACAAAATTGTCCGGTCGACGGTGCGGATCAGGCCCTGCAGGTGCAAAATCCGCTGCTCCAGCTCGGCGCGGTGGCCTTCCAGCGCGCCCTGCACGTCAAAATCACGGCGTCCCATGATCTTCCGGATCTGATCCAGCGGCACGTCCAGCTCGCGGTACAGCAAAATCTGCTGCAAGCGCAGCATGGCCTCATCGCCATAATAGCGGTAGCCGTTCTCGCCGACCTGCGTGGGTTTCAGCAGCCCGATCTCGTCATAGTAGTGCAAGGTGCGCGGGGTGACCCCCGCCATGTGCGCAAGCTGTTTTACGGTCAACATGGCAACAGTATAAACCATCACGTTACGTCAATGTCAAGAGGGAAATTGGGTAATATCTGCTCCAGCTTTGTGCGCGCTCGCGAACCGCCATGCTAACTGCCTATTCTGCGGCTATAATCGAACGCATGAAGACCCTTTCTCGCCTTTCCCGGTTGGCCTTCGTCCTACTGCTGGCGTCGTTTCTCGCCGCCTGCACCACGCCGGCCGCGCCCGCCCCCACCCAGCCGGCCACCGCTGCGCCCACGCTCGCCCCCACCACAACCCCCGCGCCCACGCAGACCGCTCCCACCGCCACCCCCACACTGACCGCCACCGCGACTGCAACCGCCACGCTAACGCCCCCACCCACTGATACACCCACCCCGACCCCCGTGCCAACCTACGCCATCCTGCGCGGCACGGTCAACTTGGCTCAGGCGGTGTGCCACTATGGACCCGGGCAGCCCTACCTGTACAAGTACGGCGTCATCCAGGGCAACCGCCTGGAAATCCTGCGCCGCGTCGAGCCCGGCAGCTACGTGGAAGTGCGCGCCATCGGCGGAGACAATCCCTGCTGGCTCAACCCCAAGTATCTCGACGTGAACGGCGACCTGGCCAGCGTGCAGCCTGTGCGCCCCGAAGACGTGCACTTGCCCTTCTCGCCCTACTATCCCAACCCGGTGGCCGGCGTCTCCGCCAAACGCCAGGGCAGCCAGGTCTCGGTCTTCTGGACGCCTTACCCGCTCAAACTGGGCGACGAGTCCGAACAGTATCCCTTCCTGATCGAAGCCTGGGTGTGCCGCGACGGCCAGATCGTCTTTGACCCCAAAGGCTTCTGGGAGACCGCCGGCGTGATCGAAGACCAGCCCGGCTGCCCCGAGCCGTCGCATGCGCGCATCTACGCCGTCGAAAAGCACGGCTACACTCCCTGGATCGAAATCCCCTGGCCGCAGCCCTGAGGTCCCCATGCGTGATGAAAACCCCACCGTCTACTCCACGGAAAGCGGCCGCCACTGCCCGCGCTGCGGCCGGCCGCTAGATCAGTGCAGCTGCAAGCAAAAAACTTCGCGCCCGGCCGGCGACGGCGTGGTGCGCATCTTCCGCGAATCCAAAGGCCGCAAAGGCAAGACGGTCACGCTGATCACCGGCCTGCCCGGCTCCGAAGATTTGCTGCGCGAGTTACTCAGCGACCTCAAACGCCGTTTTGGCACCGGCGGCGCGCTGCGCGATGGCGTGCTCGAGCTGCAGGGTGATCACCGCGACGCGCTGCTGGACGAGTTAAAAAAACGCGGCATCAGCGCCAAAAAAGCCGGCGGTTAGGCACCTGTCCAAACGGCCAGGCAAAACTGCACACCCGGCCAGTTGAAATTACGCTCCCGCATGCGGATAATAGCAGGAGCTTTATTCATTTTTCAGAAAGGAAGGGTTGTTTGGGTAATCAGGCCACTGCGTTGGTACGAGAGTTCTAAGATGGGCATTCCGCTTTCCGCAGCTTTGTATGTTGCCGGGCCGCGGGGGTGCTCATCCCCGTGGCTATTTGTTTGCCCCGGTCTTCTCGCCTCGCAGCGATAAAGCCCGCCCTTCCGCCTTCACCGGCACAAATCCACCGCCAGCCACGGACCCGTGACTGGCGGTTTTGTTTTCTGGAAAGTGAGCGCAGTACCAATGCACTTGCAGCCTTCCTATTCCCACGCCGTGGGGATGGTTTACCGGGTCCTGCCCGGTCAATATAGCGTATACACCGGCCAGCATCTACTGACCTGCACCAGCGCCCTGCCGCGCGGCCAGAAACTCCTCTCACAGACCATCGTGGTGGGCGATGAAGTTGCCTTCGTCGAAACTTCCACTGGCGGGCAGATCACTGCCGTGCTGCCGCGCCGCAGCCAGCTCGAGCGCCAGGCGGTAGCCTCGCGCAAGGGCGCGTACAGCAGCAACCAGGTGATCGCCGCCAACATCGACCAGGTGGTTTTCGTCCTGTCCGCCGCGCAGCCCGACCCGCACTGGAACCTGCTCGACCGCTACCTTGTGGCCGCCAGCGCCAGCGATCTGCCGGCGCTGATCTGCATCACCAAGCTCGACCTGCTCAATGAGACGCGCGCGCGCCCGGCGCAAAACGCCGTGCTCAACGACTACCGCCGCGCCGGTTACCGCGTGGTGGAGACCTCTTCCCGCAGCGGTGACGGGCTGCCAGATCTGCGCGCTGCGCTGGATGGCCGCCTGACCGCGCTGTTTGGCAGCTCCGGGGTAGGCAAAACCTCGCTGCTCAATGCGCTGGCGCCTGGGCTGGGCGAGCGCGTCAACGCGGTCAACCCGGTCACCGGCGACGGCCGCCCCACCACCAGCGCGCAGATCTTCCCGCTGGGTTGGGCCAGCATCCTTGATACGCCCGGCGTGCGCGAGTTTGGCCTGTGGGATGTGCCCGCGGATGAGCTGGACCGGCACTTCCCCGAGATGCAGCCCTTCCTCGGCCGCTGCCGTTTCCGCGCCGGCTGCCGCCATGTCGACGAACCCGGCTGTGCCGTGCGTGCTGGCGTGGCCGCCGGACAGATCAGCCCGCGCCGCTTCCGCAGTTACCTGCGTTTGCAGCAAGGAGAATGACATGCGCGCGCAATGGAACATCAACGCCGATTTCACCTGCCGCCACTGCCGGCAATTCGTTTCTGCCAATGCAGCCCTGGCCGGAGTCAACAACCGCAACCACTGCCCCTACTGCCTATGGTCGCGTCACCTCGACCTGTTCGAGGCCGGCGACCGGCTCTCGCCCTGTCGCGCGCTCATGCGCCCACTGGCGCTGGCCATCAAACACGGCCGCAAGAAATACGGTGGCAGCGGTGAGCTCATGCTGGTGCACCGCTGCGAGGAGTGCGGCTGCCTGTCGCTGAACCGCATCGCCGCCGATGACCTGGACGACAACTTGCTGGCAATCTACACCGCCTCGCTGAGGCTGCCCGCGGACCTGCGTCTGGCCGCTGCCGGCAGCGGCATTAGCCTGCTGGGCGCGGATGATATCGCGCTGGTACGGCTGCGCCTGTACGGCGCGTCTGGCGCGCAGCCCATGCGGGGTGCTGCCTGATCTACCCGCATCTTTCTTTTTGATCACCGGCCCGAACGGGTGGAGCCGCCCCACCCGTTCGGGCGGTGAAAACGCAGGCCATCCTGCCTACAATGAATGCAGGAAGGAATTGACCGATGACAAACACAACCAATCCGCTTGAGACGTTCTCCGATCAAATGGCCGCCGCGGTGGCGCGCGCCGCCGCCAGTACCGTGCTGGTCAGCGCTCGCCCGCGCATCCCGGCCAGCGGCATCGCCGTCAGCGCCGATACCGTCCTCACCGCCAGCCACGTGGTCGAACGTGAGGAAGAAATTCGCGTGCTGCTGCCGGATGGCAGCGAAACCACTGCCACGCTTGCCGGGCGCGATCCCGGCAGCGACCTGGCGCTGCTCAAACTGGCACAGCCGTCTGCCGCGCCAGCCGAAGTCGCCGGCCAGGACGCGCGCGTGGGGCAGCTTGTCTTCGCTCTCGGCCGCCCGGATACCGGCGGCATCCAGGCCAGCCTGGGTATTGTCAGCGCGCTGGGTGGCCCGCTGCGCACCGGGCGCGCCAGCCTGTTGGAGCAGTACCTGCGCACCGATACCATTCCCTACCCCGGCTTTTCCGGCGGCCCATTGGTTGATGTTAGCGGCCGCGTGCTGGGTATCAACACCTCCGGCTTCACCCCCGGCACGCTGCTCACCATCCCCGCTGCGCTGGCCTGGCGCGTGGCCGAAACACTGCAGACCAAAGGGCGCGTGCCGCGCGGCTACCTGGGCGTGCGCACCCAGGTAATCTCCCTGCCGGCGAACCTGCAGGCCGCCCTGGGGCGCGAGCAAGACCGCGCGCTGATGCTGGTGGGCGTGGAAAGCGGCAGCGCCGCCGAACGCTCCGGGCTGATTGTGGGTGACATCCTCGCCGGCATTGCGGGTAGCCCGCTGCGCGACCACGATGCGCTGGCCGCTCGCCTGCTGCAAGCCGGCGTGGGTCAGGCGCTGGCGCTCGAAGTGCTGCGCGGCGGCCAGCTTCAGCACCTCAACGTCGAAGTAGGCGAAGGATAAAAGCTACGTTTTCAAGCGATTGATTCGCGGCGCATTCCGCGCCGCGAATCAATCAAAAAACCCAAGACATTCCCACGCGCTCTTGCATTACAATAAGTACCTATCCTCAACCCTGGAAGGTACTCCATGCCCAAACGACTGATCCTGGTGGCAGGCAATATTGGCTCAGGGAAAACCTCGCTGACCGAAAAGATTGGCGAGCGCCTCGGCTGGCGCACCGCGTTCGAGTCCGTTGCCGATAACCCCTACCTGCCAAATTTCTACGCCGATATGCGCCAGTGGTCTTTTCACCTGCAGGTCTATTTCCTCGGCCACCGCGCCCAGCAGCATCTGGATATGTGGAACGACCCGCGCTCGGCCATCATCGACCGCAGCATCTACGAAGATGCTTACATCTTCTCGCGCGCGCTGCATCATATGGGCAACCTCACCGAGCTGGACTACCAGTCCTACCGCCGCGTGTTTGACCTGCTGGTCAGCTATCTGCCTGCGCCCTCGCTGCTGATCTACCTCAAAGCCCCGGTCGATGTGCTCATGCAGCGCATCCAGCGCCGCGCGCGCAATATGGAAACCGGCATCAGCCGCGACTACCTGGCCCTGCTCGACAGCTTTTACGAGGATTGGATGCACAACTTCGACCTGTGCCCGGTGCTCACCCTGCAAACCAACGACCTGGATTTTGTCCATAAACCCCGCCATCTCGACGTGGTGGTTGAGCGTATCCAAGAAAAGCTGGCCGGCAAGGAAGAAGTGATTTTTACCAACGGCAGCTAGGCCGCCGGGTTAGCGCAGGCGGTAATGCACCGCGCTCACCTCGCGCAGGCGCTGCGCGGCGGTTTCGGGCGTCAGGTCGCGCTGCGGCTGCGCCAGCAGCTCAAAACCCACCATAAACTTGCGTACCGTCGCCGAGCGCAGCAGCGGCGGGTAGTAATGCGCGTGGAAATGCAGGAAGGGATACTCCTTGCCATCCGTGGGCGTCTGGTGGAATCCCATCGAGTACGGGAAGCTGACCTCGAACAGGTTGTCGTATCGCGCAGTAACCTGGCGCAGGATATCCGCCAGCCCGGCGTTTTCCTGCGCGGTAAGCTCGGCCATATTGCCCAGGTGCCGGTTGGCAAGCAGGATTACCTCAAAGGGCCATACTGCCCAGTACGGCACCAGCGCGGTAAAGTGCTCGTTGCGCGCCACAATGCGCTCTCCGCTGGTAATCTCCATCTTGAGATAGTCGCACAGCAGGCACGTATCGTTTTCTTCCATGTGCGCCCACTGGTGCTCGATCTCTTTCACCACCTCGTTGGGGATGTGCGATGTGGCCCACACCTGGCTGTGCGGGTGCGGGTTTGACGCGCCCATCATCGCCCCGCGGTTCTCAAAAATCTGCACGTGATGGATAAACTCCTTACTGCCCAGGTCGCGGTACTGCTCCGCCCAGGTAGCCACCACCGCCTCGACTTCCGATTGGGTCAGCGTGGGAATGGAAAGGTCATGCCGCGGCGAAAAACAAATAACGCGCGAGATACCCGCCTCGCTTTCCGCCACCAGCAAGCTGCCCGGTTCGCTGCGCTCGCTCTTTTCCAGTGGCAGCAGCGCGGCAAAGTCGTTGTCAAACACAAATGTACCGTCGTAGCGCGGATTTGGTGTGCCACCCGAGCGCTGATTACCAGGGCACAGGTAGCACTGCGGGTCGTACGCCGGCAAGTTTTCGGGCGGTGTCTTTTCCACCTGCCCCAGCCAGGGGCGTTTGGCGCGGTGCGGAGATACCAGCACCCATTCGCCGGTCAGCAAGTTTAATCGTCGATGTGGCAGATCAAAGTTCATCTCATCCCTCGCAATCTGCGTTATTATACGCGTATACCCTTCGAATAATAGGCTGCGGGCGGGCGCAACTTTCTCGCGCAGCCTGCGTATATGAGAATAGATCAACATTTTAGGAGCAGCGGGTGGGCGGCACAGAAGCGGATTGGATCCGGCAGGCAATGCAGGGGGATGACGACGCGTTTACGCTCCTGGTAGAGAGCTACCAGCGGCCCGTCTATAACCTTTGCTACCGCATGCTGGGCGACCCCCAGGAAGCCGAAGATGCCGCCCAGGAAAGTTTCTGGCGCGCTTACCAGGCATTGCGCCGCTACGACCCACAGCGCTCTTTCCTCACCTGGCTGCTCTCCATTGCCGCGCATCATTGTATTGACCTGCAGCGCCGCCGCCGGCTGCCACTGGTTTCGATGGACGTATTACCCGAAGAAGTAATCCCCGATTCGATCCCCAGCCCGGAAAAAGTGGTGGCCGTGCAGCTCGAAAATGAACAGGTGCGCTCCCTGCTGGATGGCCTGCCCGCGCAAGACCGCGCGGCGATCATCCTGCGCTACTGGTATGACGTGCCCGATGAAGAGATCGGCCATATGCTGGGGATGACGGTCAGCGCGGTCAAAAGCCGCCTGTTCCGCACCCGCAAGGCCCTGGCTAAAAGCTGGCTCGACTCGGGACACCCGCTGCCCTTCCCGGAGAAGGAGGAACATGGAACACCAGCCCTTTGAAACCTGGATACTCGAAGATACCCCGCTGAGCGCGGCGCAGGAACGCGAACTTCATTCGCACCTGGCCGGCTGCGCCGCGTGCCAGGAGCTGCGCTCCGGCTGGCAGAGCGCGCGCGCCACGCTGCGATCCGCCGCGCCGGCTGACCCCCAACCGGGGTTTGCCCGCCGCTTCCAGTCCGGCCTGGCCGAGCGCAAGGCGCGCCAGCAGTTACAGGTGCGGCGCACCGTCCTCGGCCTGTCGGCTGGCGCGCTGCTGGTGGGCGCGCTGATCGTGGCCGCGTTCCTGCTGCGCACATCCCCGGCCGGCATCCTGGCAGGGCTGCTCGGCACAGCGCTCGCCCTGCTGACCACCATCACCACACTGCAGGGCATTCTCCGAACCTGGCTGAACGTTCTCCCGCCCTCGCTGCTGCTGGCCGTATGGATCCCGCTCAGCACCGGTTTTGCCATTTTGATCGCCGGATGGGTATTTTCCCTCTGGCGCGTCTCTACCCAAGGAGCAACCAACTCATGAAAACCCTGATGAAAGTCCTCGCTCTCCTGTTCGTTGCGCTGGCCCTGCTGGCCGCGCCTACCACCGCCCACGCCCAGGACGGCGGCGACGATGGCAAAGTGGTAATGGGCGGCAGCTATCGCTTGAGCAGCGGTCAGACCCTCAATGGCTCACTGGCCGTGTTCGGCGGGCAGGCCACCATTGATGACGGCGCGCGCGTAAATGGCGACGTAGTCCTCAGCGGCGGCACGCTCACCGTCAACGGCGAAGTGAACGGCAATATTGCTGTACTGGGCGGTACCATTTTCCTCGGCAGCAGCGCTCACGTCAGCGGTGATGTACGCACGCTGGGGGGCACGGTCAACAAAGATCCCGCGGCGCAGGTGGATGGCAGCATCAGCAGCGGCCCGTCGGACCTCAACTTCAACCTGCCGCGGCGCTTCCCCTTCTCCATCTTCCCTGATGGGTTGGGAAACGTACTCACCCCCATCTGGCAGTTTATGCTCAACGTGCTGCAGGGTCTGGTGCTGGCGCTGATCGCGGTACTGCTGGCCATGTTCGCTCCCGCGCCGATCCAGCGCGTGGCCACATCGATCACAACGCAACCGCTGGTCAGTGGGGCGATCGGGTTGCTGACGTTCATGGTTGCGCCGGTCGTTATCCTGCTGCTGGCACTCACCATCCTGCTCATCCCCGTCAGCCTGATCGCCGTGGTGGCGCTGGTGGTAGCCGTCGCCTTCGGCTGGATCGCCCTGGGACTGGAGATTGGCCAGCGTATGGGTGCCAGCCTGTTCCACACGAACTGGACCGCGCCGGTGGCGGCCGGCGTGGGCACGCTAGTGCTCTCGCTCATCTCCGCCGTAGCGTGGATCATCCCCTGCGTGGGTTGGGTGGTGCCCTTCCTGATCGCCGTGGTCGGCCTGGGCGGCGTACTCGCCAGTCGCTTTGGCACCCAGGTGTACAACCGCCCGGTGTCCGGCCCGCCGCCCTCCGTTATGGCGCCGTACACCCGGCCTACCCCGCCTACCCCGCCCGTTCCGCCGGCGCAGCCCTCCACCCCAGCCCCGGCCGCCTACACGGCCCCTTCCGGCGGCGCGCAGGCCTACACCCCGTCGCCCCAGGACCCGCTCCCCAACCCGGATGGCCCGCGCCGCCCGGAAACACCCGAGACAAATTCATAAGCCGCAACCTGACCCAGAAAGAAGAAATCCCATGAAACGCTATGCTCTTCCCTTGTTTCTCGCCATCTTGATCCTTACCTCCCTGGCTTGCCAGATCACCTTGAATGCCCCGGAAATCCCGCGAGGAAATCTGATGCCCCAACCCGAAACCGTCAATATCAACGAGGCTGCGCCCCTTTCCAGCCCCGCCGAGCTGACGGTAAGCATGGGCGCCGGCGAGCTCAATATTACCGGTGGCGGCCCAGGGCTGGTTACCGGCAGCATCCGCTATAACGTCGAACAGCTCAAGCCGGAAGTCAAGCGTGACGGCAGCCGCGTCACGCTTGACCAGAGCGAGCTGAAGTCTGCGGTCAACCTGGGCAAAGATGTGATCAACGAGTGGAATCTGACGCTCGGCAACGTGCCCACCGATCTTACGATCAACGCTGGCGCCTACGAGGGCACACTGGCGCTGGGTGGCGTGCCGCTCACCAACCTGGAGATCAATGACGGCGCCAGCAAGTCGGACGTGACCTTTGATGCACCCAACCCGCAGGTAATGCGCAAGCTGGCTTATAAGACCGGCGCTTCACAGGTGGAGCTGCTGAACCTGGGCAACGCCAACTGCGAAGAAATGACCTTCGACTCCGGCGCGGGCTCCTACACCCTCGATTTTGGCGGGTCACTGCAGCGTGACGCCAGCGTGCGCCTCAACAGCGGTGTCAGCAGCGTCAAAATCATCATCCCCGCCAACACCCGCACGCGCATCGAAGTGAGCGGCAGCCTCAACAACGTCACCCAGCGCGGCACCTGGACGGTGCAGGACCGCATCTACGAGACGCAGGGCTCCGGCCCGCTGCTCTCCATACACGTCGAAATGAGCGTCGGGCAGTTAGAGCTGGTGCACCAGTAACCGCTCGACGATCATGGCAAAACGCCGGGGTGCCCCTGCCCCGGCGTTATGTTTACCCTGCTACGCTCACGCCGATCAACAGGCCGATGGCGTAGGTGACCGCCGCGGCCAGAAGGCCGAAAATGACCATGCGCATGCCCGAAAACAGCAGCCCGCGCCCGGTGAACAGCGACGTGGCTGCGCCCACCAGGAACAACCCCAGCGTGCTGGACAGGATGCTCACCAGCACCGCGGTCGAACCGCTGAGGAACATAAACGCCAGTACCGGGATGATCGCGCCGATGGCAAACAGCACAAATGACGTGCCCGCCGCCACCCAGGCCGAACCGCCCAGCTCATCCGGATCGAGGCCCAGTTCTTCGCGCGCCAGGGTATCCAGCGCGCTTTCGGGTTTTGAAATGATCTGCCGCGCCATCGAACGCGCGGTCTCCAGGTCTAACCCGCGTGATTCGTAGATCAGCGCCAGCTCCTCGGCTTCCTCTTCCGGCGCGCTTTCAATTTCAGCGCGCTCGATCTCGATCTGGTTGGCATACAGCTCGCGCGAGCTCTGCACTGACAGCCATTCGCCCAGCGCCATCGAGCACGCGCCTGCCAGCAGCCCGGCCAGCCCGGTGATCAAAATCTGGCGGCTGTTGAGTGCTGCGCCGGCCACGCCCATCACCAGGCTGAGGTTCGATACCAGGCCGTCGTTGGCGCCCAGCACCGCCGCGCGCAGCGCGTTGCCGCCCGCCGAGCGATGGCGCCCTTCCAGTAGAGCCAGCGAGCTGCCCGCCATGCCGCCTTTGCCGCTCTTGGAAAGCTGGTTGAGGATGCGCGCGTGCGAGCTTTCTTCAGCCGCCATGCCCGTGGCTTCGGGTTGCCGCTTGTAACTGCTGCTGCCGCCCTGTTCCATTTGCTGCATGGATGGCAGCACCATTTCCGGCCCAAAACGCCGCGCCAGCCACAACATCAGCCGCGTCCGTATCCCCGGCCGGAATACGGGTATCTGCTCGCCGCCTTCCTGCAGCAGCTTCTCCCAGCGCACGGCATGCTTGATCTCCACATCGGCCATGCGCCGGTAGATTCCCGCAAGGCGCGGATCTTTTTCGCGCTCGGCCAGCACCTGATACAGTGCCGCGCTGCTGCGCTCATCATTCCAATTTTCCAGGTAGCGTGATTTGACTTCAGCGTTCATGTTCCACCTTTACCGCTTCGCGCGGTTTACGAACTTTGGGAGTGTAATAACCCCGTTCGCAGATGCGTTGCCACACCGGCGCCGGCAATAAATAGCGCACGGTGCGCCCATCGGCCAGCCGCGCGCGGATATCCGTCGAAGAGATTTCCACCAGCGGCAGCTTGAGAAAGACCGCCTTCTGCCCGATCCCTGGCAATACGTGCTCCAGCGCGGGTATATCCGTCTCAGCCCCAGGGCGCGGCATCACCCCGAAAGCATCCACCGCGCGCACCAGCGCCTGCGGTTCGTGCCAGGTGGGCATGTCGCGCAGCGAATCACCGCCGATCAGATAAAAAAGCTCGCAACCCGGAAACTGCTGGCGCAGAATGGTCACTGTGTCCACCGCGTACTGCGGCCCTGGCCGGTCCAGCTCCACACGGGAAAGCTCAAAGCGCGGGTTATCGTCAATCGCGGCGTGCACCAGTTCTAAGCGCACGGCGGACGGGGAAATCTTGCGCCCGCGCTTGTGCGGCGGGTCAGGGGTCAGCACCCACAACAGCCGGTCCAGGCCAAGCTGCTCCAGCGCCTCACCGGCCAGGATCAGATGCCCAATATGCGGCGGGTCAAATGTTCCGCCAAAGATGCCCAGGCGCATGGCTTAATCCTGCCACTCCAGTTCATAATCCGCGATCATCACGGAATCGCCTTCCTGCACGCCCGCTTCGCGCAGCGCTTTCTCTACGCCCAGCGTCTCCAGCAGGCGCTGGAAGCGCCGCACCGACCCATCTTGCTCCCAGAAGGTCATCTTGGCCGCGCGCTCGATGGCTGCGCCGGAAACCTGCCAACCATCGGAAGTGCGCGAAATGGTAAAGGCGCGCGGGTCTTCACTCGGCCGGTACACCGGCAGCGCCGCAGCCGCCTCGACTTTTGGCGCTGTCTTCAGCAGCTCATGCGCGCGCCACAGCAGCGGCTCCAACCCTATGTGCGCCACCGAGGAAATTGCCATCGGCTCTTCGATGCCGCGCGCAACCAGCGCCTCGCGCAACTCCGGCCAGCGCGCCTGCACTTCGGGCAGGTCCAGCTTGCTCACCGCCACAATTTGCGGTTTCTGGCCCAGGTGCTCGTCGAACAGAGCCAGCTCGCTGTTGATCTGCGCGTAATCCAGCAGTGGGTCTTCGGTCATGCCGTCCAGCAGGTGGATGACCACCCGCGTGCGCTGGATATGCCGCAGAAAGCTGTCGCCGAGTCCCACACCCTGGTGCGCGCCCTCGATCAGCCCGGGGATATCCGCCAGAACCAGGGTGGTGTCCAGGTCCAGCTCGGCCACGCCCAGGTTGGGCTCCACCGTGGTGAACGGGTAACTGGCAATCTTGGGCGTGGCGTTAGTCACCGCTGCCAGCAGGCTGGACTTGCCCGCGTTGGGCACGCCCACGATGCCCACGTCGGCAATCAGCTTGAGTTCCAGGCGCAGGTTGCGCTCCACCGCCGGCTCGCCTTTTTCGGCGGTGCGCGGAGCCTGGTTGCGTGAATTCGTAAAGTGCGGGTTGCCACGCCCGCCACGCCCACCCTTGACCACCAGCAGCCGCTGGCCAGGCTCCACCAGGTCGCCTAACAGCTCGCCGGTATCGTCATCGTACACCACTGTCCCCGGCGGCATGGGCACAATCAAATCATCCGCCGAGCGCCCGGTCTGGTTGTTGACTGCGCCCTTAGCGCCGTCTTTGGCCACGTAGCGGCTCTTGTGACGGTAGGCCACCAGGGTGTTCATGGTAGGCACCACTTCCAAAATTACACTACCGCCGCGCCCACCATCGCCGCCGTCCGGCCCGCCGCGCGGCACAAACTTTTCGCGGTGGAAATGCACGAAACCATCGCCACCCTTGCCGGAACGTACATAAATTCTTGCTTCATCAATGAACATAGCCACCCATCATGCGGCGCGGCGTTGAATCCGCACCGTTGCGTCTCAATTTGATGCGCTAATCATACCATAGCGCGCCGCTTCGTTCGGGCGCAAAAAATCAGGGAGCGCTGGCTCCCTGATTTTTTGTGCCTGTTCCTGCTTACTTACCGAACTTAGCCTTGAGAATATCCTCGAGGGTCGGCTGGCCGATCTCCTGCAGCTCGTAACGCACGCGCTGGTAGGGTTTGTTGATCTTCAGCACGCGGGTCAGGTCGATGGGGGTAGCCACAATGACCATGTCCACGTCGGCGTTATTGATCGTGGTTTCCAGGTCGCGGACCTGCTGGTCGCCGTAACCCATCGCGGGCAGGATCATGCCGGTGTCCGGGTACTTCTGATAGGTGGCGGTGATGGTGCCCACCGCGAAGGGTCGCGGATCGACGATTTCTTTGGCGCCAAAGCGCTGCGCGGCCACGTAACCGGCGCCGTACTTCATGCCGCCGTGGGTCAGGGTCGGGCCGTCTTCGATCACCAGCACGCGCTTGCCGCGGATGGCATCCGGGTCATCCACAAACAGCGGAGAGGCGGCTTCGATTACGGTCGCTTCGGGGTTGATGCTGTATACGTTCTTGCGCACGGTCTGCACGGCCTCGGGGCTGGCGGTGTCCACCTTGTTGATGACGATCACATCCGCGGTACGGACGGTAGTCTCACCGGGGTAGTAGGAGACTTCGTGACCGGGGCGGTGCGGATCGGCCACCACGATCGACAGATCGGGCACGTAGAATGAGAAGTCGTTGTTGCCGCCGTCCCACAGAACGATGTCGACTTCCTGTTCGGCCTGGCGCAGGATGGCTTCGTAATCCACGCCGGCGTAGACGATCACGCCATTATCGAGGTGCGGTTCGTACTCTTCACGCTCTTCGATGGTGCACTCGTGCTTGTCCAGGTCGGCGTAGGTTTCAAAGCGCTGGACCTTCTGCTTCACCAGGTCGCCATAGGGCATGGGGTGGCGGATGGCGGCCACTTTGTAGCCCATCGAGCGCAGGATCAGCGAAACGCGGCGGGTGGTCTGGCTCTTGCCCGAGCCGGTGCGCACAGCGCAGATCGAAACCACAGGCTTGATCGACTTAACCTGCGTCGAGCGCACGCCCATCAGCATGAAGTCCGCGCCGGCAGCATTGACGGCCGCGGCCTTGTGCATCACATATTCTTCCGAAACATCGCTGTAAGCGAAGACCACCAGTTGGATCTTCTGCTGTTTGATCACATCCAGCATTTCGCTTTCGGGGATGATCTGGATGCCCTCGGGGTACAGGTCAGCGCCGGCGAGCTCGGCTGGGTACTTGCGGCCTTCAATATTGGGGATCTGGGTTGCGGTGATGGCGACAACCTGGTAAGCCGAATTACCGCGGAAAAACACATTGAAATTGTGGAAATCGCGGCCAGCTGCGCCCATGATCAAGGTACGGATGGGGGTCATAAATCTGAGGTCTCCTTTGACGAGAAATGAGAAACAACCGAAAACCCTGGCGGGTCACATCGCTTCTGGGGCTGTGATGCCCATTAAAGCCAAACTGTTCGCAATTGCCTGCCGCGCGGCTGCTACCAGCCGCAGGCGGAAATCACGCGTCCCGGCATCGGCCGTCAGCACCGGGCACTGATTATAGAAATCGTTGAATGCCTTGGCCATTTCATAGGCCAGGTTGGCGATATATAGCGGGCGGGTTTCCGCCGCGGCCTTCTGCACTTCGGCCGGCAGCCGCGAGAGCAGCTCGATCAGCGACACTTCCTGCGCGGCCAGCTCGTGCTGCAAGTTCAACGCAGCGGGAACGGCCCCGCCCACCTTGCGCAGGATGCTGTTGGCGCGCACGAAAGCATATTGGATATATGGCGCGGCCTGCCCGTTGAAATCCAGCGCGGCTTCCCAATCGAAAGTCACCACTTTGGTGTTCTCACGCGCCAGCATGGGATACTTGATCGCCCCCAACCCCACCGCGCGCGCGATTGCCTGTTTCTGCTCGCTGCTCAGGTCGGGGTTTTTCTGCTCCACCACTTGCAGCGCGCGCTGCCCGGCTTCGCGGATCAGGTCTTCGAGCAGCACCACGGTGCCCTCGCGCGATGCCATCACCACGTTTCCCGGCAGGCTCACCAGCTCGTATGGAATATGCTGGCAGCGGCTCGCCCACGGGTAGCCGGCCAGCTCCAGCGTTTTGAAAATCTGCTGGAAATGCAGCGACTGGCGCACATCCACCACGTACATGGAGCGCGACAGCCGCGGATAATCTGCAAACTTCTGGATCGCCAGCGCCAGGTCTTCAGTTGCGTACAGCGCCGTGCCATCGGAGCGCAGCACTACCAGCACGCGGTATTTCTCGCTGGTATTGCCCAGCAGCTCGTCCAGCTTAACGATCACCGCGCCCTCGGGGCGCTCGTCCTGGGCGATGTCTTTGGCGATCAGCTCGGCCACCACCTGCTTGCCGGCCTGCTCTTCCTGGCTGTTAAAATAGTAAATGTCAAAGTGGATCCCCAGAACTTCGTACAGCGCGCGGAAGCCCTGCAGCGACCATTCGCGGGTTTCTTCCCACAGCGCCACTACTTCGGGGTCGCGCCGGTCCCAGCGCGCGTACAGCGCGCGCACTTCAGCTTCGTTTTCCGGGTTTTCTTCCAGTCGCTTGCTGGCCTCGGCGTACAGCGCGCCCATCCACTTGGTGATGTCAGTCTGGGGGCGCTCGCCGCGGTGGAATTTCATGTAATTCCACAGCCACTTAATCACATGCAGGCCCATATCGCCGGGGTAATTGGCGCGCACCACCTCATAGCCGGCAAAATCCAGCAGCCGCGCAATCACATCCCCCAGGATGGCGCTGCGCAGGTGACCCACGTGGAAGGCTTTGTGCGTGTTGGGCTGCGAGAACTCCACCATCACCTGCTCGCCACGTGCCGGGCTGCGCCCATAATCAGCGCCCTGTTGCAGGATGGCATCCGTCACGCGGCGCGAATATTCGGGCGTCTGAAAATACAGGTTGAGGTAACCGCGCACCGCCTCAATGCGTTCAAACCCTGGCGGTGTGCCCATATACTCGACCGCGGCCAGTGCCAGCTCCTGCGCCCGTGCACCGACCTGCACCTTCTTGCCCTGGCGCGCTTCCTGCGCGGCTACCTGGAAAAACGAAGTGGAAATGCCCCAATGGCCGCTGAACGGAATCCAGGCCCACTGGATCTGCTCGGGCTCGGGCAGCGCCTGTTCTCGAAAAAATGCGCGCAGCCGGGTCTCGATCGCTTGCTGTTCCGCCTGAAACATGGTTTCCACCTCGCTCAAAGTAGCGGCGGGGAGCCGCCTACCGCATTATAACACACGCCAATGCCCATCCAACTGAGACAGGATATTGTGCATATTGATCGGATGATTAACCTCACCAACTGCGGCCACTGCTTTCTGAAAACCAAAAGCGGGAGTGGAGACTCCCGCATTTTGATGCGTCAGCAGGCCCAAATGGGCCGGGGGTTACTCTGCGTTCAGCGCGTTGAGCGCCTTCATCAGGCGGCTCTTGCGGCGGGCGGCGTTGTTGCGGTGCAGAACGCCCTTGCGCGCGGCGCGATCCAGCTCGCTGATCGCTTCCACGGTGGCAGTCTTCGCGGCTTCAACATCGGAACCGGCCATGGCGGTGCGGGCTTTCGCAACGAAGGTGCGGGAGCGGCCGCGGACGACGCGGTTGCGCAGGCGGCGTTTTTCATTCTGCCGGTTTCGCTTGATCTGGGACTTAATGTTAGCCAAAGTCTTCCTCCAAAGGTTCAAAAACAAACGTTACAATAGCGAGGCAGAATTGTACCGGATAGCCGCGGATTTGTCCAGTGTTTCTTTTCTCACCGCAGTGATCGCTCCAGCCCGCTGGCGAGCTGCTCGCGCTCGGCGCCCGTCAGGCGCGCTTCCGGGTGCTGCAAAATGTAAATCGGCATCGGCATTTCGCCTTCGCGCACCACTTCCCCGACCTCATCCACAGCTTTCATGCGCCGCTGGCCCCACTCGGAAAAGTTGAGTTTTTCGCGGCCTTCCTGCACGTCGCGCATCACCAGCCAGGATACCGGAGCGATGTTACTGTACCACGGCCACACGGTTTCATTGCTGTGGCAGTCAAAACAGGCGCGCTGCGCCAGCGCGCGCGTCTGCGGGCTGTCCCACGCCGGCTCGGCTATCACTGGCGGGTTGGTGTGATTCTTCCCATAAGGCACGAGCTGGATGAGCGCCACCAGCACGATCAAACCCAGGATCAAGACACCCAGAACTGCAAGAATCCGTTTCGTGCTTCTCATTTTGGTCTGCTCCTGCAAAACCTGTATGCACCGGATGTGTGCGATATTTGATTATATGCTGGAAATTTAGCAGCGCGGGTTGCTTTTCCCACCACGCTAAATCCACTTCACCCCGGACGGCTGCCCGGGGTGAAGAAAAACTGCGCAGCTTTCGTAACTATTTATCTTGCAGCGCGGCCACGCCCGGCAGGTCGATGCCTTCCAGCATCTCCAGCGAGGCTCCGCCGCCGGTGGAAATGTGCGTTATCTTATCCGCCAGCCCCGACTGCTGCACCGCGGCCACCGAGTCACCGCCGCCGATGATGCTCACCGCGTCGCTGTCGGCCACTGCCTGCGCGATACCGTAGGTGCCCTTGGCAAACGGTTCCAGTTCGAACACGCCCATCGGACCATTCCATACCACCGTGCCAGCCGTGCTGATCACATGGCTGTAGGCATTCACCGTCTCCGGGCCGATATCCAGGATGCGCCAGCCCGCCGGAACATCGCCGGCCGGCACAACCTTCATTTCGGCCGCGGCATCGAACTTGTCGGCAATCACCACATCCACCGGCAGCATAATCTTATCGCTGCCGCCTTCCAGCAGCTCTTTGGCGGTCCCCACTGCTTCCGCTTCTACCAGCGAGTCGGCCATGTCGTAACCCTGCGCCTTGAAAAAGGTGTTGGCCATCCCGCCACCAATCAGGATCTTATCCGCCTTACCCAGCAGGTTGCGGATCACGCCGATTTTATCGCTGATCTTGGCGCCGCCCAGGATGGTGACAAACGGGCGCTTGGGGTCGGCAATTGCCTCGCCCAGGTACTGGATTTCCTTCTGCATCAGGAAACCCGCCACCGCGGGCAGGAAGCGCGCCACGCCCTCCGTAGAAGAGTGTGCGCGATGCGCGCTGCCGAAGGCATCCATCACGAACACATCGCCCAGTGCGGCGAGTTGTTTGGCCAGCTCCAGGTCGTTCTTTTCCTCGGTCGGGTGGAAGCGCGTGTTTTCCAGCAGCAGCACATCGCCGGGCTTGAGCGCCTTCGCCATCTTCTCGGTCTCAGCGCCCACCGCGTCGGCTGCGAACTGTACTTCCTTACCCAGCAGCTTGCTCAGATACTCCGCCACCGGCTTGAGCGAGTATTTGGGGTCCGGGCCGCCCTTGGGCCGCCCCAGGTGCGACATCAGAATTACCGCCGCGCCGTGGTCCAGCAGGTACTTGATCGTCGGCAGCGCCGCGCGGATGCGGGTATCATCACCCACCGCGCCTTCTTTGATCGGCACGTTAAAATCCACCCGCACCAGCGCTTTTTTGCCCTGAAAATCAAAATCTTCAACCGTTTTCTTCTGGAACATGGATCCCTCCTTCTATGCAGAATGCGTAACCCCGCGAGCGCGAAGTTACGCATTCATAATTGGCTTTCAGACGGTACATCCCCGCGCAGGCTGGCTTTCCAGCAGCGCAATCCGATTGCACACGCGGAACGTCGGGCCTGGCAGCGGCATACCGGTTTCGCGGGGCTGCTTACAGCGACTGCGCCATCATCTTGGCCAGGTCGGCCGTGCGGCAGGAATAACCCCACTCGTTATCATACCAGGCAACCACCTTCACCAGGTTGCCGCCCATGACCATATTACTGGGCAGGTCAACGATGGAGGAGCGCGGGTCGCCCTTGAAGTCCATCGACACCAACGGGTCAAAATACTCGCCGGTAGTGTAGCCGAGGATGCCACTCAGCGGGCCATCCGCGGCGGCCTTGAAGGCGGCGTTCAGCTCTTCCTTGCTGGTGGAGCGTTCCACGTTGCAGGAGAAGTCCACAATCGAGACCGTGGGGGTGGGTACGCGCAGCGAGAAGCCGTCGAATTTGCCCTTCAGGTCAGGGATCACCAGGGCAATGGCCTTGGCCGCGCCGGTGGTGGTGGGGATGATATTGAGCGCGGCAGCGCGCGAGCGGCGCATTTCTTTCTTGTGGCCCTGATCGAGGATCACCTGGTCGTTGGTGTACGAGTGGATGGTGGTCATCGTGGCGTGGATGATCTTGAAGTTATCGTGCACCACCTTGGCGGCGGGGGCCAGGCAGTTGGTGGTGCAGGAAGCGTTGGAAACGATGTGATGCTTGCTCGGATCGTACATATCATCGTTCACGCCCAGCACCAGGGTGAGGTCTTCATTCTTGGCCGGGGCCGAGATGATCACCTTCTTGGCGCCACCCTTCTGAATGTGGACGTTGGCCCCGGGTTTGCCCTTGGCCGGGTCGCCCAGCGCGTCAGTGAACACGCCGGTAGACTCGATGACGATATCGACGCCCATGTCAGCCCACTTGAGGTTGCCGGGGTCTTTCTCGGCAAAAACACGCACAGTCTTGCCGTCAATGACCAGGTCATTACCATCCAGCGTGACCGTGCCAGGGTAAATGCCGTAGTTTGAGTCGTACTTGAACAGATGCGCGTTCGTCTTGGAATCGAACAGGTCGTTGATGGCGACAACTTCAAGCGTGTCACCAGCGCGTTCCATGATCGCTTTGAGTACCTGGCGGCCGATACGGCCAAAGCCGTTAATACCAACTTGGATCGTCATTACTTTCCTCCTTCAAACAAGCTTGTGATGAATTGTACCATGCCAGGGCGATTTTCTGTTTGCCCTAGGCACGGTGATTGGCAGAGATTTTTTCGTCCTCGCGGCCGAGGACCGGCCCTGTGCGCTCGTTGAACAGGTCCATGATCGCCAGCGCCAGCTTTTCCGAATCGTGCCGGCGCGGGTTCTCTTTGCTGACGATATCGGTGCAGTAAATCGAAAAATCGGTGTCGAGGGCTTCGTCCACGCGCACCCATTCGATATCTTGCCCGCCGGTGTAATTGCAGTTGCAGAGCACCAGGTCAAACAGGCGCGAGCCAAAATGCTTTTCCACCGTGCGCACGTGGTCACCACAGGTGTAGCCATCTGTCTCACCCGGCTGGGTAGCCACGTTGGTGACAAAGAACTTCAGCGCGCGCGTGCGGCGCAGCGCTTCCGCCAGGTCTGGCACCAGCAGGTTGGGCAGGATGCTGGTATACAGGCTGCCCGGGCCGATCACGATCAAATCGGCGCTCAGGATGGCCTGCACCGCCGGCGGGTAGGCCAGCGGGTTGCTGGGCTCGAGCCACACGCGCCGTACCTGCCCGGCCGTCTTGGGGATTTCACTCTCACCCTTCACCAGCACTTCACTTTTGGCCTGCGGGAGCTGGACATCGGCCACCAGGCGCACATCGTGCAGCGTCGACGGGATCACCCGCCCCTGCACCGCCAGAACCCGCCCCGATTCTGCCACCGCTTCTTCAAAGCTGCCGGTAATTTCGGCCAGCGCGGTGATAAACAGGTTGCCCAGCGAGTGCCCGCCCAACCCGGCGCCGCTGCCAAAGCGATATTGGAAGATCTGCGTCATCAACGCTTCATCGTCGGAGAGCGCCGCCAGGCAGTTGCGGATATCGCCAGGCGGAAGGATGCCCATATTACGCCGCAGCTCACCAGATGAGCCGCCGTCATCCGCCACGGTAACGATGGCGGTCAGGTTGCTGGTGTAGCCCTTCAACCCGCGCAGCAGCGATGCCAGTCCGGTGCCGCCGCCCAGCGCCACGATGCGCGGGCCGCGCTCGCGCCGGCGGTAGGCCGATAGGCCATCCAGCACCTGCTTTCCCGGCGGGATGAACGGGCGCAGCAGCGCCTGGTTGAGGTTGCGCACACCGGCGAAGATCAGCCCAATGCCCGCGCCGCCAAAAATTAGCACGCGCAACACGGGCGGCAGCGCACGCAGCGAGAGAAACGACAGCAGCGGCACCCACACCTGCGGCGCGCTGCGGTAAAAATCAACCAGCACCAGCGCGATGCCCAGCCCGATCAGCGTGGTACCGGCCAGGATCATCGCCATCCAGCGCTTCACCCCCAGGCCAGGCGTCAACCAGCGCAGTTCCAGCAAAAACCTGTGCCATGCGGTCTGATACCAGCGTTTGGGGGAGGAGGCCATATTCCAGGAATCATAGCAGTGATTGAGAAACCCGTCAACGCCGGAAATGAGGCTGTGCTATAATTCACCAACCTATGGAGACGTATCTCGCTGTTGATATTGGGGGAACCCGACTGCGCGCCGCATCATACCCGGCGGATGGCATCCAACCAATCGAGCAAAGCCGCATTCCCACCCGGGTGGTGGGCTCGAGCCCGGTTCAGCGTATCATCGACCAGGTCAAAAAAGTATGGCCCAAAGATTCGTCCGTGCGCGCCATTGGCGTGGCTGCTCCCGGGCCAATTGATACCGATAAGGGAATCATTTACTCCGCGCCTAACATTCCCGGGTGGGAAAACCTGCCCCTGCGCGACCTATTGGAAGATGTTTTCCATGTGCCCGTGCGTCTGGGCAACGATGCCAACATGGCCGCCCTGGGCGAATGGAAATACGGCGCGGGGATCGGCCATAACGACGTGCTTTACTTCACCATCAGCACCGGTATCGGCGGTGGGGTGATCAGCGCCGGGCGGCTGCTGGTTGGCGCCTGGGGTCTGGCTGCAGAAGTGGGGCATGTGACCATCGACCCAAACGGGCCGTTGTGCGGCTGCGGTATTCGCGGCCACCTGGAAGCTTTTTCGTCCGGCACAGCCATCGCCCGCTACGTGGCATCCGAGCTGGCGGACGGCGTGCCGTCCATCCTGCCGGCTTCGCCCGCCCCTACCACGCTGGAGATCGCAGCGGCTGCCCACAACGGCGACCCGCTGGCTAAAGCCGCCTTTGACCGCGCCGGGTACTACCTGGGGCTTGGCGTGGCCAACTACCTGCACATTTTCAACCCATCGATCCTCATCTTTGGCGGTGGGGTATCACGCGCGGGTGGGCTGCTGTTCGACCCGATGCGCGCCGCGCTCAAGAGTCAGGTGCTCTCGCCTGCCTACGTTGACCGGTTGGCCGTGGCGCAGGCCGCGCTGGGCGATGATGGCGGACTGCTGGGCGCGCTGGCGCTGGCGCGAAGCGGGTGATCTTCGGCAGCATACCATAGTATTAATGTAATTAATCCAAAGGATAACCGGCAATTCCCTGCGCGGGCGCCGGGTGCTATAATCATTTTGGACATTTGTTATGCAGGGAACGGAGCTTCCCGCGCATCTTTTTTGTTTTTCTCACCACCCATGGCAACAAGGAGGATATGGTATGGAAACCTTGAAGTTACCAGGACCTTTGGCACAAGAGCTGGTTGAGCGTGATCACGCGGTGATCTCGCCTTCGTATCCGCGCGGTTATCCCTTCGTGATGGATCACGGTAAAGGTGTCGAAGTCTGGGACGTAGATGGCAACCGTTTTATTGATTTTGCCGCCGGTATTGCGGTCAATTCCACCGGCCATAGCCATCCAAAAGTTGTCAAAGCCATACAACAGCAGGCTGAAAAATTTATCCATATCTCTTCCGATTTTTACCATCCGCGTTGGGTAGAGCTTGGTGAGAAATTAAACCAGATAGCGCCATTCGCAGAACCTGCCGTTTCCTTTATGACCAACTCGGGCACCGAAAGCGTGGAAGCCGCCATCAAACTGGCGCGCTACCACACCGGCCGCTCTAACTTTATCGGCTTTTTAGGCGGCTTCCACGGCCGCACCATGGGTGCCGTGACGTTTACCGCCAGCAAAAACACGTACCACAAAGGTTTCTTCCCGTTGATGAACGGCGTTTATCACGCGCCGTTCCCGTATGAATACCGCCCCATCCTGCACACCCAGCCCGGCGAAGATTACGGCCAGGCAGTAGTGCGCTATATCGAAGAGGAAATTCTCGGCAAGCTGCTCCCGCCTGACGATGTGGCTGCCGTTTTGCTTGAACCGATCCAGGGCGAAGGCGGTTATGTGATTCCGCCCGCCAGTTTCTTCCCTGCCCTGCGCGCTCTGTGCGACCGCTATGGCATCCTGCTCATCGCTGACGAAGTCCAGTCGGGCATGGGCCGAACCGGCAAGTGGTGGGCCATCGAGAACTTTGGCGTCGAGCCGGATATCGTCTGTACGGCCAAGGGCATTGCTTCGGGTATGCCACTGGGAGCCATGATCGCCCGCCAGAGCGTAGTCACCTGGCCCAAAGGCTCGCACGGCAATACCTACGGAGGCAACCCGATATCTTGCGCCGCTTCTCTGGCCACCATCGAGGTCATTGAAGACGGGCTGCTGGAAAACGCCCGTGTGGTGGGCGAGTATGCTCTCGACGCGCTGCATGAGATCATGGCGCGCCACGCCAGCATTGGTGAGGTGCGCGGCCTCGGGCTGATGATCGGCGTCGAGTTTGTAAAAGACCGGGTTACCAAAGAACACGCCGGCGATCTGCGCGACCGCGTGGTGGATCTGGCCTTCGAGCGTGGCCTGCTGTTGTTGGGCTGCGGCAAGAACGTCATCCGTTTCTCACCACCGCTGCTGATCACCAAAAACGAAATCGATGAAGGGCTGGGCATCTTTGAAGAAGCGCTCACCCTGGCCGAGCGCGAGTAGTAGGGACAAACCACCAAAAACAAAAAGGCGGGGCCGCGGCCCCGCCTTTTTGCATATAATTAACCCATGCTACCCGATTTCCGCGTGCGACAGCGCGACTACCTGCTCGAAATTGCCCGCGCCCTCACCGAAGAGCTCGACCTGGAAAAATTGCTCGGGCGTATCCTCACCATCTCAATCGAAATGCTGGCTGGCCAGGCCGGGCTGATCGCTCTGCGAGATGCGCCGGCCGGATGGCGCATTCCCGTCTCGCACGGCATACCCTCTGCGCTGCTGCGTTACGTCGAGGCTTACCTCTCACGTCTGCCCGAACAGGACGATCCCCAGCGCCTGGAGCTTTCGGGGCTCAACCGCATGCTCTCCGAGTTGACCTATAACGCCAGCATGGGCATGCTCAACGGCGTGGGGCTGCCGCTGATCGCCCGTAACCGTATTGCCGGCATCATTTACGTCTTCCGCACTTACCCGGACATGTTTTCGTCCAACGACCGCGCGCTGCTCAGCAGCTTTGCCAACCAGGCAGCCATCGCCGTGCAGAACGCTCAGGTTTACACCAGCCTGACCGAGCAAAAACAGCGCATTGAGGCGCTGCTGGATAATGCCGCCGATGGCATCCTCATTTTCTCCGCGGAGAAGCGCATCGAAAGCGCCAACGCCGCCTTTGGACGGTTATATGGAGAGCCGCACGAAAACCTGATCGGCCGCCGGCATGAAACCATCATCCGCTGGGCCAGCCCGCCGCAGCAGCCCACGCTGGAAAGCGCCGAAGCTGGTGGCTGGCCGCTCACCCCGCACGCCAGCCTGTACGTTGAAGGCGACCTGCTGCGCCCGCAGGGACAGCCACCACTGCCGGTTGGCATCACCTACGCCCCACTGCTGTCTACCGGCGGCCGCCTGATGAACATCATCGCCACCGTGCGCGATATCACCCGCTTCCGCCAGGCGGATGAACTGAAAAGCACCTTCATCTCGGTTATCAGCCACGAGCTCAAAACTCCAGTCGCGCTGATCAAAGGTTACGTCAGCACACTGCGCCGCGAAGATGCGCACTGGGACCGCGCTGTGGTCAAAGACAGTCTGGAAGTCATCGAGGAAGAGGCCGACCGGCTGACCTTCCTGATCGAAAACCTGCTGGATGCTTCGCGCCTGCAGGCCGGCGCGCTGCCCATCAAGCGCTCAGACGTCTCGCTGCCCAACCTTGCGCGGCGCATGGCCGAGCGCTTTCGCACCCAAACCAACAGCCATACTTTTATGGTGGACTTTCCGCCCGATTTTCCGGTGGTGCTGGCCGACGAAACCCGCCTGGAGCAGGTGATCTCCAACCTGTTTAATAACGCCATCAAGTACGCTCCCGGCGGTGAAATCAACATCCATGGCCATGTGCGTCCCGACTCGGTGATCATATGTGTCAGCGATCAGGGTCCGGGCATCCCCGCCGACGATATCCCCCACATCTTCGACCGTTTTTACCGCGGCGCGGATATGGCGCGCATCACCAAAGGCGCCGGGCTGGGACTGTATCTCTCGCGGGCCATCATTGAAGCGCACGGCGGGCGCATGTGGCTGGACCCGGCCCCCAACCAGGGCGCGCGCTTCTGCTTCACCTTGCCGCGCAGCCTGGAAAGTGAATAGGCCAGCGCCCAGCACTGCCCGCCGGGGTGGGTCGCGCCCCCGATTTACGGTATAATCGGGCAACGTTTTGTATTCGAGAAAAACGCCGCCCAATGAAACCTGTCCACCGCCTCCTCCTAGCCCTTGTGGCGCTGATCCTCATCACCGGCTGCGCCGGGCCTGGCGCGGCTGCGTCCGCACCCACCAGTGCGCCAACTGCCGTCTTGCAGCCCACACAAACCGAGCCTCGCCCGCTGGCCGAGCCAACGCCGACACCCACAGATACAGCCATCGCGCCTACGGTGCGCGTGGATGTCACTGGCACCCCCACGCCGCGACCTACCCGAACCGCCACCACCCTGCCTACGCTTACTTCCCTGCCCACGCGCGACCCGGCGGACTGGGAAACCTGGCCCGTGGTTCCTGAAGGCGTTTCCGCGGCGATGGTTGCGCTGTATCAGGCCGGGCTGGATGCCGGCAACCTGCCCCACCGCTTCAGCAAGGTGGGCGATTGCCAGAACATCAGCACCTATTTCCTCGCCAATTACGATCGCGCCAACCGCTACGACCTGGGCCAATACACCAGCCTGCAAGAAACCATCGACTGGTACGCCGGCTCGTTCAAGCGTGACAGTGCCGCCGTGCGCGGCGGATTGAACGTGGCCGCAGTACAAAACCCGCTGTTTACCCGCTCCAAGGAATGCAAAAAAGGCGAAAACCCGCTGGCCTGCGAAGTGCGCCTTAACCAGCCATCGCTGGTCCTGGTGTCGTACGAGGAACTGTGGGATGGTAATACCGAGAAATATGAGCTCCATTACACCCGGCTGATCGAATACCTGCTGGAGCAGCAGGTAGTTCCAATCCTGGGAACAACGGCCAATAACAAGAAGGCTAATCGCATTATTGCCGAACTGGCCGTACGCTACGATCTGCCGGTGTGGAACCTGTGGGCCGCGCTGCAACCCCTGCGACGCCACGGCATCGTGGATGGCTTTCACCTTACCCAATGGGGGAACATTTTCGACTTCAGCCCATCGCAGGGCACGCTGTCCGGCTGGCACGTGCGCAACCTCACAGGCCTGCAGGCGCTGGATGCCGTGCACCGCGCGCTGGAACAGGCGCAAGTCGAGCAATGATATAATCCATGTGACTCGCTCCGTGCGAGAATTATCTGATCTGTCGCGAGAACCTTATGCCCAAAACCGCAACCTCTTGTCCGCGCTGCCGGCAGCCCGTCGTGGTGGATGTCGAGCAGTTGTTTGATATCAGCTCCGACCCGCAGGCCAAGCAACGTCTGCTTTCCGGAAACTATAACCTGATCCAGTGCCAGAACTGCGGCTACCAGGGCAACCTGGCCGCCCCGCTCGTCTATCACGACGCGGACAAAGAGCTGCTGCTGACCTACTTCCCGCCCGAACTGGGTCTGCCGGTCAACGAGCAGGAGCGCCTGATCGGCCCGCAGATCACCCAGGTGGTCAATCGTTTGGCCCCCGAAAAGCGCAAAGCCTACCTCTTCCGCCCACAGACTATGCTCACCATGCAGACCATGATCGAGAAAATCCTCGAGGCGGATGGCATCACCAAAGAGATGCTCGACGAGCAGCAAAACCGCATGAACCTGCTCCAGCGCCTGCTCACCACTGCGCCCGATGCGCGCGTGGACGTGATCAAGCAGGAAGAAGCGCTGATCGACGCGGGCTTCTTCAACCTGCTCAACCGGCTGATCGAAGCCACCCTGCAGGGTGGCGACCAGCAGGGCGCGCGCCAGCTCGCGCTGCTGCAGCAAGAACTGCTGCAGCATACTACCTTCGGCCGCCAGCTTCAAGATCAGGCCAAAGAGGTAGAAGACGCGTTAAAATCGCTGCAGGAAGCCAGCCGCACCGGCCTGACCCGCGAAAAACTGCTCGATCTGATCCTCGGAGCCACCAGCGATGCGCGCTTTAACGCGCTGGTCTCGTACACCCGCAGCGGGCTGGACTACGAATTCTTCCAGATCCTTGCCCAGCGCATTGAAAACGCTGCCAGCCCGGAAGAGAAACAGGCTTTCACCGAAAAGCGCGACAAAATCCTGGCCCTTACCCAGCAGATTGACGCCGCCGCCAGCGAGCAAGAAGCCGCCTACCGCGATTTCCTCGAGCAGGTGCTCCAGCAGCCCGACATCGAGGCCGCGATGGAAGAAAACCTGGGCGCGGTCAACGATACATTTGTCAACATCATCAACCAGGAAATGGACAAGGCGCGCAAATCTGCCGACCTGGATCGCATCGGCAGGCTGCAGAAAGTGATGAACGTGGTAGAAAAGGCCAGCGCGCCTCCGCCTGAGCTGGCCCTGGTGCAGGATCTGATGGGCGCTGAAACCGACGAAGCCCGCACCGAACTGCTCAAAGCCAACGCCGAAAAGATAACGCCCGAGTTTATCGAGCTGCTCAGCAATCTGAGCGCGCAGGCCGCCCAGCAGGAGCAGAACCCGGAAGTCGTCGACCAGATCAAAACGGTCTACCGGGCTGCCCTGCGCTATGTGATGCAGTCCAATATCAACAAGTAAAAACTGAGGGGGCGCGGCGCGCCCCCTCAGTTTTTACTCTTTCGGATTATCCAGCCGCAGCCCATGGCCGCGCACGGTGACCATATAGGCGTGGCCCGGGTCGAGCAGCGCCAGCCGGTCGCGGAGGCGGCGCACCAGCGCGTCCAGCGCCTGCTCGGATACGCCCAATGACTCCTGCTCGCCCCACACCGCATTAATCATCTCCGCGCGCGATACCACCTGCCCGGTGCGTTCATACAGCAGTTGTAGCAGCCGGAACTGCGGCGCGGAAAGCGGCGGGAGCACTTCTTCGCGCCCGATCCATACCCGCCGCGAGCGGCTTTCGAGGTACAACCTGCCGGCGCGCTCACGCGGCAGCGAACCGGTGACTGGCTTGACGGCCTTTTGCGGCAGCATCCCGGCATCCAGCGGCATGGTGGCATCCGACGCCAGGAAGACAAACTGCTGCGTAAGCGCCACCTGGATCATGTCGCCATCTTCCAGCCGTACCGCGTCTTCCACCAGTCGATTATTGCAGAACGTGCCATTTTTGCTTCCCAGGTCTTCCAGCAGTACCCCGTCCGTGTCCGGCGTCAGCCGCGCGTGATAACGCGAAATTTGACGGTCCTGCACCACAATATCGCATTCCGGGTCACGCCCCAGCGTCAGGGCGCGGTCGATAGGCCAGCGCTGGCCGGCCAGGCTGCCTGATTGTGCGATCAATACGGGATATTCGGATCCTGCACGCTGCATTTCCTTCTCCAATCCGGCGCTGCCGGAGAGTCGATCCGGCAAGATCCAGGCACATTCCGGCCACCGGCCGTGGTGCGCACAGGCCCAAACGAACCAGGAGAACCGCTACTGGTTATGATGATGGACCGCGCTGCTCGAGAGACCCGGTGGGAAATTACTCCTCTCGAGGTATAATATAGCAGAAAACTGGAATTTGTGTGACGGGCTTCACCCGCCAGTGCAGTTTGGGCAACGCCGATCGCCCGGCTCCACCGCCTGCAGATGACCGGTTCTAAGAAAGAAGTCGCTGTATGCCGATACCCCTGAAAGCTGGGGAAGTACTGCGCGGTCGCTATCGCATCCGCCGCATCATCGGGCAGGGTGGCATGGGTTCCATCTACCTGTCGGATGATCTGCGCCTGGAAGGCCGCCAGTGCGCCCTGAAAGAGGTCGAGCACGACCGGACGCTCCCACCCGAGATCGTGCGCGAGGCTCGCGAGCAGTTCCTGCGTGAAGCCACGGTATTAGCGCGCCTCGACCATCCTAACCTGCCAAAAGTGTCGGACTTTTTCTCGGTTGGCTCGCGTGATTACCTGGTGATGGACTTCATCCCCGGCAAAGACCTGCGCACGCTGATGCTTGAAGCGCGCCAGAACGGCGTATTTCTGGCCGAAGAAGACGTGCTCGCCTGGGCCAGCCAGCTTGCCGACGCGCTCACCTACCTGCACAGCCAGGAATCCCCCATTCTGCATCGCGATATCAAGCCTTCCAACCTCAAGCTCACCCCCAGCGGACTGCTCAAGCTGGTTGATTTCGGCCTGGTCAAGCTGCTGGCTCCCGGCGAAGTGACCATCACCGTGCTGCAGGGCCAGGGCACGGCGTTGTATACCCCGCTGGAGCAATATGGAGGCGACAGCGGTCATACCGACGCGCGCAGCGATATTTACGCCTTTGGTGCCACGCTCTACCACCTGCTGACCAATAAGGCCCCGGTAGACGCGCGCGAGCGCTTCCTCGACCCCGAAGCCATGCCGCCCATCCGCCAGGTAAACCCCGAAGTCAACGCGCGCACAGAGCGCGCCGTGGACTGGGCCATGAGCCTGCACCCCGATGAGCGCCCTGCGTCGGTGGAAATCTTCCGCGAATCGCTGCTGGGCGACCGTGAGTTTGTGCGCACGACCATCAACCGCCCCGCCCGCCCTGCCGACTTGTTTTCCAGCCCGGTAGAACGCCTGCTGTTGTGGCTCACCGCGGGCCTGACCCTGATCAGCCTGTTGATGACTTTGGCCCGGTAGACGAGCGCGGCCCGGTGGGCCGCTCGCCACTCGATCGAGCCCGGCTGGCCAGCCAGCGCCGCCAGCCATAGCTTGCCGCCAGGCCAATAGCGATCCCGGCCAGGGTCACCCACAGCACGTTGCCGGTATCCAGCGTGCGTGCCTGCTCTTCATCCACCAGCCGTTGGAATGCCAGTACCAGGTACGCCATCAAACCACCGCCAGCCACCAGCATGGCGTTGCGGTAGCGCCAGCGGATATTCAGCCGCCACGACAGGAAGAAAGCCGCCGCCGCGCAGCCCCAGGTGAGCAGCATGGCGTACAGCCAGTCCTGTGCCAGCGGCCGGGCAGGCGGTGGGGTGACCGGAATAGTGGTAGGGGTAGGGGTAGGCGTCAGCGTGGGCGTGGGCGTGGGCGTCTGGGTCGGCACCTGGGTTGGGGCAATAGCGGTGATCACGCCGCCGGCAGTGTCTAACCGCAGCAGTTCCGATGTGGTAGCCGGGTCACTGACCACGCGCACTTCCAGCAGTCCAGGGCTGACGATGCGATAGGTTGCGCGCGCCACGCCGTTGAATGTGGTGGTCTCAATCTGCTGCGTGGTGCCGGTATCACCGCCGACCATAAATAAGAAGCGCACCACGGTACCATCCGGAACTATGTTGCGATTGGAATCGTAGATCACGCCGGTGCGCAGCGGCAGCGTATCGCCAACCTTGAACACCGGAACAACCGTTGGCAGCGGCGTGGGCGTGCCCGTCCCCACCGGCTCAGGTTCCGGGTAGTCGAGCGCCAGCGGTATCACCTGCGCCGCGTCCGGCGCGGTAACGCTGATCAGCTCGTAGCCCACGCCGGGAATATTGACCGGCGAGCGACCCACCGGCGATAGTTCCTGGAACAGGATACGCGCCGCAGCATCGATGAATGCCGGGGCCTTGCTGTATACGCCGTAATATGCGGTCAGTTTGGAAATATCCGTCGCGTCCAGGTAATACGGCGCGCCAAACGAGAATGCGATCACGCGCTTGTTGCGGAATAGGTCCGGCCGTTCCGAAAGGAAACGCCGCACTGAAAGTGTCTCCGGGCGGGCGCGGTCGGTTTTCAATAACCCAAATACGATCCACTGCGCGCTGCGCAGGTCGGTTTCCAGCGGCGAGATCTCGCTGCTGGTGCGGTTGAGCATGTTGAGCAGATCTTGCATAGAATAGGAGGTCATGCGGCTGCCAAACACCTGACCGCCCGCATCTGCGCCATACAGCCGGTCGACTGCTTTTTGCAGGCTATCGATCCCCAGCGAAACCTGTTCCGGACAGCGGCTGCACTGCCGCCCGGAAAGCGAATCGGTAATAAAGACAATGCGCTCATTTAACGCCGGAGGGCGCGGCAGCACGCTTTCCAGATCGCCCGGGTCGGGGCTGATCAACGTTACGCCCTGTCGCGCAACCTTAAATGACACTTCCTGCGCTTTGCCCACGCTGCTCAGACTATCGCTGTCAGGCAGCACTTCACCCAGCACAAAATTTGGGTACATCTGGTATTTCAGCGTCAGCAGCCGTTCCACCGAAGCATCTACTCGCTCGGCAAAGGCCGGGTCTTCGCGGTATTTCTGCTCGAACGAAGCCAGCACGCGGGTCAGCACATTCAATGAGTCTTCGCTGGCATCCAAGGAAAAATTATTGACGTACAACAGGTCATTGCCCGCCAGAAAGGCATTGCGCGCCACCTGGCGCGGGTCGTAAGCCTGGCCGGTGCTTTCATAGAAACGGCGCAGCGCCGGGCTGCCCAGGTCGTCGCTGACCAGCACCCCGCCGCCCTGGCGCCAGGCGGAGAGCGCCGGAAGCTGCATCATCTGGTCCAGTGCCGCGGCGTCAAAGCTCACCGGGCGCGTGGTGGCGCGGATGTTGCCCTGCAGGCCCTGGTAACGAATGTGCGAAACCAGCAGCCCATCCGCCATTGCCGCGCTGCCCTCCGGCAGCCCGGTGACTGAGAAGAACGGCGCCAGCTCGATCTGCTTGAGCTGCTCCAGCGACTTGCGCACCGTGGCCACTTCCTCATCCGCCGGGCGGTCAGACCCTCCGCGGCCGGGGAAGTGTTTGGCGATGACAGCCATGCGCCCGCCGCTGCCCGCGTGCAGCCCATCGATATAGGCCTGGCCCATCACGCCCACCCAGTACGGGTCGCCGCCAAAGGTGCGCGCGCCAAGGTCCTGGCTGTCTTCGCTGGGCAGCGTGTCCAGTACATCCAGCGACGGCCCCAGAAACAGGTTAAAGCCCAGGCTGCTCATTTCGCTGCCCATTACCTGCCCCACTTGCTGGGCCAGCTCGGGCTTCCAGGTGGCGCCAATCGCCATCGGATCGGGCAGCTCGGTTACCCCATTGAGGATCTGGTCATAGGGGTAGCCGCCGCCCTCCTGTGTCAGGCCAATAAACAGCGGGATAAAGCGCGAATCGGTTTGCGACTCGCCTGCGATGGTGGCCGGCTGTCCAAAAGCGTTCCAGGCCTGGGTCTGCATTCCACTGGTCAGCCGGTAGATGTTCTCAAGCGTGTTTTCCGGGCCGGTAAAGTTGTCGTTTTGCGAAAGTAAGACCACGCCGCTGATGTGCTGCGTGGTGATCAGGTTGCTGATGGGAGAGCCGGGGGCAATATCCGTGCCGTTGAAGGTTACCAGGAATAGCTGGCCGATCTTCTCTTTGGGCGTCAGCCGCGCCATTAATGACTGCGCTTTCGCCTGCGCGCTGTTGGTCTGCAATGCGCTGCTCGCCGCGCCCGTTTGGGCCGGAACCAGGTTAATCACGAGCACCAATACGGCCAACAGCAGGAATGCGCGGCGCATTACGGCTCTCCACCTCCTTCTTTTCGGCGTTTGACCTCACCTATCAGCGTTGCAGGGTCATCCGTTATGATACCATCTACCCCCCATGCCAGCAAGCGGGCTGCATCACGGGTTTCGTTCACCGTCCAGGGAACCACCAGCCGAGCGCGGGCATGCTCGCGCCGCACAAATTCCGGCGTCACATCGCGGTAAAACGGCAGCGCCAGCCGCGGCGCAAACCAGCGCCCCACCCATCCGCGCGACATCGCTCCCAGTCGGCCGCCCCACGCGAGCTGGCCGGTCAGCACGCGCGGAAGCATCCGCCGAGCGCGGGCCAGGTTACTGGGGAAGAAGGATGTCAGCCAGACGCGCTCTTCCAACCCCAGCCGCCGCACCAGATTGGCGATAAGCACGGGCAGTGGGTCAAACGGCGTGGCGTAGTTTGTGATCTCGATATCCACCAGGCACACCTTCCCCACGGCCAGCAGCACTTCTTCCAGCGTGGGGATGCGCTCACCGGCAAACTGAGTTGAAAATTTGCTGCCCGCGTCCAGCGCGCGCAGCTCGGCCAGGGTCAGGTCGCGCACGCGGCCATGGCCATTCGTGGTGCGATCTACCGTCTGGTCATGGATCACCACGATCTGGCCGTCGGCGCTCAGCTTGGCATCCAGCTCAACGCCATCTGCCCCCTGCTCTACTGCCAGTTGGAAGGCTGCCAGCGTATTTTCTGGTGCGTGGGCGCTCGCGCCGCGGTGACCCAGAATCAGAGGCGCGCCACCCATCGCACGCTATCCCAGGTCCACGAAGTACGAATCCGCGGCCCGGTCGAGCAGCTCGTTGGTCATGGCCGGCTCGGTGTTGACGTAACGGGCGATGTCCAGGATTTGATCGCACAGATCGCGCGGGTGCGAGGCGCGCAGATTGCGGTTGGGCTTAATGTAGTATTCCTGCAGCAGGTACGCCAATCCCTGGTCGCTGTAGGTCACACCCTTGGCAGCGCACAACCGCTTGAAGATCTCGCGGTATTCCTCATAGCTCGGGTCGTCAATGCACACTTTATGCCGCAGGCGGCGCAGGAAGGCTTCATCAACCAGCGTGCTGGGCGGCAGGTTGGTGGAAAAGATCACCAGCACGTCGAACGGCACTTCGATTTTGCGCCCGGTGTGCAGCGCCAGAAAGTCGATCCGGTTTTCCAGCGGCACAATCCAGCGGTTGAGCAGGTCGCGCGGTGAAACTTGCTGGCGGCCAAAGTCATCAATCAGCAAGATGCCGCCATTGGCCTTCATCTGGAACGGGGCTTCATAATACTTGAGCGTATCATCGAATACCAGGTCGAGGCCGTTCAGCGTCAGCTCGCCGCCGGTGACCACAAACGGCCGGTGGATGCGCACCCATCGCGGGTCGCGGCGCGGGTTATTGTGCAGCCGGTCGTTAATGCTGCCTTCTTCCTGTACGGCCTGGTGGTTGACCGAATCGTATACCTTAATCACCTGGCCATCCACGTATACCGCGTAAGGGATAAACATGGTTGTGGTGGATGCCATCTGCCCGATGGCGCGTGCCACGCTGGTCTTGCCGTTACCCGGCGGGCCGTAAAGGAAGATAGACGTGTTGGAATTGACCGCCGGCCCCAGGCGCTGGAAGGTCTTTTCCGAAAGCACCAGCGAGGCCAGCACCTGGCGCATGATACGGTTGGTCACGCTAAAACGCCCGCGCGTCTGGCTGCGGATGGCCTTGCTGTAGACGTCCAGCGTTACCGGCGCCGGGCCGGCGTACTGGCAGCGATCCAGAGCTTCGCGCGCGCGTGCCGTGCCGGCCAGCGTGATAGCGTACATATAAGCTCCCTCGCCCAGACCCATTTGCCCGGAGGAGCGCACTTCCACCAGCTTCTCGCGCTTGAGGCTTTCCATCAACTGGTCGACTATGCCGCCAAACGGCAGGCACAGCTCTTCTGCCATGCGAAAGCCGGTCACATAGCCCTGATAATAGATAATCTTGAGCGCCAGATCTTGCAGCCACAGCAGCGACAGACCGGTCTCTTCAATTTTGGAGATGGGGGGTGGGGTAAACGCGCCGTTGGTGGAGACTGTTTGCGCGCTGGGGGCGGCGGTGTGATTGGGTGCAGTGCTGTTTGCCATGCGTGCTCCGGGCGATTCGGGTGTGTAACGTTCTCATTATAGCATGCGCCAGCCGCGCGGTTCCTTGCGAAAAAGACAGGTGACACGTATAATGCAGGCGCGATGAACCTCACTGTGATCATACCTGTATATAACGAGCGACAAACCATCGAAGAGATCGTGCGCCGCGTGCGCATCACCGGCATCCCGCGCGAAATCCTGATCGTGGACGACGGCTCCAAAGACGGCACGCGCGAAATCCTGCAGCGCATGGATGGCGATGGCTGCGTGCGCGTGGTTTACCACCCCAAAAACATGGGCAAGGGCGCGGCGGTGCGCACTGGCATCCAGAATGCGGGTGGGGAGTACTGCCTGATCCAGGATGCCGACCTGGAGTACGATCCGCGCGATTACCCCGCCTTGATTAAGCCGGTGGAAGAAGGCATCGCCGACATCGTCTACGGCTCGCGCTTTCTGGGCGCGGCGCGCCGGCCGATCCTGTTCTGGAACATGGTGGCCAATAAGATTCTCACCTTCACCACCAACATCCTCTACAACAACATCCTCAGCGACATGGAAACCGGCTACAAACTCTTCCGGCGCGATCTGATCCTGCCCATCCCGCTGCACGCGCGCGGTTTCGAGTTTGAACCGGAGTTCACCGCCAAGGTGCTAAAACGCCACATGCGCATCTACGAAGTGCCCATCACCTTCAACCCGCGGGAATATTCGCAGGGCAAGAAGATCAAGGCCGGCGACGCTTTCATTGCGATGTGGACTCTATTGAAATACCGCTTTGTGGATTGATCAGTCCGGCAGTCCTGCCGGCTTCAAATCGCGCACGTTGAGCTGTAAAAACACGCGGCCGTTGAAATAATTACGCTCGTAGGTATACAGCAAATCCACCGCTTCGGGCATTTCCTTCATCCAGTGGCCCTGGCGGAAAGCGATCGCATCGAACGTCACGCGCCCGTCGGATACTGTCAGCTTGAGGTGATGATTATCCGTACCAACCGTGCGCGCGCGTACCACGCGCAGGTTGCGCGAGCAGAACACCACGTCCGGGTTGCCCGAGCCGGTTGGTTCCACGCAGGCCAGGTCATCAATGATGACCGGGTGCAGGTCAACCAGCGGCACTTCCATGTCGGCTTGCATCACCGGGCGCAGGTCGGCCGCGCGCAGCTCGCGACCGGCGATCTTCCACAACCGCTCTACCAGCGCTTCGATGTTTTCATTGCGCACGGTAAAGCCGGCCGCCCGGGCGTGGCCGCCATGGCGCACCAGCAGGTCGGCGCACTCATCCAGCGCGTGGGTGATGTGGAACTCGTCGATGCTGCGGCACGAAGCGCGCGTGAATTCCTCACCGCGCGCGCCCACCACCGCCGGGCGGTAATAGGTTTCGGTCAGCCGCGCCGCCACCAGCCCCACCAGCCCCTGGTTGAAACCGCCATCGATCGCGAACAAAATCGGTTCTTCTTCCGCGCCATGGATAAAGCCTTCGGCGCGTGTGTGCATCTCGCGCGTCATTTCCTGGCGGCGCGTGTTCTGGTCGCATAACTGCTGCGCCAGCAGCCCGGATTGCATAATATCTTCCACCATCAGCAGATCCACGGCAGCCAGCGCCGATTCCAGGCGGCCGGCGGCGTTGAGCCGCGGGCCTAATCCAAAAGCAATATCCCCGGCGCGGCAGCGCTCCACCTGCAGTCCCGCGGCCTGGACGAGTGAAAATAGCCCCACCCGCCGCCCGCTGCGGATGCGTTCCAACCCGGCGCGCACGAACGCGCGATTTTCGCCGGTCAGCGGTACGACGTCGGCCACCGTACCCAATGCCACCAGGTCCAGCCAGTCTTCCGCCTGCGCCCCGCTCACCGGGCGCGCGTCCAGCAGCGCCTGCGCCAGCTTGTAGGCCAGCCCCACCCCTGCCAGGTTTTTATCCGGGTATTCGTCGCCATCCTGGCGCTGGCAAATAACCGCAACGGCCTCGGGCAGCGCGCCCAGTGGCGAGTGGTGGTCGGTGATTATCATTTCCAGCCCAATTTCGCGCGCGTACGCAGCCTCGTCCGCCGAGCGGATGCCGCAGTCCACCGTGATCACCAGCGAGACGCCATCCTGCGCCAGCGCGTCCAGGGCGTCTTTGTTCAGGCCATAGCCTTCATCAAAGCGGTTGGGAATGTATGGGCGCGCGTCGGTGCCCATCGCGCGCAGCACCTGGGTCACCAGCACCGTGCTGGTCACCCCGTCCACGTCGTAATCACCGTACACCGCAACTTTTTCGCCCGCGCGCACCGCGCGTAAAATGCGCTCCACCGCGGCGCGCATACCGGTCAGCAGGTAGGGGTCGGTGGAAACGCCATCGCCATGCAGATAGCGGTGCGCATCCACCAGCGTGTGCTGGCCGCGGTTGTACAACACCTGGCGCAGGATGGGGGAATATGGCTCCAGCTCGCGGCTGACCGCTTCAGGGATGGGCGCAGCAATGCGCCAGCGTTTGCTATGGGTTGTCACCAATGCTCTACCTCGATCGTTCCCTAACCGATATTGATGCGTGGGACGCGCGCCGCCATGGCACACGTAACTTCATAATTGATGGTTCCCCAGGCTTCGCCCACGTCTTCGGCGCTGATGTGCTGCTCGCCCTGCCGGCCAATCAACACCACCTCATCGCCTACGCGCGCGTCCGGGACGTCATCCAGGTTGACCATGCACTGGTCCATGCACACCGTGCCAACCACCGGCACGCGCACGCCGCGCACCAGCCCAAAATTAACGCCGATCTTGCGTCGCATACCGTCGGCATAGCCTGCGGCGATTACGCCAATGCGCTCCTCGCCCTGCGTGCGGTAGCGGTGGCCGTAGCTCACGCCCTGTCCCGCCGGCAGCATCTTCACCGATACCAGGCGCGTCTTCCAGCCCAACACCGGCCGGTACACCGGCAGCACCGGCGCTTCCGGCGACGGGTCCAGCCCGTACAGGGCAATACCCAGGCGCGTCATGTCGTACCAGGTGTCGGGGTGATACATGCTCGCCGCCGAGTTGGCGGTATGCAGCAGCGGCGGGCGCCACCCGCCAGCCTGCAGCGCGTCCACCAGGGTGCGGAAGCGCGCGAACTGCTCGCCGGTCACTTCGCGTTCGGGCTGGTCGGCGATGGCGTAATGCGTGAACACGCCTTCCAGTTCCACGCCGTCCATGCCGCGCAGCGCCTGTACAAACTGCACGCCATCGGCGGCTATTACGCCCAGCCGGTTCATGCCGGTATCCATCTTGGCGTGCACGCGCAGCGTGCGTCCCACCTTGGCTGCCGCGGCGGCATACGCCTGCCCGGTCTGCGGGTCGGCTACCGTCAGGGTGATATCGCGCGCCGCGGCCTCGGCCGCGCACGCCGGCTGGGTATAGCCCAGCACCAGCACGCGCGCCGTGTCCAGATCGTCCAGGTCACGCAGCGCCTGGGCCTCTTCAAAGCGCGCTACCCCCAGCCAGGTGGCTCCGGCTTCGAGCGCGGCGCGTGAAATGGCCGCCATGCCGTGGCCGTAGGCATTGCCCTTCACCACCGCCATCACCGGCCGGCCGGTGATTTTTTCGGTTTGTTGGACGTTATTGCGCACCGCGCTCAAATCAATTTCGAGCCAGGTTGTATAGCGATCGGTATCCATGTGGCGGATTCACCCGGAAATAGAACTGTGAGGTATGATAGGCCAAGTATAAACCCCGCCCCGGGCTTTGGCAAGCGGCCAGAGAAAACGGGTTATAATCCAGGCCATATGGTCCCGTCTCCCTTCTCTTATGAGCTTCATGCAAAGCAGGGCCGCGCCCGCGCGGGCATTTTCCACACCCCGCACGGCGACCTGCTGACCCCAGTTTTTGCTCCGGTCGGCACCCAGGCTACTGTCAAGGCCCTCACCCCGGCACAGCTAGCCGAGCTGGGCGCCAGCCTGGTGCTCTCCAACACGTACCACCTCTACCTGCGTCCCGGCGCCGACCTGGTGGCCGAGATGGGCGGTCTGCACAATTTCATGCGCTGGCCCAACCCGATGCTCACCGATTCGGGCGGGTTCCAGGTCTTTTCCCTGTCCGAAATCCGCAAGGTGGACGATGATGGCGTGACCTTCAAGAGCCACATTGATGGCTCGATGCACCGCTTTACGCCTGAAAGCTCGATCGCGATCCAGGAAAAGCTGGGCGCGGATATCATCATGGCCTTCGATGAGTGCGCTCCACCCTACGACCGGCCGGTGATCGAGCGCGCGATGCAGCGCACGCACGCCTGGGCCGAGCGCAGCCTGCGCGCTCATGCCCGCCCCGATCAGGCGCTGTTTCCCATCGTGCAGGGCGGCGCCTTTGCCGATCTGCGCGCGCGTTCGGCGGAATTTATCGCCGGGCTGGACGCTCCGGGCTTCGCTATCGGCGGCCTATCGGTGGGCGAAACCAAGCCCGACATGCACGCCATGCTCGAAGTGGTCGACCCGCTGCTGCCCGAGGACAAGCCCCGCTACCTGATGGGCGTCGGCTCTCCGGAAGACCTGGTCAACGGCGTGATGCGCGGCGTGGATATCTTTGACTGCGTGCTACCCACCCGGCTGGCGCGCCACCAGGCCGCGATGACCACAACCGGCCGCCTCAACCTGATGAACGCCACCTACGCGCGCGACGAGCGCCCGATTGAAGAAGGCTGCGGCTGTTACACCTGCCAGAACTTCACCCGCGCCTATCTGCGCCACCTGATTGTAGCCAAAGAAATGCTCGCCGCCACACTGATCTCGATCCATAACCTGTACACGCTGGTACATCTCATGCAGCGCGTGCGCGCATCCATCCTCGCCGGCACGTTCGACGCATTTGCCGCCGAATTCCTGGCCAACTATCCCACCAAAGAAGAGCAGCCATGAACTTTCTCCACGCCATTGTCCTCGGTATCGTCCAGGGTCTCACCGAATTCCTGCCCATTTCTAGCTCGGCGCACCTGGTGCTGGTCCCCTACCTGTTTGGCTGGGAATTTCCGGCCGAGCAGATCTTTCCCTTTGACGTGCTGGTACAGCTCGGCACGCTGGCCGCGGTGATTATCTACTTTTGGAACGACCTGTTGCGCATCCTGCGTGGCTGGGTTGAAGGATTGCTGCGGCGCCAGCCGTTCGCCAGCGCGGATGCGCGCATGGGCTGGTACATTATCCTCGCCACCATCCCGGCCGGTATCCTGGGTGTGCTGATCAAAGACACGGTCGAAGCCGCTTTTCAAAGCGAAATTGCTACGGCGGTATTTCTGTTCGTCACCGCCGCGCTGCTGTTCCTGGCTGAAAAACTGGGCCGCCGCGCACGTGACCTGAACGCCATGACTGCGAAAGATGCCCTGCTGATGGGCCTGTTCCAGGCCATTTCCATCTTCCCCGGTGTCTCGCGCTCCGGCTCCACCATCACCGGCGGCATGCTCAGTGGGCTGGACCGCCCGGCCGCGGCGCGCTTTTCCTTCCTCATGTCCATCCCCATCATGCTGGCCGCCGGGCTGTTGAGCATCCTCGACCTGCGCGATGCGCCCAACCTGGGCAGCTTTGCGCCGGTGATTCTGGTGGGCATGTTGGTGGCGGGCGTGGTGGGCTATCTCTCCATCCGCTGGCTGCTGCGTTATCTCACCAGCCATTCGCTCAACATCTTCGCCGTATACTGCGTGGTGCTGGGAGCGGTGGTCATCATCCTCCATTATGCGCGCTAAAAGCTGCATCCGCTGGCTGGCGTTGCTGGCTCTGGCGCTGAGCGCCTGCCAGCCGGCCGCGGACCTCGCCCCGCTGCCCACCGCCAACGTGGCCAGCATTCAAATCACCCCGGCGCTGCGCTGGATGGTGCCGCTGCTCAATGACTGCGCGCGGCGAGCAGGCCAGGGCATTGTGCTGGATGAGCGCCCCACTGCCAGCCTCGCCATGGAACAGGCGGCACTGGTGCTGCGTTGGGGCGCATCGACCGATGTGCCGCCCTTTGCCGCCCAGCTCGGCACGGACAGGTTGGCGCTGGTGGCGCACCCCTCTAACCCGCTGGAGACGCTCAGCACCGCGCAACTCGAAGCAATCTATCAGGGCGCACTCACCGCCTGGAGCGAGGTGCTGCCGGCCGGCAGCACTGCCCCAGGTGAAGAAATCCACGCCTGGGCTTACCCGGCAGGTGAGGACATCCAGGATTGGGTCGATTCCCTCGCGCTGGAGCAGCCCGCGCGCACATCGGCCGCGTTCCTGGCCCCACAACCGGCCGCCATGCTTCAATCCGTAGCCACCGATCCGGCCGCGCTGGGCGTGCTGCCCGCGCGCCTGCTAGATGCCAGCGTGAAGGAAGTGACTATCACCGGGCGCGAGCCGTCCGCGCTGCAATCATCTATCGTCGCCATTGGCGCGCGCGTTCCTGAAGGCGCGCTGCGCGAATTTCTGGGCTGCGTGCAGGAAGCATTAAATTGAATATTCTGACCGCCCGGTTGATCCTGCGCCGAGAGACGGTAGAAGTCCCTGCTGGCCAGAGCGTGGAAGACGCGCTGCGCTCCCTCGGCCTGCACCCCGAAACCTACCTGGCCCTGCGCGACGGCGCGCTAATCCCGCTCGACACCATCCTGCGTGCCGGCGACGAAGTCAGGCTCATACCTACCATCTCCGGTGGATGATTTTCCCCTCTTTTCTCTCTTGACATCGGAACAAATGTACTATATCATTGACGCATACCTAAGCGGTCTTACGGTATATAATTGTTTCTGTAACTGTACTCAAGGAGCGTAAGCACAATGGCACGAAAATCTAACCCGCCTGCTCAGCCCTTACCCAGCATCGGCCAGGGTGGCCCTCAGGACGAGGCCCGCAAAGCCGTGCTGGAAAAGGCATTGAGCGATATCGTCAAGCGGTACGGAGAGGGTTCCATCATGCGCATGGGCGAAGCCCATCACATGGAAGTGGAAGCCATTCCCACCGGCTCTCTTTCCCTCGACATCGCCCTCGGCATCGGCGGGATTCCGCGCGGCCGCATCACCGAAATCTACGGCCCGGAATCTTCCGGCAAGACCACCATCTGCCAGCACATCGTGGCCGAGGCTCAGCGCCTGGGTGGCATGGCCGCCTACATTGACATGGAACACGCCCTCGACCCGGTGTATGCCGTGCGCTGTGGCGTGAATATTGATAACCTGCTCATTTCGCAGCCCGATACCGGCGAACAGGCGCTCGAAATCGTCGAGACGCTGGTACGCTCCGGCGCGGTGGATATCGTGGTAGTTGACTCGGTGGCTGCCCTGGTTCCGCGCGCTGAAATTGAAGGCGACATGGGCGACGCGTCGATGGGTATGCAGGCTCGCCTGATGTCGCAGGCCTTGCGCAAGCTCTCGGGCGCCATCAACCAGACCAAGACGGCCGTGGTGTTCACCAACCAGCTTCGCCAGAAGATCGGCATCATGTTTGGCAACCCCGAAACCACCCCCGGCGGCCTGGCGCTGAAATTCTACGCCTCGGTGCGCCTCGACGTGCGCCGCATCCAGTCGATTAAAGTCGGCGCGGAGATCATCGGCAGCCGCGTGCGCGTGCGCGTCAACAAGAACAAGGTCGCCGCGCCCTTCCGCACCGCCGAATTTGACATCATGTACAACGAAGGGATCTCCAAGGTGGGCGACATCATCGATCTGGCGACCCAGCTCGAAATCGTCACCAAGCGCGGCGCATTCTTCTCTTACGGCGAAATTCGCCTGGGTCAGGGCCGCGAGAACGCCAAAGAGTTCCTGCGCCAGAACCCCGAGCTTTCGCGTGAAATTGAAACCGCCGTGCGTGGCCGTGCCGTTGGCACCGAAATGCCCCTGGCGCTCAATAACACCGAAGAAGACGAAGACTTCGGCGGCGAAGACTAAGCCGCAAACATACGTCAATCACAGCCCCGCGAACCCCTCGCGGGGCTGTTTTGTTTTTGCACTCGTTCTCTCACCCCGGCACAGAAATTGCATACTACCGCCATGTCACCGGATCGTTGTTTCACCGCCTTCGATCCGGCCGGCGAAAATAACAGCAACTGCGCCCACAGGTGAGCCCGTGAATATAGCCCAAACCCGCTGGATCGACCCACCCCTGACCATCGCCCTCATCGCGGCGTACGTGGCCGGCCTGGCCACCGCCTTTATCGTCACCTATGCCCTGCTCAACCCGGGAATGCTGCAGCTTCCATCCCAAATCGAGCTGCCAAAAATAGAACTACCGCAAATCGAGCTGCCCCAGATCGATCTGCCGCAGTGGCCGCCCTTCCACCTGGCCACCGAAACACCTGCCCCAGATGTCACCCCGACCCCAACCCAGGTCCCGCCCAGCCCGACGGTTACATACACTGCCACATCCACCGCCACGTTCACTGCCACCCCAACTCAGAAACCAACGAACACGCCCGCCCCCACCCAGACCCCAAAACCCACCGAAACACGCCCGCCGCTGCCGCCATCCGCGCAGATTACCAACATCAGCGGCCACCCGATGATTTCGCTGCTGGATTGCGAAGCCCGCGCATCGGTTGATTGGGCCAACTTCTTTGGCACGCCAATCGATGAGCGCGAATTTCTGGATAACATGCCGCGCTCCGACAACCCGGAAAAAGGCTATGTGGGCAACTGGTGGGACCCGGCCGGCAATATTCCACCATACTCTTACGGCATCCACGCCGCACCCATCGCTGATGAGCTGCGCAGCTACGGCCTCGAAGCTTACGCAGGTAAGTACATGCAGCTCGAAGATATCCTCTCCGAAATCGCCGCCGGCCGCCCGGTGATCGTATGGGTCGTCGGACCGGTGCAGCCCGCGCAGATCGGTGTGGAATACACTGCCGCGTCGGACGGCGAAACTACCTGGGTGGCGCCCTACCAGCACACCGTTATCCTGATCGGCTACGATGAAAACACTGTCACCATCCAGGACGGCGCCAATCACTACACCCGCACTCGCAGCGACTTCGAGATTTCATGGGGCGTGCTCAAGAATATGGCCGTCACCGCCAGGGATGTATCCGGAAAGTAGAATACCCGCCAACAAAAAAGACTGGCCGCGTGGCCAGTCTTTTTTGTTGGCGGGTATTGATCTAGGTGCCTTCTTCCCAGGAGTTTAGGTAATGCACCTGCTCTTCGGTCAGCACATCCAGGCGCACGCCCATCGCTTCCAGCTTCAGCCGGGCGATGTCCTTGTCGATCGCCTCGGGCACGCTGTAGACGCGCTTTTCCAGCGAAGCCGCATTGCGCAGCATGTACTCCGCGCTCAGCGCCTGGTTGGCGAAAGACATATCCATCACGCTGGCCGGGTGACCTTCGGCCGCTGCCAGGTTTACCAGCCGGCCTTCGCCCAGCACGTAGATCGTGCGGCCATCGCGCAGGTCGTAGGCCTCCACGAACGGGCGCACCAGGCGCTTCTCCGCGGACATTTCCGCCAGCGCGGGAATGTTGATTTCCACGTTGAAGTGCCCCGAGTTGGCGACGATTGCGCCATCCTTCATGTTCTCGAAATCGTCCTTGTCCAGCACATTCAAATCGCCGGTTACAGTGACAAAGATATCGCCAATCTTGGCCGCTTCGGGCATCGGCATCACGCGGAAGCCGTCCATTACCGCTTCCAAAGCCGGCAGCGGATCGATCTCGGTCACGATCACGTTGGCGCCCATGCCGCGCGCGCGCATCGCCAGCCCACGCCCGCACCAGCCGTACCCGGCCACCACAAAGGTGCGCCCGGCCAGCAGGATGTTGGTCGCGCGCACGATGCCATCAATGGTAGACTGGCCCGTACCGTAGCGATTGTCGAACAGGTGCTTGGTCATCGCATCGTTGACCGCGATCACCGGGAATTTCAGCGCCCGGTCGGCGGCCATCGCGCGCAGGCGAATGACGCCTGTGGTGGTCTCTTCGGTGCCACCCACCACGTTCGCCAGCAGCTCGGGGTGCTCTTTATGCAGCACACTCACCAGGTCAGCGCCATCGTCCATGGTCATGTTGGGCTTGTGGTCCAGCGCGGCGCGCAGGTGCTTGTAATAGGTTACGTTGTCTTCGCCCTTGATGGCGTACACGGGGATCTCGTAATACGAGACCAGCGCGGAAGCCACGTCATCCTGAGTGGAGAGTGGGTTCGAAGCCGTCAGCACCAGGTCAGCGCCGCCGGCCACCAGTGTACGCGCCAGGTTGGCGGTTTCGGTGGTGACGTGCAGGCAGGCCGAAACGCGCACGCCCGCCAGGGGGCGTTCTTTCTCAAACCGTTCGCGGATCATGCGCAGCACCGGCATCTCGCGCTCGGCCCATTCAATCCGGCGCCGGCCGCCCTCGGCCAGGCTCATATCCTTGACGTGATAATTCTCCATGCAAATCCTCCCAGGAAACAATACCAGAATACGGTTACAGCAAGGCGTCCAGCTTGCCTTGATCGTCGAAGTACTTGCGGTAGCGCGCCACAAACTGGGCCGGGGTATAGCTGTGGTTCTGCGGGCCGCGCTGCTCCAGGCAGTATGTGGCGGCCAGCGCGCCCATCTGGCCGCAGGTCTGGTAATCCAACCCCAGGCCCAGGCCGCGCAGGAACCCGCCGCGGAACGCGTCACCCACTCCGGTAGGCTCTTCGATGCGCTCGGGCGGCGCGATGGGGATGAAGTACTTGATCCCGCCCGCGTAGATCGCCGCGCCTTTTTCTCCCAGTGTTACCACCATGATCTTCACCCGTGCCAGCAGGTCCTCTTCGCTCAGCCCGGTGTGCTTGCGCAGCAGCTCGTATTCATACTCGTTCATAAACAGGCTGTGCGCGCCCATCGCGCCAGTGCGCAGGTCGGCCGGGTCCAGCCGCACCACCTGCTGGCTGGGATCGTACAGGTACGGGATGCCCTCTTTCTGGCATTCCAACGCGTACTTGGTCATTGCCGCCGGATCGTTCGGCGAAATCAGCACCATATCCGGGCGCGGGCCTTCCAGGTCGCACATCGAAAGCTGCGACGCATCGGCCATTGCGCCGGTATAAAAGCTGGCGATCTGCGAATTGGCGAGGTCGGTGTTGGCGAAGAACGAAGCGGTGTACTTGCCCGGCACCACGCGCGTCAGGCGCGTATCCACGCCCTTGCTTTCCAGCCAGGCGCGATATTCTTCAAAATCTTCGCCCACGGTAGCCATCAGCTCGGGACGCTCGCCCAACAGGGCCAGGGTGTAGGCGATATTGGGCGCGGTGCCGCCGCGCTGCCGTACCATGCTGTCTACCAGGAACGACAGGCTAATGGTCTCCAGCCGTTCGGGCAGGATGTGCTCGCGGAAATAGCCGGGGAACGACATCAGGTAATCATAGGCTACGGAGCCAGTGCAGATGATACGCATGATCTCTCTCGGTTCAGGCCGCCGGCTGCGTTTCCGGGCGGAGGAAGGTGGGACGGGTTCGCCAGTGCACATGAAACGACGCCCTCAGAGAGAGCGTCTGTGCGCGGCAAAAATAAGTCTATCATGGACAGCCCGGTTTGTCAAAGAGGAATCGCCGGGTCCCCTCGCTTGACGATTTCCCGCTCACAAGGTATAAGCAACCTATCATGAGACGCGCCAGGTTCATCCTGTCAGTTCTGGCCCTGGTCAGCCTGAGCTGCTCGTATACGTCGCTGCCGCTGCGGTTGTTTGCCACCCCGGCCCCCACTGCCACGCCTACCATCACCCCCACGCCCACGCCACAGCCGACGCCCACCGCCACCATTACGCCCACGCCGGCCCCGCCCGCGCGCCTGGGCGCTGCCGAACACCTGCTCTTCACCGGTGATTATGAAGGCGCGTTGCTGTTTTACCAGTCGGCGCAGCGCGAGGCGGCGGATGAAGACACCCGCACCGGGGCGGCCATCGGCGTGGCGCGCACCCAGTATCTGATGGGCGAATACGAAGCCGCGCGCGCCGGGCTGGATGAAGCCATCGCCACCTACCCGGACCACCCGGACCTGTTTATTGCCTATTACTACCGCGCTCTCCTGCGGGAAAATGACGCTGATTACACCGGCGCCGCCGAAGACTTCCAGGCCACGGCGCTGCGCCGCCCGGGCGTGCTGGATGCTTATATGCTCGAGGCCGCCGGCGATAACCTGATGCTCGCCCGCGACTACGACGGCGCAGTGACTGCGTTCCAGGCCGCCACCCAGGCCGGCCGGCGTACCGACCCGGTGTTCGTACAACTGAAAATCGGCCGGGCCTACCTGGCCGCCGGCAATAACACCGAGGCCGTGCGCACCTTCATGAGCATCTACGACAGCAGTAATAACGATGCCGTCAAAGCCCAGGCGGATGTGCTGGCCGGGCAGGTATACATGGAGATGGGACTGGCCGAGCAGGCGTACGCGCGCTTCCAGGACGCGGTCAACAACTACCCACGCCAGCCGGATAGCTACACTGCCTTGATGGAGCTGGTGAACGCCGCCGTGACGGTAGACCCGCTCAACCGCGCTATCGTGGACTACTATGCCGGGCAGTATGGGCTGGCCATCGACCTGCTCACGCGCTATATCAGCGCTACCCCCAGCCACGACGGCGCGCCGCATTATTATAAAGCGCTCAGCCTGCGCGCGAGCGACCGCAATGCCGACGCCGTGGCCGAGTTCGACGCACTCATCCGCGACCATACCGGCGACCGCTTCCTCGCCGATGCCTACCGCGAAAAAGCCTACACCCAGTGGGCGCTGCTCGACAAGCCCGACCTCGCGGTGGAAACCCTGCTTGGTTTTGTGCGCCTGTACCCTGAAGATGCCGCCTCACCGGAAATCCTGTACGATGCCGGGCGTATCCAGGAGCGCGCCGGCTGGTTGAAGGAAGCTGCGCAGACCTGGGGCCGTATCATCGGGGAATATCCATCTGCTGAAGATAGCATGCGCGGCCTGTTTCTGGCCGGCATCAGCCTGTACCGCGATGGCGATTACGACGCGGCAATGACCATTTTCCAGCGCCAGTCACTGCTGGGCGCCAACCCATTCGACCAGTCGCAGGCCTATTTCTGGATCGGCAAAACCGCTACCGCGCAGGGGAAAACCGACGTCGCCCGGCAAGCCTTCGAACAGAGCGCCCTGCGCGACCCCACCGGCTATTACAGCGAGCGCGCCCGCGCCGTGTTGCAAAACCGCCCCATATTGGAAGCCTCCAGCAGTTATGATCTGGGCTACGATCTGGCCCGCGAGCGCCCCGAGGCTGAGGCCTGGATGCGCAAGACCTTTGCCCTGCCGCCCGAAACCGTGCTGCTCAGCTACGGTGAGCTGGGCAGTGACGCGCGTTTCCAGCGCGCCAACGCTTACTGGGAACTGGGCATGTACATACAGGCGCGCAATGAAATGGAAGACCTGCGCGAATCGGTCAGCGCCGACGCGGTGAACACCTACCGCATCATGAATCGCGCCCTCGACCTGGGTATGTACCGAACCGCCATCCTCGCCGCGCGCCAGGTGCTTACCCTCGCCAGCCTGGATGACGCCGCCAGCCTCAACGCGCCGGTGTACTTCAACCATATCCGTTTTGGCGCGTACTTTAAAGACACGGTGCTCTCCGCCGCTGCTGAAGAAGGGCTCAACCCACTGCTGCTGTTCAGCGTCATGCGCCAGGAGAGCCTGTTTGAAGGCTTCGCCAACTCATCCGTCGGAGCGCGCGGCATAATGCAGATCATGCCTGCCACCGGGTTGGAGATTGTGCGCTCCACCGGCTGGCCGCCCGGTTACACCGAGCCCGACCTGCTGCGCCCGGTCATCAATATCCGCATGGGCGGCGATTACCTCGCCCGCCAGCGCAACTTCCTGGATGGCGACCTGGCCGCCGCGCTGGCCGCGTATAACGGCGGCCCCGGCAACGCCCAGGCCTGGAAAAAACTCGCCAATGGCGACCCCGACCTGTTCGTAGAAGTCATCCGCTTTGCCGAAACCCGCAACTACGTGATGCAGATCGCCGACTTCCTCAACATCTACAACCGCCTCTACACCCGCACGCCGTAGATGGTGAAAAATTAAGAGGTGTTCTGGCGGCTTTGCCGCCAGAACACCTCTTTTTTTATAGCAACAGGCTCATTGGATTTTCCAGGTAGCCACGCAGCGCCTGCATGAACCTGGCTGCCTCGGCCCCGTCTGTCAGACGATGATCCGCCGAGATGGTGGCCTTCATGCGCCAGCCGACCTTAATCTCCCCGTTCTCCACCACTGGCACTTCCTGCGCCGAGCCCACCGCCAGGATCGCCGCCTCGGGCGGGTTGATGATAGCGATAAAATCGTCCACCTGGTACATACCCAGGTTGCTGATCGAGAACGTCGAGCCTTCGATGTCATCCGGGCGCACCTTACCCGAGCGGGCGCGCGCCACCATCTGGCGCACTTCCTGGGCAATGTAGCGCAGCGGTTTCTGGTCGGCGTCTTTGCACACCACCGTCATCAGACCGTTATCCAGCGCCACTGCCACACCCACGTTCACGCGCCCGTGGCGCACGATCTCCGCCCCATCCAGTGAAGTATTGATATTGGGGAAGGCACGCAGCGCCAGCGCTACCGCCTTGACGATAAAGTCGTTGACCGAGATCTTCTGGTCTTCGGGCAGCATGGCGTTTATCTGTTTGCGCAGCGCCATCAGCGCGTCCATGCGATAGTCGGATGTGACATAGAAATGCGGCACATTCTGCTTGGAATCCACCATGCGCTTGCCAATGATCGTGCGCAGCTTATCCGGCTGCACGCGCTCATCCTGCGGCGCCTGTGCCTGGCCAAAGGCCGGCATCGGGATCACCATGCCCGGCTCGGCGGCCTTCTGCGGCGCAGCCGGCGCGGGTGCGGGTGCCTGCGGCGCTGGCGCTGCCTGCGCGGCGGGTGCTTGTTGTGGTGGAGCCTTCAGAGCGGCTTCCACGTCTTTGCGCACAATGCGCCCGCCCGGGCCGCTGCCCTGGATGCGGCTCAGGTTGAGGTTATTCTCGGCGGCCATGCGCCGTGCCAGCGGCGAAGCCTTTACCTCACCCACCGGCGCTTCCTGCCCGCCTTCCGCCCCGGTGATCGTAGCGCCCGACGGTCCCTGCTGCGCGGCCTCGTACTGCGCCGGTGCGCTCACCGGCGCGCCGCGCGCCGTCTGCACTTCGGCCGGGGCAATTTCTGCAGCCGGCACAGACCCGGCCACGGCCTGTTTGGTCTCGTCCACGCGCGGGGTTTCTTTGGCAGGCGCTTCGGCAGCCGGCTGCCCGGCCGGGGCGTCCTCAACCTTCTCACCCGGCTGGCCAATCACCGCGATCGGGTCGCCCACCGGCACAATCGAGCCTTCACCCACAATCTGGCGCAGTACCGTGCCCTCAAAGCTCGACTCAACCTCGACGGTGGCCTTGTCGGTCTCAATTTCGGCCAGCACATCACCCTTATTAACGCTGTCGCCTTCTTTCTTTACCCAGCGTACCAGTGTACCCTCGGCCATATCAAAGCCCAGCTTGGGCATCATAACCGTTTCCGCCATTACAGCACCTCCTTCACCGCGCGCACCACGTCCTCCACCTTGGGGATCGCGGCCTGTTCCAGTGCGCGGTTATATGGCAGCGGAACTTCCGCCTGCGCCACGCGTTTAATCGGCGCGTCGACGTAATCAAAGGCCTGCTCGTAGATGCGCGCCGAAACTTCCGCGCCCACGCCATACGAAGGCCAGCCTTCTTCTACGATTACCGCACGGTTGGTCTTCTTGAATGACTCCAGCACCGGTCCCATGTCCAGCGGGCGCAGCGAGCGCAGGTCTACGATCTCGGCCTCGATGCCCTCTTTGGCGAGCTGCTCGGCGGCCTTCATCGAAATTTCCAGCATCTTGCTGTAGGTGACGATGGTCACGTCGCTGCCCGGGCGCTGCACGGTCGATTTTCCCAGCGGCACCACGTAATCGCCCTCGGGCACTTCTCCACGTGTCTGGTACAGGGTGGCGTGTTCGATGAACAGCACCGGGTTCTGCGTGCGCAGCGCCGATTTCAGCATACCTTTCGCATCTGCCGGGGTGCCTGGCGCGGCCACCACCAGCCCGGGGAAGTGCGCGAAGATTGCGTCCGGTGTCTGTGAATGCGTGGCGCCAAGCTGGCGGCCGCCGCCGCTGACGGTTCGCACCACCACCGGAACGTTGAACTGCCCGCCGAACATGTAGTGGAATTTGGGCATTTCATTGACGATCTGCTCGAACGCCACGAACGCAAAGTTGATCGTCATAATCTCGGCCACTGGGTGCAGGCCTTTCATCGCCGCGCCCACCGCCGCGCCCACAATCGCGGCCTCGGCGATCGGGGTATCGCGCACGCGCTTACCCCCAAAGTGATCGTAAAACCCCTTGGTGACCGCATATGTACCGCCCCATACGCCCACTTCTTCCCCCATGATAAAGATGTTGGGGTCTCGTTCCATCTCTTCCCATAACGCCTGGGAAATCGCTTCTCGCATCGTGATTCTTGCCATTGTCTGTCCCTCTTTTTTGCCGCTTATTCGATCGGCTCTGCGTAAACGTGCGTATACAGCTCTTCTGGGGCGGGTTCCGGGCTGTTTTCCGCGAACTGCACCGCTTCTTCCACTTCTTGCTCAGCAAGCGTATCCTGTTCGTCCAGCTCCGCGTCTGTAGCGATGCCCTGCTCGATCAGCTTGCGCCGGAAGATACCGATCGGGTCTTCTTCCTGCCACTTATGCACTTCTTCCGGCTTGCGGTAGCGTTCCGGGTCGCCCATCGAGTGGCCGCGGAAGCGGTAGGTCATAATCTCGAGCATCTGTGGGCCGCTGCCCTTACGCACTTCTTCGATCATCTGCCCGGCAACTTCCATCACGTTGAACAGGTCCATGCCATCCGCGCGTTGCGCTTCCATGCCGTAGCCCGCGGCTTTCATGCGGATCTCCGGCACGGCCGAGGCGCGGTCGACCGCGGTACCCATGCCGTACTGGTTGTTTTCCACCACCCACAATACCGGCAGGTTCCACACCTTGGCCATGTTAATACCCTCGTGGAAGAAACCGATATTGGTCGCGCCGTCGCCCATCATGCAGATGGTGATGGCATCTTTTTCCAGGTACACATCGGCCAGCGCCAGGCCGGTAGCTACCGGAATGTGCGCGCCAACGATGGCATGCCCACCCCAGAAGAACTTGCTCGCGTCGGCCAGGTGCATCGAGCCGCCCTTGCCTTTTGAGATGCCGGTGGCCTTGCCCAGCAGCTCGGCAATAATTTCCTTAGCCGAAATGCCAACGTTATACGCCACGCCGTGGTCGCGGTAAGCGGTAATGATGTTGTCATCCGGACGGCGCGCTGCCACCAGCCCGGTGCTAACCGCCTCCTGCCCAATATACAGGTGCAAAAAACCGCCGATCTTGCCTGCCTGGTACAGCTCGGCAGAGCGCTCTTCCATGCGGCGGATGACTACCATCTGATGGTATAAATCCAGGTATTGATTTTTCTCCATTGAGGATTTCCTCCCTAGTTGCATGTGATTTTGTTCGTATCGGTAGCTTTGCTGGCGAAAATCTTAACAAAATCTACCGGATTTCTTTTAGCCACAGGAATTATACCAGAATGTGTCAATTGACATTTCGCGCCAGGTCGGGTTGTACAAGATTACTACAATAAAAAAGCGGAGAGCTGGGGCTCTCCGCTTTTCCATGCGATGCTTGCGGGCGAACTACTTGTCTACTACCATGCCCGAGCCGCCATGCTTGATCGCCGCGTGAGCGGCGGCCAGGCGAGCAACCGGCACGCGGAACGGCGAGCAGCTCACGTAGTTATTGCCGATGATGTGGCAGAACTCGATCGAATCCGGGTCGCCGCCGTGCTCACCGCAGATACCCACTTCCAGGTCGGGGCGTGTGGCGCGGCCTTCCTGCACGGCCATGCGCATCAGGCGGCCGACGCCTTCGCGGTCCAGCGTCTGGAACGGATTGCGTTCGAGGATGCCTTCTTCCACGTACTTCACCAGGAAGTTGCGCTCGGCATCATCGCGGCTGTAGCCGTAGGTCATCTGGGTCAGGTCGTTGGTGCCGAACGAGAAGAACTCGGCCAGCTTGGCGATCTCAGCGGCAGTGACGGCCGCGCGCGGGATCTCGATCATGGTGCCGAACTTGTACGAGAAGGTCACGCCCTTTTCTTCCATCACCTGCTTGGCAATGCGCTCCAGGCGCGGCTGGATCCATTCCAGTTCCTTCACCGTGCCGGTCAGCGGGATCATCACTTCCGGCTTGGCATTGATGCCACGCAGGTGGCAGTCGGCAGCGGCCTCGAAGATCGCGCGCACCTGCATTTCGACGATGCCCGGCATTTCAATGCTCAGGCGCACGCCGCGCAGGCCCATCATCGGGTTGCTCTCGTGCAGGTTGCGGATGCTGGACAGCATCTTTTCCTTGGCTTCAATGCCTTCGGTCTGGCCCTTGACGCGCATGGTGATGATATCTTCGAATAGCTTTTCCTCGTCGGGCATAAACTCGTGCAGCGGCGGGTCGATCAGGCGGATGATGACAGGCAGGCCGTCCATCGCCTCGAACAGGCCGTCAAAGTCGGCTCGCTGCGAGGGCAGCAGCTCATCCAGCGCGGCGTTGCGGTCTTCTTCGTTCTGCGCCAGGATCATGCGCTGCACGATCGGCAGGCGGCTGACCTCAAAGAACATGTGCTCGGTGCGGCACAGGCCGATGCCCTTGGCGCCGTAGGAGCGGGCGCGGCGCGCATCGCGCGGATAGTCGGCGTTGGCCCATACCTGCAGGCGCGAGATTTCATCCGCCCATTCCAGCAGGGTCAGCAGTTCTTTCTGCTCTTCGATGTTGGGGACGGTTAGCTCGAGCTTCCCGGTGTACACTTCGCCGCTGGAACCATCCAGCGAAATCCACTCGCCTTCCTTGATCGTCACGCCGTTGGAGGTCATCTGGCGCTTGTCCAGGTCGATGCGGATGCCCGAGGCGCCCACCACGCAGGGAACGCCAAACTGGCGCGCAACCACCGCCGCGTGCGAGGTAGCCCCGCCTTCGCTGGTGACGATGCCCTTAGCGGCCAGCATGCCGTGCACGTCATCCGGCTTGGTGAACGGGCGCACCATGATCACATCCTGCTTTTCTTCCTTGGCCACGCGCTCGGCGGTATCGGCATCAAAGTAGATGCGGCCAACGGCAGCGCCCGGCGAGGCGTTGACACCTTTGCCAAACACGCGGTTCGCGGCGCGCGCAGCTTTGATCGTGGCATCGGAGTATTGCGGGTGCAGCATGGCGTCCACCTGGGTGGGGGTCACGCGCTTCACCGCGTCTTCCTTGCTGATCAGGCCTTCGTTGACCATATCAAACGCGACCTTGATTTCGGCGCGCGCGGTGCGCTTGCCGTTGCGGGTCTGCAGCATCCACAGTTTGCCGCGTTCGATGGTAAATTCAACGTCCTGCATGTCCTTGTAGTGCTGTTCCAGCCGGCTGGTGATGTCCATAAACTGGTTGTAGGCTTCCGGCATGGCTTCGGCCAGCTTGACAATCGGCTCAGTGTTGCGGATGCCGGCCACCACGTCTTCGCCCTGGGCGTTGAGCAGGTAATCGCCGTACATCTTGGCTTCGCCGGTGGCGGGGTTGCGGGTGAAGGCTACGCCCGTGCCCGAGTCCCAGCCCATGTTACCAAACACCATTGTCACAATGTTCACCGCGGTGCCAAGCTTGTCCGAAATGCCGGTGGCGCGGCGGTAATCCACGGCGCGCTTGCCATTCCAGCTCTTGAACACGGCCTCAGTGGCCAGGCGCAGCTGCTCATAGGGGTCCTGTGGGAAATCGTGGCCCTGCTGTTCGCGCACCACAACCTTGAACTTACCAACCAGATCCTTCAGGTCTTCGGCGGTCAGGTCAGTGTCAGCCTTGGCGCCCTTGTTGTGCTTGTAGCTTTCCAGCACGTCTTCGAACGCCTCATCCGGCAGGCCCAGCACCACCGAACCAAACATCTGGATCAAGCGGCGGTAGGAGTCGTACACGAAACGCTCGTTGCCGGTCAGTTTTACCATGCCTTCGGCGGTCACGTCGTTCAGGCCAATATTAAGCACGGTGTCCATCATGCCAGGCATCGAGAACTTGGCGCCCGAACGGCAGGAGACCAGCAGCGGGTTCTTGGGGTCGCCAAAGGTCTTGCCTGAAGCCGTCTCTACCTGCTTCATAGCAGCCAGCATCTGGTTCCACAGGCCTTCGGGGAACTGCCCATTGGCGCTGTACGAATTGCAAGCCTCAGTCGTTACGGTGAAGAACGGGGGCACCGGCACGCCAATGCGGGTCATTTCCGCCAGGTTTGCGCCTTTGCCGCCCAGCAGGCCGCGCACGCCTTCCCAATCGCCGGCATACGCTTCCGCCTGGTCAAGCTCGTTGAACAAGTACACCCACTTCTTTTCAGCCATTGAATTCATCCTCCTCGGAGAGTGACAAAGAATACCCCGTTCCCAGGGCAAAAATATGCATCAGATCATACAAGCTTGCGATTCTACCACAGATAGGCTTCTCCATCTGAAAAACCGATCTTAAAAGAACGCGATAGACAGGATTTTTGTTGTAAACCACCTGCAAGGTTAGTTTTTGGTTAGATCGAGGATAATATTGGATAGAAAAACCTTCACCGGAGGCAGCATGAAAGTCCTCATCGTAGACGACGATCCGGCAATGACAGACCTTATCAAGCTACTGCTGGCCCCGGCACAATATGAGGTGGTAACCGCAAACAATGGCCAGGATGGTATCAACCTGGCCAAAACTTTCGACCCCGATATTGTGCTGCTGGACCTGATGATGCCCGAAATGACCGGGTCGCAGGTATGCAAACGCATCCGCAAATTCAGCAACGTGCCCATCATCATCATGTCGGCATTGGATAACCCCACCCTGGTGGTGGACGCGCTGGATGCAGGTGCGGATGATTACCTGATCAAGCCCGTGCCCAACCGCATTCTCACCGCGCAGATGGAAAAGGTGGTGCGCCGCCGGCGCCCGGAAACGCTCACCATCGCCATCCACGGCTGTAATCCCTGATCGTCGCACGCAGCAAACATGGGGAGCTTCGCGAAAGAAGCTCCCCATTTTGTTTCCCTGTGCCCGCATTGGCCTTGCGCATACTATGCTACAATGGATGCGAAACCTGATTTGGGAGACGGTATCGTGCAAATTTGCTCTCGCTGCTCAGCTTCTTCACCGGATGACGCGCTTCATTGCACTAACTGCAGCGCTGACCTCAGCCAGTGGTCGGAAACGGCCGTGTCACTCAAACAGATGCAGGCCAACCCTCGCGTCAGCGCCATACACATATTTGTGCAGCATGACTGCTGCCCGCAATGCCAGAAAGCCTGGGGCGTATACGAAAAAAATAAGGCTCCTAAGCTTCCCGTAGATGGCTGCTCGCACGAAAACGGCTGCCGCTGCACCTACGCGCCGATTCTCAACCAGCTCTATCCCTGAGCCCTGACTGCTGCTCCGGCGCGCATTCGCGAGAGGGGATCCCCCGGCATTCAACCAGCTTGAAGCCTCACCCCAGATTGGCTTGGGTGAGGCTTCGAAGTCTATGCGTGCGACCCTACCCTTCTGCGGATGCAGGGGTGGCACTATTGGTTGGCTTCCACCGTATGGAAGAATTTGTGCAGTGCATCGGCCAACTGCTCGGGCGTCTCCATCATCAGCATGTGCCCACCACCCGCGATTTCCACCAGCCACGACCACCCCAGCAGCCGGTTCATTTCCTGCGAGCGCTCCAGTGGGATCACCGCATCCTCCGCGCCGGCAATTACCACCGCCGGCACGCCGATTCCCGCCAGATTTTCGGTCGAATCGCGGCGCTCGGCCATCGCCTTCAGCGCGGCGATGACTGTGGCCGGGTTCTGCCGGTTGATCACCTCGCGCACCGCCGGAACAAGCTCGGGTTTGCTGGTCAGCTTTTCGGCCATGCCTTCCAGCGCGCGCGCCACACCCTTGCGGCGCACCGCGTCGGCCTGTTTCATGCGCCCCTGGCGCTTCTCCGGGCTGTCGGCGCTGGCCTGCGTGCTCACCAGACCCAGCCCGGCCAGTCGCTGTGGGTATAACTGGGCAAAAGCCAGGCTAACGTACCCTCCCATCGACTGCCCCACCAGCACCGCTTTTTCAATCTCCAGCCTGTCCAGCAGCGCCAGGATATCCCCGGCCAGCTCACGGATACTGTATACCTGCTCACCTTCGGGCAGCGGCGTCTGCCCGAACCCGCGCAGGTCCGGCAAAATCAGCCGCGCGTGATCTTTCAACAGCGGCACAATTGGGCTCCAGATGCTGTGATCGAATGGGAAGCCGTGCACCAGCACCACCGGCAGCCCTTTGCCATGTTCTTCGATCGCCAGCGCAATGGGTTGATTCGACATAACCTCACTCCTCCCTGAGTTTCATCTGCTTGAGACGATTTTCTACAAAACGCAGTGCTTCTTCGCGGCCGGTGATATCTCCCACCGCCTGCGCTTCTTCCATTTCTTCCAGCAGCTGTCCGATTTCTCGCCCTGGCTGCAACCGGAAGATTTTCTGCAGGTCACTACCATTCAACAGGCGCTGTGGGCGCACCACTTCCTGCGGGGTCTGCCACAACCCATCCAGCAGCGTGCGCGCCGCGATGAGCTCATTCTCCAGCGTTTGCTGCCCCAGCGTGGGTCCGTAGGTCCCCAGCACGTCTGCCAGTGAGAGTAGTACGATCTCCGGCCCGGCTGCACCGGTGGCTTTGAAAAAGCGGTACACCGCGCGGCGCGTGGGCGGCAGCGGGGCGGCCGCCAGATGGTGTACGCGCATATGGTGGTTCACCACCCCGGTCACGCGCTGTACCTCGGGCGTGCTCAGCGCCAGGGCGCGCGCGCGCTCTTCCACCACCCGCGCGCCGGCGTGCTCGTGCTCTAAAAAGCGCACCCGGCCGCTGACTTCTACCGTACGCTTCTCCGGCTTCGAAATATCGTGGTACAGCGCGGCCAGGAACAGCAGGCCGCGCGGCGTGCGCCCGGCGCTGAGCAGCGCGCGCATGTGCTCGCGTAACTGCGCGCGATATGGCCGCAGGAACAGCAGCAGTGTGCTGGCGTGAATATCCGCCGCGCCGCCGGCATCTTCATCCACCAACACGGCCAGTACGGTTTCCAATTCGCGTGCAACGCTGAGGGTATGCTCCCACACGTCATAAATGTGCGGCGCGGACTGTTCCACGCCTTTCAGCCCTTGCAGCTCGGGCAGCACGCCGGGTAGCGCGCCAAAGTGATCCAGCAGCCGCATGGCACTGTCTACGCGCCCGCCTTCGAGGATGCGGAACAGCTCATCACGCCGGCGCTCGGGCGAAATGCGCTCCAGCAGCCCGGCCGCCTCGCGCAGCGCCGCGCTAGTCTCGGGCAGTATTTTCAGGTTGAGCCGCAGCGCAAAGCGCACCGCGCGCAGCACCCTCGCCGGGTCAGACACCAATCCACGCGGCGAGCATAAGCGCAGCCGGCGCAGGCGCAGGTCTTCCGCGCCGCCGGTAGGGTCTACCAGTGTTTCGCTGGCCAGATCAAGCGCCATGGCGTTGATGGTGAAATCGCGGTCGCGCAGGTCAGCATCCAGGCAATCTCCGCGGTAGGTGGCAAAATCGAGGAACAGCCGGCCGCCGTCGGCCGCGCTGAGGATTACCCGCGCGGTGTCGCGCGCCGCGTCCAGCATGTAAAATCCGCCGCCCAGCGCGTTGGCCACCTTCTTACCCACCGCGCGCGCGTCGCGCTCCAGCACGAAGTCCAGGTCGTGTGATTCGCGTCCCAGCATGGCATCGCGCACCGCGCCACCCACCAGCGCCACCGGTTGTCCGGCAGCCGCGCTGATCGTGGCAAACAGGCTTGCATATTGAGAAAAGAACGCGCTCACAATCTCCTCTGCCCGGTTCAGGGCTCGTACTTCACCAGGTCTACCACGCCCACAAACGGCAGGTTGCGGTAATATTCGTCGATATCCAACCCATAGCCGAACACGAACTTATTGGGGATGGAAAAGCCGGTATAGCTGATTGGCACGTCCACCTCGCGCCGCTCGGCCTTGTCTAGCAGGGTGCACACGCGCATGGTCTTGGGCTTGCGCGTCGAAAGCAGCTCCAGCACCGCCGCGATCGTATGACCGCTGTCGATAATGTCTTCCACCAGGATTACATTGCGGTCGCGGATATTGGTGTTCAGGTCCAGCGTCAGCCGCACCTGGCCGCTGCTCTCGCGCCCGCCCACGCCGTAGGATGATACCGCCATGAACTCGATCGCCGTGGGGATCGTCATCCGGCGGATCAGGTCGGTGAGGAACATCACCCCGCCGCGCAGGATGCAGATCAGCAGTACGCTTTCCCCGGCGTAATCGCGGCTGATTTGCGCGCCCAGCTCAGCGATGCGCGCTTGAAGCTGCTCTTCAGGTATCAGCACCTCGCCCAAAAATTCGTGGTAATCGCGCATCGGGTTTGGCATACGGTTAACCTCGCGGCACTTCATGATGATTGCGGCAGCGCGCTTCGTACATTTCCGAAGCGCCGACGATCACCACCGGGTCATCATAGCGCGCCGGGCTGCCGTTTACCAGGCGCTGCGTGCGGCTGGCGGGCTCGCCACATACCATGCAAATCGCCTGCAGCTTATCCACCCGCTCGGCCTGCGCCATCAGGGTGGGCATGCAGCCGAACGGCTCGCCGCGAAAGTCGGTGTCTAACCCGGCCACAATCACGCGCAGGCCATTGTCGGCCAGCCGGTGCACGATAGATATGATTTCATTATCGAAGAACTGCGCCTCGTCGATCCCCACGACGGTGGTATCCGCGGCAAGCCGCGCCAGCACATCGGCCGCGCACGAGACCGGCTCGGCATCAAAGTCGGAGCCGGCATGCGAGGTAACTTTCTCCAGAGCGTAGCGATCATCAATCTGCGGCTTGAACACCTGTACCTTCTGGCGCGCAATGGTGGCGCGGCGCAGCCGGCGGATCAACTCATCCGTTTTTCCGCTGAACATCGAGCCGCACACAACTTCCAGGGATCCGGTATGATGCTTCATAAGGCACCCTTTCGCATGGTAAGTTGTGTGGATTATACCAATAAGCGCACAATCGCGAGGGTGAGAAAAAAAGTGCTCCCCTCGAAATTCGAGGGGAGCACCAGGTTGCTATGCTTGCTTTTGCTTACTCAGCGGCTTCGCCGGTGGTTTCGGGAACAGCGTAGCCAAGCTGGCGCATGCGCTTCTTCAGGTCAATCAGGCCCTTGCGGCCAAAGCCGTCGACGGCCAGGATGGCATCATCGCCGCCGGCCATGCGTTCCAGCGCCTGTCCCACGGTGGTGATCCCGGCGGCAGCCAGGGCATCCGTCGGGCGGGTGCCGATCCCCAGGTCAGCAATCGTGCGCTCGAGGGAGGTACGCGATTCGCTGCGAGCGCGGCGATCTTCCACAATCGTCTGGCGCGCCTGGAGCTTCTTATAGAAGCGGTCCACCTGGCCTTCGCGGTCGAGAATGCGCTGCTGCTGGCCGGTGAAGAACGGGTGGCACTTCGAGCAGACTTCGGTATGGATGACCTTCTTGGTCGACCCGGTGTTCCAGGTGTTGCCACACGCGCAAATCACCTGAGCGTCCGGATAATAATTCGGGTGCGTACTTTTCTTCATGAGAAACCTTCTTTCGTATCTGAGCTGCATCCGGCGGTCTCAGTCGGACCGGCGCTGCAACATCACTGCCGCGATCCTTAAGCCTGTACGCTTTCGGAAACGCTGACCAGTTTCTGGCCATTCGGCAGGGTTTCGAACACAACGACACCATCGGCAACCGCGAACAGGGTGTAATCTTTCCCAACACCCACATTCTTGCCGGGCTTGATGCGCGTGCCATGCTGGCGAACCAGGATGTTCCCCGAGAGGACCTGTTCCCCGGCATAGCGCTTTACGCCCAGGCGCTGCCCATTGCTGTCGCGGCCGTTACGAGTAGATCCACCACCTTTTTTGTGAGCCATGATTCCTACTCCACTTCAATCGAATTAATCACCAGGCGGGTGTACCGCTCGCGATGCCCGGTCTTGACGCGATAGCGCTTCTTGGGGCGGTATTTGAACACCACCACCTTGGGGCCCTTCACCATGCCCTGCACGGTGGCGCTGATGCGCGCGCCGGAGACCACAGGAGCGCCAACGGAGACCTTGTCTCCATCGACCAGCAGCAGCACCTGATCGAGCTGGATCTTCGCGCCGTCTTCCACGGTCAGCAGGTCCACGTCGATCACGGAGCCTTCGGTGGCTTTGTACTGCTTGCCACCCGATTCAATAATGGCATACTTCATGTTTGTTCTCTCCAATCTTCACTTCACCGTAGACCACGCGCAATGCCGGCGCCCGGCTGCGGGGAAGTTGGGGAAACATAGATGCGCCCCAGCCGATGACTCGCCGGGGCAGAGCAAGGAAGGATTATACAACCCACTGCCCATTTCGTCAATGGGAAATTATTTTCCCTTGCGTAGCCTGCGCGCGTCGCCTTCGCGTTGTGTGATCCCGGCCGAATCCAGGTATTCCAGAAACGCCTGCACGTACTTGCGGCTGGTGTTGAGCAAGTCGCGCAGCTCTGCCAGCGTCAGCGTGGGCTGCGCGGTTAAGTACGCGCGCACTCGCGCCAGGATGTCCTCGTAGTCCTCGGCGCGGAACACGATCTCCGGCGAAACCTGCACCAACCGGCCGCTTTCCACCAGCGCGGTGTAGGCTTCCTCACCTAGCGCGGACTGGCACTCTTTCACCGTTGGCGGCGCATAGGGCGCGGCGGCAAAGCGTCCTAACAGCGCATCCACCTGCGCCTGCTGCGCCGGGCTGAAACGCACGATGTGCCCCGGCAGCGCCACCAGTGGGCCGGTCTCCGCCAGCAGCCCGGCAGCGGTCCACGCGCGCAAGGCGGCGGTGAATACGCGCGAGGCCAGCTTCAGCCGGCTCTTCAACTCCTCGCGCGGGATACCCTTGCGCAGCGGGTACGCGGCGTGGTACTGGCGTACTTCGCGCGCGGCGCGCTCGCTCTCGGCGGCCCACAGCGGGGCCGGGGCCATCAGGTCATCCGAGCCTAACCGCACCAGCAAGCCACCGGCCAATAGCTCGTCCAACGCGGCCGCGGCCGCATCCGCGCCCAGCCGCGAGCGCGCCAGCACCTCGGCGCGCGGGGCGATGCCCAGCGCCAGCGCCGCCTGGTATAGCACATCGGCGGGCGTGCCCTGGCGCAGCGCTTCGAGACGTTCCAGCAGCGCCGTGTCAAAACGCTTGTGCCGTCGTTTTGGTTGCGGGTCCACCACCACCCCGCCGCCCAGCGTCTCCCCCGGCGACGGCCGGCGCAGGATATAACGGTCGCCGCGCACCACCACCACCGGGTCGGCCATCTCTAATTGCAGCCAACCCTGCTCGCCGGGTTTCAATTCTTCGCAGCCCAGCAGCCGCGCCCTCGCCAGCACTTCCGCCGCGCCCACAAAGAACTTGACTTCCTGGCTGTGGCGCAGCGGGGCGCTGGCATGCGCCAGCAGGCGGAAATGCACGTCCACCCGGCGAGTGGGCTGGTAACGCCCGGGCAGCGCCAGCACATTGCCGCGCCGCACCTGTTCCACGTCCACCCCGGAGATATTGACTGCGGTGCGGCTGCCGGGTATGGCGCTGTCTTCCTTGCGCTTGTGGGTTTGTAGCCCGCGCACGCGCCCCCTGAGGCCGGGCGGCAGCACTTCCACGTCGTCACCCACATTCAGGCGGCCATCCTGCAGCGTGCCGGTAACCACCGTGCCAAACCCCGGCATGGTGAACACGCGGTCCACCGGCAGGCGCGCGCGGCCCAGGTCGGGGCGCGGCGGGCGGTCCGCCAGGCAGGCGGCCAACGCGCTTTTGAGCGCGTCCAGCCCGGCACCCGTGCGCGCCGAAACGCGCACTACCGGCGCGCCGTCCAGCACCGTGCCCTGCACCGCTGCGCGCACGTCCATTTCCACCAGATCAAGCCAGTCCGGATCATCGATCAGGTCGGCCTTAGTCAGCACAACCACCCCGCCCTGCACCTGCAGCAGGTCCAGAATGGCCAGGTGCTCGCGCGTCTGCGGCATCACACCTTCGTCTGCGGCCACCACAAACAGCACTGCGTCGATGCCCCCCACCCCGGCCAGCATATTCTCAATAAAATCACGATGGCCAGGCACATCCACGATGCCCACCGTTTCGCCGTCCGGCAGGGTCAGCCAGGCAAAGCCCAGCTCTATCGTCATTTCGCGTGCCTGCTCTTCCTTCAGGCGGTCGGGCTGGATACCGGTGAGCGCGGTGACCAGCGTGGACTTGCCGTGATCGACGTGACCGGCCGTGCCTACAACGCGCATGGGCTCACTCCCGCGCTAGCGCGCGCGGCCAAAGGCCTTTTCGTAGGTTTCCATCCACTCATGCGCCAGCGCCAGCAAACTTTGCAGCCGTTTTTCGTTGTCAGTGGTGATCTGGCGCACCAGGTCTTGCAGCTCCTGGCTCAGGTCTTCCAGGTACACCATGCGCTCGTGCAGCTTATCGCCCTGCTTGGTGGATTCGCGCTGCTGTTCTTCCTGCACCAGGGTGTAATTGGTCCAGCGTTTCTGGTCGTCGGCGCGGAAGCTGACCCATTCCTGGCGGAAACGGTCTTCCGTCAGACGCTGCATCTCGGTCACTTCGTTAATGCGGCGCTCAAAGCGCTGCGTGATTTCCTCAAATGATTCCTGCGCGCGCTTCACCGCGCGGTGCGTGGCGTCTAACGCCTGAAGCTGGGAGTCCAGGTTGACCGCCTGCTTTTCGATGATCTCAAAGCGCGTCTGCCAGTCTTTCCACACCCGCTCACGCTCCACGTTGGCCAGATTCTGGCGCTCCATAAACGCGGTCATCGCCTGGCGACGTTCCACTTCCGCGGCCTGCAGGTCACTCAACCGCATTTCCACCTTGCGCAGCCCGTCGGTGCTCAAATCCACCTTGCCGCGCTGCTCTTCCTGGCGCTTGCGCAGTGCCGCCAGCTCGCCCTGCACGTCGGTCAGGCGCTTGGTGTCCTGGCGGCGGCCCTCGTCCAGCAGACGCAGCGAGCGGCGGTATTCTTCATCGTAGCGGTGGGTGTCCACCACCTTTTTTTCAACTTCTTCGATCAGCCGTGACAGCCGGAATTCCTCCTCTTGTCGCGCCACAAGGTTCTTCTTTAGATCCGGGATTGGGTCCAACCCCCTGCGCACCTCGGAGATGGTCCTGGTGAGGGTTTCATTATCTGCCAGGCGCGCCTTTTCGACCTCACGGTCGTGTTCCAGCCGGGCTTTCTCCACCGCGTCAATTTGCCGCGACAGGTCGACCCGCACCTGGGCCACGTTGGTCTCGATCGTATCAAAGCGCGCCAGTTGCGCGCTCAGGCGCGAGACCTCGCCGCTCAGCTCGCGGATTTGTTGTACCAGGGCCGGGATCATCCCCTCAGACGCGGCTAGCCGGTCTTCCAGGGTGGCGATGATGGTCTTATCTTTGCGACGTTCACTGTCAATCCATTCCAGGCGTTTGACAATTTGATCCAGGTCCATGAGGTTGTCCTTTGTTCGGCAGGGATTTCATTAAAGCGATTATACCAAGTCTGTACCTCGGATGGTACAGCGTCATGCAGTAACGGAGAACAGGTACACGGCGTACCCGTCCACCTTCAACGCAGGTGCAGGAAAGCGTCCAGCAAGCTGGTAGTGCCGGGCAGGAACAACCCCGGCAAAACGCCGATGAGAAAAAGCACCAGCGCTCCGGTGACCAGCATGATGATATGCGGGATTGACTCTCGCACCTGCCAGGGGTCATCCCCCGCGGCCATCAACGCCAGCGCGCGCAGCCCGCCAATGAGGTATCCCAGGCTGCCGGCCAGTGCCCATAACGCCGCGCCGGTCGACTGGCTGGCAAGTGTCTCCAGCAGCACCAGCCGTACCGGAAAACCCGCCAGGAGTGGCAGTCCCCCCAGCGAAAAGTAGGCCAGCATCCAGGTGACGGCCACCACAGGCGAGCGCCGCAGCAGCCCGCGCACATCCTGAAAACCGCGAAAACCCGCCTGGCGCTGCGAAATGGAAAGCGCCAGCGCCCAGGTGGCCAGCGCGACAATGCGCGGTACAAACAACTGCGCGAAAAGGCTCACTCCCTGCCCCACGCCCAGGCTGAGCGCCATCAGCGCAAAACCGGTCTCCAGGATGGCGGCGTAGCCCATTAGACGCGCCTGGTTGCGCTGGAACGCCGCCCAGGCCCCGGCCGTACTCACCATGATCAGCCCCACCAGCCGCAGCGCCGGGAACAACTGCTCGCTGCTGCGCAGCCAGGCAAAAGCATCCAGGTAGTTTAGCGAGAAGAACAGTGTCACCGTCGAAAGCATTGTGACCACAAACCCGGCCACGTAGGGGTGCGACTGCTCGGTGAGCAACGGGATCCAGGTGTAGAACGGGAAAACCGCCCACCAGAAGGCAAAACCCAGCGCCAGGAACACCTGCGCCTGGGTGTAAAGCGCCTGGTTCGACGGGTTGCCCTCGATCGACGCCAGCGACCAACCCGCCAGCAGAATAAACGGCATCGCCAGCGATTGGAAGATCAGGTAGCGTAACACGCCCTGGCCAAATGGCGTACCGGGCGGGGCCAGCATCGGCGCGCTCACCAGCACCGCCATTTGAATCAGCAGTGCCGCGTACAAGAACGGCTGCACCGCCACCGCGGCCACCAGCAGCGCCGCCATCAGCAGGCCAAATGGCACAAACAACCGGCTGACCTGCGCCACGCGGCTGCCCAGCAACCAGAAACCGGCCATGATGTAAATCAGGGCCAGGAACGAACGCATCCCATTGGCCAGCACCAGCCGGCGGCCCAGCACCACCAGCGTGTCGGCGATCTCAATCTTAATCGGCCCAATTTCCACCAGGCTGGCTACCGGCACCAGCAGCGCCAGCGCCGCCAGCACAAAACAGGTGATCGCCGCCAGGATGGTCACCAGCGCGCCACGCGCGCGCAGAAAAAACAGCGCCACGGCCACTACCAACGGGAGCAAAATCCACAGCAGCGGGGCGCTCATTCTTCAGCTTCCATTTCTGGCGCAGCCATCAGGTACGAGCCCAGCAGCGCCAGCCCCAGGGTGATGATGCTCAACAACCCCGCCACCAACACCGACTGTTCCACCGTGGAATACAGGATTTCAAACCCGGCGAATACGGTCAGCAGCCCCAGAACCACGCGCAGCGGGCGTGTCGTCATCCCCAATTGCAGCAGTCCGTTGCCGATCAATACCAGCGCGCCCAGCAGCACCGGTCGTGCAGCCGGGATCCATTCGTTCAAACGGCCCGCGGCGGTAACCGCCAGGATCAGCCCGATCAGCGCTACCGCCAGCCGGAAGAGCATGCCCGGAATGCCGGTAAAGGTGCGGTCTTGCAGCTCTTCGGCCGGCTGTGATGCCCCGATCAATGCTCCCGCCATCCAGCCCGTCACCAGCTTAACCACCGAAAGCCCCACCGGCCAGGAAATCATCACCAGCCAGAACACGCCCAGGTATTGGAGCGCCAGGGCAATGATGCTCCAGCGCCAGTTCTGGCTTAGCAGCAGCGTGATCGACGTGCCCAGCAGCAGCGCAAACGCAGCATAGGAGAGGACATCCATCAGGGTCATGGCGCGCTACTCCCCACCCCCAACACCGAGATCAGCAGCGCCAGCAGCACCAGCGCCCACAACACGCCGCCATCGCCTTCCAGAATGGTGGTCAAGAAACCGATCAGGTTACGCACCATGCCATAGGCGAACACACCGGCGCGGTACAGCCAATCTAACCGGAAGATGGCCCCCAGCCAGCCCCCCACGCGCCCGGCCAGAATGTTCTGCCAGGCCGGCTCCTGGCCTTCGCCCGCCGCTTCGCGCCGGGCGCTCATCCGGCCCACCAGCGCCAGCGCCGCCAGCACCAGCAGGGTAGAAACAACACCGGCCCAGGTTACCAGGCTGAACGACAGCGGCAGGCTCAACCACGCCGCCACCCACTGCGTGATGACCAGCATCAGCAAGCCAAACGGGTACACGGTTTGCACCCAGCGCTCCAGACCGGCCAGCCGGTCGCCCGGCAGCAGCGCATGGCGCATGTAGCCGCCCAGCAGCGCCATGTGCGCCAGCAGGAACAGCAGGCTGGCGGGCTGGAATGGCTGCGACCACAGCCCCAGCCACCCGGCGGCGGCCGGCGTGAATGGCAGCCCGGCCAGACCCAGCGCGCCCAGCAGCGGGTAGAGCAGCGTACGCCGCTCGCGCGCCGAATGCAGGAACAGCAGCCCGCCCGGCAGCAGCATGGCCAGCCCCCACGCCACGCTGGCCGCCGGTTGACCGCGCAGCACACTGATAATCGCCAGCCCCGATGTGGCAATCAGCCAGTAAGGCCGGCCGGCCACCGCGTCTTGCGCGGAAAGCCAGGTGAATGCGGTGTACAGCACCGCCAGCGTTGCAAGGGTCAGCAGCAGGGGAGTCCAGGTCGGGTCCAGCCCGGCAGCGGGCAGGCGCGCCAGCAGCGCCAGGCTGGAAGCCGGCACAGCCGAGCGCAGCATCACGCCCATCCCGCGTCGCATCGGAATTTCCCAGTCCAGCGTCAGGTGCAGGGGCAGCACCCCCAGGCGCAGCCCGGCGGCAAGCAGCAGCACCAGCCCCACCTCGGGCGGTATTTGGGTAAAGTTCAGGTCCACGCCCAGCGAGCGCGAATAGAGTATGGCCCAGATCAGCACCATCGTGCCCAGCACGCGCGCTGTGAAGGCCAGCACCACGCGTTGGCTGAGGTTGCGGTTGCGAACGGCCGCCAGCAGCGCGGTCAGCTCCAGCACATCCAGCGCGGTCCAACTCACCGCCAGAGTCAGTGGGTCGGCGGCGGTGACGGCCAGCAACCCGCCGCCGGCCATCGCCAGCCCGGCAGCCCACGCCAGCGGGTTGGTATGGTAAGCCAGCCGCGCTGAGGCAGTGAGGATCACTGCCAGCGACAGCCCGGCCAGCGCGAAAGCATACGGCCACGAGATGTTATCCAGTAGAAAGTACGGGTACTGAGCCGACTCTCCCAGCCCCAACCACTGCTGACCGGCCAGCGTCACTGGCAGTCGGCCGCGCAGGAATAGCATCACCCCCCAACCGGCCAGCGTCACCGCCACGGCGGCAAGCCAGGGTACGCCAAACCCGCGCCGGAATCGATACCAGATCGCGATCGCCAGTGCGGAGAGGAAGTACAGGGTGATGGGAATGAGCAGCAGCATAGGCCGGCCAGCGCCGAGTGTTGTTTAGAGCACGTCCGCAAATGGCTTGCGTGGAATGAACTGCCCCTGCCCCGGGCCGCCCAACCATTGTTCGTGATCCACAATCAGCCTGCCGCGCAGGAACACGCGCTCCGGGTAGCCGTTTAGCTCCCAGCCCTCATACAGGTTGTAGTCGGTGCGGTGCTGCGCTTGCGCCACGCCATATTCCAACCGGCGCTGCGGGTCCCAGATGACGACATCGGCGTCCGCGCCGGGGGCCAGCGTGCCCTTGCGCGGATACAGGCCAAACATGCGCGCCGGGTTGGTGCAGTTGAGCGCCACAAACTGGTTAGCGCTCATGCGCCCACTGACCACACCCTGCGTCCACATCACCGGCAGACGGTCGCCCACGCCGGGTAGCCCGTTGGGGATCAGCGTAAAGTTGCCGCGTCCCAGCTCCTTGCCCGGGATAGCCACCTCGCGGCCTTCGTAGACGATAGGGCGCGTGCCGTCGAAGTAGAAGGGGCAGTGGTCGGTGGCCACGGCCTGGATTGTGCCTTCCAGCAGCCCCTGCCACAGGCGCTCATTATCGGTGCGCGTGCGCATGGGCGGTGAGCAGATCCACTTGGCCCCATCCGGGCGCTGCAGGTCTTCTTCGGTGAAAAACAGGTACTGCGGGCAGGTTTCGCCCATCACCGCAAGCCCCGCATCGCGCGCGTAAGCCAGCATATCCACCTCGCCGGCCACGTTCATGTGCACCAGGTACAGGGGCGCCTCGGCCTGCGCCGAAATAGCAAAGCCGCGCAGCGCGGCTTCCACCTCGCCCCAGCCCGGGCGGGTCAGCGCATGGTAATATGGATCGGTTTGACCGGCAGCCAGGGCTTCGGCCACCAGCACATCGATGATGTCGCCGTTCTCGGCGTGCATCATGGTCAGCATGCCGTGCTTGCCGGCGATGCGCATGGCCTGGAAGATGTCGCCATCCGGCAAACGCAGACGGCCGTTATAGGCGGTGAATACCTTGAGCGTGGTGATGCCCTCGCCCACCAGCAGCGGAATATCTGCCGCCACCTGCGCGTCGAAATGCGTAATGTTCATATGAAAGCCGAAGTCGATCGCGGCCTTAGGATCGGCCTTGGCGTGCCAGCGCGTTACATTGTCCAGCAGCGGCGCGACGTCCTGCGAAATAAAGTCGATCACCGTGGTGGTGCCGCCAAATGCTGCGGCTTTGTGCCCGGTGTAATGATCATCAGACGAGACCGTGCCGAACATGGGCAGGTCAAAGTGCGTGTGCACGTCCACGCCGCCCGGTAGTACCAGCTTACCCACCGCGTCCACTACCTGCGCATTCCCGGCGGGCAAATCCGCGCCAATCGCCTGAATGCGCTCACCTTCGATCAGGATATCCGCCGGGAATGTCTCGGCGGCAGTCACCAGCGTACCACCTTTGATCAGGATTGCCATAAGATCACCTCGCTTTGAGATGCAATCGGAACTGCCTGCCCTCTATTCTATCAAAGAACCGGGCCGCGCTTCTCCGCTTTTATCAGCTTGCCGATAGCATGTCGCATCGAAACCGAACCTGATCCCCGGCCTTCTTATTTGATAGTTCATGTCATTGCGAGGAGCGCAGCGACGAAGCAATCTCCACGAAAGTCCTGGAAGGAGATTGCTTCGCTACGCTCGCAATGACATGTTTATAGTTTTGCGTGGCCCGTAAAGTGCGATCGGCTTTTCGGGGTAGGTTTTTCCTCTACGAGGGAACAGAGGTGGTTCTGGCCTACTCCACCAGAAACCCCAGCAGCGCCAGGATAGCCGGGTCGATGGGCGTTTCAGGTAGATCGCCTGCGCTGTAGCGCCCACCCTGCAGGGCGCGCTCGCGCAGTGCGCGCCACAGTACCTGGCGTTCTTCCTCTTCGCGCACCACCAGGTCGCGCAGCGCGCGCGCCGCGGCCAATCGTTCGCCGGTGGAATACAAGAACGTCACCCGGCGCCAGCGACCGGCCGCGATGGGCTGCTCCAGCCGCTCCAGCGGGCCGAGCTGCAGCTTATAGTATTCCTCGCCCGCGCGCGGGTGATCCGGCTCGTCGCGCAGCAGCTCGCGCCGCGTGGTCAGCTCGTGCCCGCGCAGCGGCGCCCAGTACTCGATGCGCCAGCGGTGCTCCTCGCCAAATCCGGATGTCTGGTAAAAGGCTACCGCGTCCACGTCGATGATCTTAGGCGCCTTGCGCAGCGGCACGCGATACCAGCCCAGCAGCCGCGCGATCTCCAGATCGCGCGGGTTGGTCATCACAGCCACCAGGATCAATGCGCTTGGATCAGGGTAGGTGGTCATCCTAGTTTCATCTACTCCCCAAAATCATTTTTTTATTTTGGGGGGAGCTGGAGGGGGTTATTCTTTGAGCAACCCCACACGCTGGTTGAACGCATTAATCAGCTCGTCCACCGCCCCGGCCTGTCCCTGAATTTCGGTCCAGTAATTCGGGTCGTACCACTGCGCCTGGATTTCTTCATAGGATTTGCCCTGCTGCTCCACCCAGGTGTAATACTTCAGGTTGTGGATGCGCTTGCGGTCTTCGTACGAAAGCTCTTCCAGCGCGTCGGTGGTCTCACCGTGCAGGTCGGCGGCAAAGGTCTCGGCCGCATCATACGCGGTGAATGGCCCAAAGCTGTGGTTGTATTCTTCCAGCCGCGTGCCGTAGAGCTGCAGCGAGTCGGTCAGCACGGTCATCACCACGTCGTTCTCGCCCAGTTCGTAATACTTGGCGAACTTGATCGCCGAGAGCATGTTCGCAATGCCCGAGAAGCCCAGCAGGTCGAGCTGCGCCACAGTGCTTTCCGGCACGCCTTTGCGCAGCAGGTATTCGCGCCCGGCCGGCTCGTTGAACAGCCGCGTGATGCGCACCACCGAGTTATCGTCGATGGCCACCACCAGGTCGGTGTTCTTGACGTTGTGAATCCACGGCACGTGCTTATCGCCGATACCCTCGATGCGGTGCGCGCCAAAGCCGTTGCGCAGCAGCGTGGGGCATTGCAGCGCCTCGCTGGCGATGATTTTGCTGGATGGGAACACGTTTTTCAGGTAATCGCCGCTGGCAATTGTACCCGCCGAGCCGGTGGTCAGTGCCACACCGCGGTACTGATCATTGGGTCCCATCACCTGGCGCAGCACTTCTTCCATCGCGTGCCCGGTGACGGTATAATGCCACAGGTAGTTGCCAAATTCTTCGAACTGGTTGAAGATCATCAGGTCTTCGCCCGAGCTGCGCAGCTCCCAGCACTTGTCGAAGATCTCTTTGACGTTTGACTCGCTGCCCGGCGTGGCGATCACTTCGCCGGCCACCTGTGACAGCCACTCGAAGCGCTCGCGGCTCATGCCTTCCGGCAGGATCGCGATCGACTGGCATGCCAGCAGCGCCGAATCATACGCGCCGCCGCGGCAGTAATTGCCGGTGGAAGGCCATACAGCTTTTTGCGTCGTCGGGTCAAACTGGCCCGTCACCAGCCGCGGGGCCAGGCAGCCGAAGGCCGCGCCCACTTTATGCGCGCCGGTGGGGAACCACTTGCCCACCAGGGCTACAATGCGCGCTTTCGTGCCGGTCAGCGCGCTGGGCAGCTCGACGAAGTTCACACCGCCGAACCCGCCGCCCTGCTGCACCGGCTGGTTGCGCCAGCTAATGCGGAACAGGTTGCGCGGCGCGATATCCCACAGGCCGATGCCCTGCAGCTCTTCCTTGATCGAATCGGGGATCAGCGCCGGGTTGTTCATCTGCGCCAGGGTGGGGATGATAATGTTCTGCTCGCGCGCCCGCTGTATCGTGCGCTGCAGCCGGTCTTCGTGCACCGACAGGTCAATTTTTGCCATTGCTAGAGAGCCTCCACTTTGGTTTCTTCAAGTTGGTCCTGGGGCGCCTGCGTCACCACGTACAGCGGCCGCCCCTTCACTTCATCATAGATCCTGCCAATATATTCGCCCAGGATGCCCAGCGAGATAAGCTGCACCCCCGCGAACAGCAGCACCGCGATCAACGTGGTGGCCTGGCCCAGCAGCGGGCGCTCGCCCGGCGCGCCGGTGACGCGCAGGATGATCACAATCGGGATGGCGATGATCGACAATGCCGCCGAGATAAAGCCCATATACGTCGCCAGTTGCAGCGGGAAGTACGAAAAGCCGGTGATGGCGTTCAGCGCCAGTTTGAACATCTTGCGGAACGGGTACTTGGTTTCGCCGGCCATGCGCGCGGCGCGGTTGTAGGTCACGCCGGTCTGCTTGAAGCCCACCCACGATGACATACCACGCAGGAAGCGATGGCGCTCGCGCATGGTGTTCATCACGTTCACCACTTTGCGGTCCATCAGGCGGAAATCGCCGGTATCCAGCGGAATTTTCACGTCCGTGATGCGGTAGATCATGCGGTAGAACAGCGAGGCGGTAAACAGCTTGAACCAGGTTTCGCCCTCGCGCTGCGCGCGCACCGCGTACACCACTTCCCAGCCCTCACGCCATTTCTGGATCATTTCCAGTATCAGCTCGGGCGGGTCCTGCAGGTCGGCGTCAATAATCACCACCGCCTGGCCGCGGCTGTAATCTAGCCCGGCGGTCACGGCTATCTGGTGGCCGAAGTTGCGCGCGAAGATCACCGGGCGCACGCGCGCATCCTGCTCAGCCATCGCGCGGATGATCTCGGTCGATCCATCGCGCGAGCCGTCATCCACCAGCACCAGCTCCCACGGCTCACCGGTTGAATCCATCACTGCCGAAATGCGCTGGAACAGCACCGGCAGGTTTTCTTTCTCGTTGAAAATCGGAGCAATAATGCTAAACACTGGCAACATATCTTTATCCTCCCAAATATGAACACCAGAACGCTGCCCCATACACGCGCGCAGTCACCTGTCTCATCGTTCCAGCAGCCTGCGCAGCGCCGGCAGGCTCGGCTCGATTACCGGGGCGGGCTGCACTGCCTGCATCGCCGCGCGAATGTCTTTCAGCCCACTGCCGGTATTAAGCACCAGCACCGGATCTTCAGCGCTTACCAGGCCCTGCGCCAGCGCCTGGCGCAGCCCGGCAAAGGCCGCTGCGCCCGCCGGCTCGGCAAAGATGCCCACCCGCCCCAGGTCGGCGATAGCGCCAAAAATATCTTCATCTGGGATCGCCAGATAAGCTCCACCGGTCTGCGTGGCGGCGCGCACGGCGCGCACCCCGTCGCGCGGCAGGTTTACCGAAATGCTATCAGCCAGGGTGGTGGCATGCACCGGTGTAATGGTTTCGGTTCTGTCAAAGTACGCGTTAGCGATCGCCGCGGATTTTTCGGACTGCACCCCAAACAGGCGCGGCATTTGCTCCAGCCAGCCCAGGGCGTGCAAGTCCTTAAATCCTTTGTGGATACCAGAAATAATATTTCCGTCCCCCACAGAAACAAAGATCGCCAGCCGGCCGGCTCCACCAGGGTTGGGCAGCAGCACCTGCTCCCAGATCTCGTACGCGGCGGTCTTTTTGCCTTCGGCTGTAAAGGGATTATACCCCGTATTGCGGCAGTACCACCCGAATTCCTGCGATGCTTCGACGGTCAGGTTGAAGGCATCGTCATACGTGCCGTCCACCAGAACTACCTGCGCGCCAAACACCAGCAGTTGGGCGATTTTAGCCGGTGGAGCAGTTTTGGGTGCAAAAATCATCGCCGGCTGGCCGGCCGCAGCGGCCATGCCCGCCAGCGCCGCGCCGGCATTGCCGGTCGAGGCGGTCACCACCACCTGGGCATGCAGCTCTTTCGCGCGCGCCACCACTACCGCCGAGGCGCGGTCTTTAAACGAGGCGGTCGGGTTGCGGCCATCATCCTTAACCCATAGCGTTTTCAGCCCCAGCGCATCTGCCAGTGATTGCGGCGCGTAGGTGGGCGTCCACCCCGCCGAACGCAGCGCAGTGCGCCCCGGGCCGGGGTCTTCCACCGGAAGCAGTGGCAGGTAGCGCCACAACGACGGTTCCGCGCGCGAGGTGATATCCTCCGGGCGGTATTTGCGCTGGATGGCTTCCGTATCCAGAACTACATCCAGGTTGCCGCCATCATGCGGGCAGGTGTACTGCGCGTCTTCTCGCCCATATTCGACGCCGCACAGCGAACAACGATACCCCAACCATGCGCTCATGCCGCGGCTCTATTCATTTTCAAACGGCACGCCCAATGAAGCCGGCGGCGACGTGCGCGCTGAGCGCAGCACTTTTGTCACCAAACGGCGCGTGTTAGCCGGCATCCCCGCCAGGGTGCGGTCTACCCACTCGGCATTGCCGAGGTTGACCAGCAGCAGGGTGAGGATCATCAACGGGAACGGCGCTACCTGCAGCACCTGTGAAGGCACGTTGGGCATCAACGGCTGCAGCGCCACGCCCAACCACTGCAGCAGCGCAAACAGGTACGCGCCCAGCGCGGCGCGCAGCGGATTCCAGCCGCCAAAAATCGTGATCGCCAGCGCAATCCAGCCAATACCATCCAGCCCGGAGAGCGTACCTTTCCAACCGGCCTTCTCGCTCAACGAATACATTGGCCCTGCCAGCCCCACCATGGCACCGCCCAGCATGGTATAGAAATAACGCAGCCGGTTGACGTTGGCTCCGCGCACGTAAGCCGCCGCCGGCCGCTCTCCGACACCCTGCAGCATCAACCCGGGCCGGGTTTTAAAGATCCACAGGAAGCCCAGGATAATCAGCAGATAGCTGGCGTACACGGTGGGGGTCTGCGAGAAAAACAGCGGCCCCAACACGGGAATATCCGACAGCAGCGGGATCGGCATGGAAGGCACGCGCGGCCCCGACTCTCCCATAAACGGGTTGCCCAGGAAGTATGCCAGGTCGCGGCACATCAGCGTCAGCACAAAACCAACAGCCACCTGCGACTGCTTGAGGGTAATGCTGGCAAACGCCACGATCCCCGCCACCAGCGCCCCGATCAGCGCGCCGGCCAGGAAACCCAGCAGCAGGCTGCCGGTAGTGTAGGCTGCCGCGAAACCGGACATCGCGGTCAGCAAAATAGTGCCATTGACCGAAAGGTTGGTCACCCCGGCGCGCTCTGAAAACGTCTCGCCAACCGTGGCAAATATTACCGGTGCAGCGGTGGCCAGCACCAGCGCCAAACCTGTGAGCAGTACTGCACTATCCATGGCGGTCACCTGTACCTTTGCGCATCCAGCGGCGGCGCAGGCCGTCTACCAGGATGACGGACAGCACCAGCGCTCCCTGCAGTACGCCGGAGAGGGTCGAATCCAGTTTGAGCACAATTGGAAGCTGGATGCTGCCAATATTCAGCGCTGCGAAGAAGAACGCCACCGGGGCGGCCCACGCCGCCTGGAAATTGACCAGCATCGCCACCATCAGCCCCAGGAAACCATAACCGGAAGAGATCGAGGGGATCAGCCGGTGGTAAACAGCCATCACTTGCACGCCGCCCGCCAGGCCGGCGAAAATACCGCAGATCATAAACGCCGCCATGGTGTAGCGTGCAGTGGGAATGCCGATCACAAACGCAGCGCGCGGATTCTTGCCCACAGCCTTGAGCTTGAGGCCGAAATACGTGCCTTGCAGCAGCACAAAGATCACTGCAATGCCCACCAACCCCACCACCAGCGCCCAGGGGCTAAAGCGCGTGCCTGCCACCATCGGCATCCACAAATCCTGCGGGAAGGGAACCGTACCGCTCATCGAGCCTACGCCCGGGCGCTTCCACGGGCCGAAAATCAGGTACAGCGTCACTGCCGTAGCCACAAAGTTCAGCCCCAGGCCGGAGAAGATTTCATTAACGCCGCCGTAAATTTTGAGCGCGCCGGCCAGCGCCGCCCACAGCGCCCCGCCGATCATGCCGCACAGGAACCCGGCCACAATAACGATGCCGGTTGGCGTGCCGGTATCCTGCAGCATGCGCAGCACGCCGGTGGTGAAGATCGCGCCGATCATGATCTGCCCCTCCACGCCGATGTTCCACAAACCGGCGGTAAAGGTCACCAGCAGCCCGGCCGTAGCCAGCAGCAGCGGGATCCACGCTACTACCACGTCGGAGATCTTGCCCCATGAGCCCAGTGAGCCAACCAGGATATTGCGATAGGCTTCCAGCGGCGGGGCCTTGGCCAGCAGCAGCACCAGCGTGGTGAACGCCAGCGCGAGCAGCACTGCCAGCACGCCAAACAACAGGCCTGTCCCGCGTGTGTTTTTCAAAAAGGCGCTTCGTTTCATCATTTACCAGCCCTTGCCGCCAATTAATTGGCCCAGTTGGTCAACCCCAGTGGTGGCTGCATCGATTGGCTCGGAAACCTTGCCACCAAAGAATACCAGCACACGGTCGCTGTACTGCAATATTTCTTCCAGGTCGGAAGAAATAAACACGATCGACGTGCCCTGCTTGCAGCGTTCTTTGAGCTTGCTCCAGATCCAGATCGCCGACTCGATATCCAGTCCGCGCGTGGGATGCTCGACCAGCACAACCTTAAGTTCCTCACGCATCAGCGCCAGCAGCGCGCGCTGCTGGTTGCCGCCGGAAAGCTCTTCGATGCGGCTTTCCGTCGTACCTTTGATGAAGAAATGGCCAATCTGCTCCCTGGTGGTCTTCTCCGTGCGCTCGCGGTTGATAAAAAATTCTTGCTGCCGGTCCAGAAGAGCAAAGTGTTCCGCCAGGGTTAGCCCCGGTATCAGCCCTTCTTCCAGGCGCGCCGCGGGTACGTACGAAATGCCTGCATTCACGAAGGATCGATAATTCTTTCCAGTTAAATTTTCACCCAGCAGCACAATCTTGCCGCCCACCGGGCGCATCAGCCCACTCAGCGTGCGCAAAAACTGGCGCTGCCCTGAGCCTTCCATCCCCGCCAGCCCGATCACCTCGCCGGCGTTGATTTCCAGGTTGACGTTTTGAATATTCAGGCGGTTGTCTTCAATCGCCAGCCCTTCCAGCCGCAGCACGCAGTTACTGCGCCGCGTCTGCACGCGTTCGTCCAGGGCAACTACCTTACCGAACATCATACGCACCAGGTCATCCGTGACGTACGGCGGGCAGGCGGTACCCACCAACTTGCCCTTGCTCATCACCAGGATGCAACTGCACAGCTCTTCCACTTCTTCCAGCTTGTGCGATACAAACAGCACGGTCATTCCCTGCGCGGCCAGCTTGCGCAGCGTGGCGAACAATTTTTCCTTCTGCAATGCGCTGATCCCGGTGGTGGGCTCATCCATGATCAGCACGCGCGCGCCCAGCCACAGCAGCCGCAAAATTTCAAGCTGCTGCCGCTCGCCCACTGTCAGCGTATCCACGTAAGCTTCGTGATCGATAGAAAAACCGAATTCTTCCGATAACTGCCGGAAATCCTTGAGCGCCGTCCGCCGGTCAGGGATGATGCCGCCGCTTTCGTGGCCGATCAGAAAATTATCCAGCACAGTCATGGGCGGGAAGTCCAGCGGGTCCTGGTGCAGCATGCCAACCCCATGCCGGATAGCATCCGCCGGGGTCTCAATCTTTACCACGCGGTCACCCAACACAATCTCACCACTGTCGCACTGGATGAAACCGCTGAGGATTTTCATTAACGTCGATTTCCCGGCCCCGTTTTCCCCCAGGATGCCCTGGATCGTCCCCTCTGGGACGACCATGCTGATGCCATTATTGGCATGCACCGCGCCAAACGATTTGTGGATATTTCGCAGTTCTACGTCCATAGGGTTCCTGTGAGCGGGGTTACCAGATAAAAGAAGAAGGTGGGGAAGGCGAGCAAGCCCGCCTTCCCCCAATTACCACACAGACTACTGCGCAGACTGCCCTTCCATACCTTCGAGCAGTTGCGGCAGGTACCACACCTGGAAGTCGGTGCCGGTCTCGCCTTCTTTGAGGTAAGCCGTGCCGTCCTGCAGGTTCAGCGGGCCGGTCCACAGGTTCAGGCCGCCGGCCAGTTCTTTAATGAATTCGTCCACCTTGGGACTGGCATCCGCCGAGAGGGCTGCGCCCTTCTGGAAGCCAATCATGCTGGTGTCGGGGTTGTTGATGTCGGCCCAGTCCGGGCCCAGCCATTTCCAATCCACGGCAAATTTGCCGGCCATGGCGTTCTTGATCGCCTCGGCGTAGGCAGGGCCCCAGTTGAAGTACGGCACACCCAGGCAGACCTTCTCGCCTTCTTTGCAGGCGCCCACGAAGTCGTAGGGGATGGCGTGCACAACTTTGCCCGCGTCAGTCATCTTGCCGGCTTCGATCACCGCTTCGGTGGTGTCAATACCGGAAATGACCACATCGTAGCCGCTGTTATAGAAGTCGTCCGCAACCTGGGTCGGGTCCGAGGTTACGCCGGGGATGTTAAACCAGAAGCCAATCCAGGTGACCTTGAATTCCAGGTCGGCCGGGTCTTTTCCAGCGTATTTTTCCCAGCAGTGGCGCGCGCCCAGGTAGGCCGAGGAGGCCAGGCGGCGGGTTTCGTCGTTGATTAGCGGGCCGAGGTAGCCAATCTGGCCAGTCTCGGTGGTCAGCGCCGCGGCGCAGCCGGCGATCATTTTGCCATATTCCATGCGGCCCATGATGTTGGCCATGTTGGGCAGGCTCTTGTAATCCTTGCCATCTTTCCAGGCGCTGTCGCCGGAAGCATGGATTACCATAACCTCGGGGTGGTTCTGAGCGAATTCCACCGCGCTGTCTTTCATGTCATCCGAGTTGAAGATCACCAGCTTGGCGCCCTTCGAGACCAGGTCTTCCGCAAGCTGCGCCGGGGTAGTACCCGGGCGGTCCGCGGTGTTGACCTTGTCCACGTAGATCATCTTGGCGCCCGGTACGTTCTTTTCAACGTACAGGCCGGCATTGTAGTGCGCTTCGCTGTAGCCGTGATCGTTATAGGGGCCTACCAGCAGCAGGCCAAAGGTGAATTCTTGCGCCGCGGGGGCAGCGGTGGCCTCGGGCGCAGCGGGCGCTGTGGTGGGCGCGGGCGTGGCAGCCGGGGTGCAGGCGCTCAGCACAAAAATCACGGCGAGCAGCAGGGCGAATACTTTCGTTTTCATGGAAATTTTCCTCCTGGGTCGAACGGTCACACAAAAGAAACGTTCTTCGTTGAAACGGCTTCGCTTACGGTTAAATCAGATTGCGCTCGATCTCACCTCCTTCGCGGCCTCATCCTGAAACGTGCCTACGTTCACGCTGCGCGTGGGTCCCCACGCAAGCTCGTTCCGTTAACGTATATCTTTCACGCCATAAAGGAAAAACCTACTCTGTATTGTATCGTAATCAACCCTACAAAAACCTTACGATCCTGCGTGTTTGGCCAAAATGTGATCATTGTCTGATATTTCGATGACCCCCGGGTCGCCGCGTGGCAGCCCGGGGGTATATGCACATTTCTACGGCACAATCATCGTACCCGTCTCGCCACGCAGAGCGCGACCGATATTTTCCGGGTTGGTGATCAGCGCCATCTTGCCGCCATTCTCCAGGAAACGAAGGATCGCCTGCACCTTGGGCAGCATGGAACCTTTGGCAAAATGCCCCTCATCCAGATACTTGCGCGCTTCCGCGGCGCTGATGCGGTCCAGCCAGCGCTGGTCGGGCTTGTTGAAATTGATGGCCACTTTTTCCACCGCGGTGGTGATCATAAACATATCGGCCTGGATCAGGCTGGCCAGAAGCGACGAGCCAAAATCCTTGTCGATCACGGCTTCCACGCCTTCCAGCGAGCCGTCTTCGTGCTCTACCACCGGGATGCCGCCGCCGCCAACGCCCACCACGACAAAGCCTTCGTCAATCAACCCGCGGATGGCCGGAGCTTCCACGATCTTTACCGGCAGGGGGGAAGGCACCACGCGCCGCCAACCGCGGCCGGCGTCTTCCACCACCGTCCAGCCTTCATTCGCGGCGCGGGTTTTGGCCGTGTCTTCATTCATAAACGAGCCAATCGGCTTGGTGGGGTGCTGGAATGCCTGGTCATGCTGGTCGACGATGGTTTGCGTTACCACCGCCACAGCTTTCTTGTCCATCCCGCGCTGGAGAAATTCGTTGTACAGCGCCCGAGTGAACATGTAACCAATCGCGCCCTGCGTGTCCGCGCCGCAATAATCCAGCGGAACTTCGTGCAGCTCGTGCGCCGAAAGCTCCGACCGGCGGTGGATAAAGCCCACCTGCGGGCCGTTGCCATGCGTTACCACCACATCCCAACCCTGCTCAATCATGTCGACGATGTGGCGCATCGACTCTTTCGCGGCTTCGTACTGGTCTTGCACGCTCTTATGCTTCTCGTCCTTGATCAGCGAATTACCGCCCACGGCGACTACGGCAACACCCTTTTTTTCCATCGATTTCTGCTCCGGTTGTGTATCTGGCTTAGTTCATCGTCAGCGCCATCACGGCTTTTTGCACGTGCAGGCGGTTCTCGGCTTCATCATATACCACCGAATTGGGCCCATCAATCACCGCGTCGGTAACTTCGATGTTGCGATCGGCAGGCAGCGGGTGCATATAGATGACGTCTTCCTTGGCCAGTGCCAGGCGGCGCTCATCGGTGATCCAGCTCTTGTACTGGTCGATTATGCGCGCGCTCTCGGCAGTATCGGCGGTATGCACCAGCGGACCCCACGACTTGGGATAGACAACATCCGCGTCCCTAAACGCCTCGTCCATATCTTCCACCACCTCGAAGCCCGTGCCATACTTGCGCGCCTGCTCGCGTGCCATATCCATAATCTCGGGCATCAGTTTGAACTCCGGCGGGTGCGCCAGCACCACGTCCATGCCAAACCGCGGCATCTGCAAGATCAGGCTCTGCGGCACCGAGAGCGGTTTCTGGTACGACGAAGCATAAGCCCAAGATACCACCATCTTCTTACGGCGCAGGTCACGACCTTTTTTCTCCATGATCGTCATCAGGTCGGCCAGGATCTGGAACGGGTGGTAGACCTCGCACTGCATGTTGAGCACCGGCACGCGCGAGTTTTTTGCCACTTCGTTAATATAGGCGTTCCCGGCGCACCAGTCGCAGTGGCGGATGGCGATGCCATCGAAGTAGCGGCCAAAGATCTCACCGATCTCTTTGGCGGTATCGCCATGCGAGATCTGCGTGGTCTTCGAATCAATGAACGCGCCGTGCCCACCGAGCTGGGCCATGCCGGCCTCAAACGAGGCGCGGGTGCGCGTGCTGCTGAAGAAGAACAGCAGCGCCAGCACCTTATCACGCAGATAGGCATGCGACTCGCCCAATGCGCGCTTGCGCTTCAGATCGAAGGCCACATCTAATACGGTTTCAATTTCTTCCTTGCTGAAATCCAGGTCGCCGATGAAGTCACGACCGCGCAAATTTGTCTGCATCTTTTATCTCCTCAAACATCGCCAGAATCCGGTAGCATACCCGGTGAGTGAACAGTTATTACGCGCCCTGGGTCTTGAGCACGCCCGGCAGCAGCGCGTAAAATTCTGTGGCTTTGACCACATCTTCCAGGGGCACGCATTCCAGCACAGCGTGCGCCACACGTTCGTCGCCCGGGCCAAACCCGATACTGGCGATGCCCGCTTTGCCGGCCCAGTAAATGCCATTGGTGCTGAAGTCCCACTTGCTGCTGGGCGCATCCGGCAGCCCGATCATCTGGCGCGTGACCTGGCCGGCCGCTACCAGCGGGTGATCTTCTTCCAGCGCCCACGCCGGGAAGTACTTGTCCACCGGGAAAACGAAACCGGTGTAGGACGGCTCGTCGTAGAACAGCTCCTGCACGGTGATGCTGTCGCGGTCTTTTTCCGGGATCAACGCGCGCACCTGCTCGATGGCCTCTTCTTTCGTTTCGCCGAAGGTCATACGCCGGTCAATGAAAATGACAGCCTCATCCGGCACAGCGTTGATGCTGGCCGTGCTGACCTTCAGGTCGCTGAGGGTGATCTTGCCATGTCCCAGGAAGGGATGGTCGCCCAGTTTGGGCTCCAGGTCGCGCAGCCCTTCAATCACCGGCAGCAGCTTGTACACGGCATTGTCGCCCAGGTGGTTGCTGGCGGCGTGCGCGCTCTTGCCCTTGGCAGTGACCTTCAGCTCGATGCGCCCCTTGTGCCCGCGGTAGACCTGCATGCGCGTTGGCTCGCCGATGACAACGAAATCCGGGCGCACCTGCGGGTCCACTTCCACAAACGAATTGGGCGCGATGCCGTCGCACCATTCTTCCATGTTGCCAAAGTAGTAGGCCGTCCATCCGTCCAACAGGCCCAGGTCGCGCGCGATGGCCATACCATACACCATGCCGGGGGTGCTGCCCTTCTCATCGCACGCGCCGCGCGCGTACAGCATCCCATCTTCGATCTTGCCCTCAAACGGGTCCCACTGCCACGAGGCCGGGTCGCCCACGCCAACCGTGTCGATGTGCGAGTCGAACACAATCACTTTAGGCCCGTGGCCAATGCGGCCAAAGATATTGCCCATGCGGTCAAAGCGTACTTCATCAAAGCCAAGTCCGCGCATTTCCTGCGCGATGCGCTCGCCCACCGGGCCAATCTGCGACGTCATGCTGGGGATGGCGCAAATTTCGCGCATAAACCGCAGGATGCTCTCGCGTGAGGCTTCCACGCGCTCATGAATTGCTGCCGTCACCTGTTCGTTCACCATTTCGTTCTTCCCTCCCGTGCAATTAATTGAAAACCGGCTCGCCAACCGTACGCAATACCCGGAAACTGAAATACCCGGGCAGGAAATAGCTGATAGAGTAATCCACCACGCGGTCATTCTGGGTGTAAAGCTGCGCCATGAACTGCAGCAGCACATCACCGCGCTGGATTTCCAGGGCGCGCGGCACTTCGCCACCCGCGGCCACCGCACGGATTTCAGCGACCGAGCGCGCCAACAGCGGCTCGCCGCGGCGCAGTAAAAAGTCTAGTACTGAGCCGGTAAAGCCGTTCTGCAGCTCTTCGGGCGTCAGCACGTCCACCGGCAGGATGTCGATCAGGTACGCCACCGGGCGCGCGTCCGCCAGGATAACGCGCGCAATCTTTACCACCTCGCTGCCCGGCTCCAGCTCCAGCCGCGCCGCTTCCGTCTCGCCGGCCTGCGCGCGCTGGATGTCCAGGTCGCCCATCGAAACGTCCAACCCGATCTTATGCGCCAGGGTCTCGATGCTTTCCAGCACTTCCAGCCCGGTATCGATTACCCGCGCGCTGCCCACCACAAATGTGCCCACGCCTTGCCGGCGGCGGATCAGCCCCTGGCCCTCAAATGAGCGCATGGCTTCGCGCAGCGTGGCGCGTGAAACGCCCAGCCGGCGCGCCAGGTCCGGCTCAGCCGGCAGGCGCTCGCCGGGCGGCGTGGCAGCGATCAACGCGGCCAGCTCCACCTGCAGACGCTGGAAGGGGTGGCTGGCGGGTGCTTTCGTACGCTCATTGTTCATAGAACCGGCTCCCTGTTTGATGGTCATTCCAACACCGGGATAAAACGGAACTGGTTGACGTCCACCAGCCCCAGGTCGGAAATGCGCAGTGATGGGATCACCACAAGCCCCAGCAGGCTGAGCTGCATGTTGGGGTTATTCAGGCGGCAGCCGCAGACCTGGAACCCGGTCAGCACAGTGCCGGCCTTGCGCGCCACGGTGTCGGCCGGCTCGTTCGACATGATGCCGCCGATGGGCAGGTTCACCTGTCCAATCACCTCACCGCCTCGCACCACCACCTGACCCCCACCGCACGCGGCCAGCGCATTGGCGGCGATGGCCATATCATTGTCATCCGTCCCTACCACGATCATCTGGTGGCTGTCGTGCGCCACTGTGGTAGCCACGGCGCAGGACGTATTCAAACCAAAGCCGTGTACCAGCCCAAGCTGGATTTTCCCGCTGGCGCGGTGGCGCTCGACCAGTGCTACTTTGGCCAGGTCTTTCTTAATGTCGGCCTTGATTTCGCCATCCTGGGCGACCAGATCCATGCGCAGGTGGCGCGTGGGCGCCTGATTTTCAATCACGCCAATCACATTCGCGGTGACCTTCGCGCGCTCGCTGGCCAGGCGGAAATCGGCGGCTTCCAATGGCCGTTGCAGCCGCACCGAGTCCAGCACCCATTCCGGATGGTGGAAATCGGGCAGGTCGACTACCATGTGACCCTTTTCCGCAATCACCTTACCGCGCGCAACCACCACCTCAATGTAGAAGTCTACCAGGTCGTCCACCAGCACCACATCGGCGTAGCGCCCGGGGGCAATCATGCCCATATCGCGCGAAACGCCAAAATGCTCGGCAGTATTGATCGTGCACATCTGGATCGCCGTCATCGGCTTCAATCCCTGGGCGATGGCGTGGCGCACCACGCGGTCGATGTGCCCCTGGGTCACCAGCGTATTGGAGTGCACGTCGTCAGTGCACAGGATAAAGCGGCGCGAGTCCATCCCCATCTCGGTGATGGCCTTTACCTGAGTGGCCACGTCGTGCCACGATGAAGCATAACGCAGCATCACTTTCATCCCCAGCCGCGCGCGCATCACTGCATCTTCCAGCCGCGTGCCCTCGTGGTCGTCTTCCGGGCCGCCGGCGGCGTAACCGTAGAACGGCAGCCCCAGGTCAGGCGAGGCGTAATGCCCGCCGATTACTTTGCCCGCCGCGCGCGTCGCATCCATTTCCGCGTGCACCTTGTCACCAGAGTTATACACGCCGGGGAAGTCCATCATCTCTCCCAGGCCGATGATCCCGTCCCACTGCATCGCTTCGGCCACTTCTTGCGGGCCAACCACTGCACCGGGCGTTTCCAGCCCCGGCGCGGATGGGATGCAGGACGGCATCTGCACAAAGACGTGCACCGGTTGGAGTTTGGCTTCATCCAGCATCATGCGCACGCCCTTGAGGCCAAAGATATTGGCGATTTCGTGCGGGTCAATAAACATGCCGGTCGTCCCATGCGGCGCAACGGCGCGCACAAACTCCGAAACGGTCAACATGCCGGATTCAACGTGCATGTGCGCGTCCAGCAGCCCGGGCACCAGGTAACGCCCGGCGGCATCCAGCACCTGCGTGCCCGCGCCGATCGTATGCCCGGCATCCGGTCCTACGTATGCAATGCGCTCATCCTTGATAGCGATATCGGTATCCGGCAGCACCTCGCCGGTCTGCACGCACACCCAGCGCCCGTTGCGGATGACCATATCCGCCGGCGCGCGCCCCATCGCCACATCTACCAGGGCCTTCGA
>JBDHWQ010000003.1:0-193883 GCA_039810245.1 Longilinea sp. | reverse complement strand
TAACCTACGCAACGTGATTTCTTCGCCGGTCGACCCAGTAGATCAGCCACGGGCCGAGGGTGAGGATGATGATCGGGGTGGCGCAGACCAGCGTGCCGATGGCGCTGCCAAGGCTGTCGCCGGGTTCTCGCATCCACGTTTCCATGCGCCCTTCCCAGTACAGCCCCTGGTAGATGGCCGAAGCGACGTAGGACAGCACCAGCCCGCCCAGCATGGCCACCACGCCGGCGGCCGCGCGCCGGTTGCGCAGCCACACCAGCCCGCAGCCGGCCAACAGCAGGTTCACGCCGTATAGAAACGGCTCTTCGCCATGCATTTCATCAAAGATCATCCACAGGAAGAAGGGCGTCAGACCGTACAGCGCAAAGGACAGGCGTGAAGGGTCGGCGGCCAGTGCGCGCGCCCCAGATTGAAACGGCGCGGCAACATTTCGCCGGGTGAGCAGCAGCGCGACCACAATGACCACGCCCAACGGCAGCAGCGCAAACGGCCCCAGCAGCCTGCGGCCAAAGCTGAGGCCAAACAGGGTCAGCCCGGGCATGGAAGCGTTGCCCAGGGAAAAACTAAACGCCAGATACATCATCGCCAGCGGGTAAGACCAGGACGGAAATCCGCGCAGCCAGGCAGCCACCAGCAGCGCGCTGAACAGCACCACGATGGCGAAGTAGACGTAGCTGATGCTGACCAGGTACGCGGGCATCTCGTACAGAGGCTGCCCGCCGCCAAGGGCGGTGAAATGGCGCTCAATGGGCCACAGGATCAGCCGCACCAGCGGGCTAATAAAAAAGGTCAGCAGCGCCACCGGCACCCAGCGCCAAGGCGTGGTCTCATGCGTGTCTTGCAGGGTCGAGTATCCCGTGGTTTGCATCAATCCCCCCGAAATTTGTCGTTTCAGCAGACGCTCGCGGGCATGCAGCGCCGGAATTTCCACCAGCTCTACCAGAAACACAAGAATCAGCTCCGGCCAGCCGGTCGCGGCGGCATCGCGCAACTGCTGCGCCAGCACGTCTTCGATTTCATCGCCAAACCGCTGCCGCAGGCTGCCGGGCAGCCAGCGCGCCAGGAAAGCCAGTTTTTGCGCCACGCGCAGGCGGGTGCCCATCGACCTTCGCCCCTCACCCGCCCGCACGCTGGTCGCGGATCTGGCGGTGCGCCGCGTCCGAAAGCTGCGCCAGGCGCTCGGCCTCAGCGGTGATCACGCGGCGGCCCAGCCGCGTTAGGCGGTAGAGTTTGCGCGGTCTGCCCGGGCCGGGGGCAGCGCCGTCTTCGCTGCGCTCGATCAGTTCCTGCTCCAGCAGCCGCGCCAGGGCTTCGTACAGCGTGCCGGTGCTGAGCTGCACGCGCTTCTGGCTGATCTGCTCCACCTCTTTGAGAATGGCGTAGCCGTGCTTTTCCCCCGGAAGCAGGCTGAGCAGAATGAAGAAGGTTGGCTCGCGCAGCGGCAAAAAGGGAATGGGATCAGGTTCTGACATATGTCGGTGTCCTATATATATCCTAGCACGTCCTGTGGAATTGTCAAGCGCCGGCGCTAGTTTCCTGTTATCATTTAAGAGGAAAGGTACCTCTGCCGCCGTTATTTTCTGACTGAGATGCGTTGGCGGCAGAATAAAGGATTTTGCGATGAACCCAACCACTCCCCCGCTGGTGTCCGGCGGTATCCCCGTTCTGGGCCATGCCCTGGAAATGATGCGCAGCCGCGAGAGCCTCTTCCGGCGCGGTTTTGGCGAACATGGCGATATTTTTACGATCAAGCTCGGCCCGCAGTACGCTGTGGTGGTCAGCGGCGCCGAATACAACAAGATCGTCTATACCCAGACCGACCGCAGCCTGAACATGCAGGACGCGTACACGTTCCTAAAGGCATCCATTGGCGAGGTGCTGTTTACCGCCAATAAAGAGACCTATTACAACCAGCGCCCGGTGCTGCAGGAAGTCTTCCGGCGCGAGCGCATGAGCCAGTATATCCAGGCGATGAATATCGAAGTGCAGCGCTGGCTGGACAGCCTGGGAAACAGCGGTTTTATGGACATTATCGCCGAGATGCTGCGGCTGACGCAGTTTGTGGCCGGGCGAGCGTTGATCGGCCCGGAGTACGAGCGCGAATTAGGCCGCGGGTTCTGGGCCATGTACGGCGATATCAGCCGCTCGCTGGACCCGCTCTTGCCGCCGCACTGGCCGCTGCCCAAGTTCCAGCGCCGAGACCGGGCCAAAGCCGCCATACGCACCGTGTTCCAGGGGTTAATTGACGCGCGGCGCCAGCACCCGGAGCGCTATGATGATCTGATCACCACCCTGCTGCAGACGCCGCTCAAAGACGGCAGCTTTATGGACGACGCTACCATCGTGAGCATGTTCACCGGGCTGCTGTTCGCCGGGCATGAGACCACCGCCGGTCAGGCCGCCTGGCTGGTGACCCTGCTGCTGCAGCACCCGGAAACGCTGGCCCGCGCGCAGGCAGAGATTGACGCCGCGCTGGCGCTCGGCGAAGCGCTGGACCAGCAAAAGATTAACCAGCTCGCGTATATTTCCTGGGCGATTGATGAGACCACCCGCTTCCGTCCCTCGGCCGACCTGCAGATGCGCACAGTGGAAGAGCCGTTGAGCATTGGGTGCTACCAGCTTCCGCCGGGCTGGCGCGTGATCGTCAACGCCGCCAACTCGCATTTCCTGCCGGAAGTCTTCACCGACCCGCACCGCTTCGATCCGCTGCGCTGGTCGCCTGAGCGCGACGAAGGCAAAAATTCGTTTGCCATTGTGGGCTTTGGCGGCGGCGTGCACAAATGCACCGGGATGAACTTTGCCAAGAATGAGATGGCGGTGATCACCGCGCTGCTTTTCCAGCAGTTCGAGCTGGAGCTGCGCAGCCCCGAGGTGCACGTGGTCTTCGGAAATGGCGCCAACCACCCCTCTCCGGTACGCGTGGCCTACCGCCGCAAACGCAGCACCTGACGCCGCGCCCCGCATGGCCATAAGAACGTGAATTAAGTTGGTGGGGATAAGCAGGTTCGGGTGGCGGAAAACGCCACCCGAACCTGACTTTTCTTTCTCTGTCTTCGCGGTTCTTCCTTACCCTCGGTTAGAACCCTTCCAGCACCGAGAAATCGGCTACGCCCGAGGCCAACGCGGCGATCTGCTGGAGCAGTCCCAGGCGGTTGGCGCGCTGCGCGGGATCCTCGGCCATGACCATCACATCTTCGAAGAAACGGTTGATGGCGGGGATCATGGGCAGGAAAGCGGCGAAGAAATCGTCCACCGAACCGGGGCGGCGCGGGGCAGATTTCGCGGATTGCAGCGCGGCGTACAGCTCACGCTCGGCCTCATACTCAAAACGCGCCGGTTCGACGGCGAACGCTTCGGCCTGGTCGCGGGTGATGCGCACGCAGCGCGCGTAGGCGGGCAGGATGGTATTCCAATCTTCGCGGCGCGTCCAGGCGCTGAGCTGGCGCGCAGCGGCCAGCGCGCGCGCCGGGTTGGCGCTCTGCGCGGCCAGCACCGCGTCGACGATGTCGTAGCGCAGGCCTTCGGGCAGGCTCATCAGGTAGCTGCGCAGCCGCCCGGCGATAAACTCCAGGCAGGCGGCCTGCACCTGCTCGCCGGCAGGAATGGGCAGCCCTTCTGCGGCCAGCGCCAGAGCGCGGCGCAGATCAAAATCGAGGTCCCAGGCGGTGAGCGCCTGCACCAGCCCCAGCGCGGCGCGACGCTGGGCGAAGGGGTCCTTCGTGCCGCTGGGGGCCAGCCCGGCGGCGAACAGACCGGTGATCGAGTCCAGCCGGTCGGCCAGGCCCACCACCAGCCCGGGCGCGCCACGCGGGGTGGCGTCCTCGGCCGAGCGCGGCAGGTAGTGCTCGAAGATGGCATCCGCCACGGCCTGCGGCTCGCCGGAGTGCAGCGCGTAGTAGCGGCCCATCACGCCCTGCAGCGAGGTCATTTCGACCACCATATTGGTGACCAGGTCGGCCTTCGCCAGCTGCGCAGCGCGGCGCGCGGCGGCGGCATCGTCCTCGCTCACTGGCAGGGCCGGCAGCAGTTTCTCCACCAGCGCCTGGATGCGGTGCGTCTTATCCAACATCGAACCCAGCTTGAACTGGAACGTGAGCGTGCCCAGTCGCGGCAGGAAGTCTTCCAGCTTGCGCTGCAGGTCTTCTTTGATAAAGAAAGCAGCGTCGGCAAAGCGCGCGCGGATGACCTGGGCGTTGCCATCGGCCACCACGTCGAGGTGCTGGTCGTCGCCATTGCGCACGGCGATAAACATGGGCAGCAGCCCGCCGTCCGCGGCGTAGACCGGGAAGTAACGCTGGTGCTTTTTCATCACCGAGATCAGCACCTCGGGCGGCAGGCGCAGGTGTTCTTCCTCAAACTGGCCCACCAGCGCGGTGGGGGCTTCCACCAGCGCGGTAACTTCGGCCAGCAGCCCGGCGTCTAGTGTTTCCACAGCGCCTGCCTGGCGCAGCAGGCCGTTCACCTGGCGCTCGATCTCAGCGGCGCGCTCGGCGGGGTCCAGCAGGATGCCCTGGCCGCGCAGCGCGTCAAAATAGTCAGCCGGCGTAGCGATCTCGAACGTTTCCGGTTCGCGGAAGCGCAGCCCGCGCGTCACGCGGCCCGATTCGACGCCAGCGAAGGTGAAGGGCAGCACATCCGCGCCGTACAGCGCCAGGATCCAGCGCACCGGGCGCGAGAACGCCACCCCGGAGCTGTTCCAGCGCATGGCTTTTTCGAACTTCAGCCCGGAAAGCATGGCAGGCAGGGCTTCGGCCAGCACATCGACGGCGGCGCGGCCGGGCTCATCCACCAGCGCCACGGCGTAGCGCCCGCCATCCATCTCGCGCACCTGCAAATCAGCGGCGCTCAGGCCCTTGCCACGCGCGAAGCCCTCGGCCGCCTTCGTCGGGCGGCCTTCGGCGTCGAAAGCACGGTCGGCCGGCGGGCCTTTGAATACCACGGTGCGGTCGGCCTGGCGCGCGGCCAGTCCGGCCACTGCCAGCACCAGCCGGCGCGGGGTGGAAAGCACGCGCAGCGCGCCGTGCTCCAGGCGGGCATCGTCCAGCGCGGCGGCCAGGCGCTCGCGCAGTTGGCCGGCAATCGATTCCTGCTCGGCGGCAGGCAGCTCTTCCACGCCAATTTCGACCAGCAGCTCGTCCGTGCTCGCGGACGCGCCCGCGGGGGCGGGCGTTGGATGGGCAACCTGCGCGGCGGGTGCGGCAGCCGGGGCGCCATTCAGCCAGGGAAAGCCCATGGCTTCGCGCTGCGCCACGTACGCCTCGGCCACGCGGCGCGACATATCGCGCATGCGCGCGAAGAAAGCCGCGCGCTCGGTGACGCCAATCGCCCCGCGCGTGTCGAGGATATTAAAAGTATGCGAGCACTTGAGCACGTAGTCGTGGGCGGGCAGCACCAGGCCGTTGGCCAGCGCGGTCTCGGCCTCGGCTTCGTACAGGCGGAACATCTCGCGCAGACCGTCCACCCCGGCGATCTCAAAGTAATACTTGCTGTGCTCGTACTCGCCCTGCAGGTTCAGGTCACCATAAGTGCGGGCATTGTTCCAGGCGATGTTACGGAAGTTGCGCACGCGCTGCAGCGGCATGGCGATGCGCTCCAGCCCGTACGTGATCTCAACCGACACCGGATTGGTGGGCATGCCGCCCGCCTGCTGGAAGTAGGTAAACTGGGTGATTTCCTGGCCATCGAGCCACACTTCCCAGCCCAGGCCCCATGCGCCCAGCGCAGGGCTTTCCCAGTTATCTTCCACAAATCGGATATCGTGTTTGCGCGGGTCGATGCCCAGAGCTTCCAGCGAGCGCAGGTACAGTTCCTGCGGGTTACCGGGATCGGGCTTGAGGATCACCTGGAACTGGTAATGCTGCTGCAGGCGGTTGGGGTTCTCGCCATAACGGCCGTCGTCCGGGCGGACGGACGGCTCGACGTAGGCCACGTTCCACGGCTCAGGGCCCAGCACGCGCAGCACGGTGGCAGGGTTATACGTGCCCGCCCCCACCTGGGTGTTATACGGCTGCCAGATGACGCAGCCCTGCTCGCCCCAGTAATGCTGGAGCGCGAGAATAATCGATTGGAAGTCAAGTGGTGCTTGCATAGCGGCCCCCGGCCAATAGAATGTCAAAAGCGCAGGTATTATACCAGTGGAATGGACCGGGACTGAGAATATTACACCCCTTCCCTATAAAAGGTCTACAATATGGATAGAAGCCTGTCCGCCGGGATCACGGATTGCGACAAAGCTGCAGTGCGGGCAATCATTCAATGGTTTTCCAGAAAGGGAGAGAAACGATGTGGAAAGAATTTCGTGATTTTGCAATGCGCGGGCCAGTGATCGACCTGGCAATTGGTGTCATTATCGGCGCGGCATTTGGCAAGATCGTCACCGACTTTGTCAACTACATCCTCATGCCGCCCATCGGCCTGCTGTTGGGTAAGGTAGATTTCGCCAACCTGTTTGTTCCGCTCAACGGTCAGACATACCCCAGCCTGGCGGCGGCGCAGGAGGCAGGCGCGCCCGTGCTGGCCTATGGGGCCTTCCTGAATACGGTGATCAACTTCCTGATCATCGCGTTCGTGATCTTCCTGGTGGTGCGCGCCATCAACAAGTTGAAGAAGCCCGCTCCGGTCGAGGCTGCACCGTCGACCAAGGAATGCCCGTTTTGCGCCAGCAGCATCCCGGCCAAAGCCACCCGCTGCCCGGAGTGCACATCCGAGATTTGACAACGGATTCTGAACACAGGTTACACGGATTCGAACGAAAATCAGCCCGGCGCAGAGCGCCGGGCTGATTTTCGTTGACTACGCATCGCTTACTTTACGGATGAAGGCAGGGGTATTGAGGCCGCGCTCGAGCAGATAGGTGATGTAGTGGTTGAGCAGGGCTTCCATCTCCAGCCGCACCGGCTGCGGGATCTGCGCGGCCAGCGCCTGGGAAAAGCTGCTGCGCTGGTAATGGCGCAGGTACTTGAGCGCGGCCATGCTCACCGGGCGGCTGCCCGGGGTACGCGCGCCGCAATCCGGGCAAAGCGCGCCGCCCAGTTGCGCGCTGAAGAACTGGTCCTGCGGCTGGATTTCCCGGCCGCAGCTCGGGCAGTGGACCAGCTCCGGGCGAAAGCCGAACAGGTCGAGCAGGTGCAGCTCGTAGTAGCGTACCACTACGAAAGTATCGGGCACCACCACCAGGCGCTCGAGGCTATCCACCAGCAGGGAATAAATGGCCGAGTGCTGGCCTTCCTCATAGGTGAAGCGATCGAGCAGCTCCAGCACGTAGGAAGCATAGCCGGTGAGCACCAGGTTCTCGCGCAGCGGCAGATAGGCGTCCAGGGTTTCAGCCTGGGTGACGATCCACATGTCGCGGCCGCGGGCCATCAACAGCGACACGCGGGTGAAGGGCTCCAGGTGGCCGGCTTTGCGCGAGCGCATTTTGCGCGCGCCCTTGGCTACGGCGCGAAGCTTGCCGGCCTCGCGCGCATACAGGGTGAGCAGCCGGTCAGCTTCGCCCCAATCGGCGTGGCGCAGCACCACGGCATCTACCTTTAAACTGCGTTCACTCATTCGTGCTCGACATTCTATCCTGGTGGATCAGACCCCCCTTAATCCCCCCAAATCGCTGAACAGCGTGATTTGGAGGGAAGAAAGGTGGGTTTCCAAATCGCTGAACAGCGCGATTTGATGGGTAGAAAGGCGGTTTTCACTCTCCCCAAAAGCGTCCTTTATTTCCAACGGTCCTCCGAAGGAGGGTGGGGGAGCCGGAGTGGGGTTATGTCAGGCTCGACGGCGTAAACGCTCCCGGCAGGAGTTGGCCCACGGTCAATTCCTGGTGGATCTTGCCGGTCTCGTCGGCGATGATCACCAGCGTATTCAGGCCAAACTCGGAGAGCACCTGACGGCAGGAGCCGCACGGCGTGCCGCCGTTGGCGGTAACCACGGCGATGGCGACAAACTGGCGCTCGCCTTCCGACACGGCCTTGAACACGGCGGTGCGCTCGCCGCACACCGTCACCGGGTAAGCGGCGTTCTCAATGTTGACGCCATCATAGATGCGCCCTGAAGCGGTCAGCAGGGCGGCGCCCACGGCGTAATGCGAATAGGGCACGTAGGCCCACTGGCGCGCGTTGGCGGCCTGTTGCACCAGCTTGTGCCGCATTTCATCGTTCATGATTGTTGCCATTCTCCTCCACCTCCAAAGGGGTTACCTGGCGGCGCGCGCGCACCTTGCGGATGCGCCGCCCGCTCACCTGCTCCACGGTCAACATCCAGTCATTCACGCGTAGCTCTTCGCCACCCTGGGGCACGTGCCCAACCTGCGCGCTGATGTACCCGCCCAGCGTATCAGCAACGTCCTTTTCCAGGTGCGTGCCGACAATATCGTTCACATCTTCCAGGTCAATGCGGCCCTGGAAAATGTATTCATCATCATTCACGCGCGTGTAAGGCAGCTCTTCGATCTGGTCGTACTCGTCGCGGATCTCCCCGACGATTTCTTCGACGATATCTTCCAGCGTCACCAGCCCGGCCATGCCGCCGTATTCATCCACCACGATGGCAATGTGCACGCCGTTGGCGCGCATTTCGGCCAGCAGCTCTTCCACTTTTTTGGCCTCAGGCACAAAATAGGCCGGGCGCAGCAGCGGGCGCACATCCTGCAGGCTCTGCCGGTCCAGCTTGACCCGCAGCATGTCTTTGGCGTACAGCACGCCGATCACATTATCGATCGTTCCCTCGTAAACCGGCACGCGCGAATGCCCGGAACGGGTGAAGGACTGCAGCGCGTCTTCCAGCGGGGTAGTGATATCCAGCGCCAGCACGTCGATGCGCGGAACCATCACCTCGCGGCACAGCGTCTCGCCGAACTGGAAGATGGAATAGATCATGCGCCGCTCACCCTTTTCCAGGGTGCTCTGTGGCTGGTCTTCTTCCACCCAGTTCTTAAGCTCGTCTTCCGTGACCGGGATCATCACCGGCGCGTCCTGCGTGGAGCCGAGGAAAACCATCAGCAGCGCGGAAAGCGGGGTGAGCAGCAGGTTGAACGCGTGCGCCAGCGGAGCCAGGCGAATGGCGGTCTTTTCAGCGTTGGGGATGATGCGGCCTTCGATCAGGAATTCCAGCGCCAGAAGCACCACGGTCGAAAGGAACAAGACAATGAGCGCGGCGGCGGGGGTGTCCAGGTCGGGACGCAGCGCGCGCCACAGCAGGTACACCGCACCGGCCACCAGAAAGTGCATGCTCACCACCAGCAGCCGCAGCATGGGGCGCAGGCGCGGGTTTTCCAGCAGGCGGATCGTGCGCTCGACGCGCACCGGGCCGGATTCGCGCATGCTCACCAATTGCGGCAGGCGCGCGTTGGTCAGGCTGGAGCGCAGCGCCACCACCAGCAGGTCGAGCGCCACGCAAACCAGCAGAATGATCCACAATGGGGAGGTCATGCGCGCTCCCTTTGCGGCAGCGCGCCATAGGGGCCGGCAGCCACGGCGCCGTCGTCCAGCACAGCATCGCGCAGCAGCGCTCCGGGGCCAATCACGCAGCCACGGCCGACGCGGGTGCTGCCCAGCAGGAAACTGTTGGGGTAGATGACAGTATCCGCGCCTATGCTCACGTCCGGTTCGATGTAGGTGTTGGCAGGGTCGATCATGGTGACGCCGGCGGCCATCCAGGCGGTGTTGATGCGCCGGCGAAGGATGCCCTCGGCCTCGGCCAGGTGCACGCGGGTATTGATGCCGATCGCCTCAGCGGGGTCGGGCAGCACCAGCGCCTGCACCTTCAACCCGTCCGCCACGGCAATGCCAACCACGTCGGTGAGGTAATACTCGCCCTTGGGCGAAAGCGGCACGCGGCGCAGCGCGCTCCACAGCCAGCCGGCGCGAAAACAGTACGCGCCTACGTTGAGCTCGCGCACGGCAAGCTGCTCAGGCGTGGCCTGGGCTTCTTCCACCACCTCGCGCACCGAGCCATCCGCGGCGCGGATCACGCGGCCAAAGCCGTGCGAGTCATCCAGCAGCATGGTGAGCATGGTCAGCGGGCCGGAATTGGCGCGCTGCTGTTCCACCAGAGCGCGCATGGTCTCCAGGGTAAAGAGCGGCATATCGGCGCTCATCACCAGCACCAGGCCCTCGTAGCCGGCCAGCAGCGGTTCGGCCTGCTGGACGGCATGCCCAGTGCCAAGCTGGGGCTGCTGCACGGCAAAGCGCGCGGCGTCGCCCACGGCCTGGCGCACCTGTTCGGCGTTGTGGCCGATGATCACAATGGGGTCATACGTACTGAGCTGGCGCGCCAGGCGCAGCGAGTAGGCGATCAGAGGCTTGCCGCCCAGGGGATGCAGCACTTTGGGCAGGCTGGAGCGCATGCGCGTTCCCTGCCCGGCGGCCAGGATCACGGCCGTTACAGCACGCGAAGGATCGTCATCTTCGGTTTCAGGCAAAGTTCTCACTCAACTTTCAAACCCCACCGGCCAGGATTGCATAAGACAAAATGGCGAGCTACCAGCGGGCTCGCCTGGGCGGAATAGATATGCGTGGGGGAACAATCCAATTCCATAACGTTACAGGCTGGGGCGCCTGGATTCGAACCAAGATCCACAGATCCAAAGTCTGGTGTGCTGCCATTGCACTACGCCCCACAGTCTGGGAAACCCCAGCCGGGAAAGATATTTTAACACAGGTGAGAGCACGGGGCAAGCAAACAGCACCAGCCGGATTTTCTGCGCGCGCAGAAAATCCGGCTGGTGCTGTTTGCGCTACTCTCCCTCGCCCGGCGCGAGGCCCAGGCGGCGGGCGTCCTCAAAGCTGAGCGCATCGGCGCTGCGCGGGGCGGTGGAATGAGCCTGGGCAGCCTGCTCCCAGAACGAATCCAGGTCGATGGCGGTGGCAGCCGCGGGTTTCGCGGCGCCAAAGATGCCCTCCAGCCCGCTCAAATCCTCTTCCACGTTGTCGAGCAGCAGCACCGGCGGCGGCTCTGCGGTGGCAACTTGGGCTGCCAGCGGGGCGGGTTCTGGGGCGGGCTCGGCCGGCTGCGGGGTGGGAGGCGGCAATTCCACCGGCGTCTCGACGGGCGTAAACGGCGCGGGGGCTTTATCGCCGCCCAGGGCGAGCAGCAGATCATGCTGGGCAGCCTGCAATTCTTCCACCGCCAGGGCCATGCGCAGTGTGCTGGCGCCGGGGGCGAACAGGCACACCAGCGCCATGTGACGCACCGGGGCGGCCAGCAGGTGTCCATGCTCACCATCGAAGGCCAGCACGCCACCCGCGCGCCCCAACTGGCGAGCGATCGTTTCCATCGCCGCCATGTGCTCGCGCAGCGCGGCGCTGTGCTCCGGGGCCAGCGCATCGGCGACGCTGCCGGTGGCCGTGATCGTCACCGCCGGACCCAGCAGCAGCACGGCTTTTGCGCCCAGCCGCGCGCGCAGCGCATCCAGCAGCGCAGCGGCATTCCCATTGGGCTGCGCCGGCGAAGGATCGATCAGCGCGGGGCGGACCGGCGCGGCCGGCGCGATGCCCAGCAGCGTTTCGGCGGTAGCCAGGAACTCAGCCACGGTCAGCGGCTTGGTAAAGAAAGCATCCGCGCCGGCATCCGCAGCTTGCTGGCGCATGCTTTCGTCCTTCAGCCCGGTGACGACGATAATCTTGAGCTGTGGATAGCGCTCGCGCGCCTTGCGCACCAGGTCAAAGCCAGACATGCCCGGCAGGCGCACATCCGAAATCAGCAGGTCGGTGGCGCCGCGGCGGGTCTCCAGCAGGGCCTCTTCGGCAGACGGCACCAGCGTGACCTTGCAGCTGGTTCCCAGGGTGGCCAGGCTGGCCTGGAGCATGCGCCCAAAGTCGAGGGCGTCATCGGCAATGAGGATGCGCTTGGTGGACATATCCAAATTATAGCCAGCGGGCAAGGCGATTTACCCTACAGTTACCCTACAGGTGGATGAAAACAACCTGGCAGCGCTATACTATGCCGTATGGCAAACGACGATCTGCCCTCAGAAATTGAAGAGTACGCCAGCGTACATACGCAGCGGCGCAGGGTACTGCCGCGCGCGGTGTTGGTGGGACTGGCAGCCGGCCTGATAGCATCCCTGTTCCGGCTGGCCCTGGCCGGCGCGGACAGCGCGCGCAACGCGTTGATTCGCTGGGCGCAGCAGTTCCCAGCCGCAGGCTGGGCTTTTCCGGTGCTGTTTGGAGCGGCAGGCGCTGCGATTTCGTTGTGGCTGGTGCTCAACTACGCGCCAGAAGCGAAAGGCAGTGGTATCCCACACCTGAAAGCCGTAGCGTACCGCTTCCGGGTGATGGATTGGCGGCGTGTGCTGCCAGTCAAGTTCGTGGCTGGCGTGCTGGCCATCGGCAGCGGCCTGGCGCTGGGGCGTGAAGGCCCCACCGTGCAGATGGGCGGGGCAACCGGCGATATGATTGCGCGATGGCTCAAGTCGGCTCCGGGAGAACGGCGCACGCTGATCGCGGCCGGTTCCGGGGCCGGATTAGCGGCTGCTTTCAACGCTCCCCTCTCCGGGTTAACCTTTGTGCTCGAAGAAGTGCAGCGCGACTTTCACCCGATTGTGTTCGCGGCCACGTTTGTGGCCTGTGTGGTAGCCGATATTCTGGCGCGCGCCATAACCAGCGCTGATCCGGTCTTTAGCGTGCCCAGCTACCCTGCGCAGCCATTGGGAACGCTGCCATTCTTCGTTCTGCTGGGCATAGCCGCCGGGTTGACCGGCGTATTGTTCAGCCGCGGGCTGGTGGGTGTGCTCAACCGTTTTGGCCACGCCCGGCCAAACCTGCGCCTGCCGATTGCCGCGCTGGCAGGGACTGCAGCCGGGCTGTGCGGCTGGTTCTATCCTTTTGCGGTGGGCGGTGGGCAAATCCTCAGCGAATCGGCCCTGGCAGGCAGGCTGCTGGCCAGCAGCGTACCCCTATGGTTCCTGCTGCGATACACCCTCACCCTGTTCAGCTATGGCACAGGCACGGCGGGCGGCATCTTCGCGCCGATGCTGGCGCTTGGCGCGCTGGTAGGGCTGGGCGTGGGCCAGGCGGGACACGCGCTGGCTCCCGCGATGGTGCCGCAGCCGGCGGTATTCGCGGTGGTGGGCATGGCAGCCTACTTCACAGCGGTGGTGCGCGCGCCACTGACTGGTATCCTGCTCATTGTGGAAATGACCGGCTCGTATGAGCAAATGCTGCCGCTGCTGGTGGCATGTTTCAGCGCGTACGCCACCGCCGAACTGCTCAAGGCGCTGCCCATTTACGAGGAACTGCTGGAACGCGATCTAAGCTCTGGAAACGGGGGCTACAGCCTGAAAGAACCGCTGATCGTCGACCTGCTGGTGGAACCTGGCTCGCCTTTCGAAGGTCAGGCGGTGCGCCACCTGGGACTGCCGCCAGGGTGCATGCTGGTGCGCGTGGTTTCAGAAGGCAGAGAGCTGGTTCCCACCGCGGCCACGCGCTTGCAAGCTTACAGCAAGATCACCGCGGTGGTGGCGCCCGAAGCCGCGCATGGGCTGGAACTGCTGCACCAGGGATGCAAGACGCGCGGCGAACCACACACCGCCGGTTGAAAGTGGAACGGCCGCATGGGTGATCTCGCGCTGGAAGCTACCCGGCGGCCGGGCTGCTTCCCAGCCACGGCAGGTGCAAATCCGTTCAGCAAGCTGCCCCGGTCAATTGCCGGGGTAGCTTTGGGTTTCGCATCACCGCGGACTACTGCCCCACGCGCAGGCAGGCCGCCCAGTGGTTGGGCTGGACTTCGATGAATTTCGGCTCGATGGTCTTGCATTCTTCCATCGCCACCGGGCAGCGCGGGTGGAAGCGGCAGCCGCTGGGCGGGCGCAAGGGGCTGGGCACGTCGCCCTTAAGGATGGTGCGCTCGCGCCGCAGCCGCGGGTTGGGAATCGGGATGGCGGACATCAACGCCTGGGTGTAGGGGTGCAGCGGGTTACGGAACAGGTCTTCTCGGCTGGCCAGCTCCACCATCTTGCCCAGGTACATCACCGCCACGCGGTCGGAAATGTGCTCCACCACGCTCAAATTGTGGGCCACAAACAGATAGGTGAGCTGAAACTCAGTTTGCAGGTCCTTGAGGATATTGAGCACCTGTGACTGGATGGAAACATCCAGCGCGGAGACGGGCTCATCGCAGATGATGAACTCTGGGAAAAGCGCCAGGGCGCGGGCGATGCCGATGCGCTGGCGCTGGCCGCCGGAGAACTCGTGCGGGTAGCGGCGCGCGTGGTAATCCTCGAGGCCCACCTTCTTAAGGGTATTAATAGCGATATCAAAGCGCTCTTTGGCGTCACCAATACCGTGGATCTTCAGCCCTTCCACCACCGACTCGCCAATCGGCACGCGCGGGTCGAGCGAGGCGTAGGGATCCTGGAAGATGATCTGCATATTGCGGCGCATGTCTTTCAGCGCTTTGCCTTTAAGCTTGAAAACGTCTACACCCTTGAAGGAAACCGATCCGGCGGTGGGCTCAGTGAGGCGCAGCATGGTGCGGCCTACGGTCGTCTTGCCGCAGCCCGATTCACCCACCAGGCCGAGTGTCTCGCCTTCACGGATGGTGAAAGAAACATCATCTACTGCCTGCACGTATGCCATCACGCGCTGCAAAATGCCGCCGCGCACGGGATAATACTTTTTCAGGTTTGTTACCTGGATCAGGTCGGGGCCGGGTGTGGGGAAGGCCGCCGCGCCGGGGGCAACCGGGGTGCTATTTTCGGAAACGTTGTTGGGGATGGCCATGGATGCTCTCCTTAATCCAGCTTCAACGGCGCGCGGTGGTTTTCATAATCCTGGTACAGCCAGCAGCGCACGGTGTGCTTGGGGGCGGCCTCGCACAGGTCGGGCTCTACCGTGGTGCAGATCTCCAGGTTATAGGCTTCGCGGGCGCGGCAGCGCGGCGCAAAGCGGCAACCCGGCGGCAGATTGACCAGGTTGGGCACATTGCCAGGGATTACGTCCAGTTTATCGCGCACCTCGCCCAGCACCGGGATCGAGCCGATCAGGCCCTGGGTGTACGGGTGCAGCGGTTTTTCGAACAGGTTATTGACTTCGGTATGCTCGACAATACGCCCGGCGTACATCACCGCCACGCGGTCGGCCATCTCGGCGATTACCCCCAGGTCGTGGGTGATGAGGATCACCGAAGTGCCCAGGCGAGTGCGCAGGTCACGGATCAGGTCGAGGATTTGCGCCTGGATGGTCACATCCAGCGCGGTGGTGGGTTCGTCCGCGATCAAAAGCTGCGGGCTGAGCGCCAGAGCCATCGCAATCATCACGCGCTGCGCCTGGCCACCCGACATTTCGTGCGGGTAGGCGTGTGCCTTGCGCGCCGCATCGGGGATGCCTACCAGCTTGAGCAGTTCCACCGCCTGCTCCCAGGAAGAATCTTTGCCCTTGCTCTGATGGATCTGCAAAACCTCGGCCACCTGGTCGCCCACTTTGAACACCGGGTTGAGGCTGGACTGCGGCTGCTGGAAGATCATCGAAATGCGGTCGCCGCGCATGTGCACCATCTCGGATTCGGGCAGCTTGAGCAGATCGCGGCCTTCAAAAATAATCTGGCCGTCCACGATCTTACCCGGCGGGCCTACCAGCCGCATGATCGAAAAGGAAGAAACGCTCTTGCCGCAGCCAGATTCGCCTACCAGGCCGAGCACTTCCCCGGGGAGCACGTCAAAATCGACGCCGTCAACCGCTTTCACCACGCCATCTTCGGTAAAAAAGTAGGTTTTCAGGCCCTTCACTTCCAGCAGAGGTTTGGTAGATTTGTCGACCACGGTTCCTCTCTCGCTTTCTATTGGGGGGGAATGGAATGATTATACATGATTGCCACACAAAAAGCACCTGTCAAGTATCGACGCTTATGGAACCGGCGTCAGGTCATAGCCCAGGGTTTCCAGCGCGGCGCGCAGCGGATCGTTGCTGTTCAGCACCGGGCCGTTGGAGTAGTAGCGGCCGTCCAGGCCCATAAAAACGATGGGGTAATCGGTATGGCGGCCGGTGATCAGGAACAGCATCTGGTTGGGCTGGTAAGTATTGATCGCCGCGTGCAGCTTCACCGGGCCGGAAAAGAAGGCTTCCACGCTGGTGTACCTGCCGTAGGCATCCTGCAGCGACTGGGGCGACAGGCCAATGGCCGAACCACGCTGCACCCCGCCAGACAGGCTGGCGCGCACCCCTTCGGCCAGCACATCATAACCGTCCGTGCCCTGCATATACTCGCGCGGTTCACCCGCGGAATAGACCACCACGCGGTACGGCAGCTCGGTGAAACCCGAGCGGAACCAGAAGGGGTCCTGCGCGCTGATGGCGACCACCAGGAACGGAATAATCACCAGGAATGCCAGGACGACCAGCACCATGAGGAGAGGGTTTGTGCGCAGCCGGTCAGTAGGTTGAGCCATAAGGATGTGCGTCAGAGCTTAAGCCGCGGGTCGAGCGCATCTCGCAGGCCGTCGCCCAGGAAGTTGATGGAAAGAACGGTAAGGAAGATGCAAAAGCCCGGGGAAAGCGCCTGGGTGAAAAGGTATTCCAGCGGCGAATTGCGCGCTTCATTGAGCATGTTGCCCCAGGTGGGTACGGGCGGCATGACGCCAAAACCGAGAAACGACAGCGCCGATTCGGAGATGATCACCGCGCCAAAGCCCAGCGTGGCAGCAACGATGATGGGGGCAATGGAGTTGGGGATAAGGTGCGCAAAGATGACCCGCGAGCGGTTGCCCCCCAGGGCTTCGGTGGCCTGGATAAACTCCTGCGAGCGCAGGCTGAGCACCGAACCGCGCACCAGGCGCGATTCTCCCATCCAGCCGAAGGCCACCAGGATCAGGATGATGATGATCACGCTTGCGTTGGAGCCAAGGAATTCGGTGAGCGCCTGGTTCTGGCGCAGGCTGCTGGAAAGAATCAACAGGATGGGCAAATCCGGCAGGGTGAGCATCAGGTCGGTGAAGCGCATGAGGATGCTATCCACCCAGCCGCCAAACGATCCGGCTACCGCGCCCAACACCGTGCCTACGATGATGGTGAGGATAGTAGTAACCAGCGCAACGGTGAGCGAGATGCGCCCGGCGTACATCAGGCGCGAGAGGATGTCGCGGCCGAGCTTGTCTGTACCGAGGATATGCGTCGGCGCGCCGTCGACCCCCGGCGACATCAGCGGGGCGTAGGCGCTGCCCAGGTCGATCTCATCATACGGGTATGGCGCCAAACAGTCAGCCGAAACGCTGAAGAACACGATCAATATCAGGGTTACCAGACCAAACATGGCCAGCTTGTGACGGCGCAGCCGCCGCCAGACCATGCTCCACTGGCTTTCGGCCTTCATTTTGCGCACAACGACCGGCGCAGCGCCTTTTACCTGGGTGGGAGTTTCGGGAGTAATCGCAGAGGTCATGTTTGCTCCCCTTAGCTGTACTGGATGCGCGGGTCAACCCAGGCGTAGGCCAGATCGCCCAGGAAGTTAGAGAAAACCACCAGGAAGGAAGAGATCACCAGCACCCCCTGCACCACCGGCCAGTCTACGCCGGCGATGGCGTCGATCAACATGCGGCCCATGCCGGGCCACGAGAAAATCGACTCGGTGATCAACGCTCCGCCGAACAAGCTGGGAATGCGCAGCGCCAGGATGGTGATGAGCGGGATGAGCGCGTTGCGCAGCCCGTGCTTGAGGATGACAAAGCGCTCGGCCAGGCCCTTGGCGCGCGCGGTGCGCATATAGTCCTGGCGCAGCACTTCCAGCATGGATGTGCGGGTGTAGCGGCTCCAGGCAGCCAGGTTGAAGAATACCAGCACGCCGGCCGGAAGAGCGATGTGTTTGAGGCCGTCAACTATGGTTGCCCACTCCTGCCCGGCCAGCTCGGGGTGCGCGCGCCCAAACGAGAACACCCTTGCGAGGGCCTCGATAATATCCCCCTCGCTGCCGGCGGTACGCACCCCACTGGTTGGGAACCAGCCCAAAGCCACCGAGAAGATCGCCATGGCCATCAGGCCGGTCCAGAATGTGGGCATCGACTGGCCGAAAAACGCCAACGCGGTGACCAGGTAGTCAATCACCGAATACTGGTGGATGGCGGAATATATACCGATGGGCACAGCAATGGCAATCGCCACCACCAGCGAGATGCCCATCAACAGGATGGTGTACCACAGCCGGCCGCCGATCAGGCTCAGCACCGTCTTGCCGTTGGCGATGGTCCACGACTTGCCCCAGTCACCCTGCACCACCTTGCCCAGCCAGCGCAGGTAGCGGCCCTGGTCAAAGCGACATGGCTCCTGCGTCTGGCCAATCTGCGGGCAGTACTGGCCGGGGAGCAGGGGCTTATCCAGGTCGAGCAGCGAGTTAAGGCGGTCGAGCTGAGACTTGGTCATGCGCGGGTTAGAGAGACGGAGCATATCAAACGGCCCGCCGGGCACCAGATTTAAGATGACGTATAAAAGCATGGAGATGAAGAAAAGTAGAACGACGGATTGGACAAGGCGGCGAATGATATAGTCGGTCATCCTGATCTCCGCAATGCATCATGGTGATAAGAATACAGTATTTCCGACAACGCTCTTTGCCGGAATCGAGCCAGGGAACACCTGTGTAGGGAATGTGGGGGGCGTGCTACCGCCCCCCACAGATTCTTTTTGCCGCAAAGAGCGGGAGAGATTACTTCTCCAGCTCCCATTCCCACGAGTTCCAGGCATCGGCGGCGTACTGGGTGGGGCCAGCCTTGAAGTTCTTCAGGCCGGCGCGCACCACGTACACGCGGGTGTTCGAGAACAGCGGGATGACCGGAACAGCGTCGGTCCAGAGCTGGTAGAACTTCTCCAGCACCGGCTTGCGTTTTTCGATCGACAGGCTGATCTCGGGATCGGTCTCATTCTGCATCAGCAGCTTGTCCGCTTCCGGGTCGCAGTAGCCGGGGTAGTTCTGCCCGGCGTAATTATTGGCTTCGGACGGGATCGCGGCGCAGTCATACAAGCCGAGGTGGCCGGGGTCGTCGCCAGTAATCCAGGTGTAGATGGCGGCATCGAAGGTGCGCGAGCTCAGCGGGCCGCCCGCGTCAGCGGTGGCAAACAGTCCGCGGCCATACAGGAACTGGATATTCACGCCCACGTTCAGCTTCTTCCACTCAGACTGCACCACCTGGGCCAGGGCCTGGCGGTCAGCGCGGTCGGTGGTCATGAGGGTGATTTCCAGTTTCTTGCCGTCCTTGGTGCACGGCAGCGCAGCGCAGTCCCAGCCGGCTTCGGCCAGCAGGGCTTTCGCCTGCTCGGGATCGTAGGGATACTTCACATAGTTATCGGTGTAACCCCACGAAAGACCCTTGGGGATGGGCAGATCGGTGGTGGACTGCTTACCAAAGTACAGCTTGTCCACGATCGCCTGGCGGTCGAGGCCGTAGAACAGGGCCTTGCGCACCTTCACATCATCCAGCGGGAACTTGGTGGTGTTCAGGTCAATGTGCTCCCACTGATAGCCGGGCTCATACAGCACCTTGTACAGGCCGGCGGCTTCGATCTTATCCAGGTCGGGGGCATTGGCGACGGTCAGACCGCCGGTGCCAGTGACCACATCCACCTCACCGCTCTGCAGCGCGGAAATCACCGCGGCGGTTTCGGCGTAGAAGCGGAAGATAATGGTATTAATCTTGGGGTCGCCCAGCGGGAAGGGCTGGTCCGACTTGGTGAGGGTGAGTTCCTGGCCCTGCTTCCACTCGGTGAGCTGGTAGGGGCCGTCACCCGGGACGGTCGTCCAGTCGATGGCAGCCTGCTCAGTCGCAGGCACGGTGCCGATCACGTGCTCGGGAAGGAACCCGCCCGGGACACCTACCGCCCAGTATACCGGGTCAACCACGGGGCCGACCTGGTTGCCATATCCAGACTCGTCGTAGTCGGCCTGGAAAGACTTGAAGTCCACGTTGCCTTCCAGCGTGCCGGCCGCGGCAGCCTTGGCCTGGGCTTCGCTCATGAACACGGTCTTGAAGGTCTTGTCATCAACCGCGACCATGTCATAGATTTTCTCGGTGGAAGACCGGGCGGCGACTTCCATCGTCGGATCCATGATCAGCTTCCATCCGAAGATCGCATCCTTCGAGGTAACCGGGGTGCCATCCGTCCAGCGCCAATCATCGCGGATCTTGTAGGTGACTTCCATGTGCTTATCGACGCCTTCGCCAACAAACACCGCGCCGCCGTTATCCACGTTCGGCACGCCTTCGCAGCCCAGCGGGATCCAGGTGGCGGTTTCATCCTGGCCCATGCAGCCCAACAGCCATGCGCTGTTGACGATGGTACGCGCCATCATCGAGCCGATCAGGGGGTGCAGGGTGTCGGGTTCCTGCTGCAACGCCAGAACGATGGTATCGGCGGCTGCGGGAACGGGGGTGGGCGGCAAGGCAGTAGCGGGGACAGGCGTGGCAGTGACCACCCGCTCGACGGTCTGGCCTTCAACAACTTCCGTGACTATGACGGTTTGCACTACGGTCGTAGGGGTGCAGGCAGCCATTAACACGCTGAGCATGACCAGAATCCCAACGACGGTCATCAACTTTTTCTGCAACATCGTATTCTCCTCCAGGGATTAAGCAAATAGGTAGGGGGAACGAAACGAAAGACAGAAAGCGTGCAGCGGTTTACTTTTCCGATCACCTCCCTTCAACCTGCAAGAACGAGAGAATCAAAAAGAGCTGCCCCTTATTTAATTGAAAAACGATAAGGTTAATCCAAACTATAGCATAAAACTATTTTACAAGTCAAGAAAGACGGTTCTGCAAAAGACAAGTGACAAACGTCGGAAGCAGTGAATGACAGATTCACTTACTTATGTGATGCAAGAAATGACAACGGGGAAGCACAACCAACAGCACAGACACAAATGAAGCAATCGCAGGACTTTCGCGGTGCTTTTCAACGGCGAGTATAATGGACTGCGTCAAAGAGAGGGTTGCCGCGCATGAAACGCCTGGAAGCGATATTCACCGACCGCTACGCACCGCTGTTCCTGCTGCTGATCACCATCCTGGGCTTCGGATTGCTGCTGCCCTGGCTGGGGTTTTACTGGGACGACTGGGCAAAAATATCGGTAGCGCGGCTGGGCCGGCTGGGCGATTACGCGCGTTACTACGCCGAAGACCGCCCGCTCTCCGCGTGGACGCACATCCTCTTTACGCCGCTTCTGGGAACAACGCCCCTGCCCTGGCACATTTTTACCCTGCTGCTGCGCTGGCTGAGCGCCTGGGGCGCGTGGTGGTGCCTGAACCAGATATGGCCGCCGGCGCGGCGGCAAAACCTGGCCGCGGCGGTGCTGTTCCTGCTGCACCCCGTTTTCATCAGCCAGCCTGCGGCAGTCACTTTTCACCAGCAGTGGCTGCAGTTCGCGCTGTTCTTCCTATCGTTCGGGCTGATGCTCAGCGCGCAGCGCCGGACTGGCCGCGCCGCCATCCTCTTGCACGCGGCCGCGCTGGCGGCTATGTTGGCGCAGCTTTCGGTGACCGAGTATTTCGCTCCATTGGAGCTGCTGCGCCCGCTGGGGCTGTACTTCCTGTTCCGGCAGCAACAGAGCGCGCGAGCCTCTGCCAGGCGCGCGCTGCGCGCGTGGGCGCCCTACCTGCTGGTCACCGCGCTGTACGTAGCCTGGCGGCTGTTCTTCCTGAAGCTGCCTGGCGCCGATCCCTACCGGGCGGAAACGCTGTACGCTTTCCTGCAAAGCCCGCTGGCCACGCTGGCGCGGGTGGCGCGCGTGGCGCTGGTGGACGAGTTGGAAATCCTGGTGAACGCCTGGGGGCGGCTGCTGCAGGCGCCGCTCAACGGATTGACCCTGATGGACTGGGCCGGCGCGGCGGCCGGCCTGCTTGCCGTGGCCGGAGTAACGCTGTTTCTGGCGCGCTACCACGCGGCAGGCGCGCAGGAGGTCGCGGACGGGACGGCCGAAGCGCGCTGGCTGCGCCAGGCGCTGATCTTTGGCGTGGCGGCGGTGCTGCTCGGGCCGGTACCGGCGTGGATCACCGGGCGACAGGTGGTGTTCGACTTCCACTCCGACCGCTACGCGCTGCCGGCCACATTTGGCGCCGGTCTGCTGCTGGCGGTGCTGGTGTACTGGCTGTCGCAAAAACGCCTGCAGCGCGCCCTGCTGGTGGGGGTGCTGGCCGGCTGCGCCCTGGCGTTCCAGTTTGGGGTGGCCAATGATTACCGATGGGAATGGACGCGCCAGCAGCGCTTTTTCTGGGAGCTGGCGTGGCGCGCGCCCGGTCTGCAGGCGCCCACCGCGCTGATTATGGAAAGCGAGCCGTTTCCCAATCAGGGGTTGTTTTCCACCTCGGCAGCCCTCAACCTGATGTACCCGCAGCACGCCGGACTGGCCGGGCGGCTGAGCTATTGGGTTTACGCGTTGCGGCCGCGCTTTCCCCAGCCGCCCGATTCGAGCGCATTGAGCTTCAACACCACCTTCCGCAGCCTGCACTTTGAGGGGCAGACGCCGCAGTCGCTGCTGCTGTACCAGAACCCGCAGCACGGCAACTGCCTGTGGGTGCTCAGCGCGCGCGATGCCGCCCACCCCTACCTGTCTGAGCTGGTGAAGGCCTTTTTGCCGGCTTCGGACCTGTCACGCATCGAACCGGTCGCCGCTGCGGGCTACCCGCCGGCAGACATCCTCGGCGCGGAGCCGGTGCGCGGATGGTGTTCTCTGTTCGAGCAAGCCGACCTGGCGCGCCAGCTAGGCGATTGGCCAGCTGTCGTAACGCTGGCGGACGAAGCCCTGGCACAGGGGCACGCGCCAGAGCATGCCGGGTCCAATTCGCCGTATGAATGGCTGCCGATGATCGAAGGCCTGGCGCGGGTTGGACGCATAGATGAAGCCTCCACCCTGACCGGTCGGGCCTACGCCACAGACCCGGCCTACCGCGGGATGCTATGCGACTTGTGGGAGACAGTGCCGGGCGGGGCTGCGCCCGAAGAATTGCGCTGCGCGGAGCTGCGGTAGAAGGTCAGCGTCATTCCCCGGGCGAGGCGGAAAAGAACCCTTCGCCTTATGCGAACGAAAAGCCTCGCCCCGGGGGTGGTCATTCGCGGCCCGGGGCGAGGCTTTAGGACGGTTGATGCCCGGGGACCTACGGGCAGGCCTCGGCGCTGTCAAGCATCTCCAGGTTCCATAGATCGCTACGGGCGCTGGGGTCGACCTGAAAACCGCAAATATTGGGGCGTGCGGCGGCCACTTCCAGGCGGAAGTACAGCGGGATGGCGGGCAGCTCCTGGGCAAACAGGCGCTGCACGTCGGCGTTCTGCTGCTCGTAGCCCTGCTCGCCTGGCAGCAGGATTCGCGCCGGGCGGCACACGGCATCGAAGGCCGGGTTGCTGTAGCCTGAAACGTTAGCGCCAACCCAGTAATTGGCATCGCCAGGGATCTGGCTGCTTTCGTACAGCAGGCAGGGCGACTGCGGGTCGGCCTGCCAGGAGAAATGCGCCAGGTCAAACTTGCGGCCGAACAGGGGGCCGTCTGGGCCAGGCGCGTACAGCTCATCTGGCGTGACAGCCTGCAAACTGGCGCTGATGCCGCACGCGCGCATCGATTCGATCAGGAAGTTGGCAACATCTACGCGCAGCGCGGCCTGGGTAGTCAAATAATTGACTTCCAGCCGCGAGCCTTCCGGCACCTGGTAGACGCCATAGGCTACGCGCGGGGTAGCGGGGTTCTGGTCGTCGTCCTTCCAACCAGAGGCGTCCAGCAGGGCGCTGCCCTGGGCCGGGTCGTAGGCATACTTTGCCAGATCTGCCGCCAGCAGCGGGTGGCCGGCGGGCAGGAAGCCATCCGGCACGCTGGCCTGGCCAAACAGGAACTTGTTCACCGCACCCTGGCGGTCCATGCAGTAGGCAAATGCCTGGCGCACGCGCGCGTCACCAAAGAAATTGGGGCGGCGGTCAAGCGGCAGGTTGTTGGGATTATCGTATACCAGCGGGCGCACACCCAGCTCGACGTGCTCCCATTCCGGGCTTTCGGCAATTGATGCCTTGAGCGTGCCGGTTTTCTGCATATCCAACACGGTTTCCAGGTAGTCGCCCACCAGCGTGCTCTGGTCCAGGATGTCGCATTCGCCGTTCTGCAATGCGGCCAGGGCGGCATCACCGCCTTCGTCGTAGAAGCGAAAAACCAGGTTTTCGAATTTCGGCAAGCTTTCGCCGGCGCGGAAGTAGGCCGGGTTCTTGCGCAGGGTGATATGATCGCCGCGCGTCCATTCCTGCACCGTGTACGCGCCCCAACCCAGCGGCTTTTCGGCCGCGTCCGCGTTGGTGAGCAGTTCGGCCGGGCTCAGGCTGCCCAGCGCGTGCCGCGGCAGGGGCAGCCAGAAGGCGGTGAAATAGCGGCTGTTACGGAAACCGGGCTTGCCGGTCCACTGCACCGTCGAATCGTCTGTCGCGGTATAGCTGGCGGTGCGGTCAGACAGGCGCTTGGATACCGGCGTGTCGTCGCTGGCCGCGATGGTGTACGAGAAGACCGAATCACCGGCGGTGACCGGCGCGCCATCCGACCAGGTGACGCCGGGCCGGATACGGAAGGTAACGCTCATCTGGTCCAGGCTGATCTCGCTGGCGCCGTCATAGGCCACGGCGCAGCCGGGGCCGGAGCAGCCGGCAGGCAGCACGCGCGTACCCTGCGACAGGGTAGCCAGGTTGCCGTCAGCATCCACCACCTCGTCGCCGGCGCGCACCGTCACGGGTGTGATGGTCACGTCGCCATCGGCCAGCGAGGGCATTTTTTCGAGGATGACCGGCTGGGCGCTGTACCCCAACGTGTCAAATGGGCCGTCGTACACGGCTTCGAGCACGCTCCACATGCTGCGCGAAGCGCCGCCGTACAGGTAAAGACTTTGCGGTTCCTGACCCAGGCACACCACCAGGGTGCGCTCGGGCGGGATAGTCGGTTCGGGGGTGGCGGGGATAACAGTCGGGGCGGGCTGGGTAGGCTCGGCGGTGGGCGTCTCCGGGGTGGCCTGGCAGGCGGCAACCAGTAAGGCGAGCAGCAGGAAAGCCCCGGCGATGCGGTATTTGCGTGGCATACATACTCCTGTGTGTTAGTATGGGGGCTATTATAAACCAGAAAATGGGAAGAAAATTTAAGCGGTATTTGTTTCACCGGTTTTGCCGCCGGGAACAAATACCGCTGTGCCCACCAACAAATATCAGAATTAGCGATTCTTTCGCAGCGCGCGGAAGGCGAAAGCGGCCCCGGCAAGGATGGCAAGAAGCACCAGCACGCCCGCGGCGATCAGCGAAGCGGGGATGGATGGGCGCGCGGCCGGCGGCGCGGCGCGCAGCGGCAGCGCGGCGGCAGCGGCGGCATCCAGTACGGCGGGTGGGGCAATGCCGTTTTTCTCCAGCAGGAAGGCGGTGAGCTGCCAGTATTCTGCCTCGGTCAGGCTGCCGGGTTTCTGGTAGGGCATCTTTTCCACCAGGAACTCGTGCAAGTCGAGCGCGGTAGAAAAACGCACCAGCGCCCCACCGCCCACCACGCGCGGCACTTCGCGCGGGAAGATGAAGCCCTGCGGCGGGCGGCGCGTATGGTGGCAGCCCGACTGCCAGCAGTTCTGGTCCTCGGGGTCGAGCGACATGCGCCATTCTTCGGTCAACCCCTGGCCGCGGTCACCGTGACAGGTCATGCACACCTGGTAGTAAACCTGCGCGCCGTCTCCGGCCTGGGTGGGCGGGTAGACGGTAGGCGGCGGGGCCAGCCGGTTGAGCGTGGGAATCGGCGGCATCTCCGGCAGCGCACCGGCGGGCGTGGGCGTTGCGTCAAGGGCGACAGCCTGTCTGCTGCGAGGGCTTGCGGCCAGCAGCAAGACGGCGATGAAGATCAGGAAGAAACAGGCGATACGTCGCATGGGTCACGCTACCAGAAAACACGCCAGGTACGCTCCGGCGAAGAGCGTACCTGGAAGGAAAGTTTCTGCGGGTTTACTCGCCCTGACCGGAGCCGCGCATGCGCGGGTCCATGATGTCGCGCATGGCGTCGCCCACCAGGTTCCAGCCCAGCACGAACAGGATCAGCGCCACACCGGGGAAGACGACAATGTACCAGTACTTGGCAAGCTGAGGGATCCAGTTGCGCGCGAAGCTGATGATCTGGCCCCAGTCGGCGTACCCTACTTCGGTGCCAATGCCCAGGAAGCTGAGTACGGCGAAGCTGACCACGATGGTGCCAATATCCAGCGAGGCCACCACCAGGGTAGGGAAGATCGCGTTGGGAATAATGTGCTTGATGAGGATGCGATTGTCGCGCACGCCTACCACGCGCGCGGCCATCACGTACTCACGCTCGCGCACCGAGAGGATATCGCCACGAATCAGGCGCGCGTAGCCCATCCAGCCAAAGGCCACAAGCGCGATGATAGCCGGGGTCAGACTCTTACCCACAATCGGGATGAGGATGGCCGAGAGGGTCATGGCCGCCAGGAAATATGGAAAGGCCTGGAAGATCTCGGTTATGCGCATCAGCAGCATGTCCAACTTGCCCCCGTAGTAGGCAGAAATCGAGCCGATGAAGATGCCCAGCATCAGGCAGAAGAACTCGATGATGATGCCCACCCTGAGCGCCGTGCGCGTGCCCCATACCACACCATAGAAGATGTCATACTGGCCGGATGCGGTGCCAAACAGGTGCGTCCACTTGTCCTTGCCAGTCAGCGCAGTCCAGTAAAAGGGCAGCGGCGGGGGGTTCGTGCGCCAGACCGTGCCCGGTTCTTTGGGCGTGGGGCTGAAGCCATCGCGCGGGATCATGTACGGGTTGGTGACGCTCTTGGGCGGAGCAATCACCGGAGCCAGCAACGCCACCAGCACAAAGATCGTGATCAGGATGACGCCGATGACGGAAAGCGGGTTCCGCAAAATACCACGAATAATGCGGTAGGTTTCCGGGCCCAGGCGTTCTTCCAGCCTGCCAACCTTGCGCTGTGGCAGGTCATACAAGCCGACCGGGGCCGGAGCTGCGCCCGGCACGGTTTCAGGGGTTTCCACAGTAGCGGGTGAGGTCATGGGTGAGTCTCTTTCTTACGCCAGGCGCACGCGCGGGTCTAGAAAAGCGTACACCAGGTCTACCAGCAGGTTAGCGACGATGAGGATGAAACCGGTCAGCAGGGTGAAGGCCAGCACGGTGATGATATCCACCTGGGCGGCAGCTTCAGCAGCCGCCGAACCAATGCCGGGGTAATTGAAGATGGTTTCGGTAATCACCACCCCGCCCAGCAGGTTGGCTACGGTGAGGCCAGCCATCGTGGTGACTGGAATGAGCGCATTGCGCAGGGCATGGCGGTTAATTACCGCCGATTCCTTCAAACCCTTGGCGCGCGCGGTGGTCACGTATTCCTGGCGCAGAGTTTCGAGCATCGAAGAGCGCGCCACGCGCAAGAACAGCGCCCAGTTAATATAAGAGAGGGTTAAGATTGGCAGCACCATATGCCGCAGGGCATCGAGAAAAATGTCGAAACGCCCGTTGAGCAGCGAGTCAATCGTTATCAGCGAGGTATAGGAGTTCCAACTGGGGCTGAGCAAGACCGCATTAGCCCAATCCGAGACGCGCCCAGGTGGGAACCACTGCAACTTGGCGTAGAAGAGCATCAGCACCAGCAGGCCAAAAACGAAGGATGGAAACGAGTACCCAACAATGCTAAAGATGCGACCAAACTGGTCGATGGGCTTATTATGGTTGATGGCCGCAATGACACCCAGATAGGTGCCGATACCAATGATCGGGAAGAACGCGAACAACGCCAGCTCGATCGTCGCCGGGAAACGGCGGCGGATCATATTTCCTACCGGCTCAGCGCCGGTGCGCGAATAGCCAAACTCACCGCGCAAAATACCACCGGTGGTTTTACCGGTCACCGGGTCCTCACGCCCCACCAGCCAATTCCAGTATTGCACGTAGATCGGCTGGTCTAGGCCATAGCGTTTGATGATGCCATCCATCGCGGCGTCGTTCTTGGGGATGTCGCGCACATACAGGGCGGCGCGCTGCGCCGGGCTGAGGAAGGAAATCATTCCAAAGATCAGGATCGTAACGCCGAACAGAATGACGGGTAACAGCAGCAGGCGCCGGATGATATATTCGATCATGCAGTTGCTCCAAAACGCGGGTCCATCCCAGGGGATGGGTTGGCTGGAGAAGCACAGCCATGGCCGTGCTTCTCCAGCCAGGATGGTGAACGCTAACGCTTCAGAGGTTTACTCTTCGGTGATCGCGTACACGAAGTTGTCTACCATACCCGAGAGGATCGGGTTGTAGTAGAAGCCTTTGACGTACTTCGGCAGGTAGCGGCGGCCGTTGGTCTGGTACAGGATAATGCCGGGTACCTCGTCGAAGTACAGCTTGTTGAATTCCTTGTAGATCTCTGCGCGTTTGGCGGGGTCTACTTCGGTCACAGCGCGGCCGTAGATCTCGCGGAACTGTGCCTGCAGTTCAGCCGGCAGGTTCTGGCGGTTGCCATAGGTACCGGTGGTGTAAGGGACAACCCAGTTGTGGGTGTCGTACAGGTCCATGATCCAGCCGACGGTGAACAGCGGGAGCTGCTTAGCGCGCTGCGCCTGCAGGAAGGCCGCCCACGGCAGACCGGTGACTTCCACCACGAACTTGGGGTTCACGGCGGCCACATTCTGCTGCAGGATCTGGGCGATGGTCTGGCGCACGGTGTTGCCCGTGTTGTAGGCCATGGTCACGCGGAAGCCGGTGTCCCACAGGCTCTTGCCATCTTCGCTCTTTACCTCAGCAGCCTGGAATTCGGCGGCGCACTTGTCAGGATCATAGGTGAAGACTTCCTGGTTGTCGTCGTAGCCGATCATACCGGGCAGCATGAGGGTCTTGGAGCGCACGGCTTCGCCCTGCAGAGCGTCGTTCAGGTAGGTTTCGTAGTCGAAGCAGTAGGCGAAGGCGCGGCGGATGTGGATATCGCTGAAGAAGGTCGGCGGGATACCGTTTCCATCCAGCTTGCCGCTGCCGATGTAGTTGTTGCCTTCGGCATTGATTTTGAAGTTGAAGAACAGGTCGGTGCGGTTACCGGTGGTGAAGTTGCGATACAAGCGCAGCGGCTGCGAAGGATCGGCGGAAGGCTCGCACGCGCCGGTCTGGTAGTCGCAGATCTCGCCCACCAGCTCATCGGCGATCGGCCACTGGTCGGCATTGATGTCAATGTAATCCGCGTCGCCAGCCTGGAGCATCGAGAGGCGGGTCGAGAACTCATCAACATTCTTCTGAGTCCAGGTCTTGCTGGTCGGAACGCCCGATGGTCCACCTTCCCACATGGGTTCGGTGCGCCAGTAGTTTTCGTTAGCCTTCAGGACGATCTCCTCACCGGGGGTCCAGTGATCGAAGACGTACATGCCGGTGCCCATCGGCTTGGAGCCGATCGGGGTGCTAACCGAGGTTTCCGAGGTGATGCCGTAGAAATTCTGCCAGGTGGCGCAGTCGCCATCCCAGCCACCATTCGCGGCAACCCACTTCTGGCTCATCACCGAGCCCCACGAGCCGGGGAAGGCAGCCAGGAATGGACCCCACGGGTTCTTGAGGTTGAAGGTGACGGTGCCGGCGGCTTCATCGGGGACGATGGCAGCCTTGACGGCTTCGCAGGCGGCGACCAGCTTTTCGGGATCCGCAGCACCCAGCGCCTCGGGATCGTCGTAGAGCGAGCCATCATCCGCGACCAGCAGGGTCACGTCGTCGATGCCCGAGCCGAACAGCGCTTCGGTGAACAGCCACTGCGGGGACGAGAGACCGCCCTGCAGAACGCCGCGCTGGAAGGTAAAGGCCACGTCTTCCACGGTCATATCGCTGCCGTCATGGAACTTGACGCCATCGCGGATCTTGAACACGTAGGTCAGGCCGTCCTGGGAGATACCGCCGTTCTCCAGGGTCGGGACTTCCGTCGCCAGGCTGGGAACAAATTCGACCGGGCTGTCCTTCTTGTAGAAGATCAGGGTGTCATACACATAGGTCAGAATTTCGCCGCCGGCGGATTCGTAATCCAGCGCGGGATCCAGCGTTTCCGGCTCGCCGAAGGTAGCCTGCACCCAGTTGGTCGGGTCTTTCGACTTGACCTCGGGGGCTGCGGGTACTTCGGTGGCAGGCGCGGGCGTGGCAGTGACAACACGTTCGACGGGTGTGCCGGCGACGATTTCCGTCACCACCACAGTCTGGACGGTTGTCGTGGGCTGGCAGGCAGCGAGCACCATGCTGGCCATCACCAACGCCGCAAACAACAGGTACCATTTGGAACGCATTTGTTTCTCCTCCTCTAGAGAATAGATGAATCGACGGCACGCACGCAGGCGTGCCATGACCGGCAATGGCAGCCTAAGCCACCATGTGACAGGCCACAAAGTGGCCTGGAGTCACCTGACGGAAATCGGGGCGCACCTGGGCACAGATCTCGGCGGCCAGCGGGCAGCGGGTGCGGAAACGGCAGCCGCTGGGCGGGTTGACCGGGGAAGGGATTTCGCCCTGCAGCACGCGGCGCTGGCGTTTCTCTTCGGCCAGCGGGTCGGGAATGGGCACGGCGGAGAGCAGCGCCTGGGTATAAGGATGCAGCGGGTTTTCGTACAGGTCGTCACGATTGGCGAACTCGACGATCACGCCCAGGTACATCACCGCCACGCGCGTGCTGATATGGCGCACCATCGAAAGGTCGTGCGCGATGAACAGGTAAGTGAGGTTGAACTGCTTCTGCAGGTCTTCCAGCAAGTTGACCACCTGGGCCTGGATCGAAACGTCCAGCGCGGAGATGGGCTCGTCGCACACGATCAGCGAGGGTTGCAGTGAGAGTGCGCGCGCCACGCCCACGCGCTGGCGCTGCCCGCCGGAAAACTCGTGCGGGTAGCGGTTGGCGTAGGCCGGGTTGAGGCCCACCAGCCGCAGCAGCTCCTGCACACGCTCTTCGGCCTGCTTGCGATTCGCCAGCCCGTGCACCAGCAGCGGCTCAGAGATGATATCCCCCACCGTCATGCGTGGGTTCAGGCTGGCGTACGGGTCCTGGAAGATCATCTGCATCTTGCGGCGCATCTTGCGCAGCTCTTCGCCCTTCATTTCAATCAGGTTCTTGTTTTCGAAGAAAACGCCGCCCGAGGTAGCGCGATAAAGCTGCAAGATGGTGCGCCCGGTGGTCGATTTGCCACAGCCCGATTCGCCTACCAGGCCGACCGTCTCACCGGGGTAAATGTCGAAGGAAACCCCATCCACGGCATGTACCGCGCCAACCTGGCGGCGGACAATCGCTCCGCGCATGATGGGGAAGTATTTGACCAGGTTTTCAACCCGCAGCAGGGCACCGTTTTCGGTCATGAGCGCAATCTCCCGGTTTTGGTATCCACCCAACAGGCCACGCGATGTTCGGGGCCAACCTGCATCAGCGGCGGGTTCTCGCACAGCGATTTTTCGACGCGGTACTTGCAGCGTGGGGCGAAGGGGCAGGATGTAGGCTTTTCAAACAGCACCGGCGGCAGGCCCTCGATGGACGTCAGCCGCTGGCGCTGGTTGGCATCCAGGCGCGGCAGGCTGCCCAGCAGGCCGATGGTATAGGGATGCTCGGGGTTCGTGTACAGCTCTTTGACCGGCGCTTCCTCGATGATCAGGCCGCCGTACATCACCGCCACGCGGTCGGCCAGGCCGGCAATGATGCCCAGGTCGTGCGTAATCCAGATGATGGCCATGCCCAGCTCGTCACGCAGGCGCTTGACCAGCTCGACAATCTGCGCCTGGATGGTGACATCCAGCGCAGTGGTGGGCTCATCGGCAATCAGGATTTGCGGCGAGCAGGTCAGCGCCATGGCAATCATCATGCGCTGGCGCATGCCACCTGAATACTGGTGGGGGTAATCGTTGAGGCGGTCTTTGGGGTTGGGGATACCCACCATGTTCATCAGGTCTACCACGCGCTCGTTTGCCTGCGCGCGGTTCATGCCCATGTGGGTTTCCAACGGCTCGGCCACCTGGCGGCCGATGGTGAGCACCGGGTTGAAGGACGTCATCGGGTCCTGGAACACCACCGAGATCTGCGATCCACGAATGTGGCGGATTTCTTCATCCGACATTTTCAGCAGATCTTTGCCCTGATACAGCGCTTTGCCAGCCACGACCTCACCGGGTGGAGAAGGGATGAGCCGCAGCATCGACATCATGGTGACGCTTTTCCCGCAGCCGCTCTCGCCGACCACGCCCAGCGTTTCACCTTCTTTTAAGTGAAAGGAAACGCCGTTTACTGCGTGGACAACGCCTTCACGGGTGCGGAATTGTGTCTCCAGGCCTTCAACCTTAAGAATATCGGCCATGCACTATTTCCTTTGTAATGCGAGTGTGGATGGAAAGCAGGTGGTTTGCTGCTAATTAACATTAACCACTGGTGAGTATACAATATGCAATTGTGGTTGTCAAACATTTCAACGGTGACAATCATCGGCTTCTGATCAGATAAAACATATGAATTCGCCGGAGAAAATTTATGCTTCCATGCGTGGTCACTGAGGCTCTGGACAGCCTGACGGGCCAATATGCCTGTTATTTTCGCGCACGCGAAACCGGCGAAGCAGCCGAGCTGCGCGCCAGCGGCGGGCGTTTTCCATCCGCTTCGTTGATTAAGATCCCCATCGCCCTGGCGTGGGCGCGGCTGGAAGCCGCCGGGGAACTGGACCGCGCTGCGCTGTGCGACCTGGCGGCCGAGCCACCGGTGCAGGGCGCGGGCTTTTCGTGGCTGCTGCGCCAGCCGCGCCTGCCCTACCAGGACGTGCTGCTGCTGATGCTCAGCCTGTCGGATAACCTGTGCACCAACGCCATCATCCAAAAAATCGGCATGCAGCGCCTGAACGCCATTTTCCATGACATGCTGGGCCTGCGCGAGACGGTGCTGCAGCGCAAGATGATGGACCTTGAGGCGCGCGCCGCGGGGCGCGAAAACTGGATCGGCGTGGATGATGCAGTGCGGCTGTTCGATCTGGTGCGCGCGTTGGACGCGGATGCGCGCGCCTGGCTGGAGCCGGCGCTGCTGGCTAACCAGGATACCTCGCTGCTGCTGCGCGATGTGCCGCGCGACACGCTGGAGTTCTTTCACAAAACCGGATCGCTGCCCGGCGTGCTGCACGATTGGGGCTACAGCGCCGATCGCGAGCTGTTCCTGCTGACCGGCGGCGTGGAAGATGAAGACGCGGCCAACCGCGTTTTTGGGCTGGTGGGAAAAGCGCTGCTGATGTAGATCGTTTTATTCTACGAACGTCCTGCCGCCCACAAAACTGTCGCGCAGCAGCGGGACGGCCTGCACGTCGTCGAAATATACGCCGTTAATGCGCCGCGAGGAGTGGATGATGCTCCACCCGCCGGTACTGACCGCTACGTGGGTGATGCGGCGCGCGTCGCCGCTCTCGCTGAAGAATAACAGGTCTCCGGGCTGGTAGGGCGGCTCCACCGGCTGGCCGGCCTCGTACTGCAGGTCGGCGTCACGGGGCAGACTGATGCCCACCCAGCGGTGCAGCAGTTGGGCAAAGCCGGAGCAGTCGATGCCGTTGGCGCTCACCCCACCCCATAGATAGGGCACACCAATCAGCGCGGGCGCGTCTAGCATGATCTGCGCGCGGCGCGCGGAGGGCGTATTGGGCAGCATGCCAAGCGAGCGCAGCCCGTCGAGCGGCAGCCAGCCGGCAGGGGCCTGCGCAGGCTGCGGCTCGCCTTCCGGCGCGAAAACGCTCACCCGGGCGTACTCACCTTCGGATGCCAGCAGCGTTACGCACGTGCCGCCAAAAATGCGCCCCAGCAGCCGCCCGCCGGGGGCGGCGCGCAGCAGCGCGTGCGGCGCGGTGACGATGTGGGTGGCCGGCAGTGGCGCGGCGGCGGTCAGATAGGGCAGATAGGCATACCCCAGGTAGCCATCATCCTGGCGCACCAGCGCCCAGCGGCCGTGCTCTTCCAATACCTCGAGCATCTGCCCGGCCAGGAGCTGGCTCCATACCTCGCTCAGCCAGGTGGGCTGCGCCTGCAGGTGGGTCAGGTTGGCGGCCACGGCCACGCGGCGCGCCCCGCGGCGCAGCACGCGCACCGCGCTGATATCTACCGGGCGGCCGGGAAAGGCCTCGCGCAGGGCGGCGCGCTGGCTCTCTTCCAGCACGCGCCCGCGCAGAGTTAGCCCGCCGGCACTTTCCTCGGCCTGCACGTCGAAAATGTTGAAGCGCGGGTCGGCGTACTGCCCGGCAAGGGTTTGAAGGGTCTGGTTGTGGTCAGAGGTCATGGGGGAGTCCTTGGGTTCGGGATCATCGGTTATGATACACAAGAATAAACAGGGCTGGAAGAACGTCCGGGGAGATGTATTGCGCCGGAGCGAGGCTTCCGGGTTTGTTATGGCCGGCGTGGTTTTCCCGCCTCGGACCTACGGGTGTTATTGCGCTTTTCCGCGCTCGACCGCGCCAATGCCCGGCAAGTCAGGGACGCGGATGCGGCCTTCCAGACTATACGCAATACCCTCGAATGGGTCGTTGGCAATCAGCAGGGGGGAGTCCAGGTCCAGCCAGTCGGCCAGGCCGGCCAGGTGCGCCATGGCCGTCACGCCGACCGAGGTTTCGATCATGCTGCCCAGCATGATGCCCAGCCCAAGTTCTTTGGCGCGCCGCGCAATGCGCAGCGCCGGCGCCAGCCCACCCAGCTTCATTAATTTGAGGTTGACCCCACGCACGCCGGCCGCGGCAAGCTGTTCGAGATTGGCGGCGCTCTGCAGGGCTTCATCCGCCACCACCGGCAGGCGCGTGGCAGACTGCACGCGGCCCATCCCGGCGATATCATCTTTCGCCAGCGGCTGCTCCACCAGTTCAACGCCCAGCCGCTCAAGCGCGGGCAGCAGCGCCAGAGCCTGCTCCTGGGTCCACCCGGCATTCGCATCGATGAACAGGCGCGCATCCGGGCGCGCGGCGCGCACCGCGGCCACGATGCCTTCATCCTCACCGCTGCCCAGCTTGATTTTGATAATGGCGAAATGCGCGGCCTCGGCCGCCTCGCGCGCCGCGGTGACCGGGTCGCCGCTGACGGTGAATGAGGTATGCATTTCGGGCGGCTGCGGCAGGCCCAGCAAGCGATAGAGCGGCAGCCCGCGCTGCCTGCCAATGCGGTCATGCAGCGCCAGGTCGACAGCACAGCGCGCAACGGCCGGGCCGTCAGCCCCCACCCAGGCGGGAATATCTTCGATGGCGTCCGGCAGCGGGCGATCCTGCGCGGCAAGCCGCTCCCATGTTCCGCGCATGGCGCTGTCGTCCACGCGGTAATACGGCGGGATGCTGCCCTCACCCAGCCCGGCGTCATCCGCCAGGCGCAGAATGTAGGCATCGCGCGTGTCGCTCACGCCATAAGAGAGGCGGAACGGATTGCGCATTTCCAGGACCAGTTTTTGAACGGTGAAATTGGGCATGGGATCTCCGGGGAACGGCTGAATCATGAATCCCCGCAATCATGCCGGGGACCTGAACGCACAAAGGTAGCGGATGACACAAGTTTTTAGAAGATTTTCCTCGAATTTCGAGATTTTTGAGAACTTCTCCAGCGTTTTGCAACTACGCCCTTTCGTCTTCTCCATAGCGCAGCTTGAGGTAACTTTCGTAGCGTTCCGGCCGGATGCGGCCTTCCTCGACAGCGGCGACCACGGCGCAGCCGGGCTCGTCCTGGTGGGTGCAGTCGTTGAACTGGCACTCGGCCACCAGGGGGGCGATCTCGCGGAAGTAGCCATCCAGCTCTTCCGGCTCCACATCCCATAGCGCCAGGGTGCGCAGTCCGGGCAGGTCGGCCACGTAGCCGCCGCCATCCAGCGCATAAAGCTGACGCACGATAGTGGTGTGACGGCCCTTCTCGGTGGACTGGCTGACCTCGCTCACCGCCAGCCCCAGCTCCGGTTGCACGCCGTTGAGCAGGCTGCTCTTGCCTACCCCAGACGGCCCGGCCAGCCCGGAAAGTTTGCCTGCCAGGTGGTCGCGCAGCTCGCCAACGCCCTCGCCACTGCGAGCCGAGGTGTACACCACCGGGTAGCCCAGCGGCGGGTAGATATCGAACATCTCGCGCGCCGTGTCGATGCCGACAAGGTCCACCTTGTTGGCCACAACCAGCGCGGGGATGTGCTGGTGCTCGGCGATGACCAGAAAACGGTCGAGCATCCGCAGGTGCGGCGCGGGGTTGGCGCACGCGAATACCAGCACAAGCTGGTCGAGATTAGCCAGGATCACCTGCTGGTACAGGCCGCGCGCGGTGGGCGCCATGCGCACCAGCGACTGTGCGCGCGGCTCCACATGCTCAATAGCACCAGTGCCGTCGCTCTGCGGGCTCACCAGCACGCGGTCGCCCACCGCCACCACGTCGGCATCCTTATGGCCATGCTTCAGACGCCCGCGCAGCCGGCTGATGAGCATACCCTGCTCCGTTTCCACCCACAGGAAACCGGACTGCGAACGAATGACGCGGCCAGGGATAGTTTCGGTGCTCATGGTGTGGGGGTGGCTGCCGGCGACGGCAGGTTGGGGCTCATGCCGGGGAGGTTATCAGGCACGACATAAAAGCTGGATTCCCACGGGTAGAGCTTTACCGGCTTACCGCTGAAATAAATCTCCACCACGCGGCGAAAAATAGGAGCGGCCACCATCGAGCCTTCGCCGGCGTTCTCAGCGATCACGGCGATGGCGATGTCCGGCCGGTCGGGGCGGGCGGCGTCGGTGTAGCCGGCGAACCAGGCGTGGGGCATATCACCGGCATTTTGCGCCGTGCCGGTCTTGCCATATACCGGGATCTGCAAGCCGGTGAAGGCATTCCGCGCCGTGCCGCGCCGGTCTTCCACCACGCTGCGCATGGCATCCTGGATAATGAGCAGGTTTTCAGCGCTGAGCGGCAGGCGGCGCACGACAGCCGGCTCAAAGCTGGTCTCGGCGTCGCCATCCGGTGTGGTGATCTTTTCGATGATCTGCGGGCGGTAGAGCGTGCCGCCGTTACCCACCGCGGCCGCAAAAGCCGCCACTTGGATGGGCGTCACCAGCATGGGGCCCTGACCAATGGACATCTGCACCGCTTCGCCCACGTTCTGCGGCTCGGGAAACGAGCCGGCGGCCTCGGGGATCTGCTCCAGGCCGGTGGGGCTGCCCAGGCCAAAGGCGTGGGCCATATCCGAAAGCTGCTGGCCCTTGCCGTTCTGGAACAGCTCCAGGCCGATGTGCCAGAAATACGGGTTGCAGGACAGCATCAGGCCTTCGGGCAGGGTGAGCACACCGCTGGGCATGATACCGCTGGTGTAGGTCCAGTCGTAGAGCACCGTGCCATCGCCCAATTCGGTGAATTCATAGCCGCAGTTGTAGGTGCTGGCGGCGGTGAAATCGCCGCTTTCGAGCGCGGCTGCCATGGTGATGATTTTGGAAACTGAGCCGAGCGGGTACACGCCCTGCGTGGCGCGGTTGAGCAGCGGCTGGCTCTCATCGTTGAGCACCCGGGTGAGGGCAAAATTATTGCGGTTGGTCGGCTCGAACAGGTTAGGGTCATAACCGGGAGACGAAACCATTGCCAGGATGCGCCCGCTGTCGCGCTCCAGCACTACGATGGCGCCATTGAAACCCTGCAAAGCCTTTTGCGATTGGAATTGCAGGTCCTTATCGATGGTTGTATAAATGTAGCGCGCTGCCTGGGCATTGGTCTCGGCCATGCGCGTGACAATTGTGTTCTGCGGGCTGACCACATAGACCGACGCGCCGCGCTTACCGGTGAGGAAAGCTTCGCCCCACTTTTCCAGCCCGGCCGCGCCCACCTTTTCGTCGCCGCTGTAGCCGCGGCGCTGATAATTTTCCAGCTCTTCAGGTGAGATCGCTAACACGTAGCCAGTGATGTGCGGGGCAACGCCACCGTCAAAGTAAAAGCGCCCGCGGTAGGGCGTCATCACCAGCCCGCTGATGGCGCTGATACGCTGGTACTGGTTGTTGATTTCCTGTGACAGGGCTTCGCCCAGCGCCACGTACTCGGCCTTGCTGCCGCTGTATGCGGCGCGGATTTCTTCGGGCGGCTGGCGCAGCAGCTCCGACAGCACCGAAAGCAGCTCTTCCTGCTGGTCCTCGCGCAGTTTGGCCGGCTCAACGCCCAGGGCAACGGCATCCGCCTGGGCGGTAAGCGCTTTGCCGCGCCGGTCGTAGATATCGCCACGCGCCGGCACGCGGTACTCTACCGACAGGCGGTTTCCGCCGCTCAATTCAGGCAAAATCAGCCCCGGCTCCCACTGGATGCGCCATTGGCCTTCTTCGAGGGTCAGGTTCATAACGATCTCGCGCGTCAGGTCGCCCAGTAGCGTGGTGTGGTAGACCACGCGGTAGCCCACCTGTGCCGAGGTGGTGCGGGTGAGCGCGGAGAGCATTTCTACGTCCAGGCTTTGCTGGGTGAGGTCCACGGCCGCCTGACGGTAGGCGGCCTCGAACGCCTCGAGGTTCATGGCGTCCTGGCTGACCCTGGTCAGAGCGGCGTACATGCTGGCGTAGTCGTCGCCCTTCCAGGCCGCGAAGAAACCGCGCGCCACGCTCTGCACGTCTGGCAGGTCCAGGCTGCCGGTCGATGGCGGCGTGGGGCTGGGCCGCGCGGCCTGTGACTGGATAGGCAGGCAGGCGGAGAGGGCAAACACCAACAGGGGCAGGCAGCGCGAGAACAGGCGGTTAACCGTCATATGCACTCCCGGCGAGGGAACGGCAGAAGGGACAGGCATGAAAATCTGGCGGGCAGGATGGCAGGCCCAGGCGAGGGGCAATACCGGCCTGGCGCAGCAGGCTTTCGAGCTGGCACAGCGGCAGCCCAACGACGTTGGCATAGCAGCCGGCGATGCGCTCCACCGGGTGGAACCCGGGGTGCTGGATGGCGTACGCGCCGGCCTTATCCAGCGGATCGCCGCCGGCAATGTAATCGTCCATCTCGAGCGCGGTGTAGGGGCGCATGCTCACCTGCGTGCAGCACAGGTCGGAAAAGACTTCTCCAGGCGGGGTGACGAGCGCCAGGGCGGTATACACCTGGTGCTCACGGGCGCGCAGCCTGCGCAGCATGGCCGCGGCTTCGGCGTCATCGCCGGGCTTTCCCAGAATCTCGCCATCCAGCGCCACGGTGGTATCGGCGGCGAGGACGGGCAGCGAGTCGCCGGCATTACGGCGCGCGGCGGCTGCTTTTTCGCGCGCCAGGCGCAGCACGTAATCTGCGGGCGGCTCGCCGGGCAGCGGGCTCTCGTCAATTTCCGCCGCGGTGGCGGTGAAGACATAGCCGGCCAGGCTCAGCAGTTGGCGGCGGCGCGGCGAGTTGGAAGCCAGCAGTATTTGTGGGGTTTGCATAGATGGTTCGATTGTAACATAAGCACGAAGCCGCGGAGAACGGGCGCAATGGATGTTACGAACTTCGATTGTGCCGGGTGTACAATTGTCCAAACAATTTCCACGCAGAAAGGACTGGCATGATGCAGGCATTAATAGACCGCGTGCTGCGCGATGGGCAGAACCTGGGCGGCGGGATTCTCAAGGTGGATAACTTCATCAACCACCAGGTGGACCCGCTATTAATGGAAGAGTGCGGGCGGGAATTCGCGCGTTTGTTCGCCGGTGTGGCGGCCACGCGCATCCTTACCGCGGAAATTTCGGGCATCGCCCCGGCGCTGATGACCGGACGCTACCTGGGGCTGCCGGTGGTGTACGCGCGCAAGAGCAAGCCTATCACCATGCCCGACCAGGTGTACCTGACCATCGCCCCCTCGCATACCAAAGGTCGCATGGTGGAGTTGATTGTATCGCCGGAATACCTGTCGCGCGGCGAGCGCGTGCTGATCATCGACGACTTCCTGGCTACCGGCGCGACCATCCTGGGGCTGGCGCGGCTGGCGCAGGCCGCGGGCGCGGCGATCGTGGGCGTGGGCACCCTGATCGAAAAGACCTTTGAGGGCGGGCGCGAGGCGCTGGCGCCGCTGTGCGTGCCGGTCGAATCGCTGGTGCGCATCACTTCCATGGATAATGGCCTGATCCAGGTGGCAGACGATTAAGATGCAGGATAGCATCGCCGTCCTCGATTTTGGATCGCAATACAGCCAGCTCATCACGCGGCGGGTGCGCGAGGCGCGCGTGTACTGTGAATTGTTCCCCTGGAACGCGCCGGCCGCATCCGTGCTGGCACTGCGCCCGAAGGGCTTTATCCTATCCGGCGGGCCGGCATCCGTCTACGCGCCGGGCGCGCCGCAGGTGCCGGGCTACGTGCTGCAGAGCGGGCGGCCGGTGCTGGGCATCTGCTACGGGATGCAGGCGCTGGCGCACGCGCTGGGCGGCAGGGTGGCCGCGGCCGCCGGCCGCGAGTACGGTCCGGCACAGGTGGAAACTTTGGCGCAGAACCCGCTGCTGCCGGCCGGCGCGCATGCGGTATGGATGTCGCACGGTGACCGCATCGAGCGCCTGCCGGATGGCTTTTGCGCGCTGGCGGCCAGCCCGGGCAGCCCGGCGGCGGCGATGGGCGACCCGGCGCGCGGTTGGTACGGGGTGCAGTTCCACCCTGAGGTGTGCCATACTCCCGACGGGGGGGAAATGCTGCGCCGCTTTGCGGTGGAGATCTGCGGCGCGCGGCCTGATTGGACCCCGGCGGCAATGGTCTCCGAGGCGGTAGAGCGCGTACGCGCACAGGTGGGTAGCGAGCCGGTGCTGGCGGCGGTCAGCGGCGGCGTCGATTCGAGCGTGGCGGCGGCGCTGGTACACCGCGCGGTGGGCGACCAGTTGCGCGCAGTGTTCGTGGAGAACGGGCTGCTGCGCCAGGGCGAGCGCGCGCAGGTGGAAGCCGCGTTCCACCAGAACCTGGGCGCGCACCTGACCGTGGCCGACGCGGCGCACACCTTTCTGGAAAAACTGACCGGGCTGACCGACCCGGAAGCCAAGCGCCGCGCCATCGGCGAGACGTTTATTCGCGTGTTCGAACACGAGGCGCAGCGGCTGGGCAACCCTCGGTTGCTGGTGCAGGGAACCATCTACCCCGACGTGGTCGAATCGTCCGCGCCCGACCGGGCGCAGGGGCAGCGCATCAAGAGCCACCACAACGTGGGCGGTCTGCCATCCGAGATGGCCTTCACGCTGGTGGAGCCGCTGCGCTACCTGTTTAAAGATGAAGTGCGCGCGGTGGGCGAAGCGCTGGGGCTGCCCGAAGCGCTGGTGTGGCGCCAGCCCTTCCCCGGGCCGGGGCTGGCGGTGCGCTGCCTGGGCGAAGTGACGATGGAGCGGCTGGAGCGGCTGCGCGCCGCGGATGCGATCTTTACCGGGGAGCTGCACGCGGCCGGGCTTCTGGGCCGCCGCGCGGGGGAAAGCGGCGATGCGCTTGCCCAGGCGTTTGTGGCGCTGCTGCCGGTACGCTCGGTGGGCGTGATGGGCGACCAGCGCACCTACCAGGAAACAGCCGCGCTGCGCGCCGTTACCAGCGAGGATTTTATGACCGCCGACTGGGCGCGGCTGCCCCACGAGCTGCTGGCGCGCGTGGCAAACCGCATCGTCAACGAAGTAGACGGAATCAATCGCGTGGTGTATGATATTACCAGCAAGCCGCCCGCGACGATCGAGTGGGAGTAGCGTACATAGCGGGCCGTGTGGCCCGGAGAGTTCAGGGAAAACGATGAACTACGGCGAAGTCCTGTCAAAAGCCTGGAGAATCATCTGGCGCAATAAGGTGCTGTGGATTTTTGGCATCCTGGCCGGCTGCGGCGCTAACCGCGGCAACGGCGGCTCGTTCAACTTCAACATGAACGGGCGCAATATGCCGGGCGGGCCGCAAGGACGATGGGAGCAGTGGGGCCAGCGCATCCTGGACTATTTGCAATCCATCCCGCCCTACGTCTACGTACTGGTGATCGTTGGCGTGCTGCTGCTGGCCATTCTGGCGCTGTACCTTTCGACCATCGGGCGCATCGGGCTGGTGTTGGGCACGCTGCGCGGAGACGATGGCGCGGAACGCCAGAACCTGGGTAAGCTGTGGCGCGACAGCCAGCCGTTTTTCTGGCGCATGTTCCTGCTCAACCTGGCGGTGGCAATCGCCGGCTTTGTCGTGTTCCTGGTGGTGCTCATCCCCAGCGTGGGGCTGGGCGTACTGACCGCCGGCATCGGGCTGATCTGCCTGCTGCCGCTGATCTGCGTGCTGGGCATTGCATTCTGGGCGCTGAGCGTGTGGATTGAACAGTCGGCGGTGGCGCTGGTGGCCGAAAATCTGGACGTGCTGGCTGCCCTGCAGCGCGGTTGGAATGTATTTCGTGGCAACTTAGGCGCGCTGATTTTGGTTGCGCTGATCCTGCTGGTGCTGGGCTTTGCCGCCGGGCTGTTGCTGGCAATTCCAATGTTGATTACCCTGGTACCGCTGATGATCGCGATGATGCGCGAAGGTCGCCCAATGTTCGGGCCACTGATGAGCGGGTCGCTGGTGCTGCTGGCGTTGTACCTGCCGGTGCTGATCGTGCTCAATGGCATCCTGCAAAGCTTTATCAGCGGGGTTTGGGCGCTGGCATTCCGCCGCCTGACGGCGCGGCCGCCCGTGGCCGGCATCACCCCTGCCTCAACCGAGCCGCCCCGGGGAGCGGCGGTGTACTAAACCGAGGAATTCTGTGCGCTTGATACGGTCCAAACGGCCGGTGAACATCGCTCTTGCCGCAGCCAGCGCAGCACTGTGCGCCCTGGCGCTGTTGGCGCCTGCCTGGGCGCAGAGCGGTGGACAGGCGCGCATTACTACGCCGGATACCGCCCAGTTCCCCGCGGTGACCTTCTTTCTGGAAGCCTACGACTCGGCCGGCGGGTTTATCCCGGACCTGACGGCGGACGCTCTGGCCGTACTGGAAAATGACCAGCCGCGCCCGGTGACGGAAATCCTGCGCGTGCAGCCCGGCGTGCAGACGATCATCGTCTATAATGGCGCGCCGTTGATGGCCAACCGCGTGGGCGGCGAAACGCTGTTCCAGAAGCTGCAGGCGCGGCTGCAAAGCTGGGCCGAGGAACAGCCCGACCAAACCAACGACGACTTCTCGTTCGTCACCGGGGATGGCGTGCAGACCATCCGCCAGACCGAGCCGCGGCGCTGGGCGCAGGAAATCCGCGAGTACGAGCCCGACCTGCTGCACAGCAGCCCGTCGCTGGCGGGGTTTTCGCAGGCGCTGGACCTGACCACCGACCCCAACCCGCGCGCTCAGATGAAGCGCGCCATCCTGTATATAACGCCGCTGCCGCCTGATTCGGCGCTGGAAGCGCTGCCTAACCTGGCGGAGCGCGCGGCGCAGAGTGAGGTGCGCGTGTTTGTGTGGCTGGTGGGCACGCCGGCCAATGACGCCACCCCGGTGGCCGAGGCGCTGCGCGCGCTGGCAAAAGACACCGGCGGGCATTACTTCCTGTTCACCGGCCCGGAAAACTTGCCCAACCCGGAAACCTATTTTGCCCCGCTGCGCGAGGTATACCAGGTGAGCTATCTTTCGGGGGTGCGCAAGGCAGGCAGCCAAAGGCTGCGCGTGCGCATCGAGCGCACCGGCGTCAGCGCGGCCAGCCCCGAGCAGCGCTTCTCGCTCAACGTTCAGCCGCCCAACCCGATGTTTATCGAGCCGCCGGCGCGCATCGAACGCGGCGAGGGCACGGATGCGGTGACGCTGAGCATGCTGGTGGAGTACCCGGATGGCTTCGCCCGCCCGGTGAAGCGCGCTGCGCTGTACGTGGACGGCAGCCTGGTGGACGAGCATACCGAGCAACCCTTCGACCGCTTCACCTGGGACATTTCCGGCTACCAGGCCAGCGGCAGCCATACCCTGCAAATAGAAGTGGAAGATACGCTGGGCTTTATCCAGTCGAGCAGTGAAACCCCGGTGGAAGTGATGGTGGCGCAGCCGGCGCAGATCACGCTGCGCCAGCGCATTTCGCCGCGCCGGCTGCTGATTGGCGGGGCAGTGTTCCTGGCGGCGGGCGCGCTGGTGATGGTGCTGTGGCTGAGCGGCAAGCGCGGCTGGTTTTCGGCGGCCGAGCGGCTGCGCCGCGACCGGCGGCTGAAAGACCCGGTGACGCAGCCGGTGGAGATTGCCCAGGAGCAGCCGCGCGGCAGCCCGGCCGGCAAAGACAGCCCTTCGTGGCCGCGGCCGGCCGCGCAGCGCACCTCGCCGGCGTGGCTGGTGCGGCTGAACGACGACAACCAGCCGGTCACCGGCGATACGATCCCCATCCTGCGGCGCGAAACCACCTTTGGCAGCAGCCCGCAGCAGGCAAGCTGCGTGATCCAGTCGCCGTCGATTTCCGGGCTGCACGCGCGTCTGAGCCTGACCAGCGATGGCAGCTACCAGTTGGCGGATACCGGCTCGGTGGCCGGAACGTGGGTCAACTTCTCGCCCGTGTCGTCCAGCGGTGTGACTCTGCAGCACGGCGATATCATCCACCTGGGGCAGATCGGATTCCGCTTTGAGCTGGCCAACCCGGGCCACGAACGCGCACCGCAGCTTAGCCAGTGGGAAGAGCCGCGATGACCCAACGCGAAACGCAGCCCCAGGCGCACCTGCCGGTGGTGGCGCGCAGCCACGCAGGCATGAGCGGCAAGAATAATGAAGACCGCTATGCGGTGACGCCGCTGCGATTGCGCAATTCGCGCCCCCCCGCGCTGCTGGCGGTGCTGTGCGACGGCATTGGCGGGCACCGCGCCGGCGAAGTGGCCGCGGAAATGGCGGTGCAGGCCATCGTGCGGCGCGTGGCAGCCGACGCCGCCGGCGACCCGGTGCGCGCCATCCACCAGGCCATCCAGGAAGCCAGCCAGGAGATTTTCGAGCAGGCGCAGGGCGACCCCAACCGCGCCGGCATGGGCGCAACAGCCGCGGTGGCGCTGGTAATCGGTAGCCAGCTTTACGCCGCCACGGTGGGTGATTCGCGCCTGTACCTGATGCGCGACGGCGGCATCCGCCAGCTCAGCACCGACCATACCTGGGTGCAGGAAGCGGTGGACCACGGCTTTTTGCAGCCTGAGCAGGCCAAAGGCCACCCCAACGCGCACGTCATCCGGCGTTATTTGGGCTCGCCCACTCCACCCAGGGTGGATTTGCGGCTGCGACTGAACAACCGCGAGAGCGACAGCCAGGCCGAGGCCAACCAGGGCCTGCAGCTACGCCCTGGCGACCGGCTGCTGCTGTGCAGCGACGGGCTGACCGACCTGGTGGAAAACGCTGAAATCTTGAGCGCGTTTCAGACCACGCCGGCCGAGCAGGCCGCCGACACGCTGGTGGCGCTGGCCAACAGCCGCGGCGGCCACGATAACATCACCCTGGTGGCGCTGGAAGTTCCGCGCGCGCGGCGCGCGCTGCGTGGGCTGGGCGTCCCACACACGGGGCGCGGCTTGTCGGCGGGCTGCCTGGGCGCGGTAATCGGTGCGCTGCTGCTGGCGGCGGCCGTGGCCGCGGCGCTGTGGTATTTTGAGGGCTGGCCACCGCTGCCCGGCCCAACCGCCACCCCAACCGTAACACAGACGGCTACTTCCACGCGCGTGCCGTCCGGCACACCGGTGGGCACGCAGCGGCCGAGCATCACCCCGCGCCCCACGCTGGGACCTGAGATATTTGGTACGCCGCAGCTATCGCCCACCCGGCCGGCGCTGCTGCCGCCCGGGGCAGCCACGCTGACGCCGTGGCCCACGAACACGCCCCTGCCCACCTTTACCCGCACCAGCACGCCATAATGCAGGCCACGCATTCTTTACCACCCCACTACCGCCAGCGCGGCGCGATGAATTTGTCGCAGCAGCCGCGGCTGTTTTTGCTGCTCAACCTTCTGGGGCTGGTGGTGCTGGTGCTGGCGGCGCTGCTGTTCCCGTGGCTGGCCAGCCTGGTGCGCCCGCAGGCCGTGAGCGACCTGTTGCAGCAGTTCGCCGCCGGGTTCAACGCGGGCAGCGCGCTGCTGATGCTGGTGCTGGTGATGGTGGTAATGGTGGTGGTGCACGAAGCCATCCACGGGCTGTTCTTCTGGCTGTTCACCCGCGCGCGGCCGCGCTTTGGGCTCGGCATGGGCTATGCCTATGCCTCTGCGCCGGGCTGGTACCTGCCGCGCAACCAGTACCTGGTGGTGGGCATCGCCCCGCTGGTGGTGATCAGTGTGATGGGGCTGGTACTGCTGGCTGTGGCGCCGGCGAACTGGGTGGCGCCACTGCTGGGGTTGATGGTGATGAACGCCAGCGGCGCGGTGGGCGATATGGCGGTGGTGGCATGGCTGCTGAGCATGCCGCGCGAGACGCTGGCCAGCGACGATGGCGACGCGGTGACGGTGTTCACGCCCCAGACGGAGAGCGAAGCGGCATAGCCGGTCGGATCGCAAAGGACGCAGGCAAAGGCCATCCCACAGCACAGCGAAGGGTGTGAAGGATGGGCGGCAGGCCTTATTTTTGCGCCAGGTGCGCGGCCACAGTTTGCAGGAACTCTGGAATATCCAGTGGCTTGGAGATATAGCCGTCGCAGCCGGCATCCAGCGCGCGCTGGCGGTCGCCGGGCAGGGTATGGCCGGTGATGGCGAGGATGGTAATGGCGGCGGTGGCGGGGTCGGCCTTGAGCTGGGCGGCCAGCTCCCACCCGCTGATTTCGGGCAGCGAGAGATCGAGCAGCACCATATCGGGCAGCAGCTCGCGCGCCATCTCCAGGCCCTGGCGGCCGTCATACGCGCCCAGCACGGAATAGCCCTCCTGTTCGAGCAGGAAGCGCACCAGGTCGTAATTATCCAGGTTGTCTTCAATGACGAGAATACGGGCAGGCATAATATACGAGACTATACCATCCGAACAGGGGCAGCGTCAACCGTGGGAGACCTAACAAAGAAGCAAGTGTGGCGCGGGGTAAAAACGCGCGCCGCCTTGCCCGGTAGGGGCAATCATGGTACAATCGGCCCGCATGGGAGGATTGCCTTCCGACCTAAGGAGGGATGGCCGAGCGGCTTAAGGCGCCTGTCTTGAAAACAGGTGTGGGCAACCCCCACCGTGGGTTCGAATCCCACTTCCTCCGCTGCGGAATAGAATACTGGGGAGGTGCCAGAGTGGCCGATTGGGCTCGCCTGCTAAGTGAGTGCTGGGGATTAACTCAGCCGCGGGTTCGAATCCCGCCCTCCCCGCTACTACAACTTTTTTGGGTCACTAGGGGCATAAACGAATCGGTTAGCTGAACGGCCACGATTACGTTGCCTCGGAGAAAAGCTGCTTGGACTGCCATCCTGAGCAGCTTTTTTCTTTCGATTGGTAAGGTGCGGTCCCAATCTTCCAGCGTAGGCCGGATAGAACTGACCAATGTTATTATAGCATTGGGGTTGGAATAAGACAAGGTACTTTGGATATGCTCGTATCGATCTGATTCTTTCCTGAACTCATCGCGGTCAAGTTCCCCCATAAGATACAGCTCTTTCGCACGTTCGTAGCGTGCCTCAGCTTCCGCTACCATTGCTTTTGATCGCTCCAGGCCCTGATCCTCAGTCCAATCTTTCAGCATTTCCAATAGAATAGTCGCGACCTGGCGTTCAGCCACCTCTGCCCTCACCGTATCTTGCTGGCAGTTCGTGGATCGCTCGATCCGCGACGCATCCCGATAGTAACGGCGTCCAGAAGTCGACACGCCTCTCATCACATTGCCGCAATAACCGCAACGCAAAATGCCAGTTAACGGATACAGCTGCGCAGTCGGCTTTTCAGCCCGCCAGTTGCTGCCCAACGTCATCCGCATCTCCTGCACCCTTTGGAAATCCTCCTCGCTGATCAGGGCAGGATGTTTCCCCTCATACAATGTCATTTCATTCAACTCGCTGCGTTTTGTTTTTCGAGCGCCGATCTCGCTGGATGCTTTGTAAGGCAGCTTACCAGTATAAAAAACCCGATTGAGCATATCGCGGATCAAATCCTTTTTGAACGGTCCAGCGACCGATACGCCAGGATGACCCTTTTGGCGCACCTTGACGGTAGAGCCATCCGGAAAGGTCATGTGGTAGGAATTCAGTTTTTCCGCAATGCTTGCATCCGATTGCTTTCCACTCAAGTACCAGCCGAATACCAGCTTGACCACCTCACTATCCACTGGATGCAATACCAGGCGCTTGCCATCCGATTTATTTAGGTTTCCAAAATCCGGGCAGTAGCCTTTCCCATTCGGATCTTCGCAGGCTGAACATAATCCTTTGCAATACCCGTAGGGTGGCAGACCGTTCCATAGACCTTCCCTGGCTCTCTGGTGTTTCCCTTTTAGGGTTTCCTGTCGGAGGTTATCCAGATAGATTTCCGCGAGGATGCCCAAGACCGTGAGCATCAGCTTCCCCCATGGAGAGGTAAAGTCCAGGCGTTCCTGGACGGAAGCAAAGGAAATATCGATTGACCGGAGCTCGTCCAAAGCCGTGAGCAAGCCTGCCAGGTGGCGATAGAACCGGTCGATCTTATCCACCACGATCACATCAAACTTCTTGGCTTTCGCATCATGCATCAAGCGTTCCAAATCGGGCCGGTGGCTGTCTTTTTTGGCTGAGATGCCGGCATCGGTATAGATCTCAATCAAATCCCAACCTTGAGAAGCGGCATAATCGCGGATATTTTTCTCCTGTGCGTCGAGGCTGTGCCCATCGATTTGCTCTCGCATGGATACGCGGCGATACCCTACTGCTTTTAACTTTGGTTTTTCCATGACTCCTCCGAATGCTATAATAGGATTGGGACACGGTTCTGTTTTGTCTCGATACGAACCGTCAACCTACCTATATTTATACGCCGCGAATGCCCAGGTGAAAAATCATGGATAAACCGATCGCACATGCACAACGAGAAGCGAAAAACAAGCCCTTTGATCTTGGCCCGTTTATCGCCCGGCTTAACGCGTTGATGGAAAAACACAATGAAAGTTACCGTGAAGCGGGAATGAACGCCGGTTTGGATCATCAAGCGATCCGGCGAATATTGTCAGGCCAGCGGCCGGCAATGGTGAACTGCATTTTATTGGCCGATCATTATGGCGTGAACCCAAATGAATTTTTAGCGTTGGCTGGATGGCCAACGCTAAAGGCGTTCGACGTCCGTGGATTAGAGGCGGACCGCCTTCCCCCGGAAGTTGTTGATGTTGCTCTGGCACTGAGCCGGGTTCCTGATCCTGGTGTCAGAAAGCAGCTGGCAACCGCGGTGATTACGCTTCTGCAAAAGTATTTTGAATAATAGAAATCATCCGGCAATACCTAAGAGTTTATCGAAGGGAGAATTTACCAGCATCTGCCGTACCATTCCCTGTTCATCAAAATAGACTGCTTCAACCATAACTTTCAGCAAAGTCCGCTGTTCCCTTGAAGTCATCTTTCCCCATGCCAACGAGAAGTCTTTGAGGAAGGGTAAAATCTCGCGCACCTCCGCCTTTGCGGAAGGCTGCATTTTTTGCAGCTCGCTGGTGATGGATGTTGCCCGATCCTTGAATTGGGCTTGCGTCAAGAAACCGCTGGTGTACATATCCTGTAATCTCTTCAGTTCCTGGCGTAGGTTGTAGTTCTCGCGCTCAAACTCCTCCATGCCATGGTTACTCAGAAAATAGGCCATGATCATCTCGTACCAGGCTGGCGGTATGACCAGGTTGGCGATTGAATCATGAATCTGTGCTTCGAGTTTATCTGCCCGCAATGTGGAGGAATGGCTCTCGATTAGCTTGTTCCATGTACTGGGTTGACTACTTGTAACCCCTGCTTCGTTGGCGATTTCCAAAGGCGCACTTTGCAACCCTCCTTTCTTTCCCTTATCGTGGATCGTCGCGCAACGGTAATACTGCGTTCCGGTATTCCCTGTCGATCCGCGTAAACTGGCCTGCGCGCCGGCTTGTTCCATGCAGACCCAACATCTACCCACGCCGGTCAACAGATAGTCACGCTTTGGGCGATTCCTCGTCGCTGGGGAAATCCCTTTGGATTGGCGCAGCTGCATATTTTGCTCCCAAAGCTCATGAAGAAGGTTTTCACGCCAGCGACAACTGCCGCTGAAGCCAGGGTATCGTCGGCTGGCGGTGTTGGAGTAGGACGCGGAATGATTTGATCCGCATACCGGATTCCCAAAACACCGGCAGTTACGCAGGCGATCAGCAGAAAGACCAGGATCAAAGACCGTTTTGAGATGTTGAATTCGCGCAATTTGACCTCGTGACAAAATAAAAAGCGGCCACACACAGCTGCGAATTGCAGAGCTGCAGGTGGGCGCTTTCTCGAATAAGGAATGGCTGGCGTTAAATGCGGCCCGGTTGGGTATTTGATTTACAATGTCATTATAGCATTGTGATCAGGTGTCGAAAAATCAAGATAACTCTTGACAAAGTATTACTACAGTATTACATTAGTAAAAATGGATTTATGGGATGGGATTTCATGCCTAAAACGAATTCTTCGAACAAACCGGTACATTCCTTTCGGCTCAGCCGGGAGAGTCTATATCAATTGAAGGAAATAGCCGGCGAAATGGGACGCAGTGAAAGCGATGTCGTCGAAATCGCCCTGGATCGCATGTACCGGGAAGAAGTACGCTTTGGCCGGCTCATCCATGATCGAGGCAAACCGGAAGATCTCTATCACATAGAAGATAACAACGAGGAAAAGAAATGAAAATCGTAGGGATTGTTTTTGTATTGATTTGGAAGATCATCTCGATCGCCTTGGTTTTGGTGATTTGTGTTCCCCTGCTCTTTATGGCTTACAAAGGCAGTCAGCCCATGCAGGTATCCCAGGTGCCGGCTGGCATGACCTACTGGCAGTTCATGGGGGATCGAATTGAGGCCGCGAAGGAAGTGAAGCCATCCCGCTGCGGTTGGGGGATGTTCTTGTCGCTTGCTGCTTTAGGCCCTCTGTACTCTGCCGTTTATACGGAGGTGGGTATCCACCCTGACGGCTTCCTGGCAAGGGTGACAGCTCCTGATTCAGATATTCCAAAGGGAGTTGAGAATGCTTCCTTTGATCAGGTTCCACATATTTGGTGGAGTGTAGTAGAACGGTTAAGTTGGACGATGCTTGGGAAGTCAAATCCCGGGTGCAGGTTTCGGCCTGTACTGGCGTCAGGATAAACTATATACTTGATGTATCACCTGGCTTCAGGGAGTGAACATGCTATCAAATGAACAGCTAAAACAAATGGTTTCCCAGGGCGAAAGCCTGACGGTCGAATTCAAGTCCGACCGCCGGCGGATTTCGGACCGGGAAATCTACGAAGAAGTCGTTGCCATGGCCAATGCCTCTGGCGGCACGATTTTTATTGGTGTTGAAGACAATGGAAAAGTCACCGGTAGCCAGGCCAGGCACGAGCGGGCAACGGACCCGATCAAATTACAGTCCGCGATCTTCAACAATACCGTTCCCAATATCAATACCCGGGTGCAGGTAATTTCTATGGATGCGGGTCCAGTGATCGCGATCCAGGTAGATCCATATCCTGAACCTTGCGCCACCATGGCCGGCACTGCCTTGAGACGGGTGATTGGCCCAGATGGGAAGCCCCAGTCACTGCCTTTCTACCCCCGCGATCAGCGCTCTCGACGCACGGATTTGGGCCTGCTGGACTTCTCCGCGCAAGAGATGGAAGATTTGTCGTTCGACGATCTAGATCCATTGGAGTTCGAGCGCCTGCGCCAGATGGTTTCGAATTTGCGCGGCGATCGTGCTCTACTGGAACTTTCCGATCAAGAGTTGGCCCAGGCATTGCGGTTGGTCGAAACGCATGGGAAGCGATTGGTGCCGAATGTCGCCGGCGTCCTATTGCTGGGAAGGCCAAATGCCCTTCGCAAGGCTATTCCTACTCACCAGGTGAATTTCCAGGTGCTAGACCCGGTCGGGGATGTAAAAGTAAATGACCTATTGGATGGTCCCCTGCTCAAGGTCATCCAGGATATCGAAAACCGTTTCGCCGCGCGGAATGAGGAGCGCGAGACATTAGTGGGCATGATCCGTCTTCCAATCCCGGATTACTCTGCGATTGGTTTCCGAGAAGCTGTGAATAACGCGCTATTGCACCGGGATTATTCCCGACTTGGCGCGGTATATATTCAGTGGTACCTCGATCACCTACTTATCACCAATCCCGGTGGGCTACCGGCCGGCATCACGCCAGATAATATCCTTGTCCACGAGCCGAAACCTCGCAACCCACGTTTGGCGGAGGCATTCCGAAGGATTGGATTGGTTGAACAAACCGGGCGCGGCGTGGACAAGATTTTTATGGGGCAGCTACGATATGGCCGACCTTCGCCGGATTATTCGCGCAGCGACCCGGAAGGTGTGCGTGTTGTATTGCGTGGCGGAGAAGCATCTTTGGATTTTGCCGCCTTTGTATTCGAACAGGATCAAGCTGGAAAATTTTTACAGCTTGATGACCTGCTGGTGCTAAATCTCTTATTCTTTGAGCGCCGGATCGATTTAGACCGAACGGCAAAGCTGATCCAGAAAGGTGAAAGTCAGGCAAGGGCTGTGCTGGAGCGGTTACACGAACGCGGGTTGATCGAAGGTCGTGGAGAAAAGCGAGGAAGGGTTTACATTCTCTCAAGCGCCCTCTACCAGCGGTTTAAGACCCACGCGGAATATGTTCGGGCCAAAGGTTTCGATCTTCCTCAAATGGAGCAAATGTCATTGGAACATCTCCATAAGCATGGAAGGATCTCTCGGGCAGATATTGCCAGTCTTTGTAAGATCAATGAGGATCAAGCGTACCGCTTGCTCCGTAAGTTGATCGAAAAACATCCCCAAATTCAATCCAGAAGTGCGGGGAAAAGCACCTATTATATTTGGGTAGAGTAATAAAGCTCGTTCGCGCGAATAATCACGCGCGCGTGAAACCAATTCACGCGCGCGTGATTATTCGCGCGATTAGATCACCGCTTTGTAGCATTTCATTTTTTCCGAAGCCCTATGATCGGAATACGATCGCTGTAGTACCTTGCCCGCAGGAACACCAGCCCGGTTTGCGTGTCGAACATCTCCCCCGTATACCCAATCCCACTCGCATCGCCGCCCTGCTGCGCCAGTACCTCGCCGTACGGCTCGTAATCCCGCATCATCATCACCTGCGGCTCTGTGTCTCCTTGCACCACCTCGCGCACTGACCCCAGCGCATCGCCTAGATAGTAGAAAGGAGCATCCTCCGCAGTATAGCCAATTCGCCCGTTACCATACAGATAGGTGCGCTGCCCATCGTCCAGCACTTGCGTTAGCCCCGTGGTCAGATCCAGGCGGTAGACGGTTTTGGACCCATTCATCGTCTGGCTCAGCCGGTCCCCCAGCCCGTTGTAGGCGTATTGAACCATGCCCTGCGCGTTGCTCACGCTTGCCAGCCGGTTAGCGTCATCATAGGTGTAAGTCGCTGCGCCGTCCGAGAGCAGGTTGCCATTAGCGTCCCAGGTGTACGCCACCCCGTTGACCGCCGACAGCCGATTGGCGTCGTCGTAGCTGTAGGTGTTGGTCAGCGGGTCTTGTCCGGGGATCGTCAGCGCCGTCTCGCTCAGGCGGTTGCCCGCCGCGTCGTAGCTGTAGTCGAAAGATCGCCCGTCCGCATATTCCGCTGCCGTCAGCCGGTTGAGTGGGTCGTAGGTGTAGTTAACCGTTTGCCGGTTGTCTGCCCCCGGCCCCACTTGCATTGTCACCGTCGAACAGCCCGGCACCTGGCAATGATCTCCTACCCCGCTCCAGTACATCTGCCCTTCGTATTCCGCCTGGAAGCGGTATCTGCCTTCCGCCAGGTGCAAGACCGCCTGCCCGGCTTCGTTCGTCTCTACGCTATTCCAGGTGTTTTCCCCACCCTGGTAGGCCGATACGAGAATCCCTGCCAGCGGCGTTTCTTCACGGTCGGTTACCGTCACCGCCACGTCCCCAAACTGCGGCAGGGTGATGACCGTCTCGCATTCCGGCACCGCGCACGTGCCCTCGTTCCAATACGACTGCCCTTCGTATTCCGCCTGGAAGCGGTATTCCCCTTCCGGCAGCCAGAAGTAGACCAACCCATTAATATTTGTGTAATCGCCTATCCCGGTAGACTCATCGCCCCGGTAGAGTTCCACATAGACGCCCTCTTTCGCCACACCCGCCGAATCGCGCACCGTAGCTTCGCCATAGTTAAATACGGGCAGTTGGATCACGGCGCTTTCACAGCCCGGCACGTCGCAATCGGCTCCTTCGCTGCTGTAGAACCACTGCGCGGCGATCGAGATCCCAAACCGGTAGCTGCCTTCCGGCAGCGTCAGCCAGGCGACTCCGCTGCCATAACCCGTTTCCGCGGACGCGACCCAATTTCCCTCTTCGTCAAATGCGACGATCTCGCCATAATGGTGGCTGCCGCCTCCCTCCAGCGCCTCCACCGCCACCGTCCCAAAACGCGGGGGATCGATCACGGCGCTGTCGCAGCCCGGTACCGTGCAGCCGTTTTCCGCGCTGCTCGCATACGTATGACCGTAGATTTCGGTCACAAAGCGGTAGCTGCCTTCTTCCAGGGTGAAGATCACCTGCCCGTTTTCGTCGGTATATGCGCCGTCGCTCAACTGCGTTTCCCCATCATAGACGTACACCGGCCAGCCGGCCTGCACCGGGCCGTCTGCGTTCTGCACCGTCACGGTCACGCTGTTGCTGTCCAGCTCCTGCGCCCTAGCTTGATTGGAAGGCCGCGCCAGGAATTCCTCCCCGGTTTCCACAATCGCCTCTAGCACGATCGCGGCGCTCTCGCAGCCCACCACCGTCTGATCATGTTTATATGGGAGCCAATCCATACCAATGAATGCATCCAAATATCCTCTCCCGTCTTTTCATTTTTCCGTTTTGCAACTCTTGTAAACAAACGAATTAATTTCCCCAGATATATCTTTGAGATCCTGAGGCATAAAGTCCCAGTCTTGTAACCCTTGTTTTGGATCAGTAATATCAATAACATTTCCTACTTTCCAGGATCCTCCGTTACGGATGAAAATATAGAAGTTTACAATATGACGCAAGGGATATTTCTCAATTATTACCCCAAAGTGGTCAACTTTATTTATTCTCTGATTTATACAGGCGACAACTCGCATACTTTGGTCACTATAATCCACAACGCGTAGATTATCCACATCCGTCTGATCGGGGATTAACCAATAATCATCTTCTTGAAAGTTAGACCGGTTTAAATAAGACCGAAGTAGCGGACCCGTCAGTGACCAGCCCCCGTTGATCGGTCCAGTTAATAAGTGGTAGTGACGGGCACCGGAGCGAACAGCGGAACTGCCAGTTCACGCAGCAATACCGCTTCGGGAGCGGGGGGGGGCGGTAGCCTAAGGCGCTGTGTGGTCTAACCGTATTGTACTCCTTTCGCCACTGCTCGATAATAATTTGGGCCTCCTTCAGGGTGTAAAAGATTTCGCGGTTCAAGAGCTCGTCGCGGAACTTGCCGTTGAAGCTCTCGATAAAGCCATTTTCCCAGGGACTGCCCGGCTCAATGAAGAGCGGTTTCACCGCCAGTTCATTCAGCCAGGCGCGGATCTGCGCGTTGCAGAATTCAGAACCATTGTCCGAGCGAATGTAGGCTGGGACGCCGCGCTGGCAGAACAATTCGGTCAAGCACTCCTGCACATCATCGCCTTTGAGAGACCGTTCCACACGGATCTTGAGGCATTCGCGCGTGAACTCATCAATGATATTCAAGGTACGGAACGTTTTTCCGTCATGGGTTCGATCTGCCACAAAGTCATAACTCCAGACATGCATGGGGTACGCTGCTTGCAGGCGCACATAGGATCCGTCATTGTCCCACAAGCGTCCCCGTTTGGGCTGCTTTTTGGGCACTTTCAGCCCTTCGGCGCGCCAAATGCGCTCGACCCGCTTGTGATTGACCTGCCAACCCGCGTTGCGCAGCAGTGCCGTCACGCGCCGGTAACCATACCGCCCAAACTTGCTGGCCAGCAGCACGATCGCTTTGTGCAGTTGTTCTTCATCCTCCCACTTCACCGGCGAACGACGCTGCGTCGATCTGGCTTGTCGAATCACCCGGCACGCGCGCCGCTCAGACACTCCGAACACTTTTCGCACTTGTTCGACCGCTGCACGCCGCTTTGCCGGGCTCGTCATTTTAATGCGTTGGCTTCCTTCAGAATCTCGATATCCAAACTCAGGTCCGCCACCACCTTGCGCAATCGCCCGTTCTCGCGCTCCAACTCTTTCAGCCGTTTGGCCTGATCGGTTCGCATCCCACCGTATTCTTTCTTCCAGCGATAGTAGGTTTGATCCGTCACTCCAATCGCCTTGCATACTTCTGCCACTGTCTTGCCCTGGCTGATCAGTACTTCTGCTTCGCGCAGTTTGTTGATGATGTCTTCTGCGCTGAATGTTTTCTTTGCCATTTTGCCTGCCTTTCTTTCCATAAAGATACTCGGTTTTTCCCTTCTTTACCGCTTATCTTTTGGACCGATTTTTGGGGGGCAGGTCAATGATCTGCTCTGCACTGAATGTCTTTTTTGCCATGTCCCTTCCTCGATCCTTTCGTGATAATCACTTTTTTTCGTGATTTATCGCTTATTTTTTGGACCAGTTTTTGGGGGGCTGGTCAATACAAGGTTTGCTGGCGCAAGATGCGGAACAGAAAATATTGGATAATAACTTCACTCGCGAACAAACTTCAATAAACGTATGCGCTCGGTGAATGGTGTAGACTGGTGTATCACCGGGCTATCAAACAAAAAAAGGGTAATGCCGTGCAGAAGAAGCTTCGAACAGGAAAAAATGCGAACGATGGTGTATTACCCAGGAAAGTTGGCATTATTTACAGTGATGTAAAGAAAGAGTATTTTGCGACAGAGGCGCAATTCATCACGGAAAAAGGCGCGGATGAAGATGCGATGATCATCGGAGAATATCTCAAATCCTTAGACATCATCGTCTCGCTATACCCCGGAAATGAAAACTTGCCATTTCGATTGAATCAGGACCGCCCCGATATGGTGTTCAATTTGGTCGATTCTGTTCATGGAGACGAGACGTTAGCATCGATTATCCCCGGTATCTTAGGCTTCCTTAATATTCCATTTACCGGAGCGGATGTTCTGGGGCTGTCGTTAGACACCAATAAATTCCTGATTAAGAAGCTGTTGCGCCAAGCCGGGATCCCCGTACCCAATTTTCAACTGATCCATGCACCGGATGAAGACATCGATCCTGCGTTACGATTCCCGCTTATATCCAAACTAAACGCCATCCACGGCGCGGTCGAAATATCGAATGATGCTGTTTCGGAAAATGAGAATCATCTCCGCGATCGTCTGAGGTTCCTGACCCGAGCATACCACCAGCCTGTGCTTATTGAAGAGTTTATCGCTGGCCGCGAGATCACTGCCATCCAATTGGATGGTATGCATCGAAACGTTTATATGGCCGAAAAGGTTTTCCTGCACCCCGAAGGGAACTATGTCTTTACGACTTTTGAAAACCAATGGCTGTCGAAGGGCGATACTGTTTTCCGCTATGAGAAGTATGAGGATGATTTGTTAGAAGGATATGTCGAACAGGCATTCGGCATTACCCGAATGTTTGATTATGGCAAGTTTGATGTCCGGCTCGACCCATCAGGTCGTCCCTTTTTTATCGACACCAACTGCAATCCAGCCTTTGGACCCAAAGAGTTCGATGTCGCCCTATCGGTCATCCTGGATCTATACGGCATCTCGTTCGTAGAAATCCTGAAGTGCCTGCTGCGGAATACGTCTTGCGGTGTTCTCGGCAAAGCATGCTAACCATTCCCAATCGAAAGGGAAGTAGCATTTGCTGTAATCCTGTTTGGCGTCAAGCCTGCCCTTCGTACCTGAAAGACATAAGTTCATCCGGGTCTTTGATATTTCCCGTCATTCCAAATCTCTCCTCACCACGACAATGATCCTCTATCTTGAGCACTTTCAACAAGTTTTCTATAACACAGCGGGAAAATCAAAGTAAAATTAGTACACTCGTTTTAAGCTTTCCACCCCATACATGAAATATATAACAGGCGGATGAACAAATACCTCAAAGAATACAAGTGGTCCAACATATTTGCGATGGTGCGCAACCTTCGATCAGATCCAAAAATATGTTTGGATGATTTTCAGCACCGTCTGGTGGTTATTACCGGCGCAACGTCAGGCATTGGATATGCGACGGCGAAGAAATACGCCGCGCATGGCGCCGACATTTTGTGCATTAATCGCAATGAGAAACGCTCCATAGCGTTATGTGAGGCCCTGGCCAGTGAGTTCAAGGTGAAATGCGACTATTTAATCGCCGATTTTTCCAGGTTAGCGGATGTCCACGCGGTGGCAAAGCAGTTGTCTTGCCTGGATCGGAATATTGATGTGCTGATTCACAATGCGGGCGTCTATATTACCCATAAAACGCTTACCGGTGACAACATCGAGGCAGTTTTCCAGACCCATTATCTCAGTACATTCATCCTGAATTATTCCCTCATCGAAAAGCTTAAGGCCCAACGCAGTGGACGAATACTTTTCGTCAATTCGGAAGCCTATCGGTTCGCGGTTTGGGGCCTTTATTTGGATGATCTATCCTGGAACAAACACCGCTATTCCGGCCTGAAAAGCTACGGCGCTGCCAAGATGGCGCAGCTTCTCTCGATGATCAAGTTAAATGAATATTTCCGGGGGAGCAACATTACGGTAAATGCCATGCACCCTGGGAATGTAAAAACCAATAGCGGGCAGAACAACGGGGAAGGATACAAATTCTTCAAACGTATTTTGGTGGACCGCAATGCCCGGACTGCCGATGTTTCCGCAGAAGCTCTTTATTACTTAGGCGTTTCTCCTGAATTGGAAGGAGTGTCCGGTCAGTTTTTTAATCTAACAACGATGGAAGAGCTTGCTCCTCCGGCATTGGACAAAGATGCTGCGGAAAAACTGTGGACCATCAGCCGTGAATTGGGAGGTCTTCATGGAAGCGAAAAATAAAACTGTCATCGTCGGCGCTGGGATGGCTGGGTTAACCGCGGCCGCTTACTTAACCCGGAAGAACAACAATGTCTTGCTTCTTGATAAAAACGACCGAACCGGAGGATTACTAAGTACTTTTGAGAGCGGAGGATTTTCCTTTGACTCGGGCCCGAGGGCTTTTGTGAACTCAGGCATTGTGAAACCCATGTTGAAAGAGCTGGGAATTCAATGCGAACTGTTGGAAAATAAAATTTCGATCGGCGTTGAAGATCAATTTTTCCAGGTAAATTCGATGGACGATTTGCAAAAGTATCGTCAGGTTCTGGTTCATCTTTACCCGGAAAGTCGCCCGGATATCGATAAAATCATTCCGATCATGCGAGAACTATCTGGATATAACCAGGTGCTGTATGAGTTTGACAATCCGAATTTTGGGGATGTGATGAGCGACAAAAAGTTCGTGTTCCGAAAACTGATCCCCTGGACGTTCAAGTTCTTACATGCCCTGCGCAAGTTTAACCAATTCAATTTGCCCATGGAAGATTTTTTGCGCGGCTTATCGAAAAACCAGTCCTTGATCGACATCCTGACCCAGCACTTTTTCCGCAAAACACCCACGTATTTTGCCCTGGGATACTTTTATGTTTACCTTGATTATTTTTACCCCCTTGGCGGAACAGGTGTGTTAGAACGTCGATTACAAGAGAAAATTCGTGAATGCGGCGGCGAAATCCAGTTGAAGACCCGCATTGTGGAAGTTGTTCCCTCCGAGTCAAAAGTCATCGATTCCGAAGGTCAATGCTATCCATACGACCAATTGATCTGGTCTGCTGACTTAAAAACCCTGTATCGATCTATCAATCCGGCCGGTCTTGATCCAGCAACGGCGCGCAAAATTGAGCTGGAAGCGCAGCGCGTCCTCTCGTCAAAAGGGGCGGAATCGATCTTCATCATGTTTCTGGGGGTCAAGCAGCCGCCCTCCTATTTTCAACAAAATGGCGGCGCGCACCTGTTCTACACCCCTTCCAGGCAAGGCCTGGGAGAAACGAATGGCGAGGAAAGGCTGGGCCTGATCCAGAATTTTGAGCAACGAACAAAAAGCGAGATCCTTGCCTGGCTGGAGAAATATCTTCAGCTCAATACCTTCGAGATTTCCATTCCTGCCATACGAGACAGCAGCCTGGCGCCTGAAGGGCAATCCGGGTTGATGATTAGCTGCCTATTCGATTATGATCTGATGGCAAAGGTGGAAAAAGCCGGCTGGTATGACGAGTTCAAGAGAACGATTGAGGACCGGATCATCGCAATTTTCTCCCAGACGATCTATCCGGATATTGATAAAGATATCCTGTTCAAGTTTTCGTCGACGCCTCTAACGATCAATAAGACCTCTGGCAGTTCCGAGGGGGCGATTACCGGATGGTCCTTTGAAACGGAACCGCCAGTGATCAACCGCTTGAAAGATATCCCCAAATCCGTTATGACCCCGATCGCAAATATCTATCAAGCCGGCCAATGGGCCTATTCTCCGGCGGGCGTTCCCATCGCAATGTTGACAGGCTGGTACGCGACCCAAGAGATTATGAAACAATCCAAAAAAAGGTGATAAGAGCGATATGATCAATTTTGAGGGAACGAAGAAACGGCCTGACCGGGAGCCCATGCTATGTTTGCACGAATCGTGATTCTGGCGTTCATCCTCCTGGAGTCTTCCAATGTTTTGGCGATGTATTTTGCGCCAGGATCAAAGTACGCCAATGCAGTGGGCGTTTTTTCCGCCTGGGAAAAATCAAAACAGGACCCGGAAATCCATGCTTTCGTCAGGTATCTGGTCTATTGGGTGGCCGGAGCGAAATTAATTTTCCTCCTCCTGTTGGCAGTAATTATCCTGTTCGGAGATTCCAACCTGCAACGAATTAGCCTGGTTGCCTTGTGCCTGGCCACCCTTTCGTTTTATTGGCGCTTATTCCCATTGATTCGAAAGATGGACCAGAATGGACAAATAAAACCAGAAAAATACTCCATTGTCCTTGGAGTAATGATCGCTGTTTTTGTTCTATTGTTTGCGCTGGGAGCGGTGGTTGGAGCCCTGCCCGCCAATCGATAAAACCGGAAGGCCTCCGTCAGAGCGTACGCGGCGCTCTATGCAAAGGGAATATGGCAGATATCGTGTGAGCGGTTTGAACAGCTTGCCTGCGCTATAATCATCCCAGATGCGCCTGTCGGGAAAGGACTGCCCGGCCCAACCCCACCCTCGAATTCTCCAGGAGACATGCTATGCCCCAAACCACCAGTCTGCCCGCCCGCAGTGAAGTTCCCGTGCACGAAACCTGGGCACTCGAATCGATCTTTGCCACACCCGCGGATTGGGAAGCCGCCGGCCAGCGGCTGGATGCCATGCTGCCCGAGTTAGCCGCTTTCCGCGGCCGGCTGGGGGAAGGCCCCCAGGTGCTGCTGGCCGCGATTGAGAAGCTGGAAGAGGTGGAAACACTGCTGGGGAAGATCGTGGTGTACGCCAATAATGCCAGCTCGGTGAACACCTTCGACCAGGCGGCTACTGCCCGCGCCGGCCAGGCGCGCAGCATCGCCGCGCGCGCCGGAGCCGTACGCGCCTTTTTCGACCCCGAGCTGATGGCCGTGGGCTTTTCAACGCTGAAGAGTTGGATCCAATCCACGCCAGAGCTGGGCTTCTTTGCGCAGTACGTCGACCGGCTTGAAAAACGCAGCCCACACGTGTGCTCGGGCGAGGTAGAGCGCGTGCTGGCCATGGCCGGCGACCCGTTCTCCGGGGCGTTCTCCATATTTAACATGCTCAACAACGCCGACCTCAAATTCCAGCCGGCGGTCGCGTCTGACGGCATGCAGCTCGAGATCGGGCAGGCCAGCATGGGCGCGCTGATCACCCACCCCGACCGGCAGGTTCGGCGCACAGCCTGGCAGAACTACGCCGACGGCTACCTGGCGATGAAGAACACCTACGCTGCCACGCTCACCACGGCCGTCAAGCAGGACGTGTTCCACGCGCGCGTGCGCAATTACGAAAGCGCGCTGCACGCCTCGCTGGAGCCCAACAACGTGCCGGTTGAGGTGTTCCACAACCTGATTGAGGTCTTCCGCCAGAACCTGCCCACCTGGCACAAGTACTGGCGCGTGCGCCGTAACGCGCTGGGGCTGGACAGCTTTGGCGTGTACGATATTAAGGCCCCGCTGAGCGGCGACAAGCCGGTGGTGCCGTTTGCGCAGGCGGTGGACTGGATCTGCGAGGGGATGGCCCCGCTGGGTGAGGAGTACGTGGCCGCCCTGCGCCGCGGCTGCCTGGAAGATCGCTGGGTAGACCGTGCCCGCAACCGCGGCAAACGCGAGGGCGCGTTCTCCAGCGGGTCGCACGGCACGCGGCCGTTTATCATGATGTCGTACGCGGATGACCTGTTCAGCCTGTCTACACTGGCGCACGAGCTGGGGCATTCGATGCACTCGTATTACTCGCGCGCTAACCAGCGCTTTTTGTACAGCCGCTATGGACTGTTTGTAGCCGAGGTGGCCTCAAACTTCAACCAGGCCACCGTGCGCGATTACCTGATGCGCACCCAGACCAGCCGCGCGTTCCAGATCGCGCTGATCGAAGAAGCCATGTCGAACTACCACCGTTACTTCTTCATCATGCCCACCCTGGCGCGCTTCGAGCTGGAAATGCACCAGCGCATCGAGCGCGATGCCCCGGTCAGCGCGGATATCCTCACCGGCCTGACCGCCGACCTGTTCCACGAGGGCTACGGCGATGAGGTGGAGTTTGACCGCGAGCGTATCGGCATCACCTGGGCGCAGTTCCTGCACATGTACATGAACTTCTATGTCTACCAGTACGCCACCGGCATTTCCGGTGCGCACGCCCTGTCGCAGGGCGTTGTCTCCGGCCAGCCGGGCGCGGCCGAGCGCTACCTGGACTTCCTGAAATCTGGTGGCTCGCGCTACCCACTGGATGCGCTGCGCATGGCCGGGGTCGACCTTACCTCGCCTGAGCCTGTGATCGCCGCGTTTGCATCTCTGGCGCGGCTGGTCGACCGGTTGGAAGAGCTGGTGGGATAGGAGCGGCTGCGGAGAGGCAAAACGCCATCACATATACGCACAACAAGCGAGGGCACAATGAGCGATGAACAGGGTGTGAATGTCGCGCGCATCGCGGTCATGCTGCTACTGGTGCTGGTGGTCTTTCCTCTGCTGCCCATCCTGATTACCGGGCGCTGGGGCTGGTGGCAGGCCTGGGTGGGGGCAGTGGTGTTTATCCTGGGCTTCATCGTGAGCCGCGCGTTGGCGGCGCGGAAAATGCCGGATATCCTCAAAGAGCGGGCCAATTACGGCAGGCATGATGATACCCAGCCATGGGACAAATGGCTCTCGCCGGTGGTGGCCTTTGGCAGTGTATTTATCCTGCTCGCCGCCGGGCTGGACGCGCGTTACGGCTGGTCGGCGGGCTTCTCGCTGCCAGTAGAGCTACTTGGCCTGGCGCTGATCCTGGCCGGGTACACGCTCGCATCGTACGCGCTGATTACCAACGCGTTCTTTTCCGGAACCGTGCGTATCCAGGAAGAGCGCGGGCACAAAGTGGTGTCGAGCGGGCCGTACGCGTGGGTGCGCCACCCCGGCTACCTGGGCAGCCTGGTCGCCAGTCTGGGCATGCCACTGCTGCTCGATTCCAGATGGGCTTTCCTGCCGGTGCTGATTTTTGGCGCCGTTTTCATCATCCGCACGCGCCTGGAAGACCGTTTCTTGCAGGAAAACCTGCCCGGCTACCGCGCCTACGCGCAAAATGTGCGCTACCGGCTGCTGCCGGGAGTATGGTAAGGCACAGGTATGCCATAGAAACCCGAACCATTTGGCAGGATTACACCTGGCGGGCCCATCCCCTGAGCCCGCCAGGAAGCCCAGGCAGTGCAGCCGCCCAAACGCGAGCTTTGGGCGGCTTTTCATCCACAACGAGCGCCTTTTTCGAAATATGGTACATTGATAGCATGGATGAGGGAAATGTAGCGAAGAAACCATCCGGTAAGACCAATGAGCATCTGGCGAACGAGCGCACATTCCTGGCCTGGGTGCGCACTGGCATCGCCACCATCAGCCTGGGGTTTGTGATCGCCCGCTTCAACTTCTGGCTGCGCGAAATCACCCTTTCCAGCGGCCAGGGCGCGGATATCCCTCGCACCGGCCTTTCGCTGCCCATCGGCCTGGGGATGGTGGCGTTTGGCGCGCTGATGACGCTGCTGGCCACCTGGCGCTACCGCGCCATCCGCGACGCGATCAACCAGGACCTCGAGCACCCCGGCCAGGGGTTGATCGTGCTCACCGCGGCGGTGGTGGTGCTGCTGGCGCTGGTGCTGATTATCTATCTGCTGGCGACTTCTCGTCAGTTTTAGGCAGCCTATGACCCTCGAACAGTGGCTCGTCATTCTGATCCTGGTCATCCCGCTGGGGCTGGTGCTCGCCAACCGCCTGCGCATGGACCTGGCGGCCATGCTGATGGCGGTGCTGCTGGGCACGCTGCAGCTCGCCGGGCTGGGATTGATAGGCCCGGCGCGCAGCCCGCAGGACGCCGCCCACGCCATCTCCGGTCTCAGCCAGCCGGTGGTGGTCACGCTGATCTCGCTGTTCATCCTCACCCGCGGGCTGGAAAAAAGTGGCGTCACGCGTTGGATCGCACAGCAGATCGTGCGGTTGAGCGGCACCGACCGCGGGCGGCTGATCGCCCTGTTTGCCGGTGTCACGGCGCTGCTTTCGCTGTTTATGAATAACCTGGCGGCCGGTGCGCTGGTGCTGCCCAGCGCCATGGAAGCCGCGCGGCGCACCGGCACGCGCCCCAGCAAGCTGCTCATCCCGGTGGCGTATGGCAGCCTGCTGGGCGGCGCAGCCACCTACTTCACCACCGCCAATATCATCATGTCGGACTTGCTGCGCATTGCCGACCCACCCCAGGCCTCACTGGGTGTGCTCGACTTTACGCCCACCGGCGGCCTGATCGCCATCGTCGGTATCCTGTTCCTGTGGCTGTTTGGCGACCGGCTGCTGCCCGACCGAGCCCCGTCCGCCGGGCAGATGGCCGCACGCCGCACCGGCAGCGAACTGGAAGCCTTGTACCAGATTGGTGAGCGCCTGTGGATCGGGCAGCTCCAGCCCGGTGCAGCCGCCATCGGGCATACCATTGCGGAGACCGAAATCGGCAAGCGCTGGGGCGTGAGCATTGCCGCGGTACAACGCGCGCCGGGCGGGCTGCAAATTCCCAGCGCCGGCCTGCGATTGCAGGCGCATGACCGCCTGCTGCTGGTGGGGCGCGAAGAAAAGGTGTGCCTGCTGGCCGAACAGGGCATCCAGGCGCGGCCGGTGGAGTCGAGCGACTCTTTGAGCCTGCGCGGGCTGACACTGGCCGAGCTGATCCTGGCGCCACATTCGACCTGGGAAGGCGAAACGCTCAAAACGCTAGACTTCCGCCACCAGTTCGGCCTGACCGCTATCGCGCTCAAGCGCTCCACCCGCAGCTACCGCACCGATGTTGGAGACCTGGCGTTGAGCATGGGCGATTCGCTGCTGACACTGGGCCCGGCGCAGCAAATCCGCGCGCTGCAGGGTAACCCGGACGTGATCGTCATCGAAGCCAACCCCGGCGACCAGCCGGTGCGCGCGCGCGAGGCAGCCTGGACGGTGGGCATCACCCTGGCCGCCATTGGGGCCTCGGTGGCCGGTGTGCCGGTGTATCTCAGCGTGCTGGCCGGAGCGGTGATGCTGCTCTTGCTGCGCGTCATCGCGATGGATGAGGCCTACCGCGCGGTGGAATGGCAGGCGGTGTTCCTGATCGCCGGGATGTACGCGGTGAGCCTGGCGATGGTGCAGACCGGGCTGGCGAATGTTCTGGGAAAGGGCATGCTGGCCCTGGTAACGCCCTTTGGCGCGCTGGGCGTGGCCGGCGGATCGTACCTGCTCACCGCGTTGCTCACGCAGTTTATGGGCGGGCAGGTCGCCGCGCTGGTCACCGGGCCGGTGGCCATCAGTGCGGCGCTGAGCGTGGGCGCCAACCCACAGGCGGTGGCTGTAGCCACGGCCATCGGCTGCTCAGCCTCGTTCTTCACGCCCATGGCACACCCGGTCAACATTTTGATGATCGCCCCCGGCAACTACCAGTTTCGCGACTTTTTCCGTGCCGGCTGGCTGCTGACGCTGCTGTGCTTCCTGGCCCTGTTAGCCGGGCTGGCGCTGTTCTGGCGCCTGTGAGCCGCCCGGCGGCATCAAATGGCGGTGAATTTCTTCGATGCCTTTCCGGCGAAAAAGTTACGCGCATCACCGGGAAAATTGCGGCTGGCAGGCTTACGGCCCGGTTACCAGTTCCAGTCCCTGCGCTTTCCACTGGGTAACCCCACCGGCCATACTGGTGACGTTGGTGAACCCGGCATCGCGCAGGATATCGCGCCCGGTTGCGCTGCGGTTGCCCGAGCGGCAAACGACAACGATTTCCTGGTCTTTCGGCAGCTCGTTCAGGCGGTTGGGCAGGTCACCCAATGGGATCAGCGTTGCACCGGGGATATGCGCTTCCTGCCATTCTTCAGGCTGGCGAACGTCCAGAACGAACGCGCCCTGGTCACGTTTCGCGGCCGCCTCGCTTACGCTGACCTCGGCGGGCACGCCATCGCGGGTGAGCAGGCCCCCCTGCAGCACAAACACTCCGGCCACTATGATGATCAGCGCGAGCACACCCCACACCCACAAGGGGATAGCTCGCCGCGCTCCAGTTTTCGATCTCGGCATGGTTGCTCTCCTGTTTCGCATGGTATTTGCGATGAATCATAGCATCGACGCCGGACAATCACCACAGACGTCCCGATCCGCGACGCTTCCGTGCAATCACGGGAGTTGTCAAACAAGACAGCACGCAGATCACATATATAATCCAGTATCCTATCCATAATGGAGAGATTGCGCATGGCACAAAAAATTATCATCGATACTGACCCGGGCACCGACGATGCAGTAGCTCTGATGACCGCGGTGCTTTCGCCCGAGCTGGAGCTGCTGGGCGTCACCACCGTCAACGGCAATGTGGCGGTGGACCTGTGTACCGAAAACGCGCTGCGCGTGTTCGACGCCATCCAGATGCCGGTCCCGGTGTTTGAAGGCTGCGCCTACCCGCTGTACGCTACCGCGGTGCCCAACCGCCGCCCGGGGATGCCCTACCGCGGCGGAAAAGCCAACAAAATCCACGGCGATTACCTTGATCTGCCGCCGGCGACCTCGCGCAAGCAGCCACAGCACGCCGTGGATTGGCTGGTGGACACGTTGATGGCCTCGGATGGCGATATCATCCTGGTGCCGGTCGGCCCGCTGACCAACATCGCCATGGCGCTGCTCAAAGAGCCGCGCATCGCTCCCAAGATTCAGGAACTGGTGATCATGGGCGGCGGGCACGAGATTGGCAACCGCACCCCCACGGCAGAGTTCAACGTGTGGGCCGACCCCGAAGCCGCGCGCATCACCATTAACTGCGGGCGGCCCATCCGCCTGGTAACGCTGGACGCCACCCACCGCGCCATGGTCTCACTGCAGGACTGCACAGCGCTCAAAAACCTGGAAACCATCGCGGCCGCGGCGGCGGCACGCTTCACCGAGCGCCGTATCGCAGGATACGCCGAGATCGCCCCGATGGGCCGTCACGATGCCGCCCCGGTGCACGATGCGCTGGCGGTGTGCGCCATCCTCGACCCGAGCGTGATCGAGACCGTGTTCGTTCCGGTGGACGTGGAAACACGCGGCGAGCTGACCGACGGGATGACGGTGTGCGACACGCACTTTGTCACCGGCAAGGCCCCCAACGTGCACGTTGCGCTGGACGCCGACGAACCCAAGTTTGTGCGCATGTTGATGGAAATTCTCGGCCGCAAGACCCCCGCCGACCGGAGCTGAAACAGCCGCCTGGTAAACGACAGGGGCGGGCGATGCGGCCCGCCCCTGTCGTTCCATTCCACTATCCGGCGTCCGGCGGCGGGGCGCTGGGCTGCGCCCAGTAAATTCCCAGCATAATTATGCCGCCCACCGGTACCAGCAGGAAAAACATCCACCACGGGTTTTTGCCGGCGTCGCGCAGCCGGCGCGCGCCCACCGCCAGAAACGGCAGCAGCACGCTGATCATCGCCACCGCGGCGGCCGCGTCACTGACATACTGGAACGCCGAGACCAGCAGGGTCACAAACAGCGCGAACCACCAGAACTCGGCGCGCCCGGCCCGTCCTTCGAACTGCGCGTATTTCGCCAGACAAACACGTACGGCTTCCAAAAAGGTCATCGCGGCGGTCTGGCCGGGGTTGGTTTCGTTGACAACATTCATTCTACGCATCTCCTTGCCGAATTTAGCGACGGCCTGCTTCCAGAGTGTGGACCAATCCGATGAACTTTGTCCGTCTCTATTTTCGGCGGGTTGCGCCGCGCCCGCAACTGTGGATTCCCGTAGTTTCAGGATCAGCTCCACCCGCGAGCTGACCTGAAGCCTGGCGTAGATATTTTTCAGGTGAAATTCGACCGTGCTGAGCGAGATATGCAGCAGCGCAGCAATCTGCTTGTTGCTCTTGCCTTCCAGCACCAGTTGCGCCACCTGCTGTTCGCGGCTGCTTAAACCGTCCAATGCGTTCTTCTCCCATCCCGGCGGTATGTGTCGCAGGCTGCATTCTAGCAGAAAATGGCCACAGGCTCAGACCGGGTGGTCGATCCCCAGGCGCGCAGCGAGCTGATCGGGGTAGCTGTCCAGGTCGATCTGAACGCGCGCGGCACCACTGCGCATGGCGGCGCTGGCCACGGCCGGGGCTTCCCACAGGCAAACGCGCCGGTCGAGCGGCTTCGGCACGATATATTCCGGTCCAAACTCGAGGTGCTCCAGCCCGTAAGCCGCCAATACATCCGCCGGCACGGGCTCTTTGGCCAGCGCCGCCAGGGCCTCAGCCGCGGCGCGTTTCATCGCTTCATCGATCGCCCGCGCGCGCACATCCAGCGCGCCGCGGAAGATAAACGGAAAACCCAGTACGTTGTTGATCTGGTTGGGGTAATCCGAGCGTCCGGTCGCCACAATGGCATCCGGGCGGCAGGAGCGCGCCAGCTCGTACTTGATCTCCGGGTTGGGATTGGCCATCGCGAAGATCACCGGCTTTTCACGCATGGTGCACAGCATCTCAGGGGTGACGATGTTCGCCACCGACAGGCCGATGAACACGTCTGCCCCGCGCAGCACCTCGGCCAGGGTAGAAGGATGGTCGCCTTTGGCATAGGCCAGCTTTTCGGGGAACATTTCCTCGCAGCGGCCTGCGTACACCAGCCCGGCGGCGTCGGTCAGCCAGATGTTCTCGCACGGCACGCCGATGTTGCGCAGTTGATTGGCGCAGGCAATCCCGGCCGCGCCGGCCCCGGAAAAAACCACCCTCACCTCATCCAACCTGCGGCCGGTCAGCTCGAGCGCGTTGAGCAGTGCGGCGGAGAGGATGATAGCCGTGCCGTGCTGGTCGTCGTGGAAAACGGGGATATCCAGCCGGCGCTGCAATTCGCGCTCGATGTGGAAACACTCGGGCGAACGGATATCTTCCAGGTTGATGCCGCCAAAGGTGGGCGCCATAGCTTCCACCACCTGGATCACGCGCTCAGGGTCGGGGGCGTTCAGTTCAATGTCGAACACATCGATATCGGCGAACTTCTTGAACAGCACGCCCTTGCCTTCCATCACCGGCTTCGAAGCCAGCGCGCCGCGGTTCCCCAGCCCCAAAATGGCGGTGCCGTTGGACACCACCGCCACCAGGTTGCCGCGCGCGGTGTATTCATAGGCCAGCTGCGGATCTTTTTCGATCGCCAGCACCGGCGCGGCCACGCCGGGTGTGTAGGCCAGGCTGAGGTCGCGCTGGTTTTCCAGTGGCTTGCTGGGCGTGACGGAAATCTTGCCGGGCCTTCCACCCATGCGGTGATAGTCCAGGGCTTCCTGATCGGTGATATGCATCTGCTGGCCTCTTTTGAATGGAAATGGCGCGCTGCGCGGACAAAAACAAAAGCGGGGATGCCTCCCCGCTGTGCTCGCCCATTATAACGCATTACAGGCCTACCCCCATGAAAAGCCTCTTCCGGCGCCAGCCTTATCGCTGACGCCGGAAGTCGGGGAGATTCCTGGCCCTTGCTCTTTCTAATCCGGGGTCGGTGAAAGTGGGCCAGGCCAGTAATTACGGGTTGGTGCGGATGGGGAATGGATTGGCGTTCACCCACCCGGAGAAGAGCTGCGTGCCGTTGTTGGCGCGGACGCGTACATAGAAGTTGGTGTTGCGCGACAGAACGATCTGTGTGTACGTGGTGGTGTTGGGTGCTACCGTCAGGTTGGTTACGTTGCTCGTAAATGCCGCATTGGTGGCGGTTTGAATGGTGAAGCCCGTCTCATTATTGGACACATCCTGCCAGGAGATCACGATGCGGCGGATGAAGGCGATACCATTTGGCCCGTTGGCCACAATTACATTCACCGGGGCGGCCGGAGCAGCCGGTATGGTGATCTGGCTGGTGTTCGAGTAAGCCGATAACACACCGTTGTTGCTTGCCGCCACGCGGTAGGTGTAGGCCACCCCGGCGACAACAGCCGTGTCAACGAAGGTCGTATTGCCAGTGCCGGCCCGGGCGGGCGCGGTACCCACCTGGACGAAGCCGCCGCCATTCGAGCGCTCGATGATGAAACCGGTTTCATTGGTGGCATTATCGCGCCAGGTCAGGCGCACCTGCGTGCCGTTTACCAGCGCGGTGGTCAGGGTGGTCGGCGCGGCGGGCGGCGGCGGAACCGGCACGTTTACCGACACCGTGTTCGAGTACGCCGATGCCACACTTCCGTTGGCTGCCGCCACACGGTAGCGGTACTGGTTACCCACCGCAACGGTGTTGTCGATGAAAGTGACATTCCCCACCCCGGCGCGAGGCCCGACCGTTCCCACCTGGGCGAAGGCCCCGTTCCCGGTCGCGCGTTCTACGATAAAGCCGGTTTCGTTGTTGGCGTTATCCCGGAAGGTCAGCTGCACCTGTGGCCCGGCTTGCAGCGCCGCCGACAGGTTGCTGGGCGCGGCAGGCGGCGGAACCAGAGTTGCCGTGGCCACATTCGAGTAGCCCGAAGCACCCTGCGCGCTCACCGTCATGACGCGGTAGTTGTATGTGCTCCCAACGGCTACCGTGGTGTCGCTGTAGGTCGTGACATCTGCGCCGACGGTTGCCAGCACCGCGTAGGCGCCATTGCCCGTTGCGCGTTCGACCACGTACCCGGTTTCACCGGCGGCATTATCGGTCCAGGTCAGGTTCACCCGCGGACCGGCTGCCACCGCAGCGGCCAGTCCAGAAGGAGCGGCAGGCGGATTGGCCATGGTCAGCACTGGCGATTCTGCGTAAGCAGTTTTGCTCATGTATGCGCCGCCGTAACCGATGGTATTCTCAGCCACCACGCGGTACAGGTACACCGTGTTGGGCGCGATGTTATTATCGGTGAAGGTACGCACGCCATGCGTGTTGGGCTGGTCCAACGGCGAGGGGATGGTGGCAAGATCTGTCCAGGGTTCCGTCGCAGACATCCTCTGGATCAGGAATGCCGTTTCGGTAATGGAATTGTCATTCCAGGAAAGCACCAGGCTGCCCCGGTTTCCATTCCAGGTGGTTGAGTACTGCAACCCATCCGGCGAGATCGGCGGTACCGCCACCGACACGGGGCGCATCATGTCCATTTCCTCGTGGCTGAGAATGTGGCAGTGATAGACGTATTCCCAGCCAAAGTTGACCAGTTGGTTGACGATCGGCGCAGTCGGGTTGCCATTGGCATCGATGTTGTTGAACATTGCCTGCGAGCCATACGGCATCATTGGGTTCAGGTCGCGTACGCTGTTGGGTACCTCGAACGGCACGACCGGGATGATCGGGCGCAGGGCTACGATGGTATCTTCCAGCGGGCTGACGCGCACGGTATCCTTCCAGCCCAGCTCGTTTGCGTCCGGCGGTTTGATGATGTTATCCCACGTCACCCGGTTGAGCACCTGAACGTCGAACAGGTGGAAGTGGATGGGGTGCGTATCCACGCCGTTATGCGTAAACTTCCAGATCTGCGTACCATCATCACCCCTGGCGATGGGCGTCACATTGAGCGCATCGGGCAGGTTGGTGGCGTCAATCAGTTCCGTGGATGGATTCACGTAAGGATAGAGCGTCACGTTCTGCAGGCCGGGCGTAGCAGGCACCGACTCAACACCCAGGTTGCCCATCATGCGGCCAAACTCATCGAAGGAAACGGCGTTCATTTCATCGTGGATGGCCTTTGGCTCGATGCGCACCTGCGTCTTGGTGGTTGGGGCGCGCAGCGTGTTGAAGCTGAACATGTTGCCGCCCTGTTCCGAGATACGCAGCATGCCATCGCAGCGGTTAGTGGTGCTGCCGGGAGCGTTGCACCAGCTGCTGGAAGCAAAACTGGTACCGTAGGCCGAGTTATAGGCTGACTGCCCCACGATGACCGGGTGCTGGCCAGACTCGAACACGCCCGAGCCATCCGCGTGGTGGCGGAACGCTGCCTGCAGCGCGGAGAGGTTATACGCCGGCGCCGGGGTGCTGGGGGCGATCTTTACCTGCATGATGGTGCGGGTATTGGGCCCGTAGCCTGGCAGCACCGTGGGAGCGCCAGCCGGGCTCAGGTCTGGGCCGCCGGTGTAGTAGTCGTAACCGGGCACACGGGCGGGGAAAGCCGCCGGCGCGTCGTTATACAGGATCAGCGTCTTGCCGGCGAAGCGCGAGAAGTCTACGACCACATCGGCGCGTTCGGCAGGGCCGAGCAGCAGTGAGTGCTTGTCCACGTTACCCACGTCGAAGCGGGTGGGATCGGTAATCCAGGTGATCGGCTGGTTGGGAACCACAACCGGTGCCGGCAGGAACCCGCCTTCGGTGCCAATCTGGATCCAGCTCGGCCCTGCAGGGCTGATGCTGGTATCGGGGGTGGGGAACACCACCGGGTCGGTCTGTGCCGCTTCCAGCTCCGCGGCCTTCAAAGCCACTTCGCTTTCCGTGCCGGTGCGCGGGTCAGCGATATACCACTGCAAGTTCCAGAAGCGGTCGTTGGCCGCGTTGAGGATGCGCATGCGGTAGGCTTTTGGCTCCAGCGTAGTGGTCGGGTAGGCGGTGCCGTTGACGACCGGCGTGTCATTGAACTGTTCCATGCCGGCCGAGATGTTCGGCGTGCCAGGGATCAGCTCCGGCTCGCAGTACGGGTCGGTCTGGTACTGCCAGGTAGCCGGATCGTCGAGGTTGCAGCTCGGGTCGTAATACGGGTTTGCAATCGGGCCATACTTGGCGTCGGTGGCGGGCGGCCAGAACCAGGGCCCGTACATCCAGCGGCCATAAGCGCTCATGCCGCCGGGGTCGCCGGGGTTTTGCGCGGGCATGTACACGTGGTGATACCACAGGTTACCCTCGGTTCCCCAACGCTGGCTGTCCCAGGTGGGGTCCTGCTCGGCGAGCTGCTCGGGACCAGGCACGAACGTGCGGTCCTGAATGATCAGCGGGATCTGATCCGCGGGGATGATACCGGTGTCGATCAGTTTCTGCTCGGTCTTATCCGTGATCATGTACCCGGCGGCTTCGCCAGCGTAAACGTTCAGGCGGGTAATGCCCCAGGAGTGATCGTGATAGAACATCAGGCGGGCGCTCTGCTGGTTCGTGTAGTAGAAGCTCATGCACCCGTCACGGCTGTCGCTGCAGGTGGGAACACCCGGGACGTTGCCCATATCGGGAACTTCCGATACGCTGACGCCCTGCGGCCAGGGAGTGTCTTCATTGGCCGGGGTAATCCACTGGTGAGGAGTGCCATCGCTGATCCAGGGGGTGATGCCGCCATGCAGGTGCAGGGTGGCGCGGTTATCCTTGAAGCACATCATGCTCTTCGGATCTTCGTTGCAGATCGGATTGCGCGCCATGTCCATGACCGAACCGTCATTCATCGGGTCCATCATTTCCATGGGGCCCATGCCAGAACCCATCATCGTCGAGTCCACGGGCAGGAACAAGTCGCCCTCGGCTCCGGTGGGCAGCAGGTTGTAAAACACGATCCGCACGGCGCGGTCGCGCTGGGCCACGATTACCGGCCCCAGGTAATGCGGGTCATCCACCGCGTAAGCCTGCGAGCCATCCGGCATCAGCGCGGGCACTGATGTGCCGTCGGGCAGGTCGGTTTGCAGCGCTACATGCTTGCTGAAGGACGCGTTCTGCGGGGTTTCCAGCTGCACGTACTCACGCAGCAGCGTGCCGCCCGGCAGCGACGAGCTCATCTGCTCGCGGTGCTGGACGACGGCGATCACGTAGTAATCTGCATCAGCGGCAAAGCCGTTAGCAATGGTGAAGGTAGTTGTGTCCGGCACGGCAATGGGAATATGCTGGCCGAGGTTGTTATCGGTGCAGTTATCCCAACCGGCGGCCGGATCGCACAGCACGGGCAGGCCATCCTGGAATTTCTTGATCCCGCCCTGAGTAAGATAGCCCGAACCGCCATTGGTGACGGTGACGGCTGTTACGCCGCCCGCATTCACCGTGGCGCTGGCCACCGCGCCGGAACCGGTGGGGTCAGTAATGGTGACAGCCGGGGACGAGGTATACCCCGAGCCATAGGTATCGACCGCGATGGAAGTGATTTTTAGCGTTGCGAAAGCCAGAGCGCCTCTGCCGCCGTTGTTGATCGGATCGAACTGCGTGCCATCCCGGATCACCACCTTGGGTGGGGCCACGTAGCCTGAGCCGGGGTCATCTACGATGATGGCAGTAATCGCGCCAGATGCCTGGTCATACTCGGCATGCCCGCGAGCTACACTTCCGGCAGGGTCATCGGGCAGATCAAAATCGACGGTGGGCATGGTGTAGCCGCTGCCACTATCCTGGATTTGCACCGCGTCCACACCGCCATAGGCGGTTGCCGTAGCGCGCACCAGCGGGGCCACTGCCGAAGTGTCTACCACATTGGCCGAGAAGGAATAGGTGCGAGACTGGGAATGTACCGGGAAATCAGCCCCATTCAGGGTGACCAGCTCACCAGCAGACGGAAGCAGCGTGGCCGGATACACCAATATGTCGCTGCCGGTATCCACATCCACCGGGATGCCCTGACCGTAAAAGCCGATCACATCCCCGGTGGTAATGTTTACATTGGGCACCGCGATGGTGACGATATCGCCTACCGGATCCACTGCCGGCGGCACGGTCTGTTCGCCGCTATCCCACAACACCTGGTATTCATCCGGGTTCCCGGTAGGGCGCAGGATAAAAGCATGGAACAGGCTGCCCGCTGAAGGGGTGGGGCTTCCACCAGCCGCGGCCTGATTGAAGTACTGGATGGCGTTGATATAGCCGTTGGCCGGCATGGTGGTCGGAATAATTACAAACACATGCCCCAACTCGCCGGGTGGGGTATCGTAGTCGGTCGCAAACGCGCGCGCAATAAGCGGGTTGCCAACCTGGCGCAGCGTTCCACGGCCGCCGCCGCCGGTTAATGCAATTGTGGGGCTGGTGTAACCCGCGCCGCTTTCATTCACCTGAATGCTGGTGACGATGCCAGAGGTGATCACGCGCGCCGTTGCGCTGGCCCCGGAGCCGCCACCGGTGATGTTAACATCGGCGTAGCTGTAACCGATGCCAGGGTTGGTAACGGTGATCGCGGTAATGACGCCATTCGCGCCCACTGTCGCGGCTGCGGTAGCGCCGTTGCCATCACCAACCAGTTCCACGTTTACGTCTGGCAGCGTATAAGGGCTGTTGGCCCAGTTCGGCCACGGGCCGAAATAATGCGGCACCTTTGTCGGGTCAGTTGGGGACTCGGGCATGGCGCTCGCTGGTGTATTAACTCCTACCAGGTTTGTGAAAACCAGAAGGAAAAGAAGTGTAAAATTCAAAAACTTGCGGATGTTCATCGTTAATCTCCCCAGATTAGAACGAGCCAGGTTTGTAAGGCTGTTGAAGTACCGGGCGATCCTTCAACAGGTTTGCCATATTTTCCGCTGTACAAAGCGTCGCTTTTCAGAAGCGCGTTCCGAGCGTGGGAACAGGCTATCCCCTTTGCATATCACACCACAAACACGTAGAAATAGCTGGTTTTGTTTCGATACCCCCTCCTTGTTTCAAGATTATTTGGTTGAAAATTTAGGAGAAACAGGCGCTAAAATTCCCCCATACGAATAAACCGCCTGCAAGCTATAGAATAAGCATTTGCAGGCGGTTTGAAAACCGTGTGAAATCAGGATTTATTTTTGCGAGAAAGAACGGATGGATTGCGGAAAAACACAGCGCTCATCCGTGTTTTCTACGGAGATTATCCGCGGGCTATTTTCGATGGTTCAAATTATGGGCGCTGGCATAACGCACCAGGTCTACACGGCTGTGCAGGTTGAGCTTATCCATCAGGTTGGAGCGGTGCGTTTCGACTGTGCGCACGCTGATGTTCAGGTTTTCAGCGATCTGGCGATTGGTGTGCCCTTCCACAATCATCATAAGGATTTCTATCTCGCGCGCCGTCAAAGGCTCACCTTCTTGTGGGCCGGGCGCATTGGTTTTCTGCGGTGGAGTGACAAGCGTGTGCATCAGCGATGGGTGAATATAAATAATCCCACGCTGGATGGCGTAAATTGCGTCTACCAGTTCTGACTCAGCCGCGCGCTTGATAATATAGCCTTTCGCGCCGGCGCGCAGGCATTCCTGCAGCAGCGCACCATCTTCATGCATGGTCAGCATCAGCACGCGCGTGGCAGGCACAGCCGCGATAATCTGGCGCGTTGCCTCAAGATTCTCGTTCCCGGGCATACCCACATCCATCATCAAGATATCCGGCTGCAGCGTTTGAACAACTTCCAATGCCTCTTCGCCATTGGTTGCTTCGCCAACAACCTGCAGATTGGGGTCAGAGTTCAGCAGGGTTTTCAGCCCTGCGCGTAAAATACGATGGTCATCTGCGATTACGATACGGATGGACACGGGACCTCCAGGATAATGGTTGAACCGGCGCCTGGAGCGCTTTCTACGCTCAACACCCCACCCAGCATAACCGCGCGTTCGTGCATACCAATCATGCCTAGCTGGTTATTTGTTGGAGCTTTGGGGTCAAACCCAACGCCGTTATCTTCAATGATGACCGAAAAAGCGCTGCCGCGTTGCTCCAGCAATACGTCTACGCGAGAGGCGCGCGCATGGCGAATTACATTGGTTAATGCTTCTTGAATGATGCGATAAATGGCAGTTTCTGTCTCACCGGGCAGCCTGCCGATATCGCCAATGACATCAAACTGGACTTCGAGGCCATGCTGGGTTGCCAGGTTGTTGGTATGCTGGCGCAACGCCGCCACCAACCCGAGGTGATCCAGGGCAGTGGGGCGCAAGTTAATCGCCAGGCGGTGCAGGTTTTCCAGCACGCCATCGGCGATCTGTTTTAATTCCTGGCTGCGCGCGGCCACTGCCGCCGGATTGCCGCCTTCGCGCTCTAACAATCGCAGCCCCACCATCAGCGAAGCCAGCGCCTGGCCGGCCTCATCGTGCAGCTCGCGCGCGATATAGCCGCGTTCTGTTTCCTGTACTTCAACCAGCCGGCGCGAAAGCGCCTGGAGCTGTTCGCGCCCTTTTAGAATTTGTTCGAACAGCCAGGCATTCTGAATTGCGATGGCGGCCTGATTGATCAAAGCCACCGCCCACTCGACTTCTTCGCGCGTAAAATAGTTGGGCTGCACGTGCTCGGCAATACAGAGGCCAACCACCTGGTCTCCGGCCAGCACCGGAATGGCAAACCAGCTACCAATATACTGATTGCCGGGATAGTAGCGGGTGCCATGATACGTGCTGGTATCCGAGCAAGATACTACCTCACGGCTGTGCTCGCGCAAGATCGGATGAAAAATCTTCAGCTCATCAATCTCGAGACGCCTGCCAAGCAGCCGGCGCTCCGGCTCCCAATTCTTTTCACCACGTGCCAGGCGCACCATCAAATGGTCTGGATCTTCCAGAATTTCGATATGCGCGCTGGTGTAGCCGGTGATATCGCGCAGAAAATCGAGTAATGTATCCATGACAGCATCACTATCGAGGGAAGCGGAAAGCGATAAGGCGGCGCAGCGCATAGTTTCAGCCAGATCATGAGCATGCTTCTCCGCCTCGTACAGCCGCTTAACTTGCGTATCGCTTACGCGCAGCGCCTCTTCAAACAGGACGCGCTCGGTGATATCGCGCGCCTCGCAAATCAGCAGCAGCAAATCGCCGTGATCGTCCACCATAGGCTTAATCGTGACATCCAGGCTGGCAAGCTGCCCGGTTTGCGAGCGGACCGCATATATGCTCCGTACTGTCGCCCCGCCAATCGCTTTCTCCACAAATTCTTGAAGCGTTTCGGTCTCAACACCCGTTTTTTCCCATACCGGGAATTCCCACAGGCATCTCCCCTGCACGTCCGACGGACTTAAGCCAGAAAAATCCAGTGCTGTCTGGTTGGCAAGGATTGCCCTTCCATCCGGGCCCAGCAGCAAAATCTGCTGGAAGGTCTGGTGAAACACCGCCCGAAACCGGCGTTCGCTATCTTCCAGAGCTGTCTGTGCCTGCTTATGCGCGGTGCGGTCGAGCAGCACCAGGATCACACCAACAACCTTGCCTTCGACCGTTTTAATCGGCAGGAGTGACCAATCCCAATACGTTATTCCGCGTTCCGGATGGCCCGCATAGTCGAAAGGCTTATCGTAGATAAAGAATGGCTCGCCGGTTTGCACGACATGCCGGAAAATCACTTCGTTTTCCGGGTTGGGAAACAAGTCAAAATGATACTTGCCGGTATAAAAATCGGGCGTATGCGAGTCAGCCTGCGCATAGGCCATGTTCACACGCGCGAAACGGAAGTCCGCGTCCATATAGGCGATCAGGATATCGCTGATTTCAAAAAATCGTTCCAGAATCTCGTTTGATTTGGCTAGCTCGAGGTTGGTGCGCCGGTGCTCATCGATCTGGCGCAGCATCGGTTGGATGACAAAAAAATAATTCAAAGGAAACAGCAAGATAATCAGCAAAAAGCCGTCAACGAACCACACCAGCGGCTCAGGAATGTCTAAGACCAGCTCAAGAATAACCATCAGCATTGTCTCGACGCCAAAAATAGCGACCGTCGAGAAAAGCAAAATGCCGATTATGCGCCGGTTTCTCTCTTGTGAGAATATGGCATCAGTGGCATCGAGAAAGATGCGTTGCATTAATGGTTTGCGCATGGAGTTCGATAGCGGGCGGCGAAAATGAATATTCAGCTAATGATCACAGCATACGAGATATCTATTATATATCGATTCTTCATCTGAATTACAGATCCAATACCATTCTGCTATGTATTGAACACGGGAATAATTTACCTCATCCGGTTTTCGACATCGGGTACAGCGGGCGGATGCGGCCCCAGGCATGAACGGCGAACAGGCTGCCCGCCGCGAGCTGGCAGGCGCGCCCGGTCAGAACGAACACATTACCCGCGACCAGCGCCTGCGCCGCGGCCAGCAGCACGCCCAGGTTGAGCAGCAGGATAGCGGCCCATGCCGGGCGCTCGTCGCCACGCGAGCCGCCGGGGTAGCGCGGCAGGATCCAGAACGCCACTGCCAGCGCGAGCTGCGCCATCCACCCGGCCAGCAGGAACTCGACGTGCGGTGGCAGCAGCCCCCACACGCGCGGCGCGAACGGCACGCCCTTGTTCGCCAGCAGCAGCGCGCCCAGCGTGAAGCCGGTCAGCAAATGCAGCAGCGCCGCGCGCAATGTCAGGACAGTCAACCGTGGCATCATTATTTCTCCTTGACGCGCGGCCAGGTGTTGGCGATGAACGCCAGCGCGGCCAGCCACTGCAGAACGGCGGAAACCACCAGCAGCCAGCCGAAGAACGTGCCCGGCTGCCCCGCGCTTTCGCCGATCACGCGCAGCACCAACCCGGCGTTGAGCAGCCCATAGGCCAGCCAGCCCAGCCATTCGTGGCCGCGCGGCTTCGATTGGCTGTACTTGGGGAACATCCAGAACACCACGCCAAAGATTAGCAATGTCAGCCAGCCGACCACGAACAGGTGCACGCGCACCGGCTCGGGTGCGCGGAAGAAGGGTAGCGCGGCCCCCAGATATGGCCGCAGCCCCTGCAGGATGCCTACCAGCAGCGCCAGGAACAGGTACACCAGCGAGGTCTTCAACATCCAGCGCGTGAGAGGGGGCATCAGCGGCCTCCCCCGGCGCGCCGGCGGCCGAGCACCGTCACCAGAAACAGCGCCAGAAACGCCAGGACAGCGACTTCGTTCAACAACCCGCCCCAGCGGCGCGCGCCAGCCCACCCCGCCAGGTCACCGGCCACGCGCAGCAGCAGCGAGGCGTGCAGCAGCGCCAGGGGCAGGTAAAAGGCGCGGCGGTACACGAGCTGGATGCCGGTCAGCGCGGGCAGGATGATTGGCGCGTGGCCAAAAATCATCGAAAAAACAAAGCCGACGAAAACCGTATGCAGCAGCGCATCGTAATACGGCCCGGCGGTCTGCGCCCCCAGCGCCAGGCTGAGCAGCCCGCTGGCGCCCAGCCAGAAATAACCGCCGAACAGGCAGGCAGCGATAAAGCGCGTCAGCGGCAGGGTATGGCGCAGGTTGCGCCGGGCGATATCGTAGCGCAGCAGCCACGCGCTGAGCAGCAGCATGCCCGCCCCGGTGACCCGCGCGCCGATCTGCGGCAGAAACCTGGTCAGCAGCGCGCCCAGCAGGAAAACCACTGCCGCGGCGGCAAACAGGCGGAATTGGCGCGGCCCCAGGCGCAGCACGCGGCTGAGCTCTAGGCGCTCGCCGGCGATGGTCAGCACAAGGAATGCCGCCCACCACCAAACCACCTGGAACACCGGCCAGCCCAGCAGCCACAGCAGGTTGCCGCCCAGCCAGCAGACTGCGCCGGCCGCCATGGCGGCGGTATACACCTTCGATTCGCGGCGGTACATCACCAGCAGGATGGCGGCGGTGAACAGGCTGCCCAGGGTGATGAGCAGCGGCCCTGCGATCATCCCCGGCAGCGCCAGGCTGAGCAGCCAGCCCAGCCCGCTAAACAGCGGCGCGTCGAACATCCAACGGCGGCGCAGCGCCGCCACGCGCTCCAGAGAGATCAGCGTGCCCAGGAAACCGGAAACCATCAGCGCGCCGTGCTGCATGGGCAGCGCCGCGCTGAGCGGCGGCAGCGCCCAACCCAGGCGCAGCAGCCCGGCCCACAGGCCGGCCAGCAGCGCCAGCATGGCAAGAATGAGAAAGGGAAGGATGGGAAAAGATCGGATTTTCACGCGTCACCGGGTGGGAGAGAGTTGTTCACCCGATGAGTGTACCCGGCGGCGCGCGGAAGGTCATTGCGCTGGCGCAAAAAGCCCGAGCGTCTTCAAGACAGGTCCACGCTTTCCCCCATCTGGCGAGGTTCCACCGCCAGACCGGGGGACAGGACCTGCAGGCGCGCCAGGGCCAGCGCGGCATGGCTCTCATCCCAGCATTCCGCCGCGGGGCGGCCCAACTCATTCAAGTGCGTGAGCACCACGCGCGCCGGGCGCAGGTCCAGGCAAAAGCGGCAGAAGGCGTCCAGAAGCGGCGGTTGGGGCAGCAGCGCCGCGCCGCGCCCTAACCACAGGTGCGCAAAGAGCACGTCCACCGCGCCAAAGGCGGGCAGCCGCATCGCGTCGTAGGTGCGCGTATCGCCGGGAAACAGCCAGCGCCGCCCGCCGCGCTCGGCCAGGTAGCCCAGCGCGGGCACGCCACGAACGGGCGCGCCGTCCGCGCCGTACTCGTAATGCAGCCCCTCAAACGGCATGATGCGCACGCCGTTTAACTCCAGCGGCTGCCCGGCGCGCGGCGTGATGACGCGCTCGCGCGGCAAGGCAGCCGCATCGATCACGGCGGGCTGCAAAAAATCGGGGATTACCCAGGTAATGGGAGCATCGCGCAGCGCGCGGATCAGCCCCAGGTCCAGGTGATCGTTGTGGCGGTGAGTCAACAGGGCAAAGTCCAGCCGGCGCAGCGCGCTCACTTCCACCGGCGGCGCGCCGGGGATGCGCGCTGCCAGGGTAAACGGATCGATGGCCCAGTGTACGCCGCCCGTGCGCAGCAGATAACTGGCAGCATAGGTCAGCCAGGCGCGGTCACCCGCGGCATCCGCGCCCCATTCGCCCAGCATACGCGCCCAGGCGCGCGCGTACGTGCCCGCTCGCTGCGCCCGGCGCGCCTGGATTTGCTGCTCGGCCGGCCCGACCTCGCGGCTCACCACGGATCAGTGCTTTCCGTTATATTTACTGGCCAGGAAGGCTTCTACCTCCGCCACGGAACGGTCGAACGGGCCCAGCTTTTCCATCTTCAGACTGGTGACGGCTGCCGCCCAGCGCCCGGCCTCCCGCGCCCCGGCCGAAAGCCGCCGCGCGATGTACGACCCGATGCAGGTGTCGCCACGCCCGCTGCGCCCGATGAGCTGCGCCGGGTAAAAGCCAAAGTCGTAATCCTGCCCGTCCGCGTGGATCAGCACCCCATCTTTATGGGTCAACACAATCTCTTTTGGCCCCATGGCAGCATAGAAGCGCGCCGCGCGGTAGATATCCTTCTCGCCGGTCAGAAACTCTGCTTCCACCGCGTCGCTCTTGACCACGTCTACCAGCGCCAGCGTGGCAGCCATTTCCGGCCAGGGTTCATACACCAGGTCCTGCCCGCGCAGCACGCGCACAAAGCCCTGCATGTCGGCGGCCAGCAGCACACCCATCGCATGCAGCCGCTCGATCACATCCATGCCCACCTCGCCGCGGTAGCTGGCGTTGATGGTGGCAGCGCGGGTGCTGATGCCATCCAGCGCCGTAGACGGGATGCTGCCGGCCGTACCCGCCACGCTCAGGGTGCGGATATCGGGGTCCGTCGTGGGGTATTCCAGCTTCATCAGCGTCGAAGACGGCGTGTAGGTAGGGTAACAGGTGATGCCGGCGGCTTCAAATGCGCGCACCACGTGATCATCTTCGCGCGCCAGGCGCGTGACCACGGCGGTGCGCAGCCCCAGGCGTGCGGCGGCATAGGCGGCGTAGTTCATGCCACCGCCATCTACATAGCGCGTGCCGGATGGGTTGATGATGGTGTCTTTGGTGTAATTGCCGATGGTGACGAGGTCATAATGAGGGGTCATGATGCGAGAGTCCTTGTGAGTATCTATTTACGCAAAGCGTTCGAGCAGCCAGTAGATGCCTGCGCCGACCAGGGCAGACGCGGGGATGGTCAGCACCCAGGCGACGATGATATCCTGCGCGACGTGCCAGCGCACCTTGTTGATGCGCTCCGCCGCGCCTACACCCATGATGGCCGAGCTGACGACCTGCGTGGTGCTTACCGGACCGCCCATCAACGACGCGCCCAGGATCACCGATGCCGAAGCCATCTGCGTGGCAAAACCGTCCACCGGGCGGATCTTGAAAAACTTGCCACCCAGGGTCTTGATCAGCCGCCAGCCACCGATAGCAGTGCCAATGGCGATCATAGCAGCGCAGGCGAAGATGACCCAGAACGGCACGACAAAGTTTTGCAGGTAGCCGCCGGTAACCAGAGCCAGGGTGATGATCCCCATCGTCTTCTGCGCGTCGTTCGCGCCGTGGCTGAGCGCCAGCGCCACGCCGGTGACCATCTGCCCATTTTTGAACAGTCCATTGATACGTGGCGAAGCGTTCCAGGCCAACAGGTAGATCAGGCGCAGGATGATAAAGCCGAACACAAAACCGATCAGTGGCGAGGTGAACAGCGCAACGAGGATTTTGGTCAGACCGGACATCTGGATCGAGTTCCACCCGGCCGAGATCATCACACTGCCGACCAGCCCACCAATCAGCGCGTGGGACGAACTGCTGGGCAGCCCCAGGTACCAGGTGACCAGATTCCAGAAAACGGCGCTGACCAGTGCTGCTACCAGCACCTGGGTATCAATCGCCTCGGGACTGACGATGCCGCGCCCGATGGTTTCCGCCAGCGCCACGCCAAAGATGAATGGCCCGCTGAACTCGCACACCGCCGTCACCCCCAGCGCCACGCGCGGCGAGAACGCGCGCGACATGATCATGGTGGCGACAATATTGCTGGAGTCCTTGATACCGTTGGTCAGATCAAAGAACAGTGCCAGAACAACTACGATAATCACGTAAATCAGCATGTTTTCCGCCTCATCAGGCGATTTTTACCACAATATCGGCGATTACGTTGGCGGCTTCGTCGCCGCGGTCGGCGGCATTGCTCATGTGCCGGTATACTTCGGGGAACTTGAGCATCTTCACCACCTGCTTGATGTCCTCGCCGCCACTGAACAGGTCGGCCAGCGCTTCGCGGTACACATCTTCAATACGATTTTCCAGTGCCTTGGCGCGCTGCGCGTGCTCGTTGGCCACGCCAGGGTGACCATCCAGCCGGTCGACGGCCTGCAGCAGTTCGGCGGCGGCGTCACGCAGCAGCGCGGCAATGCGCTGCATATGCGCGGTGGGCTTCACCTTGAGCATTTCCAGCTCGGTGATGGTGCTGTTGGCATAATCGATCACATCATCGATGGTGCGCGAAAGCGCAAAGATATCCTCGCGGTCAAACGGCGTGACGAAGGTCTTGTTGAGCTCATAGATGAGGATGCGTCGCGCCTCGTCTGCCTCTTTCTCTTTCAGCGCCAGGGTCTTGGCGGCCTCGGGGTCCTGGCCCTGCATGTAGCGCGTCAGTGCTTCCAGGCCTTCCAAGGTAAGCGCCGCCTGGTCGTGGATCAGCTTGAGAAAAATATTCTGTCGTTTTTGAAATAAAGCGCGCATTTCCCCTCCAAAAGTTATGGTATGGCAGTGATGCAGCCGTTGTGCGCGAGGATGCGCAGCGCGGCACGCACATGCTCGGGCGTGTTGAACGTCTGGATCTCGCAGGTGCGGTAGGCTTCCCCGGGCAGGTATTGCGCGGCGCCGGCATAGTCGGCGCTGCCTAAACCGGGGGCGTAATGGTCGGTAGTACCGCGCAGATCGTGCAGGTGGGTGAGGATGATCCGCGCGCCAAACCTCTGCAGCCAGTGGTCTTTGGCATAAAACCCCAGGTATTCCAACGCGTGCGCGTGGCCGATGTCGAAAACAAAGCCCAGCCGGTCGGGGCCGGCCAGCGCCAGCAGCGCTTCCAGCTCATCGGGGCTGGGGCATTCCAGGTAATGATAACGATTTTCCAGCCCCAGGCGCACGCCGCGCGGCGCAGCGTAAGCCAGCAACTCATTCAAGCTGCGGCGCACAGAATCGAAGGCAGCCGGCGCCGCGCTGGCGCGGATCGCCAGCATCTCATCAAAAATCGCCTGGTACGTGGCGCTGTAGCGCTCGCCGGCTTCCAGCATTTTGCGCAGTTTGCGCTCGCGGTGCTCCAGGTCTGGCACGGTCTCCCCGGCATGGATCACCACCACGTCCGCGCCCACGCGCGCGGCCAGGTCGATGCTGCGCCGGATGGCTTTCACTCCCTCAACGCGTAAGGCTTCCTCTTCGGCAGAGATGAGCCAGCCGCGTTTTTTCAACTCCGCCTCGCTGATATCCGCCGGGCAGGGCTCGTGCACGCTGCGGATCGAAACGCCATCCAGCGGCACGCCTTCCAGCATGGCCGAAGTCACTTTGTGGTTGAGCTCCACATGGGCAAAACCCGCGCGGCGCGCGTACTCGAAAAAGTCGCCCAGGTTGGGGAAGTTCTGGATGGCGTACATGGTTGACAGCGCGGCGTTGTAGGTCACGGGCGGGCGCGGCGCGGGGCGATCGGGAAAGATCTCCAGCACAGCGCACAACTCGCTCACGCTGTAATCGGGCGAGAGATTGGCGCTGTCGGCATCCCCGCCGTGGCTGCCATTCTCGCCCGGCGCGGGGTCGATAATCACCGTGCGCGCAAACCCGGCGGCGCGGGCCGCGGCCACGTCGCGCTCCACGCGGTCGCCTACGTAGGCGCAGTGTTCCGGGGCCACGCCCATGCGCTGCGCGGCTTCCAGCAAAATCGCCGGGTGCGGCTTGCGCGTGCCGGATACCGCGGAAAGCACCACCACTTCGATCATACCGGCAATCTCCAGCTCGCGCAGCAGTCCGGGCACTTCCACGCTGCTGGTAGTGTTACTGACCACACCCAGCCGGTAGCCGCGCCGGTACAGCGAGATAATGATCTCACGGCTATCAGGGAAGGGCAGCCGCTGGCCTAACGAATCGCGGTAAAGCTGGTTGAGCGCCACGGCTTGCGACGCTACCTGCTCGGCGGGGTAATCGGGCAGCATCCAGCGCGTCCACAGTTCGCGCTCATTCAGTTCGATGTTGGTTTGCGCGGCCCAGTGCTTATACGCCAGGGCGCGCTGCGCCAGGCGGCTCTCAAAGGCGATCACCGGGTCGCTCGCGTCGATAATGCCCATCATCTCGCTCAAAATGCGCTCAATTTCGGCGCGGGTGCGGCGCACGCTGTAGCGCAGCGTGCCGCCAATATCAAACAGGATAGCTTGAATGTCGGTCATCATGCTACAGGGTCGTTACAGTATGGGTCAGGTCGGTAAAATGATCGAGAAAGCGGTCGGCGCACGCATCAGGATCATAATTAAAGGCGATGGTAGACATGCCCACGGCGCGCGCACCTTCCAGCTCGTATGCGCGGTGGCCCACAAAGGCCGCCTCAGATGCTTGCAGGCCCAACTGGCGCAGCGCCGCCTGGTAAATGGTGGGATCAGGCTTGCGCACGCCGATGTCCATTGAGGAAATGATGGAATCCCACACGTGGCCAAACCCGCCGCGCTCAAACCAGCTCAGCTTAGAGGAAATCGAGTTGGCTGTATCGGTGACGATGCCCAGCAGGTAACCGCGAGCCTTCAATTCCTGCAGCGTTTGCGCCACACCCTCAAAGAACATCACGTTGGCATCATCGTCCACCAGCGCCTGCTTGCCGCGCAGCACCAGCTCGGGCTGGTGGATGCCGTACAGGCGCACGATAGCTTCGCGGTACTCGTCGTGGGAAATCTGACCACGGTAGGCCTGATATTCGATTGCCTTTTTCTTCTCAGCATGGTTGGGGTCTACCTGCAGGCCCTGTTCTGCCAGGAAAGCGCGAAACTTTGTGCCGCGCTCGCTGCGGTAATACAACAGGTCGCCGGCGTCGAAGATCAGCCCGCGGATGCGACCGGATGGTGTGACCGCCGGCGCGGCCTTGGCCGCGCGCAGGATGCCCACAAGGGCGCGCATATCGGTGATCAACGCGTCAGGCTGCGGGCCGCTGTCGTCTTCGCCGTGCTCGAAGTCGTGCGCAATCTGCACTACCAACCGGTAGCCGGCGCGCCGCGCGCCTTCCACGTCCCGCCGCACGCGATCGCCGATGTACAGGCAGGCGCCGGCTGGCACGTTGGCCAGCCGCGCGGCGTGATGGAAGATAGACGGGTCGGGCTTGCGCCGGCCGTATGCGCTGGACAGCACCACCGGCGAAAAATACTCCGTGATGCCATACTCGGCCAGGTTCTGCGGCACCAGCCCCAGGCTGCTGACGTTGCTGATGATACCCATCTTCAGCCCCATGGCGCGGATAGCTTGCAGCACTTCCGGCACTTCTGGGCGCAGCGCGCGGCGGTAAAATGTCTTTTCCATCAGCACAGTCAGCGGCTCGGCAATCGCTGCCAACGCCTGCTGGTCAACGTCCGCGCCGGGGAAAACGTACTCGCGCCAGATGCGCGCGGAAGGCAGCTCTTCCATGCTGGCAAGGCACCAGCGCTTGTAGCGGCTCAAACCGTCACTGATCACATCCAGCAGCTGCTCATCCGTAAGGGCGAAGTTGATGCCATGCCGGCTCAGGCAATCGCGCAGCGCCGGGATAGCTTCCAGCCGCAGCGCGCGTGTATACCCGAACGTTTCCAACGTGCCACCCATATCGAAGAAGACAGCCTGAATGTTCATACCAGAATACCTTTCTAAACTCCCGGATAGATTCGCGCACTCCCGGGCACGCTACAGGCAGACGCGCCCAGGAGTGCAGCAAACAGTCTTTGATGAGGGTAACGAAAGGCGAGCTTACTACTTGGCCAGGTTCAGCAGGTAGAAGTCGCGCGCTTTGACCATGTTGTCATACGCATACTTTTCGTTCAGCATCCAGGTCATGGTGCGGATTTCATCCAGCGTCTTCATGCCTTCCGGAACTTCGTAATCGGTCAGCGCGAAGTAGGTGCCGTACTTGGCCCACGGATCCTTGCCATCTTCCATCACGAAGCGGATGAACAGCTTGGCCGCGTTCGGATGCTTGGCCTGGTTGAGGATACCCAGGTAGCTCTGGTTCTGGATACCTACCACGGGCTTGGCGCCCCAGCAGGGTTCAAAGGCCAGGTTGCCGTCTTCCACGTCCGGGTAGTTCGAGTACGAGGTGAAGGCCAGCAGGCTGTCGCTCATGCCGGGGGTGGCAAACGCCGAGTCGACCTCATCGCCGCCGGGCTGCGGGATGGGGCCGTTCTGCGCGAAGCGCTTCAGCCACAGCCAGCCGGCATCCGGGGTATCGGCATCCAGCTCGGGATCTTTGCCGTACAGCTCTTTGTAAGCAGCCTTCATGTCATCCGCGTGGAAGGCGATGGTGATCAGCTTGCTGAGGGTCGAAGCATCGTTCAGCGGGTCTTCAATGACGACTTTGCCCTTCCATTCCGGCTGGGTGAGCTCCCACAGGTTGGTGACCGGGCAGGTTTCGTTGAGCTCGGAGTTGTAGGCCAGCAGCGTGGTGCCAAAGCGCGAGACCAGCAGGGGTTGGGTCAGCTCTTCGGGGACCTTGAGGCCACTGGGCACGAAGCGCCAGACATACTCCTTGGGCAGGACCGAGCCGTACAGTTCAGCGCCGCCGCTGCTGAACCACACATCGCCCACGAACAGGCTGGATTCCTGCTCGCCGATGGTCTTGGACAGCACATCATCGCCACCCAGATCGTAGCCTTCCAGCTTGATGTCGGGGTATTTTTCGGCCCACATTTCGGCAGCTTTGGCGATCTTGGACGAATTGGCGTAGACGATGACGCTGCCTTCCTTCTTGGCCGCCGCTTCGATTGCCGCCCAGTCCTGCTCGCCGGTGTCAAACTTGCCGAGCTGGTTGGCCTTCAGCCATTCTTCCTTGGCGGTCAGGGTCGGCTCGACCACCGCTGTGGGCTCGCTCGACGTGGCCGGGGCCGCCGGAGCAGCCGGGGTGCAGCCGCCCAGAAAACTAAGCACGACAATCAAGATCAAAATTCTGGCGAACGTTTTCATTGCTTTTCTCCTTCTGAGATTCAGGCAAAACAAAAAGTGACCGGATGACTGCACGCTTTTGGTAGACGACTGCCTCCTCCTTTCACTGCCGCTGGCATTTGGCGAAGCTGGCCTTATTGGGTGACAAGGTTGCCAGATTCCTTGTCGTAAATGTTCATCATATCGGCGTCAACTTTCAGCCAGATTTTCTGATCCATTTTGATCTTGCTGATGCCCATCACCTTGACCGTAATCTCCACATCGCCACGCTGGGCCACGATGGTCGAGTCGGCGCCGGCCGGCAGCACCGAGTAGGCGATGAACTGCACCGCCCCGGCCATGGGCTCGGTCATCACGCTGATATCTTCCGGGCGAATGGCCACCACCACCGGGCCACGCATCTTCTGCGTGTTGGCGCCCAGGCAAAAGTCGCCAATTTTGACGATATTCTGCTCGTCCACCACCCCGTCCAGCAGGTTCACTTTGGGGTTGCCGATAAAATCGGCTACGAACAGGTTGGATGGGAAGTGATACACCCGGTCGGGCGTGTCGAGCTGCTGGATGACGCCCAGCTTCATCACCGCGATATTGGTCGACATGGTGAGGGCTTCCACCTGGTCGTGGGTCACGTAAATGGTGGTAGCCCCGGAGATATGGTGCAGGCGCTTAAGCTCGGTGCGCATGTCCATGCGCAGGCGCGCGTCCAGGTTGGAGAGCGGCTCGTCCATCAGGAACACCTTTGGCCGGTAAGCCAGCATGCGCGCCAGGGCGATGCGCTGCTGCTGTCCACCGCTCATCTCGCGCGGATAGCGGTCTTCGTAACCGTCCATCTGCACTTCCTTGAGCGATTCACGCACGCGCTGATCCATCTGCTCTTTCTTCATCTTCTGCATCTCGAGGGCGAAGGTCATGTTCTTGTAGACCGTCATGTGCGGCCACAGCGCGTAGTTCTGGAAGACCATGCCCAGCTCGCGCGCGCCCGGCGCCACCGAAATGCCCTTATAACTGGAGAACACCAGCTTGTCACCGATATAAATCTCGCCTTCGTTCGGGTCTTCCAAACCGGCGATGCAGCGCAGCAGCGTGGTTTTTCCGCAGCCCGACGGGCCCAACAGCGTGAGGAACGTGCCGGCCTCGATCGTCAGGCTGACGTTGTTGACCGCAGCCACATCGCCGAATCGTTTGGTCAGGTTTTTGATCGTGATCGTCGTTGACATGGATTTCCTTTCGGGTTACATCCCCAGGCCTTTTTTCAGGCTGCCGCCGCGGAACCGGCTGATGATGAAATTGCCAATCAGCACCAGCACGATCAGAATGATGATGACCGCGTTGGCCTGTTGTTCATTGCCATTTTCAATGTAGCGCATGGTCATGCTGGCCAGCACCGCCGTAGTGGGCGTCACCAACAGGATGATGAGCGAAAGCTCGCGCATGGTGGTGATAAAGGTCAGCAGGAAGCCGGAAACGAACCCGGTACTGGTAAGTGGGAAGATGATGCGTTTGAAGCGCTGCCACGGCCCCGCCCCGGCCAGCGCCGCGGCTTCTTCCAGCTCTTTACCCACCTGGAGCATGGCCGAGACCCCGGTGCGCGAGGAGTACGGGATGTGCTTCGCCACCGATACCACCACCAGAAGGGCAAACGTACCATACAGCGGCGGGATAGGCCCTACCGATTTGGTGAACATCGAGATATATACCGCGCCAAAGGCAATACCGGGGATCACGTAGGGGATAAAGGCAAGCTGTTCGACGATTTTGGCAATGCGCGTGCCGCGGCCTTTGACGATGGCATAGCCCAGGATCACCCCCAGTAGGGCGGTGAAAAAGGCGGTGAACAGCGCCAGCTTGATCGAGTTCCACGCGCCGCGGTAAATGGCCGGGTTGAGCAGCACGCCCGGCTCGCCATTATTGATTTTTTCATTGCTCTGCCCGATCCAGTGCGCCAGGGTAAAGTTCTCCATGTTATAAACGCCGGAGCGCGCCATCACCGTGCTGAGCAGCAGGAGCAGCAGCGGCAGCACCGCCACCGCGATCTGGAACACAATCACCAGCGTGGTTAGCGGCATACGCCAGTTGCGCAGCTTGGTCTTTTGCGCCATAAAGCCGCGCCCGCCGATAGTTTCGTAGCTCTTACGCGTGCCCACAATGCGCTGGTTGAGGGTTATGGTGGTCATCGAGAACAGGATCAGGATGATGGCCAGCACGAAGGCATCGCCATACGCGCCTACCTGGGTGTTGGAGCGCAGCATGGTGGACATGGTGTAGTACTGCACCGGCACGCCCAGCACGTTCGGGCCGCCAAAGGTGCCCATCGTCTTGGAGAAGGTCATAATAAAGCCGGAAAGCAGCGCCGGGATGATCAGGGGGAAGGTGATCTTGCGCAGGATGCGCCAGCGGCTGGCGCCGGCCAGTTCGCCGGCCTCTTCCAGGCTCGAGTCAATCGACATCAATGCGGCCGAGACGAACAGGAAGAAAAAGGTGTAGTAATGCAGCGCGCTGCTGACGATAATCGGCACCGGCCCGTACGAAATCCAGTCGGGCGGCGGCGAGCCGGTCAGGTACATCAGCAGGCCAGGCATGCCGCCGGTGGTGCCATTGTTGAACCCCACGCGCCACGCCATGGCAATTGTCCAGGATGGCATGATATACGGAACGGTGGCGAGCACATTTATCGCCTGTCGGCCGGGCATGTCCGTACGCACTACCATCCAGGCCAGCGCCCCGCCGATCATGAAAGAGAACATCGTCGCGCCCAGCGATACGGTGATAGAGTGCAGCAGTGGTTGGAAGGTCATGATGGTGCTGATCTCGCTGGACAGCATGCGCAGCCAGTGGAACAGGGTCAGCGCTCCGGTCACTGCACCGGGGGCATAGCGCGCGTCGCTGCTGGAGTACGTCAAGGTTGTGACGATCATGCGGTACAGCGGGATAATCACCATGTAGAACATGATCACCAGCATGATCAGCGAGAGCACCACGTGCGGCGTGGTCAGCCAGCGCGCGGTGCGGCGCAGCCTGGCCTGCATCCGCTCACGCCGGGGCCGGTCTTTCCTGGTGGGATGCTCGGTTGCGACAATACTTGACATCGGTGTCTCCTGTATCTGCCTCCAGCGAGGCAGTCTACGCGGGTTTGTTGATGCGCGCGCGGAGCTGGTCAAGCGCATCCAGCCGCGCCATAACGTTTTCCTGGTCAGCCGAGCTGTGCGCCAGCAGCAGGGCATTGATAATCGTCATCGGCACGGTGAGCGAGTGGAACGCAGATACCGGCCCGCGCCGCGCGGCCAGTACCACATCGGTCTTATTGGCCAGAAGCGGCCCAAGCGTATCGGTGACGAGGATGGACGGGGTTTCGTGCTGGCGGGCATAATCCAACACCAGTTGCATGGCGGGGGTCAGGTGGAAGAATCCGATGGCAATCAGCATGTCGTCGCGGTTCATCAGCATCATCGGCTCGAGGATTTCCTGGCCCGAAGTGCTGAGCGGGATCACCTGCTTGCCGGCGCGCGTCAGGCGAATATTGAGCATTTCTACCAGCGAGATAGACGGCCCCAGGCCGAAGACGTACACGCGCTGGTGGCTGCGCAGCAGGTCCACCGCGGCATGCAGCGCGTCGCGGTCGAGGGTTTGCAATGCCTCGGTGAGGTAATCAATCTCCGAGGCCACCAGCCGCTCGAAGATATCCCCGGCCTCACGCAGATCGTTCAGCCGGCCGCGCAGCCGCGCCGAGTGAGTCATGCGGCTGCGGAAGTTCTCCTGCAATGCCTCGCGCAGCGCGGGATAACTATCGAAGCCCAGCGTGCGCGCAAAGCGCACCATGGTGGCTTCGCTCAGCTCCAGGCGCTGGGCGATCTCCGCTGCAGAAAGGAACGGCGCTTCATCCATGTTGCGGCGGATGAAGTCGACAATGCGCAGCTCGCTCTTGGTAAAATCCGGGTCGTGAGCGGCGAATAGCTGGTCAAAATCCGTTGGCGGATGCGTCCCAACATTCATATTCTGCATATCGCTTTCATTTCTGGGGGATTTGAAAGATGCCTTTCATCGACAATCATACAGCAAACCCGGGCGCAATGCAAGGTGATAAAAAGCATCATTCCCCACCTTGCAATTGTGCAGCGACCTGCGGGGTCACCCACAGCGCCGCGCCGCTGGTATCGACGCAGATATCGCAAACGGCGAGCTGCGGGCGGTAGGCGATCTCGGCCATGATGAACTGATCTTTGAAATAGCGGTTGCGGAAATAGGTCGGCTCGTACTTCTTGCGGTAGTCAATGTCACGCTTCCACTTGCGCTTGAGCCGCACCGGGTCGTCGGTGAGGTACACCACCTTAATGCCGATCAGGTGCACCACTTCTTCGATCAGGAACGGAAAGTTGCCCTCGATAAAGATGATATCTGCCGGCTCGACTTCCACCGGAACACCACCGGGTTTGAGGTTGCCGTCCAGATCGTGGCTGGACGTAGCAAAAACAAAATCATAGCGCGGGATGCTGATGCGCTTGCCCTGGCAGATATCTTCCAGCGCGCGCACCAGCAGCGCAAAGTGCAGCGCCTGTTTGCCCTGGGTGAAAATGCCCTTCGCCTCGCGGTAGTCGCGGTCGGTGAGGAAGTTGTCCAGCTCGATGGATGTGACACGGCGACCGCCGGCCTCGAAGGTGGCGCTCAACCGCTCGACAATCTCAGTCTTGCCTGCCGCGGTAGGCCCGGCGATGGCCAGTAGCACCGGCATACCGCGCGCCGCGATTAGCTTTTGCACCGCGGCGAGAAAGGCTGCGTCGACCTCGGCGTTAGCAGCCATAAAATCCTGGTAACCGACGCCCTGGTGGCACGCGAGCTGCTTCTGGCGTTGCTCAAAGCGGTGATAGGGTGTGCCGCCGAAGTGCTCCAGCACCGGCGCGGTGAAGTATTGCGTGCGGTGATAGAACAGGAAGGCGCGCAGGTCAAAATAAAAATGGCGGTTGACCCAATCCAGGGGATAGTCGCCGCGCGCCAGCCCGGCCAGCAACATGCGCGTGAGGCCCAGCACCTGCTCGTCGAGCACAATGCGCCCCTCGCGCTGCGGCTTGATCTGGATTCTGTCGTAAAAAGCGCGGCTGTTCACGCGCTGCTCGATGGTTTCCATCGCATCGAGCGCCACACTGTCCCACCCGTCCGCGGGGGTCAGGTTTTCCAGGCAGTAGCGGAACTCGTACAGCGCCAGCCCGGCGACGCCGGGGTTCACCTGCGGCATCATTTCGTACAGGGTAATCAAAAAATGTTGGGGGTCAGAGTTGCTGTCAGTCATCGAATGCTAGGCTCCATACTTGGCAATGCGCCCGGCGTTGGCCAGCGCCAGCGGCAGGATGTGGGTGGCGGGAAAGACGCCCAGGCTGCCGCGCGCGCAAGCGCGCTCGCCAAAAGCGGCGATGCCATCCGGCAGCACGTGGCGCGAATACACGAGCGTGGGCACAGGGTGCCAGCTATGCGCGCGCAGCACCGCCGGCGAGGAATGATCGCCGCCGACCACCAGCACGTCCGGCTGCAGCGCCAGCAGGCGCGGGATGTGCGCGTCAATTTCCTCGATCACACGCACCTTGCCGTCAAAATCGCCGCTTTCGCCGCAGGTGTCAGTGCGCTTGAAGTGAATGTAGAAAAAGTCATAGGTCGCCCAGTGCTGCTCCAGCACAGCCACATGATCGGCAATACACTCGCCAGGCAGATCGAGCACGTCCATGCCCGCCAGCCGCGAGACGCCGCGATACATGCCGTTGAGGGCGATGGCGGCGGCGCGCAGCCCGTAGCGCTCGGCAAAGGACGGCACAACCGGCAGCTTGTTAAAGCCACGCAGGGTGATCATATTGGCCGGCTGCTCGTCCGCCAGCAGCATGCGTGCCTGAGCGATGAACTGGTTGACCAGCCCGGCGGCTTGCTCGGACGCGGGATTGTATGCTCGCACTGGCAGCGGCGGCCAGCCGGTCTTGAGCGGGTCGGTCTCGCTGAGCGCATCGCCCAACCCGGGCGCGCGGGCGATGAAGGCAAAGCGGTGTTCCTTGACCGGCTCGATAAAGAACTCCACGCCGTCCACGTGGATGGCGCGCAGCTTTTCGGCCAGGCGGCGGCTGTGCTCGGTGGGCAGGCGACCGGCGCGCCGGTCGGTGATGCAGCCGCCGGCATCGACGGTGCAGAAGTTGCCGCGCGCGGCCAGGTCGTCGGGGCCCAGCTCGAAATCCACGCCCAGGGCTTCCAGCGCGCCGCGGCCAATTTCATAGCGCACCGGATCGTAGCCAAACAGCGCCAGGTGGCCCGGCCCACTGCCCACCGTCACGCCCGGGCCGGCCGGCTGGCTGAGCCCCAGCTTGGACTGCGCCGCCAGCGCATCGAGGTTCGGGGTGCGCGCGGTTTCCAGCTCGGTCAGCCCGCCAGCCTCGCGCGGCAGCCCGCCCAGCCCGTCCATTACCAGCAGGACGATTTTGGTCTGCGCCGGGGTGACCAGCGTGGTATAGAATTCCGAGTCCATATGCGCTCCTTCCGAAACGTGTTCAGACTATCGCAGAAGCCCCCTTTAACTCCCCCCAAATGCTGAGAAGCGCATTTGGAGGGAGGATGATAACGCTCTCCAAATGAGTTCTTCCTTTTGGGTGTTAGATGGAGGTGTGTGCCGGCACGCCCTTCCCCAGCACCAGCGCGTTGTAAGTCTTCTCAATTTTGCCCCAATTACCATCGCGATCCAGCGCGATGCCGCGGCCTATGCCGGTGACGATCTGCCCCAGGCCGATGGCGTCCATGCGCGCTTCCAGCTTGCGCAGCAGCTCCGGCGCCGATCCGGGCTCGGTGCTGCGCCCGTCAAAGATCACGTGCACGTAAACCTGCTCCAGCCCGCGCGCCCTGGCCATCTGCAGCAGCGCCAGCGGGTAGTCGATCGAACCATGCGAGCTTTTCTCGGTCAGCAGCGCCAGCAAGTGCAGCGCCGCGCCGCGCGCGCGGGTTTCCTCGATCACGCGGCAGAAGACCGGGTTGGTGTAAAACGAGCCGTCCTGCAGAGCGGTTTCCAGGCGCACATCATCCTGCGCCACCACGCGCCCCGCGCCAATGTTACTGTGCCCGGCTTCCGAGTTCCCAGGCTTACCCTCCTGCAAGCCCACCGCCTCGCCCGAGGCCTGCAGTCGGCAGGATGGGTAGGCGCGCAGCAGGTGCTGCCAGAAAGGCGTGCGGCCGAGGTAAATCGGGTTCGCAGCGTCCAGGCTGCCGATACCCCAACCATCAAGGATCACCAGCAGCACGCGGCGCCGGCCGCCCCAATCGTGATCGGGGGACAGGCTCTCGCCAGTCATGGCCGCGGGCGGCTGGCAGCCCAGCGCCGCGAGGATGGTAGGGGCCACATCAGCCAGCCGGCCATGCCGCAGCCGCGCCGAGGCCGGCGCGCGCGGGTCGGCCAGCACCAGGCTGACCGGGTTTGATGTGTGCGCCACGTGCGGCGCGCCCTCCGCGCTCCACAGCTCTTCCAGGTTGCCGTGATCGGCGGTCACCAGCACCACGTAATCCTGCGCCAGCGCGGCTTCCACCACTTCGCCCAGGTGCACGTCCACGTGCTCGGCGCAGCGGATCTTGGCCTGGCGGCTGGTGGTGTGGCCAATCACATCGCCGTTGGCGAAGTTGGTGACGATCAGAGGGTAGCCCAGGTCAATACCGCGCAGCACCTGCTCGGCCACTTCCGGCAGGCTGAGCTCTGGCGCCTGGTCGAAGGGAATGCCCTTGGGCGAGGGGATGCGCACGTCGTCCTCGCCGTCGAAGGGCAGGCTGCGGCCGCCGTTGAGGAAGAAGGTGACGTGCGCGTACTTCTCCGACTCGGCTACGCGCATCTGGCGCAGCCCGGCGCGGCTGACTACCTCGCCCAGCGTATCGCTGATGCCTGAAGGAGCGAAGGCCACCGGCAGCGCGGCAAATTTTTCGTGGTACAGGGTGAGGATCACAAATTCCAGCCCGGGCAACGGCTGGCGCGGAAAGTGCGCGAAATCCGCCTGAGTGAAAGCCTCGGTCAATTCAATCTCGCGCTCGCCGCGCCGGCAGCAGAAAATGACGGCGTCGCCGGGGGTAATGCGCCCCAGCGGCTGCCCGGTCGCGTCCACGCGCACGATGGGCTCGAGGTGATAATCGGTCTGCCCCTGACCGTAGAGGGCCTGCACGCCCGCGGCCAGCGCGTCTGCCCCGCGGCTGCGTGTTAGGTTGGTCATATGCGGTGTCCTTTCGGGTATCTTATGTGGATGGTTGTCTTTGCAATCCGACCTAACCCCCGCGGAGCATGATTTGCTCCGCGTCCGTAGGTACTTTCCGCTCCCCCTTCCCGCTTCGGGAAGGGGGACGGGGGGTTAGGTTCTCCTCCCATCCCAAAGCATCTCAGGCAGCCAGGTTCTCTCGTATTACACATAACACAGCCTCGAGCGTTTCTAAAACTTCACGATTTGTAAACCGCAGAACCCGATAACCTGACACTTGCAGCTCATTGGTGCGCTCCTGATCATATTCCGCCTGATCCCGGTGGATCTGTCCATCCACCTCGATTACCAGAGCCGCCGCATGGCAGTAAAAATCAACCACAAACCCGGCAATTACCTGCTGGCGGCGAAAATGCCAGCCGTCCAGTTGATTCTTTCTAAGGCTGGCCCATAGCAGGTTTTCTGCTCGGGTAGATGTGCGGCGTAGTACCTTTGCCGCTTCGACCTTTTCTGGATTTGTTTTCCTACCAAGTACGGTGTTCTCGACAGGCATAAGCAACACCTGCTTCACGAAATGGCCGAGAAAAAACGACGATCCCCTACCCCGCCCTATCCCGGTCGACATTCACCACCGGCTGGCCGCGGACGGGGAACAGCTCCAGCAGCTCGCGGAACTGGTGGATAAATGCGTCCGGGCGGTTGTCGTCGGTCAGTGTGCCATCCTGCTGCGCCTCAGCCAGATCCTCGGGGGTGAGCATGATTACCACCATGCCAAAACCGGCGGCGCGCGTGCCGGTCACGTCGCGCTTGAGGTTGTCACCCACGTATACGCAGCGCGCCGGTTCCACCCCGACGATGCGCGCCGCTTCCAGGTAGATAGCCGGGTCGGGCTTGCGCTTGCCAAACACCGACGACAGCACCACCGACTGGAAGTAGGGCGCGAAACCGTCTTCTTCCAACCAGTCCGGAATTTCCTGCGAGGTGATCACGTTGCTGATAATGCCCAGGGCATAGCCGCGGCGGTGCAGCTCCTGCACCACCTCTTTGCCGTGCTCCACCACCACGCGGCGGCCCATCGTCTGGCGGTACTGGAAGGTCAGGGCTACGCCCAGCGGGCCAATTTTTTCCGCGGGAAATTCCGGCGCCAGCCAGCGCGTCCACAGCTCCGGCTCGGGCGCTTCGCACAGGTGCTCGAAGGCCCACTTGCGGTACAGCTTGTAGCGCGCGTCCACTTTGGCGCAGAACGCGGCCGGGTCTTCATCCGTGCCAACCATCGCCGCCAGCTTCTGCCGCGCACACGCCATGTGCTCCGCGTCTTTGATCAAGATGCGCAGCGTGTTGCCCAGGTCGAGAAAAATGGCTTCGATGGGAGCATCCATAGCGCTACCCCTGGGCCTTGCGCTGCGGGAAGATGTCCAGCAGGTCGCTGCAGGTCTGGATCGTGTAATCCGGCTTTACCTCGCCCGAGGGCGGCTCTTTCTTCAACGTATCCGGCTCCAGCAGGATGATCATCATCCCATAGCCGGCGGCGCGGCAGCCTTCCACATCGCGCACCGGGTTATCGCCCACGTAGGCGCATTTGGCCGGATCCACCCCCACGCGGCGCGCGGCTTCCCAGTAGATCTCCGGGTTGGGCTTGCGCAGCCGCACCTTCGACGACAGTACCACCGCCGAAAAGTACCCGGTCAGTCCGTCCGCTTCCATCCAATCCGGGATTTCCGTCTCGGTGATGGTGTTGGCGATGATGCCCAGCACGTAGCCGCGGCGATGCAGCTCTTTGACCACCGCCGAAACGTCCGGGCGCGGTACGCGGCGGCCGTCGCGGTCGCGCCACAGGCGCGTCAGCCGGCCGGAATTGGGCGCGATGGCCTCGTAGGGATAATCCGGCAGCAGCCACTGCGTCCACAACTCTTTCTCCGAAGCTTCCAGCAGCGAGGCCTTCGACTGCTTGCGGTACGCTTTCCAGCGCTCTTCGAGCGTGGCGAAGAATTCATCCTCAGAGCAGCGCGGGCCGACGAGCTGCACCAGGTCTTTTTTGGCCTGCTCTATAAAGGCCGGCTCCGGCAGAACGATGCGCAGCGTGTTGCCAACATCCAAAAAAATCGCCTCGATGTCGGGGGTCATGGGGGGTGTGCCTTTCGTGGGGTGAGGGAAACAACTTGCAAAATCTGTATTTTTGAAATTCTACTTTCAATTGCAAATGATACAACAAATAGCCTGCAATTGCAAGATGATTATCAAGAGGTTTAAACGCAAACGGGGTGTGCCGCGCGCGGCGCACCCCGTTTGCGTTTTCTTCTACCCAATCTCACTTAGCTTGACCGGGCGATTCTCCAGGTACGACTTGCGCGCGGCCATGCCGATCACCACCGGCACGCGGCCGTCCACGCCGGTAACCGGCGGGGTGGTGTCGTTCTGCACCGCGTCTACAAAGGCTTTCATCTCAGCGATGAACGACTCCATGTAGCGCTCCAGGAAGAAGTACAGCGGTTTGGCAGCGTGCGCGCCCTCGGCGTCCACGTAGACGTCGTTGTGCGGGGTGTTGTTGGCGGCCTGGGCCATGCCGCCCGAGCCGAACACTTCGACGCGCTGGTCGTAGCCGTAGACGGCCTTGCGGCTGTTGTCAATTGTGCCGATGGCGCCGTTGGCAAACCGCAGGGTGATCACCGCGGTGTCCACGTCGCCGGCTTCACCGATGGCAGGGTCCACCATCACGCCGGCGGCAGTGAACACTTCTTCCACCTCGCTGCCGCTCAGGAAGCGCGCCATATCAAAGTCGTGGATGGTCATGTCCAGGAACATGCCGCCCGAAACTTTGACGTACGACGGCGGCGGCGGGGCCGGGTCGCGGCTGGTGATGCGCAGGATGTGCAGGTCGCCGATCTTGCCCTGCTCCACCAGCCAGCGCACGTAGGCGAAGTTGGGGTCAAAGCGGCGGTTGAAGCCAATCTGCAGCTTGACGCCCGCCTGTTTTACCGCGTCCAGCGCGGCGTCAATCTTAGCCAGGTCGTGGTCAACCGGCTTCTCGCAAAAGATATGCTTGCCGGCGCGCGCCGCCTCGCCCACGATTTTCGCGTGCGTGTCGGTAGACGAGCAGATCGCCACAGCGTCGATGTTCGGGTCGTCGAGGATGGCGTGATAGTCGCCATACACTGCGGGGATATGCAGTCGCGCGGCCAGCTCTTGCGCGGCCTTCTCGTCCACGTCTGCCAGCGCCACTACCTGCGCGTTGGGGATGCGGTTGGCCAGGTTTTCGGCGTGAATTTTGCCAATGCGGCCCGCGCCGATGACGCCAAAGCGTACAACACCAGTCTGGTTCATGGAATGCTCCTGAAAATGAGGGAAAAACGAGGCTTACAGGCCGATGCCGGCCAGGTACTGGCGGTTGCGCAGCGCCGACTCTTTAGGCTTGCCCATGCCGGGCAGCACGTCCTGCTCCACCACGATCCATCCATTGTACCCCTGCGCGTCCAGCTCGGCCTTGACGGCGGGGAAGTCAATTTCGCCCTGCCCCAGCTCGCAGAAAATGCCATTGCGCACCGAGGTGAAGTAGTCCCAGCCCCCGGCGCGTGATTGCGCGGCGATGCCCCGGTGGCAGTCCTTGAAATGCACATGCCAGATGCGCTGCGCGTTCTGGCGCAGGAAGGCCAGCGGGTCGCCGCCGCCAAAGCGATAGTGGCCGGTGTCGATGCACAACCCCAACAACGACGGGTCGGTGAGGCGCAGCAGGGTATCAATCTCGTCTGGCGTCTCAACGTAGCCGGCGCAGTGATGGTGGAACACGGTGCGCAGCCCGGTTTCCTGCTTCACGGCGCGCGCCACGCGCTCCGCACCCTCGGCGAAGGTCTGCCATTCGGCCGGGGTCAATCCCAGGTCGGGGGTGATGCGCCCGGCGTTCTGCGTGCGCGCGGGGATCTTGCCGTTATCATCGGCCAGCACGATGAAGGGGATATCCGGCTGCGCGCCAGCCAGCAGGCGCGCGGTGCGCACGGCGGCATCCACGCCGGGGGCGTGCGCGGCCGGGTCTTTGAGCATCACCGGCACAAACGCGCCCAGCAGCGTGAGACCGCGTTTTTGGATTTCCTGGCGCAGCGCGGCGGGTTCGGTGGGCATAAAGCCCCAATCGCCCAGCTCGGTGCCGGCGTAGCGGGTTTCGACCATCTCATCCAGCACCTGGGCGAAGCCGGCGGCTTCACCTTCCAGGTCAAATTCGAGCACGCCCCACGAGCAGGGCGCGTTGGCAACGTTGATCATGCGAACTCTCCTTCAGGTTGCGGGCAGGTGAAAAGTTTGTGGGATTTGAAACGAATGCAACTGCACTTTCAATCATACATCATTTTGAAAGGAAAATCAACGAAAACTGTTGGATTCACGCCCGGCAGAACCGCCTCTTATTTCACCTGCAGGGACGAGACAAGACAAAACCGCCGGTTTTGAGCCGCCCTACTGCCTTGCCCCGAATGCCGTCCATGACCAACACCGGGGCGCGCAGCATACGCGCCCCGAATTGCGCGCCTTGAGGCTTTTTGTGTTATGAGCGCAACGCCGCGGGCAGGACCACACGGAACGTGGAGCCCTGGCCCGGCACGCTTTCAGCGTGGATCTCCCCGCCGTGGCGCTCGACAATCTTCTTGCAGATCGCCAGACCCATGCCCGAGCCGGGATAATCGCTGCGCGCGTGCATGCGCCGGAACGGCTGGAACAGCAATGCCGCCTTGCGCGCGTCAAACCCGATGCCGTTGTCGCTGACGACAATTTCCACCTGGCCGTTCTCCAGCGCACGACCGTGGATACGCACTTCGGAAGACACGCCCGGGCGATGGAACTTGAGCGCGTTGCCCAGCAGATTTTGAATCAGCTGGCGCATCTGCACCGGGTCGGCGTACACTGCGGGCAGTTGGCCGGCTTTTACCTCACCGCCGGTTTCGAGGACGCGCGCTTCCAGATCATCCAGCACTTCCGCGACCACGCGATTGAGGTCGACAGCCTGGAAGGGTTCGCCCTGCGTGTTCACGCGCGAGTAAGCCAGCAGGCTGGCCAACATGGCGTTCATACGGTTGGCTGCGGAAGTCATGCGGGCAATGTAGTCCTTGCCGTCATCTTGCAGATGGGCGGCATACTGCTCGTTCAACATCTGGCCAAACAATATGATCTTGCGCAGTGGCTCCTGTAGATCATGGCCGGCAATCGCGGCGAAATCTTGTAAAGCCTGGTTGGAGCGCTCCAGCTCTTCGGCGTAATGCTGGAGCTGTTTTTCGGTCTGCTTGCGGCCGGTGATATCTACATTAACGCCCACCGCGCCAAGCGTGTTGCCGTCTGTGTCGCGCACCACCTCCGCCGAAACCAGTACGTAGCCTTCCGTACCGTCAAAACGGCGAATGCGCAACTCGCGAGCGTCCACGTGCCGGCTTTCGCGCAGCGCAAGCGCCATGGGGTAATCTTCGCTCATGAGTTTTTCACCGGTTTCAGGATCCCAGGCGGCATACGCATCATATTCTTCCACGCTTTTCAGAAGCGGCCCCTCGCCCGACCAGATACGGTCAGCTTGCAGGTTCTTTTGCAGCAGCCGGCCTTTCGCATCTGAAATCCACACCCCCACCGGCAGGCTTTCCAGAATAGCATTCAAACGTGCCGAATGAGCTTCGATGGCCTCGCGGTTGTGAACTTCTTCGGTCTTTTCAATCGCCAGGATCATGATGCCTTGTATATGCCCACCGGCTGCGGTGATGGGCGTGAAGGTGTAGGTGAAGTAATTTAGCTCGGGCACACCATTCCGAATGACTGTCAACGGCGCGTCTACCACCGAGAAGGAAATGCCATCCCGGTACACCGCGTCCATCTGCGGTTTCACCTGGTCCATAATCTCCGGCCACATCTCGGCCACGGTGCGCCCGATCATCCGCCCCTTGCCGCGCGATATGCGCTCGTAGGCCGGGTTTACCAGTGTATACACATGCTCTGGCCCGTTGAGGAAGGCAACGCCCACCGGGGCCGCGTTGACCAGTCGTTCCAACAGCTCTTTTTGCTCGCGGTTTTCTTCCTGCAGCCCGCGCAGCTCGGTGATATCGGTGCTGGTAGCCAGCCAGCCCGTGATACGACCGGATGCATCCTGAACCGGTGTAGCGCGCGTAAGGAACCAGCGAAACTCCCCATCGTTCCCCCGCAGCGGAGCCACGACTTCCCATGGGCTGCCCGTCGCGATGGCATCCAGGTAGCTCGCCGTAACCCACTCCCGAAAATCGGGGTGCTGTGCCTGTTCCCAGTTGAATTCACCCATTTCTTCGGGCATTTTCCCTGTGAAATCGATGCCACGCCGGTTCATCCATATGATGGAACCCTGCTCGTCGGTCATCCAGACCATCTGTGAAACATCATCCACCAGGGTTTCCAGCAGCGCCTTCTGCCGGTCGAGGTCAGCCAACAGCCCCAGGCGCTCTTCCTCGGCGCGTTTCTGCTCGGTGATATCCACCGAGCTGCCAGCCATGCCCAGGAATTCACCGGCCTCGGAAAAGCGCGGCTGTCCGTACGACTCAATCCAATGCCATTCGCCATCCGCGTGGCGCACGCGCGTGCGCGACTGGTAAGGGCGGCGCTCGCGGGCGGCCTGCAAGAAGCCTTCGACGTACCGGCCGTCATCCGGGTGCACCAGCATCCTCCAGCCCCGCGTCTGCACCTCTTCGCGCGTAACGCCAAAGAAATCACTGTATGCCTGGTTGATAAATACGATGTTACCGGATGAGTCGGTCACCCAGATCATCAGCGGCGTCCCATCCGCCAGTGCGCGGAAGCGGGTTTCGCTCTCGCGCAGCGCCTGATCGGCCTGGCGGCGCGCGGTGATATCGCGGGCGGTATTGAGCACAAACTGCTCACCGCCAATTTCGACCATGTCGAGGTTGATCAGAAATGCGCGCAGCTCACCGGAACGGGTGGTCATTTCCACTTCTACCTCACGCAGGTAGCCGTTTTCCACGAACTGGGCAAACATCCGTTTGCGGATGGCATCATCCGGCCGGGTGTTCAATTCTGCTACCGTGCGACCCACGGCTTCTTCGCGCGTATACCCAAACGCGCGCTCCCAGGCGTCGTTGACGTCCACCAGGCGGCCATCTGCCGGCGAGGTAAGCGATGCGATGTACGGCGCTTTATGGAAAATGATCGAAAATTTCTGCTCGCTCTTTTCCAGGCGGTCCAGGATTTGCTGCTGTCGTTCCGCCGCCGCAAGCAGGCTCAGGCGGTGCTCCTCATCTTGTTGCGCCTGGGCCATTTGTGTTTTCCGCTGCGCGGTGATGTCCAGCGAGGAGCAGATCAGCCCGCTCACCTCACCGCCGGCATCACGCAACGGCTCCACCGCCAGAATGTACATAAACGGCTGGCCGTCATGCGGGACGGTGATCTCTCGCACGAGTCCCTGGCCAGTCTCGATTGACTGGCGCTTCACATCCACCAGCTCTTGTGCGGCCTGCTCCGGTAATATCTCATCGTCACGCTTTCCCAACACATCTTCCACCCGGAAACCACGCAGCGGGTTCATCACCCAGGTGTAACGCAGGTCGCGGTCGCACTCGTACACCAGTAACGGGACGGCGGACAGCGTGGCGCGCAGGCGCTGCTCGCTCTCATCGCGCGACTGTTGCGCCAGCACGCGGTCGGTGATGTCCTGGATGGCCACCACCGCGGCTACCACCTTGCCTTTCACATCGCGTACCGGCGATGCGCTGTTGAGCACGTAGATGACCGAGCCGTCAAAGCGCTGCAACCTGAGGTACTGGCCCACTACCGCCTCTCCGCGTTGTACTGCCTGGCTGGAAGCCCATTCATCCGCCTGCAACGGCTTGCCGGTTTCGGCCCACCAGGCGATATATGCACTCGCGTCCTCAAAACTTTGAACGCTGGGGCGCGGGCTGCCCCAGATTTCTTCATAGGCGTCGTTGGCAAGCAGCATGGCGCCATCCTCACCCACGATGGCAACGCCTACCGGCAGCGCTTCCAGCACCGCCAGCAGCCGGTTGCGCTCATTGGCCAGATCAACCTGCGCGCGTTGCAGGGCCTCATTTCCCTCACGCAGGGCTTCCTGCGCCAGCGCTTTTTCCAGCGCGGGGTGAATCCGCGCTACCAGGCCGTTGGCCAGTTCGATTTCATCCTGCCGCCAGGCATGGGGTGCGCTTTTTTGCACGCTGAGAATAAAATTCCGGTTTTTCGTGCTCCAGCTCGCGGCCAGCAGTTGAGCCGCTACACCGTAGGCCTGGTAGCGTTCGGTAAGGCGCAGCGTGCGCGGGTCGCTGGCATGGTCATTAACAGTCACCACCTGCCCTTTTTGGGCATCGCGCAGGAAGGCGTCGTCCATAAAATCGGAAAGCGAGATTTGCGCCGGGGAGTGGGGTAAGCCCGCTATGGTCTGCTCGTAGAGAATACGCGCGCAGTTGTCCGCGAGATCGACTTCACAAAAACTTACGCGCGACGATCCAAAGAACGCGAATATCTTGTCGCCGGCCGTCTCCAAAATCTCGCGCGGCGTCGACAGGCGTGCCAGCGCGTCGCTGATTTCCGCCAGGAAATCCGCGTTCTTTTGCCGGCGCACGCGCTCGGTAATATCGCGCATGATCACCAGCACGCCAGGCTGGCCTTCATACGTGATGGGCGTGGCCAGGGTTTCCGTATCCACCCGCGAGCCGTCCAGGCGCAGGAACCCTTCCTCGCGCGCCGGCGCAGGCTCTCGCTGCCGGTTCAACTGCTCAATGCGCGCTTTCACAGCCTCGCTGTCAGGCGCGTCCACAAAATCGATCACTGCCCTGCCGCGCATCTGCTCGAGCCGCTCCGCGCCAAAAAAGCGCAGCGCGGCCGGGTTGAGGTAGGCAAACGTCCCGCCGGTCTGCACGAAAACAGCGTCGGGCGCCACTTCGATCATGCGCCGGAAACGGTCCTGGCTCTCGTACAGGGCGCGGTCGGTCTGTTTGCGCTCGATGGCGTAGCGGATAATGCGCTCGAGCAGCAGCGGGTTCGCTTCGTTCTTGGTCAGGTACATGGTGGCGCCGGCCTGCAACGCCTCGCGGTCCACCTCGGCGCTGCCCCGCCCGGTGAACAGGATCAGCGGGGCGGGATAGGTGGGCGCGTAGGCGGCGATGATCTGGATGCCAGTATGCTGGCCCAGGTCATAATCAACCAGCACTGCATCGTAGGGCGCTTTGTCTGCATCCGGCGTAGAACCGCGCGAAAGTTTTTCGCAGGCCTCATCAAACGTGGCCGCCCACTCCAGGCGCACTTTGCGGCCCTGCATTTGCGCCAGCATGGCGCGGGTAATGAGCAGATCCTCTTCATCGTCATCGATGTAGAGAATATTCCAGGGCTGCGGAGAGACTTGTTCCATAGGTTTACCGAAACAGGCGTAAAACTGCAGGTACCCGATAAAGTTGATCAAACGCGTCTGATGAAAAATTATGGCACAGGACTGCCGGCATTGCAAGGGTGTGCAAATAAAAAAACCCAGGCGAGCGCATCCTGCGTTCGCCTGGGTGGGAAAACCCAAATGGTCACATGGCGCGACCTTTGCGGGGCAGCAGCCGGGCGGCTTGCGCACGGCGCGCCTGTGTCAGAAACCGCAGTCCGCCCAGCAGCATCAACGCGGCGCCCATGCCCAGCAGCGGCCACAGCAGCACGTTGGCCGTGTTCTCACCGCCGATGACATGCGTGGGCGCTGCCCACAGCGGAGTGGTAATGGTCACCAACCCGCACACGAAAAGCGCCGCGCCGCCGGCCGGGGTCGGACCGCCACCCGCATGCGAGCGCTCAAATCCGGTACGCTGCCAGAGGCCCGGAAGGCGCAGCAGCAGCAGCACGGCCAGCGCCGCGGCGGTGAGGTACAGGCGCATGTTGTTGGGCGCAGTGCTGCCGCGCAGCGTGAGCGAGTAATAGAACTGGATGCCGGACGCCACCAACCCAACCAGCAGGAAAAGCAGCGCCTGGTTGTACGAGCCGCGCCGCCCGCGTGCCAGCCGCACGATGGCGTACACGCCAAACAACCCCGCCGCCAGCGAAACAAACACCAGCACCTGGAAGATGGGTTTGACCGGAATCAGCGCCGCCATGCGCGGGCCAAAGTTCTCGGCTTTGAAGGCCACGCAGGTAGTGCCAATACCGCCCAGCAGCGTCATTGCCGCCGCCAACGACAACACAACGATGGTCACGATGCGCAACAAGGGGGAAGGTTTGGGGTTCATGGTTCTCCGTAGGACAGAATGTTATAGGCCACCAAGGATCAACAGGAGCATCGCCGCCAGCATATAGACGGATGCGCCTTTATACAACGCAAAATTGGCGCGCGGCCCGGGGCGCAGGAAACCGGCCAGCGCGGCGGCGCACAGCAGTCCGCCGCAAGCGGCCATCCACGCCAGCAGCCCGCGCGAAAGGTGGATGCTGCACGCAACGCCAAACAGCGCCACTACCGCCAGCAGGGTAGAACAGGCGATCACCCCGCGCGTAGCACGCACGCCGTAACCTGCCGGGAAGGTAGGTACGCCGGCGCGGGCATAGTCTGCCTGGTAGCGAATGTGAAAGGTCATAATGTGGGTGGGGATCCACAGGAGCACGCCCAGCGCCAAAAGCAGCCCCACCGCGTCCACCTGGCCGGTGGCCAGCACGCGCCCGGCCAGCGCCGGCATGCCGCCCGACAACCCGCCGATGAGGATGCTGTACGGCGTGCGCCGCTTGAGCAGCACGGTGTACACCAGCACATCCAGCAACACGCCGGCCAGCACCACCGCGGCGTAGCGTGCGTCCAGCCAGGCGGCCCACAGCAGCCCCAACGCGGTGAGCAGCCCGCCCAACGCCCAGGCCTCGCGCGCCGAAACGTTCCCCGCGGGCAGCGGGCGGGCGCGGGTACGGCGCATGCACGCGTCAATGTCGCGGTCGTAGGCCATATTGAGCACTGTAGAGCCGCTGACGGCCAAAAACAGGCTGCCCAGCAGCGCCGATAGCGAGCCGGCGGTGACGCTCAGACAGCAGCCGGAGATGTAGCCGGCCGCTGCCGTCACCAGCAGCAGAGCGGTTTGCACGCTCTTGATGAGCTGCCAGTACAGCCCCAACCGGCCGCCCACCCGGCGGGCGAGCAGGCGTGGCAGGGGCAGCACAAGGGTGGAAGTGGTCATTGCGCCGCCTGCTCGCCGCCCTTCACGCAGCGAAAGCCGACACTGGGGCTTTGATAGTCAGGGCGAACGTTGTTGCGCGTCCACACCCGCAGGTTGTAGCCATAGTCGGCCTTACTGCCGCCGCGCAGGTAGCGGTAATGGATGCCCTCGTAGATATCGGCGGTCCACTGCCACACATTGCCGGCCATGTCGTACACGCCGTAGGGGCTGGCGTTATCCAGGGTGGCGTAGCCCGCATAGGTCTGGCCGTTGTAGAAGCCTACCGGGGTGGTGTCGCCGCCTTTCCCCAGCACTTTCTCGAAGATATCGCGTGAGGAGTAGTAGTTGGCGCGGTTGCGATCGAGGGCGTTGCCCCACGGATAGGCGCGGTTGTCGGCCGAGCCGCGCGCGGCTTTCTCCCACTCCTGCTCGCTGGGCAGGCGCGCGCCCTGGGTGGCGCAGTAGGCGCGAGCGCCAAACCAGGTCACCATCGTGGCGGGGTGGTTTTCATAACCGGCCAGCGGCGTAAAGGCCGTGCCATCGTAGCGCAGCCGGCTGCCGGCAGCTTCCAGCGGGAAGTATGGCCAGTTGCCGGCGTCGATGCGCTCTTCGTGCTTCTTGCCCGAGAAGGCATCACCGGGGTAATAGCCCACCACCTGGCCATCCTGAATGCTGGCATCGCCGGCAGCCAGCGCCTGGTTGAGGAAGCGCGCGTACTGCGTGTTGGTCACGTCGGTGACCATGATCTGATAGTCATACGCCAGTGTCACCGGGTCTTCATGAATGCCGTACAGGTATGGGCCGGCGGGAATGTTGGCCCAGCTCTCGGGGTCTACGCCAGTGGTGATGGGCTGCGTGGCATCCGGCAGCGCCGGGGCGGCGCATCCACCCAGCAGGAAGGCCAGGATGAGGACGAGCAGCAGGCGGCGCGTCATCGCAGCACCTCCTCTTTGCGGCGAGCTTTCGCGCTCGCCGTGGGTTGGGCGGTCTCCGTCTCCTCCTGCAGCTCGCGCTTCCAGCGCCCGCGGCCGCGGAACAGGTCCACCAGCCGCCAGCCCATCAGGATGCCCAGGAATAGCAGCGTCACCGCCAGCCCGATATCCACCAGCAGCATGATGATATCCACCAGTGGCTGCTGCGAAAGCTCATCGACGAACAGTCGCTTGGTCTCAAACAGCGCCACCGCGCCAAAGGCCAGGTCGGAGAACAGGATCACCACCCAGCCGAACACCTGGCGCGCGCGGGCTTTCAGCCCGGTCCCGTCGGCATAATGCAGCAGGATGATGGTGGCGATGATGCCGGCCAGCACATGCCAGTGGCCGGTGAGGGCCACGCGCTCTTCGCGCGCCGGCCAGGTGCGGATGATTTCATCCAGCTTGACGGCCATAAAGATGCCCACCGCGGTGACCACGAAGTTCATGTACACCATCTGCCACAGCGTGCCAAAGCGCAGCGGGTCGTGCAAAATGGCTTTCAGCCGCTGCCAGGCATTGGGGCGTTTGATCTTCAGCTCGGCCAGCCGCCGGTCAGAAGACTGTTTCCAGCCGAAATACACCAGCAGCAGCGAGGCGATCAGCACAGGGAACGAGCCCACGTTGATGATGATGTGCGCGATGGCCTCAAACGGAACCACCGCCCACACGCCCATGGTAATTATGAACGTGCCCACGATCATCAGCGGCATGGCAATCTTGTGCAGCCGCCCGCGGAAGTTATACGCGCGGCTGAGGATCAGCGTCAGCGCCACGGCGATGAGGGTGAGCATGATGTGCAGGTGACCGATGATGGCCAGCTCCAGCGGCGTCTTGTGCGGCTCGCGGATGATGTCTTCGGCCAGGAAGCTCTGGAAGCCGTTGCCGAACATCGAGCCGGCCACTGCGCCGAACAGTGCCGAGCCCAGCGTAGCCACTGCCATCAGGAAGAACGCGGCGCGCTCCAGGTCGACTCCGCCGCGCGTGCGCGCCCGGTCGGGGTCACTGGTGCGGTATGCGCGGCCAAACGGCCACAACGCCGCGGCCAGCATGACCCCGGCGAAGAAGATCAGCGACTGCCCGGCGATAAACAGGCCGTGAAAGACGTAGTTGTGGCCGAAGTAGGCGAACCACAGCCCGAAAATGAACGAGGTCAGGTAGCCGGCGGTGATGGTAGCGTTGATCGTGGCCTGCTGGCTCTTCTTCATGGGAACCAGCGCGGTGATCCAGTAGGTCTCGATGGCGACCACAGCCATCGCGATGGTGTGGTACAGGATGATGATGCGCCCTTCGCGCTCTTGCGGCAGCAGGCTGAGGCCCATGTGCTGCACTATCCAGGCCTTGATGCCAAACTCTTCCATCGGCCCGGAGAGCATGCCAAACAGCGCCGTCGCCAGCGAGATCGCGGTGATGGCAGTCAGGATCAGCCCTTTGGTGGAACGAAACAGAAATTGAAAGCGGTCGGTGATGGCTTGCATCCTACCTCCTTGGTTGTGGAATCAGGGGAAGCGTCCTTGTTCAATCTAGCACAAGGCCGGCAGGAATGCATTGACTTTTGTTATGACCGGAGAAGTTAATCCAACGGGGTGATCTCGGCGAGCCTGGCCAGGCCGTCAGGGCACAGTACGTCGATGGCCGTGCGCGTGGTGGCGATATCGCCGCTCTGGCGCAGCGCGCGCAATGCGCGGCTGAACGCCTCAGGCCCGGTGGCAATTTGCGCTGCCATCTGGTGGTTGGGATGGCGGCGGCGGTCGATGGGCCGCGCGCCACGCGCGCTCAGCTCCAGCAGCAGCCGCGCGGCGCGCGCCTGCACCGTGCAGAATGACAGGCTGGCAAAATGCGCTACCAGGCGCCGATTGCGCGCCGCCAGGACGCGCAGCAAGGCGATGCTCAGATCGGGGCTGCTGCGCAGCAGCGTTTCCACGTGCTGCGCGCTCAACTGCCAGATGATGCTGTGCTCTACCGCCTCGACAGAGGCGGCGTTTGGTCCACCGTCCAGCGCGGCGACCTCATTGAACATGATCACCGGGTCAAACACCGCCAGGATGGCGTTCTGACCCTGCTGGCCCAGTTTCGTCAGCCGCACGCGGCCGGAAAGCAGCACGCACAACCCGTCGCCGCTGGCGCCTTCGAGCAGGATCAGCTCATCCGGGCGGCAGGCGCGGATGTGGCCGGAAAGGATCAACCGCTCGCGCTCCTGCTGCGACAGGCCGCGAAAGTGGGGCACGCTCCCCAACTGCTGGACGAGGGTATCGATATTCAAAACGCAAAGCTCCGGGAAGTGATAAACGTATTATACCTGACCCGTGCTATCATTACCGCATGCGAACCGAAACCGTGCATGGGGTGAGCATCCCCAAGATTGGCTTTGGCACCTGGACGGTAGGCGGCCACGGCGCGCCCGACCCCGCCCGCGACAATTTCTACCTGGCCGCCCTCGAATCGGCGCTGGCGCTGGGGTATACCCACTTCGACACAGCCGAATCGTACGCCGCCGGCCACGCCGAAGAGCTGCTGGGGCAGGCTGTACGCGCGTCGGGGATCGACCGGGAGAAGGTGTTCCTCACCTCAAAGGTGTCGCCCGAGCACCTGGCCCATGACGACGTGCTGCGCGCCTGCGAGGGCAGCCTGCGACGCCTGGGGGTGGAGTACCTCGACCTGTACCTGATCCACTGGCCGCGGCCGCGCATGAACCTGCCGGATGCCTTCCGCGCGCTCAACCGGCTGGTGCGCGAGGGCAAAGTGCGCCACCTGGGGGTAAGCAACTTTGATGTGAAACTGCTGCGCCAGTCTGTGGCGCTGAGCGAGACGCCGCTGCTCACTGACCAGGTATCGTACAGCGTGACCGACCGGCGCAGCATGGCGGATGGACTGCTGGAAACCTGCCAGCAGAACGACATCCTGCTCACCGCGTACACGCCGCTCAACCACCGCTACCTGCAGCACAACCGTGCGGTGCGCGCGCTGCTGGAGATCGCCCAGGAGCGCGGCATCACCCGCGCCCAGGCGTCGCTGGCCTGGCTGGCCACCCAACCGCGCGTGATCGCCATCCCCATGTCAGCCAACCCGCAGCACCAGGCTGAAAACCTCGCCGCCGGGGAGATCGTGCTGACGGCAGAAGAGATGGCGCGGATTGGTTAGCCGGCCGCGTCCAACCGGATGACCACGCGCGTACCCTGGCCTTTGCCCGCCGACTCGGCGGTAATGCTGCCACCCTGGGCCTGCACCAGTGCCTTACAGATCGCCAGACCTAGGCCCATTTTGCCCGAGTTGCCGCTGCGCGCCTTATCCGCGCGGTAAAAGCGGTCAAACACGTAGGGCAGGTCTTCGGGATCAATGCCCTCGCCGCTGTCCTGCACCCACACTTCCACCGGCCCGGCACCTGCCGCGCCCAGCCGCACGGTTCCAGCCGATGGCGTGTGGCGCAGCGCGTTTTCCACCAGGTTTTTGAGCACCTGCTCCATGCGGCCTTCGTCCACGCGCACCGGCGCCGCGTCGCGCGCGGTGTCCAGCGCCAGCGTCACGCCCTGGCGCGCGGCAATCGGCTGGTAGGCGTTGAACACGCGCTCCAGCAGCGCCGCCGGCCGCACAGTCTCCGGCTGGTAATCCAGCGCGCCGGATTCCACCTGGGTCAGCGTGCTCATATCGCCCACCAGGCGGCGCAGGTGCTCCAGCTCGGTCTTGATGATTTCGATGCGCTGCGGGGTGAGCGTCACTTCGCTGTCTTCCAGCATTTCCATGTAGCCCGCAATGATCTGGATCGGCGTGCTGAGATCGTGGGTGATGTCGGCGGTCATGCGCTTGCGCTGCTGGTCGGCGCGGTCCAGGTCGGCGCTCATCTGGTTGAAGGTGCGCGTAAGCCGGCCCAGCTCGTCATTCGATGTGACCGGCACCTGCTGGTTGAGGTCGCCGCGCGCCATCGACTCTGAGGCCTGGGTCAGCAGGCGGATGGGCTGGAGCAGCCGCGCGGCGAAGAAAAAGCCGGTGAGCAGCGCCACCAGCACGCCGGCCAGCGCCGCCAGCCAGATGGCCAGCGTAGTGCGGCGCAGGAACACCTGCTCTTCGGCGCTCAGCCGGAACTGGAACTTGGTATCCGGCAGGATGTAGGCCACCGTCTGGCCATTCACCACCACCGCCTCGCGCTGGCGTATTTCGCTCTCCGGCACGCTCTGGCCGATATCGTAGCCAAAGGTGGGCACAATGGCGCGGTTTTGCAGATCCACCATGCCGGCCAGCCCGCGAAAGCCGCGCCCATCCGGGGGGCGCTCCGGTCCGGGCTGCGCGTCCGGCGGCAGGCGGTCGGTCTGCATGGCGGCAAAAAAGCCGTCCCAACTGCCGGTAGCGGTGTAATATTCCACCGCGCGCTGCTGCAGCGCGCTGGTCTGCTCGTCCACCACCAGGTTCATCAACGACTGGCCCGACGTGAAGCGGATGAGCAGCGAAACCACCAGCACGGTGACCAGCGCCACGGCCAGGTAGGTGAGGATCATCCTGGTCTTGAGCGAGCGCATCATTCCGACTCCAGAAAGCGGTAGCCAATGCCAAACACGGTTTCGATATAGCGCGGCTGGTTGAGATCATCATCCAGCTTGAGGCGCAGGTTGCGCACGTGGATTTTGAGCGTGGCTTCCGATCCGCTGTAGCCGGTCTCCATCAGGCGCATGGCCAGGTCGGCGCGGCGCACCACCTTACCGGCCGACTGCATCAGTATTTCCAGCACCTGGAACTCCAGCGGCGTCAGGTCTACCAGGGCGCCGCACTTGCGCACCTCGTGGCGCGCGCCGTCGAGCGATACGTTGCCCACTACCAGCGGCGCGTTTTCCGCCTCGCGGGCGCCGGCGCGGCGCAGCACGGCGCGCATGCGCACCAGCAACTCGCGCAGCCGGAACGGCTTGGTAATGTAATCGTCCGCCCCCAGGTCAAAGCCGCGGATGATGTCGGCTTCCTGCTGTTTGGCGGTGATCATAATCACCGGGATTCCGGACGTCTTCCGCAGTTGGGTGATGAATTGGTAGCCATCCATATTGGGCATCATGATGTCGAGCAAAATCAGGTCGGGGTCTTGCGCGCGCACCACGTCCAGCGCTTCGCGGCCATCATAGGCTTCCAGGACTTCAAAATCCTGCCCGCTGAGGAAGTCGCTCAACAGCACCTGCACGTTGCGGGTATCATCCACTACCAGAATTTTGCGCGCCATATGCCTTCATTATATCCTTGTGCGATTGGTTACCCTGCGCGGGGGAGACCCCCTCTGTCCCCCCAAATCGAAAAAAGCGCAATTTGGGTGGAAGATCGTAACTTCCCACCATTTTCAAAGAACGAAAATGGTGGGATTGAAGGGGGTCTTTACACATCTTCCTCTCTAACCCCCACCACGGCCACCGGGTCGGCGTTGTGCAGCCAGCCGCCCTGGGTGGGATCATCGTAAAACACCTTCAGGTTGGCCACATCGCGCAGGAAGTCCATTTTGCCTACCACCACGCGCTTGACCTTCAACCCGGTGCGCGCTTCCAGGTCGGCCAGCAGCTCAGCGCGGCGCCCGGGCAGCAGCAGCTCGATTTTCTCGTACAAGATCTGCTTGGACGCCTCGTACGTAAAGCCCCAGCCCTTTTCCAGCACCCACAGCAGCACCAGCACGGCCAGATTGGCCAGGATGAGCTGCGGCCACAGCGTGCTTTCCTGGCTGGCGGCGTTCATCAGCGGCAGAGCCGAGATCAGGAACAGGTAGGTCATTTCACGGATCGGGATCGGGTCAGTGCGGTAGCGCAGGATGGAAAAGATGGCGAACAGCCCAAAGCCCACGCCTATACCGACCTCGATGCTGGACATAAAATGCAGCACGCAGAAAATTATGGTGTTGAAGGCCAGGAAAGTGAAGACATACGATTTGTTGCGCGTTGACGGGTAGTAAATGCCCCGCACGATCAACAGCGCTACCAGAAGGTTGAGCGCGAAACCAAACACAAAGGTGATGAGATCTGACATGCTTAGCGGCTCGCTTTCATCAGTTTTTCCACCCACAGCAGGCGGGGTTTCAGTGAATTTTTCTTGACGCCATCGTACAGCAGCGCCACGCCCACGGCATATTTGCTGAAGCCGCGCGGGTGCACGCGCGCCGAGCGCATGCGCCGCAGGAATGGCGAGGGGGCGCTGCCGCCGTCCACCTTGACCTCGGCGATGGCAATACCTTCCAGGGCCAGGCGGCGCGTATCGCTGCCGAAGGCCAGCCCCAGGTCGAGCGTCACCCGCTCGCAGCACTGTCTGTTGACCAGCGTCATGCGCAGGAAGGAATTGGACAGTTTGGGCTCCAGCGCGGCGGCGTCCAGCGGGGCCACGCCCCGCAGCCACGCGCCGGCCTCATCCGAAATACGGCTGAGCTGCCGCGCGATTTCAATGCGCTGCTTGATGGTGCGGTCTTTGCGCGTGCGATGCTTGATTTCGAGAAATGCCTGGCCCGAGCTGGCATATTCACGACTGCGCACCTTGTAGCGTTCGGGGCGCTGGTTGGCGTGCGCAGTGTACAGGTCGAAGGATGGCGTGTCGAAGTACAGCGTGTGGTACCGGTTCAGGCGCTGGCCATCCACTTCCAGCATCCAATACTCGGACTGCAGCCCGCTGAGCGCGTCCCACAACTGGCGACCGGTCATCACGAACTTGGTGTCCAGCCGGTTGAGCAGGGCTACGCCGTCCATTTCGGTCAGACTGATGGGTTCAAAGCTGGCGGCCAGCTCCTGCCAGGCGGGCAGCGCGTCGCCATCCAGCAGCACCCAGGGCTGCATCCAGCGCGGGGCTTCGTGGGTCAATGTTTGCCGGGTTGGCAGCATGTTGGTTCTCCTATAACGGGTTTGCGAAGCAGGGGTTTGCCTTCGCAATAAGAAGGATAGCCCCACCGAGAGCGCAGTTGGTTAATTTTTGGTATACAGCGCAGCTTCAACGGCCAACGCGGCGCGCGCCCCGGAGCGGCGTCGCTGCGTAAGGAGATATGCAGCCAGCGCCAGCCCAACCGCCAGCACCGAAAGGCCGCTGAACTGGCTGAGCGCCTGGCTGGCCTGCTCCCATTCAGCTACAAAGAAGTAGCCCACGCTGCCGTAGATCAACACCCACACCAGCTCGCCCAGCAGGTCGAAGGCCAGGAAGCGCGCGTAGGGCAGGTGGCCGCTGGCGGTCAGGTTGACGGCCGACGCCAGCGGAGTGAGCCAGAAGCGGGTGAGGAACACCGCCATGCCACCCTGGCGCTGCATCACCGCGCGCGCCTGCTGCCAGGCGGCCTGGTTACCCAGGCGGCGCGCCAGCCAGTTGTTGGCCTTGCGGCCGAGCAGGAACTGGCTGTTATCCGCCAGGGCCGCACCCAGCAGGCAGGCCATCAGCGCCATGCCCGGGCTGAGCAGCCCGCTACGGGTGAATGCGCCCGCGCCCACCACGATCAGGGTGACGGGAAAGGGAATGCCCAGCGAGCCGATAAACGTGATGACCAGCAGCGCCGGGATGCCGTAGGTCGAAAGATAAGTGAGGGATAATTGCGAGATCGTTTCCATGCTCATAGGATACCCGTCCGCAGGTCGTAAGTGGTTTAGAGATCGTATAGGCAGGTCATGCTAACGTAAAAGTGCGCCGCCCTGCAGGGCGGCGCACTTTTACGTTAGCAATTATCCTATGGCCTGCGCCCCGGAGGGCCGCCGGGACCTTTGCCACCGCCGTTTCCAGCGGTGGTGATTGTGCTGCTGATGGTGAAACGGATGGCTTCACTGCCGGGCGAGTAGCCCTCGCCCTGCGCCAGCCCGTCGGTGACGGCGGCGGTAGTGCTGCCGCCGGTGTAGACGATATAGGTGTCGCCATTCACCAGCCCGGGCACCGAGAAGGCAATCGACTGGTAGTCGTGCGCTGGGGTGAAGGTGAATATCTCCGTGCCCGCGCTGTCCTGAACGTGTACCGGCGTGCCGGCCGGTTGCGCGGTTGGCAGATAGACCAGCACCGCGTTCTGGGTGGAGTACGAGCCGGCGGTCATGGCCATGCCACTGCTGCCGGCCGCGATCAGCAATCCACCCGATAGGTTGAATCCGCCATCGTAGTCTACAGCCCCATTGCCCTGGTTGGTAGGCCCGCTGACCAGCACGGTCCCACCGGTCATTTCGATCGCGCCGTTGACGTCAATGCCGTCGCCCCCGGCTTCAACGGATAGATAGCCACCATGGATGTACAGGTGGTTTGCGCCGGTATAGGCGCTGGCATCCATGCTCGTGCCGCCGCCTGGCCCACCGCCAAAGCCCGGCCCGCCCATGCCAAAGCCCGCGCCGGAGCCGTCATTACCATCCGCCACGTTGACGGCGTCATCGCTGGCCACCAATCGCAGCGTGCCGGCGTTGATGGTGATCACCTGGCTCTCCAGGCCCTCGGTGGACTGCGTCACGCGCAGATCACCGCCATCGACGGTCAGCGACAGGTCAGCGTGCACTGCATCATCGCCGCTCGCCAGGGTGAACGTGCCGCCCTGAATGGCAATGCTGCCGTTGGAGTGGATGGCGTCGTCCGCGGCGTTTACCTGGAACGTACCGCCGCTGATGGTCACGCTGGCACCGGCTTTGATTGCCTTGGCCGAGGTGTAGTCATTGGTCAGGCTGCCCGCCCCGTCCATGGTGGTGAGGGTAAAGCTGCCACCGGTGATGGCCGCGCTGGTCTGCGCGCTGATGGCATCGCCGCCGGCGGTGATGCTGAACGTACCACCCGTCACGGCAATGTAGCCGCGCGCCGCGTCTTCTTCGTTATCCGATTTCAACCCATCGCCGCCCGCGTCCACCTGCAGCGTTCCGCCTTCGACCACGATGTAATCCTTGCCGCGCAGACCGTCATCCGCTGCGGTGATGCTCAGACTGCCGCCGGCGATTATCAGCCCGTCTTTGGTGTTGATGCCATCATTGAAGTTACCCTGCACTTCCAGAGCGCCGCCCCCGCCAATCGACAGGTCGGCAGCGCTGAAGATGGCCGCGTTGGGCTCATCCACATCCGCCGAGGGATAGGTGTAGCTGGCAGCATCGCTGACACGGTTGGAGCTGCCATCCGCCAGGATCAGGATGACCTTATCGGCTTCCTGAATGTACAGTGGCGCGCTGGTGTTATTGTTGAGCGTCACGCCATCGAGGATCAGCCGAACCGCGCCATCCGCGCTGCTGCTGATGATCACCTGCCCGTCGTCCAGCGTACCGCTCAGGCGGTAATCGCCCGGCGCGCTGATGGTGACGGTGCTTCCCGAAACGCTCACACCGCTGTTAGCAGCGCTGACGCGCAGCGTGCCGCCGTCAAAGATGATGGACGTGGCCGCAGCCGGGTCAACGTCGTAGTCGCCGGCGTCTTCATGCGTGCCGTCGAGCTGCGCCTGCACGCTAGCCGGCGAAGCGACAACCGGCAGGGTGCTTTGCGCGCCCGCGCTTATGGCTGGCGCACTGGTCGTCGTGGTACCGGCGGCCGGACCCGTCGAGCAGGCTGCCAGGCTCAACCCCAGCCACAGCATGATTAAGATGGAAACCAATTTCTTCATGATACCTCTCCCAGGATAGGAACAACTGCGCGGGCAATACCCATCCCGCGCATCTGACCCGATTGTACGGGCCGCACCCGGCGTGGGTGTTTATTTCTGGTATAGGATGGATAAAATCCGCCTATACCGATTCTTTACCAACCTGCCCGGGCGCGAGCGTACAATGTGGATCATGACCTGCTAAGAAAGCGAGAACGAAGCAATGCCGCATCGAACAACCCGAACCCGCCTGGGCTGGATGCTGGCCGTCGTGCTGGCTAGCAGCATCAGCCTGTACGCCCTGGCCGACCGCTACCTGATCCAGCATGTGGAGATCGCGGACGCCAGCGCCTACGCCGCGCGGGTCACCCAAACTACCGCCAGCGTAGTCGCTGCCAGTAGTGCTGGCCCGGCCGCTAACAGCGCCGTGGGGGACGCCTCATTTCCTGCGAGCGTGGATGGGCCGATCCTGAAAGACGCGTGGGACGCGCAATCGAATGGTGTATCCATTGCAATCAGTGAAGTAACCAGCGGTAGCGGCAGCAGCAAGGTGACGTACTTCGTGGCCGAAGTGCTGCTATCGAACGCGGAGCAACTGCGCAGCGCGTTTGCCAACAACAGCTTTGGGCGTAACATCATCGCCAACACCTCGACCATCGCGGCGCAGAACGACGCCCTGTTCGCCATCAACGGCGATTACTACGGCTTCCGCAGCGACGGCATTGTCATCCGCAACGGAGTGATCTTCCGCGACATTCCCGCGCGCGCCGGGCTGGCGTTTACCAGCGATGGAAGCATGCAGGTCTATGACGAAACCACCACCAGCGCCCAGGCGCTGCTGGATGCCGGCGTATGGAACACGCTCAGCTTTGGCCCGGCGCTGATCGACGATGGGGTGATCACCGCCAACCTGGGCACGGTCAACGTGGATACCAACCTCGGCAATCACCCCATCCAGGGCAACCAGCCGCGCACCGGCATTGGTATGATCAGCGCAAACCACTTTATCTTTGTGGTGGTCGATGGGCGCAGCAAAGGTTACAGCCGCGGGCTCAACCTGACTGAGTTTGCACAGCTTTTCGCCGACATGGGCTGCAGTGAAGCCTACAACCTGGATGGCGGCGGCTCCTCGACGATGTACTTCCAGGGTGATGTGGTCAACAACCCGCTAGGCAAGAACCGCGAACGCGGCACGAGCGACATCCTCTACATTGGCTCGTAAACGGGTCACCACAACCCGGTTGTGAGCTACTCGCATCCAGCATCACCCGTCAAATTGCCGGGTGGTGCTGTTTTTTTGCACCCGTCTATACCATGCTATGAGTTTTGTCACCCGTTTGTCAGTCGAAAAGCTCTATATTCGTACAGTGAAAATCTGTAAACTACCCATATATGCGCCCGTTCGATAGGGCCCTTCCCCACCAGGTTTTTGCAGCAAACAAACCCCATCGTTTTTGTACATCATAAGGTCTTGCACGAAGCAAACTAGCGTTCAGGAAAAAGAGAACAGGCAGTATTTGTTCTCTTTTTCCTTTTAAGCTGGTGAAGCGAGGGTGTCGCGGAGCGAGCGCAGCGGGTGTGTTTCTATTTGCAAAAGGAGAAGTTATGGACGCGAACAATTGGGTCAATATCCTCGCCTTCGCCATCTTCACCTTGCTCTGGCTGGCCTTTGCATACGCGCTGCTGCTTGACCGCGCCCTGCTGGAGCGGTCCTGGCAGCGCTTTCGTGGCTGGCCGGTGCTGGTGCAGATCATCGTCGCGCTGCTGTTTCTACCGCTGGTGCTCGGCCTGTGGGCCTGGCACATGCGCTGGCCGGCCTGGCTGCGCGTGCTGCTGATCATCGGGCTGGCGTGGTTCACCGAGTACAGCTTCTATCCCTTCCGCGCGGCGATACGCTGAGCCGAAAACAGTGAAAGGACATACCATGACCGAGCGTATTCTGCCCTTCGTGGCGTTTGCCGTCTACGGCCTGTTGTGGGTGGCCATTCTCGCCGGGCTGCTGCTAAACCCGGCCGCGGTGGACGCGGCCTGGCAGACCTTCGCGAGCTGGCCGCTGGTAGGCAAGCTGCTGGCCGCGCTGCTTTTCCTGCCGCACGTGCTGGGGTTGTGGGCCTGGGAAAGCGGCTGGCCGCTGGTGCTGCGGCTGATCATACTGGCCGGGCTGGCATGGTTTACATTCTATTCTTTTTGGCCGCGCAAAAAGGCTGCGCCGGTATCGCAGGCACAAAGTTAGGCTACAGAAAGATTGTCGATGCAGGAAAACGGTTCAAGCCGGCCGGCCGCACCCACGCGGCCGGGCCTGGGCAAGTCTGTGCGTGGGGCTTGGAATGCCGGCGTTTTCCTGGTCAAGGTGTTCCCCATGCTGCCATCGCGGGCTGTGAACTGGGTGACCCCACGGCCGGTACGCGAAACGGTGCGCTACCCCACCTGCCACGGCGAAGCCGAGGGCGACCTGTACCATCCTGACACAGCCGGGCCGCATCCGGGTATCGTGGTTTGCCTGGGGGTCGTACCGTTTGGGGTGGAGCACCCGCAGGTGGCAGTGCTGGGCAATGCCCTGGCGCGCGCCGGCTTTGCGGCGCTGCTGTACTGGTCGCCGGCCATGCGCGATTTCCACCTCGACCCGGATGATATTGAAAGCCTCGCCCTGGCTTACCAATGGCTAATCGAGCGACCGGATGTGGATGAGCGGCGCAGCGGGCTGCTGGGCACCTGCGTGGGCGGATCGTTCGCGCTGATGGCCGCAGCGCACCCGGCAGTGCGCCAGCGCGTGGCCTTTGCCAGCGCTTACGCGCCTTATTCGTCGATGGACACCTTCGCGCGCGATATCGCCAGCGCCACGCGCATTGGTGATCATGGCCGCGAGCCGTGGGCGGTGGATCCGCTCACGCGCAAGGTGTTCGTTCACGGACTGACGGCCATGCTGGACGAGGCTGAGGCTGGACGTTTGCGGGCGGCGTATGCCGGGCGAGGATCGCCGGGTGTGGAAGGAGAGCTATCCGCGGAAGGGCAGGCTGTGGAAACCCTTTTGAGCGCGCTGGAAGTTGAACAGGCCGAAGAAACCCTGCGCCGGCTGCCTGGCGGCCTCTGCGCGGCGCTGGATTCCATCTCGCCGGTACGCTACATTGCCGGTCTGCGCGCCCCGCTCATCGTGCTGCTGCACGACCGGCAGGATAGCGTCATCCCGGTAAGCGAATCGCGCCGGCTGGTGGCGGCACTGGGCGGCCGCGCCGGGGTACAGTACACCGAAATGAACTTTCAGCACCTCGACCCGACAAAAGGCCGGCTGCCGCCACAAAAGCTGCTGCGCGAGTTTCTCCGTTTTGTGCGCGCGGTCTACCCGATCTTCCGCATGGCCGCCTGAACCTGTTTAATTCAGCCGGGCAGCCAGTTCCCTGGCCCAGGCATGAATATCGTCCCAGTTACGATCATCCTGGGCAGGCATGCGCTTGAGCGCGGGGATCAGGTTGTAAGGGAAGCGCAGGTTCGTCGGGTCGAACTTGCCGACAAAGACTGTGGTGCTCATCGTGTGCAGCCAGGGGTATTTCGCCAGCTCTTTGGCCAGCTGGTCGCGCCCGCTTTGCAGCTCTTCTTCCTTGTTATTCCACGGGCCCAGGGCAAAGATCGCCACCGGGAGCGCGCACAGGGCCACCTGATGGCGCGCCAGGAAGCGGTGCACGTCGGCCAGCAGGTGGAACATGTACAGCGGCCCGCCCAGCACGATCGCCTGCACACCTTCCAACGAACGCACATCGCGCGCCGGCCGGACATCTACTTCCAGGCCTTCGGCGCGCAGCGTTTGAGCAATATCTTCCGCCACCTCGCGCGTCGAACCGGCGCGGGTGGCATAGGCAACCAGGATTTTTGTGGGCATAGGGAACTCCATCAATTGTTACTTAAAATGGGAAGAGCGGCCGCGCAGGGTACGCAGCGTCTGTTCCTATATTACCCACGAAGGAAGAAAATGTCTATACGTATTTGCGAGTTACCAAAGAAAGGCAAAGGATTTTACGCAGCCAATGCTTCCAGTAACATCTGTCGATCGACAAACCCGACCGGTTTCCCACCCCCATCTACCACAACCAGCCACTTGCGTGATTGCGCCAGCATCTTTCGCAAAGCATCTGCTATTGGAAGATCGGGGGGTGCCACCATTGGCCCAGGAGACATGAGATCTGCTGCGGTTTCGCTGCCCGGTGGCGGCTTGCCAATCTGCCTCAGCGCTTCTAACACGCCTTTCCGCCTGGATGGCTGCACCCGCGCAACCACATCTGAATCGCTCAATAAGCCGATAGCCTGGCCCTGAAGGTCCACCACGATCAATCTGTGCAGGTTGCCACGCGCGAACTTTTCGATGATACTCTGAAGCTCTTCGTCCTGCTGCACCACCGGGACATCGGTGTTCATAATGTCACGCACCCAACGCACTGCTTGAGGATGGATGTGCTCCTGTTGGATATCTGCCGCGCTGGAACCGGCAGCAGCGCGCAAGATATCCAGCCGGGAGAGCATCCCAACCAGCATTCCTTGCTGGTTGACCACCGGAAGCCGTTTGACTCCAGCGGTGACCATTTTCTTTGTTGCTGCCCCAAGCGTGGTGGCTTCGAGGATGGTGATGGCCGGCCGTGACATGACCTCGCTTACGCGCGTGGAAGAGTGCTCCAACGCGCCAATTTCTTGCTCGATTTCCGCCCGGTCTAAACGTAGAGCAACCGATAAACGCTGCCGAATGCCGACACGCTCGATCAAATCTTCATCGGTTAGCATCCCCGTCACCCGCCCGTTCGAATCCACGACCGGGATGGTTTTCACCAGGTTTTCAAGCATATATTTCCAGGCGAGGGATACCGGTGCGTCTTCTGTCACCGATATGACATTGCGGCTCATCACTTCCGAGATGAAACGGTCTGCCGGGAGGGGGTTACGGTAGCGATGTGTGTACTTGATTATCTGCACATCCTCGAGCGTGATCAAGCCCTCGCGCACCATAGGTGAAACCACCTCTAAGACGGCCGCAATCTTTTCGGGCGTGTCAATGCTTTCGATCACTACCGGAAGATCCATTGAGAGGACTTCCAGCGCAGTCGTGCGGATGCGTGAGTGCGCGCCAAAACCGGCTGCGCCTCGAAAGACCGTCGCGCCAGCGATGCCATGCGCGCGCAGCGTTTCTAATAAAGCCGTGTCTAAGGGCTTGCCGCGCCAGCGATCACTTTCGCCAATGTAGAGGCGCAAACGCTGGCCTGACTTTTGCGAGGAGAGCTCTGCCATGGCTGCCTCCTTCTCTACTATATTATAGGCTTCTTCCAAGAACCACTCCAAAACCAGCCGCCAAAATTCCTACCAGGGTGCTGCCCAATGCATTTAGCAAAGCTGCCAGCCACTGTCCGCGAGAAAAAAGGTTGAAGCTCTCATAACTGAAGGTTGAAAAGGTTGTATACGCGCCGAGAAACCCAACCGCCACCAGCAGACGCCAGCGCGGGTCGATCAGAAAGCGTTCAGTGGTCAATGTTAGAAAAATGCCGATCAGAAAACTACCGCTAAGGTTGATCAGCAGCGTGCCATACGGGAATGCGGTGCCAAACTTTTGCGCCGCCCAATCGCCAACCCAATAGCGTGCATTTGCTCCCAGTATTGCGCCGGCAGAAATGAGAAAAAACCGTTCGACATCAGGCCCGGAAATCAGGTTCAAGGTTCCTCGCTACGCATAAAAAAAGCCTCTACCTCGGACATACCGTTAGGTAGAGGCTATCAGCACAAAGGCGGTTGGGACAAGCGAGCCTCATCGCTTGACCTGAATTGTACATATTGCATGCATGTTTGTCAACACTCAGGGCGATAACCGGGCAGTCACCCGGGAAGAAACCTCTTGCATTTCTTGTAATGCCGCAATATAATCTATTCTGATTGATAAACCAACCGTCGGTTTATTATCATAAGGAACACTATGCCCCGCGTTATAAAGCTCGAAGACCACCAACAAAAGCGTGGTGAAATACTGGATGCAGCCCAACGCCTGATCTACACCAAAGGCTATGACGAGATGACGATCCAGGATATTCTGGATATGCTCAACATCTCGAAGGGCGCATTTTACCACTATTTCGACTCCAAGCCGGCGCTGCTGGAAGCCCTGGTGCAGCGCATGATGGATGAGGTCGGCGGCATCCTCGCTCCCATTATCGACGACCCGGCGCTGCCTGCGCTGGAAAAACTGGAAATGTTTATGGACACCGCCGCAAGCTGGAAAGCAACGCAAAAGGCCTACCTGATGCAAATTCTGCGCATCTGGTACGCCGATCACAACGCGCTGGTGCGCCAGAAACTCACCGTCGCGGGCCGGGTATGGATTACACCCTACCTGGTCAGAATCTTTGAGCAGGGCAGCCGCGAAGGATCGATGACGCTCGAACCGGAACAAATCCCTGAAACAGCGCAGGTGGCAGTGATGATGCTGACGCAAATGGGAGAAGCAATCGCCACACCGATGTTGGACCTGTACAACATACCGGACCCGCAGCAGCGACTGGCGGGGTTGGATCGTTTGCAAAACCTGGTGCTCGCCTACCGTAGCGCTATCGAACGCGTGGTAGGCGCGCCGCCTGGTTCGATAACGCTGTTTGACCTTGATATTCTGCGGGAATGGTTGCAGCTCGAACCCACTCCCGGAACGAATTCGTAAGTGGGCTACCCACCCGGAAAGGCAGTTATCCAATGTTCCTGTATCTCCGTCTTGCCTGGCGTAATGCCTGGCGCCACCGACGCCGCACACTGATCGTTATCATCGCCATCGCGCTGGCCTTTTCGCTGATGCTGATGTACGACGGCATGGTGGCCGGGTTTGAAAACGCTATCTATGGCAACGCCATCCAGGTGCTGGGTGGCAATATCCAAATCCATGCCGAAGGCTACGGCGAGCAGACGGGGCAGTCGCCGCTGCTGCCGATGGGTAACGATGAAGCTTTGCTGGCCGCAGCCCGGGCGCTCCCCCAGGTCGCGGCGGCCACCCGGCGCATCGAGACCGGCGGCATGGCCACCAGCGCCAAAGGCGCCTTTGGCGTCAGCATCCTGGGCATCGAACCAGAACAGGAGCAGGTGGTATCGCTGGAAGCGCGCAGAGTCACCGCGGGGCGCTTCCTGACGGCTGCCGATGCCGACCAAGTCTTCATTGGCAAGGGCCTGGCAGATGCTATGGGCGTCACGGTGGGCGACCGTATCACGCTGGTGGGCAAAGATATACATAAACAAATGCGCCAGCGCACCATGACAGTGACGGGAATCTATGATATCCAGATGCCGGAGATCGAAAAACGCACGGTTTATATCTCACTGGCCGAGGCGCAGCAGCTCTATGGGCTGGACCGTCAATCCACGGAAGTGGCGCTGGCGCTGCACCGTATTGGCGACGAAGAAACCGTGCTGGCCGCCATGGGTCCGGCGCTGGATGGCAATGAAGCCGAGACCTGGAAAGACAGCTTCCCTGAACTGCTCCAGGCGATGAAATCCAAGGGCGCGGTGATGAATGTCTTCAGTGTGATCATTGTATTCATTGCCGGAATTGGCATTCTGAACATGCTGCTGATGGCGGTCTACGAGCGCACGCGGGAGATCGGCGTGCTGGGCGCGCTGGGGATGAAACCGCGCCAGATATCGCTGCTGTTCCTGCTCGAAGGCGCAATGATGGGGCTGGTGGGGCTGGCAGCCGGCATTCTGCTGGGCGCTGGCTTTAATGCGCTGCTGGGCCAGGTGGGCATTGACTACAGCGCCTTCACCGGCATGACCGAATACACCGCGTTGATCAACACCAATATCTACCCGTCGCTGGGGCTGCAAAACCTGCCCATGCGCTCGATTGTCGTGCTGCTGGTGACTCTGGTTTGCTCCTATTACCCGGCGCGCGATGCTTCCAACGTCGAGCCGGCGCATGCGCTGCACCACGTGTAAAGGGAAAAGACGATGGCAATTCTCAAAATGGCATTCCGTGACCTGATGCGCAACCGCCGGCGCTCCTTCTTCTCAGCCCTGGCGCTGGGCCTAGGGTTGAGCCTGCTGCTGCTGATGGCATCCGTGGTGCAAGGCGAGCTGCGCGATTCAATGGATCTGAGCATCAAGCTGCAGAGCGGACACCTGCAGGTGCGCTCGGCCTCGTACGACGAAAACCAGAACAGCCTGGCGCATGATGACCTGGTGGCCGACCCCGATCGCCTGGCCGAGCAGATCGCCGGACTGGCGCCGGTGAAAGCGGCATCCCCACGCCTGTTTGCCAGCGGCATCGTCACCGCCGGTGATGACAGCGCCGGCGTGAGCATTGTGGGCATTGATCCGGCTTCTGAAGCCAGCGCGCTCTACCGCGACAGCCTGCAGAGCGGTTCGTTCCTGACCGCCAATGATCGCCAGGGCCTGCTGCTGGGCCAGTCGCTGGCGGATGTGTTGGGTGTGAGCGCGGGCGAGCAGGTTACGCTGCTGGTCAATACCGCGGACGGCGGCGTGGATGAGCAGCCCTTCACGGTGCGCGGCATCTATGCCACCGGCTCGCCCTTCTACGACCAGAGCACGGTGTTCCTGCCGCTGGCGAAAACCCAGACCATCACCCGCGCCGAAGGTTATGCCAGCACGATTTTCGTGCTGCTAAAAGACACCGCTCAAACTGGCGCGGTAGCCACTGCCATCCAGTCCGGGCCATACGAAGTGCTCACTTACCAGCAGATGAACCAGCTGCTTTCCGACCTGAATAACCTGTCTTCGGGTTATATGGTGGTGCTGTATCTGATCGTCCTGGGCATCACCGCCACGGTGATCATCAATACCCTGGTAATGGCCGTGTTCGAGCGCACGCGTGAGATCGGTATCCTGGCCGCCATTGGCATGCGCCCGGGACGCATCATGACCATGTTCTTTGCCGAGTCGGTGCTGCTCACCCTGGGCGGCATCCTGATCGGCCTGGTGCTGGGCGGGCTGGCGGTGCTCTACGCCAGCAAGGTTGGCTTTTACATCGGCAATTTCGGTATCCAGGGTTTCTTGCTGCGCGACCGGATTTATGCGCAGCTCACCGCTGCCGATACGATCTCCTTGATGATCACCGCGCTGATCGTTGGCCTGCTCTCGGCGCTGTACCCGGCGCGGCTGGCAGCCCGGCTGGAACCGGTGGAAGCCCTGCACAGCCAGGATTAATTCTTACATAGCAAACCAGGAGTGCTCCCATGGAAGTCGCAAAAATTGAAATTGTCACCCGTGTCTATAAAATCGGCCAGCAGGAAACCCATGCCCTGCGCGGCGTTAACCTCAACATCAACGACGGTGAATTCACCGCGCTGGTGGGCCCTTCGGGTTCAGGCAAGACCACACTACTGCAGCTCATCGGCTGTCTTGACCAGCCCACCAGCGGCACGGTAACCGTGGCCGGCAAAGATGTCACGCGGCTGAACCGCAACCAGCGCGCTGACATGCGCCGTGGAACCATCGGTTTTATCTTCCAGTTCTTCGCTCTCATCCCCACCCTGACGGCCTATGAGAATATCGAGATGCCGCTGCTGCTCAACGGGGTCAGCCCTTCCGAGCGCCGCGAGCGCGTCAACAGCCTGCTCAAAGCCGTAGACCTGGAAGACCACAGCCACCACCGCCCCGACCAGCTTTCGGGCGGCCAGCAGCAGCGCGTGGCCATTGCCCGCGCGCTGGTTACCCAGCCGCGGCTGATCCTGGCCGACGAGCCGACCGCAAATCTGGATACGCCCAACGGCCGCCAGGTGATGGAGACCATGGTGCGGCTGAACCAGGAGACCGGGGTGACGTTCATCTTCGCCACCCACGACCCGCGCGTGATCGAATACGCGCGCCGCGTGGTCACACTGCGCGACGGGGTTATCGTCTCCGACGCCCCCGGCGAGCGCGCCGCCGAGACAGTCTACGCGGCGGCGTAGTGATTTCGTTGCAGAGAAATATAAATGGTGCACGAATGAAGTACCTGGGATTTTTGGCAATTCTCATCACAATCTTGCTGGCCGGGTGTGGGCTGGTTCGCGGCCAGCCCACGCCGCTGCCGACCGTGGTGCTGAGCGCGCCAGGCGCCACCCCATCCGGCGCGGCCACACCGCAAACCACACTGGCGCAGCCGGCCGGTGGTGAAGTGACCGCTTCGGGCGTGGTTGTTCCAGCGCAGCAGGCGCAGATCGCCCCGGCGCAAGGCGGGCGCGTTGACGCGGTGCTGGTGCAGGCCGGCGATGCCGTGCGCGCCGGGCAGCCGCTGGTGCGTATGGCCGGCGCCGAGCGCTTATCGGCGGCAGTGGAAGCCGCGCGCGCCGAGCTGATGGCCGCGCAGCAGGCCGTACAGGCGCTCAAAGACAATGCCCCTCAGGCCCGCGCCGCAGCGCAGCTACGCCTGGCGACCGCCAATAAAGCGCTGGATGAAGCCAAAAAGACGCGCTCCTACCGCCAGTACCGCAACGGTTCGGATGCTATGGTGCAAAACGCTCAGGCCGACCTGATTTTGGCCAACGACGCGCTGGAGCGCGCGCAAAATGCTTATAATGGCGTATCCGGGCAGAGCGATGACAGCGTGACCAAGGCCGGCGCGCTCAGCGCCCTCTCTGCGGCGCAAAAAGCGCGCGACCGCGCCGTGGCGAACCTCAACTACCTGCAAGCCATGCCCAACCCTCTGGAAGTGTCGCTGGTGGAGGCGCAGCTGCAGGCGGCGCAGGCCGAAGCCGACGCCGCGCAGCGCGCGCTGGACAAACTGCAGGACGGCGTCGACCCGGATGCGCTGGCGCTGGCTGAGCAGCGGGTGAAGAACGCCGAAGCGCAGCTCTCCGCCAGCCAGGCCGCGCTGGGCGACGCTGAGCTGACCGCGCCATTCGATGCGATCGTCGCCGCGCGCAATGCCGACCCCGGCACATGGGTTGCCCCGGGTCAGCCGATGCTGTCGCTGGCCGATGTGGCCCACCTGCGGGTGCGCACCACCGACTTGAGTGAGCGCGACGTGCCCACCGTGACAGTGGGCCAGAGCGTGCGCGTCACGATCAAAGCGTTGGGGATTGACCTGGCCGGAAAGGTGCGCGAGGTCGCGCCGCTGGCCGATACGCTGGGCGGTGATGTGGTGTACCCCACCACCATCGACCTGCTGGAGGCGCCCCCGCCCACCCTGCGCGCCGGAATGAGCGTGGACGTGCGCTTCCTGTCAAAGAAATAGCCTGTCTTTCTACCGCCTGCGCGATGTGTATTTCACGCGGGCGTTATTTCGGCTATTATACATACATGACCCGCGCCGCTGACCTGGCCGCCTACGTGTTCGACGGGCGGCCGCAACTGCTGACCCCCAGCCTGCAAGCGTGGATGGAAGAAAATCCGCGCTTTGCGGACTTTATTGACACCTACCGCGATAAAGTGCGCAAAAAGGTGCGCACTGCCAAAAGCGCGCAAAGCCAGCTCGACCTGCGTGGTGAGCTGGAAGTGGCTTACTGCCTGCTCAAAGATCGGCGCCTGGAAGTGGCGTACGAGCCTTACGCCAGCACCGGCGCGCGCGGCCCGGATTACGCGGTCACCTACCGCGCCAACCGGACGTTTAATATTGAAGTCGCGCGCATCCGCGCCGTGGAGGAAACCGCTTCGGCGGGCCGGCCCGAGCGCATCCAGCGCATTCTGTTTGAGAAACTGGGGCAGATGAAGACCGGCATGCCCAACCTGCTGCTGATCCATGCCAGTGACGCGCTGGCGCAAACCATCCCGCTTGAGGCACTTATGCACGACCTGAAGCTGCGCGTGGAAAAGCGCGAGCTTGCTGGCCGCTATGCCGGCCCCGCAGATTTCTACCGCGATTTTGCGCGCCTCAACGCCATCCTGCTGTGGTGCGGCAGCCCTCAGCTTTGGGTCAACAAACAGGCACGCATCGCGCTGGATGAAAGGGTGCTGCACCTGGTGGCGTCTTTGCGGTGAAAACCGCGCACAAGCCGGTCGCGCCTTGCGCGGCATGCAAGAATCACCCCTCACGACCCCACAAATCCATGCATACCCCGCTTGTATTTTCCATTTTCAACGCTATTATTAATATTGCTGATCAATAATATTCATGAATAACACACATCGCCGCGCATCGAAACTAAGTTGGGGAGCGATACCGGTTTTGCTCGTTTAACCACTTATCGTTTGGGGGGAGGCAACTCCCAGGAGAGGTTCGGTAGATGAACAGGCGTCTTGCAGTAACTGTACGTATATTGGTATTGCTGGTGATGTTCGCCAGCCTGGCAGGAATTTCGCGCGCTGCGTGGGCCGAAGGCCAGGGCCCATATTACAAGGTGATTGCCAGCGGGCTGAATAACCCGCGCGGCATGTCGTTTGGCCCGGACGGCGCGCTGTACGTGGCCGAGGCCGGTAAGGGTGGCACCGACTGCGTGGATCTACCGCCGGGGGAAGAAGACCCGGAAGGCGGATCGCAGCTTTGCTTTGGGTTCACAGGGGCCATCACGCGCATTTCTCACGGACATCAGACGCGCATCTTTAAAAACCTGCCGTCGTATGCCGACAGCCCCGAAGGTGGAGCCGCCACCGGCCCCAATGGCGTGGCATTCACGCTGAAGGGCCTGCGCGTGGTGATTGGCCTGGGCGCTAACCCGGAAGAAGCCGCGGCAGTCATCCCTGCCAAATACAAGTACTTCGGTTACCTGGGCCAGATGGTTTGGGGGAAGAAGATCCAGCCGCTGGTAGATATCGCCGGGTACGAAGCCATGTACAACCCCGAGCCGACGGCGGTTGACAGCAACCCCTATGCCGTGATCAATGATGGCAGCATGGGCATCGTCGCGGATGCGGGTGGAAACTCGCTGCTGCGTGTGGACAAATACGGCAACATCGAAACGCTGGCAATCTTCTCACCGGTGGTGATGACCATGCCCACCGACCTGCCCTTCCCGCTGCCACCGGAAATGCCGGTTGAAGTGGTGCCCAACAGCGTGGTCAAAGGCCCGGATGGAGCCTACTACGTCGGCTCGCTGGGCGGTTTCCCATTCCTCAAGGGCGCATCCAAGGTCTATCGCGTGGTGCCCGGCCAGGAGCCCACCGTTTACGCGGATGGTTTCACTTCGACCAACGGCATCGCCTTTGACAGGATGGGCAACCTGTATGTGCTGGAAATGGCCACCAACGGCCTGCTGGCCGCCGAAATGGGTGGCGACTTCACCGGCGCGCTGATCCGCGTCAACAAAGATGGCACGCGCGATGTGGTCATGTCTGAGGGGCTGGTGGCGCCCACCGGGCTGACCGTCGGCCGCGATGGCTACATCTACGTGGCGAACTTTGGCGTGATGCCCGGCCAGGGCCAAATCCTCAAGATTCGTCCCTGGTAACAGGTCTGTACCGGTTGCTCCCCGGAGCCGGCCCGCGCGGGCCGGCTCCATTCTTTTTCGCGCAACGATATATATCCGGTTGAAATGTTGATAAACTTTCTATAGAATATTTGAAAATCTGTTCTATTTGTCATCCAGGAGGAACCCATGCAGGCAAAACTCAATGCGTATATCTCTTTTCGCGATAACGCGCGCGAAGCCATGCAGTTTTACCACAGTGTTTTTGGCGGAGATCTGGCCATGAGCACATTCCAGGAATACCAGGTTTCGCAAGACCCGAGTGAGGCAAATAAAATCATGCATGCAACCCTCAATACGGATAAAGGCATGACCCTGATGGCCGCCGACACGCCCAATGGCATGCCCTTCTCAGAAAGCTCGAATATCAGTCTTTCCCTCAGCGGCGACAATGAAGCTGAATTGCGGGGTTATTTCCAGCGCCTTTCGGTAGGTGGCATGGTTACCCTGCCCCTGGACCAGTCTCCGTGGGGCGATATCTTTGGCATGTGCGTGGACCGCTTTGGCGTAAACTGGATGATCGATATCCTCGCGAAACGCGCCTGATACTGCCATCCACAGCAGAATACTGACCATCCCGCGCGCATTGAAAAATGCGCACGCGGGATTTTACCTAATCTCCTCAGGATTCTCCCCCATTCCCGCCCGAGGAGCGGGCAGATATAGTTATAAGGCCGGATAGGCTGGCAGATTTCAAATCGTTTCGTTCTGGCAGCCCTGTGATGGAACAGGGGGATTGGCGCTGCGCGCATTCCGCTGAGGGCATGCCTGGGAAAATGTATGGATCGTGAACATATGAGTGCTAAAATGCCTACCCCAGGATTGGAAGTGTGGGGCGGGTTGGAATACACCGTCAACCGAGTCGACGACACCTATTTTGATCAGATGGCCTGGAGCGGCCACGACCAGCGCCTGGATGACCTGGAAATGATCGCAAACCTGGGCATTCGCACCCTGCGCTACCCCGTGCTGTGGGAGCGCGTGGCCCCGGGCCGCCTGGAAGATGCCGACTGGCGCTGGAGCGATGAGCGCCTGGCGCGGCTGCGCGACCTGGGCATCCGCCCGATTGTGGGTCTGGTGCACCACGGCAGCGGGCCGCGACACACCAGCCTGGCCGACCCCGGCTTCCCAGGCAAGCTGGCCGTATTTGCGCGCGCGGTCGCCGAGCGCTACCCCTGGGTGGATGCCTACACTCCGGTTAACGAGCCTCTAACCACGGCGCGCTTCAGTGGATTGTACGGGCACTGGTACCCGCACGCGCGCGACCCACGCGTGTTCCTGCGCGCGATGTTTCACCAGGTGCGCGGGGTGCAGCTTGCCATGCAGGCCATCCGCGCGGTGCAGCCGGCGGCACAACTGGTGCAGACCGAAGACCTGGGCAAAATCTACAGCACCCCACGGCTCCAGTACCAGGCCGACCACGAAAACGAGCGCCGCTGGCTGACCTTTGACCTGCTGGCCGGGCGCGTGGACCGCCACCACCCGATGTTCAGCTATATCGACCTGTTTCTGCCGGACGCGGAGCCAATGCTGGAAGATATCCGCGCGCAGGCAGCAACGCCCGACCTGCTGGGCATCAACTATTACGTGACCAGTGAACGATTCTTGGACAGCCGGCTGGAGTTATACCCGGAATGGATGCATGGCAATAACGGCCGCGATCGCTATGTGGATGTAGAAGCCGCGCGCGTGTGCGAGGAAACGCTGGCCGGGCACGCCGGAATGCTGCGCGAAGCCTGGCAGCGCTACGGGCTGCCGCTGGCGCTGACGGAAGTTCACCTGGGCGGCACGCGCGAGCACCAGCTGCGCTGGCTGATGGAAGCCTGGGAAGGCGCCAATACAGCGCGCCAAGAAGGCATCGACGTGCGCGCCATCACCGCCTGGGCCCTGCTGGGCTCGTTCCACTGGGATACGCTGGTGACGCGCGACGACGGCAGCTACGAGAGTGGCGCGTACGACATTCGCGCGTCACAGCCACGGCCCACCATTCTGGCTCGCGCGCTGGAATCGCTGGCCAGAACCGGTCAGTTTGACCACCCTGCCCTGCGCCGCCCGGGCTGGTGGCGCGCGCCTGAACGACTGCTGTACCCCGGCGCACCGTGCGCTCCTGCCGCGCAACCGCGCGAGTCGCGAGCTGCTATGGAAGACCGCCCACTGCTGATCACCGGTGCGCGCGGCACGCTGGGGCGCGCATTCCAGCGTATCTGCGAGCTGCGCGGCATACCCTGTGTGGCGTTGACGCGGGACAACCTCGACATCACGCAGGCAGATATGGTGGCGCAGGCCATCGCCGAGATCCGGCCCAGCGCCATCATCAACGCTGCCGGGTATGTACGCGTGGACCAGGCCGAGCAGGAGCAGGATGCGTGCTTTGCGATCAACACGCGGGGACCAGAGGTACTGGCCATCGCCTGCCGCGAGGAAGGCCTGGGGCTGGTGACCTTTTCCTCCGACCTGGTGTTCGACGGGGAGCAGACGCGGCCATATTTGGAACGCGACGCCGCCGCACCACTGAACGTCTACGGGCGCAGCAAAGCCGAGGCCGAGAAACGCGTGCTGGCCGAGTACCCGGGCGCGCTGGTGGTGCGCACCAGCGCCTTCTTTGGCCCATGGGATGAATATAACTTCCCTATCATCGCGCTGCGCGCGCTGGCCGCGGGTAAGCCGTTCCACGTCCTGCGCGACGCCACGGTTTCGCCCACCTACGTGCCTGACCTGGTGCACGCAAGCCTGGACCTGCTGATCGACGGTGAGCACGGCATCTGGCATCTGGCCAACCCAGGCGCGGTAACCTGGTACGACCTGGCGCGCCAGGTGGCGCAAAATGCTGGCATCTCGGATGCCAGCCTGCGGCCCACCACGCTCGAAGCAAGCCGGTTGGCGGCGCGTCGTCCTCGTTACAGCGCGCTGGGCAGCGAGCGCGCCTGGTTGCTGCCTCCACTGGAAAATGCGCTGTTCCGCTTTGTGCAAGAGCAGGAAACCGCGCGTATGCTGGAAGATGTGCTGCTCAACCCACGGGAGATGCTGTGAGATACAGGGCGCGACGCGATTCCGCTATAATGTTCTTATGGGCGAATGGATTGCGTATGCGCTGGGAACGTTTTTGCTTGGGTCGCTTCCATTTTCCGTCTGGCTGGGCCGGCGCGTGTTGGGACGCGATGTGCGCCAGGTGGGGGATGGCAACCCCGGCTCGGCCAATGTGCTGCGCGCGGGCAGTAAGGGACTGGCGCTGCTCGTCCTGCTGCTCGACGTGGCCAAAGCCGCCGGGCCGGTGGGCTATGCCTACGTTAACCTGGGGATACGCGGCGCGCCCATGCTGCTGATCGCCATTGCCCCGGTGGTCGGGCATGCCTTCTCGCCTTTCCTGCGTTTCCATGGCGGCAAAGCGCTCGCCACTGCGCTGGGTATGTGGATCGGTCTGACGCTGTGGAAAGCATCCATCCCCGCCCTGCTGGGAGTGATCATTGGTATCGCGCTGCTCACACCGCCCGGGTGGGCGGTGTTGTTTGCGCTGCTGGTGATTGTGGCCACGCTGCTGGTATGGCTGCCCGACCCGCTGCTGCTGGGCGCCTGGGCACTGCAAACCCTGCTGCTAATTTGGACCCACCGCGCCGACCTGCGCCGGCAGCCGCGGCTGCGGCATTGGAAAGCCACGGAGCGCCAGCAGGAGCGGAGGAAAGCCTGACCATGAGCAATTTTTGGAGCCTGGGGGAAATCGCTCATCTGATCGTCTTTCAAGTCCTCCTCCTGGTGGTGATCCTGAGCAACATCGCGCTGCTGCGCCGCGCGCGGCAGCACGCGCTTCCGCCGCGCTGGCCGCGCGTGTCGATCCTGGTGCCGGCGCGGGATGAGGCCGGCAACATCCGCGACTGCGCCCGGTCGCTGCTGGCGCAGGACTACCCGGATTTCGAGCTGCTGGTGTTGGATGACCAGTCCAGCGACGGCACGCGCGTTATCCTCGATGCGTTGGCCACGGATGACGCACGGCTGCGCGTGCTGGTCGGCAGCCCCACGCCCGAGAACATGCTGGGTAAAAACTGGGCCTGCGCCCAGCTCGCGCGCCAGGCAGGCGGCGAGCTGCTGCTGTTCACCGACGCCGATACGCGCCACGCGCCCGGTGCGCTGCGCGCGCTAGTGGCGGCGCTGCTGGGCGAAAATGCCGACCTGCTCAGCGGTTTCCCGCGCCAGGAAGTGGGCTCCTGGGGCGAGCGCCTGCTGGTGCCGTTCTTTAGCTGGGCGACGCTGGCCTTCATCCCGCTGTGGCTGGCCTACCGGCTGCGGCTGCCGGCGCTCTCCAGCGCGGTGGGGCAGATCCTGCTCTTCCGCCGCGCAGCGTACGAACAGATCGGCGGGCATACTGCGCTGGGGCTGTCGCCGGTAGACGACCTGGCGCTGGCGCGTCACGTGAAAGCCTCGGGGCTGCGCTGGAGGCTGGCTGCTGTTGCTGACCTGGTGACGTGCCGCATGTACCGCAGTGGGCGCGAAGCGTTCGAGGGCTTTTCGAAGAACTACTTCGCCGCATTCGGCTCGCGGCTGCTGCCGTTCCTGTTTGTATTTGCCTGGCTGCTGATGCTGTTCTGGCTGCCGTTCGTGCTGCTGGTGCTGCGCACGCTGGGTGCAGACTCTGGCGTGCCGGTGGAAGCACTGTTGCTGTGCGCCGGGCTGGGGCTGCTCACCTGGATGCTGCCGTATATCGCGCTGCGCCTGCCGGCCAGGCTGGCCCTGCTGTACCCGCTGGTGGTGCTGGCCAGCGCCGTGGTAGCACTGCGCTCGCTGGTGCTCAGCATCACCGGCTGCGCCACCTGGAAAGACCGCGCCGTGGCCCCCACCGGGTGGCGCTGGTTATAGACAAAATCGTATTGGAGGATGATATGGCAAAAAACGTTTCTTTACCGGGCGGAAACCTGCCCCCACAACTGTCCGCTCCCGCGCAGCGCGCGCTGACCGGCGCCGGAATCACCAGCCTGGAGCAGCTCGCGCAGTACAGCGAGGAAGAGGTGAAGCGGCTGCACGGCGTTGGTCCCAATGCGCTGAGCGTGCTGCGCCAGGCTATGGACGAGCGCGGCCTGGCCTTCCGCCAGCAGGATCAGGACCTGCCCACGCAGAAGTCCGGCTGATCCACGCCTGCCTGCGAACAAAGGCAACCGGGCTACCGGGCCGCATCTGGCCCGGTAGCCCGGTTGTACAGCCGGTGTATTGCACCCATCCCTTGACGCGAATGCTATAATCAAAACGACATCCCATCCACAAATCATATTCCGTTCACCGGCCCGCTAGCAGGGGGTACACAGGCAGACCAATGGACACCTATCCGCTATTGCTCGCGCTGTTCGATCTATTACCGCCGCTCGCCTTTTTGGTTGGCGCTGTTTATTACACCTGCACTACCCGGCTGCTGTGTAGCGCCGGGCAGGCGCGCATGGCCACGGTGGGCGGCGCGCTGGTATTTCTGGGTGGTTTCCTCAAGGCATTGTGGAAACTACTCTACACCACCGGTACAGCCGACATCACCTGGATGAGCGAAGTGCAATTCCTGCTGGCCGCGCCCGGCTTTCTGGCGTTGATGATCACGGCCATCGCCGTTGCGCGCGAAGGCCGCGCGGCGCAAGCCACGCCGCTGATGGCCATGGCCACGTGGAAAATCCCATTCCTGGCGGTGATGACGCTGGCCGCCATGGGGCTGAACGGCATCCTCACCTATGCCTGCTTCCGGCGCGGGCAGCGCGCCGCGGCCGCGGCGTTTATCGTTTCCTTCCTGTGCCTGGTAGCGATGGGCGCGATGGCCTCCAGCGAGCAAACCCTGGCGCGGCAGTGGACCGAGGAAATCACCAACGCGACCGGGCAGGTGGCGTTCGCCATTGGCAGCCTGCGGCTGTACCACTATGCGCTGGCGCGCGGTCTGCGCTCGCCCGGATGGCGGGAGATCTGGAAACCCACCTGAAACCAGAAAAACCCGCTTACGCCGGGTAAAATGCCGGGCGTGGAAAATAGCGATGCGCGCAAAAATAACCTGCCGTGGCAGGTTATTTTTGCGCTTGGACATCGCGCCCAAAATCCCTATACTGTGCACACACCGAACCGCGTCAGGAGAGAGCCATGTGCCGTAGTATCCACCGTTTACACGCAGTTGAGCCGCCCGCCGGGCAGGAAGAAATCCGCGCTGCGGCGCTGCAGTACGTGCGTAAGATCAGCGGCTACCGCGCACCTTCGCGTGCCAACCAGGCAGCCTTCGACGCCGCCGTGGACGCAGTCGCGGCTGCCTCTAGCAATCTGCTGGGCGCGCTGCAATCCAGCCGCCGCCCGGCGGCCGGGCGGCTGGAAATCATACACCGACCGGAGGAAGATCTATGAAAATCACAATGGTGAGCATTATCGTAAACGACCCTCTGAAAGCCTATGCCTTCTATACCGAAACCCTGGGCTTTGTGCGTAGGATGTTTGTCCCAGATGCGCGGTTGGCTATTGTAACTGCACCGGAAGACCCGGATGGCACCGGGCTGCTGCTTGAGCCCAATGATCACCCGGCCAGTAAAGCTTTTCAGCAGACCATGTATTCCGAAGGCTTCCCTGTAATGGTCTTCAGCGTCACAGATATCCACGAAACTTATGCCCGGCTGAAAGAAAAAGGCGTGGCTTTTCGCAAAGAGCCTACCCAGGCCGAGTGGGGCGGCTACGAGGCGATCCTGGATGACACCTGTGGCAACCTACTGCTGATCACTCAGACTTAACAGGAGGGCATGGGATGGGCGAAACCAAAATAAATGTGCATCAGCAGGTTTTTCAGGCTGAACTACGCCTGGAAGGAAAGACAGCCACCGGGATTCAGGTGCCGGAGCAGGTAGTGGAAGCGCTGGGCGCAGGAAAACGTCCGCCCGTGCGCGTCACCTTAGGAGCGCATACGTACCGCACTACCGTTGCGGCTTATCGCGGTGTGTACATGATCCCCGTAGCAGCAGAACACCGCGAGGCTGCCGGGCTTCACGCCGGGGAGATAGTGACGGTGATTATGGTGTTGGATACCGAACCACGTGTGGTGGATGTGCCGCCAGATTTTGCCGCGGTATTGGCTACCGATGCAGATGCGCAGCGAGCGTTTGACACCCTCTCGTACAGCAATAAGCGCCGTTGGGTGCTATCCATTGAAGGCGCCAAAACGCCGGAGACGCGCCAGCGGCGAATCGCCAAAGCTGTGGACGATCTGCGCGCCGGCAAGGGCTAATCTACATCTTACAGATGCCTTAACCCTTCGTAGTTCGGCAGTAGAGATGGGCACAACCATAATTGTTGTGCCCTTTTTTTCTTTTTGTACGAATTCAGTAGTTGTCAGGGGAATTCTCCGCCATGAAACGTGTTTTACTGTTTCCGGACAGGCTGGAAAACAGCCTTGTTCACGTGGCTGTGATGCGCGTGCTGGCCGTTCTTGCGCTTCTGGTGGCCTTGTGCGCGCCAAGGCGCGCGGCCTGAGCGTGGCGGCACAGTCTGACAGCATACTTGTGACCAGTAACGCCGACAGCGGCGCGGGCAGCCTGCGCACGGCTGTGGCCTGCGTGCCGGCCAGCGGCGAGATTACATTCGGCCTCAGCACCCACCCCGGCGACGAGCACTCCGCTCGTCGTCGACCGCGATATGACCATCACCAGGCCGGGACAGGCGTCTTTCGCCATCAGCGGCGGTGGACGCGCGCCTGTACGAGGTGTTCGTGCTGCCCGGAGCCAGCGTGCCGGACGACAGCACCCCGCCAGCGCCGATCTGCTGCCTGCCACCGGCTTTGCGCCGGGGAGTGTCACCGCCCTGCCACCGCAGCCTGGCGCGCTGGCCTACACTGCTCTGGGCAAAGTGTGGCTGGAAATCCCCGCGCTGGGCATCCGGGCTAACATCACCGGCGTGCTGCGCCACGAAGACCAGCCCTGGCTGACCCTGATCACCTGCCAGGGCTACGATGCCGCCAGCAAAACCTACCGCTGGCGCAGCGTGGCGCGCACCGTACTGGTAAAGACGGCAGCCGAAAAATAAATCCGTTCCGAGAAAAAACAGCCTGCGAGCTGTTTTTTCTCGGAACGGCAACACGTGTACAATATGCGCCAGGGAGGAATACCCATGGCTGATATCAAGTTCGAAATCGTAAAAAAGCTGGGCGTGCTGTCCACCAGCGGCCGCGGATGGGCCAAAGAGCTCAACCTGATCTCCTGGAAGGACCGTGAGCCGAAATATGACATCCGCGATTGGGCCCCGGATGGCGAAACGATGGGCAAAGGCGTCACCCTCACGCTGGAGGAGCTGCGCGCGCTCAAAGCCCTGCTGGACGGGATGGAGCTCTAGCGCTTTTCGCTCACGCTGCGCGGCGGCGCGCAGCCAGCGCTTCTTCCGCTTCGCTCATGTGCTGCTCACGATGCTGCGCGCGCTCCACCCAGCGCGGGTGGTAGGCGTATATCTCTTCCAGCAGGTGCAGTGGGTAGCCTTCCAGCCGCCAGTCGATGGCCCCGGCAATTTCCACGGCAATCCGCCCGGCTTCTTTGGGCGGGATAGCGGCCCACAGCGGCAGCGAAAGGTCGTTCACGCTGATATCCACCTGCGGAACCACCAGCTTGCCCTCGGCTTGCGTCCGGTCCAGCACCTCCATCAGCCTCCGGTCCCAAAACGCCAGGTGCACCAGCATAATAGCGATTGTCCAGTGCTCGCCCAATGGCGTGCGCAGCTCATCCTCGCTCAGCTGCGCCAGTGCGCGCATGTGCGCGCTGGACGCGCGGTTACGTTCAATATACCCCTGGTCCAGGCTCATTGATCTTCTCCAAAAAAGCGTGTGGATACAATATTTATACACCCGATCCGTCGCCGGCGTTTACGTCCTTGTTCACGCACAGGCCTATAATGGAAGAAGCAAAATAGCTATTGGTAACGCAAGGAAAGGGACTGCCGATGAATATATCTCAACCGGAACCGGGTGCTGAATTCCGCGAGCCGGTGCGCTTGCTGGTTTTTTCGGCTTCGCTGCGCGAGGCATCGCTCAACAGCCAGCTCGCCGCGCTGGCAGCCAAAAGCATCACCCGCCTGGGCGGCACGGTGGATATGGCCGCCATGAGCGATTTCGACGCGCCATCTTACGACCAGGACGACGAAAGTGGCAGCGGGTTTCCGCCCGGCGCGCAGGCCTTCCACGACCGGCTGCTGGCCAACGACGCCTTTGTGATCGCCTCGCCTGAGTACAACGCTTCAATGCCCGGCGTGCTAAAAAACGCGGTGGACTGGGTATCGCGTTTCAAGCCGCAGCCGTTCAACGAGCGCCACGGGCTGCTGCTCTCGGCCTCGCCCTCGATGGTAGGCGGCAACCGCGGGCTTTGGGCGCTGCGCGTGCCGTTCGAACACCTGGGCGCGCGCATCTTCCCAGATATGTTCTCCCTGGCCCAGGCGCATAAAGCATTCCAAGAGGATGGCAGCCTGCGCGATGAAGCCCTGGCGCGGCGCTTCGACGCTACTATCAAGGCCTTCCTCGACCTGGTGGAAGCTGCCAAGCACTATCCGTGCGTCAAGAAGCAGTGGTTTGAATTCCTGGGCGAATGGCCCGAGCCGGAGACCGACCGCGCCGAGTAAAACCACCCAAAACCTTGTGCAACCCGTAAAAACTCATCCCAAATTAATGCGTTGGGACGCCAGATTCCCTATACTGTGGGAACATACAGGTAATTGGTAAAGATTATCGGAATAGAGCCATTATGAAAACCGTGCGCAAGGACGAACCCGCTGTGGAGACGCCCGCGCCGCTGCCAGACCGCCGGGAAAAACTGAGAAAAACGATCCAACGGGCAGGCATGTTCCTGGCCGGGATCCTGGCTGCCGCACTGGGGATGCTGCTGTATAACACCCTGTCCCCCGGCCCGCAGCCGCTGACTACCCAGCAGGTGAACGAAGTGATCGCGCAGGCGATGGCATCCGCCACGCCTGCGCCCGCATTTTCAGCGCGAGTGTACCGCGCTGTCCAGCCATCGCTCGTACTGATCCAATCGAAAAGCACGGATGGCGAGGGCCACGACGAGAACAGCCTGGGCAGCGGCGTGGTGATCTCGCAGCAGGGCGATATCCTCACCGCGCTGCACGTGGTGGACGGAGCTGCCGAAATCCTGCTGACCTTCGCGGATGGCAGCCAGTCGCGCGGGCAGGTGGTGGCCACCCAGCCGGAAAACGATATCGCTGTGGTGCAGCCAGAGCAGCTCCCCGCGCTGCTCTTCCCGGCCGTGCTGGGCAACCCCAACGCCATGCAGATTGGCGACGAGGCCTACGCGGTTGGTAACCCGTTTGGCCTGTACGGCTCAATGAGCTCGGGGGTTATATCGGGCTTCAACCGCTCATTTGAGACCGAAGACGGTAGCAAGCGCCTGGAAGGGCTGATCCAGATTGACAGCGCAGTGAACCCGGGCAACTCGGGCGGGCCGCTGCTCAACCGTTACGGTCAGGTGGTGGGCATCGTGGTGGGCATCCTCAACCCCACCGAGGAAGAATTCTTCGTCGGTATCGGCTTTGCCGTGCCGATCAATGTGGCCGGCGGGGCCGCCGGCGCGCCGCAGTATTGATCTGAAGGAGAACCCGCATGGACACGATCGGTAAAAATGAGAACCGGAAACTGGTAGAACGCGTACTATACGAGGTGAAGAAAGTGATCGTGGGGCAGGACCACCTGCTGGAGCGGCTGGTGGTGGCACTGCTGGCACGCGGGCACATCCTGGTGGAAGGCGTACCCGGGCTGGCCAAGACTATGGCGATCAAGACCCTGGCGGATGCCATCGGCGGCGAGTTCAAACGCATCCAGTTCACCCCCGACCTGGTTCCCGCCGACCTGGTGGGCACGCGTATTTACAATCAGAAGACTGGCGAGTTCAACACCTCGCTCGGCCCGGTGTTCACCAACCTGCTGCTGGCAGATGAGATCAACCGCGCGCCGGCCAAGGTGCAGAGCGCGCTGCTGGAAGTGATGCAGGAACGCCAGGTGACCATCGGCCGCGAGACCTTCCGCGTGCCCGAGCCTTTCCTGGTAATGGCCACCCAGAACCCGATCGAGACGGAAGGCACCTACGCGCTGCCAGAGGCTCAGGTGGACCGCTTTATGCTCAAGGTGTTGGTGGGCTACCCCACTCCCACCGAAGAATTTGTGATCGTCGAGCGCATGACCGGTTTTATTGAGGCGGTGCAAAAGGTGCTCACCACCGAGCAGCTCGTAGAGCTGCAAAAACGCGCCTACCAGGAAGTGTACGTCGACCCGGCGCTGATCGAATACGCCATCCGGCTGGTTACGGCCACGCGCCAGCCCAAAGACTTTGGCCTCAAAGAAATGGAACCGTATATCTTGTTTGGGGCCAGCCCGCGCGCTTCGATTAATCTGATCCTTACCGCGCGCGCCCTGGCCTTTGTGCGCGGGCGCAGCTACGCCCTGCCGCAGGACGTGCTGGACATGGCCGCCGATGTGCTGCGACACCGCGTGGTGCCCAGCTACGAGGCCCTTTCGGACGGCGTCAGCAGCGACGACCTGCTGACGCGCATCTTCGAACGCATCCCCATCCCGGTGGTGCCGCTGCACGAACGCCAGCAGGTGCGCGAGAATGCTTGATCGCCTGCGCCGCGGCCGCACGCCGCCGGCGGAAGAGGCTGCCCCGCCCGTTGCGCTCTCGCGCGCGCCCACACCCGAGCGCATCCTGCAGCGCATTGACTGGCAGGTGATCCGCCGGCTGGATGGGCTGCTGCAGGGCGATTACCGCAGCCTGTTCTATGGCTATGGCGTCGATTTTGCCGACCTGCGCGAGTACCAGCCCGAAGACGACATCCGCTACATCGACTGGAACGTGACCGCGCGCATGGATTCTCCCTATGTGCGCCAATACATGGAAGACCGCGAAGTCACTGCCTGGTTTCTGATCGATCTTTCGCCTTCGATGGACTTTGGAACCACCGGAGCCGATAAGCGCGCCGTGCTGACCGAGATCACCGCGGTGCTGTCGCGGCTGCTAACGCGCCACGGCAACCGCGTGGGAGCGCTGTTCTTCAACGGCCAGCCGGTGGAGCGCACAGCCGGCCGGCACGTCAGCCGGGTAATCCCGGCGCGCGGCGGGCGCAACCAGGTGCTGCTGCTGCTCAACGAGCTGCTCAAGCAGCCGCGATTGCCGCGCGCGCCGTTTACCGACCTGAACGCCATGCTCGAAAGCGGTATGCACGCGGTGAAGAAACGCTCGCTGATCTTCATCCTGTCCGACTTTCTCAGCGCGCCGGGTTGGGAGCGCACGCTGCGGTTGATGAAGCAGCGCCACGAGGTCATTGCCGTGCGCCTGTGGGATCCACGCGAGACCGAGCTGCCTGACGTAGGCCCGGTATGGATGGAAGACGCCGAAACCGGCGAACAGGTGTACGTAGACACACACGACCCGCGCTTCCGCTCCCAGTTCGCCGAGCTGGGGCGCAAGCGCGAAGCCGATCTGTCCGCCGCCTTCCGGCACGCTGGCGTGGAGCCCTGGTCTATCTCCACCGGGGAAGACCTGGTGCGCTCGGTGGTGCGCTTCGCGGCAGTGCGCAAGCAGGTGCATCGCGGGCGCGGCCAGGTGCACCTGGCAAATGGCGTGGTGCGACCATGACCTTCGAATGGCCTTTCATGCTGTTTTCGCTGCTGGCGGTACCGGTGGTGGTACTGTTGTACCTGCGCGCCCAGCGCCGCAGGCAGCGGCTGGCGCAGGGTTTTGGCGGGTTTGGCTCCACGCCGGCGCGCCGCGCGCCAGGGTTTCGCCGGCACGTAGCGCCGCTGCTGTTTCTGGCCGGGCTGTCCATCCTGCTAGTGGCGCTGGCGCGCCCGCAGGCAAAGGTGACGCTGCCGCGCGTGGAAGGCACAGTGATGCTGGTGTTCGACGTGTCGTACAGCATGGCCGCGAAAGATGTTGAGCCTACCCGCCTGGATGCGGCCAAAGCCGCGGCCCAAGACTTCGTGCTCAGCCAGCCGGAGACGGTGCGCATTGGCATCGTCACCTTCAGCAGCAGCGGCTTTTCCGTCCAGCCGCCCATCAATGATCCCAACACGCTGCTGGCCGCCATCCAGCGCCTGAGGCCCGAAAACGGCACTTCGCTGGGGCAGGGCATGTACGTGGCGCTCAATGCCATCGCCGTGGATGCCGGGATGCCACCCGCCCCCACTCCGACACCTTCCAGCGGAGATGCACCGCGAGACCAGAACCCGCTGGACCTGCTGCCCGAGGGGCCATACCCGCCGGCGGTCATCGTGCTGCTGAGCGATGGCGAAAATAATATGTCGATTGATCCGCTGGAAGCCGCACAGGCTGCCGCCGAACATGGCGTGCGCGTGGACGCGCTGGGGTTCGGCACGCCGTCCGGCGCCGACCTGGAAGTGCAGGGGTTCGTGGTGCATACCGCGTTGGATGAAGGCGCGCTGCAGGCTATCACCCAGGCGGCCGGCGGCGAGTATTACAACGCTCAGGCGCAGGCCGACCCGCGCGCGGTATACGCCAACCTGCGACCCGAACTGGTGACCAAAACAGAGACGATGGAAGTAACCTCGATCTTTACCGGGGCGAGTATTGTGGTGCTGCTGCTTGGCGCCATTCTTTCGATGCTGTGGTTCAACCGTCTGCCATGAGCCTGCGCCCCACGACAGGAGAGACGCGATGAATATCCTCTGGCCCAGCGCCCTGTTCCTGCTGATCCTGATCCCCGCGGTGGCGGCGGCATATTTCTTGCTGCTGCGCCGCAGGCGGCGTTACGCCGTGCGCTATTCCAGCCTGTCGCTGGTGCGCGCGGCGCTGCCGGCGCAGTCGCGCTGGCGGCGCTACGTGCCTATGGCGCTGTTCTTGCTGGCGCTGGGCAGCCTGGTGGTGGCCCTGGCGCGCCCCGTGGCAGTGACGATCGTCCCGGCCGGGCGGGCGAATGTGATCCTGACCCTGGACGTTTCGCGCAGCATGATCCAGACCGATATCCCGCCCAGCCGGCTGGCGGCCGCCAAAAAGGCCGCGCTGACATTCATTGACCGCCAACAGGCGAATAACGATATCGGGCTGGTAGCCTTTGCCGGCTACGCGCAGACGCTCCTGGCCCCCGGCCGCGACACCGAAGCACTGGAGAAAGCCGTCAACGGGCTGACCACCGGGCGCGGCACAGCCATCGGCAGCGGTATCCTCACCGCGCTGGATACCATCGCTCAGGCGAACCCTAAGGTGGCGCTGAGCGACCGTGGCAATGCGCAGGACATCCAGGTGACGCCCGTTCCGAAAGGCGAGTATGTGCCGGATATCGTTGTGGTGCTGACCGACGGGGTCAACACCACCGGCGCCGACCCGCTTGCGGCGGCGCAGCAGGCCGCCGACCGAGGCGTGCGCGTGTATACCATCGGCTACGGTACCGAGGCCGGCTCATCCATGGGCGGCTCCGACCGCTTCTTCCGCGGCGGTTTCCGCCACGGCCTGGACGAAGACACGCTGCGCGCGGTGGCCGAGCTGACTGGCGGCGAGTATTACAGCGCCACTTCGGCAAGCGAACTGGAAGAGGTGCTCAAAAGCCTGCCAACCTACCTGATGACCAGAGAAGAGCGCACAGAGATCAGCGTGTTTTTTGCCGCGCTGGGCGCGCTGCTGGTGGCCCTGGCGGTGATGCTCTCGCAGGCCTGGAACCCGCTGCCATAGCGAATCTGCGTTATACTGGAGCTATCCAAATCCTTCATCGCCGGTTCGCCGGCCAAACAGGAAGCACGTTATGAAAGCTCTGGTCGCATTCGATTCGTATTTCGGCAATACCGAAAAGATTGCCCGCGCTATCGGCGCGGCGCTTGGACCGGCGGTTGAGGTGGCGCGGGTCAGCGAGATCAAACCCGATCAGTTGCGCGGGATTGACCTGCTGGTGGTCGGGTCGCCGACGCGCGCGTTTCGCTACAGTGAAGGCACCAAAGCGTTCCTCAAAGGCCTGCCCGCCGGAGCGCTGCGGGGCGTTAAAGTGACTGGTTTTGACACGCGCATGGACGTGCGCAAAGCCCCCGGCATCCTGCGCTTTTTCGCCGGCATCTTTGGCTTCGCCGCCGAGCCGATCGCGGCGCAGTTGCAGAAAAAAGGCGGCGCGCTGGCCACCAAACCGCAGGGTTTTCTCGTCAAGGATACCGAAGGGCCGCTGGAAGAGGGTGAATTGGAGCGCGCCGCGGCGTGGGCCGGGCAACTGCGCTGACCGCCTAGAACAGGTGGCTGAGCAGGATGCGCAGGCCGATGCCGTTGAGCAGCACGCCGCCCAGCACTTCCATTCGCTTGCCAAAGCGCAGCCCCAACCCGCTGCCAGCCAGCAGCCCCGCCACCGAAAACAGCACCGAGACCAACCCGATCAACAGGCTGGCGCTGAGGATATCGATGCGCAGCAGCGAAAAACTCAGCCCCACTGCCATCGCGTCCAGGCTGGTGGCAATGCACACCATCACCAGTGTTTTGCCGCGGCTGGCGTCTTCGCATGGGGCTTCCTCGCACGTGTCACAGCCGGATTGGATCATACGCCAGCCGACAAAGCCCAGCAGCCCCATCGCCAGCCAGGGGGCCACCCCGGCCACCAGGTTAGACACCGTCGAGCCGGCCAGCCAGCCGAGGAAGGTCATCAGGCCCTGGAACAGGCCGCAGTGGAATGCCACGCGGAAGATGGGGCGCGGCGCGCAGGCGCGCCCGCTGGTACCAATGCCCAGCGACACAGCAAATACGTCCATTGCCAGGCCAACGGCGATCAGAAGAGTGGTGAAAAGCTCCATAGCATCTCGGGGAAGAGCAGGGTATGCCGCGCTGCCGCGCCAGGCATCCTGAATATCATACGCGCCTGGTGCGTAAAAGCGTATGGACGAATGTCACCATTCTTACAGTTTTGTTATCGGAAAAACGCGCGCGCGCAGCCGGGGATGTTGTATAATTTTCAGCATCCACCGTTTTTATCCATCGAGGTACGCATTATGAGCGCTCCCTACCTGGTAACCTATGCCACCCGTTATGGGTCGACGGCCGGCGTGGCGAAAATCATTCGCGACGTACTCGCCGAAGGCGGCATGCGCGCTGACCTGATGCCCATGACCGAAGTGCGCGATCTTACGCCCTACGGAGCGGTGGTCGCCGGCAGCCCTGTGCACGATAAAAAGTGGCTGCCAGAGGCGATGGAATTTCTGCGCAACAATCAGGCTGCGCTGCGCGAGCGCCCGTTTGCCGCCTTTCAGGTGTGCATGACGCTGGCGATGCCCGACGGCGAGGACCACCGCACGCAGATCGCCGCCTGGATGGGCCCGGTATTCGCGCTGGTCCGGCCGGTGAGCGAAGCATCGTTTGCAGGCGCGCTGGACATTGCGAAAATCGACTCCGCTTTTCAGCGTCTGAAGTTCCGCGCCAGCATAAAGATGGGCGTATGGAAAGAAGGCGATCACCGCGACCCGGCTGCTATCGAGGCCTGGGCGCGCACGCTCAAGCGCGCGCTGGGGTAAGCCGGATACTCTAAGAATAATGGGCCTGGCTCATGAAGAGCCAGGCCCGTTTATTATGCTTTCACCGCTTCGCTGCGTTTGGCGGTCGTCTTCTTGCGCGGCTTTTTGGCGGTCTCTTTCTTCGCGGCTGGCTTCTTTTTGGGCTTGGCTTTCGCGGCGGTGTCCTTCTTAGGCTTCTTTTTCGCCGCCGGTTTGGTCGACGCGCTGGGCTTCTTCGGCTTCTTAGCCGTCTTTTTCTTCTTAATCCCTGGCGCCAGCTTGACCACCAACTGGCCGATGATGCGCGCGATGGCCGGGGAGAGGCCAAAGTTCTTCTCCAGCAGCTCTGCCACATCGCTGGCGGCGCTGGAGCCGCCACGGGTCAGCGCGGTCTGCGCCGTTTCCAGCAGCGTGCCGCGGCCTTCGAGGAACGCGCCGATCTCTTCTTCCACCGCGCCGCTGGATGCGCCCGCCACTGCCTTCAGGCTGGTGGCCAGGCCATCATCTTGCTCTTGCGCATTGTCTTCCTTCTCGCCAGAAACCATCTGGTTTAAGTACCCTGCCAGCGATTTATCGTCCATATGTGCCATTCCTGTAGATATTGGGTTAATCCAGTATAACAATAAATCGATGGGGAGAAAATGTATTTGTAGGGTGCGCCGAGGATTCCATTCCAAATCCATTAAAACTGGTCGCGCCGTCAGGGGATGCGTCCCCTTCGGAAGTGCGACCGGCTTTTGAATGCGCTTGAAGAGATACCCTGGATCCCCTTCCACGCGCACGTAAGCGGCCGCACTGTTATGACGAATGCCATATAATCGCAATAGATGAGCTATGCAGCGAACGTCGACCATCCAGACCCCATGCCTTTCCTTGACCAATGCTCAGGAGGTACGATGCCAGAAGGGTTCAACTTCTCTATGCCCCTGTATGAGGCCATGACCACCCAGCGAGCGATCCGCCGCCTGAAGACGGACCCGGTAGACGATGCGCTGGTGATCCAACTGATCGAGCTGGCGTTGAAAGCACCCACCGGCAGCAACGCGCAGGGTTGGGAATTTATCATTGTGCGCGATGTGGCCGCGAAGCGCGCCATTGGCCGGTTGAATCGCTCAATCTGGACGCTGTACTCCCGGGTGGCGCGAAGGTCTACCCGGGCCAACCCAAAGTCCCTGCGCACCCTGGACGCGGTTCAATGGCAGGCGGACCACTTCGAGCAGATCCCGGTCATCGTGGTTGCCTGCCAGAAGGGACGCTATCTGCCCTTTGTCCATATCCTTGCCGCAACCTACTTCGGCTCGATCTTTCCGGCCATCCAGAACCTGCTGCTGGCCGCGCGCGCGGTGAACCTCGGCGCCGCACTGACCACGTTCCCGCTGTGGAACATGCGCGCGCTGCGTAGAATCCTCGGGCTGCCCGGGAATATCACGCCCTGCGCAGTGATCCCGCTGGGATGGCCGCTGGGCAGCTACGGCCCCACCACGCGCCGGCCGGTGCAGGAAGTCGTCTCCTATGACCGGTTTGGCAGGCGTTCCCCCGCTGGATAGCGCAGAAACTGGCGGCGAGGGGAGCGTCCGCCGCCCACCCCGCCGCCAGCCATCAATCACCGGTTCGCCCGTTTGCTGCAGAAATCCCAGCCTAGGCCCAGATATCTCCGATGGTGTAACCTTCGGGGAACGGGTCTTCCTCGTCGATCACATAATTGCAGATGCCGGTGATCCACGCCTGGCCGCTGATGGTGGGCACCACCGCATTGTACGGGCCGACCTGTGTCTCTTCCACCAGCCGGCCGGTGAAGATCGTGCCCAGAATACCCTCGTGGCGGAAATCCTGGTGCAGCGGCAGCCGGCCGCGGGCGTGCAGCGTGGCCATGCGCGCCGACGTGCCCGTGCCGCACGGCGAGCGGTCAATCGCGCCGGTCCAGGTGGCCGGGCGATTCCAATCCAGCGTGCCAGTTGAGACGATCACGGCATTCTTCATGTCGGCGTGCGGGCCGCTGGGCGGGCCGGAGAGCTGGCCGATGGTGATACCGGTGAAACCGGGCTGCTCGGGGTGCGTTACGGGGAGCTGCTCGGCCGCCGCGGCCTTGATCATCTCGCCGATGCGCGTGATTTCGTGCCCTTCCTCGGGCGTAATCTTCAGCCCAAACTGGGTCGCGTCGGCAATCACATAATACATGCCGCCGTAGGCCACGTCGACCTTCACGGTGCCCAGGTGCGGCACTTCCACCGGCGCGTCCAGGTAGGCGGCAAAGGCCGGCACGTTGCGGAAGGTGACGCGCTTCACTTTGCCGCGCTCGCAGTCGGCGCGCACGCGCACCAGCCCGGCGGGGGTCTCCAGCGTCAGCTCGGTCACCGGCTCTTTCATCGGCACCATGCCAGTCTCCAACAACACGGTGGTGGTGCAAATGGTGTTGGTGCCAGACATGCCCGGGTATTCCACCTGCTCCATGATGATAAAGCCGGCGTCAGCCTCAGGATGTGTGGGCGGCAGCACCAGGTTAACATTGGCGGCCGGGTAGCCGCGCGGCTCCCGCAGCATTACCTTGCGCAGCCAGTCGGCCTGGTCGCGGAAATAGCACATCTTATCGTACATGGTTGCGCCGGGCACGTCCATCACCCCGCCCACGATTACGCGTCCATGCTCGCCGCACGCGTGCGCGTCCACCGCCTGGATCATTCGAGAGAATCGCATGGTATGCTCCTTTGGGATTAGGGGATAACCTTGAAACGCGAAGGGTATCAAAGAAAACGATTTTATTTCCTGGCGCTCTTCCTGTTTTCTTTTTCGTGCGCTTAGCGATTTAAGGTTTCCCAACACACTCGATGACAGCCTGCTTTACTTCTTCCAGCAGGCCGCCCGCGCTCCACTGGATGCCGCCCGCGGTGACGAAGGTGGGCTTACCGCCGCCCCCGCCGCCGTGGCGCTTCGCGACTTCGACCACCGGAGCGGCCAGCGCCAGGTTGAGGTCGGCGCTGCACCCGGCGGCCACGGTCAGCGCGTCCGCGCCACCGACGATGATCACCACCGTGCGCTCGGCCCCGGCCAGCAGCCGCGTGGCCAGCGCCTTCACCGCCGCCGCGTCGAGGTAATCGACCGTGTCGGTAATCAGCCGCACTCCGTTCACCATCTCGCCGCCCGCGGCGCGCAGCTCGCCGGCGCGCACTTCCATCAGCCGCTCGCGCATCTTGCGCAGGTCTTTCTGCGCCGCCTGCAGGTCGCCCGACAGCTTGCGCACCACCTGGAACACCTGATCGCGCGACGTGCTCAGAAGCTCGGCCGTCTCCGCCAGCGACTGGTCGTCGCGCGCCAGCTCTTCCACCGAGCGCTTTCCAATGGCATAGTCAATGCGGGTCACATTCTTCTTGTGCACCTCGCGCGCGATCAGCTTGACCGGCCCCAGCTCGACGGTGCGGTGCATGTGCGTGCCACTGCATGCCGCCACGTCCCAGCCGTCCACGGTGACCACGCGCACGTCATCGCTGCCAATTTCGTAGTTCACCGCCAGCTCGGGCATGTTTCTGGCCTCGGCGGCGGTCACGATACGCGCGCTGATCGGGCGGTCTTCCACCACCACTTCGTTGGCCAGCCGCGCCATCTTCACCAGGTCTTCCGAGCGGATCTGGCGCGGCGTTTCCAGGTACAGGTTGCCCACCGCGCCAATGTTGAACCCGGCGTAACCCACCTGGCCGAACATCTGGCGCGCGGCGCCAAACAGCAGGTGGCAGGTGGTGTGCAGCCGCATATTGTGGATGCGGTAGTCGCGGTCGATCTGCCCGCGCGCGGCAGAGCCGGGGCGCAGCACGTCCTGCGCCTGCTCGCTGAGTGCCAGGTAATGAACAATATTGCCGCCCACTTCCTGCACGTCCAGCAGCGGAAGCCCGGCCAGCGTGCCGCGGTCGGCGGGCTGGCCGCCGCCCTCGGGGTAAAAGTAGCTTTCTTCCAGCACCACGCCCAGCCGCCCCGGCTCGTGGATCACCTCGCGCACCGTACCATCAAAGTCAAAGACAAACGCGTCATCCCAGTATTTTTTCATGAAAGAATTCCTATTCATCGGTCTCAAGGTCGGCCAGGGCGCGCACCGGCAGGGGGAAGACCGGCGGGCGCTGCACAAACTGCCCCACGTCTTCCACCGGCTTGCCGGTCAGGCCCGAGAGGGCGTTCATCACCATGTGGCCGCACATGCGTCCCTGGCATTCGCCCATGCTCACCCGCACGCCGTTCTTGATCTCCTGCGCCACGCCATCCGTAGACTGCGCCATAGCGCGCAGCTTGCCCCACGTTACGCCCTCGCAGCGGCACACCAGGGTATCGTCCTCGGCCAGCTCGTACGCGCCCGGCCCGGGAGTAAACAGGTCGGAATACAGGCGCTGAAAGCGCGCCTCGGCGCGGATCCGCGCGCGCACGCGCGCAATTTCGGCCTCGGCCTGCGCCTTGCCGTGCCCCAGCAGCGCCGCGGCGTGCAGCCCGGCGATCTCGCCTTCCATCTCCGACATGTGCACCCCGCCGATTCCGGCGCCATCGCCCACGGCGTACATGCCCTCTATGCTGGTCTCAAAATACAGCGTACGCACCGGCACCTCGCCGCCCAGGTCGGGTCGCCAGGCCTGGCGCGCGCCGCTGGTGCGCGAAAGCGCGTTGAACGGCACAAACCCGAAGCCGATGCCGATGGTGTCGCACTCCACGTCGCGCTCGCTGCCGCGGATCGGCCGCCAGTTGCGGTCCAGCCGCGCGATGGTTGCGCCGGTGACCTCTTTCTCCCCATGGGCGCGCACGATGCCCCAGCCCATGCGGTAGGGCGTGCCGTGCGCCAGCATGGTGGCGATCCCCTTGCCACCCTCGATCATGCGCTCCCACTGGCCCCACATGGCCGTGGCGCGCAGGATGGCTTTTTCCAGCAGGCGCGCGCCTTCCAGCACAGCCACCACATGCGCTCCGGCATCCAGCAGCTTTTTGGCCACCACGAGCTGCAGCGGCCCGGTGCCGGCCAGCAGCACGCGCTTACCCGGCAGTACGTGCTGGTAGAGCATGGCCTGCACGCCGCCGGTGAGCAGCACGCCGGGCAGCGTCCAGCCCGGAAAGGCCACCGGGCGCTCATAGGCCCCGGCGGCAATGATCACCTTTTTCGCGTGCACCAGGGATGATCCCTGCGGGCCAACGCACAGCAGCCGGCGGTTTGAATCCGCGCTAGCCACCAGCGTATCGGTCACAATCTGCACGCCGGCCGCGCGCGTCCGGTCGATCAAACGGCGGCCTTCTTTCTGGTGCGCGTTGGATTGATCCAGCATGCGCTCGGGCGGCTGGCGGTAATACTGCCCGCCCTGCTGGCTGTAAGCATCAAACAGAGTCACCTGCGCGCCGGCGCGCGCCGCGGCCAGCGCCGCGCTCAACCCGCCCGGCCCGCCGCCAACCACCACGATTTCGAGTTCTGCGCTCATCGGCTCACCTCTTCATCGCAGTTGGTTTGCAGTTCCATGCCCTCGCGCACGGTCACCTGGCAGGCGCGCTGGTTGGGCACGCCGTCCACGGTGATCAGGCAGTCGAAGCACAAGCCTATGCCGCACAGCAGGCCGCGCGCATCGCCGGCGCGCGAGCGCCGCCAGGCACGTTTGCCGGCCGCGTACAGCGCGCTGGCCACGGTGTCGCCGGGGTAAGCCGGCAGCGGCTCGCCATCCAGGGTGATGGTGAACGGCCGCCCGGTCTCTTTACCAAATCGCAACATGGTCATCTCCTTACCGGCGCTACCAGGCCGAACGGCCGCCATCCACCGGGATGGCGGCTCCGGTGATAAACGAGGAATCATCACACGCGAGGAAGAGCACCACGCGGGCCACTTCTTCCGGGGTGGAAATACGGTTGACCGGGTGGCGCGCGGCGAACTTTGGCCGCTGCATTTCCTCGCCGCCCAGCGCGCGCATTTCTTCGCGCAGCATGGGGGTATCCACGCTGCCCGGACAAATGCAGTTGACGCGGATATTCTGCGCGGCATGGTCAATCGCCATGGCCTTGGTCAGCAGTACCACGCCGCCCTTGGCAGCGCAGTATGCCGCCACGCCGCCCCCACCCACCAGCCCAAACACCGAAGCATTATGGATGATCGAGCCGCCGCCACCCGCCGCCATCACCGGCACAGCATATTTCGAGACGCGGTACGCGCCGGTCAGGTTGCTCTGGATGGTAGTGTCCCATTCTTCTTCGCTGGTGTTCTCCACCGTGCGGTCCACGTAAATGACCCCGGCATTGTTGAACAGCACGTCCAGGCGGCCAAAAGCAGCCACGGCGGTTTCCACCGCGGCGCGGCATTCGGCCGGGTCACGCACGTCACAGCGCGCAAAAACTGCCTGCCCGCCGGCTGCGCGCACCTGCGCCACAGCATCTTCACCGGCAGCCGCGCCGCGGGCGGCGATAACCACCCGCGCGCCTTCTTCAGCCAGCATGAAGCTGGCCGCCAGGCCGATCCCCGAACTGCCACCGGTGATCAGGGCGACTTTACCATCCAGTTTGCCCATGGCTTACCTCAACAAAGGCCCAATTCGGCCAGTTTTTCGGGCTTAGGCGCTCCACTCACCGGGTCCCATCCGCGGGCGGCGTAGTATTCGGCCAGCATGGCTTCCAGGTTGCGCGTCACCACGGCCGGCTCATTCACGTATTTGCCAATCGTCGGCTGCGAGCGTACGCGCTCCGGCAGGAAGTCATCTTTCGCGGTGATGCCTTCGCGGATGTTGAACATGCGCTGAATGTTAATGGCACGCTCGCCGGCCCGAAGAATCTCGTGGCCGTCCATGTCCCAACCGGTCAGAGCAGAGATAAAGTCAGCCCAGTGGTCGATGGTGATGCCGCCGTACATGTAGAACTTGCAGGTGCCGATCACATCCGGCAGCACCAGGCCGTTCTGCAAAAGCTGAACCACCGCACCCTTACTGGGGTCTTCGTCCCAGCGTTCCACCTCGTTCGGATCCGGCACGCCGTATTTCATCAGGCCCCAGTCCAGCTTACCGCGATCCCAGGCCATGCCTTCCAGCGGCTGGATGTGGCACATGCCGCGGTTGCCGGTGGCGTAGGTGATGCCCAGGGCCTTGCCCGAACGCGGATCGTGCGCCGGGCCTTCCAGGCCCTTCACGTGTACGGCAAACTTCTCCGCGCCATTGCCAATAATCTGCGCCGCGCGGCGCACGCCCTCGGCCAGGATGTCGCCGACGCCCCGGCGCAGCGCGATGTCCTTCACCAGCCCGGCCAGGATATCGGTGTTGCCCCAGCGCAGATCGAGGCCCTGCAGCTGCTCGGGGGTGAGCAGGCCATTCTCATAACACTCCATGCCAAAGGCAATCAACGCGCCGGTCGAAATGGTATCCAGGCCTAATTCGTTGCACAGCCAGGTGCAGTGCACCGCGGCGTCCATGTCTTCATTAAGGATGAATGCGGTGAAGCAGGAAATCGATTCGTATTCCGCGCCGCCGTGTTCGGGGGTCTTGTATTCGCCTTCAGCCACATGCACCCAGCGCGCGCAGGCCAGCGAGCAGCCGCGGTAGCAGCCAAAGCCCTTAATGAAATTATTCTTGGCGTAGTAGTCGTACAATTCCGGGCCCTTGCCCCATGAGTTCGACTGCCAGTTCTTGGTGGGCCAGTCGCCGCCATCATCGTTGCCGGCCAGGTCGCCGATGGTGCCGTAGTCCTTCATGCCCACGAACATGGGGTTATCTTTGATCTCCTGGAAGGCGTCACGCAGGATGGTCTTGAGACGATCCGGTTCGGCAGCTTCCACCTTATGCGAGCCGCGCGCAGCCACAGCAATGAGGTTCTTGGAACCCCACACCGCGCCGCCACCGCAGCGCCCCGCCGCGCGGTCATCGGACATGACCGCCGAGATCTTGACCAGGTTCTCGCCGGCCGGGCCAATACACAGGATGGAGAGCTTCTGATCGCCCATCTGGTCGCGGATGATAGCTGACTTTTCCGACACGGTCTTGCCCAGCAGGTCTTCGGCCGGGAAGAATTCCACCACGCCGTCGTCGATCAGCATCCACACCGGGTTTTCCGAGCGGCCGTCAAAAATTACGTAATCGAAACCAGCCTTCTTCAGGTCCGGCCCGAAGTTGCCGCCCACGCGAGATTCGCCCCATACGCCGGTCAGCGGCGACTTGAAGCACACCATAATCGATCCGCCGCCGGGCACGTTGGCCATGCTCAGCGGGCCGGTGGCCAGAATCATCTTGTTGGCCGGACCTAATGGGTCAACGCCGGCGGGCATTTCGTCGTACAGCACTTTGGCGGCGTAGCTGGCGCCGCCCAGGAACTTGCGCTGCACTTCCATGTCAATCGGTTCGACGCGCGAAACGCGCGTGCCCAGGTCCACGCGGAGCTGGTAGCCAGCATAGCCTTTGATCGGTTCAGTCATGGGTCTCCTCCTGTCGGGTTTATCCACCAGCAATTGCTTTCATCAAACGCACTTCCATCCCGTCGGCCAGCGGCGTGGTCAGGTCCTGGACGGCCTTTTTCTCCACCACCAGCACCACCGGACCTTTGAAGCGGCGCGCTTCCCGGTTCCACAGGTACCCGGGCAAACTCGCGCCCCAACGCGCATCCAGTACGTCCAGCAGCGCGCGCGCGTCCGCCCCATCCGGCAGCTCAATGTCTGCCGGCTCGCGGCCAAAATAATCGCGCAAATCGCCAATGGCTCGTACGGTTACGTGCATACACACACCTAAATTTTTATTCTTCGTAGGGGCGGGTCCCACCCCCTCCCGAGAGAGGGGGGGTGGGCATCGTCATAAACGTGCTTTCAATAATCCCTAGAACTTCGCGATCAGCGCCTTCAGCTCGGCCCGGTATTCATCCGACGGCTCGGCCAGCGGCTTGCGCGGCTTGCCGATGCCGCGTCCCAGCAGATCGAGGCCGGCCTTGGCCAGCGCCACGTACTGCCCGCTGTTTTCGAACAGATCAAAAATGGGGCGAGCCTGCTTGTAGAACTCCCAGGCGGCATCCTGATCCTTCTGCACCACCGCCAGCTCATACAACTTGACGCACTGCTTGGCGAACACGTTGGCGGGCGCGGCGATCCAGCCCTGCACGCCCATGCGGAACATCTCCAGCGAGAGCGTGTCGCATCCGCACAGCACTTCGATGGCGTCACCGGCGAGAAGCTGGATATCAACCACGCGCTGCATGGCGCCGGTGCTTTCCTTGATCGCCACAATGTTCTCAAACTCGGTGGCAAGCTTTGCTACGGTGGTGGGGAGAATATCAGAACCAGAAGTTCCAGGATTATTATATACGATCACGGGCAAATTGACATTGCGCGCAATCTCGGAATAATGCGTGTACAGCTCGCCCTGGTTCAGATGGCCGTAGTAAGACGGCACCACCATGATGCCATCCACGCCCATGTCTTTGTAGCAGTTGCCCGCGTCGATCACTTCGCGCGTGGCGCAAGCCGCCGCCCCGGCAATCACCGGAACCTGCTTCTTCACTTCGTCAACGGTGATGCCCACCACCTGCTGGCGCTCCTGCGGGGTGAGGAAGGCAAACTCGCCGGTGCTGCCGCACGGAATGATGCCGTGCACCTTGCACTCATCGACCTGCCAGCGAATGTGGCGGCGCAGCGCGGCCTCATCTACGTCACCCTGCTCATCAAAAGCGGTGCAAACCACAGTGAAAACGCCCTTGTACTGCTTATCCATCTTAGTCTCCTTTGCTGCACAATAAAAACGGGTTTACTTCTGCTGGAACCGGGAGAAGGCCAGCTCGTCCAGGGGGACGTCGGTGGGCTGCCCGGTGATTAACTGGCTGATCAGCTTGCCGGTGACCGGGCCTTCGGTGATGCCGATGCCCTCGTGCCCGGCGGCGATGTACATGCCCTGCACCTGTTCCACCGGTGAGATGATCGGCAGCAGGTCGGGCGTATATGGCCGGAAGCCGGCCCAGGTGCGGATGGCCGAGATTTCCGCCAGCGCGGGGAAGAAGCGCAGACAGCGCTGCAGCATCGAGGCCACCACCATCGGGTCCACGCTGCCATCAAAGCCCACGAACTGGCGGCTGCTGCCCAGCAGTAGGTTGCCATTCTTGGCCTGCTGCACGTTAGCGGCCACGGCCACGCCGCTGCTGGCGCCGCTCTTGACCGAATCCATGTACCCGGCAGCCAGGATTACTTTGCAGTTGATCAGGTCTTCCGGCACCGGCACGGTGACTACCAGCGTACCCTTGCGCGGTTTCACCGGGATCATCAGCCCGGCCAGCCGGCCGATCTCGCCGCTCCACGCGCCGGCGGCGATGACCACCGCTTTCGTGGAAATGCGCCCGTGCGCGGTGAGCACCGCGCCAATAGCATTCTTTTCGGCGTTCAGCTCAAAGCCGGTCACCTCATTGAACGGGTCGATCACCGCGCCGCACTGGCGCGCGGCCTGCGCCAGCGCCAGGCAGGCGTACAGCGGGTTCACCTGCCCGTCGTCGTCGAAGTACGCGCCGCCGGCCACGTCGGGGGCGATGTTGGGCTCCATGCGCACCAATTCTTCGCCGCTGACCATGTGGCCCTTGACGCCCAGCGCGTTGAGGCGATCGACCATCGCGCCAAAGGTGACCATGCTCTCCGGCGTTTCCACGATGGCGATACTGCCCGTCTCGCGGTAGTTAATATCAATCATCAGCTCCTGGCTGAGCTGCTTGTACAGCTCGCGGCTGCGTTTGGCCAGCTTGAGGTGGATTTCCGGCTCTTCCCAGGTGACAATGTGCATCATGCCGGCCTTGGATGCCCCCGTACCGATGGCGCCCTTATCTACCAGGTGCACCTTCATGCCCAACTGCGACAGATAGTAGGCGCACGAGCAGCCTACAATGCCACCGCCAATGATGACAACATCTGGATTCATTCGGGGTCCTCCTCAGATAAGCTTGCCAGAACCGCGATTGACACCGGGCGGGCCGGTGGACGCGAGGTAAACGGCGGGATGTTCGAAACCGGCTGGCCGGTGACTTCCGCGATAATTTTCTGCACCGAGCGGCAGCAGGTCTTCGACTGGCACAGGCCCATGCCGGCGCGGGTGCGGCGCTTGATCTCTTCCACCGTGGTCGCGCCCTCGTTAATGGCGCGCAGGATATCGCCGCGGGTCACTTCTTCGCAGCGGCAGACGATCAAATCCCAGTCTTCGCTCTGGATCTCGCACCCGCAGGCGACCGATTCTTTCAACGTGTTGTCCATCATCAGCTCCTTGGCATCAGCGAGCGCACTTGCATCACCTGGTCTTTGGGCACGGCCAGGGTAATCACCGGGGTATGGTCGTGGCGCTTGCTGTTGATAACGCGCAGCACGCGCCCCGCGCACACCGCTTCCCCGGCGCGGTTGAGCCCATCCACCACGTCGCCCACTTTCGGCAGCGGATAATATTCATAGGGCATCTGCACCGTGCCTTCGCTCTCCGAGTAGGTAGCGTCGACAACGAAGATGGCCTGCCCCGGGCACACGGCGATGCACAGACCGCAGCCGCCACATTTTTCTTCTTCCAGCACCGGCAGGTTGGTGATCGATTCTTCCAGGTGGATGGCGTCTTTGTTGCAGGCGTCCACGCACGGGTTGCAGGGGATCTCCTGAGCGCACTCGATGACCACCACCGGGCCTTTGGCCAGCCGTTCGGCCGAAGGCACGCCCGGCAGGGCTTCGATCTCTTCCAGGCTCAGGTATCCGTTCTTTAATAGCGCCATGCGCCACCTCCATACATTAATTTTTCTTTGGCTTCCTTACGACCCTCGCCAAACGGCCCGGCGCGCAGATCATTCAGCCGCTTCCAGATCGCTTCCTTGCGCGCCTTGGCATCCAGCGCGCCCAGCTTGCCCAACGATTCAGCCGCGGCCGTGCCGGCCAGCCGGCCTTCTTCAATCGCGGTAGAGGCTTCTTCCACCCCGGCCACGTCGCCGGCCACGTACAGCCCCGGAACGGTGGTTTCCATGTCCGGGTCGTGGTGCGCCAGGTGGCCGCCCAACTGCGGGATGTACGAGAACTCGGCACCGGCCATCCACAGCAGCTCGGAGAGCGGCGACAGGCCGCACGCCAGGCAGATCACATCTACGTCCACCAGCCGCTCGGTGCCGGGGATGGGCTTCCAGCCCGCGTCCAGCGAAACCAGCTCGGCCTGCTCAACCATTTCACTGCCCAACGCGCGCTTGACGGTAGTCGAGGTCATGATCGGTACACCGCGGCGGCAGACTTTGCCCGCGTGCACGGCGTATCCGCCCAGCCGCGGCGCGGCCTCAACAATGCCGACCACCTGCGCCCCGGCCTGCAGGAGCTGGTAGGTGACGATCAACCCGACATTGCCCGAGCCGACCATGAGAATGCGCTTGCCCGGCAGCACGCGGTGCACGTTGACCATCGTCTGCACTGCTCCGGCGCCCATCACGCCCGCCAGCTCCCAACCGGGGAAGACCAGCGCGTTTTCCACCGCCCCGGTGGCCACCACAATGCGGTCGGCCTGAAGCAGCGTGTTTTTGCCATCACGAATAACGCCCAGGGTATGGTCTTTGAACAGCCCGTAGACCACCGAATTGAGCATCACTTCGGCGCCGCACTGCGCCACTTCTTCGAGCAGGTGCTTGCCGATGTCAATGCCGCGCGTTCCGGCATAATGATCTTTCGATCCAAAGAACTTGTGGATCTGTTTGAAAAGCTGCCCGCCGGGACGGTCATTCTCGTCAATCAGGGTTACCTGCACGCCGGCGCGCGCAGCTTCAATCGCCGCCGAAAGGCCCGCGGGGCCGCCGCCTACCACTGCCAGCTCGGTGTGCTTCATGGCTTCACCTCGCGGGTGCTGTCCAGCCCGTATTGGGTTTCCACGCGCATCCCGGCGCGCACCGGGGTAACGCAGGTGCGCACATTGGGCAGGCCGTCTACCACCATCATGCAGTCGGTGCAGCGGCCGATGCCGCAGAAGATACCCCGCGCGGTATGGCGCTTGGTCGTATAGCGAAACACCTGTTTGCCCGCGGCCAGTAAGGCCGATGCGATGGGCTCCCCTTCCCGGGCCGGGATCGGGACGCCGTCTAAATATATTTCGACTAGTAGTGCTTCTTCCAGTTCGCCTAGTATGGGATGATGCTCGATGCGCATACGATTCTCCGGTCTATAGCGTTCCAGCCTCGCCAGCGGCGGGGTTGGTTTCACCGGGGGAGATGACCACACTCCCGTCCGGGTATACCTGCACCGTATCGCCATCCTGGATGCGCTCGAAATCACTGGCGCCGAGTATGACTACCGGGATGGTTTTTTCAAAAAATGTCTCGGCAATCACCACGCCGAGCGAGAGGATGGCATCCGCCTGGACGTTAATGATCGCCGCCGGGGCCACGCCGTTATGGATAGCTTCCAGCAGCACGGCGCTGCCGGTGCTGGAGCCGCGCCCGGTCGGAAAGACAAACACCTTGCCGGCCAGCAGCTTGCCGGAACAATCGTGCCGGCGGTCAATCACCTCGCCGGTGGCGGCATTGACCCCGCCCCAAAAGCTGAGCGGCTGGCGAGAAACTACAGCTTGACCGCGCGCCGCGCCCGAAACCAGCGCGCGGCCCACCATGCGCCGCCCCACGCGCGGCAGGCCAGCGGTAAAGGCTGGCGCCAGCGGGTCGGCAGGCTGTGGAAATTCGCGCAGCGGCGCGGCATCCGCGCCGGCGGCCGGCCCCTGCACGCTGCCATCCACCGCGGCGTGCACGCATTCGTCCAGGCTGCCAAAAACTACCCCCGCACTCAGCTCACCCGGCGCGTAATAGGCCCATTTCCCGGAATTGGTCATCGTCACGCGCGTATCTTCGCTGAGCAGCGGGCAGTGGAACACGCAGGTATCATAGGCAATTTCCACGCCAAATCCGGCCAGAATCTGCGCCTCGCGGCTGCCCTGCAGCAGACCCTGCGTGGCGCGGTTGGTAATTACCAGAAAGCGTACGCGCGGGTGGCGCGCCGCACCCACACGTTCGATGGCCGCCGCAAGCTGGCGGAACTCATCAAACGAGAAATGCGGACAGCCCAGCACCACCGCATCCAGCGGCTGCGCTCCGGGCGGCAGCGTGCTCAGCTCGCGCAATGCGGCCGCAATGTCGGCCGGGGTCAGCTCCACAACCTGCTGCGGAGCCTGGTTCTGGAAAGCAGCTTCTAAGGTAGGCGCTTCGGGGGTGACACCCACAATGTGAAACAGCCCCACCGCGCCGGAAGAGGCCGCGCTGGCCCCCAGCGCCTTGAGCTGGTCACTGGTGGGTACGGCTTCCAGCCCATCTACCACCGGGATTCTGCGGCGGGCAATGCGCCCCAACAGGAAGCCCAGCGCCGTGTAGAAGATATCTCCGGCAAAGGCGGCCGCGTCGAAACCGGCCAGACGCACCAGAACCTGCCCGCGGCGATTTTCGACCCGGTGCAGGCCAATCTCGGGTACGCGCCCGGCTACCGCGGCGCACAGGTCGAGGAAGTCGGCGTAGCGCTCAGTGCGCGCGCCCAGCACCGAATTGGCGTAGGCGATGGCGTTGGATTCACCCCAGGCGATCTGCTGGCCGAAGCGCGGCGCCAGGTAGCCCTGGTAGGGCGCGCAGGTCCAGGTGGGAATACAACCCATGCTTTCATAGGCCTGCGCCAGGCGCGTGGCGCGCTCGCCATATTCCTGCGAGATGCCCTGCTGCTGCCACTGGCGCAGGTCGAGCGGGATCATATTCAGCGTGGTGGGTACGGCGGTTCTTGCGCCCAGCGCGGCCATGCGCTCGGCGAAAGCCAGGGCAGTTTCGCTCATCAGCGCGCAGCCGTCGATGTGCGCCTGGGTGATGTCGATCATGCGCTCCGCGCCTAGAATCTCGCCCATACGCACCAGTACGCGCATGGCAAGCTGTGCAGCCGGGCCGTGGCTGCCATTGAGGATTTCATGATCAGATGCAGTAAGGTGGAGCGCCATGCGAGGTCCTTAAGATAGATTTAGAAGTCAAAACCGTACAATTTCGCGGGCTTATCCAGGCTGTAACCGTTCGGGAACGGGTCGGCGGGATCGAGCGCGAGCTGGTGGATGCCCATGATATACGCGCTGCCGGTGATGGTGGGGATCACGGCGGGGAAACTGCCCACGCGCGTTTCTTCCAGTAACTCGCCGGTGTACAGGCTGCCGATAATGCTTTCGTGCACGAATTTCTGGCGCAGCTCCAGCTCGCCACGCGCGTACAGCGTCGCCATCTTGGCGCTGGTGCCCGTGCCGCACGGTGAGCGGTCCATGCCCGAGGGCGGGACGACCACCGCGTTTTTGGCCGCGGCATCCGGGTGCTGCGGTGGGCCGGAGAACTCGGTGTAGTTGACGCAGTTGATCTCGGGCAGCAGCGGATGGCGGATTTCCACCTGCTCGTTCACCGCCTGCCAGATGCGCGTGCCGGCATCTACCAACGCGCGGAAGTATTTTTTGTCTACTTCCAGCCCCACGCTGCGCGCCGGCAGGATGGCGTAGAAGTTGCCGCCATAAGCGATATCCAGCTTCAGGCGGCCCAGCCCGGGCACATCCACGCGCACGTCACCCTTATAAAGAAACGAAGGCACGTTGCGCACCGTCACCGCGTGCGCCATACCGCCGCGCACGTGCACCACGGCTTCCACCAGCCCGGCGGGTGTGTCCAGCGTGATGCAGGTTTGCGGTTCAACCGCCTCCACCAGCCCCATTTCCACCAGTACGGTGCAGATGGCGATGGTTCCATGGCCGCACATAGTGGCGTAGCCGCCCGGCTCCAGGTAGAGGATACCAAACTGCGCGCGCGGATCGGCCGGTGGGGTAACCAGCGCGGCGTACATATTCTCATGGCCGCGTGGCTCATGCGTGAAGAAGGTGCGCAGGTGGTCGAGATGCGCGCGCACATAGCGCCCCTTCTCCAGCATGCTGTCACCGGGGATGGGCGGAATGCCGCTGATCACCACCCGCTCGGGGTTGCCCTCGGTATGCGCATCTACCACGGTAAAGATTTTGTTAAGACGCACAGCCGCTCCTGTTTGCTAGCCCGTACTCCCATTGCGTACCCTTCGACAAGCTCACATCGTCCCGCACCGTCCCGGCGTCCTTCCGGGAATGCCCTTACGGGACGGTACTTCTTACAGAACTTATTTGCCGCCCAGGTAAGCCTTGCGCACGACATCATTCTTCAGCAGCTCGCGGCCGGTGCCTTGCACAGTAATGTGACCGACTTCCATCACGTAGGCGCGATCGGCGATGGACAGCGCGGCGCGCGCGTTCTGTTCCACCAGCAGCACCGTCGTGCCGGTATCATGGATAGCCTTGATGGTCTCAAACACCTTTTCCACCAGCAGCGGTGCCAGGCCCAGCGAAGGCTCATCCAGCATCAGCAGGCGCGGCTTGCTCATCAGCGCGCGGCCGATGGCCAGCATCTGCTGTTGGCCGCCGGAGAGCGTGCTGCCTTCCTGCTTGCGGCGCTCTTTGAGGATGGGGAACAGGTCAAACACGCGCTCCATGGCCTGTTCAGCTTTCTTCTCTTTGCGGCTGGAATAGTACCCCATGAGCAGGTTTTCTTCCACCGACATTTCTGAGAAGATGCGCCGTCCCTCGGGGCACTGTGAAAGGCCCGCCTCGACAATCTTATGCATCGGCTGGCCCTGGATTTCCTTGCCGTCGAATGTAATTTTGCCGCCCGCCGACTTGACCCAGCCGGAAATGGTCATCAGCGTGGTGCTCTTGCCCGCGCCGTTGCTGCCGATCAGCGCCACGATCTCGCCTTCGTTTACGTCCAGCGAAATGCCGTCCAGGGCTACTACCTGCCCGTATTTGGTCACGAGTTTGTCAATCTGTAACAGGCTCATTTTCCAAACCTCTTCCCAAATATGCCTCAATGACGCGCGGGTTAGCCTGGATTTCGGCCGGTTTGCCCTCGGCGATCTTCTCGCCGTAATCCAGCACGACGATCCAGTCTGAGATGCCCATGATCACGCCCATATCGTGCTCCACCAGCAGCACGGTCAGCCCGTCGTTGCGCAGCCGGTCGATCAGGTACATCATATCGGCCTTCTCGCTGGGGTTCATGCCGCCGGTAGGCTCATCCAGCAGCAGGATCTTGGGGTTGGTGGCCAGGGCGCGCGCAACCTGCAGGCGCTTGCGCAGCCCCAGGGGCAGGCTGGACGCCAGAACATCTTTGTAGTCGCCCAGGCCCACGCGCTCCAGCAGCTCAATGCTCTTTTCACGCGCCAGCTTGCGCTCATTTTTGGCGCGCGGCAGGTTGAGGATGATATCCCACACCCCGGCCTTAATGCGGCAGTAGAAGCCCACCATGGTGTTTTCCAGCACGCTCATGTTGTCAAACAGGCGCACGATCTGGTAGGTGCGCGCCATGCCCAGCTCGGTCACCTTGTGAGCCGGCAGCCCTTTCAGGTTGCGGCCCTCAAAGATCACGTCACCACCCGAGGCCGGGTAGATGCCCGTGACCACATTGAACATGGTGGTCTTTCCCGCGCCGTTCGGGCCGATGATCGAGAACACCTGCCCGCGCTTCACTTCAAAACTGACGCCATTGATGGCCTTGAGCGCGCCAAAGAAGCGCGACACGTTCTGCACTTCCAGGATCACATCGCCACGCTTTCCGTTTCCGTTACCATTGCCATTCGAACCATTGCCGTTGGTTTGCATATCGGTTCTCCTATGATTGCACGCCGCCAGCGGCAGCCGGCTCGGCTTCGATGGTTTCTCCCACCTTTTTGCCGTTCAGCTTCTTTACGCCGCGGTACTGGCGCGGCCAGAAGCCCTGCGGGCGGAAGATCATCATCAATACCAGCAGCAGGCCGTAGATGAGGATGCGCGCGCTGTCGAAGAAGGAGCCGCGCAGTGGTTCAGGCAGCACCATCAGCAGCATGCCGCCCAGCACCACACCAAACACGTTGGCGCGCCCGCCCACAATCACCATCGCCACGATCATGATCGACTCGTTGAAGGTGAAGCTGACCGGCGAGACGTAGGTCTGGGTGGCTGCGAACATCACCCCCGCCATGCCGGCCGGAATGGCGGCGATGAAACACGACAGCAGCTTGAGGTTGCGCGTGTCCACGCCCATCGATTCGGCCGCCATCTCGTCTTCGCGGATGGCCATCCACGCATTGCCGATGCGTGAATTCTCCATCCGCTTAAAGACGATCATCATAATCACGATGATTGCCAGCAGTACGTAGTAGTAATCCTGTACCGTGTTGGCTTTCAACGGCCCAAAGCTCATCGGGTCGATCTGGGTGATGCCCATCGCCGAGTTGGTCAGAGACATATTGTTGGCCAGGATGCGGATCGACTCGCCAAACCCAATGGTCACCAGCGCCAGGTAGTCGCCTTTCAACCCCAGGCCGGGGATGGCCAGCAGGTAGGCGGCCACGCCGGCCGCCAGGCCGGCCAGGAAGAATACCACCCAGAAGTTCCAGTGGATATCGTACTGCGGCGAGCCCAGGATGGCCCACATGTACGCGCCGATGGCAAAGTAGGCCGCGTAGCCCAGGTTGAGCAGGCCGGTGTAGCCCAGCATCACGTTCAGGCCCAGCGCCATCATGGTGTAGATCAGCGCTGAATCGAGCACGCGGATCCAGTAGTTGCTTTGAATAAAGGTGGGCACCAGCGCGGCGATAAGCACCGCCACCGCCGGGATCACATACCGGCCCACCGGGTGGGCGTTGAGCCGGTCAATGCCCTGCTGTAGTTTTGCGCGAATGCCAGGGGTCTTCATGCAATCCCTCGCTTTCCAAACAGGCCCTGCGGGCGAACCAGCAAGACCACAATCAGCATGACAAAGGCGAAGATATTGCGGTATTCCGCGCCCAGGTTGCCGCCGGTAAGCAGCGGCAGGTAGCCGCCGCCCAGCACCTCAAACAGGCCCAGCAGGAAACCGCCCACCACCGCGCCCTTGACGTTGCCAATGCCGCCGATGATAGCGGCAATCCAGCCCTTCATGCCGACCACTGCGCCCATCAGGTAGTACACCTGGCTGTACTGCATCGCGTACAGCACGCCGCTGGCGGCGCCGATGGCCGGCCCGAGGATAAAGACGAAGGCTACCACCGCGTTGACGTTGACGCCCATCAGGCCCGAAGCGCAGCGATCGAGCGCTACGGCGCGGAAGTTGCGGCCCATGTAGGTCTTGTTGACCAGGTAGCTGAGGCCGATCAGCAGGATGGCGACAAAGATCAGGATGAAAACCTGGATATTGGAGAAGCTGGCGCCACCCACGGTGTAGAACTTGGTCTCGATCATCGTTGGGTAGCCTTTTTGCAGGCGGCCGAAGACCAGCATGGCGGCGTTCTGCAGGAAGAGCGAAACACCCATCGCGGCGATCATCGAGATTTCCATGGCGGCATTGCGATTGCGCAGCGGTCGATACACCACGCGCTCCATCGCCAGGCCAATCAGCGCGGCAAACGCCGAGCCCACCAGGAAACACAGCGCCATCAGGCCAACCAGCAAGGGGGTACTGGGGTTGCCGGTGATCGAATTCAGCCGGCCGGTGACCAGGCCCATTGCCTGCAGGACGAACAGCGAGAACATCGGGCCCAGCATAAACAGCTCGCCGTGCGCAAAGTTGACCATTTTCAGCACGCCGTAGACCATGCTGTACCCAAGCGCCACCAGCGCGTACAGGCAGCCCACGGTAATACCGTTAATCACCTGTTGGAAGAAGATATCCATATGTTCACCCTTTCGTTGAGGGTCAATCTACGCGGTGGGCCGCGCAGGAAAGGTCAATGTCAGAAGCGGAGCGTTCCATCGAAATTGGGGGTGGGTGGCGGGCCGGAACCCGCCACCCGAAAGATCAAACGACCATCTTACTGCTTGAGCGATTTGATCAGGTCAGCATAGGCGGCAGCGTCCATTGTCTGGTATGGGGGCTGGCCTTCCCACAGGTAAACCATCTTGTACTGCAGGTCGGAGCCCAGCTCGTACACGAAGGTAACCGGGTTCTTCACACGGCCGCTCTCGTCGAACTGCAGGCCCTTGGGGAACACCACCGACGGGACGTCGATGTTGTGAAGCTGAGCCACGATGTCTTCGCGCTTGGCGCTGTTAGCCTTGGTGATGGCATCGGCGATCGCGTAGACCATGTCGTAGTAGTACGAGCTCCACGATTCCGGGTGCTTGTTGTACTTGGCGAAGAAGCGCTGGTCGAACGCCTTCATTTCCTCGCGGTAATCCAGCGGCGGCGCGGCGGTGGCGGAGATGGTGCCTACGCCCATTTCCTTGGTCACGTCGATGTACTCCGAGCTGGTGGCTTCCGCGGCCATCCATTTGGCTTCGATGCCGAGCTGGACCATCTGCTTGCGCATCAGGCCTTCTTCGGTGTAGCCGGCGAAGTAGATCAAATCAGGCTTTTCTTCCTTGATCTTGGTCAGCACGGGGGTGAAGTCCACGTCGGTGGGATCGACGCCCTGGTAGCTGGTGACCTTGATGCCAATTTCTTCAGCGCGCTTCTGGAACACCACAGCCACACCCTGACCCCACATCGACTTGTTGTGCAGGATCGCGACGGTCTTAGCGCCGAGTTTGTCCTTGGCGTAATCGGCGGCAGCCTGGCCGGTGATCAGGTCATTGGGGGTGTTTTGCACTACGTTCTTGAAGCCCAATTCGGTGATCTGCGGGTTGGTGCCGTGGACGATGACCGGCATGTTGCACTGCGAATACACGGGCAGCGCGGGGATAGTCACGCCGGAGTAGGCATGGCCGAGCACCGCAACGACCTTATCGTTGGTGCAGAAGGAGTTGGCAACATTGACGCCCTGCTTGGGGTCGCCAGCATCATCCATCACCAGCGACTGCAACGGCCGGCCGAGTACGCCACCCTTGGCGTTGATCTCATCCATGGCAAATTGCACCGCAGCCACAACCAGCTCGCCGTGGATATAGGTGTCAGAGCCGGTCTGCACGGCGGGCAGGCCAATCACAATCGGTTCGGCGCTGGTGGTCTGGCCGCCGGTATCGCCGGTTTGCGCCGGGGCAGCGGGCGTGCACGCGCTGAGTACCATGCTGAGGATGGCAATCAGGCTAATCAAATAACCGAGCTTTTTGTACATTTCTTTCCTCCAGAAGAAAAACGGTTGGTTTCGTGGATCGAAATTACATACAGCCGAACAGGACGAGCTTCCCAGGGTTTTGTGGTTCTGCCTCCTTTTGAACAGGTGCGCGCCGGTATGGATAGCGCCCGCGGTGGGTCAGACTCAGGCCATGGCGGCCAGTTCCTCCAGGGACTGCTGGAAACGGGCGCGCAGTTCGGGTTCCAGCGGCTGGTAGGGAGAACGCGGGCGGCCAGCTTTACGGCAGCCAATCTCCGCGGTGGCTTTGAGGGCGGCAACCTCGTTTTCGAGGGTAATCAAAGCCGCCAGCTCGGTAAATTTCTGGTGCAGGGGCAGGGCTTTTTCCAGATCGCGTGCCAGCAGCGCGTTGTAGAGCGCCAGCACGGTCTTTGGTACGGCGATGCCGAACAGCGAAACCACGCCCTTCGCGCCCTGCAGGAAGTCGCCCAACATCAACTGTTCGCCGCCGGGGAAGATATTGATGCGGTCGGCGATCTTGGTGTGGACGCGCGATCGGTGGGTAACATCGCCAAACGATTCTTTGACCGCGACGACGTGCTGGAACTGCAGCATATGATCCCAAAACTCGGGGGTCATGTTGAAGCCGCGCGCCAGGGGCGGGTAGTTGTAAGCCAGGATCTGGATCTCATCTACCGCAGCATCGATAGCGCCAAAATGCTCCAGCACCGCGGCCGGGGTGGGGTTGATGGTGTAGGGCGCGGCCACCATAATGCCGTCCGCGCCGGCTTCCTCGCAGAAGCGCGCGCGTTCCACGGCCTCGGCGGTGTTCTGCCAGGTGGCGCCCACCACCACGGCAATGCGCCCCGCGGCGGCTTCAACCGCCACTTTGACGCACTGCTTGTATTCTTCCAGGCTGGGGGCGTAGAACTCGCCCATGCAGCCAAAGGCCACGGTGCCGTGCACGCCCGAGCGCGCGAGGAAGTCTACGTTTTCCGCCAGTCCATCATAATCCGCCGACTGGTCTTCCTTCACCGCGAAGGGAACCAGGGGAAAAACGCCGAGCAGGGGCTTGCGTGGGGATGTCCAGGTCATGAATACTTTCCTTTCCAGGTCGAATAAATTGGGTGCTGGTCGCGCCGGCCCGCAAAGCGGCGGACGCGAATTTTGGATAGGGGTTAGAATTCCGCGCCCCAGCGGCTGCTTTCGCCCACGTAGAAACCGGTGGGCCAGGGGTCGCGCTCGTCGAGCACGAACTGCTGGATGCCGGAAATATAGGCGCTGCCGCGGATGGTGGGAACCACGGCGGTCAGGTCGCCGACTTTTGTTTCTTCGATCAGGCTGCCGTAGAATTTGCTGCCGATGATGCTCTCGCTCACAAACTCATCACCCAATTTCTGCATGCCTTTGCCAAAGCGGAAGGCCATCTCGGCGGACGTGCCCGTGCCGCACGGCGAGCGGTCGATGCCCTCGGCCGAATACAGCACCGCGTTGCGGGTGGTCACGCCGGGGGTCGGCGATGGGGCGATAAAGCGCACGTGCGAGCAGTTGCGGATGGTGGGGTTCAATGGATGCACCACTTCCACGCCCTGGTCGTAGATCGCATCGCGGATCAGCGTACCCTTGTGGATGATTTCCTTGGCCGAGGACGGCTCGAGCGTCAGCCCCACCGATTCCGCCGGGACGATGGCGTAGAAGTTGCCGCCGTAGGCAATATCCAGGCACACCTTGCCGATTTCCGGCACGGTGATATCCAGATTGGATTTGTAGAGGAAGGAAGGAATGTTCTGCAGGGTCACGTCTTTGGCCACGCCGTCTTCCACGCGCACCGTGGCGCGCACCAGCCCGGCAGGGGTGTCCAGCGTCAGTTTGGTCACCGGCTCAGTCACTGGCACAATACCGGTTTCCACCAGCACGGTGACGGTGGCGATGGTTCCATGGCCGCACATAGGCAGGAAACCGCTCACCTCAATATAGATCACGCCAATATCCGCGCCCGGGGTGCAGGGCGAAGTGATGATGCTGCCGGACATGTGGCTGCTGCCACGCGGCTCGAACATCAGCATCTTGCGCAGGTCGTCCAGGTTTTCCTTGGCCCACAGCCATTTTTCCTGGAAGGTGTTGCCGGGGATGGTGGGTACGCCGCCCACTACCACACGGGCCGGCTCACCAACGGTATGAGAATCAATCGCGGAAATGATCTTCTTGAATTTCATCAGACGCCTCTCCTCAACAGGCAGAAAATGGGCTGGCCTCAGCCAACCGCCAGCAGAGAACGATCCAGGCTGCTGAGCACGCGGCAGCCCGTCTCGGTAATCACGACATTATCTTCAATGCGCACGCCGCCGCGCCCGGCGATATAAATGCCCGGCTCAACGGTAAACGTCATGCCAGGCAACAGGGTAGTGGTATTCTGCGCGTACATGTACGGCTCTTCATGCACGTCCATGCCAATGCCGTGGCCGGTGCGGGTGAGGAAATACGACCCATAGCCGGCCTGAACGATGACCTCGCGCGCGGCAATGTCCACCGTACCGGCCTGCGAGCCCGGGCGAGCGGCCTGGCAGCCGGCCTGGTTGGCCTGCGCCACAATCTCGTCCACGCGTGCCAGCTCGGGGTCGGCCGCGCCGACCACAAAAGTGCGCGTCAGGTCGGAGATATAGCCCTGGTAGACCGCGCCCCAATCCACCACCAGCAGGTCGCCATGCTGGAGCGCGCGACCGGAGGGCGTGGCGTGCGGGTTTGCGCTGTTAGGCCCGCTGGCAACAATTGGGGGGAACGCCACGCCCGGGTTTGAGCCGGCGCGCAAGAGCTGCAGGGTCAGCTCCGCGGCCAGTTCCAGCTCGGTCACACCAGGTTTTACTGCCGGCAGAAAGGCCAGCAGCGCTGCCTGGGCGATATCCACAGCACGCTGCATGCGTTCCACTTCGCTGCCATCCTTGCGCACGCGCAGCGCCGAAAGCAAATCATCGCGCGTCTCAAACATCGCGCCCGGGGCGGCCTGTTCCAGGTAGCGCAGCTCGAGCACGCGCAGCGTGCGCGCCTCGATGCCCACACCGCCGCGCAGCCCGCCCAGCGACTGAACCGCCGCGGCGAATGCCTCAGGCCAGCGCGACGGATCCTCGCCATACGGGAAGAGTTGCACCGGAAAATCAACCGCCCGCGCGCGGCCAGCCTCAAACTCGGGCAGTACCATCGTCACCGGCGCGCCAGGAGCAAAGAAAGCTACCACCGGGCGCTCCATCAGATCGAAGCGCAGGCCGGTCATATATTCCAGGTTATTGCCGGCGTTGAGCGCGTACGCCGCCAGCCCTGCCGGGCGAATTTGCTGCAGCAGCCAGGTCTGACGTAGGATAAAAGGAGAAGCGGTCAATGCGATGGTTCCTCACGTTCGAAAGCAGTACGGACTGGATGGATGAACAGATACACGATTGGCATTCACCAACATTTGCCACAGGGTTTTTATGCAGTTGTTCAGTGAAACCGGGATGAAAATATGAATTAGGGTTTAATCAGGCATGCGCACTGAAAGATCGGCATGCTCCATGATGCGCTCCACGCGCAGCAGGTGCGTTTTCATGCGCACGCCGGCCAGCGTGGCGTCACCTGCGCAGATGGCTTCGTATATACTGCGATGCTCCTGCACAGCCTCTTCCCAGCGCCCCGTCACCGAGAAGCTGGAATGGCGCATCATCGTCAGCCACAGCCCCTGGCCCATCAGATCGTGGATCATTTGCTGGGCGGCGGCCAGGATGGGGTTGCCAGTGGCGCGCGCAATTTCCAGGTGGAGGCGGCGGTCGCCTTCGGAAAATGCTTCACCCACCACGTGCGCCTCGGAAGAATCCGCTTCGACCCATTCGAGAATTTCCCGAATCCGGTCCAGCGAGGCCGGGGTGTGGCTGGCGGCCGCTATGGATGCGCTCGCCGGTTCAATGACCTTGCGCGCCTGCAGGATGGTGAACGGGCTTTCGCCCATGTTCAACGCGCTGACATCCACCAAGACGTTCGGCTGACGGGCGCACACAAAAGTACCCTGCGCCTGCACCGTTTCGACGCGACCCATCATCTGCAGCGCCGTCAGCGCTTCGCGCAGCGAAGCCCGGCTGACGTTGAGTTGCTGCGCCAGCAGGCGCTCGGGTGGCAGCCGCATGCCGGGTGTAAATTCGCCACGCTCAATCAGGTCGATGATCTGATCGACAATCTGGCTATATACGCGCTGCTGTTTGATGGGGGTCAACAGGCTTTGGGGGGACGCCATGCTATTCCTTTATCGCAGGGATGGGGAGCAGGGTCTGGTGGTCTGACCAGATCATAGCACGTCGCTTACGTCGCCAAATAGTGACAAAAAACACCCTCTTATCGTGACAAAAGGCAGTATAAACCGGGGTGAACCTGAACGAAAATGAAGTTACTCACCTGGTTGAACCCCAGGTTTGTCGCCTGTTGGCATGCAAAACAGGGCAATATCTCTAAAAGTGTATACAATCTAACCGGCTGCGGGATCCAATTTAAGCGATACACAGATAAATATAGAAAATTGGATACAAAATCGCAGTTTTGCGCGATTTTCCCGGGCTTATTACTCTGCGGTAATCCTTTCACCACCTGTTTTGCAGTTCAACCAGTTCTCCTGCCGCTGCACAGCGGCGACGCTCTTTCCCGGATAAGATACACGATGCAAAGCCAACCGCCTCTCCCACCCTCTTCTTCCACCTACCATATGATTGCGGACAGGTTGCGCGAGCAGATTCTCAGCGGCCGTTACGCCCCCGGCGCGCGCCTGGTGCAGGATGACCTGGCGGTCGAGTTTGGCATCAGCCGCACACCTATCCGCGAGGCGCTGACCTTTCTGGCGCGCGAAGGGCTGGTGACACTGCTGCCCAACCGCGGCGCAATCGTGACCCGCTTTTCAAGCGAGAACCTGCTGGAGGTGTACACCGTTCGCGTGGCGCTGGAAAGCCACGCCACCTACCTGGCCGCATGCCACATGAACGAGCAGCGCATTGCCGAGCTGACGGCACAAATGGAGGCCATGGGCGCCGCCCGGGATAACCGCGATCTCGAAGGTCTGTTCCAGGCGCATAACCGCTTTCACCTGATGATTTACCAGGCGGCCGGGCGTCCCCGGCTGTTTGACCTGATCCAACGTTATATTGCCCAGGCTAACGCCTACATCCGCCTGTCACTCACCGTCGGCCGCGGGGCCACCGACCCCATCCGCGAGCACAAAGACCTGGTGCAGATCTTGAAATATCAGGACAGCGAAGGCGCCGGGAGCCTGATGCGCAATCACCTGGAGACCACCCTGGTGGAGCTGGAAGAAATTCTACAACGCCAGCAAAACTCTCCCGCACCAGAATAAGAGAAAGGAGGAGACGCGGAACGCATTTCCCTGCAGTGTTCCACAGCAATACACCCTATCCAATTGCAAAGCAAAGTGAGGAGATCCGATGTACAAGGTATTGCGAGTTCTTTCGACACTGATTGTCATTGTAGTGCTGGCCGTAGCCTGCACGCCTCAGGCAGCCCCCACCACAGCCCCCGCCGATACCAGCCCCACCACTGCCCCGGCGCAGCCGGCCGCCCCGACCACGGCTGCTCCCGCCGCCGAAAGCCCCACCGAAGCCCCTGCTGAAGCTCCCGCGGCCGCCAAGGTAATTAGCGGGCAGATGGGCGCCAACGATCCCCGCAGCATTGATCCGCAGCGCGCGGTTGACACGCGCGACTGGGGCCTGGTCAACCAGTTCTTCCCCAGCATGGCAATCCAGAGCCTGAAGACCGGCGAGCTGGAACCGGCCATGGCCAAAGACTGGAAAGTCTCGGATGACGGCCTGACCTTCACCTTCCACATGCTGGAACAGGTGCCCTGGGTACGCTACAACGCCGATACCGGCGCGGTGGAAGAAGTGAAAGACGACAGCGGCGCCACGCGTTACGTCACCGCAAAAGACTTCGTCTTTGGCTTTATGCGCGCCCTGAACCCCGAAACCGGCTCGCCCGCCGCCTACATGCTGGCCCCCTATATTAAGGGCGCGACCGAATATAACGCCGGAACCGGCAAGGCCGAAGACGTGGCCATCCGCGCCGTGGACGACTACACCTTCGAAGTCATCGCCCCCGAAAAAGTGGGCTTCACCCTGGCCATCTACAGCATCATCAACGCTAAGGCCACCCCCGAATGGGACATCACCGCCAACGCCGACGCCTGGACCGAGCCGGAGAACATCAACAGCTACGGTCCGTACGCGATGAAAGGCTGGGAACACGAAGCCACCATGACCCTCGTCAAGAATCCCTTCTGGCCGGGCAACACGGGTATTCCCCAGGCCAAGATTGACGAAGTCAACCTCAAGTTCATTGACGAAGTCGTGGGCCTGCGCGATTTCGAAGCCGGCACGCTGGATTGGACCCTCGTCCCCGGCGATCAGATCGCCCGCATCGAATCCGACCCCAACCTGTCGCCGCTGCTCAAGGTCGTTCCCGGCGTCTGCATCCAGGCCTGGAACTTCAACACCACCAAGCCGCCGTTTGACAACGTGCACATCCGCCGCGCCTTTAACTACGCCGTCGACCGCCAGAGCCTGGTGGACAACGTGCTGGTGGGCGGCCAGACCGCCGCGGTGTTCTACACGCCCCCGGGCGTCCCGGGCGCGCCTTCCGGCACGGATGCCGCCAAGCAGGTGCAGCTTTTCAATGCGGATAAGGCCAAAGAAGAGCTGGCCCTCGGCCTGGCCGACCTCGGCCTGACCTCTGTTGACCAACTGCCCAAGGTGACGGTTGAGTTCGGCAATGCCGCCGAGCTGAATGCCGTGGCGCAGACCCTGCAGGCCATGTGGCTGGAAACCCTGGGCGTCCAGGTCGACCTGGCCCAGATCGACAACACGGTCTACTGGTCCAAGCAGGAAGAAGATGGCGGCCAGATCCACCGCGGTGGCTGGTGCCCGGACTACAACGATCCCAACAACTACCTGCGCGATGTCTACCGCTCCGACTCGATCTATAATTACGGCAAATGGAACAACCCCGAGTTTGATAAGGCGATCGACGAAGCCCGCGTGGAAACTGACCCGGCCAAGCGCCTGGCTCTGTACACGCAGGCCGAAACGCTGCTCTCCGTCACCGACTCGGCTACCATGGTGCTGTATTATACCGGTCGCCCGCAGGTGACCAAGCCCACCCTGCAGCGCTCGTACTCCCCTGCGGGGACTGAGTACTTCTGGGAATGGGACCTGACCGAGTAAACGCTTGACTGTTGACGATCGGGCGGGCCGCCACATGGTGGCCCGCCCATCTGCATCCTTCGTAAAGGAGCAACCTTTTGGGTAAATTTATCCTGCGGCGCGTGATGTGGATGTTCCTGGTGCTGTTCGTGGTCTCGCTGGTCACGTTCCTGCTGATGCACGCCGTGCCGGGCGGGCCGTTCACCGCGGAAAAACGCCTGCCAGCAGCCACGCTCAAGCAGCTCGAAGCCAAGTACAACCTGGATGCGCCGCTGCACATCCAATACCTGACCTACGTGCGCGACATTATGGTGCCCACCATCACCTCGGGCAAAAAGTCTTCCGCGCTGGATCACAAGTACCTGATCAATATCCCGCTCAACGACGCGCAGAACCGTGTCATCCGCTGGATGGACTTTGGCCCATCGTTCCGTAACATCAACCGCACCGTGTCGGATATCTTCCGCGACAACCTGCCGGTCTCGATGCGCCTGGGGGCGGCCGCCCTGGTGGTGACGCTCACCATTGGTCTGCCGCTGGGGGTGATTTCCGGCCTCAAGCGTAACACGCCCATCGATTATGCCGCCATGGCGGTGGCCGTGATGGGCGTATCGGTTCCAGTGATTATCATGGGGCCGGTTCTGCAATATGCCCTGGGGGTGCAGGCCAAGATCCTACCGGTCAGCGGCTGGGGCGATTTTAAGCACCTGATCCTGCCCGCCTTCGCGCTGGGCATCGCCGATTCGGCGCTGGTGGCGCGGCTGACGCGCGCCAGCCTGCTGGAAGTGCTGAGCAAAGATTACATCCGCACCGCGCGCGCCAAAGGCCTGGCCGAGCGCGTGGTGGTGCTGCGCCACGCGCTGCGCAACAGCCTGATCCCCATCATCACCGTTATCGGGCCAATGATTGCTTATATTCTCACCGGCACGTTCGTGGTCGAAACCATCTTTGGCATCCCTGGCATGGGGCGCTTCTTCGTCACCAGCGTCTCCGGGCGCGATTACCCCGTGATTATGGGCACCGTGCTGCTGTTCGCCATCTTCCTGGTACTCGCCAACACGCTGGTTGATATCGTTTATATCTGGCTCGACCCGCGGATCACCTATGAATAGCCCAACGCCTGCTGCCAATATCACGCAACTGACGGACGCTGAACAGGCGCTGCTTCACCCAAAGAGCCGCAGCATGACGCAAGACGCGCTGCTGCGCCTGTCGCGCAATCGTGCGGCGGTGCTGGGCGGCATCGTGGTGATCATCAATATTCTTATGGCGCTGCTGGCGCCCACCCTGGCACCACGTAAGTTCGATCAGGTATCGTTTACCAATACCAACTCCGCCCCCGAATGGGTGACAAAGGTCTTCCCAGGTATGAAACCGCGCGACGCCGGCGGCTACGTCAAGGTCAATAACGATTACCTGCTGGGCGCCGATAAGCTGGGGCGCGACCTGTTCAGCCGCATCCTCTACGGCTCGCGCATCTCCATCTCCGTGGCCATTGTTGGCCCGGTGATCAGCATCCTGATTGGCTTCCTGGTGGGGCTGGTCGCCGGCTACAAGGGCGGGTGGGTGGATAATATCTTGATGCGCCTGGTGGACATCATGTACGCATTCCCCACCATGCTGCTCATCATCCTGTTTATGGCCTTTTTCCGCGCCGGCGTGGGGGGCGATAACCCCGGCCCGCTGGTAGCCTTCCTGACCAAACTGGACGCCAACATGGGCGGCCTGCTGTTTATCTTCGTCGGCATCGGCCTCACGGCTTGGATGGGCGCAGCGCGCCTGGTGCGCGGGCAGGTGCTGGTGGCGCGCGAGTTGGAGTACGTCAACGCCGCGCGCATGATCGGCGCAAAACCCGGGCGCATCATCCTGCGCCACATCCTGCCCAACGTCATCGGCCCGCTGATCATTACCGAGACGATGGCCATCCCCAGTTATATTTCCTATGAGGCCTTCCTGAGCTTCATCGGCCTGGGCGTCAACCCGCCCACCCCCAGTTGGGGCGGCATGATCGCCGAAGGCGCGCTGCTAATCCAGAACTACCCCAACCAGGCCATTTTCCCCGCGCTGGCGCTGTTCCTGTTGATCTTCTCCTTCAATTTCCTGGGAGACGGCCTGCGCGACGCGCTCGACCCGACTTTGCGCGGCAGTGAATAACGATCTCAAAGCCATGTTTTTGCCTCGCAAAGCGGGACAAAAATATGGCTTTTCATTTTTGTCCTTTCGAGAGGATCCATGAAACAAGACATTGACCGACTGATGCGCGAGCGCGGGCTTGCCGCGATGGTGACGATGTGGAAGCTGAACGGCAACCCCAGCCTGTTCTATATGACCAACGGCGCTAAGATCATCCGCGGGCACGTGATCCAGAAAGTCGGCAGCCCGCCGCTGTTCCTGTGCGCCCCCATCGACCGCGAAGAGGCCGCCGCCAGCGGGCTGGACACGCTGACCCTGAACGACTTTGACTACGAGACTATCCTGGCCCAAACCCCCGACCTGCTTTCGGCGCAGGTCGAGCTGTTGCGGCGCGTCTTCGAGCGCCTGGGCGTGCAGGGCCGCGTGGGCTTCTACGGCGCGATGGAGCAAAACATGAGCTGGGAGCTGCTCAATGCCATTCGCGAGCGCATCCCCGGCATTGAGGTGTGCGGCGAGTACGAGCGCTCCATTCTCGACGTCGCGCGCGCCACCAAGGACGACGTGGAAGCCGGGCACATCCGCGAGACCGGCCGCCGCACCGAGTGGGTCTTTGCGCGCACGGTGGAGTACATGCAGCAGCACGCGGTGCGCGATGAAATGCTGGTGAAGCCGGACGGCGTTCCGCTGACCGTGGGCGACATGCACCGCGAGATTATGCGCCTGCTGGGCGAGCAGGACCTGGACGTGCCCGAAGGCATCATCTTTGCCCAGGGGCGCGATGCCGGCGTGCCGCACAACAAAGGCACGCTGAGCGAGCCGATGCACCTTGGCCGCAGCATCATTTTCGACATGGGCACGCGCGACATCCACAACGGCTACTATTACGACATGACGCGCACCTTCAGCCTGGGCTACGCCACCGACGAAGTGCAGCAGGCCTACGAAGACGTGAAGCACACCATTCTGAGCGTGATGGCGGCCTACGAAGTCGGCGCCAGCGTGCGCCGCTACCAGTCGATGGCCTACGACATCCTGGAGAGCCGCGGCCACCCGACCACGCGCACCGACTCGCGCGGTTACTCCGGGTTTATCACCGGGCTGGGGCATGGCATCGGGCTGGCGGTGCACGAAGATCCGTTCTTCACAGATAAAGAATCCAACCCCTTTGTGCTCACCCCGGGGCAGATCTTCACTTGCGAGCCGGGCGTGTATTATCCCGACCGCGGCTTTGGCGTGCGCATTGAAGACGTGACCTGGATCGACGCGCAGGGCGGCATCCACAACACCACCTCGTTCCCCAAAGAGCTGGTGGTGAAGGTGAAAAGTTAAGCGAATATAGCATTGGGCGGGCAGTAGCCCGCCCAATGCTATATTTCATGGAGCGATCATGGGACCCAACACCCTGCTATACCTTTCGCGCGCGGACGTCGAAGCTGTGGGGCTGGATATGGAAAGCCTGCTGCGGCTGCTGGAGCAGGCCTTCCTCGAATACGGCGCGGGGCGCGCTGAAATGCCGCCCAAAATCGGCATCCACACCCAGCCGGATGCCTTTCTGCACGCCATGCCGGCCTATATCCCATCTATGGGCGCGGCGGGGCTCAAGTGGGTGGGGGCGTACCCGGAAAACTATACGCATGGCCTGCCGTACATCACCGGGATGCTGATGCTCAACGACACGGTCACCGGGCTGCCGCTGGCGATTATGGACTGCACCTGGATTACCGCGCAGCGCACCGCGGCGGCCACCTTGCTTTCGGCGGTGCGGTTAGCGCGCCCGGAAAGTAGCCGGGTGGGCGTCATCGGCTGCGGTGTGCAGGGGCGCACCAACCTGCAAGCACTGTGCGCGCGCTTCCCCATCCAGCATGTGACCGCCTATGACATTAATGAAGAAGCCGCCCGCAAATACTGCGCCTTTGTCGCGCAGTTGATGGGGATCGAAGCCAGGCCGGCGCGCGAGCCGCGCGAAGCGGTGGAAGGCTGCGACATCGTCATCACCGCCGGGCCGATCCGCAAAATCGCCGACCCGGTCATCCAGCCCGGCTGGTTGAAGCCGGGTGCGTTTGCCAGCGCGGTGGATTTCGCCAGTTGCTGGAGCGCCGAAGCCGTGCGCGAGGTGGAGCGCCTGACCACCGACGATGTTCGCCAGTTTGAGGCCTACCGCGGCCTGGGCTATTTCAGCGGGCTGCCGCTGCCCTACACCGGCCTGGCCGAATTGATCAGCGGCGCGCAGCCCGGCCGCACCGGGGAGACCGAGCGCGCGCTGGCCATCAACCTGGGGCTGGCGCTGGAAGACCTGGCCGTGGCCCCCGAAGTCTACCGCCGCGCGCTGGAAAAAGGCCTGGGCACGCGGCTGGAGCTGTAGATGAAAAACCAGTCACAACAGCATCCCGAAGGCGTACCTTCGGGATGCTGTTGTGAACTGCTTACCGGATTGCCCCAATAGAATGCATCGAATAGAAACAGGCCTATAATTTACTCATCGTTACCTCGTACATTCAATCGGAGGAGCCATGAGCATTTTGCGACGCCTGTTGGGGATTGTGGTCATGATCGCGGGCATCATCGGGCTGCTGCTCAGCCTGGCCGGGCTGATCGGGGTGTGGATGGCGCGCCCGGTGGTTACCACCCAGTTGACAAACACCATCACCACGTTGAACAGCAGCATCAGCACCAGCCAGCAGGTGATGGCCATCACCAGCCAGGCGTTAGGCTCCACCGTCGAAAGCGTAGACGCGCTGTCGGAGATGCTGAGCAATACGGCTACCTCGGTCAAAGACTCCAAGCCGGTGCTGGACCAGGTGAACACATTGATGGGCGAAACCCTGCCCAGCACGATGAAATCCACCACCGACTCGCTGAAAACCGCCCAACAGGCGGCCGACTCGCTGGAAGGTGCGATCAAATCGCTGGACGCGTTCCGCACGGTGATGAGCTCGGTGCCGCTGGTGGGCAGCTTTGTGCAAAAACCTGAGCAGACCTTCAACCCGGAGAAGCCGCTGGCCGAATCGCTGGGCGATCTGGCGCTGACGCTGAAGGATATGCCGCAGACCTTCAGCGAAATGGCGGTCAACCTGGACAAAGCCGATAACAACCTGGATGCCATCCAGGCCAACCTGGATACCATGTCAGTCAGCGTGACAGGCATTTCCAAGAGCCTGAGCGAGTACCAGGCCATGCTCGGCCAATCACAGTCATCCATGGACAACCTGCACAGCGTGCTGACCAGCATCCAGAAGAACCTCAACCGCATCCTCAATGGAACCGCGGCAGCGCTGAGCCTGTTCTTCGTATGGCTGCTGATCGCCCAGGTGGTGATTTTCACCCAGGGCCTCGAGTTGTTCCACGGCACGGCCAGCCGCATGGACACTGGCAAGCTGGTGCGCGTGGTGGAAGTGGAGCCCCCGGCGGAATCGACCGGGCCGTAGAACACGGCTCGCTGGAAACCGTGCTACAATCAGTTGTAAGAATCCGATCCGTATCCATGTACGCAGAAGGAGACGAAAATGGCGCAGTTTACGCTCGATACTACTGTTGGACAGCTTTTAGACAGCCCGCAGGCCAAGGCCGTTTTAGACCAGCAGTTCCCTGGCATGACCAGCCACCCGATGATCGCCATGGCGCGCGGCATGTCGCTGAACATGCTGCTGGCCATGCCACAGGCAGCGCAGTTCGGCGTTACCAAAGAAAAAGTTGAAGCCGTGCTGGCGGAAATCAACAAGCGCGTCTAAGCGCAGCGATAGAAATCAAGAGCCGGGGCGGACCAATGGTCCGCCCCGGCTCTTTTTCTCTGTACAGCTTGCACATCTGTTAACCCGGCATACCATCCAGCTTTTAGAGGGATCTCCAAATAGATGCTACAATTATGGTTGGTATTGTTCCATTAACTTTACAATCGAAAAGCCCATGCGGGTTGGGGATCGCAGCCGCGACAAAAGTTCGCGGTTGTTTTTGTATGGGCTGCCAATACGTCCAGTTTCTGAGGGGTGAATCATGCGCCGCACCGGTTTTTCTTTGGCTGTCTTACTGGGTCTGCTGCTTTCCTTACTATCATCCCCTTCGAGCCCTGCCGTTGCGCAGGGCCCAGTGGTCAGCGCGGAGCTGAATAAGAGCTTCACCCCGGTTTCGATCACTGCAGGGCAGGTTTCTCGCCTGCGGGTTGCCATATTCAACAGCAATCCTTTCGAACTGACCAACGCAGCCTGGAGCGATAATCTGGTGAGCGTGCAGCCCGGTCTGCGTCTTGCCGATCCGTTGAATATAAATAACTCTTGCGAGGGCACGGTAACTGCTGTTCCAGGTGGAACTACCCTTTCCCTGAGCGGCGGCAGGGTGCCGGGCCTGTCCGGCGTGACGGTCGGATCTTGCTATGTGGAAGTAGATGTCACCTCGACTACGGCGGGTAATCTGGTCAACACCATCCCGGCCGGAAACCTGACCGCCCGTGGAAACAACATGGATGTTACCAGCATCACCCCTGCCAGCGCCACGCTGCGCGTGGGTGTGGTGCAGCCGCCTACGGTCAGTAAAGGCTTCAATCCCAGCACGGTGTATGTAGGCCAGACCAGCCAGCTCACCGTCACCATCCGCAACAACGATCTGGTCACCGCGCTCACCAACGTGTCGCTGACTGATGTGATGCCCGCGAATGTCGTCATTGCTCCCACCCCGGGTATCAGCATCAGCGGCTGCGGCGCGGGTACGCCGGTCACCGCCATAGCCGGCTCTAACAGCCTGATCTACAGCGGCGGCGGCATTGCTGCCAATGCCACCTGCACCATCCGCGTCAACGTGGTTTCGTCCACGCCGAACGCCTATGTCAACGATATTCCCGCCGGATCGCTGACCAATACCCAGGGTGTGACCAACGCGCTGGCCAGCGCGCAGTTCAATGTTCAGGCCATCGGCATTGCCAAGGCGTTTAGCCCCACCGGCATTCAGGCCGGCGGCAGCAGCACGCTCACCATCACCCTGCGCAATCCCACCGGCACGCCCTACACCAACGCCAGGGTGAGCGACACGCTGCCTATCGCGCCCAATAATTTCCTGGAATATGTGCCTGGCAGCGCGGCCACCACCTGCGGCGGCGCGGCCAGTATCACCGGGCGCACGCTGAACCTCGCCGGCGGCACCGTACCGGCCGGTACAATCGCCGCGCCCGGGAGCTGCACCGTCACCGCCCAGGTGACCATACCGGCGGGCGTCTCGACGGCTACCTACGCCAACACCATCGCGGTTGGCGCGTTCAGCGCTTCCAGCGCGGGATCGCCCGTGAGCAACTATAATGCGTCCAGCGCGAACCTGTACGTGTACGTTTCCGGCGGTGGACTATCCGGCAGTAAGGCGTTTGCCACCAACCCGATTTTTGTGGGCAATAACACGCGCATGCGCATCAGCCTCACGGCCCCCGCGGATACCGCCCTGACCAACTTCTCGGTCACCGACACACTGCCGGCCGGGCTGGTGATCACCAACTCCACTCCCGCCACGCGCGCCAACTGCGGCGCGGCATCAGTGCTTACCGCCCCCACTGGTGGAAATATCATTACGCTGACCAACGGCAGCATTAGCGCTGGCTTTACCTGCACCATCGATGTGTACGTCACCGCTACGGCCCCTGGCTCCTACACGAACAGCATCTCACCCGCCAACATCAACAACGACGAGAACCGCCGCCCCACGGCCAACATTATCAACACAACTCCGTTGTACGTGCGCGCGTTGAGCGGGCTGACGATGGGCAAAGTTTTTTACCCCAACGCGATCAACCCCAACACCGTCTCAGCATTGACGATCACGCTCACCAATACCAACGCTGAGCCGTTGACCAATGTCAGCCTGACGGACACGCTGCCCATTACCAACGCCAGCAACGGCATCTTCGTGGCGCCCACCCCCAATGCCAGCACCACCTGCGCAGGCGGCACGGTCACGGCCACGGCGGGCAGCAATACCATTACGCTCGCCGGCGGCAGCATTCCGGCCCAGGTCAGCGCCGTGCCTGGCATCTGCACCATTACCGTGGATGTCATCGGGCGTGGTTCGGCCGGCGCGCGCACCAATACGATCCCGGCCACCAACGTCAGCGCTACGCTGCCCAGTCTGGGTGTGATCAACGCGCAGGCCGACGCCAGCGCGACGATCACCATTGCCAGCCTTTCGATCGGCGTGGTAAAGAACTTTACCCCACTGACCATCTACGGCGGCTCAGCTTCAACCCTTAGCGTGCAGTTAAGCAACCCTAATAACGCTCAACTGGTAGGGATTGCCTTCACCGATAACATGCCGGCTGGAATGATCATCGCCAATCCACCAAACCTGAACACCGGCACGTGCGGTGGCGTGCTCACCGGCACGCCTGGGAGCAGCAGCTTCTCTTTCAGTGGCGGTTCGCTCAATGCGGCGCAAAGCTGCACCGTAAGCCTGAGCGTGACCATGACGGTCAACTACAACCTGACCAACGTTATCCCGATCAACGCGGTCACGACGGCGAATGGGGCGCGCAATCCGGCCGCAGCCCAGGTCTCGCTCAACAACCTGCCTGGCGCCAGTGTCAGCAAAGTGTTCGCGCCGAACCCAGTATTAGCCGGTTTGGAGAATTTCTCGCTACTGACCATTACCATCCAGAACACCGGCAACGCAACCATCAGCAATGTGGGCCTGGTGGATACGCTCCCCGAAGGTCTGGTGATCGCCCCCGCCCCGGCTCCCGACCCGGTGAATAACTGCGGCGGCACGCTGACCGCCACGCGCGGCACGCGCGACATCCGCCTGACAAACGGCAGCCTGGATGGCAGTAGCCATTGCACACTGGTCATCGCGGTCAGCGGCGCTACCCCCGGATCGTACATGAACACTATCCCGGCCGGCGCGCTTACGAATGACCAGAACGCTACCAACAGTGAGCCGGCGGAGGACATACTGGTGCTCACCGCTAACCCCGCGCTGAACATAACCAAGACCGCCGTGAACCCCATCCCCACCCGCGCCGGCAATGACGTTCTCTATAACATCGTGGTGGAGAACACCGGCAACGTGCCGCTGACCAACGTCACCGTGACCGACCCGGCCGCCACGGTCGGCGCCTGTACCCCGGCCCAGCCCGCCACCCTGCCGGTTGGCGCGAGCATAATCTGCCCCGCCGCCCATACCCTGACCCAGGCCGAGATCGACGCAGGCGCCTTCACCAACACCGCCACCGCCGACAGCAGCGAGACTCCCGCCGACACCGACGACGAAACCGTCACCATCACGCCGCAGGCCGTGATCACGCTGGAAAAGACCGGCACGCTCAACCCTGGCGTGGTGGCCCCCGCCGACCGGGCGGACCCCGGCGACACCATCACGTACACCTTCCGGGTGGAAAACACCGGCAACGTCACGATCCGCGATATCTCTCTGGCCGATACGGTAGGCGGCGTCACCGTCAGCGGCGGTCCGGTCACCCTGGCACCCGGCCAGGTCGACAGTTCCAGCTTTACCGCCACCTACTCCCTCACCCAGTCAGACATCGACGCCGGCACGTTCACCAACCTTGCCACCGCCAGCGGCCAGTCTCCCAGTGGAGACCGGGTGACGGACACCGACGACGACACCCAAGACCTGCCGCAATCCCCGGCCCTCGCGCTGGTGAAGACAGTCACCTCTGCCGGGCCGTACGTGGCCGGCACGGATATTACCTACTCACTGGTGGCAACCAACACCGGCAACGTCAGCCTCACCGGCGTCAACATCAGCGATCCCGGCGCAACCATCGGAACCTGCACGCCCGCGCAGCCCGCCGACCTGGCCCCGGGAGCCACCCTCACCTGCCCCGCCAGCCACACCCTCACCCAGGTCGAAGTGAACAGCGGCGCGTTCCAAAACACCGCCACCACTGGCAGCGACCAGACCGGCCCGGACGCCGACAGCGACACGCAGACGGTTGACATCCCGCCGCTTCCGGCGCTCACCCTCGAAAAGACCGGCACGCTGCACCTGGATATCGTCGCCCCGGATGACGAGCCAAACCCCGGCGATACCATCACGTACACCTTCACCGTCACCAACACCGGCAACGTTACTCTCACCGGCGTGGACGTAACCGACGCGGTCAGCACGGTGACGGTCAGCGGCGGCCCCATCACCCTCGAGCCCGGGGAAAGCGACAGCACCAGCTTCACCGCCACCTACACGCTCACCCAGGATGACATCAACGCCGGTGCGTTCGACAACAGCGCTACTGCCAGCGGTCAGCCCCCCACGGGCAGCCCGGCCACCGACAACGATGACGACACGCAGACCCTGCCGTCCGCCCCTGCGCTGGGCGTGGCCAAGCGCGTGCTGGGCAGCCCCGAAGGTATCAGCCCGGGCGTGTGGCGCGTGATCTACGCCATCGAGCTGCGCAACTATGGCAACGTGCCGCTCAGCGCGCTGCAGGTCAATGACGACCTGGCGGATACCTTCCCGGCCGGCACCATCTTCAGCGTGCTCGACGTGCGCGGCACCGGCGTCACCATCAACACCGCCTTCAACGGCACTACCGACCTACGCCTGCTGGCCGGCACCGACGTACTGGACGTGAACGCCAGCGCCAGCATTGAGTTGGAGCTGCGCCTCATACCGGCCGAAAGCGGCCCGTTCCACAACAGCGCCATCGCCAGCGGGGACAGCCCATCCGGTGACACCAGCAGCGATACCTCGCAGGATGGCAGCGACCCCGACCCGGATGGCGACGGCGACCCGACCAACAATAACGACCCCACCCCGCTCAGCTTCGGCCCCAACCTGTTTGACCCACCCGCCGGTGTCAAGACAGTGGACGCCAAACGGCTGCCCGTGCTGCGCTGGACGGTGATCTGGATCAATAACAGCAATGTTGTCGCCGTCGACGCGGTCTCGTCCGACCCCATCCCGGCCGGCACGAAGTTTGTGGACGACGGCATTCCCAGCGGCTATCCGCTGCCGGGTGGCGCGCTGCCTGCGGGCAGCACCGCCAGCGGCGTGGCCTGCACCGATACCTCGGCCAGCACCAGCACCACGTACTGCTACTACGAAGGCCCTACGACGGAATACCCGCGCGGGCGCGTGGTGTGGCAGGGCACGCTCGGCCCGGACCTGGGCGCGGGCACGCCCGAAACCGCATTGAACGAAATCACCATCGTCTTTGCCGTTCGCGCCAATACCAGCGCCGAGCGTGTCAACAACACCGCCACCATCGACTCGGATCGCAACGGTGATGGCGATGTGGAAGACCCGGGTGAGACCCACACCGCAACCGCCTCGGCCACCTGGCGCCGGCGTGTGGAGCTGCCCGAAGCGCTGCCCGATACCGGCTTTGCCCCCGGGCGCGTGACGCGCCTGCCGCAGCAGCCCGCCGCGCTGGCCTACACCCCCAGCGACCTGACCCTGGAGATCCCCGCGCTCAACCTCAAGGCCAGTATCGTCTCCGTGCCGCTGACTGACCAGGGTTGGCAGCTCGAATGGCTGGGCGCGCAGGTAGGCTACCTGGAAGGCACGGCCTTCCCCACCTGGAACGGCAACTCCGCGCTCACCGCCCACGTATATGACGCCAATGGTCGCCCTGGCCCGTTTGTCAACCTGGGCAGCCTGCGTTGGGGAAGCCAGGTGATGGTGCACGCCTTTGGGCGCACCTACATCTATGAGGTGCGCTCGGTGCGGGCGCAGGTAGATGCCAAAGAAGCCAACGTGATCCGCCACGAAGAGCAGCCATGGCTGACGCTGATCACCTGCCAGGGATACGACGAAAAGAGCGACAGCTACCGCTGGCGCACTGTGGTGCGCGCGGTGCTGGTCAAAGTCGAGTAATAAAAATTTGGTGCATTGCAACAATAAGATCCGGGAAACCGGGTCTTTTTATGTAGAAGGATAATTGACAATATCTATTTGATATGTCAATTTTTGCGCAATATAATGGGGCCGTTCTCGCACACCAGCGCGGGGGAAAATCACAAACGACTGCGTTGATCCATTTTACTGTTTTAGGAGTTCGTTCTATGCACACCGTTTCATCCGTATCGCAAAATTCGGTTCCGGAAAACCTGCGCATGTCTGCGCTTAAGACAATCTTCCGGAAGCACCCCACCGCCTCAGCCATTGGTATTTGGGCGGTGCTGTTTGTGTTCACTCTCATTGTGCTTCTGATCGCGCGACAATCCTTCGACCAGACCGGGGCCGGCCTGATCGGTATTGGCGTGCAGACTCTGGTGCTGATCGGGTTCCTCAGCGCTTTTGGGTGGTGGCGCGCCGTAGGTTTTAACCACCCGCGTGAGTGGCGCGAGCTGCGCCTGCTGTGGCTGCCGGCGCTGGTCATCCTCGTACCGCCTTTGGTGCTGGGCACGAAGGCGATCGCCGGCAACACCCTCCTCATTCTGCTGGCCGGTTATCTTTTAACCGGCATCACAGAAGAAGGTTTTTTCCGCGGGGTCATCTTCCAGGTGCTGCGGCCCACCGGAGCGCGCCGCGCCGCGGTGATTTCAGCCATCCTGTTTGCCAGTATGCACCTCGTGAACCTGTTAATCCGTGCCAACCCCGCCATCGTTCTGGCGCAGTGCGTTGGCGCTTTTTGTGATGGGCTCGGTTTTGCCGCGCTGCGCTACCGCACGAACACGCTGTGGCCTCTGGTGCTGTTGCACATGCTGCACGATTTGTTGCTGCAGATTACGCGCCTGCCCGCCATCCCATTGGATGTAGCTCAGGTGACGATCTTGATGATCTATGGTTTTGTGCTTTTGCGCAAGCAAAAGACCGTTCCCGCCGCGGCATGAACAGCCAGCAGCAACCGCAGCTTTCCAGGCGCAAGACCCACCTGCGAGAAGCGCCAATACGAGATGCGCCCGGGCTGGAACGCCTGATCTTCTTCAGCGATGCGGTGTTTGCCATCGCCATTACCCTGCTGGTATTGGAAATCCGCCTCCCGGTTGGCGCTGGCGAGCTGGATGACCGCCAACTTCTGGCAGCGCTGGCCGGTATCTGGCCCAAATACCTTGCATATGCCATCAGTTTCGGTGTTATTGGCATGGTCTGGATAGGCCATCATCGCAAGTTCCGCATGATTGAGGCCTATAATCGCTGGCTGCTCTTCATCAATCTGCTTCTCTTGATGGCGGTGGCTTTTATTCCCTTCCCCACCGCGGTTTTGAGCGAATCGGGCAACCGCACGGCTACGATTTTCTACGCGCTAAGCGTCCTGGTCATGGGGCTGCTTTCGGTCATGCTGTGGACATATGCCGCGCAGATGGCCGGTCTGGCGTCAACACAGGCGGCCAGAGCGCAAATCCGCGAAGAAACGCTGCGCAGCGCGATTGTCCCGCTGGTGTTTTTCCTTTCTATCCCCCTGGCTTTTCTCAATGACGATCTGGCAAAGGTTTTCTGGGCAAGTATCATCCCGCTACTGTACTGGGTGACGCAGCGTGCCCGCGAAGAGCAGCGTGCAGGCGCTGCCCCTGATGGCGAGATACGCCGCGAAACTCGGTATCGGGGGTGAGAGAGGATTCACCCGGCCGGGGGTGAAAAAATCACCCGCAAAGCTTGTCGCGGGTTTTGACCCACGCTCCATTATTGACTATCATAGTCTTCAATACAGGACAACGACTGGAAAGATGGTTCTCCTACAAGGAAGGAAAGAAATGGCACAACTTTTTGAGCTCCCCCCTCTTGGATATGATTTCGCCGCGCTCGAGCCGGTGATTGATGCCCGCACCATGGAAATTCACCACGATAAGCACCACGCCGCCTATGTAACCAATCTCAACAAGGCCCTCGAAAGCGCTCCCGACTTCTACGGCCGCTCGGTAGAAGATATCCTGCGCAATATCAGCCAGGTTCCCGAAGCCGTCCGCACCGCGGTGCGCAACAACGGCGGCGGTCACGCCAACCACAGCCTGTTCTGGGAATGGCTGCGCCCCGGCGGCGCCAAGTCGCCTTCGGGCTCGGTGGCGCAGGCGATCGACGCCGCGTTTGGCTCGTTCGATACCTTTATGGAAAAGTTCAACACCGCCGCCACCACCCGCTTTGGCTCGGGCTGGGCGTGGCTGGTGAAGGATGCCGCCGGTGGCCTGCAGGTTTACTCCACCGCTAACCAGGACAGCCCGCTGATGGACGGCCATCGCCCGGTGCTCGGCCTCGACGTGTGGGAGCATGCCTACTATCTCAACTACCAGAACCGCCGCCCGGATTACATCAAGGCCTTCTGGAACGTGGTCAATTGGGACACCGTGGCCCGCGAATTCGAAAAAGCATAAAACAAGCACAACGTTGGGGATCGCCAGAATCGCGATCCCCAACGTTTTTAAGCGGGAAATGATGGGTATTTGCGGCGCGTACCCACCGCAAAACCTGTAAAAACCGATTCCGAAGCGGTCAGCGATTTGTTTGATCATGCAAAAAATGTGATAATTAAGCAGGCATGTGAGAAAAGCCTGTCCTACTGTGTTGGTCACCCAAAACGATAGCGAAGCACCCTCCCGTAAGGATATTCCCGTAAGGACACCGGAACGGTGCGGGACGATGTGAGCTCGTCGAAGGGTGCGGTGAGAAAAATCAAATAAACTAGCAAATAAGCAAATCCTTGAAAGGTTCGTCCAATGCATGATCTTCCCTTACTCATAAACATTACCATGGCTCTGGTGGTCGCCTTCTTTGGCGGCGTGGTGGCGCGGCGACTGCGCCTGCCCACCATCGTCGGTTACCTGTTAGCCGGTATTGTCATTGGCCCATTTACCCCCGGTTTCGTCGGCGACGTAGAAACGATCCAGCAGCTCGCCGAGCTGGGCGTGATCTTCCTCATGTTCGGCGTTGGGCTGCATTTTTCCTTCGGCCAGTTATGGCGCGTGCGCGGCATTGCCATCCCCGGTGCGCTGGTGCAGACCGCGCTGGCTACCCTGGCAGGCGTACTGCTGACCCAGCTGTGGGGCTGGAGCCTGGTCTCGGGCATCGTGCTGGGCCTGTCCATCTCGGTGGCCAGCACGGTGGTGCTGCTGCGCGGGCTGATGGACAATAACCTGCTCAACACCCCGCACGGGCAGACTGCCGTTGGCTGGCTGGTGATGGAAGATATCCTCTCGGTGCTGATCCTGGTGCTGATGCCCGCCCTGGTAGTCAACGGCGCGGGTTTCCAGTGGGCCAGTCTGGGGCTGACGCTGCTCAAGGCTGCCGCGTTTGTGGTGATCATGTTCTTTGCCGGCACGCGCCTCATCCCCTGGCTGCTGGAGCGAGTCGCCCACACCAAATCGCGCGAGCTGTTTATCCTGGTGGTGCTGGCGGTCACGCTCGGCACCGCCATGGGCGCATCCGAGCTGTTTGGTGTGTCGCTGGCGCTGGGAGCGTTTGTGGCCGGGGCCATCATCAGCCAGTCGCACCTCAGCCACCAGGTGGGCGCGGACGTGTTCGCCTTCCGCGAGGCGTTCTCGGTGCTGTTCTTCGTCTCGGTGGGCATGCTGGTCAACCCGCTGTTCCTGTGGCAGAACATCGGCCAGGTGGCCGCGCTTTCGGCCCTGGTGGTGGCCGGCAAGATATTCATTGTCATCATCATGGCGCTGATCCTCAAAGGCCCACTGCGCACCTTCCTGGTGGTGGCGCTGGGGCTCAGCCAGGTGGGTGAGTTCTCGTTCATCCTCGGCCAGGGCGGGCTGTCGCTGGGGCTGCTGCAGCAAAACCAGTACTCGCTCATTCTCGCCGCCTCGCTGATCTCGATTACCCTCAACCCGTTCATGTACCGTCTCGAGCCGTCATTGGAGCGCCTGCTGGCACGCATCCCGGCTTTCCGCCGCCGCATGGCTGTCGAGCCGCCCGCCACGCTGATGGATACGTCGGCCATGAACAACCACGTGGTCATTGTGGGCTACGGCCGGGTTGGCAAACACCTGGTCAATGTACTCGAATCACTGCAAGTGCCTATCCTGGTGATCGAAGATGACCTGGAACGATTTGACGAGATCAACCAGCGCCAGATCCCGGTATTGTATGGCGATGCAGCCAACTCGGAAGTGCTGAGTTACGCGCATCTTGAAACGGCGCGCACGCTGGTGAGCACCCTGCCGGATGAGACCCAGGCCGCCCTGGTGGTGACTACCGCGCACGATATCAATCCTGATCTGCCACTGATCGCGCGTTCGGCCACCGAAGACGGCGTGCGCGTGCTGGCCGACCTGGGCGCCCATTACATCGTCCAGCCGGAGCTGGAAGGCGGACTGGAACTGGTGCATCATACCCTGCTGCGGCTGGGTTTCCCGCTGCGCGAGGTGCACCAGTACACCGACGCGGTGCGCCGCGACCACTACAATCTTGACATCACTTCGGATGAAGAACATCGCTCGCTGCATGAGATGCTGGCCGCGGTGGACAGTATTGATATTCGCTGGATCGAGGTCGGCCCTGGCAGCCCACTGATAGGCCAGACACTGGCCGATGCGAACATACGCTCGCTGACCGGGGCCTCAGTGGTCACGCTGATCCGCAGCGGCCAGATCACCGCAAACCCCAAGTCCATGACGGTATTTGAGGCCGGCGACCGCATCGGTGTGATCGGCGAGGAAGAACAGATCGCCGCGGCGCTGCGCCTGGTGGAAGGCGCGCCGGCCCTGGAATAGCCTACAGCCGCTTTAGTTTGCGAATTTGTAAAGCGATGCGCAATGCGCAATCGCGTATTATATACATGCGTCTATCACCGGCCACCTTTCGGGGGCAATATTACGCCGGCCAACGTGCTTCCCTGAGATCCACCATATTACAGTTGAATATTGGCGGTAGGCCGCGGGCAATAACGTCGCACCCATCCAAGCAAGCATAGGAGTCAGCCATGAGAAAGATGTGCCTGAATGCACTGGCCATCGCCATTGTCC
>JBDHWQ010000002.1:0-294922 GCA_039810245.1 Longilinea sp. | reverse complement strand
GTGTGCGGGCGGGGGATAACGTGCACCGACACCAGCTCGCCCACGCGCTTGGCGGCGGCCGCGCCGGCATCGGTGGCAGCCTTCACCGCGCCCACGTCGCCGCGCACCATCACCGTCACCAGCCCGCCACCCACGTACTCGCTGCCGATCAGGGTGACATTCGCCGCCTTGACCATTGCATCCGCGGCCTCGATTGCGCCTACCAGCCCGCGCGTCTCCACCATCCCTAACGCGATCATTGCTACATCAATTGCCATTGCCGTTCTCCTTTACAAAAATGCGTGCGTGATGTCAAAAAACAAAGCTTCCGGTGGATCTACTTCTTCTCCAGCTCCGCCAGCACGCGGCGCACAATTTCGTCGATGCGCGCGTTATCGATGCTGGGCAGGCTGTTTGTGGAACCGTTCTGGCGGTTGATGGCGCTGCCGCTGCCCGCGCCGGGAAGCATAGCGGCTTCCGGCGGCGGGTTGAGCTCATAGGCCAACCGCTTTATATTATACATGTGATGCACCGAGATGTTATCTCCGGTGATAGCGCCGCCCAGGCCGCCCGGGCCTAGCGTCATCGAAGGCATGACCCCGGTTGTCATACCGGTAGCGCCCAGCGTGCCAAACGTGTTGACCACGATGCGGAACACCGGCTTTTCCAGTCCAAAGCGCATGATGACATTATCGTCTTGCGCGTGGATCACCAGCGAGTGCCCGCGCCCACCATAATGGATCAGGTCGATGCAGCGCTCGCAGCCGGCTTCCCAGCCGTTGGCCTCGTACCAGCCCAGCACAGTGGTCAGTTTTTCAGCCGAAAGCGGCTCTTCCTTGCCCACGCCTTTGAGCTTTGCCACCAGAATGCGCGCCGAAGCCGGCACGTTGATGCCGCACATCTGCGCCAACTGCTGGGGCGTCTTGCCCACCGTCTTGGGGTTGATCAACGGGCCCGGGGTAAACAGCAGTCGTCCCAGCGCTTTGGCCTGCTCATCGTCCACGAAGTAGGCGCCTTCTGCTTTCATCAGTTCTTCGAGCTGCGCCGCGATCGGCGCGTCGGCAACGACCGCCTGTTCGGTGGCGCAGATCACCGAGTTATCGAAGGCTTTGGATGCCACGATGTATTTGGCGGCCTTGCGCAGGTCTGCCGAGCGATCTACGTACACCGGTACGTTGCCCGGGCCTACGCCAAACGCTGGCTTGCCCACCGAGTGCGCCGCGCGCACCATTTCCGAGCCGCCGGTGGCCAGGATCAGAGATGTGTACTTGTGGTTCATCAGTTCTTGCGTGCCGCGCAATGACACTTTACTCATGCAGCCGATCAGGCCTTTTGGCGCTCCGGCGCGCTCCGCGGCTTCTGCCAAGACGCGCGCGGCTTCCAGGCTGCACCGGGCCGCGGCAGGGTGAGGGGCAATAATCACCGCGTTGCGGGCCTTGACCGCGATCAGGATCTTGAACATCGTGGTAGCGGTTGGGTTGGTACTGGGCGTCAGCCCGGCTACCGTGCCAATCGGCCAGGCAATATCATACACGCGCCGCGCCGGGTCGTGGTGGATGACCCCCACCGTCTTGATATCTTTCATCGCATCCCACAGGATGCGTGTGGTGAGGATGTTTTTCAGGGTTTTGTGTTCCGGCACGCCATAACCGGTTTCTTCCACCGCCATGCGGCCCAGCCGCTCGGCGGCTGCAAACCCGGCTTCGGCCATCGCAGCACAAACGCGGTCTACCTCAGCCTGCGAGCAGTGGCTGAACAACTTTTGCGCCTCGTGCGCCGCCACCGAAAGGTCGCGTGCTTCCTGGATGGATTGCAGGTCGAGATCAAATTCTGGCATATCGAATTTCCCTTCTCGCGAGCCGTTTTACGACATCATGCTTTTGACCACGCGGGTGATCACTTCATCCAGCAGGCGCATATCCACATGCCGGTCGCCCAGCCGCGCCAGCACCGCCGCCTTTACGCGGTGGATGATTTCCGCCGTGCTCTGGTCTTCCGGGTGTACCGGCTGTTCGCGCACCAGGCGCATACCGTGCTTGATCGCCAGCTCACGGCCCAGGTCGGTGATGACCACATTATCATTCACCACCAGGGTCGTGACCCCGCGCTGAAGCATGTCTTCAATGTCGCGTTCGGTGTAGAAAGTCTTAGGCATGCGTGCTCCGCATTCCGGCCGGCAGGTTTACCTGCCCGGCCGTCCTTCGATACCTTCCAGCGCGGCCACCGCGGCATTACGCGCAGTCAGCACTTCTGATTCGCTGCCGGAAAGCCAAAGGCGGCCAAAGCGCCCCACAGAGCTGATATGGTTAAGCTTGATCGTCGCGCCTTTTTCCGCCTCGTTGAACGCGAAGTTGATGTAGGCGGCCGGAGCGCATTCCAACACCAGCAGCGTCTCGCCCGGCACCAGGATCGAGCCACGGCGGAAACGATTGAGGAGCTGCGCCTGGTATGAGTCGACGTTGGTGATGATCTGGATCGAGGCGATTTCGGGCTTTACGCGGTCTTCCACGCGTAGCCCCAGCCGGTCCAGCACCACGCGGCCGGCTTCCAGCACCTCGGCCTGTGAGCGCGAATGGACTTCAAACAGGCCGAATTCGCGTTCAACGATCTGGGCGCCGGGCCTGGCTTCGGTGGCCTTCACGGCGATGTCTACCAGGCGGAACACCTCGTTGCCCGGTGCAACTTCTACGTAGAGCGATGCCATGCCCTCGGTGGGCAGATCGCCCTGGGTGATGGTGCCGACAAATGCAGCATACTGCGGCTGCATCCGGTCCAGGTAAGAGTAACAACGGAGCTGAAACGTATCGTTGGACATTCGCAAACCTCGAGCTTTTCTGGATCCTGAGCGCCCCAGGGCTATTCAGGTTGGTTGTGCATGGCAATACCCAGTGGCGTGATGAACGTCGGGCTGGCGGGGATCAGGGTTTTGACCCCGGTATACTCCTGTATGACTTCCGCGATGCGGGGGAAGTTGGCCGTTCCGCCAACCAGGTAGATCGTATCAATATTATGACCGTTAATGTGTTTTCTGACAATAGACGCAACCTTTTCCATCGTCGGGCGGATGGTGAGGAACAGCTCATTCTGGCGGCGCGGATCGGTTTTCATCCGTTCGGCTTCTTCGAAGCTTACATCGCGCGAGCCGGCGATCACCAGGGTGAACTGCGTGCCGCCGGTAGGCTCATCGGCGGTATAGACCTCTTCACCATCTTTGAAAATCGCCACTCCGGTAGTGCCGCCGCCCACGTCTACAATCGCGCCATCGCGGATCTGCAGCACGTTGTTGGCCGCGGAGGGTTCATCCACCAGACCGGTGCATTGCAACCCGGCGGCTTCCAGCACATGCGCTGTGGCGCGCACTTCCACCAGCGCCACACCCGGCGGGTAGCCGCTGGCCGCCGATGTCAGTGGAAAACCGATCTGGGCTTCCACCTGTGCCTTCAGCTTGCGCAGTAGGGCGATTGCGCCGTGAAAATCGACCACCAGCCCATCGCGCACCACCTGGGCAAACTGGTAGGTTCCGGCTACCGGCTGATAGTCGGCATCCAGCACGGCCAGCACGGTATAGGCCGTTCCCAGGTCTACGCCCACATGCACCGGGCCGCGGTAGTCGCTTCGCGCGGGGGCGCGGCCGGTCATGATTTTATCGGTGGCCTGCAGCAGTGCAGTCAGGTTCGGGTTCATGCGTTACTTCGTGCCTGCCTTGCCTGTTTGCCCGCGGCCGCCGAAGTTGCCCTTGCTGCCCTGCGGCAGGATCATTTCGACATCGGTGTGCGGGCGGGGGATAACGTGCACCGACACCAGCTCGCCCACGCGCTTGGCGGCGGCCGCGCCGGCATCGGTGGCGGCCTTCACCGCGCCCACATCGCCGCGCACCATCACCGTCACCAGCCCGCCACCCACGTACTCGCTGCCGATCAGGGTGACATTCGCCGCCTTCACCATTGCATCCGCGGCCTCGATTGCGCCAACCAGCCCGCGCGTCTCCACCATCCCTAATGCGATCATGCCAACATCAACAGCCATTGTATTCCTCCATCAAAAGGTTTTCAGAGTATGTTTCCTGCCGGTTAGAACTGGATCGGGTTTTGCGCGATCTCCAGCACTGTGTCGCGGAATGCAATGGTGGCCGCCCGGCAGGCGGGCTGGTCACCGGTGAGCATCACGCCCATATAGTTTGTCTCCGACGGCGGCGGCGTGAACGAGACGATGCGTACCGCGGCGGCCTTGAGCGCAGCATCCAGCGCCATCATTCCTTCGAGAGGGGGAGCAATCAGGTACGCGATCGGATCACCCAATGGGATATTACACACTTTCGAGAGATAACTGCCGGTGCGTGAGATCAGGTGTGGAAAGAAGGCGATCGAGCCGTCCTCGTTGGCCGAGTACCATCTGGCCTCGTTGTGCAGGTAATCCAGCGCGGCACTCAATCCGGCACGGATTTCCGCAGGGTTTGACCCGGCCAGCAAGGCGATAATCTCGCCGGAAAGCTTGCCGGACGAATGCCTGACCCCCGCGTAAAAGGAATGCGCATAGACAACTTCCACATCGGCCATCTTCGTGGCTTCGTCGATGGACACATACAGTGCATCGTCGTTGTCCGCGGTGATCAGACCTACCGAGCGCTGCTCAGGTCGCAGGTTCAGCGCCGCCGCCATGTCGGGGTCAACGTTGGGGATCATGCGCACCGCCAGCGCGTGCGCGGGGATTGGATCGAGTATGCCCATGCAGCCTCCTACGTTCCCACCAGCTTGAGTTTTACGCCAGATGCCTGGCGGCGTATCATTTCCTGCGCCATCTGGATGATCACCGCCCCAGCTTCGAGCGGGTTGGTGCCGCCGCCTTCAAAAATGTTGCAGATCACGTTGCGGTCGGCGTCGGTATCGCCCGGTTTCGGCCGGTAGGCCAGGTAAGCACTCATGCTTTCCGCTCGCCCCAGCCCCGGTCGTTCGCCGATCAGCAGCACCACCACGTCCGGCCGCAGCAGATCACCGATATCGTTGAGCACGCCCACGCGGCAGAACTGAATAAAAAACGGCGTGCCCAGCGTCAGCCGTGCGGCCTGCGCGCCCTGCTGGATCACCGGCCAGATCTGGCGCAAATTGGCTTCAATCGCGGCCGCGCTCAGGCCATCGCCCACGCAAACCTGCAGGTTGGCCTCTGGCTTGCAGCGCTCGGTGATCATGCGGCGCGCCTCGTCGTTCAGTGCACGGCCCAGGTCGGGACGCAGCAGGTATTCCTGCTTTCCTCCGCTGACACGCGTCTGCACGCTGAACAGTCCGAACTCGTCCAGCAGTTTCTGATCCACGTTGCGCAGCAGCGCGTCCTGCGTCACGGCGTGGTCGGCTTGCAGCAGCAATTGCGTGGCGGTGCGGTAGCGCGGACCGGCGCGACCCACACCAATGCGCGCGGTGGTGGATGCGATCATTGCGTCCAACGCCTGCGGGTTGAGCGCGCCGCGCACGCCGGCCCGGGCGCGCGCATGCAGCTCGGTTGGGTCAGGCAGATCGATCACCAGTCCATCCGCCGGGCTGCTGGCTGCGACGGCCGGGTAATCTACCAGTGGTTTTGGGGCCAGCACAGGCGCTGCGAAGGAAATTGCTCCCCGCTCGCGCGCGGGCTCCGGCGCGGGTGGAACAGCAGGCGTGGCGACAGGCGAAAAAGCGGGTACCGGCGCCGCTTCGGGCGGCATGGCGGCCAGCAGTTCTTTCACCACCGCGTCAATGATTGCGTTCAGCCGGGCGTCATCCATTGCTTACCTCTTGAGGAAGAAGGTCGGGTCGCCGGCGCGGTCGGTCAGGACGCCGTTCTTGAGCAGCCCCAGGCTTTCCATCCATGCTTCGAACTCCGGCGCCGGTCGCAGCTTCAACAACTGGCGCAGCGCCGCCGTGTCATGGTATGAGGTGCACTGGTATGACAGCATGGAGTCATCCCCCATGGGGATGCCCATAAAATAATTGCAGCCGGCTGCAGCCAGCATCACCGCCAGGTTTTCGATGGCATTCTGGTCGGCGCGCGCGTGGTTGGTGTAGCACGCATCGCAGCCCATCGGAATGCCGCTCAGCTTGCCCATGAAATGGTCTTCCAGCCCGGCACGTTGGATCTGGCGAGCGTCGTACAGGTATTCCGGGCCGATAAAGCCCACAACGGTATTCACCTGGAACGGGTTGTAACGCTTCGCCAGGCCATAGTTGCGCGCTTCCATGGTGAGCTGATCCCAACCGTGGTGCGCGTTGGCGGAAAGCGCCGATCCCTGCCCGGTTTCGAAGTACATGTAATTGGGGCCGGTGGGAAAGCAGTATTTTTTCGCCAGCTCGTAAGCTTCATCCAGCAACCCGACCGAAATACCGAATGATTCATTCCCTTTCTGTGATCCGCAGATCGACTGGAACACCAGCCCCACCGGCGACCCGGCGCGCAGGCACTGCATTTGCGTGGTGACGTGCGCCAGCACGCAGTTCTGGGTGGGGATTTCCCAGGTCTGGATGACTTCATGCGTCATTTCCAGCAGCCTCGCCACCGAGCTATAGCTGTCGTCAGACGGGTTGATGCCGATGACTGAATCACCGGAGCCATAGGAAAGACCCTCGAACAGCTCGGCGCGGATGCCCTCGGGCGAATCGGTGGGGTGGTTGGGCTGGTTGCGGCTGGAGAGTGTGCCCGCCAGGCCAATGGTGTTATTGCAATGCGCGCTGACGCGGATCTTGCTGGCCGCGTACATCAGGTCCATGTTGGACATCAGCTTGGTCACCGCGGCCACCATCTCGGAAGTCAGACCGTTAGAAATACGCCGGATCATCTCGCCGCTGGTGGTATCGGCCAGCAGCCATTCACGCAAAGCGCCCACTGTCCAATCTTTGATCTCGGCGTACACCGTCTCGTTAACGCCATCCTGGATCACGCGCGTCACTTCATCCTGTTCGTATGGCACCGCCGGGTTTTGGCGCAGGACCCACAGCGGCACTTCGGCCAGCACAAAGCGCGCCGCGGCGCGCTCCGCGGTACTGGCCGCCGCTACCCCTGCCAACTGGTCGCCCGATTTCTCCTCGTTGGCCTTGCCCATCAGGATGCGCAGGTCGGGAAATTCGTATGTTTTTCCGAACAGCTTGGTTCTCAGGAGCATATCCAATCCATGCGTGCGCGTTAGTGATAGAAGATCAGCGTTTTTACGTTCACCGGCACTACTCTGCCATCCAGGATGGGCGCACCGATGTCAATATAATCGCCTTCTTCCAGGCCTACCTGGTCAATCACTACCAGCGGCCTGGCCGGGTCTTTGCCTTTGATGGTCTGTCCCAAAGCCTGGGCATAATCGCGTTCAATGATAACGATGAGGGGATGGCCGGGAGGCAGGGCAAGCCCGGCAAACTGCGCCAGGCTTTCTGCCAGCCGGTTCAAAGTATTGTAATCGAACTGCCGGTTGAAATCAACCGCGACGGCGAACTTGTCGGACAACAGGTCCAGGTCCCAACGCTGCGCCGCCGCGCGCATGGCTTCGGCAAATCGCTCCGGCTCGAACGGCTGGCCCGCGACCGCATCGATCGCGGGGCGGATTACCGGCAGGTTACGCAGCGGTAAAATTGCGCTTTCGGCCCAGATGGTGGACCCGGAAAGGGAGACGGTCTGCGAGCTGGCGCCCAACACTGTAGCGCGCATCATCTCCGCCGGACGGGCGATCTCGTAACGCTGAAGCTCGGGCTGGTCGCGCAGGCTCTCAGCCAGCAGCGGCCCCACATCGCCGTGGATGGTTGCCTCTTGCACGGTGTGGATGTCTTTTCCATTGTAATAATCCTGCCCAATGCCGCCGGAGAACATCAGTACCGTGCCTTTGCCGGAAATCGGCGTAGGTGGTGTGAGGTACAGTCGCTGCGCCAGCGCCGAGTGACCGCCTTCCACCAATTCCACGGTCAGCGCGGCCATGCGGCCTGTAAAGCGCCGCAGGTCGGCCAGCGCGGGAGCGTCGCCGGCTTCCAGCCGCAGTCCCAGATCATCCAGGATGGCTTGCGCCGGGGTGGCCAGGTGGGTGATGCGCCCGCTGGCAGCATCTATCTCCAGGATGCGCCCGCCATAGTTCATGGCTGCCGCGCCGATCAGCTTGCCCATATCGAAGGTGGCGCTGTTGGCGCTGCCCCCGCCGATATCCACATTCGTCACGCGGCAGTAATGTTTTTGCGCAAATTGCGCCGCCCCCGAGCCGCGCCCGGCAATCATCGATTCCAGGTTCGGTCCCGCCACCGTGACCACAAACTCGCCGGCCATACCACCCAGCGCTTGCAGGATTTCATCCGCGTTGCGCTTCTTGGCCGATTCGCCGGTGATGATCACCGCGCCGGTTTCTACCTGGGCAAAATCTACCCCCGCTGCGCGATACTCGGTCTGCACCAACGCGATCAGCCGCGGCACATCGATGTTTTCATGATCCACCAGCGGTGTAAAATGCACCGGTGAGCGATACAGGATGGTCTTATCGGCGATCTGGATGCGCGGAATCTGGCCGGCGCGCGCGGTATCCGCGATTTCTAGCCGCGAAAAGACTACCTGCGTGGTCGTTGTGCCGACATCAATACCCACCGAAAGCATGGTACGCAAACCGGGCATGGTTCTGGGCCTTTCCGGCATGGAAATAAGTGGTCATTACCACTTGAATATAATTGTACTCTGTTTTGTGTTTTCGGTCAGCCGATTCAGGTGGTTGCAATTTTGACTTGAAATCCACTACAATTTGGCAGTATTTTTATCAATACCTGTAGGAGCAAAATGGTGGAGCCTGTCTTTGATATCATCCTCTTAATCGCCCGCCCGGCGGCCGGCAAAAGCGAAATCATCCACTTTCTCAAAAACATATCACCAGATGAGCGCCGCCAGCGTTTTCACGTGGGTCTGATGGACGAGATTGATGACTTTCCCATGATCTGGGCCTGGCTGGAAGAAGATGACCTGCTGGCATCAATGGGCCAGCCGCGCCTGCACACTGACCCGCAGGGTTATTTCCTGTGGCAGCATTTATGGGATGTACTCATCCGCCGCCTGTCGCTGGAGTACCACAAGCGACGGCGTGACTATCCCATCCACGGCCAGCCGGTGACTGCCCTGATGGAGTTCGCGCGCGGCGTGGAGCACGGCGGTTTCAAATCCGCTTTTCAGCACCTCTCGCGCGAAGTGCTGGAGCGCGCCGCCATCCTGTATGTGGACGTTTCCTTCGCGGAGTCACTGCGCAAGAACCGCAAGCGTTTCAACCCCGAGCGCCCCGACAGCATTCTGGAGCATGCGTTGACGGACAATAAGATGGAGCGCATCTACGCCGAAGTGGATTGGCCAGCGCTCTCCGGCGGCCGGCCGCAGGGACAGATCGAAATCCAGGGAGTGCCGGTTGCGTTTGTCGTGTTCGAAAACGAGGATGACGTTACCACCGGGGGTGGCGACGCGCTGGGCCAGCGCCTGGAAGAGCGCCTGAACACGCTTTGGACGCTTTACCGCCCGGCTTAGCCGGCGAAGACCACCCGCAGCCACCGCACGAAGAATACCGGCCGGCGCACGCGCAGCGCGGCCAGACGCCGGCCGCTTTCCAGCGATAACTCAAGCACCTGATCGGCCAGCTCGGCGGTCACCTGCTGCACCCGCGCCCGGTCATCAGCGCTGCCGCGGTAGACAACCGGCGCGCCAACCGTCATCGCGTAGATGCCGCTGGTGTACCACGCGCCGGTTTCCTCCTGGCCGTCCACCAGGGTATTTTTGCGCCAAACCTTCTCGCGCTGCACGGCAATGCCCACCGGAATCACGGGCGCGCCGCTCTCCAGCGCCAGCCGCGCCGCCCCGCTGTGGAAGTGGTCCAATCCGCCCCTGGCCGGCGAGATAACGCCCTCAGGAAAAATGCCCAGCGGGTGACCATCCGCCAATGCCTGCAACGCCGCGTTATAGGCCGCGCGACCGTTCTCACGGTCCACCCGGATCTGCTTGCACCTGCGCAGCGACGCGCCCACTACCGGCACTTTGAACAGCACTTCAGTGATCAGGATGCGCAGTTGCTCATCTACCAGCGCCGTCATCAGGATCGGGTCCACCGTGGTGGGATGGTTTGATACCAGCAGCTTGGCGCCGGCAGGCATTGGTGCATGGTAAGCCACATCCCAATGGTACAGGGCATGTTTGAGCACATTGACGGTGACCTGGCCCAGACGATACCACGCACTGGCGTGCTGCGGGTGATAACTGGTCAGGGTTTGCAGGTCGGGCAGCGAGGAGATGGGAGATTCCACGGGGCGGGTTCCTTTCGCGTGGGCGCATTCCAGCCACCTGCGCTCAGCAGGCTGAGATTAGGTGGGATAGATCAGGCCTCTGCCTTCAAGAAGGATTCCAGTTCAGCGGCGATTAACCCGGCGCCGGTGTGGTTGAGGTGAATGCCGTCTGTCAATAAATGAAAACCCTGTCGCGCCGAAAAAGTGTCGAAGCTTTCACGAAAGATAACTCGACGCACCAGCAGGCGCAGCATCAGGCGCACCGATCCGCGGAACGGCCGGCCCTTGCCGTCTGTCTCCTCGCGTAAATGCTGTTCCATGCGCTCAAATATTGGCAGATAGCGCGCGTTCTCCTGCGCGGCAATCGTTCGAAGCTGAGTGTTATAGCGCCGCGCCACCACGTTGGGCGGCGATTGCAGGTCTTCGCCCAGCACCGGGATCGAGCCAACTGCCACAACCGCGCCGGTTTCATCTTTGATGCGCCGGATGATGGTGCGCAGGTTGGTATAGGCCCATTTGAGGCTGGGCCATCGTGGCAGCCGCTTGCGCGTGATCACAAATACGCTGGCGTACACCGACATAACCGAAGTGACGTCGTTGGTGCCAATCAGGATAAAAACGATGTCCGGCTTGTCTGCGATCACATCATCCAGCCGCCGGACGAGGTTATAGGTCAGGTCGTTATTAACCCCCTGGTTGACAAAACGGAAGCGATCGCCCAGCCGCTCTTCAAGCGGCGCAATGTAACTGGCACTGACCAGCGCGCGGGTGATGCTGTCTCCGAAACAAACGACGGTCTTCATGCAACGAACTTCCCTTCGGGATGCATCCCGTACAATCTGGCCCACGGACACGAACCCGCTAACTATATCAAAAAAACGCGCTTCCGGCGAGTGACTTTTCTTGACGCCGCGCTACTTAATCGCTATAGTCAATTCTGGTGCATTCTTTCTTCATACCAGGAGTGACCTTATGAAAATCGCTGTGATTGGCGCGGGCTCAACCTATACGCCTGAACTGATCAAAGGTTTTCTCGAACGCAGGGACAGCCTGCCGCTGACCGAGCTAGCCCTGATGGATATCCAACCTGAGCGGCTGCGTATCGTCGGTGGGCTGTGCCAGCGCATCGCGCGCAAAGCCGGCGCGCCATTTGATGTGCGTCTGCTGGATGAGCGCGCAGCGGCTCTGGAAGGCGCCAGCTACGTCATCACGCAGTTTCGCGTGGGGTTTCTGCCAGCCCGGCGTGAAGATGAATACCTCGGCCGCCGCCACGGGCTGATTGGCCAGGAGACTACCGGCGTGGGCGGCATGGCGAAAGCCTTGCGCACCATCCCGGTTATCCTCGATATTGCCGCCGATATGCGCCGCCTGGCGCCCGGAGCCCTGCTGCTGAATTTCACTAACCCGTCCGGGCTGGTCACCGAGGCGCTGGCGCGCTACGCGCCGGATGTGCCATCGGTGGGGCTGTGCAATACGCCCATTACCATGATGATGGGCATACTGGATGAGCTGGAGCGTGACGCCGGCATTCGCCACGACCCCCAGTGCGCCGGCCTGGATGCCCTGGGCCTCAACCACCTTTGCTGGTATCGTGGCTTCACCCTCAACGGAGAGGACATCTGGCAGTATGTGCTGGATGCCTATACCCGCGAGATGCAGCAGTCAGTGGACCCCGAATGGGAGCCAGAGCTGCTGCGCGCGCTGGGCATGATCCCCAACTACTATCTCCAATATTATTACAATACTGCGCGTAAGCTGGCAGAACAGGCTGCCTGGCCGCCCTCGCGCGCCGAGCAGGTGATGCAGATCGAAGCCGAACTGTTGCGCCAGTATGCCGACCCGTCCCTGGACGTGACCCCATCGGGGCTGATGCAGCGCGGCGGCGCGTATTACTCCACGCTGGCCACCCAGGTGATCAACGCGCACTGCAACGACCTGGGTGAAACTCACATCGTCAACACGCGCCACGCCGGCGCAGTCAGCGCGTACCCATCAGATTGGGTACTGGAGCTGCCATGTAGGGTGGACCGCGCCGGAGTGCACCCGCTGCCGGCGCAGCCGCTGCCTGACGCCGCGTTTGGGCTGCTGAGCAGCGTCAAGGCCTATGAGCTGCTCACCGTAGAAGCTGCGGTTCAAGGTGACCGCGCTGCCGCCTACCAGGCTCTGCTGGCGCACCCGCTGGGGCCTAAGGCCGGGAATGTCTCCCGCGTGCTGGAAGACCTGCTAGCCACCAATCGCGCCTTCCTGCCGCGTTTTTGGAAGGATTAACCCATGAGGCAAGCCAAAATCAACCTGGCGCTGGATAAGCACGCCTGGCATCCCAGCCCGCTGGCAGGGCAGGTGGTGCTGGTAACCACCCGCAGCGCTGATGGCCAATCCAACATTGCGCCGAAGAGCTGGGTATCGATGATGGCGTTCGATCCGCCGGTGCTGGCATTGGGTTGTAACCTGGGGCACGTAACCGCGCAGAACATCCTGCGTCAGGGCGAATTTGTGGTCAACGTTCCCGGCGCGGAGCTGGCCGGGCACACCTGGCAGATCAGCTCCCTGCCGCACCCGCGCCCGGTGGAAGCGGCCGGCCTGACGCCTATCCCTGCGCAAATCGTGGCGCCACCAGTGGTGGAAGAATGCAAAGCGCACCTGGAATGCCGGTTGGTGAAGCAGGTGGACTTTGGCGCGGAAGTGGTCTTCTTTGGAGAAATTCTCGCGGTTTCCATTGATGCGGATGTGGCGCGCAGCCCCGACCCTTACCACGCGCTGCAAATGTTCTTCTTTCTCGAAAATGGTCGCTATGGAGTGATTGAGCGCGGAGTATCGCTTTCCGGCGAGTAAAATTCGTGATTGACTTCTCCTGCGCAGCGTGTTATTCTAAGTGCACAGCATATGTCAACAAACGACATATTATTGGGGGTCTTTGTACTGGCTTTGTTCACGCATATTCAGGGAGGTGTCTCATGCTGCCACAGGAGTCTCCTGGTTCTCCTCACCCGGAACCGTCTGTCCGCGTACCCGCGACGCGCGGCTGCCTGCAATGGCTCTACAAGAACGCGCTGGTATTGCTGCTCACACTGATCGCAATATTCGTCGTCTTCTCGCTGGCGCGGTCTGCGGTTTACAAAATCCGCCCGTATGAACGCGGCTTGCATCTGCGCGGCGGTAGTTTTGTCGGCATCGACCAGCCCGGCTGGCATTTCCAGATCCCGTTTGTCGACACGGTGATCGGCATCAATGTGGTCGAGCGCCCGGGCATGGTGGAAAACCTGCCGGCCATGACCGCCGACGATGTGACCATGGACATATCGCTGCTGTACACCTACCGCGTCTCCGACCCGGTGCGCTACGCGCTGGAGGTGACCGAACCGGACAAGATCGTGGCCGGGTTTGTGCAAGGCACGCTGCGCGATATTGTTAACACGCGCAAAATGGATGAAGTGATGCACAGCCGCCAGGAAATCAACCAGCAGGTGATCAGCGCGCTGCAGTCCAAAGAAAGCCAGTACGGCGTGCAGTTCGTGCTGGTGCAGATCCAGAACGCGTCTCCGCCCACCGAGGTGGTGGCCGCAATCAAAAATAAGATGGTGGCCACGCAGTTGCAGGAACAGGCTTCTGCTGAGGCCGTGCAGCAGCGCACCCTGGCCGACAGCCAGTTCTACACCGCGCAGAAAAAAGCCGAAGGTGATGCCTACCAGATCACTAAGCTGGCCGAAGCCGAGGCCAACAGCATTACCCTCAGCTCGCAAGCCAAGGTAGAGGCTCTGCGCAATGTGCTCAAGGAGCTGGACGGTAAAGGCTCACTGGCCGAGCAGTACATCCAGGTGCTGATTGCGCAGGAGCTGCGCCAGAACAGCAAGTGGATCATCAGCGACGGCAATACCATGCCGGTGATCGACCTGGGCGAGGCCAGCACAACGCCGGCAGACCAGCCGGGCCTGCCAACCGCTCAGCCATAGGGGCAAAACTCGCACGCCCGGAAAAGGCTGACCCGTGTTAAAATCCGGGCGTGCATACCATCCGCAAACTTTTCCGTATCGGGTATGGGCCTTCCAGTAGCCATACCATGGGCCCGCGGCGCGCCGCCGAGCGGTTTGCCGCGCAGTACCCAGACGCATCCACCTTCCGCGTGACGTTATACGGCAGCCTGGCAGCTACCGGGCGTGGCCATCTCACCGACCGCGCCATCCAACAGGCGCTGGCGCCGCGCGTGGTCGATATCGTGTGGAAGCCGGATGAGCTGCTTCCCATGCACCCCAATGGCATGGAGTTTGAAGCGCTGGACGCGGCGGGTCAATCCGTGGCTTATTGGCGTGCCTACAGCGTGGGGGGTGGAGCGCTTCGTGAGGAAGGCCAGCTCGAGCAGCCCGCCGAAGACAGCGCGGCCCTGTATTCGTTACGCACCATGCAAGATATTCTCCGTTACTGCACCAGCCAGGGGAAAACCTTGTGGGAATATGTAGAAGAGAGCGAAGGCGCGGAGATCTGGGAGTACCTGTCTGAGGTCCACCAGGTAATGCGCAGTGCCGTGCAGCGCGGCTTGCAGGCCGAAGGTGCTCTGCCTGGCGGTCTGGGCGTCTCCCGCCGCGCGTGGACCATCTACCGCAAGATCGAACTCAGTGACGGCAAGCTGGTGAAAGACGGTTTTCTGCCAGCCTACGCCCTTGCTGTGGCTGAGGAAAACGCTACTGGCGGGCAGATCGTCACCGCGCCTACCTGCGGCTCGTGCGGCGTGCTGCCTGCGGTACTGCAGCACATGGAAGACACGTTGCATACCTCGGAAGAGCACGTGCTGCGCGCATTGGCAACGGCCGGCTTGATTGGCAACCTGATTAAGTACAATGCCTCAATTTCAGGTGCGGTAGTAGGCTGCCAGGGCGAAATTGGCGCGGCGTGCGCCATGGCCGCCGGGGCCGCCGCTCAGCTCATGGGCGGGTCGGTGCGCCAGATTGAGTACGCCGCGGAAATGGGACTGGAGCATCACCTGGGCCTGACCTGTGACCCGGTCGCCGGGCTGGTACAGATCCCTTGCATTGAGCGCAACGTGTTTGCCGCCACCCGTGCCATGGACTGCGCCGTGTTTGCCATTTATTCCGATGGCAGCCACCGCGTGCCTTTCGATGAGGTGGTGGAAGTGATGGAGAAAACCGGCCACGACCTGCCGTCGTTGTACCGCGAGACCGCGGAAGGTGGTCTCGCGCTCAATTATCGTTATCCCGGTCAGCCCGCGCGCCGCATTCCCCCCCGGGTGAGTAACCTCGTACTGCTGCCGCTCAAACAAGCGCAACGTATGGGTCTTTATTGGTATTTTCGCTATTCCAAAATTAGAACACTTGTGCTAATATTAAGACATTGGATCAAATCATTCAAACGAGGCAAACGTGGAAATGATTCCTTTGTCATCTGTTGCATCTTTTGTTGAGTTAAAACGTGTTCCATCCGGGTTGGAAATTAACCCGGCGAGAGGGCGAGAAGGGTGCCTGCAAGCCGCCGAAATGCTGGCGCGTTTCTTCCTGCAGGAGCTAAAAGTCAGCCCAAACTTAGCGCGGGTGGTGCATGGGGTCGAAAACAGTCTTCTCTTCATGCCCGCATCCGAAGACCACCAGGCAAACTTAAGAGATCTAAAACCGGCGCTGGTGATCGAAGATTATCTTATCTTCCCGGTAAGCCCGATCCTGCGTGGCTGGAGCCTGGTACACCCCAATTGGGTAGAAATTGCTATCCCGGACATGAGCTATGAAAACCCGGAGACTCCTGAGGCGGTTAAATGGCTCGTGGTGGCCGAATACCGTCTTGATACATATCACGAGGCCAAAGAGCTGGCCTTCCCGCTCTATGAGACCATCCTGTACGGTATCCAGTCCTGCCTGATGGAGCGGCTCCAATTCGAGGCGCGTTCGCTCTACAGCCTGTACCTGGATATTCAAGGTCATTCTACCGACGTTGACACCGGCGGCCACATCGAGCTGGAATACCTGGCGCGGCCGGCGATGAAGCTGTTATGCCACTTGCTCCCTTGCCTGAACCCATCGGGGAATGAGGTGAGCAGCGAAACGTACGACAGCGGCCACCTGGTTACGTCCGACATGGTTCAGTTTGAGCACCGGTACACCACATCTACCTGGGATGTGTATTACCGCGCAGGGAAAAAATGGGATGCAGTTACACCGCGCGCCGAAAACATGCCGCCCTTCTACGATCTGCTAGCCCGGCGTGATTTTCTCAGCGTGTATTACCAGTCCGCGGCTGCAATCCTTGGCCGGCGGCTGAGCGAGATCCAGAAAAAGATCATCCGCTATAAACTGAAAGCGGAGTAATGCAATTCTATGGGGTAGGCAGGGCCTGCACACCCACGCGCATGGCTTCCAGTAACTGCAGCGCGGTCAGGTTGCGCATGGCCCAGCCGCTGTTCAACCCGCCCGGCTGGTCAAAGTAATTATCAGACCAGGTGAGGTGCGCGCCGTCCCAATCCAGACCGCCGTTGGGCACATCCTGCACCGCCGCCCAAAAATTCCACAGCGGAATGTCAAACTCTAACGCCAGTTTGGCCAGTGCCTGATTATTCCGCCCACCGCCTTCCAGATCGTCGGCCTTGGTCGCCAGGATCGGCACAACGTCCAGTTCGATCACGGTCTTTACCAGCTTGCGCATTTCCTGTTCAAACTTGTCCGGGTCATCGATATCATTCGATCCCAGGCTGATGATGGCAAAGGCTGGATTATGCAGGCGGATTTCGCATTCCAGCGGCGTCTCGCTGGTCTCGCACTGGGTCGGGTCGGTCCACAGGCTGGTGAAGAAGGTGGACACGCGCGCGCCATCACGTGCCGCCAGGCTGGTGCGCCCGTAGGAGCCTGCAAAAAATTCGATCGTACTGTCAAGCTGCGTATAGTCACCGAGATTATAGGCTTCTGCGCCCTGATCGAAATCTTCCAGGAACCAGGTGGCTGAGCTTTCGCAGTCGCCGACCTTCGAGAAGGCCTGTCCGTTGCGCCCGCTCTCCTGGCCGGCCAGGAATATTTTCCGCGCCCCATCTGTGAACTGTGGCACCACCGGCCAGCGCTGCCAATTTTTCGCCGTGCGCTGCTCGTTGCTTAACGTGGCGCTGGCAGTGGGGGTGCTCTGTGCCGGACTGGTGGAAGCAGCCGCGCGGGTGGTTGTAGCCAGCGCGTCGGCGGTGGGTTCGATGCGCGTGATGCGGAAGGCTTCAGTGCTTTCGGCCAGCGCCGCGGACGCGCTCTGTGGTTCATCCGTCGGGCTGGATTGGCTCTGAGCGCTGCGGTTATTGCTGAAAATGCCGATCAAAACAGCAATCAACACCACCACGCCGGCTCCAATCACCATCATTGGGTCGGGCATCCCCATCGGTCGCCGCCCGGATCGGCGGCTGCGTGCCTGGTTTGTGCGGTTCACGGACATGCTCTATATCCTACAAAAGGTTGGATGGTCTTGTCAAGGCTGGTTTTGCATCAGGATCGAAAATTGGGCAGGTCTTCACTACGGTAATACCAGTACAGGCAGCCGATAGCTGCGGCGGAAAGCAGGTGCCAGGCCACATGCCAGGGAAATTCCCCTGGCGCGCAGACCGGCGCGCGCCCGTACCAACCCCAGATCGCCGCGCCGCTGGCAAAAAGTGCTGCCGCGGCCGCCGCGAAGCGCCGGTTAGCGCGTGGGCGCAGCCGCCACTGCGCCATGCCTTCCGCCACCGCCCACGCCGCCAGCAGGATGCTAATCACGATCTGCTGCCACGCAGGCGCGAGGACCATCTGCGCTCCGAGCACCAGCAGCGCCGCGCCGTACAGGCCGACTGCCGTTCTGCCAGACCAGCGATGCAAGGAGTATACCAGCAGAGCTAGCAGCACCTGGTACACGCCCATCAGGTCCAGCCACTCGCCGGCGCGGGTAAGCGAAGCATGCGACAGGTAGGATGCCCACCCTGTGACGATTGCCGCGCCGCCCAGCCAGCGCGCAAAACGCCACCCTTGCGCCAGCGGATTACCGTGCTGCGTGGCGCTGGCTGCCAGGATCAGCGCGCCAACCAGCACGTATCCCAGGTTCGAAAGCGCAGTCACCGGCTGCAGCACAAAGTACCCGTAGCGCATCGGCTCGCAGTAGCAGTTGCGCAGCGCGCAGGCTTCCGGCGCCCACCCGTCCCATGAAAACGGCAGCCAGGTCAGCGCCACCATAACGATGGCCGAGAGCAGCAGGATGATTACAGCGGGCCGGCGGTGTTCCATTGCCCTGTTATTATAAAGCACCCGGCGCTTAAAACGTTCAGGCGGCTCCCCGGTGCCGCCTGAACCAACCAGTGTGCTCGCTCAGAAAGATGCGTTACCGCAAGCGCCGGGCCGCCCAGCGCGCCGGCGCCGCAGCGCTATACAGCGCAGTGCGGATGGCCGCGTTGAGCCATACGTTGCGCGCCTCGCGCCACTGCACGCTTGGGTCCAGGCATACCACGCGCTGTTCTACCGGCCAGTGCTGGTGAAAATGCGACGCCAGGTTGCGCAGCATGGTGTGCCAGAAGCGATCTTCGGCGATATGCCCAACGCGCAGCCGCAGCCCCAGTTCGTAGATCGGGTCGCTGGCGCGTAAGAACGCCTGCACCTGAGCCACGCTGACCTCATTTTCGACAAACGCCGAAAATGTGATCATCCCCGCAAACATATGCCCCTGTGGTGTGATAAAGGTAAACGATTCGTCGTCAGCGTAAATCACAAAGACGCCGGTAGAAATCAACGGCAGACCCTGGCGCGCCTGCCCAAGGTTGAGCACCGCCACACTGCCCGGGCTGATACCTTCTACCGGCGCGTAAAAGCGGTTGCCGCGCGGCCAGAACGCTTCAAAGTTTTCACGCCAGGCGCGCATCACTTCGCGTGGCTCAAATTCTCCGGTGTAGACCCGATAGGTCTTTCGCCATAGCTGGCCAAACCCGCGCAGCGGCCCGGTAAGCGCCCGGCCGTCCACATTCAGGATTACTGCGCCTGCCGGTACCCAATCAACCTGCAGGCGCTCCACCGGCGCTGCCCAGCCGCTTTCTGCGTGGTGCAATTGTGGATCAGCCATCGAATTATGCCGCCGATAGATGAAGCGCTGCCAGGGCATCCATTTCCGTGTTGAACACTGCTATGGCCTCATTCAGCCGCGTCAGCTCAAAGATCTGGCGGTAATGCTGGCTCAGGCCGCAGGCCATCAGGCGCACCTGCTGGCGCCGGGCGCGGATCAGCAACGTTACCAGCAAGCCAATGCCGGAGCTATTGATAAAATGCAGCTTTTCGAAGTTCAATAAGATATGCACGGAAGGTCCTTCGCAGGCCTGCGCAAAGGCTTCCATCAGTTCCCGTTCCGCCGCCGCGGTTACCTCGCCGGAGATGACAATCACCCCCACGCTTCCCGCATGACGTACTTTCAATAGCATTATGGGTGTGTTCATTCTGGCTCCTTTCCGTATCCCTCATCGAATTGCCTGGATTCACATTTCCATACCAGCTTGGTGATGTGCCGGTCCCCTTCCATATAGCTAACGATCTCATCCGCCATGTGGCGGATGAGGAACATTCCCCAGCCACGCGGTGACTGCCTGCCCGCCAGCTTGGCTTCAATATCTGGCGGCTCTGCCGCCTCAATCTTTTCGATATTACCATGATCTTTGACCCGAACCACGACGTGCGTCGCGCTCATCTGAACTTCAATCAGCACTGGATCTTCCGCGCAAAAGAGATTGCCGTGTTCCATCGCGTTCATCGTGGCTTCCGCGATTGCAGTCAGCATGCGTTCTTGCGTTTCCTGTTGCAGGTCATATGGTTTCAAGACTTGCAATACAGCCCGGGCTGCTACCAGCTCGTTGCCTGGCTGGCTGGGTACTTCCAGCTCGCACAGGGTTTGCATCTTTGGTTCATGGATGGGCTGCAGGGTGGCCATCAGTACCAGGCCTGGCCGATGTTTGCTGTTACCGGCAAAATGGAAATGCGGCGGCCGTACCTCATTACCCGCCCTTCATTTTCCATCCGCCGATTACACCACTCGTTGTTCATTCCACAGGTCTCCATTTCATTTGTCAAAGCTGTGTACAGCATACGTCCAGTGCATCCAAAAATCGTTACGGTTTTTCCACTATCCCATGCATATATATATCGTTACGAAAGCCAATCTTCTTTCTTTTCCCGGACGCATCCGCTACAATACCGGTGAAGATGGGAGATGTGCATGGAGCCATTACGTCTATATTTGTTTGGTTTTCCGCGCATGGAACGCGCCGGCCAGCCGGTGACGGTAGACACGCGCAAGGCTATCGCGCTGTTGGCGTATCTCGCCATTCACGGTGAGGTGGTATCACGCGATGCGCTTTCCAATCTGTTATGGCCGGAGTACGACCAGACCGGTGCGCGCTCGGCGTTACGCCGCACGCTCTCCGTGCTGAACAAGGCGGTGGGCGAGGGCGTTCTGTTGATTGAGCGCGAGCGAGTCGGATTGCTGCGCGAGGGGGCATTCTGGCTGGATGTGCAGCAATTCGAAACAGGCTTGCAGCAGGCAGAAGAACAACGCCAGGCGGGCAGCCCGGCGTATCTATCCTCCCTGATGCATGGCATTCAGTTTTACACAGACCGTTTTATGGCCGGATTCAGCCTGCGCGATTCGGTTGAGTTTGACGACTGGCAGTATTTTCACTCCGAGCGGCTAAACCGCGACCTGACCCGCGCCCTGGACCAGATTGTGAACGCCTATACCGCGCAAGGCCAGCATGAAAAGGCCATTACGTATGCGCGCCGGCTACTTGCGCTTGACCCGCTGCGAGAAGAGAGCTACCGCCAGCTAATGCTGCTCTACGCGCGCGCCGACCAGCGCAGCAGCGCCCTGCGCCAGTATCGCGAATGCGTGCGCGTGCTCGACCAGGAGCTGGGCGTGGCGCCGCTGGACGAAACCACGACACTGTACCAGGCCATCCTCGAAAACCGCATCCCGGTCGATGTTCCCGCGCCTGATAACCTGCCGCCTACGCTCTCCCCGCGCGAGACGGCCGCTCCCTTCCCGCTGGTGGGCCGCGACGCCGAATGGGCTCAGTTACAGGCCGCCTACGATCGCGCTGTTTCCGGTGGCTGCGTAGTGGCGCTGGAAGGCGAAGCCGGTATTGGGAAAACGCGCCTGGCAAATGACTTTCTGGAGCAAGCCGAAGCGCAGGGGGCGCGCGTTCTGCGGCTACGCTGGTATGAAGGCGAGACCGGGCTGGCGTACGGCCCGTTTACCCAGGCGTTGGCGCGCGTGCTGGCCTGGCCGGAAGCGCTGCAGGATCTGCAATCCGTCAGCCCGGGCGCGCTGGCTGAGGCGGCGCGCCTGCTGCCCGACCTGGCCACCCGGTTTGGCCCGCTGCCCGAGCCGTCGCCCCTGGATGGCCCAGGAGCGCAGAGCCGGTTTTACGAAGACCTGCGCCAGGTATTCTATGCGGTGCTGGCCGGCTCACGCCCCGGGATTCTCTTTCTGGATGACCTGCAGTGGGCGGATACGGCATCACAGGGGCTGCTGGCATACCTGGTGCGCCGCCTGGGCAGCGGCCCATTGATGGTTCTGCTGACCCTGCGCAGCGGCGTTGCCCCCGAGCGTAATCTGCCTCAAGGCATGTTACAGGATGCCAGCCGCGCCGGCATGCTGGCCCGCGTTGTGCTTCCTCGCCTAGATGCCGGCGCGGTACGCGAGCTGGCGCAGCGCGTGGCGGAGCACGCCCCGCTGCCTTCCGGTGTCCTCGATACGCTGTTTCGTGAGAGTGAAGGCCTGCCCTTTTTTGCGGTGGAATACCTGGATGCGCTGCGCAAAAGCCCGGCGAGCGAAGGTCGTTGGGAAATGCCAGCCAGCGTTCGCGAGCTACTGATGGCGCGGCTGCGCTCGGTGGATGAGACCGCGCGCCAATTGATGAGCACAGCCGCTGTTATCGGCCGCTCATTTGACTTTTCTACCCTGCGTGAAGTGAGTGGGCGCAGTGAGCTGGAAACCGTCACCGGCCTGGAAGGATTGCTTTCGGCCGGGTTGGTGGCGGAACACGTATCGAGTGAGCACGGCCCTGAAACGTATGACTTTACCCATGAAAAGCTGCGTGACATGGCGTATGAAGATACAAGCCTGGCGCGCCGCCGCCTGCTGCACCGCCGCGTGGCCGAAGTTCTTTCCGGCCCCGGTGGACGCCGCGAGCCTGGCAGCCAGGCCGGCCTGATTGCCTATCATTTCCGGCTGGCCGGAAATGCCGAAGCCGCGGCAGTGTATTATCGCGCCGCCGGCGACGCTGCGCGCGCCCTGTACGCCAATGCAGAAGCCATTGAGCAGTACCAGGCTGCGCTGGCATCTGGCCACCCGGAGCCGGCGGATCTTCATGAAGCCATCGGAGATCTGCGCACGCTGCAGGGTGAGTACAGCGCTGCTATCGCCAGCTATGAATCCGCCGCGGCGTTGTGCCCGGAAGACCAGGTGGGCGTGCTGGAACGCAAGCTGGGCAATGTTCATACCCGCCTGGGCGAATGGGAACTGGCCGAATCGCATTACCAGCGCGCGGCCGAGGCCGGCGTGCCGGATGCCGCCGGTCTTTCTGCCGACCGCAGCTATGCCGCATTCCAACGCGGCCAACGCGAGCAAGCGCGCGCACTGGCGCTGCGCTCGCTGGAGCTGGCGCGCGCCAGCGGCGATCCGCTTGCCCTGGCTCAAGCCTGCAACAGCCTGGGCATGCTCGACCGCGCCGCCGGAGAACTGGATAACGCTGTGGAGCAGTTGCAGGGCAGCCTTGATGCGGCCCGGAACAGCGGCAATCTGCTGGCGCAGGCCGCGGCGCTCAATAACCTGTCATTGGCATTGCTCGATCTGGATCGATTGGATGAGGCCGCGCGGTGGAATGCCGAAGCCCTGCGCCTGTGCGCTCAGGTTGGTGACCGCCATCGCGAGGCGGCGCTGCTCAATAATCTGGCCGATCTGCATCACGCCGCCGGCCGCGAGCAGGATGCGTTGGATGCGTTAAAACGCGCGGTGCTGATATTCTCGGAAATCGGAATAGAGGGAAGCGAAATGAAACCGGATATCTGGAAGCTGACCGCCTGGTAGGCGATCGGTTTTATCCGCCCGTCTCGACCTTATCCTCATAGAGGACGGTTGCTGTTTCCAGGTCCATACTCTCGCTGGCTTCCAGTGTGGTTACCACTGCCGCCGCATCCAGTTCTGAACCGCAGTCTTCTTCCTTACTGCCATACGCGCCTGTCGTCTCGTCAACCATTCTTTGCTCCTTGTTATTTATTTGCCTTGTGTAGAATACCACAAGCTGCTACCGGAGCTCAATGACCCGTTTGGGTACTATTCAAGGTTAGGCCTGGTCGATGCGCACAAAAATATCTGTGGCAATATCTTCGTCCACCGCGAACTGGCTGTACCCGGCCTCGAACACATACGCGGGTGAGTCACGCAGCACATGTACCGGCACGCCGGGTAGCACGCCCATTGCCATCAGTTTATTCAACCGCTGTGTATCCTTGAGCTGGATATAGGCGATCTTGCCGGTGACGCCCGGTTTCAGCTCGGCCAGTGGAGCGATCAGCCGCGGCACCGAGGCGCGCATCTGGCGGCAGCATTCTCCCGCTGGAATCGGTTTACCGTGCGGGCATACGCTGGGGTGGCCGAGCAGCGTACAAATCGCCTCATCCACGCCGTCAAACAACGCGTGCTCCAATCCGCAGGCGCGATCGTCCAGCATCGATTCTTCGGTGGTGAGCACATCGGCCAGCAGCCGTTCCGCCAGCCGGTGCCGGCGGATGGCCATGGCCGCTTCGACCTTGCCGGCATCGGTCAGCGCAATTTCACCACCCCAACGTTCTACCAGGCCCATGTGTTCCAATTCTGTGTCGGCATCTTCGCCGGGGGTAAACGGCGCTTCATCACGGATGCCGTTTTCTTCAGTAATCATCCACAATTGTTCCAGGCGTTCCTGGGCGTTCTCACTAATCTTCATCATTCTTTATCCCTTGCTTTCTCCAATGATCACGCGCCTTTTGTTCTTCGCCCATTCGCGGTTCAGTCCTTGATGTCAACCGCTGTCTTGCGCGTAGCCATCTTTTCGCGCAGACGGCGCACAAATCCAACCAGCTTCGCCTCGGGCAGCATCTCGTACCCGCAGCGCGGGCAAACAATCTTCGAGCAGCCGCTTGCCAGCGGGCAGCCATTGCAGCCGCCTTCCAAAGAGCAGGCAGGGTCAAAGGTGAAACCACAGAAATCACAGCGGGTCATATCAGCGAACTCCCAATACGGTCAGTGCCAGGTGCAGCACATAGCCAACGATCAGCGCGAAGGGGAACACGAACAGCGCAATCCCCAGCGCTGCCTTCCAGCCGCGCTCCTTGACAGTCACCGCCATCTGCGCCACGCAGGGTACAAACAGGGTCATTGTCACCGTTGAGACCAGCAGTTGCGCGCTGGTCATGCTGGCGCGCATGTCATACAGACCGGCCGCGCCATAATCGCGGCGGAAAAAGCCGAACAGGAACGCCATCGCCGTCTGGTCCGGCAAACCCAGCCAGCGCACCACAGGCGTCAGGGCCTGCAAACCCAGGTCAAACAGCCCGGTCAGCCTGCCGATCCAGATCAGAACGCTGGCCACCAGGAACAGCGGGAATACTTCGCGCAGATACCACTCCATGCGCGTGTAGGTCTTCACCAGCACGTTCTTTGGCGAAGGCATGCGCAATGGTGGCAGCTCCATGTAAAACGTTGGGCGCTCGCCGGGCATCAATTTGGCCGCGGCCCAACCGATCAGCAGGAATACGCCGGCGATGATGCCGGTCCACACCAGCAGCAGCGCCGGGCTGCCGTTTAACAGCCCCAGCATCACGCCCAGTTGCGCCGAGCATGGGATGGCCAGCGAGAGCAGGATTGTAGCCAGCATGCGCTCGCGGCGCGTTTCCAGCGTGCGCGTCACGATTGTCGCCATGGTGTCGCAGCCAAAGCCCAGTACCATGGGGATCACCGCGCGCCCGTTTAGCCCAATGCGTTTGAACACGCGGTCGATCAACATCGCCAGCCGCGGCAGATAGCCGCTGTCTTCGATCATCGAGAATGCCAGGAAGAATGTGCCCACAATCGGCAGAACGATGGCTACCGCGTAGCGTACGCCCAGTGTCAACAGGCCGAACTCACCGCCAAACAGGTCGCGGATTACCTGCCAGGGGATAATTGCATTGATGATGCGGTCGATGAACGGGTTGATCAGGTTGCCAAACAGGTTCTCTTCCAGCAGCCCCACCAGCGTTTGCGCGCCAAATACGCCTACGAACTGGTACAGCAGATAAAGCGCAAATAACAGCAGCGGCAGCCCGGTGACGGGGTTAATCATGGCCTCACTCAGGCGGTTGGCAAAGGTACGCTGGCGGCCTTGCGGGCGCGTAATCAGCGACGCGAGGATGCTTTCAGCCTGAGCGCGCTGCTGGCGGACGATCACGTACGATAACGGCTGGTTGAAACCCGCCTGTGTCTGCTGGGCGGCGCGCAACACTTCCTCGCCGCTGTCCGGCTCGCGCTGGCGCACCATTTCAACAACCTCGGCGTCGTTTTCCAGCAGCAGTACAGCGATCGCGCGTCGCGATAGGCTGTAACTACCATGCAGATGCTCCTCAATCACCTGGATGCCCTGCTGCAGCCGCTCCGGGTAGCGCATGCTGGCGGTGGGACGGGTAAAGCCTGGTTGAGTCAGCAGCCCGGCGAAGGCAGCCTTGAGCTCTTTTGCGCCACGCCCGGATGACAGCGCTGTGCCAAAAACTGGTATGCCCAGGGCTTTTTCCAGCCCGGCAAGGTCCACCGAAAAACCGATGCGCTCGGCTTCGTCCATCAGGTTCAACACCAGCACCACCGGCAGCCCGGCTTCGATGAGCTGCAAAGTCATGGGCAGCATACGCTCAATATTTTTGGTATCCACCACGTGCACGATGGCCGCCGGCTGCTCGGTGAGCAGGATCTGGCGCGCCACGCGTTCTTCTTCGGTGATCGGCAGCAGCCCATACATACCGGGCGTGTCCATCACGCCCATTTCCACGCCGGCCAGCCGGCCCTTGCCGCGCGTCACTTCCACCGTGGTGCCGGGGTAGTTGGAAACGGTGACGTACACCCCGGTGAGTGTGTGAAACAACACGCTCTTGCCCACGTTGGGTGACCCAACGATGGCGATCAGCGGCAGGCCGCTGGTATCGGCGGCCGGGGCGTTGTGGCAGCTTGCTGCCGCGCTTTTCTGTTGTGCGTTGCTGATAGTTGAGGTTTGCATGAAGGGAAGTATTCCTGTTACTCAGTTTCTGGATGCACCCACAGGGACCTTGCCAGCAGGGATGAGAGCTGCGCCTGGGCACCATCAGGTGTTTGCACCAGCATGGAGCCCCCGGCTGAGACGCCCAGCACGCGGATGGTGGCGCCAGGCAGCACCCCGGCCGAGGCCAGGAAGGCTCGACTGGTGGGGTCGGCTGTAATGCGCGTCACGCGGCCGCAATGCTCCAGCTCAAGCGCCGCAGCAGGCATATCCAGCTCGGCTGCTTTCTCCACCTCACAGGCGGGGATAACGCCGCCGGTGGGGGAAACCACAGGGTTACCTAAGTAAGCCGCCAGCCGGTCGGCAACGTGGTCGGGAAGTACGTGTTCCATACGGCAGGCCAGCTCACTGGCTTCGGCCACCGGAATTTTCAGATTTTCCACCAGGAAGACTTCCCACAGCCGGCGGTAGCGCAGGATCTGCAAAGCAAGCGAGCGGCCTTCGGGCGTCAGGCTCACGCCTTTGTATGGCGTGTAGCACACCCACCCGGCGTCTTCCAGCTTGCGCACCATCTGGTTCGCGGAAACCGGCAGCACATCTAGCTCGGCCGCAAGTTGTGCAACCGGCACCGGCTTATCATCGCCCTTCTCGTTCAACCGGGCGATGGTCACCAGGTACATTTCTTCGCTTTCAGACATAGTTTTATGGGTTACCCGAAAAATATGGTGGAAAAGTTTTGGCTTGCATAAAGATACCCGGGTTTTCTCCCCAGGCCAACTGGTAGATGTCATCCGATTAAGGATGACATCTGTCACCTTTGACCGCAATGGGTCAACAAAAAAGCGGGACCGTATGCCGGTCCCGCTTTGCGTTCTATTCTAGAAATCGCGTTTGACGATGTACTCGCCCAGCTCTTCCAGGCGGTCGCGTTCAAATGAGGGTGGTAGCTTGCACAGACTTTCCAGCCCGCGCCGCACGTACTGACGCGCTTCCTGGTGCGCCTGCATGATCGCATCGCTCATGCGGATCGCCTCGATCAGGCTGCGGATCTGGGCTTCATCCTGCAGGCATTCACGGCGCAGCAATTGCGCAGCCGCCGGGTGTTCGGGGTGGCTCTCAATGTATTTGAGCGCTGGTAGAGTGATCAACCCCTGGCGCAGGTCGCTGCCGATGGGCTTGCCCACGGTAGCCTGGTCGCCGGTGAAATCGAGGATGTCGTCCACGATCTGGAATGCCATGCCGATCTCATAACCATACACGCGGAAAATCTCAACCGTGTGCTCGTCTACATTACTGATCATCGCCGCCGATTTAGCCGCGGTTTCAAACAGGGAAGCTGTTTTGGCGTAGATACGCTGGTTGTAGTCTATTCGGTTGATATTGCAGCGGCTGTTGAACATCTGGGTCAGCTCACCGTTGACGATCACCGACAGGGTCTGGGCGAAGAGCTTAATCACCGGGACGTTGTTCGTATCAGCCGCCAGCTTGGCAGCGCGCGCGAACATAAAATCGCCAGTCAGCACTGTGGCGCCTGGCGTCCACTGCGAGTTGAGTGTGGCCACGCCACGGCGCAGCAGCGCGCCATCAATCAAGTCGTCGTGTACCAGCGTGGCTGTATGTAATAATTCGATGGCGCTGGCCAGTACAATCAATTGATCCAGGTCGGCGTTCAGCATCTTACCGGCCAGCAGGGTCAGCGCCGGGCGAATACGCTTGCCGCCCGCCGACACCAGCAGGTCCATCGCGGTCACCAGGTCCGGGTTGGCATTATCGGCCTGAGCGCGCATCAGCGCCTCAACCGCGAAGAGGTGCTCCTGTACCGGAGAAAGAAAAGTTATGGTTGTGCTCAATCCGTGTCTTCCCATCGAAACAGCCGGGTTGCGTTCTGGCGGGTAACAGCCGCCACGCGTTCCGGCCGCACTTGTTGCAATGCAGCAATTTTATCAGCAATTCGTACCACGTGCGCAGGCTCGTTGCGCCGCCCGCGAAAGGGGTCGGGGGTCAGGTAAGGCGAGTCAGTTTCGGTCAGCATTACGGAAAGTGGCAGCTCAGACACCAGGTCTTGTCGCGCGCGCGCATTCTTAAAGGTCACCGGCCCGCTGATGCCAAGCAGGAAATTTCGTGCCAGGGCCATACGTGCCTGGGCAATATCGCCTTCAAATGAATGCAGCACGCCCGGCCGCTGCGCCAGGTCCGGATTGTGCTGCGCCAGCGCTTCGGTCCAGGCGTCCAGCACTGGCCATAGCCCGTCCCACGCCTCGCGGTTATGGATCACTACCGGAAGGCCAAGCTCCGCAGCCAGGTCGAGCTGCGCGCGCAGTACCTCAGCCTGCAGGTCATGTTCAGCCTCATCCCAGTAATAATCCATGCCAATCTCGCCGATGGCGCGCACTCTCGGGTGCGCCGCCAGCTCTCGGATTGCATCCAGGTCGGCCGGAGACCAGTTGGCGCAGTTGTTGGGATGCACGCCCACTGCGGCAAAGATGCGCGGGTCGTGCTCGCTCAGCGTAATCGCCTGCCGGCTGGTTTCCAGGTCGATCCCGGGCAGCAGCAGACGTGATATCCCCACCGACCAGGCGCGTTCAAGCACCGCATCAAGGTCATCCTGATACGCGTCCAGGTACAGGTGGCAGTGGGTATCGGTATACACGAGGGCTTATCCCAACCCCGCGATACGCAGCCCGTCGCGCAGGATATCCTGTACTTTATCGGCATGCGTGGTTTCGGTGTACACACGCAGCACCGGCTCCGTACCCGAAAAGCGGATCAGCAGCCAGCCGCCATCTTCCAGCAGGAATTTAAAGCCGTCCGAGTCGTTCAACCCGGTGACTTTCAGCCCACCGATGGTCTGTGGGTGGCTGTCGCGAATGCGCTGCTCGCGCGCCGCGCGGTCGCCGCTGAAGGCGCTGTCGATGCGGTCGTAATAATGCGGGCCAATGCGCTCGAACAGCAGCGCCAGCAGCTCAGAAGGCTTTCTGTTCAACCGCACCATCATGTCCAGGAAGTATAACCCGGCCAGGATGCCATCTCGCTCCGGCACGTTGCCGCGGAAGGCATATCCGCCCGATTCCTCGCCACCGATCATGGCATCCGTTTCCACCATCTTCGGCGCAATATACTTGAAGCCCACTCCGGTTTCGTGTACCGGCACGCCGTACAGCTTGCCCAGCTTTTCGAGCATTCCAGTGGTCGATAGGGTCTTGACAATGGCTCCACGCTGGCCGCGCACTTCCAGCAGGTAGTAGGCCATCAGCGCGTAGACCTGGAGCTGGTTGACGAACTCGCCGCCTTCCGTGCCAATCCCCAAACGGTCGGCGTCTCCGTCGGTTACGATCAATACATCCGCTTCCGCTTCCACCGTGGCACGTAACCCGGCGTCAATGTTTGGCGGGATCGGCTCCGGGCGGGACATTTCGGGGAACACCGGGTTGCGCTGGTTATGGATTTCGATGATGCGCGTCTTACCGCCGTCCAGCAGGCGCGGGAACCAACCGGCGCCATTGCCCCACATCGGGTCGACCATCACGGTCAGCCCCGCATCACGAATGGGCTGCAGATCGATCAACCCATCCGTTTCCAGGTGCTGGATGTATGCCGGCGCCGGGTCGAAGATCTTCAGGCTGCCCTGCTGCTCGGCTTGTTTCAGGTCTGCGCGCTGCACGCTTTCGATATTGGATGGTATCAGGCCCTCAATTTGCTTTAGCCCGGCCGGGTCGATGGCTCCGCCGGTCTCATTGCGCACTTTAAAGCCATTATCAGCCGGCGGATTGTGCGAGGCGGTGATGTTCACCGCGCCCGCTGCGCCCAGGTTGACGACCGAAAATGCGATCACCGGGGTAGGAGTGGCCCGGTCCACCAGGTACACGCGCAGCCCATTGCCGATCAATACTTCAGCAGCCGCGCGGGCGAAGTTTTCCGACTGGAAGCGTTTGTCATATCCCACCACGATCCATGCCCCGGCTTTGCCCGTCTGATTCATATACGCGGCAAACCCTTGCGTGCAGCGGCGAACGTTATCGAATGTGTAGTCTTCGGCGATTTTCCCCCGCCAGCCATCGGTGCCGAAGCGGATTGTAAACGACATGGATCCTCCACCTGTGAAAAGGGATACAAACAAGGGTATTATATCAGAGCGCTACCCTGCTGGAAAGCGCGCCACACTCGTTGTCTATCCTTCGTTCCCCGCGAGCCTTTTTTCCTACCGCGTGCTATAATCGGAACGCGATTGCGACCGACGAAGGAGACTGCATGCCACCAACCGGCCACGTATATCTCGATTATGCCGCCACCACGCCCGTGGATGAGCGCGTGCTGGAGAGAATGCTGCCTTATTTCCGCCAGGAATTTGGCAACCCCTCTTCTATTCACGCCTGGGGCCAGGCGGCGGAAGCCGCATTGGACGATGCACGCGAAAAGATCAGCGCCGCGTTGGGCTGCCGCCCGGAGGAAATTGTCTTCACTTCATGCGGCACGGAGAGCGATAATCTGGCGCTGCGCGGGGCTGCCCTGGCACGCCGTAAAAAGACCGGTGCCAACCATATCCTCATCAGCCCGGTGGAGCATCACGCCGTTGCGCACACCGCGCAGCAGCTCGCAGACGAGTTTGGCTTCGAGTTGGAGCTGCTCCCCGTCGATCCGTACGGCATGGTGGACCCCAGCGATCTGCGCCACTACCTGCGCCGCGAAACTGCTGTAGTCTCGGTGATTTATGCGAATAATGAGGTTGGCACGATTAACCCGGTGGCACAGATCGGCGCCATTTGTCGCGAAGCCGATGTTCTGTTCCACAGTGATGCAGTGCAAGCCGCCGCGCACTTGCCGATGAACGTAGGCCGGGACAATATAGACCTGCTGGCGATCGGCGCGCACAAATTCTACGGCCCCAAGGGGGTAGGCGCGCTGGCCATACGCCGCGACGTGCGCCTGATGCCATCGCAGACCGGCGGTAAGCAGGAGGAAGGCCGCCGTGCCGGTACGCAAAATGTTCCCTATATCGTCGGCATGGCTGAGGCGCTGGCGATTGCGCAGGCTGAGACGCAGGCCTGGGCCGAGCGTATCAGCCCGCTGCGCGATCATCTGATCGGTGGTGTGCTGGAGAGCATCCCCAATGCGCGTCTGACCGGACACCCGGTACAGCGGCTGCCAAACCATGCCAGCTTTGTCTTCGAAGGTGTGGATGGCAACTTGCTGCTCATGCTGCTCGACTCGGCCGGTTTTGCCTGCTCTTCCGGCTCAGCCTGTAAGGTGGGCAATCCACAGCCTTCTGATGTGCTGGAAGCGCTGGGCTTCTCGCGCGCCTGGTCGCTGGGATCGTTGCGCGTCACCCTGGGCCGCGATACTTCGCCTGCCCAGGTGGATGCCTTTCTGGACGCACTGCCCGACCTGGCCGCCAGTGCCCGTGTATAGAGGTATGCTGCTGTGACCGGAATGCCAAAAGTGGTCGTTGCCATGAGCGGCGGGGTTGATTCCTCGGTAGCTGCCGCGTTGCTGGTAGAGCAGGGCTATTTGGTGACCGGCATGATGCTGCGCCTGTGGAGCGAGCCTGGCAGTGAGGATAGCAACCGCTGCTGCACGCCAGATGCAATGGCCCTCGCGCGACGCGTAGCCGCGAAGCTGGGCATCCCGTTCTATGCGGTTGACGCGCAGGAGCCATTTCGCGCGCGCGTGGTGCAGGCCTTTCTGGATGGTTACGCCGCCGGGCAGACACCCAACCCCTGCACCGTGTGCAACCGCGAGATTCGTTGGGGGCTGCTGCTCGACCGCGCCCGCGCGCTGGGCGCGGAATACCTGGCCACCGGGCATTACGCTCGCGTGCAGCGCGGTGAAGATGGCAGCGCGAGCCTGCTGCGCGGGCTCGACCGGAACAAAGACCAGAGTTACGTGCTTAGCGTGCTCAACCAGGAACAGTTGAGCCATACGCTGCTGCCCATCGGAGCGTTTGACAAGCCGTACATCCGCGAGATTGCTCGCCAGCACAACTTCCCCGTCGCCGACCGGCCGGACAGCCAGGATTTGTGCTTCCTGGCCGGCGGGGATTACCGCGCATTCCTGCAGCGCCACGTACCGCAGGTCGCGCAGCCGGGGAGCATCGTTGACCGCCAGGGGCAGGTACTGGGCGAGCACCAGGGGCTGGCGTTTTACACCATCGGGCAGCGCAAGGGCATCCGCATCCCCGCACCCGAGCCGTATTACGTGGTCGCAAAAGACCTGGACGCGAACCGGCTGGTGGTAGGCCGCGTCGAGGAATTGGGCCAGTCTGAACTGTCGGCGGCGGGTGTCAATTGGAATAGCGGTACTGCTCCCACCGGGCCGTTCGTGGCCGATGTGAAGATTCGCTACCGCGCGCGGGAAGCCACAGCAACCGTCACACCTCTGGGAGAGACCCGGGCGCGCGTGGTTTTCGAAGAGCCGCTGCGTGATATCACCCCCGGCCAACGCGTGGTATTCTATCAGGGCGAGATCTGCCTTGGGGGTGGCATGATTCTCGCATAAGATTGTTCGTACCTACGGAAAATCGAGACGAGAAGAATAGAGGGGTGGAGCATGACCATACCGGCGTTGTTGTTCGGCATCCTGATTTCAACCTTGATGGGCGCGGGCATGCACGTGGTGGTAGGGGGCAGCCCGTGGCGGCTGGGCCTGTTCATACTTTTGGCCTGGGTCGGTTTTTGGGCCGGGCACCTGCTTGGCGCCGCCCTTGGTTTCATATTCCTGGCTGTTGGCCCGCTGAAACTGGGCATGGCGCTGCTGGGGGCTGCTGCCCTGCTGCTGATTGGCTATTGGCTCAGCCTGGTGCAGGTGGAGAAGAAATAAAAAGTACCCTCCGGTAGAAGGGTACTTTGAAGTCCTTGCAACTCTGGTCTGGTACGTCGAATGGTTCTAAGGCTTAGAGGACCTTGACGTTCGCAGCCTGAAGGCCTTTGGGGCCTTTTTCAATGGTGAATTCAACAGCCTGGCCTTCTTCGAGGTTGCGGAACCCTTCAGCGGCGATAGCGGAATAGTGGACGAAGACATCGGGGCCGCCCTGGCGCTGGATAAAGCCATAGCCCTTGCTGGTGTTGAACCATTTGACAGTGCCGGTTACACGTTCGCTCATTTCAATTACACTCCTGGGAAACAAAAAACGGATGGGTCGTTCCTGGCGAGGCAGTCCGCGAGCAGCTCTGGATGGAGCTGTTCTTTTGCTTAAAAGAAAAGCTCCGGTCTACAAGGACTTCGAAATTGACCGGGTCTTAGGAGGGATGACTGCGGAAACACCTGCCATAATCTATAATTATTTTAAGTCTTAACCGCCATTTTTGTCAATAGTATTGGATACTTTGGCTGTTACATCAGCAGCCCCCAGGCGTCATGTACGCCTCAACTTTCTCGAACACCGGCGTCATTTGTCCCGTAGCAGCCACTGGCGCAGCGTTTCGCCCACCGCTTCCAGGCTTTCCGCGGATACTTTGTCGGTCGTATCCTGGCTGGTATGCCAGTAGGGGTAGTCAAAGTCGATAATATCAATGGCGGTAATGCCCTTTTCGAGGAACGGCGTGTGGTCGTCCAGCATACTGTGCTTGAGCTCGGAGATAAACTGCTCGCCGTAGCCTGCCTGCGCTGCCACGCCCCAAATATCCTCCGTGAGCGCCGCGTCGGAATTACGCTCTTTGTAAATATTCAGGTTGGCATCACCGATCATGTCGATCACCACCACCTGGTCAGGGTGTTCTTGCAGACTTTCGGCAAACGCGCGTGAGCCGAGGATCCAGTTCCAGCCCGGCAGGCGGCCGTTATCTTCACTGTCGAAGAATACCAGCCACACCTGTTTGTCCAGGTTTTGCGGTAGTACGCGCGCCAGCTCGAGCAGCACTGCCACTCCGGAAGCGCCATCGTTCGCTCCGGGAACGGGCAGTGCTGCCAGTTGGGGGTCTGTGTCCTGGTCCGCCAGCATACGCGAATCGTAGTGCGCGCCGATGATCACCCACGGCTCTCCACTGCCGCGTTTGGCGATGATGTTGCGCACCGGCTGGCCCTGGTATGTGGTTTCCTGTAAGTCCACCTGCCATCCTGCCTCGTTCGCTGTCTGCCGGATCCACTCCACCGCCTGGGCGTGGGCGTCACTTCCCACCACGCGCGGGCCTATCTCCACCTGGCGAGCCACGTCTTGCAGCGCGCGCTGGCCATCGAATATCTGCGGAGTTGGGGTGCTGGTGGGCAGCGGCGGCGGCGTGGCGCTGGGGATACTGGCAGGCGTGGCTGGTGTAGCCAGCGCGCATCCGGCCAGGACAATCCCGCAAAGCCCCAGCAGGAGGGCAAGGATCAGCGGACGGTGCAGGTTTCTCATAGTTGCTCCACAAACGGCTGAAGATCAGCCAGGGAGCGCTGCGCATAGGCAAGGGCGCGTTCGCGCTTACCCCTGGGCGGCGCGTCCAGCGGCGGTAGGATGCCAAAATTGGCCTTCATTGGTTGAAAGTCTTTCAAGTCCGCGTGGGTCACATAGTGACACAGCGCCCCCAGCATGTTGGTGCGTGGCAGTTCCCACGCCTGCTGGCAGCGCAGTATACGCGCCGCGTTGACCCCTGCCAGCAGCCCGGTGGCAATATTACCCATGTAGCCCTCTACGCCGGTGATCTGCCCGGCGAAGAACATATCGTCCCGGGTAACCGCTTGCAGGGTGGGGCGCAGCAGCCGCGGCGAGGCGATGAAGGTGTTGCGATGCATCTGCCCGTAACGCACGAACTCGGCTTGCTCCAACCCGGGCACCATGCGAAACACGCGTCGCTGCTCGGGGAAGGTCAGATTGGTCTGAAAGCCGACCATGTTATACAGGTCACCGGCCAGGTTATCCTGGCGCAGTTGCAGCACCGCGTATGGGCGGTGACCGGTGCGCGGGTCGCGCAGCCCTACCGGGCGCATCGGTCCAAATGCCAGCGACTGCTCACCGCGCGCGGCGATAACTTCTACCGGCAGACAGCCCTCAAAGAACTCCTGCGGCCCGGCCTGCACGCCCTGGTCAATGGCAGCCTCAAACGCTTGCAGCGTGATGCGCTCAGCCGCGCGCAGCACCGATACAAACGCCGCGTATTCCTCACGCGTGAAGGGGCAATTGATGTAATCTCCGCCTTCCTGCTCGCTGACGCCGTACCGCGAAGCGCGGAAGGCGATCTGCATATCAATCGAGCCGGCCGCCACAATCGGCGCAATGGCGTCGTAGAAAAACAGCGATTCTTCCCCCGACCATGCGCGGATCGAATCTGCCAACGCGTTGGAAGTCAGCGGACCGGAAGCAATGATCACCGGGCCGGCCGGGATGGCGCGTACTTCTTCGCGCAGCAGGCGAATGTTGGGGTGCGCGCTGATGCGCTCGGTCACGCGCTGCGCAAAGCCTTCACGGTCCACCGCCAGCGCTCCACCCGCCGGCAGCGCGGTTTCCGCGGCGCAATCCAGCAGCAGCGAGCCCATGCGGCGCGCCTCTTCCTTCAGCAGCCCTGATGCGCGGTCAATCAGGTTCGACCCCAGCGAGTTCGAGCACACCAGCTCGGCCAGATAGGCGGTGACGTGCGCGCCAGTGGAGAGCACTGGCCGCATTTCGTACAGGCTCACGCGAATTCCGCGCTGCGCGGCCTGCCACGCGGCTTCGCAACCCGCCAGCCCGCCGCCCACCACAGTAAGCCCGGGCGCTTCGCTGGGAATCATGCTCGCTTCCACAGGTAGATCATCCAGTACACCATGCCCACCATCACCCCGCCGCCGATAATATTACCGATGGTGACCGGCAGCAGGTTGTGGAGCAGGAAGTTACCCCAGGTGAGCTTTTCCAGTGCCAGTCCGGCATCCGTGGCGATCTTGCCGGCAAACGCCGGGTCAAACTGGCGCACGAACAGCGCGATGGGCAGGAAATACATGTTGGCTACACTGTGCTCAAAGCCCGCCACCACAAACGCTGTGATTGGGAACACAATCGCCAGGATCTTATCCGTGGTGGTGATGGCCGAATAGGTCAGCCATACCGCCAGGCAAACCAGCGCGTTGCACAACACGCCCAGGAACACCGCTTGCGTGAAGGTGAAGTTGAGCTTGGCCACGCCCACGCTGAGGATTGCTTTTCCTACTGCACCGCCGCCAAAGGTGTACTGCCCGCTGAGGAATACCAGCGCCGCCGTCGCCACCGAGCCCACAAAGTTGCCGGTGTAAACGATGACCCAGTTGCGCAGCAGCTCCAGCGTGCTTACCTTGCGGCTGGCCCACGCCATCATAATCAGCGTGTTGCCAGTAAACAGCTCTGCGCCGCCCACCACGATCAGCACAAGGCCTACCGAAAAGGCCAGCCCCATCAGCAGGCGCGTGAAGCCATAGGGCATGGCGCCGGCTCCGGCCGAGACGGTGGTCGAGAAAAATGCCCCAATCGCCACAAACGCACCCGCCAGCACGCCCAGCGAAAACAGGTGGAACGCGCTGCCGCGCGCCTTCTTCACCCCGATCTCTTCCGCTTTGCGCGCCATATCGGCCGGGAGCGGCGCGTTGCTGATGCCTGGATTGTTCATGGTAGTTACCTTAACGTTTGTTCGTCGTCCTGGTTTATCCAGTTCCAGATGCGCTCGGTGGCTTCGACTGCCAGCTCGCCGGTGCGCAGTGAGAGCGACACGGCAAAGCCAAACTGATACCCGCGTACCGAAACCAGTACAGCTTCTGGCCGTACATCGTAGATCTCTTCCGTCATCGCCACCAGGCTTTCCGCCGTCAGGTGATGGGTGAAGGGTGAGTTCTGCATCTGAGGCTGCACCGGCTCAAAACTGATTTCCTGGGGCACGCGCCCGGTATGCGCATCCACAAAGCACACGCGCGCGTATGCCGCGATGGTTTCGGTCAGCTCCGGGGTGAGCTGCAGCACAAACATCAGGTCCGGGGTGTTGCCCTCGGGATAAAAGCCTTCGGGCACATCGGTGGGAACCGGGCGGCCCAAACGCTGCGCCAGTCCGGTCAGGATGTGCCAGGCAACACCGTCGTCTTCCCGATCCGGGTTGCCATAGCCAATGACAATCGTAGGTTTCAAAGTCACTCCATCGTTCGAGAGATTGGGTCTTATTTTAACCGAAAACACCCGCCCTGGGCAAAAGAGACGCCCCTGCCGGCGTGCGGTCGTCCGGCAGGGGCTTTATGGAGGAGGGTTGGAAACTTCGAATTAGATATTACGGCTCAGCGTTTGGGTCAGGTTGCCCTCGGGATCCAGAATTTCGATCTCCAGCGGCATCTGGCCTACGGCGTGCGTCGAGCACGACAGGCACGGGTCATGCGCGCGCACGGCGGCTTCCACGCGGTTGAGCAGCCCTTCGCGCACCACCTGGCCGTTGATGTAGGTTTTGGCCACGCTGTCGACGGCTTTGCTCATCGCATAGTTGTTGTGCCCGGTCGAGACGATCAGGTTGACACGCTGGAGCTGGCCCTTGTCATCCGTGGTGTAGTCGTGGATCAGGGTGCCGCGCGGGGCTTCGATCACGCCCACGCCGTGCTCCTGGAACTGCACGTTGGTGTTGAGGATATCCTTGCTCAGAATGTCCTGGTCATCCAGCAGCACGCGCACGCGCTCGGCCGCGAACAGGGCTTCGATCAGGCGCGCGTAGTGGTAATACAGGGTATTTTCCACCATCTTGCCACCATTGATCGCCTTCCACAGCTTCAGCTCTTCATTGGCCAGCGGGGTGTCGATCTTTTCCGAGATGTTCAGGCGGCCCAACGGACCCACGCGGTATACGCCACCTGGCCAGCCCATCTTCTTATAATACGGGAACTTAAGGTACGACCAGCTCTCGACGTGCTCGGCGATGTAATCCAGGTAGTTGTCGATGTCATACTTCTCCAGCTCGACGCCTTCCGCGCTCTTGAGGCGTACCTGGCCTTCGTACAGCTCCAGGCCGTTCTCGGGGGTGATCAGGCCCATGTAGCCGGTGGGGAACACGCCGAACTTCTGGATATCTTCCATATTGCGCGCGGCCCAGTCTTTCATGATCACCAGGCCAAGCTGCAGCGTGGCAATCGCCTGGTCAACGCCGCCCAGCATGTAATCGCGCTCGGCGGGCAGCAGCGCCTTGTTGACGCCGCCCGGGATGGCGAAGTTAGGGTGGATGCGCCGCCCGCCCAGGGTCTTGATGACTTCCTGGCCGAATTTGCGCAGCTCCACGGCTTTGAGCGTTAGCTCAGCGTTGGCGCCGATCAGGCCTACCACATTGCGCGTGGCCGGGTCGCAGTCGAATCCCAGCAGCAGGTCCGGCCCGGCCAGCTCAAAGAAGTGCATGCCGTGGCTCTGGATGATCTGCCCCATGTGCATCAATTCGCGCAGCAGGCTGGCAGGTCGCGGGGGCGGGCAGCCCATCACTTTGTCCGCGGCTTTGGCCGACGCCAGGTGATGGCTCACCGGGCAGATGCCGCAGATGCGCGGGGTGATCAGGGGCATTTCAAAAACCATGCGCCCTTCGCAGAACTTCTCGAAGCCGCGGAACTCGTTGACGTGCAGGTACGCGTGGTTGACGGTACCGTCGTCATTCATGTGCACCGTGACCTTGGCGTGGCCCTCGATGCGCGTTACTGGCTCAATCGTTATCTTTTGCGAAATCATATCTACCATCTCCTAATGCCAATGCAGCTTCTCGCCTTTGATTTCTGGGATCCGTCCCTGGGCCAGTTCGCTGAGTACATAAAAAATCACATCCGGGTCGGGTGGGCAGCCGGGCACGTGGATATCTACCGGCACCACTTCGTTGAGCGCGCGCACGCGCGTCATCGTCGCCAACTCCGGATCGTCCGGAATTTTGCCTTCGCTGTCGGTGCTTTCGGTTTCCACGTAAGCGCGCCGCAGTGCTTCTTCCAGGGTGAACATGTTGCGCATGGCCGGCACGCCGCCAAATACGGCGCAGTCGCCAAACGCCACCAGCAGTTTGCAGCGCTTGCGGAATTTATGAGCAACCTCTTCGTTCGCTGAGTTGTTCACGCCGCCTTCCAGGATGCCCACGTCCACGCCACCTTCGTCCGGCTCTTTCAAGTCGGTGATCGGAGTCGAGCGCAGATCGGCCAGTTCAGCAATCGTCACGATGCGCTCGTCGATGTCCAGCAGCGACATGTGGCATCCCGCGCAGCCGGCCAGCCAATCAGAAGAGATTTTCGGTTTTGCCATTTCGTTCTCCTATAAAACGTTCTTGCCACCAGCGGGCTGGTTAGCCTTCCAGGGCGGCGGATGGCACGCGCTGGCAGATCTGCTCGCGCCAATCGGGGCTCACATCTACGCCCAGGCTGGCGGCAAGCGCCTCGAGGGCGGCGGCGTTCGAGCGTACATCATCGGCCGGGGTGAGTGATTGCTTCGCGGCCTGGATATGGCCGTCGAGGTTGATATAGTGGCCTTCCTGCTCGGCCCACATCTGCACGGGCAGCACCACGTCAGCCTGAGCGGTAAGCTGCGAGGCATAGCTGGCCTGCACCGCGAGGAAGGGGGCGTTGGCAACCTTTTGCGCCAGCCGCTGCGACGGTTCGTCGTCGCCCAGCGCCAGGTACACGGCCTGGTGGCCGTTGACGTTGAAGGGTTTTTCCAGCCCGAGCAGCGCGCCGGTGAAACTGTTGGCTGCGCCCTTGAGTCCCAGCACCTTGGCGCTATTCGCCGCGGCAAATTCGACCAGCGTCTGCAGGGTGGTTTTGTCCATACCCTTGCCGTACACGATCACTGCGTTCTTCGCATCGCGCAGCAGCTCACCCACCAGGGCCAGTTTGCCAGCCGGGACGCCGATCTGCGTTTCGTAGCTTTCCAGTGCCGCACCGGCGCGGGCCGCGGCGATCGCCGCCAGCACATCCGCGTCACTGCCGCGCGTGGCCTTCACCGGGATGCCCCAGCGGTCCAGCTCGCCGGCTTCGCGGCCGACGACCACCAGGTTGGTTCCGGCCTGCAGGTTGCGTTTGACAAAGAAACTCGCGACCTCGTGCAGGCGGGTCATGTCGGCGTCGAACAGCACCACCAGGTCGGCGGTGGCCAGGTCGCTCAGCTTACCCTCAAACGGGTGGCCGTACTCGTTGGCCAGGGTTGAGGAAGCGGCGGTGTAAATGCCTTCTTCGATGCTGGTGACCATATCACTGCGCATCTTATCGGCAAAGATCTGTTTGAAGGCCGAGAGCGCTTCAACCGGCAGTCGAGTGGATGCCAGCGCGGCGATGCCGCTGTTTTCAATTCCGGCCAGTGGGCGCATGCGGCTCGAGATCACGTTCAGTGCCTCATCCCAGGTTGCGGCCTTCAGGCTGCCATCCTTGCGCACCAGCGGGGTGAGGATACGCTCACGCGCGTCATTCTGCTGCTCAAATCGGCCAATTTCACATAGCAGCCCGCCGTTGACCGGGGCTTCCCAGTCACCTTCCAGGCGCACCATGCGGTTGTCGCGGGTGAGCACGTTCATGCCGCAGCCAACCGAGCAGCCGGCGCAAATGGTCATGTGGTCTTCCACCTGCGTTTCCTTGCCGCGGTACGCACTCTGGCGATCGATCAGCGCGCCGGTGGGGCAGACCTGCAGGCAGGTGCCGCACGAGATACAGGTCGATTCGCCCAGCGGCAGGCCCAGGTCGGCTACCAGGAAACTGCGCGCGCCGCGTTCTTCAAAGCCCAGCGTGTGATTGCCCACCAGCTCGGAGCAGGCGCGTACACAGCGGCGGCACAGGATGCAGCGGTTGTTATCCAGCACAAAATACGGGTGCGAGGCATCCACCGCGTAGGGCTGCCAGTTGGGCTGCAGCGGCCAGTGGGTCATTTCCTCGCGGTATGCCGCATTTTGCAGCTCACAGTCACCGCCCGAAACCTGGCAGTACATACAGAAGTGGTTGCGCTCGCTGAAGATCAGCGTCAGCACGAACTTGCGCGCTTCGCGCACTTTTTCGGTATCGGTGCGCACCACCATGTTGTTGCTCACCGGCAGGGTGCAGGAAGGTTGCAGCGTGCGCGCGCCTTCCACTTCCACCAGGCACAGGCGGCAGCCGCCGTACGGGCTCAGTTCCTTGTGGTCGCAAAGCGTTGGGATCGAGATACCCGCCGTTTGAGCGGCTCGCAGGACGGTGGTGCCTTCCGGTACCTCAATCACTTTTCCGTCAATTGTTACAGTCGTCATGATCAACCCTCTCCGTGGTATCAGGATGATTTCCTGTGATGTACAGTACGGTTTAATACTTTTTCCCGCTCATCGGGCACACGCCCGCCGGGCAAACCTTCAAACGAATATGCGCTTCCACTTCCGCGCGGAAGTATTTGAGTGTGTCGCGCAGCGGGGTGCCGGCAGTCTGGCCGAGGCCGCAGTTGGAAAGCTGGAACAGGTTCTCCGCCAGCATATTCAGGTCGTCCAGGTCTTTGAGCTGGCCGGTGCCTTCGCTGATATTGGTCAGGATCTCAAACGCGCGCTGGTTGCCGATGCGACACGGATTGCACTTGCCACAGCTTTCCTTGCGGAAGAAGTTGAGCAGCACTTTTGCCAGGTCTACCACGCAGGTTTCCTCATCGCAGATCAGCAGCGCGCCCGAGCCGAGCGAAACGCCCGTTTTTCCAAACGAGTCGAAGTCCATGGGCGTGTCTTGCAGTGTGGCCGGTATGATCGACCCCGACGAGCCGCCAGTCTGCGCCAGCTTGAACGTCGAGCCGGGTTTCATGCCTTGCGCATAAATGTTGACCACTTCGCGCAGGGTGATGCCCATCGGCACTTCGATCAGGCCGGTGACGTTGACGTTGCCCATGATGGTGTACACCTTGGTGCCCGGGCTGCTGGGCGTTCCAAACTTGCGGAACCAGCTCGCGCCGTTACGCAGGATGGCCGGCACGTTGGCCAGCGTTTCCACGTTGTTTACCAGCGTGGGTTTGCCCCACAGGCCGTGCGTGGTCGGGTATGGCGGGCGTGCGCGCGGCTCGCCGCGTTTGCCTTCGATCGATTCGATCAGCGCGGTCTCTTCGCCGCAGATGTATGCACCCGCGCCGGCGTGTACGCTGATGTTGAAGCTGAAATCGGTGCCAAACAGCTTGTCGCCCAACAGGCCATAGGTACGCGCCTGTTGGATGGCGCTCTTCAGGCGGTCCTGCGCCAGCGTATACTCGCCGCGAACGTAGATGATGCCTTCATCCGCGCCTACCACGTATCCCGCGATGGTCATGGCTTCGATGATCGAGAACGGATCACCTTCCAGGATCAGCCGGTCTTTGAATGTCCCCGGCTCGCTTTCGTCCGCGTTGCAGATCACGTATTTCTTGCTGCTCTGGGTCTTGGCAACGAACTTCCACTTGCTTCCGCTGGGGAAGCCGGCGCCGCCGCGCCCGCGCAGCCCTGATTTTTCGATCTCGGCGATCACGTCTGCCGGGGTCATTTCGGTCAGAGCCTTGCCCAGTGCGATGTAGCCATCGTGCATCAGGTAGTCGTCGATACTGTCGGGGTCAATCAGCCCGGCGCGCTCCAGCACAATGCGCTGCTCGGCCGGCAGGCTGCCCTTGCGGTTGCGCAGCCAGGCGATGCGCCCGGAAAGCTCGCGCGCCGGGGCCTGCAGCGCTGTGGCGATGCGCCCTTTGTACAGGTGCTCTTCCACCAGGAAGGGCACGTCTTTGGAAGTCACTGGCCCGTAGATTACCGCTTCCGGGTAGACAATCACCATCGGCACGGCGTCATGCCGGCCCACGTCGCTGACCGTGGAGAGCGAGATTTCATCTTCCAGGCCAAAAGACTTGATTTCCTGCTGCAGGGCATTGTATACATCCTGCGCGCCCGCCAGCATGCTGCCGGGGTCGTTGGTCACCAGCACCATCGAACGGTAAGCCTTCATTCCTCGCTCCTCTCCACGTAACGCGCCAGAATGCCGGCGATCTGATCGGGTTTGAGGTTGCCGTAAACATCGTCGTCTACCATCATCACCGGCCCAACGCCGCAGATGCCCAGGCAGCTCACCGTGGTCAGGGTCCACTTGCCGTCCGGGCTGGTTTCCCCGTCCTTCAGGTTCAGGTGTTCCTGTACCGCCTGCCATACCTGCCGCCCGCCAACTACATGGCACGGCGCGCTTTCGCAGAAGCGGATCACGTGCTCGCCTACCGGACGGGTGGAGAGCATCTGGTAGAAGCTTGCAACGGAGAACAACTGGCTCGTCGGCACTTGCATCTGGCGAGACAGCTCTTCAAATGCTTCACGCGGGATGTACCCCAGCGCGCGATTCACGTCACTCAAGATCGGGATCAGTTCTTCCCGCCTGGTTCCATGATGCGCAACTGCGCGTTGAACCGCTTCGATCACTTTTTGCCCTTCCAGCATCTCCAATTCCATGCTCCTCCTCCATTCTGATAGCTAGCAGATTTCGGCAGCAGGACGACACCCATGCTTCGGTGCTGCGCTTACACAATCTCGATTGCGTTGAAGTTACACACCTGTTTGCAGATACCGCAGCGCACGCACACGTCCGGGTCAATCACGTGCGGCTGGCGCCGTTCGCCAGTGATGGCGCTCGTGGGGCAGTTGCGCGCGCAGACACCGCAGCCGGTGCACGCTTCTGCCTGGATTACGAAGTGGATGAGTGATCGGCAGACCTTGGCGGGGCAGCGCTTTTCGTAAATATGCGCTTCATATTCGTCGCGGAAATGCTTGAGTGTGCTTTCCACCGGGTTGGGCGCGCCCTGACCGAGGCCGCACAGCGCCGTAACCTTGATTTCACGGCACAGCATTTCCAAAGTTTCAATGTCGCCGTCTTTGCCCTTGCCATCGCAGATGCGCTCGAGGATTTCCAGGATGCGCCGGGTTCCCACGCGGCATGGCGTGCACTTCCCGCAGCTCTCATCCTGGGTAAAGTCCATAAAGTACCGGGCGATGTCCACCATGCAGGTTTCTTCATCCATCACCACGATACCGCCCGAGCCCATGATCGTGCCGGCCGAGTTGAGCGATTCGTAATCTACCGGGATATCCAGGTATTCAGCCGGCAGGCAGCCGCCCATCGGGCCGCCAATCTGGATCGCCTTGTAGCCTTTGTCATCCTTGATGCCGCCGCCCACATCGTACACCAGGTCGCGCAGCGAAATGCCCAGCGGCACTTCCACCAGGCCGGAGCGCTTCACGTCACCGGCCAGGGCAAAGGTCTTGGTGCCCTTGCTCTTTTCGGTGCCCATGCTGGCGTACCATTCCGCGCCGTGGAGGATAATCTGCGGCACGTTGGCGTACGACTCAACATTGTTATTGTTGGTCGGTTTGCCCCACACGCCCTTGACCGCCGGGAAAGGTGGGCGCGGGCGAGGCTCGCCGCGCTTGCCTTCCACCGAGGCAATCAACGCGGTCTCTTCACCGCATACAAACGCGCCTGCGCCCATGCGCACTTCCATGTCAAACGAGAAGTCGGTGCCCATGATGTTATTGCCCAGCAGGCCCAGCGCGCGCGCCTGTTGGATGGCGATGTTGAGCGTGCGCACCGCGATGGGGTATTCCGCGCGGCAGTAAATATAGCCATAAGACGCGCCGATGGCATAAGCCGCGATGATCATGCCTTCGATCACGCTGTGCGGGTCGCCTTCCAGTACGCGGCGGTTCATAAACGCGCCCGGGTCGCCTTCGTCTGCGTTGCAGGTCAGGAACTTGGGCGTGTCTTTCACATCGCGGGCGATCTGCCATTTGCGGCCCACGGAAAAGCCGGCGCCGCCACGGCCGCGCAGGCCGGATTTCATCATCGTGTCGATGACGTCCTGCTGCGACATTTCGGTCAGCACCTTGCCTAACGCCATGTAGCCATCGGTCGCCAGGTAATCTTCGATGTTCTCGGGGTCGATCTGACCGCAGTTACGCAGCACCACGCGGATTTCCTTGGAAGTCGGCGCGCGCAGCTCTTCGTCGGTAAAGATCTTTTCGGGTGTGACGAACTTTTTCGCCACACGGCCTTTGAGCAGGTGCTCTTCCACCACGTAGGGGATATCATCCGGGGTCAGGCCCGAGTAATGCACCGCGTCCGGGTAGACCATCATTTCGGGGCCGTCAGAGCAGCCACCGAGGCGCGAGGTTTCCAATACCTGCACTTCATCCTGCAGGCCCTGCACCTTGAGTTCTTCTTGTAAGCTATCCAGAAGGTCGTGCGCGCCCCGTTTTACGCATTCCGGGTCCGAGCACACCAGTACGTGAGTTCGATAATACTTCATTGAAGGTACCCTTACCGTAAGTTTCCTTTGCGATGCAATTACATGGGAATGACGTGGTTCTCGACGACCTTACCGCCCATCACATGCTCGCGCATGATCTGGCGCGCAACATCCGCGCTGACTTTTCCGTATACCACTTTTTCGCCTTCACCAACCACCACCTGCATGATCGGTTCCTTCTCGCACAGGCCGATGCAGCCCGTCTGGGTGACCAGGATGCCCGACAGGCCTTCCTGTTCGATCGTATCCAGCACGGCTTTCATCGTCTCGCGCGCGCCGGCGGCAATGCCGCACGTGCCCATGCCGACGATAACCTGCGCGTGACCTTCGGCGCGCTTCACATCGCGCTTCTGCATCGCCTGCTCGCGCAGTTTCTTCAAATCTTCCAGACTCTTGATCGTGGCCATGATTTCCTCTCCTGAGAACTGGTTTTCGAAGCGGGCTTCGAAACAGCTAAAGTATTGTCACTCTCTGCACCTCGCGTATCCCGCCTTCGATCATTTCACGCAGGTACGCCAGGATTTCGGGTTCGGTCAGGGGCACATCGCCCAGGGTTTCTTTCACCGGTGCGTCATCGAACAGGAACTCGGCTCCGTCCACGCGGTAGCGGAATACCCAATGGATCTCCGGGTGGGCGATCAGCAGCGCAAACATCGTGCGGGCCAGGTCACCCAGCGGCATGCGATCGATGTGGCTGCGCTGAAAGCGCACTTCCAGGGTGGTGCCTTGCCCCACCTGCGATTGGATGGTCAGATCGCCGTTGCAGGATTCGGCTGCTTCTTTCAGCAGCGGAATGCCCAGACCAACTTTGCGCGTGGTGCGTGAAGTGACGAACGGGTCGGTCACGCGCCGCACCATTTCGGCGTCCATGCCGCGCCCATCGTCGCGCACGCACATCCACAGCCGGTCGGCCGCCGTGTCCTCTTCCACTTCCAGGTGGATGGTTTTGGCCTGGGCCGCCGCGCTGTTCTCGGCGATATCCATCAGGTGCAGGGCAAGCTCACGCACTGCGTTAACCTTCCTTAACTCTGAACGCTCTTGGCCAGTTGCGGGAATTTGTTCGGCCGCACGCGCCCGTGCAGGGCTTCGTCAATCACAATCACCGGCGCCTGGCTGCACGCGCCCACGCAGCGGCAAATTTCCAGCGTTACCTGGCCATCCGGGGTGGTCTGGCCAACGTCGACACCCAGCACTTGCTTGGCCTTATCGATGAGCTGCGGCGTGCCGCCCACGTAGCAGGCGGTGCCCATGCAGAACTTGATGGTGTGCTTGCCGCGTGGGGTGGTGGTAAAGAACGAGTAGAACGAAACTACACCATGCACCGTGCTCACCGGTACGTGCAGGCTCTGCGCCACGTACTGTTGCATGGCCGGCGAAACGAAGCCAATCTGGCTTTGCAACTGGTTCAGGACGATCATGACCGCGCCGGGCGTGTGCCGGTGTTCGTCCAGGATGCGGTCGATCAGGGCTTTTTGTTCCGGCACGTTGACAGGATCAGTGGTAGGTACTGCTACGGATGTGGGAACGACCATCACAAGCTCCAAGGGGAATTATTTGATCATATTTGTGAGATTTACCACAATTAGATCAATGCTTATACTACCAATTAAGTAGGAATACCGTAAATACTAAATGTCACTTAATCACATGAAGGTTGTAACCGGAAAAATAGCCTGTTTTTAGGGAGAAAAATGGCCGTCGAAGGTCATTTTCAGGAGGATCTCAGCTCACAAAAGGATGGAAAACCGTATCGATATCCTCGTAGGGGCGGATCCCAATCCCGCCCTATGATGGTCATCAAAGCTCGTTAACAGAGGGAAAAGATCAATCTCTCGCCCGCAAAGGTAGCTATCGATATTCCTTCCAGCGGGCGGGTTCTCAACCCGCCCATACAAAAACAACGATGCTTACGCCCGCGGGCTCCACCGCACCGTGCGGCCCTCGACGCCGGCCAGCGCTTTACGCAGCTCGGCAATGCATGGCCGCTCAATGGTGAACTTGTTTGAGCCCAACAGCTCATCCAGCCGGTGCGCGTCACCCCCTTGCAGCAGCGGGTAGTGACCGATCAGCGGAAACTGTTGCGCGGCCTTTTCCGGTGTCAGGTGGCGCGAAATCTCCATCGCATCCACGTGAATATCGGCCGGGGGCATGCCCAGAACCGCCAGCAGCCCGAATGCCGTGCGGTTGACGTGCGCCGGGATGAACAGCCCGCCCAGCGCTTCCACTTGCGCGTAGGCTTCGCTCAGGCTGTAATCTGCTGACATGATGAGCAACTGCTCTTCGCGGCGAACAAAATCACCGCTGGCGTCCACCACAAACTGCTCGCCAAAGTATTCCGGCCGGTTGGGGAAGGGCGGCATCCCTTTGCGCAGCCACGCATCAAACGCTTCGGCCTGTTCCAGCGTATCAAACAGGCACAGGCTGTGTACTTCTTCGCGCGTCTGCACTTCCATGCCTGGCAGCACGCTCAACCCGCTGCCTTCGGCCGCTTCCATCACCGCGCCAATATTGGCGATGCTGTTGTGGTCAGTGATGGCAATCAGGTAAATACCGCGCTCAATCGCCTCACGCACGATCAACGGCGGGATCATTTCCACCTCGGCGCACGGCGAGAGGCAGGTGTGCACGTGCAGCTCGGCGCGGATGGTGGTCAGAAAGCTCATGGCCTTAGTTGGAGCGCAGGCCCATCTCCCACAGCCGGCCCACTACCTCAAAAGATTTCACCGGCGTCGCCAGCAAGGTCAGACCTTCTTCTTCGGCCTTGGCAATCGTGGCCATATCGGGCTGCGCATCTTCCGTGATGATTACCGCGCCAAGCTCCAGCAGCGCCGCCACGGCTACGATGTTGGCATGCGCCTGCAGGGTGACCCACACCCCACCTTTGGCTGCCCCGGCCATTACACAGCTTAACAGGTCCGAAGAATAGCCGGCGGTGATCTCCACCCGCGAAAAGTCTTTCGCTCCGGTCAGCGGGGTAAGCTCCAACGTATCGATGATGCTTTGTAGATTCATGCGTTCGGCTCCTTATTGGCGCTATTTTCACGGAAGGCTTCTTCGGTCAGAAGGTTGATTTTCATCTTTAACCGTGTGCCTACCCCCACGGTCGATTCCAGTTTCATGCTGTCCACGCAACGCGAAATATTCACCAGGCCCATACCGGCGCCGAACCCCAGCTCGCGCACTTCGTTGGTGGCGGTGGAGTAACCCGGCCGCAGCGCCTGGTCAATATCGGCGATGCCCGGGCCATCGTCGTAGGCATCGATGGTGATTTTTTGCGGTTCGATCTCCACGCGGATCACCCCACCATTGGTGGTGTGGATCACCAGGTTGATCTCAGCTTCGTAAACCGCGATGCCGGTGCGCCGTGCGATCTGCGGCGGCGCGCCCAGGCGCAGCAGCGCGCGCTTGATATGCGACGATGCCGCGCCACCTTTGGTGAAATCGCGCGGGGCAATGTTATAGCGCAGGATCAGGCTGGTGCGGTCCGATTCGATATCCTCGAACAGGTGGCTGGCGCGATAGCGAATGACTTCTTCGGCCTGGTAGTCGTGCTGCAGGGCTTTGAGCAGGCCGCGAGTGATATCTCCCTTGGTGAGGATGCCCACCAGCTTGCCATCCTCATCAATGACCGGCAGGCGGCCAACCTGAATGGTGACAAACGTTTTTAGCGCCTCGATCACCGGTTCGCGGCTGTTGATGGTGATCACATTGCGCGTCATGTAATCGCTAACCGGGGCCTGCATGTCATTGTTGAGCAGGCAGCGGATGGCGTCTTCGATGCTGATAATGCCCACCAGCTCATCGCGGTCGACTACCGGCGCGCCGGAAATATGCGCCTGGCGAAACATGTTGAGCACGTCACCCATGTGCATGTCTACCGACAGCAGCCGCATCTTGGGCGACATGACTTCCGCGATTTTCAGCTCGTATGCCAGCTCTTCCGAGCGCGTGATGTTATCCGCTGCTTTGTCGGTTACGATCTGCCCTCGAGGTCGCTTAGGTTGCTCCATTCCGGTTCCGTCGCGTTATTCGCAGGGGCAGTCTGGCACGGGCATTTCCAGGCTGGAGAGGCCTGCCTGATACAACCGCCCGCATAGCTCAAACATGCCGTATGGCGTGCTGATCAGCGGTAAGCCTTCGCGGATCGCCAGATCAACCGTTTCCACCGGCGGCTGTTTGCCGCGCACCAGCACCACCGCAGCCACGTCGGCCATTTGCGCGGTGCGCACTACCTGCGGGTTGCACAGCCCGGTGAGGAGAACCGCCTCGGGTTGGATGGAAGCCAGTACGTCGCTCATCAAGTCGGCGCCGCAGCCACCTTTAATTTCTCTACTCATATCGGCCGATTCGTTCAATAAACGGCCGTCAACGATTTCTAATAATTCCTGCACGTTCATTGTCAATGGACCTTCATCGTGTGTTCATTCTAGTGAAATGCAAATGCGCATTCCGACCTCCCTGATGCTAACGCAGGTGGGCCGGAAAGGATAGTGCAGTGTATCACAAACGAGTTGAATGGATGTAACCAATTGGCATTTTCTGGCGCGGTGGGGCTTTTCATTTATGTTAAAATACCCCCATCTAAATTGTAAGAGGCAGGCTGGCATGAAAACCACCATTCAGGCACTAAAAGGCACGCGCGATTTTTATCCCGAAGATATGGCGGTACGTTCGTGGTTGTATCGCACCCTGGCCGAGGTTTCCGAAAGCTTTGGCTACCAGGAGTGGGACGCGCCCTTCCTGGAGAAGATTGATCTATACGCCGCCAAGTCCGGCGAGGAGCTGGTGAAGGAACAGGCCTTCGTGTTTGAGGACCGCGGCGGCGACCTGATCACCCTGCGCCCCGAGCTGACCCCCAGCCTGGCGCGGCTGGTGGCCGCCCGCCAGAACGAGCTGGCCTTCCCACTGCGCTGGTGGTCGTTTGGCCCCTTCTGGCGCTACGAGCGCCCGCAGAAGGGCCGCACGCGCGAGTTCTTTCAGTGGAACATCGACATGATCGGCCCCAACAGTCCCGAAGCCGACGCCGAGCTGGTGGCTGTGGCCGCTGCTTTCCTCCAGCGCGCCGGTTTCCACCCGGACCAGGTGCAAATCCTGGCCAACAATCGCCGCCTGATGGACACCGCCCTGGCCGAGCTGGGCATCCCGCGCGAGGTGCGCCCGGGCGTCTTCCGCCTGGTGGACCGGCGCGACAAGCTGGCCCCGATTGAGTGGGAAGCGTACGCTGCTGAGATCGGCCTGAGCGCGGAGCAGCTAGCCGGCCTGAAACAGACCCTGGACAACCCTGACCTATGGCAGCGTTCCGAGGAATTCACCCGCTTTTTCACCGCGTTGGACGCGCTGGGAGCGCGCGAGTGGGTTCGCTACGATCCGCGCATCATCCGCGGGCTGGATTACTACACCGGCACGGTGTTTGAGGCCAAAGAGGTGGCACGCGGCGGGCGCTCGATTCTGGGCGGTGGCCGTTATGACAACCTGGTGCAGGACGTGGGCGGCGAGCCGGTCTCCGCGGTGGGCTTCGCCATGGGCGACGTGATGCTGGGCGTTGTGCTGCGCGAGTACGGCCTGCTGCCTGCCGGCGCCGCTACGCCCGCCCCGGTGCTGGTCACCATCTTTGACGATGCCGGCCTGCTGGATTCCTATCGCCTGGCTGCCGGGCTGCGCGCCGCCGGGGTGCGGGCGGCGGTTTACCCCGATGCCGTGCGCCTGCCCAAGCAGCTTAAATACGCCGACCGGCTCGGCTTCCGTTTCGTGCTCATCTGCGGACCGGACGAGCGCGCCAACGGCCTGGTGCAGGTCAAAGACCTGGCCAACCGCACCCAGGCCGCCATCAGCCGCGAACAGCTGCCCGCCTACCTGCGCCAATTTCTTGCGTCCGGCCCGGGTGTGTGATACAATTCGCTCCGCTATGGTGGGTGTAGCTCAATGGCAGAGCGCCACACTGTGGATGTGGATGTTGTGGGTTCGAAACCCATCACCCACCCCAAACAAAAAGACCCTTCGCGGGTCTTTTTTCTTTGTGGATGTTTGTCCCCACAGGGGGAATGTCAGGTTCGAAACCCAAAGCCCCTGAACGGGGGGGCACCCACCCCAAAGATAGAAACCGTCCGATCAGGGCGGTTTTTGCATTGTGGATGGGTGTCCCCACAGGGGGGGATGCCAGGTTCGAAACCCAAAGCCCCCGTATAAAGGGTCACCGAACCCAAAGTATGCCACCTGGAGGATTTCACTCTTGACAAGGGCACTGGTCGTCATCGCCGGTTAGGACGCAGTTAGGGTCTTAAGAATGCCGAAACTGGTCAGTACTTACACAAAGTTCCGTGTCCAGCGTTTAAGTAGCTATAAGACTTGTTAGCGAAAAATCAATTTTTCAGGCTACTTCCGAACACCAAATAATTTTGAATCGTAGATTAAAAACCTTCCATCCGGAGATAATCCGATAAACGTACTTCCTTGGCTGATTGTCAATGGCGCGAGCCACTTCGAGTTCGCTAGGTCATAGATATACACACTGTTACTACTACTCCCAGGCTCTTCACTGTAAGCAAACAACAATTGTCCATCGAATGAAAAATCCAATTTTTTCAAGTTTAGATATGACACCTTATCGATTGAGAATGCTTGCAGGTACGTTCCAGATGCTACATCCAGAATATAAATTTTGCTTCCTGATTCGCATGTGTTTGCCAACCACACCGCGAGGCGTTGATCATCTCTTGTGAATCGAGCAGCCGAGACCTGATTTACGCGATAAGAACCGCAAGATTCACCCGAACCCAAAACCATATCAAACGGTAACTGTTTCGTTACTTTCCATGTTTTTGTATCCCATAGCTCGATGCGCACATGATCCGGATCGCCTGCCTGGAACACAACGATCGCCGCAATCATTCCGCTATTGGAAAACCCAAGAAAATCAACAATACCAGGCTGGGTTTGCGGAAATTCGATTGCTATTTGTGAAGACATTACATCCCAGAGTATGATTCGTTTTGCATCTTGTTCACATGTCACTACATATTTACTATCCGGCGATATCTGGATTAGACTGCCCGAAAATTCAAGCAGCACCTGACCCGATTTATCATAAATTTCATTGCCATGAATATATTTTGTTCCGTCAGGGAAAACAGCTTTAGAATTTTTATTAACAAAATTTTCCATGATCAAATCGGATTCATAGACATCAACGACACCATTGTGGAAAGGAATATATAAATATCTTGAATTGGGAGACCAGGTTACATTTCCAAAAATTAAAGTTGGATTTTTTTGCTTTCCGATTCCAAGAAAACCCGGTTGATAGATTGGAAGATGCTCGAGTCCATCAATATTCTTGGAAGTAATTACATCGTAGGTGATATCTCCTGGAGTACTGCCTGATGATTTTGCTCCTGAACGAACATAATCGTTATAGCCCCCATCCTCAAAGTATATCCGTAAATTATCTCCGCTTAAGGTGTAGTCATATTCAACGCTGATGTTATCTGCATTGAAGCGTAGTCTGCCAGATTTTGGAAACGAATATTGGAGAGTTTTTGTTCTTAAGAAAGGTGAAGGAATATAGCAAGTACCATTTGTATAAAATTCAATATCCTCTTGGAATGCATCATACCCGGCATTGGTTGATATATAATCCCATTTGCCAACCAATGATCGATTGTATGCTGATGGGGATAATAACCGCAATAACAAAAAAAGTATGAAGCCAGCGATAACAAAGCCTGGAGCAATTAGTAACCATTTACCTTTCTTGTAGCCCCCGAGCGTAACTTGGCTTTTTTCATTCGGTTTTTCTTGCGTTTGACGTTTGGTTGGATTTGTTAATGGCTGACCGCATGCCTGACAGAATTTTGAACCTGCCGGGACCTGCTCTCCACAATGATTGCAGTACATATGGCCTTGCGGACGTGAATTCAATTCCCCCTCCAATACTTTTGATAGACAATCAAGAAAGGTGACTGTTATGGAACCATTCACTATGCTGCGATGATTATGATTATCCTATAATATCGTATTTTAGTAAGCAGAACTGCATCTATCACGATGCAATACTCTCCTTTCGCGCAGATCCTGTACACATTCGCTAGAATTATTCCTGCGGAAGGTACAAATTCAATCTATTTGCGTAGCAATAGACCCAGTTGAAGGTACATGAATAAGAATCAGCATCGGAAATTCGTGGGAACAAGGTCGATATGCGGTAGATGATAGTAACCATACTCAACGATGTTTTTTGTTGAGGAATGGTAATCGATTATTTCTCGGTCATTAAGGTAACATCCTTGCCCCAAAACGCCCCATACCACTTGGCTGCGGAGCGAATTGCTTCCATCTCTCCTGCGGTGAACCCGCGGAAGGGCTGAAGCGTGAGGTGCATTTCTGCTTTGCGTTCCTCGCGCCGCCAGAAACCTACCGCTCTGCCTTCCAGCACAATCACATTGACCGTTGCGGCGCCGTATGTACGCAGCGCTTCCGCAAAACTTGGCTCGACCAGGGCGCTGCGGTCGCGGTAGGCAGAGAAATACTCATCGAAGATCGACAGCAGGTGCGTGGTCTCCCCTGCATTGGCCGGCACAGGTGCGTTGCTGGTCGCCAGCCAGTACTCGCCATTCTGGATCAGCTCACCCCGGGCGGACTCCAACCCGGCGCGGCATTCGCCCAGCGATAACCCCGACCACCAGGAGAAGTCTCGCGCGGTGGCCGGCCCGCGGCTGCGCGTGTAACGCTGCGCCAGCTCGGCCAGGGCTTCCTCTTTAGACAGGCTTTTTCCGTTCGGGGCTCGCTCATCTAGCAGCATGTAGGTGAACTGCTTGCCCTGGCGCGGGCCACTGATGATCAGCCCGTCCAGTTCGGCGTGCATCACCAGGTGCGCCAATCGCTGGCCGCTGCCTACTACTACCCCAGCGGATTCCAGCGCATCACGCAGTTCTTCGCGCGTTTTGGCTTGCCCATCGCGCAGCGCATGCTCAATACAGGTCTCGGCCTGCCGGATCAGATCGCGGTCAACCCCGATCTTTTTGTCGTTGGTGCTCATGCGCGCACGCACGCGCGGGGCGGTCAGCGCCAGCAGCCAGCGGATGTCATCAGGCGCGACGAAGTGCCAGGTGGGACGCAGGACATGCGTGCGCAGGATGCTGCCATCCGTGAACGCCCGCTCCAGCGAGACATCGGTGGCCGCGATTAGCCGCAAGCCCAAGCCCCATTTGGCCCCGGCGTAATCTTGTGACTGCACCGCCACCAACCAGCGCACCATTTCAGCCGGCGTGGCATCTGCTGGCGCGGAGAGACGCTGGTGATGCAGTCGCAGGCGGATCATGTCTTCCGTCGTCAGGGTCATGCCCTGATTGTATATCAGCGGCGAGGAAACTTTATGCCTTTCCGCCAAATAGTCCGCGTAGCCAGTCGAGGAAGTGCTGCCAGGAGTTGGCGGGTGTATCTTCCTCCTGGGCCTTCTTCTCCACGATCTGCGCGCTGTGCGCGGCGCTGGCATACTGTTCCATATAGGCGTACGGCAGCCGCGCATACCCGGCCGCCACCGCCGACTTTCCGGCCCAGCCGGTACCCCAACTGTTGCGGATGATAAAATACCCACCGCCCGGCACGGTCGGGTCGTCGCTGTAGCCCACCATGCACATGGCGTGGCCGCCTTCCTGCTTGTCGCCTTGCAATGGCATGCGGATATCGCCGCTGCTGCGCAATGGTTCAGTGAACCAATAGGTGAACACCGGCACGGCAAAGGCAATAGGAGAGTTCTGCGCCAGGCAGGTCTTCAGGTCCTGCACCGAACGCGCCGGCAGTTTGCTGGTGCCTGTGATGCGGTAGCTGCCCGCGCCGCTGATCGCGGCCGGTGGGGGCGGATCCTGGCCTTCATTGCCATTCACCGGGTTGGGGTTATATGGCCAGGCAGTTTCGGTGCACTGCCCATCGCGCGCCAGGCAGTTCATCGCCACGTGAATAAAAGTTCCCGCGCCGGGATACAGATCGTTGCGCTTGCAGTCCCAGTACAGGTATTGCTCTGACAGGCTGTCCTGGGGATAGCGCTGGCCCAGCAGGTATTCGTGCACCGCGGTGGTGGCAAACGATACGCATGTGCCCCGCTGTCCCTGGTTGCGCACCGGTGGCATTTGTGCGTGCAGGTCCACCTGGCCGGGCAGCGGGGCAAACGACACTGGTCCGCGATGCTCTTCATCCGCGGGCTCATCCAGCGCGCCCAGGCCGTGCGGGTCCACGTCACCCGGGGCGAATGATACACCCGGCGGCAGCGCCGCGACGGCCTGCTGGATCAGCCGGTTGGTGTCTTCCAGGCTCAGGCCCAGGTACTCAGCCAGGCTTTGCGGCCCGGCCCCGTTAACCGCTGTGCCCACCAGCTCTTCCGCGGTGGTGATCCACAGCCCGGCAAGCCTCCCGGTCGCATCTTCCGGGAAGCCAGGGATGGTATTGAGGGGTGTTCCCTGTTTGTCTGCCATTGGTAATCTCCTTTTTGTTTACTTTCTCGTTTCAGTGGTTATCGCAATAAACCACCCATTCTTCCCCCAAATGCGTCCTTTCATTGGGGCGAACGAAAGGGGCGAGCGGGCTGGATCGGGATTGATCTCAGGCAAGTGATGTCGCCGCGCCCAGGGCATCAACGCGCACACGCGCGGCCGGGTCTCCCAGCAGCACGTAGCCTTCGGCGTCATTGCGCTGCACCCAGGTGGTCACATAGTCATCATTGTCCAGCGTGTGGGTAATGCGCTGCTGGTTGAGCAGCCGCGTCAGCTTGTTGGAGAGGTATGAGAAACGCTCGTTGAAGTCCTTGAGCGCGTAACCCAGCGGGTGGCCGGTGAGGATCATGCCTACCGCGTTTTGGAAGCTCTGGATCTGCTGCCCGGCTTCGGGCGCAATAATCGAATAGCCCCAGGCGCGCTCCACGTGGCCGATCACTGCCAGCGCGCCGCCGCCGGGGTGGGTGAGCCAGGTTTTGGGCAGCGCGGCGATAAACGGGGCATTGGCAAGTTGCGGAGTAGGCTGGTTGGCTACGTGGAAAAACTGGTCATACTCCGGGGTGCCGCCGCCATAACAGGCGAAGTGGAACATCACCATGCCGTTCACGCGCGCCCCGGCGGGCACGTCCGCCGCGCTGAAATAATGTGTCGGGGCAATCGTGCCAAAACCCGGCCAGTCCTGGCATAGCAGCGCGCCTTGCGTAGCTTTCTGCTGCGTGCTGCTGGCCGGAAAGCCCATGCCGTGGCTGGCAGTGAACAGCAACGCCGGCGGTTGTTGCTGCGCCGGCGGGCAAATGACGTCCAGCAACGCCTGGCGCGTGGCATCATCTCCCCACAGCTTGCACCGCGTGTAGCCCCAGTGTTGCGCTACTCCCGGCGCGGCCGGCTGGCCGTTGGCTGCCGGGATGCCATCCGCCAGCGGGTTGACCAGGGAATCCGCGCTCATCTGGGTGGCCGCATCGAAGGAATGGCGCGGGCTGAAGAATACTACCTCGCGCGCGTTGGGCACGCTGGTCCCATTTTCGTAGGCGATCAGCGAATCAACATACGCTTCGTATTCCGCCGGGGTGTCAAAGTGCAGCCGCCCTACGGCATACTCCGCGTCTAATAGCTGGCTGAAATCAAACGGCATCAGTTTTGGGTCGCCCACCAGAAGCAAGTAGAATGGTACGCTGGTCGGAACGATACTCCCCGGGGCGACGTTGTACCGCGCCAGCCAGCCTTCGTACTCTTCGCCAGGCGCGTAATCCAGCACCTTGACGATCGAGTCGTTATTGATCTTCTGGCGGCGGTGGTCAATCAGTTTTTGCAATGCCGTCTTCACTGCCGGGTCTTCGCCCTGCAGGAATACGATCCCCCAGCCGGACTGCGATGGGTCTTTGGGGTCCACGCCCAGCGGAAGGCCCATAAATGGCGTGCTGATTTTGCGCCAGATGGCGGCCAGGATTTCTGCCAGCCCCGGTTTGGGCTGCTCGCCCATCGCCACGCGCACCAGCTCATCCAGATCCATTGGCTGGGTAAGGTATTCGCCGGTCTCGCCGTTGATGCCATTGAACACAAATCGTTTGCTCATTGCACCCTCGTTTCTCTTACTCGAAATACGACCCGGACAGCGTGATGATCATGATCGGTTTGGTGTTTAATGCAGCGATTGCCTGTTGATTCTTCAGGCTCTCTGCATCCAGGAATTCGACCTGGGTCCGGAATCCACTCTCCACCAGGAAGTTGCTCACGCGCTTGACGATGCCTTCCGCATTGGCATTACCGCGCAGAGCGAAAATTGTAATCACATTTTGCGCCTGCCCGCGCAAGCGGATGGCGGCGCGCGTGCTGGGCAGCAGGTCCGTGCGCTTGAGAAAGCGCGCGTCATTCACCTGTTTTTCCGGGAATACCAGTTGCGGCTTCACAAACGCATCTGGCCACAGCTCATGAACAAATTCCGTCCAGGGGATGTTATCAGATACCAGTTTTTGCAATGTCGGGTCATTCCAGGCTGCTCCGGTCATATCGATGATGACGGTACCACTGGGGCGGATTAACACCTGCGGGAATGTGCTTTGGTTGACCACCGCCTGCGCCCGTGTCGATTCCATCCACAGATCGACGTACGGGTTTTTCACGGTCAGATTGCTGCGCAGTATCTCCCAACGTTCGAGTGGTAGTACCTGGCGCTCAGGGAGCTGGTCGGTCAGCGTTGGCGCTACTTTTGACGTGGTGAAGATCATGGTATTGGCCTGCAGCTCCACGCTTGGCTGCGCTGCCGGGATATTCGCCAGGATGGGTGTGAAAGCCACCCGCCCTTCCAGCACCTGCACCACGGTCAGGTCTTGCTGCGCGTCGTACATCACAGTGAACTCGGTGCCATGCGTCACGATTTCTGAGTTTGGCGTCTGCACGATCACCACCTGGCTCAAGCACTGGTTGATGACAGAAATCATCCCATCCAGGCTGCACACCGCCAACCCACCCTGCTGATCGGTTTCGTGGCAGGTGCTGCGTTTGAGCTGCGAACCCTGATACAGATAGATCTTCAAGCAGTCTTCGATAGAGACTTCCGCCTCGCCGCTCTGGTCGGTGCTAATCATCCCACCCGGCTGCAGTTCAAAGGCAGCATCGCTGGCTACTTCAGGTAGTGGCGCCGCCGGGCCGGCCCAGACCACTGGCGTCAACCGGCGCACCATCGATTGCACCAGCACCTTGGCATTCTTGTCTGCGGTAGGCTCTACCGGCGTGTCGGTGATCTCCGGTACCGGGGTGTCGGTGATTTCATCGAGTGGGGTGCCCGTGATGATCACGGTAGGCGTGATTGTACTCGCGGGTATCGGGGTATCTGTCGGCGTATCGTCGCATCCCGCGGCCAGTGCTAGCGCTAACAGACCAACCAGCAGCCAGCCACTCCAATTCCCTTTTGCGTACATATTCGGCTCCTAGTTCACCCATTCGGGCGTTGTCCCAACCCAAAACAGCGGGGGATTGTCGCCAGTCTCAGAAGCCGCGATCAATGCCTGCAGTGAATCATTATCGTAGTAATAACTGGGTTCCGGGTTCAACCCGAGCTGCTGGAAGTAGTCGCTCAATTTCACATATTCGAGCGAGGAGTATGGATCATTGCCATCCAGGGCGATCCAGATCACGTAGTCAAAATCCTGGAAGGATGTGCTGGTCACCAGGCCTTGCGCGGCTTCCTGGTTGTATTCCAGGATGCGCGCATCTTCCACCGTCTCCAGAGGGGTGGTTAGCGTCAGGCGCACGTTCTGGTCGGGCCACACTGAGTGTTCCACATCGCTCCACCACACGCCCTGGGTGAGCATGACATTTTCATTGGGCTCATCAAAGGCCGGGCCTACCGCGCCCATCTGCACCGTTCCGTTGGGCTTATCCAGATAGGATTGGAAATCCAGGTTTTGCGCGCGGATCACCTCGCCGGTCGAGTCCATCCACGTGTCCAGATATGGATAGCGCACGATCAGCTCGGGGCGGATGGCTTCCCATACCGACATTTCCTGGGCTTCGCGCGCGGGTATGCCATTGATGTTGTCCCACTGGCTGCCCGGGGCGCTGAACCACAAATTGTCCTGTTCAACTGTGCTGCCGCCGCTCATTTGTCCGCTGCTCATGTCCGTCACTCCCTGCACATCCACCTCTCCTTCGTATACCTGCAGCAGGCTGATCTGATCCTCGGGCAGATAGATCAATGAGAACATGGTTCCATCAGTGGTCACGCTGGCGCTGGGGCTTTCAATCTTCACTTTGGAAGTGCAGTTGTTGATCACCGTGGCGATGCCGCCTGTGCTGCACGCCGCCAGCCCGCTCTGCTGGTCTGCGCGACGGCAGGTACTGCGCGTGAGACTGGAAAGCTGGAATACAAAGATCCTCAGGCAGTTATTCAAAACCACTTCTGCCTCACCGTTGAGGTCTGTGGTGATCAGCGCGTTTGCATCCAGCGTGATGAAGCCATCCTGGTCCAGCGCGGGCAGCGGCTGGCGCGCACCGGTGAACACCGCGGCATTCAACCGCCGCACTTGTGAGGGCACTTCCACCCGCGCCACGGTGGTTGGCGGAGCGGTGGGCGAGGGCGGGATGCTGGTTGCGCTGGCTGTGGGGCGTGTGGTAGGGGTAGCACTGGCGTCCGGCGGGCTGGTAGCTTCAGTGGTGGCGCTTGCCGCGGGTGGGGCGGTTTGCGCCGGTGACTCAGTGGCCGGCGCGTCGGTTGGTTGCCCACCGGTCAGGCTGCATGCCATGATTGCCATTGCCAGCACAGCACCGGCCAGCAGCAGGCGCATCGTTCTATTCCCTTTTGTGTCCATAAACCGCTCCTTGTACCGTTAATCTGAACCGCGGTTAACAATAACCTGCCAGCGCGCGTAGCCTATAGCCGCCAGCCGCCGGCCGGCCAGCCCGCCGAATGCCAGCGCCGAACCGGAAAGCAGCGCGTCCGCCAATGAAATCAGGTCGGCCCAATCCGAAGGGTAGGCGCGCTGCAGCCAGCCCCAGTGCTGAAACAGGCTGTTCATCGCCCCGGCAGACAATGCCGAGGTAATACCCACGCCCAGGTTAGGGAACGCCAGAAAAACGGCGTGTAACCCGGCGAACAGCAGCGCCGCAACCGCGCCGGCGGCGAGCACCCGCCCACTGAGGTGAGCATCTGCTTGCGCATCCTGCAGCGCCAGGGGTGCGCTGAGAAGAATCCCCGCCAGGAATCCTGCCAGGATCGGGAAGGGGACCGCCAGGATGTTGCCCCCGGTAATAAAACTGACTGCCAGATTGGCGAATCCAAAACCCAACGTGCCCAGTAGCAGTCGCTGCGCCAGCGTGGTATGCGAGCGGTTGCGCAGGAAGATTGGCCCCGCCAGCGCCAGGCCCAGACAGCACAAGAGCATAAGCAGGAAACCGGTGTAGGAATGGATGAAGAAAAACGTGGATCCCAGCAGTCGAATGGTCTGCCCGGGCGGGGTGGCAAGGATACCCACCAGCAGCCGTTCCAAACCCAGGCCCAGCCCGGCCCCCAACGCGCCACCCAACGTGCTCCATGCGATCCAACCGCGATCATTGATTGCGCGCCAGGTGCCGCGCCACAGGTACGCTGCCAGGCGCCCTGACAGCGGCAGGTGGCGGATCTCACGCTCCACTGCGCCGCGGTCTGCCTCCGGCAGATGCTCGGCCAGGCTGCCGTACACCTGACCGGCCAGTCGCGGCCGCTTCGCGCCGGCATCCAGCGCCAGGTGCAGCCGCGCCAGGGCTTCGCCTGCGCCGCCGGGCAGCACGGCCAGGGCCAGCGCGGCTGTCTGCCGGCTGATGGGGTCCCCGCTGTTCACCGCCGCCCACGCGACTTCGCCATAGCCATAGGCGTTGTCCGGCCGTTTGGGCATGCTCGCGGCACCCATCCCCAGCAAGGTATGGGAAAGGCTGCGCGCCACGCCGCTGATGGCAGGCTCGGGTTCTTGCGGGCCGCTGCTTTCCAAAGCCTGCACCAGGTGCAGCTCATTTTCCTTCTTGCGCAGCTTCTCCAGCCACGTGTCCACCGGCTCGCGGTGCAGCACCGCAGCGCGTAGCAGCAGCAGAAGCTTCACCGGCGGCGCATCAATGTGCGCGCCGAACTCCGCCAGACGGCGCAGCTGCTGCACCCCGGGCAGCGCTGCATCCAACCGCGCCGGGTCGGCCTGGCTTTCTTCGCGCTCGGCCAGCCACAGCCGCCAGGCGCGCTCCAGCTCATCGCCCACCTGGTAGGCCAGGCGTACGCTCTCACCGCCCAGCAGCACGGCCTGCTCGGCCACGGTATGGTTGGAGAAGGCATAGGCGTAGCCGCCATCCTGGAAGCGCCGCGTCAGCAGTTCGGCGCGCACCAGCTGGTTCAACACCGTGGTCACCACGCCGGCCGGCACCGGTGCGCCGGGCTGGCCGTCCTGCGCCGCGGCGCGGATCGTGACCTGCTCCGGCCGCACCCAGTGATCCATTTGCGGAGCGGCCAGGGCCACGAAGATCTTGCGCGCGATGTCGGCCGACTCGCCCGGGAAGAGCTGTTCCATCTCCTCGCTCATATAGCGCGCCAGGATACCATCCGCGCCGCCCGTATCTTCATATAACTCGATCGTGTCCTCGTTGGTATTTTCAGCCTTTTCGTATAGCCACGAGGATACGATTTGGAGCTGGCCGGGGTCAACCCAGGACTTCTGTTTTGACGCTTTCCCGGCATACAGCCCCGTCAGGTCAGGCACAATCTGCTCTTTGACATACTTGCGGTTGATCTGCACCGCGGAGCCAATATCGCGCAGCGGTTGGTAGATGGCTTCAACCGCATTATCCGGTTGCAGCGGCAGCACCTCCACCCAGTTACCGGCGCGGCTACCCAGCCAGCTCTGCAACTGCGCCTGCCCGCTGAGGAAGTCGCTGTTAAGCGCGATCACCAGCTTGAGACGCTGGCCGGCTGCCGCCAGCCCTGCATCCAACCCATCAAAAATTTCTTGCTGGCGGGCAGGGGGCAGTGCCAGCGCGTTTTCGAACTGGTCTAGCATCAACACCAGCGCGGCGAACGGGCCATTGGCCACCGCCTGCAGCACGTCTGCCAGGGCAGCATCACCGGCCAGTGGTAGGAATACCGGGCGGCCGTCTTCCACCAGGTTGGTGCGAATTTCGCCCGCCAGGTCGCCATAATCTTCCACGCGCACCACGCGGCAGCGCACCTGCTCGTTACCCTCTGTCAGCACCTTACATACTCCGGCGTCCAGCAGCGAGGTCAACCCCACGCCGGATTCACCATGCACCAGGGTGATCTGCCCGGCCCTGATGCGTGTAGCCACTTCGGTCACATCTACCGTGCGGCCTTTGAATAGATTACCATCGTCTCGGCCATAGGGAGCCAATTTTTTGTAGGGTTGTGGCTGCGCCGGGCGGAAGCGCTGCACCGGATTGAACAATAGGCCATCCAGCAGGTGCATGTACAGCACCGGCACGGCCCACTGAAAGTATTGGTTTTCCAGTAGCGTTACACGCGCGCGGTTCATCGCCAGGTCCACGCAGCCGCTCAACAGCAGGTTACTGGTGAATTCCACTGCGAATGGTCGCGCCACTGCGTTCTCCACCTTCTCCTGCATGCACACTACCGCCGGGCAGCCGCCGATCACCAGCGCCGGCCCCACGCCCGCGAAGGCATCGAATGTGGACTGCTGGCCGCTCTCACACGCGCCCAGGAATACCAGACGCGGCAGGCTGCCCACGCTGCCCAATTTATCAACGACCTCAGCCGCGCTTACTTCGACCGGGCCGCTGCTGCCATCCGGCTGCGGGCCAGTAAGGATCAGCGCGCCGGTCTGGGTGGCGTCGTTCCATGTGCCATGCCCGGCGTAATACAGGATATCATATCCGCCGGCGCTGTTCAGCCGGTCGACAATCTGCTGCAGCCGGATTTCGCCGCTCAGCACTTCTGCCTGTACCTGGTCGGGGAACTGCGCTAACACTTCCAGGATGGCAGCCTGCTCTTTGGCGCTATCCACATAGAAGGGACTCCCCTGAGGGAACGGGCTGGAGACGACCACCAACGCTTTGAGGGCGCCGGCCGGGGCGGGCAGCGGCCAGGGTTGGCCAGGTCGCAGCCGGCGCGAGAAGAATACGTTGGGCGCGGCCGCCAGCGGCAGCCACCCCGCGCCGACCGGGTGCAGCATGCGCTCCCACGGCACGTGGTGCAGCGCGGGCAGCTCAGGGTCAATTTCCAGCGCCAGCCGCAAACCACGCCGCCCACTGGCGCGCAGCGCCGAAGCATACAGCGTAGCCAGCGGTTCGGGCAGCAGTAACTGGAATAATTCACGCCCGAGCTGCTCGTGCAGTCCGGTGTGCCAGCCCTGATTGATGCGCAGGCTGAGTGCGCCGGCCGCGGTTGTATCCAGGCTGCCCGTGGCGCGCTGCTGGTCTTGCAGCGTCAGGCGTACCTCACACGGGCGATTTTCTCCCTTAAAAATCACCTCGATCAGTGCGCTGTCGGGCGCGATCCCAGACATGGATGGGAAGTCAGTTCCCGGGCGTTACCGTCCGGCGTAAAAATTGATCAGGCTGGGCGGTGGTGTGGTTTTGGGCTCGAAGGAAACGCCGCCGGATTTCGCCGGCTGGATCGGCACCGCCGACGCGAAGCCTTTGAGTATCAGCGGCGCGGTAATACCCACGTTGATCCCTAGCCACGGATTATTCGCGTCCACGCCCTGGATCAGCACCAGCCCCCCGCCTGCCAGAACCATTAAAACAGTCACGACCCAGTAGAATGGGCTTTTAACATAGGTAGGCAGGTTGGGTGATTCGCGCAGCGCGTACCATTTGAGCAGTTCGCCCAGTGCGCCACCGATGACACCATACAAAAAACTGAGACCCATATCCCCTTCCTCTCTGGTAATCCGTCTTTGTTGTAACCCGCTACAGTCCTGTTTTGCTTTGGAATAAGATTCCTGTGGCAGGCAAGTCACACGCTTCGTCGGGTGGTCTAAATTTCCACCGCGTGTTGGTCAGCCGGCAGCACCTGCAGGGTGTAGCCCCACTCTTTCGGCGGGTATTCTTCCATCAACTGCTGGATGCTCTCTGGCGCGTTGGTCGCCAGGATTTTGATCTTGCGCCCTTGCTCTTTGGCTGCGCTCACCAGCCAGATCAGCGTAGCCAGGTCGGGGTTGCCGTCGCGCCCGTTGGCGGAAATTACGTAAATTTTCGCCTGCACACTGTTGAAGAATGCCTTGCGCACGTTGCGCGCGCTGCCGTGATGCGGCAGCTTGAGCACGTCCACTTTAAACACACCCGATTTTGGCATCAGCTTGAGCGTTTTTAAACCTTCCAGAACATCATCGCTGGTAGCATCTCCCGTAAGCAGGATTTTCCGCCGCCCGCTTTGCGCCAGCAGCATGATGCTGCTCAGGTTGGGCACGCTGCGATCCAGTTTCTCGGCTTCGACGCCACTCGCAAACGGAGCGCGTTTCTGGTAGGTATCCAGCCAGGCCAGCCACTTCTCCTGCAGTTGCGCCAGGTTTTGCGGCGTGGGTCCCAATACCCATATCTTGAGGTCCTGCAGCACCACCGGCTTGGGCAGCGCCTCAGTGGTGATAGTGCCTCCGCCCGTGTGCGGGTTAATCGGGATATTCAATTGCCGCGCAGCGGTAAGCAGCTTGTTCCCCTCGCTGATGCCAAATGTGACCGCTGCTGCGTTGGCAAAAGACGCCCCCGCGCCGGCCAGGCCGCTATCCATGCGCGCAACCAGCCCGCGGTTGCCGCCCATCGTGCGTTCAAAGCTGTTATGCCATAGCCCGCGCACCGGTAATAGTTCAGGCTGGCTCTTTTCCCGCCGTTTCGCCATATCGGCCATCATCTCCAGCAAGCCGATGATATGATCATTGTCCACATGGCTGAGCACCATCAGGTCCAGGCATCCGCCGGACGAGCCGATCTGCTCCAGCACCGGTTTGAGGTGGTGGGGATAGGTCTCGGAAGGTCCGCCATCCACCAGCAGGTAACCCGGCTGCGCCTCGCTTCCGTAGCGCAGCACCAGGCAGTCGCCATATTCCGCCTGCACAACATTTAACTTCAACATCGGCGTCCCACCCTGTACCCCGCTCCTGTGCCTGGGCAAAATCCAGCTTTTTCGATAAACAATGTGAAGAATTGATCGAATCTACTATAGCACCATTTCAGGGGTGATTCAAGATAAGCTGCACAGGTTCGGAATAGCTATTCCTGGAAACGATCGGGACGAAGCGAGAGGAAACTGGCAGTGTACAGCACGATCGTCCAGATACGTAACTCGGTTTTCCGTATAATGCAAGCTGAGAAATTATTCGGATCGATTCTGATAAAGGTATTCTTTGGAGTCGGTGATGCGATGCAAGTGCAAAAACAACGATTAAGACGGGATCTGAACCTAGTCGCAGCCATTGCGATTGGCCTGGGAGCAATTATTGGAGCCGGAATCTATGTAGTCACCGGCGTTGCGGCTGGCGTAGCTGGCGCTTCATTTCTGATCGGTTTATTGCTGGCCGGTCTGGTCGCAACATTTAACGCATTGAGCTCGGCACAACTGGCTGCTTCCTACCCGATTTCTGGCGGCACATATGAGTATGGCTATCGCTTGTTGCATCCCTCGTTGGGTTTTGCGGCAGGTTGGATGTTTCTTGCCAGCAAGCTCGCAGCCGGTGGGACAGTTGCTCTGGGTTTTGCCAGTTATTTTCATGCGTTGGTTCCAGGTATCCAAGAAAAGGCCGCCGCGGCGGCCGCAATTCTTCTCTTGGCGCTGGTGAATTTGGTTGGCGTACAAAAAACGGGTTGGTTAAACACCGCTATTGTCGCCGTCTCACTGATTTCGCTGCTGTTGTTTGTTGTCTTAGGTCTGCCTACGGTGCAATGGAAGAACTTTACACCTTTTGCTCCTGGCGGCATTGCGGCAATTTTCCGCTCCGCAGCGATGCTCTTTTTTGCATATACCGGCTATGCTCGCCTGGCAACCCTGGGTGAAGAAGTGCGTGAGCCCCAGAAGACGATACCGCGCGCGATTATTCTTGCATTGGGCATTGCCGCTTTCCTCTACCTGGCAGTATCCACGGTTGCGGTGGGGAACATTGGAGCGGAACAAATGGCAGCCACCCGGTCACCGATCGAGGTCGCTGCCAATGTATTTCGATGGCCACCAATTCGCCTGATCGTTGCGGTGGGCGCTACCGCCGCGATGATGGGAGTGCTGCTGAGCCAGATCCTGGGGATCAGCCGTATGATGTTTGCCATGGCACGCCGTGGCGATTTACCAGCCTTCTTAGCGCATGTTTATCCCCGCTACGCTGTGCCGGATAGAAGTATTCTGCTGACAACTTTCGTAATGCTGTTTGTTGTGTTTTTCGGTACCCTGGAGCTGGCTGTGTCCACGGCGGCGTTCACAATATTGATATATTACAGCATCACGAACCTGGCGGCGCTGCGCATGCGGAGTGAGCAACGTTTGTATCCGCGATGGATAGCAATCCTGGGTTTGATTTCATGCCTGGCATTGGCATTCTCTCTTCGATTCGAGATTATCGCCGCAGGTTCGAGGTTGCTGATCTTTGGGTATGGGCTGCGCTGGCTGTTCCGGAGGGCTGGAGGCGTGCAATAAATTAAATATGGAGAAATGCTGGACAGCCTTAGCTTCCGGGGTTTGTTACAAAAATTGGACGTGAAATACCGGAAATTGTGAGGCAATCACCGCAAACTCAGCCAACGGCGCGTCTTTGTGCACCGGGATGTGCGGGCGCGCTCCCGGCGCGATTTGCAAATATGCCTTGAGGATGCCGGGGCGCCGCTCGACCGCTACTTCTTCCAGCCGCACTACCTCAGACCGGCCATGCACCAGCCGGGCATTCCCGCCGGCGGCGCGCACATTTTGCACCCAGTTCGCTCCATCGCCCAGCATGGATACCAGGTACTTTTCTCCATCCACGGTCACCATGGCCAGGGGAAAGCGCACGGTTTTTCCGGTTTTCCGTCCCACCACTTCGAGGGTCACAAACCGCTGCGGGAAGATGCCCGCGCTGTGCAAGAACGCCCAACCTGCATTCAAGATTTTGGCGAGCAGGTGCGGCCGCCCGCCACGATAAAGCCAACGTTTAAATGCCATGTTTGGTTACCCTGGCCGCTCCAGCCCTAAAAACCATGCCGCGGCCCAGCCGCGCTGGCCCTGTGCATTTTCCACGAACACCCACTGTTCGGCCTGCCCGACCTTCTTACGCGCCGCGACCAGGTCGGTTTCCAGCACGGCCAGCGCTTCCCCGCGCAACGCGCCAAACAACCGCGGTGATCCCACCGACGGCTGCGCGCGCACGTTGATCCCGTCTATTGGGTAGACGGTCAGCCCGCCGGCTGCCGGCGATGGGGGGGCGCTGTGCTCACCTGGAGCAATGCTCACCAGCCACGCCGCCGCCCAGCCGCAGAAACCGTCCTTCGTCTGTACCTGCAGCCATTGGCCCTCGACGCCGATACGCGCCGTGGCGGCATCCCGCTCGCCCAGCACCGCCAGTGAATCGCCGGGCACGGCCACGGTGAGGATATTGGCCTCGGTGCTCGGCCGCGCGCGGATGTTGAGCTGCACCGGCACGGATACCGTCAACCCGCTGGCCGGCGCAGCCTCGCCAGTGGTATGCACGAACCATGCTGCCACAAAACCGCGCTCCCCCTCGGCGGATTGCACCTGCAGCCACTCGCCCCCTTTCCCCAGCTTTTGCCGCGCGATGCCACCATCCCCCAACACGGTCAGCGCCGTGGTTGGCTCCATTTTCGCCACAACGGCAAAGGCCGTGCCAGGCCCTGCGCGGAGGTTGAGGCTGTCATCCGGATAGACCACCAGATCACTGGGCGGGAAGGCCTGTGCCGCGTCTTGCACGAACCACGCTGCTACCCATCCCGGCGTGCCGTTTGCGGTCAACACCTGCAGCCAGGCGTCCTGCACGCCGATTTTTCCCCGCGCGGTGGCCGCGTCGCCCAGTACCGAGAGGGTCTCGCCGGACGGCAGCCCGGTGAGGATATCTGTCTCAGTGCCCGCCCCGGCGCGCAGGTTGATGTCACGCAGGGTGAACACGCGGATGCCGCTGTCGGGCGGCAGCGCCACGGGCATGGGCAGGATGGCGCTGACGCTCAGGAACGGCAGCGGGTCGACGATGCCGGGTGGGAAGCCCGGGGTGGTTTCGCCGTCGATTTTGAGCGTGAAGTGCAGGTGCGACCCGAATGAGTTGCCGGTGTTATCCGCCAGCCCGATGGCCTGCCCGGCACGTACTGCCTGGCCAGCGGCCACGAATATCTTGCTCAGGTGGCCGTAGATGGTGTGGTAGGTGGTATCGCCGGCGCGGTGGGTGATGCGAACGTGCAGCCCGTAAGGATGGTTCTTGGGCGCGCCGGCCGCAATCACGTCGCCGTCAGCTGCGGCGTACACGCTGGCTCCGGTATTGGCATACAGATCCAACCCTTCATGGCCGGGCAGGCCAAATGGGCGGTAAAACTGCGGATTGACGTTGAACTCCTGGTTGATGCGGCGGCTGTCCACCGGCCACTGCAGCACAAAGGGCAGGGTTTCGCGCGCGCCAAACGCTACAGCCTCGGCCAGCGTGGTGCGCAGCTCGGGCGGCAGGTCGCGCGGTGCGTAGGGCAGCAGGAAGAACCCATGCGCCACTTCGCCACTCGACTCGCTGAAGGCGATACGCCCCGCGCCGCGCCGCCGTCGCATCGTCAGGGTTAGCGTCTCACCTGGGTGGTCGGGGTCGTATAGCGCAATATCTACGCGCCGCCCGCCGCCGGTGATGTCCATGCGCAGCGCGACCGCGACAGTGTTTTGCAGGCTGCTGTTCATCCCCGCGCGTCGCGCGATGACGATGGCAGCCGGCGTGCCGCGCCGCAGCCAGCGTCGCAGTCGCGGGATCTCCAGCCGCGAGGCGCGTGCCGCGATCTCGCCGGCATCCAGCATGCTCCACTCGATGATCTGGAACACATTGGCCAGTGACAGGCTGTCCAGGTGGCGCTCGGCGATGTACGTCAGCAGGCGCTCGCTCAGGTCTTCCGTGCGCGCCGCGCGCGGCACGTTTTGCCCGGCCAGGAAATAATCCAGCGCGGTGTAGCACACCCCGCCGGCCATGCCGGGCAACACGTCTTGCAAGGCCACCTCTCCCGCATACGGCAGCGCGTAGCGCGTAGGAAAAGCAAATGGAAAGCGGTTGGGAAAACGAAAGCCGTGCTGCTCTGCGCTAAACTCGGTGGAAATTGTGACCATAAGACACCCCACTGACCGCTCGTCGCCGGAATGAACGAATCCATCATAGGCAAAAACGGCCTGTATTACAAGCGTCCCGGCAGGTTGTTTCCGCCGAGCCGGTGGTTATTTCCGCGGTAAGGCTTTTGGGCGCTTTGCATGCTGTTAATCGCTTCTTTCCCCCTGGCATAAATCTTGCATCCTGAGCGCTATACCGCTATACTAAAACCGTTCCCCGGGTGGTACACATGTTTCAGGTCCATTATCACACGCTTCGCCCCGCAACCACTGCGCACCTTGCGCAGACCATGACCCTGCTCAGCCTCACCGCCGATGAGCTGCGCCAGCAAATTGATTCCGAGCTGGCTTCGAACCCGGCGCTGGAGATGGTCGACGAGCGCCGCTGCCCCACCTGCCACCGCCCGCTGCCCCCGCGCGGCCACTGCCCGGCCTGCACCAGCGCGCCGGCCGGCGCTCCGGATGAGCCGGTAGTGTTTCTCTCGCCACGCGAGGACTTTTACACCTCCGGCGGCAGCGGGGTTAGCGCTGAGGATTTGCCCGAGGATAATTTCTCGCAGGCCGTAGAAGACCTGCCCACCTTTGTCATGCGCCAGATCGCCTCTGAGTTGGCCCCTGAAGATCGCCGCCTGGCTGCCTACCTGCTCACGCACCTGGATGAGGATGGCTTGCTGACCGTCTCGCTGGTCGAGGTGGCGCGCTTTCTGCACCTGCAGCTCTCGCGCGTGCAGGACGTGCAGCGGGTCATCCAGCGTGCCGAGCCGGTAGGCGTGGGCTCGTGCAGCCCGCGCGAGGCGCTGCTGGTGCAGCTCGAAATGCTGAGCGACAGCCGGACGGTACCGGCCCTTGCGCGTCAGATCATTGAGCAGCACATGGACTTGCTCAGCCGCCGCCAATACGCCGAGCTGGCGCGCCAGTTGGGTACCGGGCAGCGCCAGGTGCAGGCCGCGGTGCACTTTGTTTCCGAGAACCTCAACCCTTTTCCGGGGCGCTCGCACTGGGGCGATGTCGCTGCGCCCAGGCCCAGCGGCATAGAAATCTACCACCACCCGGACATCATCATCGGCCACTTGAAAGACGCCGGTAACGATCGCCTGATGGTCGAGATCATTATGCCGGTGTGGGGCATGCTGCGCGTCAACCCGCTGTTCCGCAAGGCCATCAGTGAGGCGGGCGAGGAAGCTCGCGAAACCTGGCGCGCGGATATGGAGCGCGCTTCACTATTCGTTAAGTGCTTGCAGCAGCGCAACAACACCATGCAGCGCCTGATGCAAAAAGTGGTGGTGCTGCAGCGCGATTTTATTCTCCACGGTGAAAAGTCCCTGCGCCCGGTCACACGCGTGCAGCTTTCCAAGGAGCTGGACGTGCACGAATCGACCATCTCGCGCGCGGTAGCAAATAAAGCCGTGCAGCTCCCCAATGGCCGTATCGTTCCACTTTCCACCTTCTTTGATCGCAACCTCAACGTGCGCACCGTGCTGCGCGAGATTATCGCCGCCGAGCAGCAGCCTTTTTCCGATACGCAGCTTGCCGAAATCCTGGCCCAGCGCGGTTATGAAGTCGCTCGCCGCACGGTAGCCAAATATCGCAGCATGGAAGGAATATTGCCCGCACACCTGCGGCACGCAGTCTAGCTATGCCTAACCCTGATCCACTCCATCCACCCACCGTCCCTCTCTGGCGCGGGAAAACACCTGCCTTGCCGGAGTTTTTCGCGCTGTTGAATGCGCTGCCCAACCCGGCCCTGATCCTGGACGCCAAAAAGGGTGTGGTGCAGATCTGCAACGCCGCGTTCCAGAAGCTCTCGGCCTTTTCGCAGGGTGAGCTGATCGGTTCAAACCTGTCCGATCTGATCCCAGGGATCGATCTGCTGCGTCTGTCACAGGGCGAAGAAACCCTGACCCCAATGAACCGGCGCAGCCGCCCTCCGCTGGATGTGCTTGTCACCGCCAGCGCGCTGGATGCCCAGACCCAATGGCTGCTGGTGAATGTGATTGCTGCCGGGCAGGCACAGACCACCGGCGCGCAGCGCGATCAGATGGGCAAGCGCATGGCTGCCCTCGCTGCGCTCTCCGATGCTACTGATCTGCAAAGCGCGCTGGAGAAGGCCGTCGAAATTTGCAAAACTCTGTTTTCCACCGACCACGTCGCCATCTACCAGGTAGACCCCAGCGCGCCCCACTTACGCCGCGTGGTTTGTTGTGGCACGGATGGTTCATTTCCCGAGACGATGCCTTCTGGAGATCTCATTCGACTTTCGGAAACGTGCGTCTGGTCGCCCGGCCGCCGCGTGCAAACTGAGCTGCACCGCTTTGCGCGCATCGGTGGCCTGTCGTATCTGGCCAGCACTCCGCTAGGATTGGGCCGCGCATTAATGGGCCTGCTGGTCGTCGGCGATACCACCGCCGAACCTTCTCCCTATCTGCCTGAATTCCTCGAAGGTAGCGCCATGGCCATTGGCACCGCCATCCAGCACTTCCTGCTGACCGATAACATGGCCCACGAGATGGAGCAGCAGGGCCGGCGCAATTCCATTTATGCCGCCATTTTCGAGAATACCGAAGAGGGCGTGATGGTACTGGAGCCAGGCCTGAATGTGCGCGAGATCAACTCCGCCGCCGAGTGGATTTTGGGCTACGCCAACTGGGAAGCCCAGGGCCAGCCAGTTGAAAATATTCTGATTGGCGCCGGGCCGTTGATCCCCGCGCTGGAAGCCGCCTGCCAGGGAATCCCCACGCACAATATCGGCAATGTGCACCTGCACCGCCGTAATGGCCAGTCCTTCCCTGCGCACCTGCAGGCTGTGCCGGTGCAAAAAGGTGGTGAGCTTCTGGCAGTGATCGTCTTCCTCACTGACATGAGCATGCACGAACAGATCCGGCTGCGCACCCAGCAGCTAGAGCATCGCGCCCTGCTGGGCGATGTCACTGCCGTATTTGCACATGAAGTGCGCAACCCGATTAATAACATTTCCACCGGCCTGCAGCTCATGGCCATGCGATTTGGCCCAGATGACCCCAATCTCGAGCTGCTCAACCGCATGGAAGGCGACTGCACCCGCCTGAATCATCTGATGGAATCGGTGCTGGCTTTCTCGCGCCCCATCGAGCCCAAGTTTGAGCCGGTGGATATCACCCTGCTGGTGCGCCGCCTGCTCGACCGCTGGCACCCGCGCATGACGCGCGTGAACGTGCAGCCGTTCCTGCAAAGTGCTGAAAATACGCCCAAAATTATGGCCGATCCGCGCTCGCTGGAGCAGGTGTTCACCAACCTGGTCAGCAACGCCGTAGAGGCCATGAGCACCACCGGCGGCACGCTGGCGGTCAAAATTGCTCCCAGCGATACATTGACCACCCCGCCGCACGTGGATATTATTGTCTCCGATACCGGCCCGGGCATCCCTGACGACATGCAGGCGCATGTATTTGAGCCGTTCGTATCCAACAAGAGTAGTGGCACCGGTCTGGGGCTGGCAATTACCAAGCGCATCGTCACTGCCCATCACGGCAGCATCGGCGTGGATTCCTTCCCCGGCGGGACGGTATTTCGCGTACAGTTACCGGCAGTACAGGGAGAATAAAGCATGGCAATTACCGTTTTGATCGTGGATGATGAAGAAAACGCGCGCCGCAATATCGGTGACTATCTCACCGCGCGCGGCTATGAGACGATTGGAGTTGCCAACCTGGCCGATGCTCGCGCCGCCGTGCAGCGCGGTGATGGTGATGTGATCCTGCTTGACGTGCAGCTCCCGGATGGCTACGGACCGAACCTGCTGCACGAAACCGCGCGGATGCCCATGCGTCCGCCAATCATACTGATCACCGCGTACGGCGATATCGAGATGGCGGTGGACGCGATGAAGAACGGCGCGCACGACTTCCTCACCAAGCCAATCCAGTTTGCTCAGCTCGAACAGTCCATCCAGCGCGCTTGTGAGGTCATCACCATGCGCCGCGAGCTGGCGCATCTGCGCCAGGAGCAGTTGCAGAAAGACGGGCATTTTGTCATTGGCAATAGTGCAACAATGAAATCAGTGGTCAGCCAGGCGCAGCGCGCCGCGGCTGCTTCGGTATCCGTGTTGGTCACCGGCGAGACCGGCACCGGGAAGGAAGTGCTGGCGCGCTTTATCCACCGCTCCGGCCCGCGCGCCAGTAAGCCATTTGTGGCGATCAACTGCGCCGCGATCCAGAATACGATGCTCGAATCGGAACTGTTCGGCTACGAGGCCGGCGCGTTCACTGGCGCCGAGCGCCGCAAGCACGGCCTGATGGAAACCGCTGATGGCGGCGTGATCTTTCTCGATGAAATTTCATCCATGCCAATGGACATCCAGGCAAAGCTGCTGCGCGTGCTCGAAGAGCGCGCTTTCCGCCGTGTGGGCGGCACGCAGCTCATCCACGTGGATGTGCAAGTGCTGGCCGCGTCCAACCGCGACCTGCGCGCCATGATCCGTGATGGGCAATTCCGCGAAGATCTGTATTACCGCCTCAAGGTGGTAGACCTGCACCTGCCGCCCCTGCGCGAGCGCCAGGCGGATATCCCCGAGCTGGTGGCGCTGTTTGTGCGCCTGAATAACGCTCGCCTGGGAGTCAATGTTACCAGCGTCTCGCCCAAAGCCGTGTCCGCGTTGACTGCCTATAACTGGCCCGGTAATATCCGCGAGCTCAGCAACGCCATCGAGCGCGCCCTGCTGTTCTGCGACGAAGCGCAACTCGATCTTTCCCACCTACCTCCTGATATTGCCAAACTTGGATAACCTTCCGCCCCTGGCACGCTAATTGCAACAATGCCTTCTGAAATCCATTTCAGGAGGCATTTTGTATGATCGCGATGACCGCCAGTGACTTCATCCTTACCATGGCCGTGGGGCTTTTACTTGCCGGTCTGGCCTGCATTGTATCCGGCGTGCTGGTGTTGCTCACCAGGGCCGCCGGCAAGGAAATGCAGACGATTGCCGAGCAGACCACACGCCTGGCGCAAAAAGGCATTGCCGAAGACGTGGCCGGGCTGGTGGGCAACGCTTCCGCGCTGATTGACGCGCTCAACGGGCTGGTCAAATCCGTCACCGGGGTAGGGGTTTTCCTGGTGATTGTGGGGTTTGTGCTGTTGGCCGGCGCGTATGGTTTGATTGCGCAACTGGTATAACCGCCGCGTCTATTTTCATTGACAGGAGCCGTCATGCAACCCAACCCGCAATGGATGAAACCGTGGGAGTGCCTTTCCCCCGCCGATAGCGCGCGGGTGATTTCCGCGTTAAGGCAAGACCACCTCGTGTGGGATGCGCTGGCCAATGGGCTACTGGAGCAGGCAGCCGCGCGCCAGGATGCCGCGGATGCCGCCAGTTGGAGCCCCACGCGCCTTGCGCTGCTGGCGGCCGGCATCTCCGGCGGGCCACATGGTGTTGCAGTGACCCTGCCGGAAGGTATCCTGCCGGTCGCGCTTCAGGCCTACGAGCTGCTGCTCAACGGAGGGCAGTTTCCTACCGGCGCCAGCGAGCTGGAATCGGCTGCACTGGCCGCCCTGGCGCTGCACGAGCGCTTCCGTTTGACCGGAAGCTGGGATACATTGCTGCGCGAGCCATGCCACAGCGCCGCGATTTCCGGCGCTCCGGTGCAACGGCGCTGGCGCGCGCTGCTGGCCATCTTGCACGGCCTGGTGAGTAATCCTGGCACGCTGCTGCAATCCCTGGCTGCGCTGCCTGACCCCATCGCCGCGGACTGGTGCTGCCACTGCGTGCTCACCACCCCGCTGGACGAGGCCGAGCAGGCCGGCATCCTGATCGATTTGTTGAGGAATCTGCCGCTCGAGCGGCAAGGATCCTGGGTACAGCGCCTGTTGGCTCTTGGCCGGCCCACGCTGGCGCAAGCGGTTGCCGCCGCGCTGGCTGCTTGCCTGCCCGCCGACCTTCCCACCGCCGCGCCGGAACAACTTCCAATCCTCGCCCAAACGCTGCGCCAGCGAGCCGCGCTGCAATGGATGGCCGGTGACACGGCTGGCGCGCGTGAGAGCCTGTCGGCGGCTGGTGACGCGCTGTTGATGAGCTACGCCGCCGTAGCCGTCCAGGCGACTGCGCTGGAGAGCGGCGCTCCGCAGTGGGATGATATTCCCTTGCAGGCTATGGTGGCGCAAGCCGCGCGCGAGCCGCGCGTGGCGCAGGACCTGCTCCTCGGTCTTGGCCGCCAGATTCAACCCGGGTTGGAAACGTTACTACCCGCCGCTGATCCGGTTGGCTTGAGCATACTGTACCGCGCCCGCGCGATATTTGAACGCAACCCGGAGACTGCGCGTGAGCTGGGCCGCCAGGCCGCCGCGGTATTACGCCAGGAATGCGCCGCCAAAAGCATGCCCTACGCCGCAGCATTCTTCACCTGGGATCCCACCGAAGCGTTGGATCACCTGCAAATGCTGGGCCTGGCTGCCGAAGCCTGCCAGCTCGTAGATGCCACCCTGGTTTGCCGGCCCGCCGACCTGCCGCTGCTGCGCAAATCGATTGCCCTGCAGCGCTCTGCAGGTGCGCTGCCCGCGGCGCTGGAAACCGCGCGGCTGGCGCTGCTGCTGGACCCTGCCGCCGCGGAGCCGCGCCGCGTGGTGGCCGGGCTGTGCGAGGAGCTTTCGTTGTGGGAAGATGCCCTGGCCGCCTGGGAAGATGCACGCCGCCTTTCGGCCAGCCCCGAGGGAAACGATCGGCTGGGTGTAGCGCGCTGCGCGTTCCATTGCGAGCAATATCCGCGCGCCCTGGAGATTTGTTCTGCCCTGCTCGATGAAAATCCGGATCTCGGCCCGGCGCATGCTCTGTGTGGCGAAATTGCTCTGCGCGAAGAGCGTGGGGATGATGCGCGGCATCACCTCAGCCGCGCCACATTGCTCAGCCCGGAAGAGCCGCGTCCCTGGCTGCTGCTGGCCGGTCTGTATGCTGCCGCCGGACAGTCGCAGCGCCAGCGCGAGACTCTGCACGCCGCCGTGATGGCCGTGCCTGAGAGTGGCGACCTGCACCTGGCGCTGGCCCAGGCCTGCCTGGACCTGGAGATGCCGTCGGAAGCCCTGCCGCACCTGCAACAGGCCACCCGCTTGCTGCCCGCTTGCGCCGATGCCGCGTGGCTGCTTGGCCGCACGCTCAATCAGCTCGGGCACGCTCGCCAGGCGCGCCGCGTGCTCGAAGCCGCGCGCGCTCGCTGGCCGCAGCATCCGCTTGTAGCCATTGCCGATGCCGAAACCCTGATGGATGCCGGCGAAATGGATGCTGCCATCCAGCCGTTGGAAGTGGCCGTTCAAAGCGAAGGCGCCCTTCCGGAATGGTACCTGCTGTATGCACGCGCGCTGCTGGCTGATGCTCCCGAGCGCATGGTGGATGCCGCCGTTTTGGCCGACCCCACCCGCCTCGAGCGCGCTGAGCTGGCCCTACGGGTGGTTTTGGCCGCCCGGCCCGGTGACTTTGACGCCGGTGCGCTGCTGGCGGAAACGCTTCTTGCGCTCGGCCAGCCCGGCCGGGCTTTGGAGTTGTACTCCGCCCTGGTGGAAGACCCGCACGCCGCCTTGCCTGAATGGCGCTGGCGGGTGCAGGCCGGGTTTGGCCGCTCGGCGCTCGCCGCCGGCCAGGTGGAAACCGCAGTGGCCGCGCTGAGCGAAGCTGTTCAGGCGCAGCCCGATGATATGCGTCTCAGCCAGCATCTCACCGCTGCCTACCGCCAGGCCAGCCTACCCGAAGACGCTGCTGTGGTCGCGCGCCAGACCATGCAGATTGCTCCCGCCGATCTGGGCAACCTGACCTGGTACATTGAGACCATGCAGGCTCTCGGTCGGGAAAGCGAGACCATCGAAGCCTTGCAATCCGTCACCCACCTCGATCCAGATCGCGCCGACTGCTGGAACCTGCTGGCGCAGGTGCAAGCCGGGCAAGGGCACGCCGCTGCCGCGCAATCCGCGTTGCAGTCGCTTACGCGCATTGAAAACCTGAGCGCGGCTGAATACAGCCAGGCCGCCGGCACGTACACCCGCCTGAATGACCTGCCTGCCGCGTTGGCCTGCCTGGAGCGCGCCGCCTGCGCTTCCGACCCGGCGCCGGCCGGGCTGCTGTTCGAAACATCTGCCATCCACCACCGCTTGGGGAACACCCCGGCTGCCCTGGATGCCGCACGCGCCGCGCTCGACCAGGCGGCCACTGTTCCCGCCCTGCATGTTTTCCTGGCCGATCTGCTGGCTGGCGACCACCAGTACCAGCCGGCCCTCGCCAGCCTGGAGCATGCTCTGCGGCTGCTGGAGCTGGAGAGGGAATTTGTTCAACCCGCGGCGCAAGAAGTAATCAGCCAGGGTAGCCTGCCGGCGGAATGGTGGGAAAGCCTGTTTTCGCGCGCTGCCATCTACACTCGTTTTGCCCTGCTGCTGCGTGCCGGCGGGTCGCTCGCGGCCGCGCTGCATCACGCGGAAAATGCCCTTGCGTTAGCACCGCGCGACCTCTCGCTGCGCTACCTGGCCGCCGACCTGGCCTGCAACCTTCTGGAACCGGTGCGCGCGATAAACCTTGCCCGCCTGGATGATCTCGACCCGGCAGGAAACCAGGACACAACGCCCTGGACCAGCGCGCTGGCCGCGCTGCGTGTTGAGATGGCGCTAGACGCAGGTGAAGACAGTGAAGCTGGCCGCCTGGCGCAGATGTACCTGGAAGACGCGCCCGAAGAGACACGCTACCTGGCGATCCAGTCCCGCCTGCTGCTGCGGGTGGGCAATACTGCCGCGGCCCAGAACCAGTTTGCCGCCGCAATCAGCGCCCTGAAGCCTGTCGAGCCGGCCATCCTCCGAGCGGTGGAATATGGCGCGCTATTCGAGGCCGGCGGACGTCTGGCGCTGGCTGAGACCGCGCTGGAGCTGGAACATTGGGGTGAGGCGCTGCGGGCGATGGAAGCCTGCACCGCCGAGCATGCCCAGGAGCCACGCGCGCACCTGCGCTACGCTCGCGCGCTGGTGTTGTGCGCCGAGCGCCAGCATGCCTGCGAAGCTCTACGCTGCACCACCCACGCCCCGGGCGCAGACGTGCTGAACGGAACGTCCTGTGAACGCTTCGAGCGTGCCATTCAGGCCGCTGCGCGGCTGGCCGGCGCGCCGGAGATCAGTGTGTGGCAGGCGCGCGGCCGCGCGGCTTTCCAGCCCGGCCTGCAGAATGCACCCGCGCTGGCGCGGCTTCCCAATCCCGGTGAGCACGCTCCCGCGCTGCTGGCGGTGCTGCGCCTTTCCCAAAACAGCGAGAATGCCCTGCGCATTGCTCCGCATTATCCGCGCACCGCCGCACTGCTGGCCGAACTGGCCCTGTGTTCGTTAGGGCTGGATAATCGCGCTGGAGTAGAAGCTGCGCGCAAGGCCGCCGAGCTGGGTCCTGAGCGCCCGCTGTACCACTCGGCGCACGCATTGCTGGCTGAAGCCGCCGGGGAAAACCTGGAAGCATTGCATGCAATCCAGACCGCGCTAACCCTATGGCCCGATGAACCGGTCTGGCAGTCGTGGGCTGCCAGGTTGTGCCAGGCGGAAGGCGACCCGCGTGGTGCCATCGCGCACCTGGAGCAATGCCTGGCCCTTGAGCCCGCCGCGCTGGATACAGCGCTGGACCTTGGGCGTTTGTACATCCATGCCGGCCAGAGTGCCGCAGCCGTCAATGTGCTGGAACGCGCCTGCCTGCTGGCCCCCGTGAGCCTGGATGCCTGCCTGCTGCTGGCCCAGGCGCGTCGCGCATCCGGTGACCTGGACGCTGCCCTGGAGACTACCGAGACCGCCGCCAAACTTGCCCCCGACCAGCCCGCGCCGCGCCTGTTGAGTGGCGAGGTGGCCCTGCAAATGGGCAAGAACGGCCTTGCGCTGCAGCACGCGCGCGCCGCCCTGGCCTGCGCGCCCACCGACCCGGCCGCCCTTCTTTTCCTCTCGCGCGTGTTGGCGCAGACCGGCTCCCCAGCAGATGGGCTGGCAGTGCTGGAAAAAGCCCTGCCTGAAGTTGGCCAATCACAGCCGGTGCTGCTGGAACGCGCCAACCTCATCCGCCGCCTGTACGGCCCGCAGGTAGCCCTTTCGGCGTACGTCGAGCTGGGCCAGTGCTTCCCCCAGGATGCCCGGGTGCTCAGCCTGCTGGCCCAGACCCTGGCCGACTGCGGCGACTTCAAATCTGCTGAACGCACTGCCTACGCCGCTTACCAGCTCAACCCCGAGCTCCCGCAGCTCAATCTGCTGCTCGGTCAGTTGCAGCGTTCCGCCGGCCAGCTCGACCAGTCAATTCATTTCTTCAGCGAGGCCATCCGCCAATCGCCGTCCGAGATCGAGCCATACCTCGACCTGGGTGAAGTCTTTCTCAGTCGCCGCGAGCACTTGCAGGCGCTGCATACCTATCAACAGGCGATCAAGATTGCCCCGCGCGACTTCCGGCCTTTCTGTCAGGCTGCGGCAGTGCTGCGTGATAGCAAAGATTACGTCGGCGCTGAAGCTATGCTGCGCCGCGCCGCCGAGTTGGCCCCCGGCGACCTGAACATCCGACGCCAGCTTGGCGCGGTTATTGCACTCAACCTGGTACACAATTCTCAGGAGGCAAATTCGGCCCTATGACCCCCACATCGCATTCCGCTTCCACCGCGCATACCATTGAACGCGAAGATTTGCTCCTGATCCTGCATGCCGCGCTCGCGGCCGGCTCGCTGCGTTTCCTGCGCCTGGCCGCGCTAACCTGGCTGACGCGTTTCCCCGGCGATCTGGAAGTCAATCTGCTGTTGGCCAAAGGCCTGTCCGCCGAAGGTAAGAAGGCGCAGGCTGAACAGATCCTCGCGCGGCTGGTGCGGCTGGACGCCGAGTTCAGCACTGCGCGGCAGTTGCTTGAGCCGGACGCCGATCCGCGCCTGGACGCCTGGCAGCGCCTGCTGCGCCGCATCCGCCGCCTGCTAAATGAGGATCGCCTGGACGATGCGCGCCAGATCGTGACTCAGGCGGTTGAACATGAGCCGGAATCCTTCTGGTCAGCGCTGCTGCAGGCTCAGCTTGCCGCTGCCGAACGTGATTACCGGCGCGCGCTGGAATTGACCACTACCTTCCAGGACCGCTGGCCCGACTCACTCCATTTTGCCCTGCTGCGCGCTGAAGCCCTGCTCGAAAGCGGCGATGAAACTGCTGCAGTCGAGCTGCTGCACCGTTGCGTGGTCAATGACCCGGCCGCGCAGGTGCCGGCCCACCTATGGGGCGAAAGCTTTGCCTATCGCCCGCTGTGGCCCGATCCGCTGGCGATCAGCTTTGACCTGCCCATCCCGGCGGACGTGACGGCGCGCCTGGGCTGGAATCTGCTGCCTGCCGTCACCAGTGCGCCCACGACGGAAGCCCCTGCTGACGGGCCGCAGGATGAGATGCCTCAGGCCGAGCCTGAGCCCGAGCGCTTCTTCCGCGTTGCCGAGCTGCCCCCCGAAGATTTCTATGCACAGCCGGGGGATGAACAGCAGGCTGTAACTACCGGCGCGGACGAAGAAGAGCAGATCCTGCCATACCTGGAGCAGCTTCTCTCCGTGCAGGAAGCATCCGGTGAGGCGGATGAATGCGCCGATGTTGAAGAATCGCCGCTGCCCTCGCTGGCATGTTTCCGCCGCCCAGCGGAGATGCCCGGTAACCCCGCCGGAACTGCCGCAGCCAAAACGACACAGCCGCAAAACCAGCCCATGGATGAGGTTCAGCAGGCCTTTGAGCGCGTGGCCAAGCGACTCAAGCAGCCCCAGCTCAGCCGCGGCGACGGGCGCTTCCCGGCTTACGTCATCTTCTCCACCCGCACCGGCCTGGCCGCCCAGTATGGCGAAAGCACCCTGGGCGTGCTTGACCAGGAGATGCATCGCCTGGCCGACCAGGTGCGCTGCCGTCAGGGTTGGGACGCACTCGTGTTTTACGCCGACGATGCCGATGCCTGCGCAAAATACGACTTGCAGCCCGCTGATCCGACCGACCCGTGGAAGCTCAAGCTGGCCCTGGCCGATCTGGATGCCGCGCTGGCGCGCAAGGGCGAGATGATCGGCGCGCTGCTCATTGTTGGTGGGTCACAGGTGGTACCCTATCACCTGCTGCCCAACCCGACCGATGACATGGACACTCAGATCGCCTCGGATAACCCCTACGCCGTGCTGGATGGCAATTACTTTATTCCCGACTGGCCGGTGGGGCGTCTGCCCGGCGAAGGAGGCCCGGATGCCGGCTTGCTGCTCGAGACCCTGCGCCGTGCGGTCAAGTACCATAATAAGATCAATGCGCGCAAGCCGCGCAAGGCAGCCGGCTTCTGGCAGCGCGCGCGCCTGTTCCTCGAAGCTCGTCGCGCGCGCAAGCAAAACGGCTCGCTGGGTTATTCCGCCGCGGTTTGGCGCCGTTCTTCTCTGGCGGTGTATAAATCCATCGGCCCGGCCGGCTCGCTGCTGGTCTCGCCCCCGCAGGAAACAGGCTGCCTGCCGCCGGTCAAGGGTGCTATCAGCCTGGCATATTACAACCTGCACGGCCTGGTAGATGCTGCCGAGTGGTACGGCCAGCGGGATGCCGCCGACAAGGCCACAGGCCCGGATTATCCAGTGGCGCTCAGTCCGAAAGACCTGAATGGACGCGCGGCCGCGCCGGAAGTGGTCTTTAGTGAAGCGTGTTACGGCGCGCATGTCGAATCCAAGAGCATCGACCAGTCCATCGCGCTCAAGTTCCTGGCGCGCGGCTCGCTGGCCGTGGTTGGTTCCACCAGCACCGCGTATGGCTCGGTCACCACGCCGCTGATTGGCGCGGATTTCCTCGGGCAGTCGTTCTGGAAGAGCCTGAAGGCTGGCAAATCTGTAGGAGAATCATTGCTGCAGGCGCGCGTGGATCTCGTGCGCGAGATGAGCCGCCGCCAGGGCTACCTGGATGGAGAAGACCAGAAGACGCTGATTTCGTTCATTTTGCTGGGCGACCCGCTGGCCGGGGTGGAACCTGTGCCGGCGCAGTCCAAGAGCCTGCTGCGCGCGCGCGCCCACCCGGTGATTAAAACCATCAGCGATAGCAGCGAAGAAGACCTGGCCCCACGCCCGGTGCCTGAACCAGTGCTCAAGCAGGTCAAGCAGATTGTGGCGGAATACCTGCCCGGGCTGGAGAACGGCGAAGTATCGATCTGCGAACAGGAAGTGGGCGCCAATGGCAAGGCTGAAATGCCCGGCGCGAAAGCTGCTGCAGGCGCGGACGAGCGCGTGGTAATTACGGTGCAAAAGGATGTGCAATTAGGCTACAAGGTGCATCACCAGGTAGCGCGCGTGACCCTGGCGCGCGGCAAAATGGTCAAACTGGCCATGACCCGCTGATGCCGCGCGAACCCGCCGCCCCGGTACCCCTGCCGGGGCGGCTTTCTATTGCGTGGTCACCAGGTGCATCAAGCGCTGGCTGTCGCGGATGGCGTAGCCGCCAAAATCATTGTTGAAGAACGCGTATCCATCCATGCCCGCCGCGCGGCAGCCACGCAGGGTGGCTGCGTCGGCCTGTAACTGCTCCTCGCTGTAGCCGGATGCATACAACGCGCGCGGCCCGTGACGCCGCAGGTAGACAAAGTCAGCCGTTACCGGGCCGTCCACCCTGAGACTGGGCCAGTCGGCAAAGACCAACGCCCAGCGGTACGCGCGCAGCAGGTCAAAGCAGGCGGGCGTATTCCAGGTTGGATCGCGGATTTCCAGCGCGGCGCGCACCCCCGGGATAATGGTTTGCCCGGCCAGGTACGCCAGCATGCGCTCCAGCCGTTCGGTCGTGAACTTCATGCCTTTGGGGAGCTGGAACAGCAGCAGCTCCAGCTTTTCTTCCAGCCCTGCCGCGGCTTCGAGAAACTGCGCCACGTGAATCTCCGGCTCGAGCAGGTGCTTCATATGGGTGTAATAGCGGCTGACTTTGAGTACAAAACGGAACTCCGCCGGCGTGTTTGCGCGCCAGCCCTCGAAAACCGTCCGCTTAGGCAGCCCGTAAAACGTGTTGTTAACTTCCACGCACGAATAAACATGCGTATAGTAATCCAGCCATTGCGCCGGCTTGAGCCCCGGCGGGTAAAATACGCCGTCGGCCCAGTGCTTGTAATTCCACCCGCTTGTACCAATCATTATTTTTCCGCTACCCATGCTATCCCTCTTATGAGAATTATAGCGAATGCCGGTAATCTCAGCTTTCTGCCCGTCATTGATTCTTCCCCCCATCTTGCGTATAATTCACACTCAATACCGAAACCTTGCAGGGAAAAAGAGAGGATCCGAATGCCAAAACCACGAACCGGAGCGGAAATCCGGCAGCAATTTATTGATTTCTTCGTCCAGCGCGGGCACACCTTTGTGCCTTCCTCTTCCCTGGTGCCCGGCGGCGATGCCACCTTGCTGTTCACCAATGCCGGCATGGTTCAATTCAAAGACGTCTTCCTCGGCACCGATACGCGCCCCTACACCCGCGCGGTCAACTCGCAGAAATGCATGCGCGTGGCCGGCAAGCACAATGACCTGGACGACGTAGGCCGCGACGACACGCATCACACATTCTTTGAGATGCTGGGCAACTGGTCGTTCGGCGACTATTACAAAAAAGAAGCCATCACCTGGGCCTGGGAGCTGCTGACGGAGGTTTACGGCCTGGAAAAAGAGCGCCTGTGGACAACCTGCTTTAAGGACGACAAGGGCAATATTCCCACCGACGATGAAGCCTACAACGCCTGGGTGATCCAGCCCGGCATTGATCCAACCCACGTGCTGTACTTCGGCCGGAAAGATAACTTCTGGGAAATGGCCGAGACCGGCCCCTGTGGTCCGTGCAGCGAGATCCACATTGACCGCGGTCCCGAGTTCTGCAACAGACGCGATGAGCCCGGGCACGAGTGCCGCGTCAACGGCGACTGCACGCGCTTTACCGAGCTGTGGAACAATGTGTTCATCCAGTACAATCGCCTGGGCCCCGATGCGCTCGAACCACTGCCCGCCACTCACGTGGATACCGGCATGGGTCTCGACCGCCTGGTGGCTGTCCTACAGAATGTCGACTCGAATTACAAGACCGATATGTTCCTGCCCATCCTTCAGGCGATCCAGGACCAGACCGGTGACAGCGACGCGCAGCGCGATGCCAACCTGACGCCCTACCGCGTGATCGCCGATCATGCTCGCGGCGCGACCTTCCTGATCGCTGACGGCGTGGTGCCCGGCAACGTAGGTCGCAATTACGTCTGCCGCATGATCATCCGACGAGCCGCGCGCTTTGGCGGCAAGCTGGGGCTCAACCGCCCGTTCATGGCCAAATTGGGCGAGGTCATCATCGACCAGTACGGTGATTTTTACCCCGAGCTGCGCCAGAACCGCACCGCCATCCTCTCCAACCTGACCCGCGAGGAAGAACGCTTCCGCCGCACGCTGGAAGGTGGTCTTAACCAGCTGGAGCTGCTGTTCCAGGAGACCCGCGCTGCCGGTAAGAGTATACTGGATGGCCATCGCGCGTTTGACCTGTACGCCACCAATGGCTTGCCCTTCGAACTGACCCGGGATGTAGCCCGCGAGCAGGGCCTGGAAGTGGATGAGGCCGGTTTCCGCGCCGCGATGGATGAGCACCGCGTGGCTTCCGGGGCGGGCAAGGCTTTTGGCGCCATGGGCGGAGAGAACGTTGACGTCTACCGCCAGGTAGTCGAGGAGCTGCAGGGTGAGGGCAAGTGGCCTGCCGGCGGCATCACGTACGATCCCTATAACAGCGTTGAAGGCGAAACAACCCTGCTCGGTCTGATCCGCGATGGCGAACTGGTGGATACCGCTGCTCCGGGCGATGCCGTAGAAGTCATCCTGCCGCGCACCGGTTTCTACGTTGAAGCCGGCGGCCAGGTGTCTGACACTGGAACGATCGTATCCAACACCAACCCCTACTGGGAGATTCGCGTGGATGATACGCGCAAGCCCGCCGCGGGCGTGATCGTGCACACTGGCCAGGTGGTCAGCGGGCAGCCGCGCCTGGGCGACAGCGTCACCGCCTCAGTCGACCGCCAGCGCCGCCAGGATATCATGCGCAACCACACCGCCACGCACCTGCTGCATGCCGCGCTGCATGAAGTACTGGGCACGCACGCGCGTCAGGCCGGCTCGCTGGTGGCTCCCGACCGGCTGCGCTTTGACTTCAATAACCCCGAGGCGGTCACCCCGCAGCAGTTGGAAGAAGTGGAAGCCATCGTCAACCGCGCCGTGCTGTCTAATTACCATCTTAATGTGCGCGTCAAGCCGCTGGCCGAGGCGATGGCCGAAGGCGCGATGGCTCTGTTTGGCGAAAAGTATGGCGAAGTCGTGCGCACCATCACTATTGGCGACGCTGACCCCTTCTCGTATGAATTGTGCGGCGGCACGCACGTAGGGGAGACTGGTGATATTGGTCTGTTCCTGATTACTTCGGAAGGCTCGGCGGCTGCCGGTGTGCGCCGCATCGAAGCCGTCACCGGCCGCGCTGCCTACGAGCTGGTACAGCGCCGCTTCCGCGCACTCAAGCACGCCGCCGCGCAGTTGAACACGAATCCGGATGATGTGCCCTCCAAACTGCAGGGCATGCTGGACGAGCTGGATACCGCGCGCAAGAACGCTGCTCGGCTGCGCCAGGAACTGGCCGCGGCGCAATTTGCGCGCGACCTGGACAGCATTTCTCAGGTGGAAGGCGTGCCCGTTCTTGCGCGTGTTCTGCCCAACGCTGACGCAGACACCCTGCGCGCTATGACTGACCGCTTCCGCCAGCGTTACCCCAGTGGGGTGGCGGTGCTCGGCACGGTGGTGGATGGCCGTCCCATGCTGGTAGCCTCGGTCACTGACGACCTGGTAAAACGCGGCTTCTCGGCCGGCGAGATCGTCAAAGCTCTCGGGCCGGTCATCGGCGGCAGTGGCGGCGGGCGGCCGCAGATGGCCCAGGCTGGCGGCAAGGACCCCGCGCGCCTGTCTGAAGCTATTGACGCGGTGCTGCCGCTGGTTGAAAAGAAACTGAAGGGCTGATAGCTTGACACGCGGCGGCCTGCTCTCCATGCTGTGGCGTGGGAAGTTCGTCGCCTGGCTACGCCGGGTGTTCTCCAGGACCTTGCTCCGGAGAGCACTCGGCGCATTTTTGCTGCTTGCTCTTGCCGCGTGTGACTCCGCGCCCTGGGTCTCGCTGGGCGGGACGGCCACACCTACCACGCAGCGAGCCGCCTATACTGCCGCCCCGGATGAGACGGCGCAGCCCACGCTGCCCGCGCCAGTCGTTTCTACTGCTGTCGCACCGCTGAAAACCCCCACACCGCTGCCGCTGCCCGCAGTGGCGCATTACAGCATAGATGCCCGCGTGGACTATGAAGCTCGCAGTGTAGCGGTGGAGCAGCGTATCCGCGCGGTCAACCCGGCGGCCAGCGCGCTCAGTGATCTGGTGTTAGCCGTCGAAGCCAGCCGTCAGGCGGACGTCTTCACCCTCGATTCGCTCTCCTGGGCGGATGGCAGCCCGGTGGCGGACGCGCGCCTGGAAACCAGCGCTATCCGCATTCCACTGCAAACGCCTGTCCCGCCCGGCGCGGCGCTGGACCTGGATTTGCGTTACACCCTGCGCCTCAAGTCTATGTACAGCTTCCTGGGGTTCACCGGGCGCCAGCTCAACCTGGGCGACTGGTACCCGTTCCTGCCTGCGTACCAGGAAGGCAGCGGTTGGCTGCTGCACAACCCCGGCACGGTGGGCGAGCACCTGGTATATCCCACCATCGATTACGATGTGGTTGTGCATCTGGCGCCGTATGGAAGTCCGTTGGTGGTGGCCGGCAGCGCCATCCCGGGCATTGACGGCAGCACGTATACCTTCCAGCTATCCGGCGCACGCGGCTTTGCGCTGTCTATTTCGCCCGATTTCCAGGTGCTGTCCACCACCGCCGCCGGCGCGGAAATCCGCGCGTATATCTTTCCGGAAAACCTGGACGCGGGGAGAGCCAGCGCTGAGGCCATACGCGATGCCGTGACGCTGTTTTCGGAGCTATATGCTCCGTACCCGTACCCCGCGCTGTCACTGATCGAAGCCGATTTCTTCGACGGCATGGAATATTCCGGCATGTTTTTCCTCGGTGCGGAGTATTTCAATGCCTACCCCGGCGCGCCCACCAGCTACCTGGTCCCGCTCTCAGCGCACGAGACGGCACACCAGTGGTGGTACAGCCTGGTGGGCAACGACCCCGCGCGTGAGCCGTGGCTGGACGAAGCCTTTTGCACGCACAGCGAAGCCCTGTTTTATGAGAAATACCATCCCGACCTGGTGGACTGGTGGTGGAACTACCGCATCTGGCGCTTTCTACCATCCGGAAAAGTCAGCGCCGATATTTACGATTATGCCGAGTTCCGGCCTTATGTTGATGCGGTCTACCTGCAGGGCACGAAGTTCCTGGATGCTGCGCGCCGTGAGATGGGTGATGAAGCCTTCCTGGCCTTTTTCCGCGAGTACGCTGCGCGCTACGCCGGGCGCATCGCCACCAGCGCCGGCGCGCTGGAGCTGCTTCAATCGCACAGCGCCAAAGACCTCACGCCGCTGGTGCAGGAATACTTTGATCTGGATCCCAATCAAAAATGAGGCCGGGAGAACCCCGGCCTCATTTTTGATTTTTGTCCTTACTCCAGCGACCGCAGGTATTCCACCGCCAGGCGCACACCGAAGCCGGTTGCGCCCTTTGGCGTGTACGGTGCGTCTTTGCTACTGCTGGCCACGCCGGCGATGTCGATATGCGCCCACGGCACGACCGGCTGGACGAAATTCTGCAGGAAGATGCCGCCGATGATCGCGCCGCCTTCGCGCCCACCCGAGTTCTTGATGTCGCCGTCGTCACCCTGGATCTGGGCCTCATATTCCTCGTCCAGCGGCAGCCGCCAGAGGCGCTCGTGCGCCGCTTCACCCGCCGCGAACAACGCGTCTGCCAGGGCTTCGTCGTTAGCCATATAGCCCGCGCGTACCTTGCCCAGCGCCACCACGCACGCCCCGGTAAGGGTAGCGAAATCTACCATGGCCCGCGGCTGGAATGTGCGCGCGGTGTAAGTCAGCGCGTCGGCCAGCACCAGGCGCCCTTCGGCGTCGGTGCTGATGATTTCGACCGTCTTGCCAGAAAGGGTGGTGAGGATATCGTCCGGGCGGTAGGCCTCGCCGGAGACCATGTTTTCCGCCGCGGCGATTACGCCAACCACGCGTGTTTTCAATCCCAGTTTGGCCGCCGCCAGCACCGATCCGATCACGGCCATCGCGCCGCATTTGTCGTATTTCATGCCCAGGATATTGGTGCTGTCTTTGAGCGAGTAGCCGCCGGTGTCAAAGGTGATCGCTTTACCCACCAGCGCGACCGGGGTGGCATTTGCATCCTGGCCGGGGTATTCCACCAGGATCAACCGCGCGGGCGTCTTGCTGCCTTTGCCGACCGCGTGGATAGCGCCCGCGCCCATTTCTTCCAGGGCCTTGTCGTCGATCACGGTCACTTTTAGCCCATTCTGCGCGCCCAGCTCGCGCACGCGCTCGGCCAGGCTCACCGGGTTGATCACGTTGGCCGGCTCATGACCCCAATCCCGCGCCAGGTTGACCGCCGATGCCAGCTTTTCGGCTGTCGCAATGATCTCCGCCACGCCGTCCCCACTGATGGTCACAACCGGCGCGGCCACAGCTTCCGCGCCGCTCTTGTAGCGCTCGAAGCGGAAAGCACCCAGCAGCAGCCCTTCGACCAGGGCGCGGGTGGCATCCGCTACCCCGAGCTGCGCCAGCGCTTCGGCGTCGATCTGCGCATCGGTCACGTTATGCGCCGACAGCCACTTTGCCAGCGCGCCGCCTGCCTGTCGCAAGCTGTCGGCGCGTAGTTTCTCGGATTTGCCCAGTGACACGGTCAGCGCAGGGCTGCCATCAGCGTTGCGCAGGAACAGCACGTCGCCCAGGCTCTTGCCGGGCTGGCCGGGGGCTGCTTTTTCCGGCGCGGTTGCAAAGCTGACGGTCAGGCGGCTGGGCTGCAGGGGGCCGGCGTGCAGGGTGATCCCTGGCTCAGGGAGAGTAAAGTATTGGGTCATCTTGGCTCCAGTTTCTAGGGGTTGCTTTCCAGATCCCACAAAATAATCTCCGGGGGGCACAGGAAGCGGACGCGCGGCGCGCCCTGTCCTTCCAGGCCGATACCCCGGCTAACGTACAGGGTTAAATGCTTGAGCAGGTAGCGCCCGGCCTCAAAACGTTTGCCGTAAATCGAGGCCGCAAAAAATGCGCCGTACAGCGGTAGTCGCACCTGCCCGCCATGCGTGTGGCCGGAGAGCTGTAGATCAATCCCTGCCGCGTCGGCCTCGGGGGCCAGGTCGGGCGAGTGGTACAGCAGGATGCGTAGATCATCTGATGCGGTCTCCGTCAACCGCTGCAGTCGTGGCGCATCTTCAAATGGCTTATGGGTGCAGGTCAGGCCGATGATCTCGATCTGCTTGCTGCCCACCGGGATGCGCGCCACTTCGTCGTCCAGCCAGCGCAGCGGCATCCCATCCAGCAGCCCGGGTATTACGTCCGCCAGGTCCACCGCCGGGCTGCCGGTAACGGCATACACGCCCAGCGGCGCGCTCCACTCGCGCAGTACCTCGCGCGCGGCGGCCCAGGCCTGCGGGTCGCGCAGGTACGACAGGTTGAGAAAGTCCCCCGAGAACACAATCACGTCCGGCTGCAACTCGCGGATCAATGCATTCAATCGCCGCTCGCGCGGTGTGATGCGCTCCATGTGCAGGTCGCCCAGGTGCAGCAGCTTGAGCCGCGTGCCCGCCGGCAGTTTCGCAGAGACGAGCTTCTGCCGCGTCACGCCGATGCGCTGCGGCTCGATCCAGAAACCGTATACCACCAGTAGCGTACCGGACACCTGCGCAACCGCCAGCAGCCATAAAGGCAGTGGCAGCAGTCCGAAAATCATGCGCGCCAAACCCAGGATCAGGGTCACCGGCTTAGCCGGACCGTACGAGATGCCCGCGCGCGGCAGTGCCGCCAGAAGCGCCCAATCCAGCAGGGTGAAGCCCCAGAACGCCAGCATCGCCGGCCATCCCAGCTGTAACGCGGGCAGCGCCAGGGCCAGCAGGATCAGCGCGAAAAAGGCAGCCGGCATACTTTCCATCTGCGCCAGTTTGCGCAGGATTACATCAAACGGATTGCCTTCCGTACCCGGGTAGCGGCGCTCCGTAGTCTGATCGATGTCGTTTTCCAATCGTTCTCCTACCCCCTAATTTCCGTCATGAGCTTCTATTGTACCTCGCTTCTGCGTTCCGCCCGAAAGCGCCGGGATAAAATCTACCCGGTCGCCATCCTGCACCTGCGTGCCGGCCGGCACGATGGCGCGGTTGACCACCAGCAGCACTTCCTCCGGCGGGTGGCGCAGCCCAAGCTGGCCGTATAAATCCCCCACGCTGGTTCCGGGCGTGATGGTCACATCCAGATGCACCTTGCGCGAGCCATCCGGCATTTCCTGCAGCAGCGTGTGCAGCGTTACGTGCACTACCAATGGAACACGCTGTCCAGGTCTTCTTCGCTGACGTCAAACACCGCCCCGGTGGGGGACAGCGCCTCGCGGCGCATCCATTCGGGCATGCGGTCATCATCTTTGGTGAACCCGGCGCGCCGGTTGAACTCGCGCTCCAGCAGTAGCGTTTCGCGGCCCAGCACCTGAAGGTAATCCACGCCCACCTGCCAGCCGTAGCGGGCGTTGATCAGGTCGCGCACCGATTCCGGTGATGATGCGAATCCGAAACCGGCGAAGATGCACGCGCCCAGCGAATCATAGCCGGCCATGTTAATCTGCGCGTTACGTGAAGGCGTCACCTGGATCGTGGGGTCCAGATGGTCGATCTTGGCGCGGATGGTCAGCCCGGCAGTGTGGTCAGCGCCCATGGGCGAGGTGGCGTAGGTGACGCCTGTGCCTTTGATGGCGCGTGGGTCGTAAGCGCTGATTGCCTGGTTCTTGACGCACGGCACGCGCTCGATGCCCAACACCTGTCCGGTGAGCGCCGCGCCGTTGCCCAGCATACGCCCAGTGGGTGAGCCGGTGTAGATCTCGTTTAGCAGCGCGATAGCGCGCTCGCTGTCGCCAAATTCCAGCAGCCCGGCCTCGGCTGCCACGCCTAGCGCCGCGCCCAGGTCGATTGAGTCCAGCCCCAGATCGTTGACGATCCAATTCATCCGCCCGATGGCATCCAGGTCCTGGATGCCCACGTTGGAGCCCATTAGCCCGATGGTCTCGTACTCGAGCGGCGAAACGATGATATTTTCGCCGTCTTTTTCGCCAAACACATTGGAGCAGCGGATGGTGCAGCCGGGCATGCAAGCATGCGAGGGATCGTTCTTGCCGCCGCGGTTGAGAATCTGCTCGCGCAGGTACTCTCCGCTGATGGTTTCGACTTCCGGGTTGCTGCCAGAAGAAAAGTTGCGCGTAGGCAGCGCACCAAAGGTATTGCACATGCGCGCCATGCCTGCTGTGCCATAGTCACGGTAGGCAATCGACTGCGGGTGGTTCATCACCGCCTGGGTGTAAACCTTTTGCGCGGTTTTGAATGCTTCCGGGTCGGCCAGGGGCTGGCGCGTGCAGCCGGTAGGGTCGAAGATGATCGCCTTCAGGCGTTTGGCGCCCATCAGCGCGCCCAGCCCGCCGCGTGCATTGATGCGCGATGGCACCCGGTCTTTGTCCAGGTTCTGGATGCCTGCCGCGCGAAGCTGCATTTCGCCACCCGGGCCGATCAGCGAGATGGCCGCCTTGCTGCCGTAGCGTTCGACGAGCTTTTCGGCGCTTGCGTATACGCCTTTGCCCGCCAGTTCGCGAGCCGGCTCAAAGCGCCAGCCCTCCTTATTCAGCACCAGCACCCACCAGTCTTTCGTTTGCGGCTGTCCTTCGATGATCAGGGCCTTCATATCCAGCATGGTCATCGCCATGCCGGTGGTTCCACCAGCGTTCGATTCCTTCACCCCGCCGGTCAGCGGGCTTTTTCCGCCCACCGATAACCGGTCACACGATGACAGCATATGCCCCACCAGCAGTCCGGGCGCAAAGATCAGCTTATTATTCGGACCCAGCGGCTCGCACGTAGCCGGTACTTCGTCCAGCAGAATGCGTGCCAGCAGGCCTCGGCCGCCCAGATGTGCCCAGTTCTGCGGGACGTCTTCACGGGTAACTGTCTGCGTTTCCATTTTCACGCGCCAGATTTGCATGGAGTTTTCTCCTGTATGTGGGGGAAGTTGGTTTGCCAGCCTGGTATTAATTATAGAGAGCGCCCGGAATGCAGGCAAGTGCATACCCTCTCCGCCTTTTGCGATAAAAAGCCAGCCCCTGAAAATGGTTCTCAGGAGCTGGCGAGTGTCAACCGGCGTCTCGCTGTGAGGCTAGACGGCGTCCGGCATCCAGCAACACAGCACCAGGTCTTTGGCAGCTTTCACTTCGTCCACACGGCCAATGGGGGTATCGTGCGGAGCCTGCTTGAGCAGCTCGGGGTTGCTGCGCGCTTCCTGCGCGATCTGCAGCAGCGCGTCAACGAAGCTGTCCAGCGTCTGTTTGTTTTCCGTCTCGGTCGGCTCGATCATCAGCGCTTCGTGCACGATCAGCGGGAAGTAGTTAGTCGGTGGGTGGAACTTGTAATCCATCAACCGCTTGGCGATGTCCAATGCGCGCACATCCGGTACGTCATCAAACTTGCCTTCCATCACAAATTCGTGCATGCAGATACGGCCGTACGGCACGTGGTAGGTGTCTTTCAGCCGCGCCATCAGGTAGTTCGCATTCAGTACAGCGTGTTCAGCAATGGCGCGCATGCCTTCTGCGCCGTTCATGGCGATGTAGGTGAACGCGCGCACCAGCATGCCGAAATGCCCGTGGAACGACTTGATGCGCCCAATGCTCTTGGCCGGGTGCGCAAAACCGTACAGCGGCGCTTCGGTGGCCGTGCCGGGTTCCACGATCTCCACCACCGGGTCGGGCAGGAAGTCCGCCAGGTGCGCGGCCACGCCCACCGGGCCGGAGCCCGGGCCGCCACCACCGTGCGGGGTGGAGAAGGTTTTGTGCAGGTTGAAGTGCATCACGTCAAAGCCCACGTCGCCCGGGCGCACAATGCCCAGCAGCGCGTTGAGGTTGGCGCCGTCGCCGTACACCAGGCCGCCGGCCTCATGCACGATGCGGATCACGTCTTTAACATTGCAATCGAACAGCCCCAGCGTATTGGGGTTGGTCAACATCAGCCCGGCGGTGGTTTCATCGCACACCGCGCGCAGCGAGTCCAGATCCACATTCCCGTCCGCGTCCGTTTTGATGTTGACTACTTCATAGCCGGCGATCACCGAAGAGGCCGGGTTGGTTCCATGCGCCGAATCGGGCACCAGGATTTTGGTGCGCTTGCTGTCGCCGCGATCGTGATGGTAGGCGCGGATGATGAGGATGCCCACCAGCTCGCCGTGCGCGCCGGCCGCGGGCTGCAGCGTTATCGCCTCAAACCCGCTGATGGCCTTCAGCCAATCCTGCAGCACGTACATCAGCGCCAGGTTACCCTGCACTGTCTCGACTGGCTGCAAGGGATGCGTGAAGGCAAACCCCGGCAGGCGCGCCATTTCTTCGTTGATCTTGGGGTTGTACTTCATGGTGCATGACCCCAGCGGGTAGAACCCGGCGTCAATCGAATAGTTCAGCGCGGAAAGGTGGGTAAAATGCCGTACCACGTCCAGCTCGGATACTTCCGGCATGGGCAGGTCTTCGCGCACAAAACCTTCGGGCAGCGGAGTGGGGGGCACGTCCGCATCGGGGAAGCGCACGCCCACGCGCCCGGGCGAGGAGAGTTCGTAGATGGTAGGCTCAGTCATTGGAAAACTCCTTCAGGGCATCCACCAGCGCGTCAATCTGATCGCGGCTGTTCATTTCCGTCACCGCCACCAGCATGCGGTCCTTCATCGACGGGAATTCTTTGCCCAGGTCATACCCGCCCAGGATGCCATGATCCAGCAGGTGCGCGTTGATCTCTTCTACCGGGGCCGGGCAGCACACGATAAACTCGTGGAAGAACGGCGCGCCCGAGCATACCGAAAATCCGGGGATCGAGGCGATTTCTTCTGCGGCATAGTGCGCCTTCTGGTAGCACAGCTCGGCCACCTTGCGCAGCCCGCTCTTGCCCAGCAGGCTCATATATACGGTCGAAGCCAGCGCGATCAGCCCCACGTTGGTGCAGATATTCGACGTGGCTTTCTCGCGGCGGATATGCTGCTCGCGCGCGGTGAGGGTCAGCACGTAGGCGCGCCGTCCCTCGCCGTCCACGGTTTCACCTACCAGGCGGCCGGCAATCTTGCGCACGTAATCTTTCTTGGTGGCAAAGATGCCCAGGTACGGCCCGCCAAACGACAGGGGAATGCCCAGCGGCTGGCCTTCGCCCACCACGATGTCCGCGCCAAACGCGCCCGGCGCCTTAAGCAGGCCCAGCGCGATCGGGTTGGTGGCGATGCACACCAGCGCGCCCTGCGCGTGCGCCGCTTCCACCATCTCGGTGTAGTCGTACAGCCGCCCGAAGAAGTCGGGGTACTGCACCACCACCAGCGCGGTGTTGGCGTCGATCTGGCCGCTCAGCGTGTCGCATGGCGAAACCAGCGCATCATCGGGAACATTGTCGCCCTCGATGGTCAGATCGGTATAGCCTTGCATGTAGGTGCGCACCGTCTCGCGGTACTGCGGGTGCACGGTGTGCGCCAGCAGAATTTTGGTACGCTTGCCGCGGAAGTTATGGTACGCCATCACCGCGGCCTCAGCCGTGGCGGTCGCGCCGTCGTAATGCGAGGCGTTGCTCACATCCATCCCGGTCAGGTTAGCAATCAGCGACTGGTATTCAAACACTGCCTGCAGGGTGCCTTGCGATACTTCCGGCTGGTAGGGCGTGTAGGCTGTCAGGAATTCACCCCGGCGGATGATCGCATCCACCGCGGCGGGGATGTAGTGGTTATATGCGCCCGCGCCTAAGAAGCATGCCAGGTCGCGCGTGCCTTCATTGGCCAGCGCCAGCTCTGACAGCTCTTCCACCGCTTCCATCTCGGTCAGCGCGGGTGGCAGGTTCAACCGCGGGAAGCGGAATTCTTCCGGTACATCGCGGAAGAGGTCTTCCAGCTTCTCCACGCCAATAACGCGAAGCATGGCTTCGCGTTCGTCATTCGTATGGGGGATGAACATTAATGGCTCCGTTCTTCGCAGTATTTTTCGTACGCAGCCGCGTCCATCATCGAATCAACTTCGGCAGGATTGGAGAGCTTGATCTTCAGCATCCAGGCGGCGCCGTACGGGTCAGTGTTGACCAATTCGGGGCTTTGCGGCAGGCTTTCGTTGACTTCCACCACCTCACCATTTACCGGGCAGTTGACGTCCGCCGCGGCTTTGACCGATTCGAGCGTGACGCAGGTGGTGTTCTTGCGCGCCGCTTCGCCAACGCCCAGGGTGATTTCGACGAAAACGATATCCGAAAGCTGATCCTGCGCGTAATCGGTAACGCCCATGGTGGCAATATCGCCATCCAGTTTGACCCATTCATCCGTGCTGGTGAATTTTAAATCGCTGGGGATTTTCATGGATTGTCTCCTGCAAAAAAGTGGGGTGGGGATTAAAGAACGAAACACGCCTGTAGAACATGGCGTGTTTCTCTGTTCATGACCTGAGAGATTCGCCCTTGCGGGTTTGCACCTTCGGTGTCTTGCGACTTTCCAGAGAGAGTGAAAGTGGGTCCTTTTACCTGAGAGATTCACCTGCACGCAGCCAGCGTGCCGGATTGCCCCTTCGGTGCCTGTATTCCGGTCTCTTCCCAGCTTTCAGCATATGGAACTACCTGATTCTATGGACAGCGGCCCAAAAAGTCAAGATTGCCGGGCGAGCAATCTGGCAGGGAATCGTTTTCGTCACTTTCCCCATCAACCGATTTCAGCAACCTGCAGCCGGCCGGTAAGAACCATTTCACAGGCCGGCGCGTGATAGCAGTCCAACCAAAACGGCTGCCTGGGATTCCCAGGCAGCCGTTTTGGTTTTCCATCTCGTTTATTGTTGTTCGATCGGGTATCCTGCGTCCACCCAGGCAGCGTAACCGCCCAAAATTGGCTGCACGTTCTGGTACCCCAGGCTTTTCAAGGTCTGTGCCGCACGGGCACTCGATTCTTCCGCCGGTCAGGTGCAGTAAGTGACAATCCAGGCGTTGGGGTCCAGCTCGCCTGCGCGCGCCTGAATTTCGCCCACCGGGATATTGACTGAACCGGGGATATGCCCGGCCGCAAACGAAGCCGCGTCGCGCACATCCACGAACACAGCCGACTTCTGGTCATACGCAGTTTTAGCGTCCGCCAGGCTGAGGCGAGTCACCTGCTGGCTGTTGGCCGAGTTGGATTGGTTGACCTGACGCTCGCTGTTGATCGCAGCCCATACCAGAAACGCTACAAATAACACTGCGCCTGCCGCAATCATCACGATGGGAAAAATCGAACTGCTTTGTCGCTGTTTTCGGGTTACCTTCTTTGCCATCCTCGTCCCTGTTTTACGGTTTTCCAGTGCAGCTTTTGGCTGCGCCTGGCCTTTATTGTACCGGAAACAGGGTGAAAACCGGCAGCCCTATACAACCTTTACCCGGCTTGAGCGGATTCGACACGCGCTGCCGGTTTGCTCGAGTAAAACATCAGCGCGCCAAGCATGCGAATAGCGCCCGCCACGATCAGCGCCGCGCTCACGCTGAAGGTGTCTGCCAGGAATGACCCTACCAGCGGCGCGACGATGGAAGCCAGGAATTGCATGCTCTGTGAGAACGACACAAATGTAGCGCTGAACTCGGGTGGGATCGTGTTCATCAGCTCGTCAAAATTGACCAGCTCCCAGCCTGCCTGGAAGATACCTACCGACCCTGCCAGCGCCACAATCACCCACGGGGTACGCGTGAATGCCACGAAGATGGGATACAGCGCGAGCGCCATCGTAGTCCACAGCAGCACCGGCCGTGAGCCGCGTCGCCGTGACTGCTGCGTCCATGCAAAATAGCCGATCACCATCACAGCCGTCTGCGCGGTGGTGATGCCCGCGATCCAGCTGTTGGATAGATTGACCACGCGCACAAAGTAGATCGGGAACAACGGCAGCGCCATGGTTGTTCCGGTCAGGAACACGGTGCGCTTGATGACAAACGATAGGAACTGTTTCTGCGTGCCAATCACGCGCGCGTAATCGCGGTACTGCTGCAGAAAGCCAGGTCGCTGGCTCTTGCCCGCGGCGGTGTTTTCCGGCAGCGCGATGCGGCTGGAAAAATAATAGCTTAATAGCCCGCCCACCGCGGTGGCCATAAACACCACTTCATAATTGACCGGAAAGCGCAACCGGTCCAATACCTGACCTACGCCCAGCGCTGCCAGCGCGGTGGTGAAGCCCAGAATCGACCAGCGCCGGCTCATCAGCTCGAAGCGCCCACGCGGCCCGGCTACAGCGTTCATTACCACCGAGAAAGTGATGCTCAGCATGGTTTGCGGCAGCGTGGCCACCGCCCAGATGATCAGCACCGCAGTCACCCGCGCTTCGGGCGGCACGATCATCGTCACCAGCCCGGTGAGCACGTAGCAGGAAATCACGCTCAGTCGCGCGGCACTGAACCACGGAATGATTTTGCGCCGGGTTTGCAGGAAGTTTCCCACCGGGATAGACAGCAGGAAGCCGGTCAGCGCCGGCATGGCTGTGAGCAGCCCTACCTGGTAAGTGGTGGCCTGCAGGGTGGTCAAAAATACCGCCAGGAACTGTGACACGGCCGATGTGATGCCTACGCCGATCGCGTCTACCTGGACGTTGATAAAATTGCGTTTTTCGGTTGGGTCGGTGAGCTGGGGGTTGGAGAACCAGCGGATGAACACTCCCACGACGCTTACCTCATGGCACTGCGAGATTCCTGGCTACACCGGGATGTATTTTTGGATTGTACCCCAATCTACAATTGGGCAGTATCGCTGTTTTGCGTATTTTCCAACAGACAAAATCGAACGTGTCTTCAAAAACACTACATCCATCATTGCCGAGAAAAATACCTCTAAGCAAAGTGGATCGCGTGTGGTATAATAATCCGCTTCACTTTTCCCGGCTCCCAGCGGGAATCCGTGACCTCGGCCAGCGCCGGGGTCTTATCAATCATGGCATCATAGCCGTTTTTTGACCGCAGAGAAGAGCAGTTTTATGATCGAACGCACCGATTTACGCAACATTGCCATTATCGCGCACGTTGACCACGGCAAAACCACCCTGGTGGACCAGATGCTGCGGCAGGCGCGCGTGTTCCGCGAGAACCAGCAGGTGGCCGAGCGCGTGATGGACTCCAACGATCTGGAGCGCGAGCGCGGTATCACCATCCTGGCCAAGAACACCGCTATTCTCTTGCCTGACCCAAAAACCGGCAAGCAAGTGAAGATCAATATTGTCGACACTCCCGGCCACGCCGATTTTGGCGGCGAGGTGGAGCGCGTGATGAACATGGTGGATGGCGTTCTGCTGCTGGTCGACTCGGCGGAAGGCCCCATGCCGCAGACGCGCTTTGTGCTCAAGAAGGCGCTGCAAATGGGCCACAAGGCTATCGTGGTGATCAACAAGATGGACCGCCGCGATGCCGACCCTGACAACACCCTCAACAGCACCTTTGACCTGTTCGTCGAGCTGGGCGCCAACGACGACCAGGCTGATTTTCCCATCATTTATGCCAACGGTCTCACCGGACAGGCAGGCAGCACGCCCGACATGAGCCCCGACCTGCAGCCGCTGTTCCAGGCCATTCTCGACTCCGTCCCCGCACCGCGTGTCGACCCCGACGCGCCGTTCCAGATGCTGATCACCAACCTGGGCTACGACGATTACCGCGGTGTCACTGCCGTGGGGCGCATCTTCGCCGGCTCGGTCAAGGCCGGACAGGAAGTGGCGCGCATCCAGGTGGATGGCAGCATCCTGCCCGAACGCATGCGCTACCTGTACGTTTACCAGGGCCTGGAAAAGATCGAAGTCGATCATGCCAGCGCGGGCGAGATTGTGGCCGTAGCCGGCCTGGAAGGCATTGCGATCGGCGAGACTCTGGCCGATCCGCTGGCGCCTAAAGCCTTGCCCCCAATCAAGGTGGAAGAGCCAACCGTGCGCATGACCTTTGGCGTCAACACCTCGCCCTTCTCCGGTCGCGAGGGTAAGTGGAGCACTTCCCGCAAACTGCGCGAGCGCCTGTACGACGAGCTGCGCAACAACGTTGCCCTGCGCGTAGAAGACACCGAAAGCGCAGATACCTTCCTGGTCTCCGGGCGTGGTGAGCTGCACCTGGCGATCCTGATCGAGACCATGCGCCGCGAAGGTTATGAGTTCCAGGTCTCGCGTCCGGAAGTGATCATGAAGCAGGGCCCCAACGGTGAAACGCTGGAACCCTTTGAAGATTTGCACATTGAAACCAGCCAGGAGAGCGTCGGCACGGTGGTGGAAATGCTTGGCTCGCGCAAGGCGCAGATGCTCAACATGGAGACTACCGGCGAAAACACTACCCGGTTGCATTACCTGGTGCCCACCCGCGGGCTGCTGGGTTTCCGTTACCAGTTTCTCACCGCCACGCGCGGCATGGGCGTGATGAACACCATTTTCCACGGCTATATGCCCTATTCCGGCCCGATCCCATCCCGCAATACCGGCTCGCTGGTGGTGTGGGAGCCGGGAGTCAGCGTAACCTACGGCCTCAAAAATGCCGAGGAACGTGGCACGTTGTTCATTGGCCCGGGTATTGAAGTCTATGAAGGCATGGTGATCGGTGAAAACACGCGCTCGCTGGATATCCCCATCAACGTGTGCAAGAAGAAGCACCTCACCAATATGCGCTCGTCCAACAAGGATATCGAAGTGCGCCTGACGCCCCCGCGCCAGATGAGCCTGGATGAAGCCATTGAGTACCTGTCGGATGACGAGTTACTAGAAGTGACCCCGCTGAACTTCCGCATCCGCAAGAAGATCCTCAGCACCGACGAGCGCGGAAAGATCAACAAACGCGCTGCCAAAGAGCTGATGGGCGAAGAATAGTCAACAAAAAACGAGCGCGCCGCGCTCGTTTTTTGTTGACTATAATTGAATATCAAACTCTCCTACCGAGATCATCTGCCCGGTTTCGAGCTGGATGTCAAAGCGCTGTTTCCAGCGCAGCAGCTCCAGCGTGAACGTCAGCCACGCGCGCTCGACCGGGCTGAGGGTCTTCCCATCCAATTGTTTCTGCAGCAAGGCGGCGCGATCCAGGGGCATATCCTCCACCGGCTGGCGTGCCAGCAGGAAACCTGCCAGGTCCCAAAGCTTGACTGTTCCCTCCGCGCTGGCGCTGATCAGCATGTCGCCCGCCGGAGTAATCCCCAGCCCGATCACCGCGCGCTGGAACAGGCTGCGCTCCAGCAGAACCCGCCCGGTGGAAATGTTAAGCACCTGCAGCTCCCCCTTGCGGCTGGCGCTGATCAAAATCTGCTCGTTGGGGTGGATGCACAGCCCGGTGATGGGGGTATTCCCGGCTTCAAACGCCTGCAGAGCGCGCCCGCTCAGCATGTTCCAGACGCGGATCGTCTGGTCGCGGCCGGTGCTGGCCACCAGCGGCGTAGTCGGCGCGGCGGAAAGCTGCAGCACAGTGGCAGTATGACCTTCCAGCGCGCGCACTTTTTTGCCTTCGGGAAGCTGGTGCACATCCAGTGTGCGGTCCGCACCGCCGCTGACGATCTGATCTCCATCCGGGCTGAGAGCCAGAGCAAAGTACTCGCCCTGGCTGTGCGCCAGTACGTGCCCGTCCGGGCCGTAGGGGAAGCGCCACGCCCGCAGCGTGCCATCGAACCCCGCGGAATATAACGCGCGCCCGTCCGGCGCCACGGCCAGACTGCGGATCAGGCCGGTGTGCCCTTGCAGCGCTTTGACGTTGCGTCCCTCGGACCACTGGTACACGCGGATCGTCTGGTCGGCCATGCTGGCCGCCAGGTGTTCGCCATCCGGGCTGAAAACCACCGCGTGCGACTGTGTCGAGGCAGCGTACAGGGTAGGCAGAGGTTTGGGCGCAGCGTCAATGCGCCACAGGTGGATGGCGTTGCTGCTGCTGCCCAGTGCCAGGGTTTGCCCGTCGCTGCTAATTGCTAGCGACAGCAGGTTATCCATCGTCGGCACCAGGAAGTTGTGCCGTTCGCGGATCTCGGCCGGGGCGCTCGCAGCTCTGGCGCCAAGCTGTGCCAGCAGACGGAAGCTCTCCTGCTCGGTAATATTTTCCGGCTGCCAGCCTGCTTCTTGCAGCGCGGACAGGATCTGCGCGCTCCACAGGGGAGACGCAAGCTGCGCCAGCCGCCACAGGTCTTCAAAACGCCCCGCGGATTTCAGCCCGTGCAGTACGATCTCCCAATCCGCATCGCTCAGGTCGCGCAGCCAGCGCGTGCGGTTGGCGCTGGAAAGCCCTTCGAACCATTCGATCTGCCCGCTTAAGCGCGAGATATCCAGCAGGCGCTTGCGCATGCGCGCGTCGGCGGTTTCATAGGCGGTGATCAGCAGGCGGTGGTTGAAATCCAGGGTCTCATACGCCTGCCACTGTTGGCTGAGGAACAGGAACAGCGCGCGCTGCAGCGCGTCACGCGGCGCGTAACCGCCGGCTTGCGCAAGCGCCAGGCTGTCCGAATCTTCGTACTGGATAAAGAACTGGCTCAGACTTTCGCGCGCGTGGGCATCACCCTGGCGCGCCGCAGCATCCAGCAGATCCAGCGCCAGCCGCCGCTCGGCGGGGGAGAAGGCCGGGTAACGTTCCACCAAAGCGGCGCTGCTCTCTTCATCCGACGCGCGCACGGCGCGCAGCACAGCCACCCAATTGCTCAGCCCGGCGCGCCCGGCGGCGTGCAAGATGCGCAGCGCCAGGTTTTCGCCCGCCTGTTCCAGCGTAAAGCGCGTCAGCAGCCGCAAGTCCGGATCGGTCTTCAGTAGTTCGTCGCGGTCACCGGCCAACAGGTCGAATGCCGCTTGGCGCTCGCCGGATGGCAGCGACAGGTTGCGCGCGCGGATGGTATCCCGCGCTGCGGGTACGTCGTGTTCCATACCCAACGTCGCCAGTGCCATTACCGCTGCGGTATTTCCCACGCCGGCCAGCGCTGCCAGCGCATCAATCGCTAAAGTCTGCACGCTTTCCAGGTCACTGAGGCGCCCGGTCTCGGCCAGCACTTCGATCGCTTCATCTGATCCATCCTGCTGCAGCGCCAGGACTGCGCCTTTGCGCAGCAGCTCGCTCTCCAGCGCCGGTGGCAGCGCCGGCGCTGCGGCCGGGCCATGCAGCAGGGTGGCGATTAATTGGCGCGTTTCGGGGTCGAGGCTCATAGGGTCGAATTGCGTATAGCCAATTATTGCGCCCAGCGCAATGGGTCGATGCCGGAGAAGATGACTTCTCCCGCCGCGTCAATCGTCACTTCCGCCTGCGGGATAGTTTGCAGGTCGGCCAGGGTGTAGCGCTCACTCAGAAAGTGGATGGTCTTATTGGACGAACCCAGCAGCCCGGACGCCACGCGTTGGCTCTGGTTGTAACGTCCGGCCAGCAGTACGTCCACGCAGTTCAGCAGGATGGTGATGCGCGGCATGGCCTGGATTTCCTGCCAGGAGTAGCCGCTGAACACCAGCACCGAAAGCCCGGTTTCGGCGCGCACGCGCCGCAGCAGGCGCTCCAGCCCGCGGCGCTGCTGCAGCGGCTCGCCGCCGCTGACTGTCAGTCCTTCCACCGTGCCTTGCAGCGCGTCAATGCGCGCGAACAGCGCATCCACCATCAGCGTTTCACCCCCCTGCGTGCCGTGCGTCTCGGGGTTAAAGCAGCCCGGGCACCCCAGGCTGCACCCCTGCATCCACACCACCGCCCGGCGGCCCGGCCCATTGACCTGGCTCAGCGGCAGCAGATGATGGATGCGCAGCACATCGTCGCGCACGGGATTAGCCTCTTCCCAACGTCTGCTGATCGTCGATAGCCTGGTCTGGTGGCTCGCCGGCTTCAGGCGTCATTTCGCGCAGCAGCACATCCGAGCCCAGCGCTTCTTCCATCGGGCGGGTGATATCCAGGCAGGCCTCGCCCTTTACGCCGCGCACGTGCACCTCTACTTGGCCTTTGGCGTTGATGGTAATTTCGATTTCCTGTAGTTGCATTGCCAGCTCTCCTTATACCATGCGCCGCAGTACCATGCGGATCTGGCCTTTTTCACCGGTTTCTTCTTCCACCAGGGTAAAACCCTGCTGCTCCAGCCGCGCGCGCGTGGCGTGATAAGCATAGCGCTGCGCTACAGCGTCGGCAAACTCGCGCTCTTTTACGCCGCGCACGCGCCACCAGTCGGCCAGGATTTCATAGCTCTCGCCGTTCTTGTGGAAGCCAATATCGCCGCTAAGGCGCATACTGACCTTAAGATCTACCCGCGCGCTCTCACCGAACATGCCGGCCAGTGTGGCGGGGCCGTCTTCCACCGTATACCCCAGGTCTTTGAGCGCCAGCACCAGGTACTCTTTTTCCACCAGTTTGGTTTTCAACCGCGAAATGTGTGACATGCTCTCTCCGTTCAGGTCAGTTTGACCACCGGGTAGTGCTGGTGCGTCAGCCGCCCGGATTTGAGATCGCGGGCGTTGATCACCAGGCGTTTGTTTTCGTCAATATGGAATTCAACTTCAAAGCGCGGTTCGCCCTGCTGCGCGGGCGGCTCTGCCATCAGGAAGGTGGGGCTTTCCTCGTTCATCCAGAACAACGAGCGCTGCTCTTCTTCGTGCGCTGTCAGCGTTTGCAGCCGCGCCGCGCCGCCAGGGTCGAACACCAGCTCCACCGCCTGCCCAACTTTTTTGTACTGCTGTCCAACTTCGAAAATGGTGATGCCGAGCTGCTGCTGCCCGTCGTAGGCGGCCTTCACCGTCAGCTTCGCCACCGGCTCACCGGTAGGGTATGGCGTGCCGCGCTCCACCAGAACGCGGTAATCGTACGCGCCTTTCTGCTGGTTCACGTAGCGGATGGCATAATCATGCTGAATGTGGTCGTAGAAGTCCACCCCGGCGATAAAGGCCGCCGCGCCGCGGGCCACGGCGTCCAGAGGGCGGCTGGCGTGCACGCGCTCGCGCCCAAATAACTGCCGCATTGTGCGCTGAACCGATGGGATCTGGCTGCTGCCACCTACCATCAATACCGATTGAATCGCGTCCTCATTGAATCCGCGCTCGGCCGCATCTTTGAGCGCCATGCGCACCGTCTGGTGGATGCGCGCGAACAGCTCTTGCTGGTCGAGCAGCTCTTCGAAACTACTGGTGGTGAACTCGGCTTCCAGCACCGCGCCGGTGTCCGGGTTGATCACTGCCAGGTCGGCCTGTGGGGCGAATGACAGTTCTTCTTTCACGCGCTCGCATTCCACCAGCAGCGCGTTGCTGATGCGGCGGATATCTTCGTCGGAATCATGCCGGCTGTTGAGCCGTAGCACTTCCTGGAACAGCCAGGAATCGATGCTCGTGCCGCCGATGGACATGCCGGCCTTACCCAGCACGCGGCAGCGCCGCCCGGGGCGGTCGCTCTCCGGCTCCATCAGCACTACCGAGGCATGTAGCGTGCCGCCGCCAAAGTCGAAGATCAAGTACACGCTGCCGGGTTGGATGTGTGCGCCGTAGCCCAGCGCCGCCGCCGAAGGCTCGTCAATCAGCCGGAAGCGCGGCATCCCGGCGCTCTCGGCCACATTCGCCAGCCAGTTTTCGTAATGCTCGTAGGCCTCCACTGGCGCGGTCAGCGCGATCTCTTCATCGCCAATGCCGATCTCCTGCCCGGCGATCACCATGACCGCCGAGAGAAAGTCCTGCCCGGCGCTGAAAGGGGTGATTTCGCGCCCGTCCAGCCGCACGCGCATCGGGCTGCGGTTGCTGATGTACTTCTTCATCCAGCGGAAGGTGTTTTTGGAATGGTACAGCCCTTTTTGCTGCACCTGGCTGCCAATCCAGCGCCGGTGATCGTCGGTGTAATGGATCAGCGAGGGAACCAGCGAGATGGGCTCGTCGCCCTGCTGCTGGCGCTTGCCAAAATCGGGGATGTGCAGCGGCACGCCTTCGCGGCGGGCTTCATCCCACACCGCCACCACCGTGTTCGAGGTGCCAAAATCCAGCGCCAGCCGCCCGGTCATGGCAGCTCCTCGCTGGCTTCTACCGCCGCCCGCGCCAGAACTTTGCCGCCCAGGCTTATGCCCGGGATGCGCACCACCACTTCCTGGCCGCGCTCCAGCGCGGTCTCCGCGCTGAGCGGCGCGTGCCGGTCGGGGTCAAAGCGCGTTTGGCTACCTGGCTCGCCTTCCACTGCCAGGCCGTGCTTCTGCAGTGCGCGCAGCAGACGCCGCGCCGTAGCCAGTACATCGCGCGCCTGCACTGGTCGACCCTGCTCCAGCAGCGCGGCCTGCACCAGCAGTTGCGCCGCCGGGCTGGCCGCATCCACGAATACGCGCTCAAGCTGGTCGCCGGCGCTTTCTTTTGCGCGCTCATCCTGCCGCGCGCGCAGTGCATCCAGCTCGGCGACCAAATTACGCGCTGCCTGTTTGTGGCTTTCCAGCTCCAGGCGCGCAGATTGGATCTGCTGGCGCAGCGCCAGCAGTTCAAGTTCATCCTCGCTCTGCGAGCGGGTCGAGGCTTCGGGGGCGGGGTTCCTGTCGTTCATTGACCTTCAATTATCCCGTTAATCGAGGAAAACGTCAAATTCTCCCACCCTGATCACCGGCGCTTCGGCCAGCTCGATATCGTAGCGGAAGCGGTTTTGCAGCAGGCATTGCAAGTAGCCTATCGCGGCGCGCACGCCATCTGGCAGCTCGGTGTACCCGGCCAGGGTGTTCACCAGCGCCATCTGGCTGGGCAGAATGTTCGCCACCGGGGTGTTAAACAGAGATGGGATATCCAGCACGCGCAGGTCCCACAGCTCCAATCGCGACTGATTGGTGCCAATCGCCAGGAAAGCCCCGTCCGGCGAAGCGTGTAGCGAGGTCAGCCGTCCGCCCTGCGCCTCAATCTGCCCCAGCGGGCGCAGCTCAGGCAGCGTATAGAAGCGCACCAGGCGATCTGCGCTCGCGCTGGCAACGATCGGCCGCCCGGGCAGCACCTGTACGCACTCCACCGGCGCGGCATGCTGCGCCAGCAGACGCCCACGCACGCGGCTGCCGGCGCTCATATACTGCACCACCTGGCCGTTAAACTGCCCTGCCAGCACCTGGTCGGTGTCGGACAGGAATGCCGCGCTGCGCAGCACGCTGCGGCTGCCGTGGTTACCGCGCGGGGGAAGGATATTCAACTGCGTATCCAGTGTGCGCGCGTCCAGCATTTCCAGCCGGCTGTGCAGCAGCAGCACCTGCTCGTGGTCGGGTGACAGGCAGGCTGCACGCGGCCAGTCCGCCAGCCTGCGCTCGCGCGCCAGGCTGCGCCCGGTCAGGTTCCACAACCGGGCGCGCAGATCGCGTCCCGCGCTCAGCACTTGCTCATCGTCCAGGCACAAGAGAGCGGTTACCGGTCCGTTATGCTGCCCGACGACGGCAGGCGCGTCGCCACCCAGCGCGTAGATGGCGCAGGGTTCCTGCAGGGTGGAACGCTCGGCGCATAATAGCTGCCCCGCTGGTGTAAAATCGACTTCACCGATGGAGTGGGAGAAATCTTTCCATAGTCGTTCCATGCTCCCGGTGTGGTAGTTCCACAATGCGACGCGCCGCCCGCCGCTGCCAATTGCCAGTTGCGGCCGGTCAGGCGCAAAGGCAGTGGCATTTACCCGCCCGTGCACGCGCAGCACCGCGCGCTGCATCCCCATGGGTAGGGCTTCGTGCAGTTCGTTACCGGTGGTGAGCATCTCGGCGTGTGCCAGCCGTGCCAGGGTGCTGAATGTCTCGCATTCCAGCGCATCCGCCGGCTGCCAGCCTTCACGCTCCAGCCGCCGCACGATTTCCACACTTTGCGCTAGCGCCAACGATTGCGCCAGCACCCACAGGCGCTGCCATTCGGCGTTGCCGGCCAGAACACGTGCCAGCAGTTGTGCCTCGATGCTGCTCATGCGTCCTGCGCGCGCCCGGTCGTCCACGTTGGTGACGATGTTGAGGAAACTGGTGCGCCCTGCCTGCTGCACGCGCCGCAGCACGCGCTGGCGTAGCTCCGCGCTGCTGGTTTCGTACACGGCGTTTAGCAGTCGCTGGTCAAAATCCAGCCGTTCATAGGCGTCCCACTGCTCGGTGAGGAACAGGAACAGCGCGCGCCGCTCCGGTGCTTCGGGCAGGTAACTGCACTCCAGGCAGATGCTCCGCGCTAGCGCATGTTCCTGATCCATCACCGCGGTGCACAGGGCTTCCCTGGCCTCGCTCGTTTCCAGCGCGCGCAGTGCCGTCTCCGCTCGCGTGCGGATGTCATGATCGTTGTCCGCGCAGGCTTCCAGCAGCACCGCCACGCCTTCCGGTTTCAATTTCGCCAGCAAATCGATGCGCCCGGCTTTGAGCGCGGTAAAGATGCGCAGCCGGTAAGGCTGCGCGGCCACATAGCGTGCCTGGATGATGGCGCCTTCCAGCAGCGCATCACGCGACTTGAGCCACGCGGCGCACAGCGCATTGATCGCCGGCTGAGATTGCAAATTTACCAGGCAAAAGCAAGCCCGCGCGCGAATATCCTCGTCTTTGTCTGCGCATGCCACCAGCAGCGCCGGGATGCCATCCGCGCCGCGCCGCGTCACCAGCTCGAGCCGGTTAAACTTGAGCGCCACCAGCACGCTGATTTCCGCCGGTTCCGAAGGCTGGTAAGCCGCCTGGGCCAATGTACTCTCCAGCAGCGGGTCGCGCACTTTCTCCCATAACCGGCACAGTGTACTGATGGCATTAGGCGTTTTCAACTGCGCCAGCGCGAACCGTGCCCGGCTGGCGATAGTGGCATCACGGTCCTGGCTGGCAGCATACAGCGCCGGGACCAGCTCAGCGCCCATGCCCTGCACCACGTCTTCCAGGTTGAGCGCCAGGGCGCTCATCAGCCGCACCTGCGGCGGGCTGGTGGCCGGGCGTTCCTGGCTGAGCAGCACTTTGCTCAGGTTTTTGCCGCGGTCTTCATACCATACCTGCCAGGCGGCGTTCAGCGCCGCCTGAGGCAACTCCGACGAAAGGTGGCGGCGAGCCATGCCCCGGATAGTGCCTTCATTGTGGCTGTCCACCGCTTTTGCCAGGATGCGCGTAGCCATTCGGTCACCGCTACGCGATAATTCAATCAACATCAGCGCCGAGCGCGTGCGCAACCATCCGCCCGCCAGGGGGATATTGTTATGCAGCATGCTTTGCAATCGTTCCGCGTTGTGGGTGCTTTGGGATGAGGGCAACGGCCGGCGTGCCATATTGTGGATCAGGCTTCATTTTGCGGGCTGGCATCGCCGCGCACAATGTGCACGAACTGGTGCTCGGCTTCTTGCGCCTGCGAGAAAGAGGCCGACTGCGCGCGGCCTTCCAGCAGCCACGAACGCAGCGCGGCCACGTTTTCACGCTGCGCCACCGAAAGCGGTACGGTGCGTTCCAGCGCGATCACGATGTCATCGGTTGTGAACTCGCGCAGGTTGTCGTTGAAGCCGTAATACATGGCCTCGATGATCGCCTGCTCGATTTCCGAGCCCACGTAGCCTTCGGCATGCGCTGCAAGTTTCTCCAGATCGTAATCTTCCGGTAGACGGCGGCGCTTGCGCAGATGCACCGAGAAAATCTCCTTGCGTTCGTCCGGGGTGGGCAGGTCGAGGAAGAAGATTTCGTCAAAACGGCCTTTGCGCAGCAGCTCGGGCGGAATGCTGCTGATGTCGTTGGCGGTTGCCACCACGAACACCGGCGCGGTCTTTTCCTGCATCCAGGTCAGGATGTTGGCAAACACGCGCGTGCTCGTCCCGGCATCCAGCCCGCCGTGCGCCAGTGCTTTCTCGATCTCGTCAATCCACAGGATGCACGGCGCCACCGTTTCGGCCAAATGCAGCGCGCGCCGCGCGCGCTCTTCCGATTCACCCACCAGGCTGCCAAACAGCGCGCCCACGTCCAGCCGCAGCAGCGGCATGCGCCACAACCCGCCAATCATCTTGGCCGTCAGGCTCTTGCCCGTGCCGGGGATGCCGATCAGCGCGATGCCTTTGGGTGAGGGCAGCCCGTAATCGCGCGCTTCCTGGGTGAAAGCGCGCTCACGCAGCCGCAGCCATTCTTTCAGCGCGCCCAGCCCGCCCACGTTGTTGGGGCTTTCCAGCACCGAGTAATACTCCAACGCCTGGCTCTCGCGGATGATCTGCTTCTTCTCTTCGGTAACCAGGTCAATCGCGCGGTCATCCAGCGTGCCATCCTGCACCAGTGCTTTGCTGAACACGCGCTGTGCCTGCGATGCGGTGAGGCCCAGCGCGGCCTGGATGATCTTCTCACGCCCCAGCGGCGTCAGATTCACCTTGACGCTCGGACTGCGGGTCAGGTTCGTGAGCACTACTTCCATCGCGTCTGCATCCGGCAGGGGGAAGTCCATGATGAAGACTTCATCGCGGAATTCTTCGGGAATGTTGGTGGTATGGCTGGTGATCAGGATCGACTTGCGCGTGGTGCGTAGTTTCTGCGCCACGCTGCGCAGCTTGCGCCGGATCTGCGGATTTCCCCACGCGTCGTGAAAATCCTTGAGGATAAACAGTGCCGGGGCAGCGTTTTCAAAACGCTCGATGGCTTCCAACGCGGTCAGCGGGTCTTTGGCGGTTGGGGCTGGCGCGCCGGATGCCTCGCTCAACCACTGGTAACCATCCGCGCTGTCCCAGGCCAGGCAGCGCCGCTGGGTGCGGTCGCACAGTTCTTTGATCAATTGCAGCGCGCGCTGCTCCTCGCTGGTTTCCAGCAGGATCAGGGTAAAGCGCGCGCGCAGGTAGACATCCAGTTGTTCTTCGAATTGCATCGGCCGTGCTCCGCAATAACCAGGCGTATGCAGCGATTATAGCACTTCCGTTCTGTTTTCGCAAAAGACGTCTCGTCGTGCTATTCTTCACCTGGCTTTTTGCTATCCGATGATTTCTCATCCGATTTCTTCCGCTTGCGATCGCGCATCATGGCGTCAAATGCCACGCCCAACGCCAGGCCAATGGCGACGCCGGTGGCAATACTGTTCAAGGCCGTGCCCAGGCCTGCGCCCAGCGCCAGTCCAAGCGCGATCCCCATGCCATCTTGATATTGGTCGGAACCTTTTTTCTTCCCATCTGGCAGCTTGTCCATCTTTTATGCCTTCTTTCTGCGCGAAATTCACCCCTTACATTTGTTTCCTCTTCAGATAACGAGTGCAAATCGCGGGAATTAAGGTGCTTCAATCCGGTGACATTTGTCCGATTGGCTGGTGATATCCGGGAGTTTACGCTACCCCGCGAATAAATGATAATCTAATTGGACAAAAGCGTCTCAATTCTTCAATTTGTGCAGGAGAGGCAACCGATGATGGATTACCCTGTTGAGAAGATCCGCGCCGCGCACCGTGTCATCAGCGAATTCCGCTATGATTTGCGCCCGGTAGAACGCGGTTATGCCAACCGCACGCTGTACGTCAACCTTTCCGATAACAGCATCGATAGCAAGCCTGTCACCCACCAGATGAAAGATCTGTTCACTGGTGGGCGCGGCTTTTGCCTGTGGCTGCTGTGGAACGCCGTGCAGCCCACCACGCGCTGGAACGACCCCGAAAACGAGCTGGTGATCGCCGGCGGCCCGATTGGCGGCATCACCGCCTACCCGGGCACAGGCAAGTGCACCGTGGTTACGCTTTCACCCACCACTCACTCGGTCATCGACAGCAATTCCGGTGGCTATTTTGGCCCCTTCCTCAAATTCGCCGGTTTCGACGCATTGGAAGTGCAGGGCAAGGCTGACCGCGATGTGATCATCTTTATCGACGGTGACAATGGCCGCGTGACCATTGAAGAAGCGCCGCTGGAAGCGATTGACACGCATCTTGTCAACCGCCAGCTCACCGAGCTGTATGGTGAAACGGAACAGCAGAAACGCGGCATTTCCGTCATTTCCGCCGGCCAGGCCGCCGATTACTCCGCCATCTGTGGATTGAATATTTCCTACTATGATGTTCGCCGCCAGGACGTGCGCATCAAGCAGGCCGCGCGCGGTGGCGCCGGGCGCGTGCTGCGCGACAAGCACATCAAAGCGATCGTTGTACGCTACAGCTCGATGAGTGGCAACTCGAACGGCGCGGTAGATATGGCGCTGATCCGCAAGGCCGGCCAGCGCATTAACAAAGAGATCACTGATTTCGACCTGGTGCAGAACGACATGCGCGGCACGGGCACGCCTTACCTGGTGGACATCATGGACCGCTTTGACCTGCTGCCCACCCAGAATTACCGCTATGGCGGCGACCCTGAATCGCACCGCATCAACGGTGAGGTATGGAAGGCGCGTTTCGACCACTCTGCCCCGGATGGCTGCTGGCTGGGCTGCAGCATGGCCTGCGCGCACAGCGTGCCCCATTTCCACCTCAAGACCGGCCCGTATGCCGGGCAGGCGGTGGTCGTGGATGGCCCTGAATATGAAACTCTGGGCGGTCTGGGCTCAAACTGCGCAATCTGGGACCCCGAGGCCATTCTGGAGATCAACTTCTATGCCGATACCTATGGGCTGGACACCATCTCGCTGGGTAACTCATTCGCCTTTGCCATGGAATGCTGGGAGTATGGCATCCTTAACCTGGAACGCACTGGCGGTATGGACTTATCCTGGGGTCGCAGCGACACCGTGCTGGAGATGATGCACCAGATCGCGCGCGGCGAGGGCTTTGGCATGATCGTCGGTCAGGGCGTGCGCTACATGAAGCATTACTTTATCGAGCACTTTGGCGCAGATGCATCCCTGCTGCACGACATTGGCATGGAAGTCAAGGGCATGGAAGTCTCCGAGTACATGACCAAGGAGTCGCTGGTACAGCAGGGCGGCTACGCCATGGCGTCCAAAGGCCCGCAGCACGACGAAGCCTGGCTGATTTTTATGGAGCTGGTGCACAAGCAGCTTCCCACCTTTGAGAAGAAGGCCGAAGCGCTGTATTACTTCCCCATCTTCCGCACATGGTTCAGCCTGCACGGCCTCTGCAAGCTGCCCTGGAACGACATCATTCCGGTCAGCAACAAGACCGCCGATGAGCCTGCCAAAGTTCCCGAGCATGTGGAGAATTACACCTGGTTGTACGAAGGTGTTACCGGCGAGAAAATCGACATCAACGGCATCCTGGTCCAATCCGAGCGCGTGTACCAGTTCCAGCGGTTGTTCAACCTGCGCATGGGTTTTGGCACGCGCAAAGATGATTACCCGCCCTACCGCGCCGTCGGCCCGGTGACCGTGAAGGAATACGAATCGCGCGCCGAGCGCTACGACAAGAGTCTGGTAGAGGATGTTGGCATTGAACCGGCTGGCATGACTACCGAGCAAAAGATGGCTGCGCTGCGCCAGTACCGCGAGAGCCGTTATGAACAGCTTGTCGATTCGGTCTATCAGCGCCGCGGCTGGACACCCGAAGGCATTCCAACGCTGGAAACCCTGCGCCGGCTGAAGATCGACCTTCCCGAGCTGGTGTCGTTGGTCGAGCAGCATACCCGCTAATTCCCGTACCAAACACAAAGAACCGGCTCGTTTGTGAGCCGGTTCTTTGTGTTTGGTATCCGGTTAGAAATCGTTGCGATACGAACGCGTTGCCAGCGCAACAATCAGCGCCAGCACCGAAATTCCCAGGATTGCCCAGATCACCCAACCCAATCCGCCTGGTGTGGCGGCAACCGTACCGGTGTTGGGGATCCCGGTGGGCGAAAGGTTATCGCCCGGCATGGGCGTGGTTTGCAATGCGATACCTGAGGGGCCTGCGGCCTGCACGGAAGAGAATGCCATAGCGGCGACACCAAAGACCATCAGCGCCATGACGCTCAACAGCAGAATTTTCTGAAAACGAGTATGCATCCATCGATCCTTTCTGCGCCTAATTCTCGCGGCGCGTGAAAACTCGTAAGACCATCATAATCTGCTTGTTCCATGCTTCAACCGGGGAAAATCCCCGACAGTCGCATAGGGTATACCAGAAGCAAAAAAAGTAAAACTCCCGCATCCCTTGCATCGCGGGAGTTTTGCCGAAAACTGTGGTTTCTCATCGGCGCGTCATTCGTCCAGCACCGAAAAATCACTCGGATTGTGTAACGTGAACTTGCGCCGCTTCTCCACCCGCACCTGGTAGAGGAAAACTGCAATTGCGAAGCTGCCGGCTCCCAGTGCAAACAGGGTCAGCACCAGGTGAATATTGAAGAAGACTGCCTGAAGAAGAGTGTTCATTTCGAAATTCCTGTTTCCTTTCGTTATTCTGTCACCATTCTACGCATTGTCTGTCCGCGAATCGTTACGGCCAGCGTTACGAAAATGGCCTGCCGGCTCGTGGTTCAATGTTACAATGAGAAAAAATCAAGGGGATCCTGTATGCCTGCTGACCGACCGGATTTAGAAGATGTGCGCCCTGATGTGCGTGCTTACATCGAATACCTGGAAAAACGTCTCAAAATCAATACGGCGCCTGCCGTGGACGAGGTTCCCGATACGCCGCTCCTGGCGGAACAGCCTACCAATATCAGCATCATCAGCATCAGCCGTGAAGGCCGCGCCAAGCGTACCTACCGCCACCTGTACCCACGCCAGCACCGCGGCGGCGTTGGTATCTTTGACCTGGATACCAACGACCCGGATTACCCCGCTGTGCTGGCGAACGCGCTCGACAGCGCCAGCCTGCTGCTGTTCACAAACAAGGCGCGCGTCTACCGGCATGTGGTCACCAAACTGCTGGATGCGCCAGTGCACGCCCGCGGGGAATTGATCTTTGATTACTCCCCCCTCGATCCGGATGAGTACATCATTACCGCGCTGCCCGAGCGAGCGTCCGGTTACGTGGCTCTGCTCACCGAGCGCGGGCGAGTGCGCTCGCTGCGCCACCACCTGTTTGGCGAGCACATGCGTCCCGGAACGCAGGTCTTCAAGACGGAAGAAACCGGCCCGCTTGTTTCCGCTTGTTGGACGCCTGGCGATTCGGATTTGTTTATCATCACCCGCTTGGGACAGGCCATTCGCTTCAGTGAAAAGCTGATCAGTCCGCAGGACGACACCGCCATCCGCCTGGGCGCCGGAGACCATGCCGTAAGCGTGACCACCGTCACCGACGGCAGCGCTGTGCTGCTGCTCACCGCCAGCGGGAAGGGCACGCAGCGGTTGATGTCTGGCTTTGCGGCTAATAAATCCTTGGGCGGAAGCGGTAAGATCGCCATGAAGGCGGAAGATGTGGTTGGCGCGGCCGCAGTAGAAGGCGATGATGAAGTTTTCGCGATTTCACGCTATGGCAAAATCATCCGTTTTCGTGCTGATGAAGTCCCATCGACGGAAGGGGTGGTGCAGGGCGTCTACTGTATGTCGCTGCGCGGTGATGAAATGACCACGTTTCTGGTCAGCCCTTCGCGACTGATGAACAATAGCCTGTACTAAACTCGGAAAGGCCGGCATGCATGGCAAAGCTCCAGGAAGTGACCCGTGGCGTATATATGATGGGCGGCATGATGCTGAACTATTTTGTTGACACGGCTGATGGCCTGGTTCTGATTGATACTGGCCTGCCAGGAAATGGCCGCGCAATCATGGGCGCACTATCCGCGATGGGGAAGAACCCGCCGGACCTTGCCGGGCTGTTCATCACCCATGCGGATGGCGACCACTATGGCGCATCAGAAGAGCTGCGCAGAACGTGGGCTGTGGATGTGTATGCCGGCTCCATCGAAGCCGAAGCCATGCGCAAGGGCGAAAGCTCGCGCCAGCTTCAAATGCGCGGCCTGCAAGGACTTCTGTTTGGGATGGTTGCGCCCATGTTCCGTTCCGGCCCCAGCGAAGTGGATCAGATCCTCACACCTGGGGAAACCGTTTTCGGCCTGCGGGTACTATCGACGCCCGGTCACACGCCCGGGCATCTTTCCTTCTTTCTGCCGGAGCAGCGCGTGCTCTTCGCCGGCGATTCGATCCAGATTCGCGGCGGCCGGCCAGGGCCATCCACGGGTGGCAACACCTGGGACCTAGCCCTGGCACGCCGTTCTTTTGAAGAACAGATGGCTCTCAACCCGGCATTTCTTTGTTGCGGTCACGGTTATTCAAGTCTATAGGAGAAAGTATGCAGACCAACCCGAAACTTGCCACCGTACTGGTATTCAATAATGAAGGCATGGGTAAGTCGGAGCGCGCGCTCCAGCTCACCCTGGCCGGTAAATACCTGGCTCTCATAAACGATGCCAATCTCCTGCCCAATGCCATCTGCTTTTACGCCGATGGCGTCCGGCTGGTGGTGGAAGGCTCGCCACTGCTGCCGGTGCTCAGCCTGCTGGAACAGAAGGGAGTGCGCCTGGTGGTGTGCAGCACCTGCCTGGACTATCTCGGCCTGCGCGATCAGGTGCGCGTCGGCGTGGTGGGTGGCATGCCCGATATCATCGAAGCCCAATTCAACGCGGAAAAAGTCATCACGTTATAACGCTGCCTATGTCTCAATACTCCATCCCCTACGGGAAAATAGCCCTGTTTGTCGATTTTCCGGATGACGCTCATGTAGATTGGATTGATCCCGCGGCAGACAGCTCCACGCCGCCTGACGCAGCCGGCGTGCTCTCGGCGGCCTTCGATCGCCCGCTCGGCGTGCAGCGGTTGGAAGATTTCCGCGGTGCGCGCAGCGTGGCTATCGCCATCAACGACAAAACACGCCCGGTGCCGCATCATCTGCTGCTTCCGCCGCTGCTTGAACGACTCGAAAGACTCGGGTTGGGCAGCGCGGTGCGCTTCTATATTGCCACCGGCACGCACACCCCCATGCCACCCGAGGAGTTCGCGGCGATTTTGCCCGCCGATATTTTGGCGCGCTATCCGGTAGTCTCACACAATTGTGATGACGCCGACAACCTGGTGGAGCTGGGCCGCACCAGCCGCGGCACGCCGGTTTGGACCAACCGCGCATTTGTTGAATCGGACTGTAAAATCGTGGTTGGCAACATTGAGCCGCATCACTTTGCAGGCTTTTCCGGGGGCTACAAAACTGCAGCCATCGGGCTGGCCGGCCGGGCCACCATCACCGCCAACCACACCATGCTCACCGATGCGTTCTCGCGCATGGGCGAGTTCGAGCTTAACCCGCTGCGCCAGGACATTGAAGAAATTGGCCGCATGATGGGCGTGCAATTTGCCCTGAACGTGCACATGGATGCCGCCAAGCGCATTCTGGACGCCTATTTCGGTCACCCGCAGTCGGTTATTTCGGTGGGGATCCCGCCCGTGCTGGCGGCCGCGCAGGCAGTTTTCCACGCGCCCTATGATATTGTCATCTCATCCCCAGGCGGGCATCCCAAAGACATTAATTTCTACCAGTCGCAGAAAGCCATCACCCCGGCCGGGATGCTGGCGCGCGACGGCGGCGTAGTGATCCTCGCGGCGGCCTGCCCGGAGGGCAGCGGCAGCCTGTCATATGAAGATTTTATGCAGGGTGTCACCAGCCTGGACGCCGTGCTGGAAAAATTCCGCGCTCAGGGGTTCCGCGTCGGCCCGCACAAAGCCTTGCAGGTGGCGCTGGTGGCGCGCCGCGTGCGCATCATCCTGGTATCCTCCCTCCCGGCTGACCTGGTGCGCAGCTTGTTGCTCGAGCCGGCCCCCGATCTGCCTGCTGCGCTAAGAATGGCGCGCCAGAGCCTGCCGGGCGGCATTGCCCGCATTGCCATTCTTCCGCATGCCGTCAACAGCATTCCGGTCCTGCTCCAAGTGGGAAAGGCATAAACATGGCATCAGTGCTGCAGCACCCCGATCTGGACGGTTCCTCGTTCTTCTGGCCTGCTGGCGAGGTGGGTGTGCTGCTGCTGCACGGCCTGACTGCTACCACCGTCGAAGTGCGCAGCATTGGGAAAATCCTGCACCAGAACGGGTACAGCGTGGCTGGGCCGCTGTTGCCTGGCCACGGCACCACGCCCGAAGAGCTGAGCCGCACTACCTGGCAGGATTGGCTTTCCTGTGCTCGTGACGCCTACCAGGGCCTCAACTTGAAATGCTCTACCATCTTTGTGGGCGGCGAGTCGATGGGTGGGCTGCTGGCGTTGATGCTCGCTCGCCAGTACCCGGAAATTGCAGGGATCATGCTGTACGCGCCCGCGTTGCACGTGCGCCACCTGCAGTGGGCGCGCTGGCTGGCCCTGGTGCGGCCGTACCCGCCCAAACGCCGCGGTGGCGGTGATATGTCCTGGCAAGGGTACCAGGTCAACTCGCTGCGCGCAGCCGCGCAGCTCTACCGGCTGCAGCGCCAGGTGCTTCTTCGCCTGCCCTACATCCATACCCCCGCGTTGATTGTTCAAGGCCTTCTCGACCAGACAATTGATCCGCAGAGCGCCCAGATGGTCTACGACCGCATAGGTTCCACGCGCAAGGAATTATTCTGGTTGGAACACTCCACCCATGTGCTCATACTTGACCGCGAGCTGGATCTCGCGGCTCGCTACACGCTGGACTTTCTCCAGAATACTTTGTAGGAATACGTTATAATAGCAGTACCTTAATGTCGTACGGAGAGAGCATGAACAATCAACAGCGTACTCCAGGGAAAACTACAATCGCGCCGGAAGTGTTGGTAACCATTGCGCGTTTGACCACGCTGAGCGTCCCCGGCGTCAGCCAGCTTGCCATTGCTCCGGGTGAAGTCAATCGCTTTTTCAGGAAAGGCCCAAACCAGGGCGTGCGCGTGACAGTCGATAACAATACTGTCAACGCTGACCTGTACGTAGTGCTCAAGCGCGATGTGAATGTGCGCGAGGTATGCCATACCATCCAGCATCAGGTATCGCGAGCCATATCCGAAATGGTGGGAATGGATGTTGGCAAAGTCAATGTGCACGTCGAAGATATCGATTATCAATCGGAAGTTGAACCCTAAAAACCTATGAAATCTCGCACCAAGGCGCGTGGCATTGCCTTGCAAGTCTTATACGAAACTGACATCATGGGGCATCCGCCCGGTGAAGTTCTGATCAACCGGCTGGAAGAGGAACCACTGGAGGAAAACCTGGTCGAATTCAGCCGCCAGATCATCTTCGGTGTGCTGCCCCTGGTGAGTAAGCTGGACGATTTCATTTCTCAGCATGCGCCGGAATGGCCGCTGGATCAGGTAGCGATAATCGATCGCAATATTTTGCGCATCGCACTGTGGGAATTTGCTGTCGAGGGCTGCACGCCGGTCAAAGTGGCGATCAATGAAGCCATCGAGCTGGCGAAACTGTACGGCTCAGACAGCACTCCGCGCTTTGTCAATGGTGTGTTGGGCAGCCTGGCCAATCGCCAGAATGAAATACACCAGATTTTTGGCTTGCGACAAAATCCACCTGCCTGAAGCGGTGGCAGCGCCGGGCTGCGTGTTCTTCTGGCCGATGCACAAACCAACAACGGGAAACGGAAGCCATGGCAAACGGTCCGCAAAACCAAGAGCGAAAACTTCTCCCTGCGCCGGTAGCGCAGCCGTTGCCAGCCACATTTGTTCGAACCAGCATCTCTCCTCTGTCCGCGAAATATCGCGGCATGATTACACACCTGCCAGAAATGGCAGGTGATTTTGTGCCGGTAAACAACTGGGAAAACTTATGATGACCTACTGGAGGATACGCTATGCAGATTAAGGGAATACCCGCGGATTATGGTCTGGACCAGCAGGGCCTGCGGAACTTAAAGACCATCTATTGGAATCTCTTTCCACCCGAGCTAGTGGAACAGATTGTCCACCGCGGTGAAGGCGAGCTTGCCAGGCTCGGCTCGGTCGTCGTGCTCACTGGCCAGCATACCGGGCGCTCTCCCAATGATAAATTTGTGGTGCAGGATCCCTCTCTAACGAGCGGCGAAATCTGGTGGGGTAAGGTCAACCAACCGCTTTCCGCAGAGAAGTACAACGCCCTGTTCACAAAAATGGTAGCTTACCTGCAGGGGCGTGAAGTCTTTGTTCAAGATTTGATCGCCGGCGCGCACCCCGCCTACCAGGTGCCCATCCGCGTCATTTCCGAAAAAGCCTGGGCAGCCCTGTTCGCCCACAATCTGTTCCTGCGCCTGCCGGTGGACAAGATGCAGAAGCACACCCCTGAGTATACCGTGCTGCACTGCCCGGATTTCCTCGCCGACCCGGCACAGGATGGAACGAACTCCAGCACCTTCATCATTGTCAATTTCGCCCGCCGCATGGTGCTGATCGGTGGAACCAGCTACGCCGGCGAGATCAAGAAGTCGATTTTCACCGTGCTCAATTACGTGAATCCGTTGCGCGGCGTGCTTTCTATGCACTGCTCGGCCAATGTTGGCGCGCGGGGTGACGTGGCCCTGTTTTTTGGCCTATCCGGCACCGGGAAAACCACCCTGTCTTCTGACCCCGAGCGCCAGCTTATTGGTGATGATGAGCACGGCTGGGCAGACGATGGCGTGTTTAACTTTGAAGGCGGCTGTTATGCCAAGACCATTCGCCTGCGCCCGAACCTGGAGCCATTAATTTGGGAAGCCACGCGCCGCTTTGGCACCGTGCTGGAAAATGTGGTCATGGACGAGAAAACGCGCCTGGTGGATTTTGAAAGCGACCGCTACACCGAAAATACCCGCGCCGCATACCCAATTGATTACGTTCCCAACCACGTGGATGAAGGCTACGCCGGCCATCCGGAAAACATCTTCTTCCTTACCGCGGATGCCTTCGGCGTGCTGCCACCCATTGCGCGCATGTCTGCAGAGCAGGCCATGTATTACTTTCTCTCCGGTTACACCTCCAAGATTGCCGGCACCGAAAAAGGTCTGGGCGCTGAGCCACAGGCCACGTTCTCGACCTGCTTTGGCTCGCCATTCCTGCCACTCCACCCCAACAAATACGCCAATCTGTTAGGCCAGAAGATTGCCCGCCATAAAGCCAAAGTCTGGTTGATCAACACCGGTTGGACCGGCGGCCCGTACGGAGTGGGCGAACGCATCAAATTGCCGTATACGCGCGCCATGGTGCGTGCTGTGCTCACCGGCACAATAGACGAGAGCCAGCTTTGCCGTGACGATTATTTCAACCTGGAGCTGCCCTGTCACGTACCTGATGTGCCCGACACGCTGCTGCGCCCGGAAAACACCTGGGTGGATAAGCAGGCCTACCGCGCGCAGGCCGCCGATCTGATCGCGCGCTTTGAGCGCAATTTCGGCCAGTTTTCCTCGGAAGTTACCCCCGAAGTGATCACCGCCGGCCCGCGCATCCGCGCATGAGCTGGCGCAAAATAGGGTACTGTAAAGCTCAGGCGGCCTCCAGGCTGCCTGAGCTTTTTGATCACACAAAATAGATGATTTTTGTTACATCTGTTTTCCTCCCCGGCTGCCGCATAATAATAGAACGTTTCACAGACGATCACGGAGAACAACATGCGTCCCATCACGCGCAGAGAATTTCTAGGGTTGATCGGAAAAGGTATTATCGGTGCGAGTGCGATGCGCCTGCTGCCCTTTCTTCCGGCCGAGCCGATCCCCGTTCGCGCGCAGGCCGAGCCGCTGGTTGCGCTGGCATCTGGGGTTGATGCTGACGCACCGCGCGCCATCCTCACCGCCGCGCTGGATGCACTGGGTGGCGTGAGGCGATTTATACGCCCCGGAATGCGCGTAGCCATCAAACCTAATGCCACCTGGGCGTATCCACCCGGGACGGCATCGTCCAGCGATCCCGAGCTGCTGCGCGCGCTGATCCAATTGGTAAAAGACGCCGGCGCGGGCAGTATTATCGTCATGGATCACTGTTCCATAGATCCTGGCACGGCCGAGTCACTGCGCGTGTCGGGCATCGGGCAGGTGGTAAAAGATGAAGATGTCGAAGGCCTGTTCCCTGATCGAAATAACGCGCATCGCAGCACGTGGGAAGTGGTAGAGCTGCAGGCCGGCAAAGCCTACTCCAAAATGGGTGTAATGGCCGAAGCAGTCAAAGCCGACCTGCGTATCAACATGGGGCTGGCAAAATCGCATAACGTTACCAAGGCCACCATGGCACTCAAGCACATGATGGGCTTCCTGCAATCTCCGGGGCTGTTGCATGCCAACCTGGAACAGGGCATCGCTGATCTGTCCTCGCCATCGCCCATCCAGGCACACTTGCATATCCTCGAAGCACTGCGCGTGCGCCTGCCGTACGGCAGTTACCGTGTGTGCGCCGGACCTGAAACCGAGCTGACCAACCCCAATGTGGTGCGCCGGGTCAATCAGGTGCTGGCCGGCACCGATCCGGTGCTGATCGATACATATGCCTGTATCAATTACTTTGATATGCTGCCCGACGAGCTGCCTTACCTGCTGCGCGCAGCAGAAAGCGACGTGGGCAGTATCGACCTGGATGCTGCCATCGCCGACCAGCGTTTCCGCCTGGTTTCGGTGGGTATGCCCACGCCAACCAGCCCATCCCCCACCCCCGAGCCTACCAAGGTCATGGAACAGCCGGCTGCCGCATCAGGATCGCCCATTGTAATCGGCACGCCGACGCCATTTCCCACCGCTACGCCGCTGCCACCCGGCGCCGGTATGCAGGCGGTGGGCATCCACGCTGCCGCGGACGCGGCCTGCACGCAACCGGTGGTGGATCCGCGCCCCTTCCTCAACATGGCGCTGATCCCGGCCGCCGGGGTACTGGTGGGCGCTGGCGTGGTGGCAGCCGCTCGCGGCCGGCGCACACCGCCAGCGAAACCAGGGTCAGAGGGTGGGCATGCGAAAGACTGATCTTGCGACACGCGTCGCGCTGGCACGCGCAGGCCGCTGGTTGGTGCAGCTTTCGTTTCTGCTGCTGTTCCTCCACCCGCTGGGGGTAGCGCTCTACCGGCGCGCCAGCATGGCGCCCGCCCCGGTATTTACATCCTGGCTGCTGCCTTTCGACCCGCTGGCTGGATTTGGAGCAGCACTGGGCCGTGGCCTGGCGTTGATCATTGCCGGGCCGCTGCTGCTGTTGGCTGCCTCGCTTATTGTTGGCCGCTCCTTCTGCGGCTGGGTTTGCCCGCTCGGCACGCTGTTTGATCTGCTGCGACCACTGGCTTTCTGGCGCAAGCGCAAACCCCTGCGCCCAGTGCGCGGTCTGTTCCCGCCCAACCGCAATAGTACGCTGCGCTACGCGCTGCTGGCGGTGATTTTGGGCGCTTCGCTGTACTCGCTGCGCTACCTGGGCCTGTTCGATCCGCTTGTGATTTTCCATCGGGCCAGCACCAGCCTGGCCGGTCTGATCGCCGGGCCGCGCGCGGCGTGGGTGGCGGCCGGGGCGGCATTGTTGCTGGCATTGACCGGCCTGGTGGTGCTGGAATGGTGGCAGCCGCGCTTCTGGTGCCGCAACCTGTGCCCGTTTGGCGCGTTATTGGGCCTGGTTTCGCGCTTTAGCCTCCTGCGCCATCATGTAAATCCCATCACCTGCACCCATTGCCGCCAGTGCGAGCGCGCCTGCCCGATGAACGCGCTGTCCAGCGGTGTGGATACGCCAGATTATTCCCAATGCACTTTCTGCCTGGAATGCACCGCTGCCTGTCCGCAGGATGGCATCTACTTTGACTTCCACCGGGGCGAGCGTTCGCAGGCGCAGGCAGGCGCACCGTCCGCCAGCCGCCGTGCTTTCTTGCGCACCGCAGGAGCGGCCGTGCTCGGCGCAGCGCTCATCCCGCTGGCCGAAGCTGCTCCCAAAAAGCCCGTGCTGCGCCCGCCCGGCGCGCTGCCCGAGAATGAATTTTTGCGGGCCTGCATCCTGTGCCAGGAATGCATCCGCGTTTGCCCCACCGGCGGCCTGCGCCCCGCGCTGCTGGAAAGTGGCCTGGCCGGATTGGGTACACCGGTGCTTGTACCACGCCAGGGCGGGTGCGCGCTCAACCCATCCTGCCCGGATTTATGCGCCAAAGCGTGCCCGGTGGGGGCCATCCTGCCAGTGACGCGCGAGGAAATGCATATCGGCATCGCCCGCGTGCAGCGAGATGCCTGCCTGGCCTGGGATCAGGGCGCCAAGTGCCTGGTGTGCGTTGAGGCATGCCTGAACAGCGCCGCGGTGGCCTACCATGGCCGCGTCACCGTGGACCCCAACCGCTGCACCGGCTGCGGGCGCTGTGAATCCGGCTGCCCGGTTCCCGGCAGCGCTATCCGTGTCGAACCGGTCGACATTCCTCGGGGCTGACCCACCTATATCGGCGAGGCAAACCTCTCTTTATGATTCAGCGCGACAGGGGATATGCCAGCACTGCGCCATCCCGGCCCAGCACATACAGCCGCTCGCCAGCAAGCCACGGCCCGGCCGCGGTCCAATCGCCCGTATCGATCACCTTCTCCACCAATCCGCTGGCGCGGTCTACCCGGTACAGCCCGGCGTCCGCCTCGACAATCAGGTACAGGTGGCTTTCCGTCATCGCTGGCGGGTTTCGCAGGCTGCCCGGAAGTTGCACCTGCCAGCGCTTTTCTCCGCTGACCAGGTCCACCGCGGTGAGCGTCTTCCCGCTGGAGGCGATATAGGCCACGCAATCCGCCACCACCGGCGCGGCGTAGATCGCGTCCGGCGTAGAAACACGCCAGAACAGCCCGCCGCTGTTTAGCGCCAGCGCGTAGGCGCGCCCATCACCTGAACCGGCGATTACGCGGTTCTCCACAATCGCCGGCTGGCTCTCCACCGGGCCGCCGCTCAGGAAGCCTTCACCCCAGGTTGGAGCGCCGCTGGCTGTGTCGAGCGCGTACAGCCGCCCATCATACGAGCCAAACACCACGCGCGCGCCATCCGTCGCCACCGCGCTGTGCAGCGCGCCACGCGTGCCGAAAGACCATAACAGCGCGCCACTGGCAGCATCCAGCGCGTACAGGCTGCCATCGCTCGAGGGGCAATAGACTCGTCCCCCATCAACAGTCACCGCCGCAAAAATGGGACCGCCGCTTGTAAACGTCCAGGCGGGTGCGCCATCCGCGTAGCGCAGCGCGCGCAGGCTGCCGTCCTGCGCGCCCACGTACACGCGTTCACCGTCCAGCGCTGGCGTAGACGTGGCTTGCGCAGGTAGCTTCACCTGCCAGGCCAGCCCGCCGTCCGCCAGCCGCAGCGCCAACAGTGTGCCATCTTCATAGGCTGCTACCAGGAGCTGGCCATCCAGTGCTGCACCCGTAGGCGCTGATTCGACCGCGGAAAAGACCCACGTTGCGGGGCCAGTGCCGGTATCCACCTGTGTGCCGCCCGGCTCGTCAAAACGCGCGGCCATGCGCAGCCGCCCCTGCGCCCGGTAGGCATCCGCCAGCAGACCGCGCGCCTGAGTATTCGCCGGGTCTTGCGCCACGGCCTGCCGGAACGACAGCACCGCCTCGGGCAAGCGTCCATCCGCCAGAAAGGCCTCACCCTTGCGCTGGTACTCCAGGCTGGGCGGGTTGCGCAGTGTTTGCGCCACACGCCAGCCAAAAATGATAACCAATCCCACCAGCGCCAGCACACCGGCCATGCGCCAGGCTTTATCCACCCATCCCGGTACTTTTCTCATTGACCGCCTATATGTCTCCGGTTTATGAACAAGTTGCGCATTGCCTGGTTTGTGCTCCGTTTCCAAAAGCCGGTAATTCGCTGCCAGTGCACGACCAGCGCCTGCCCGGCCGGGGTATTCCAGTCCTGTTCGAGCGCTGCATGGCACACCTCACCCTGGCCCGGCCGCGCATGGTGGCAGAAACGGCATTCCAGCGGCATATTTCCCGTACCGTGCAGCGCGCATAAACCGTCTTGCTGAAAGGTGCAGCCTCCGAGGCGCAGCTCTTCAATTGCGTACAGCCCTTCGCAGCCGCGGAAGGCCGGCGATAGCACGCCAAAGCTGCGTTCTGGTGCCAGTTCCAACATCATCCGTTCCGCCAGCCCCGCGCCGATGGCTGACTGCGCCTCTTGCACCGTCCACCAGCCCGGCCTCTGGCAAAAGCCCCGGCACACCTCACAGCTGCACGGTTCAGATGGAGGAAACACCTCCTGGAGCGGATGCGCCGGCTTGATGCGTTTGCGGCTCATGTCGAATCTCGCTACGCAGATCGGTTGCATCAAATTATAGCCCACCAAGCTTCACAGGGTTGAACAAAACCATGAAATTCGGTGGTTTTTCGGATATACTCTGCGAATGATCAGGCCTAACAGAAGTGAGGCGAACCATGGCAGATTATGAATTCTACCGCCAGCCATCGGCCAAAGAGATTGTGATGATCGCCGGTTGGCGCCAGTGGGCTGACGCCGGGGCAGTATCATCCGGGCTTCCGGATTATCTCATCCAACACCTCGGCGCGGATAAGCTCGGCTACCTGCGCTCCGACGGATTTTACCTGTTCCAGTTTCCCGGTACCCACGACCTGGTGCGCCCGATAGTGCAGTTTGATGATGGCTACCCCGTATCGCTGGATACGCCGCGCAACGAGTTTTATTACGTTGAACTGGACGGGCGCGGGTTGGTACTCTTTCTGGGTGACGAGCCGCATATGGATATCGAGCGTTACACTGGCGCGCTGCTTGCCGCGGCGCGGGAACTGGGTGTGCGCCGCATTGTGGGGGTGGGTGGCGTTTACGGCGAAGTTCCCTACGATAAAGAACGCAACATCTCCTGCATCTATAGCCAGCGCCGCATGCGCGAAGAGCTCAGCCACCTGGCAGTCACGTTTTCCGATTACCAGGGCGGGGCCAGCATTGAATCGATCCTGTGCAAGCGCGCCGGCGAGCAGAGTATGTCCTTTGCCGGTTTTTACGCATTTGTGCCCGCTTACGAATTTACCGGAGCGTCACAGCTTGGCAACTCGCTGCGTATCGAGAATGACTTTACCGCCTGGCTGGGCATCGTGCGCCGGCTGAACTGGCTGCTGAAAATCAACATCCCGGTGGATGAGTTGGAGCAGAGCAGCGACCAGCTATTGGTTGCCGTGCGCGAGAAGTTTGAAGAGCTGCTGCGCGAATCACCCGATGTAGATATCCAGGCGCACCTGGATGAAATCGAAGCCGCTTTTCAGGAAATGGTATTCAACCCGCTGGACGAGGTATGGGATGAAGAACTGCGACGTTTGTTAGATAAGATGGACGACCGCCCCGCGCCCGCGGATTCCAATGATGAGAGTGAGGAGAACTGATGGAGACAGAACAAAAATGCATCCGCTGCCAGCGTAGCAGCCAGGAAGTGCCACTGTTGGTGATCACATACAATGGGGTCAATTACTACATCTGTCCCCAGGATTTGCCGGTATTAATCCACAAGCCTTATGAGTTGATGGGTTTGCTACCCGGCGTAGAAAACCTGAGCGGTCACGAGCATTAATATTCGACAATGATATTCGCGGCCCCCGGCACGCTGGCGTGCCGGGGGCCGTTTGATTATTCCCGACCTGGTATTTACGCTGCTTACAAGTGGTGGCTTTGCTGCCTGGCTGCGTGCCCTGGAGCAGCGCAGCGCCGGTTAGCCGCGCTGCCTGGAACGCCGGCCCGGGCGCACGCCACGGCTATTGCTGCCGCCACCTGTCCGCGCGGCGCGCGATGGCTGTTCGTTTACCGTCACGGGCGGTACGACCGGCCCGTGAAACGTTTCCTGATAGAAATCATCCAGCAGCATGGCCAGCAGTCCGGCCTGGTCTTCGCTTTCGCCCATGCTATGCGCCAGAGCGATAAAACGCTGCATGCGTTCGGTTTGCAGGTTGTCGCGGCTGCGCAGGCGGGCTTCGAGCAAGGCAGTCACACGCTCGGCAACCACGCGCTGAACATCTTCATCGCTGGGCAGCGGCCGCTCTTCGATGGTCAGGTCGAAGCGTTTGCTGATGCGCTGCAGGTCACCGCGCTCGAGGGTGTTGGCCAGGGTAATGGCTGTTCCGCTGCCGCCGGCGCGCCCGGTGCGCCCCGCGCGGTGGATATAGGCTTCAGCATCCTCAGGCGGCTCGTACTGGATTACGTGCGAGAGCTCGGGAAGGTCAATCCCGCGTGCCGCAACATCGGTAGCCACCAGGAAGCGCAGCGTTCCCTGGCGCACGCGTTCGAGTACTTTTTCGCGCGCCGGCTGAGAAAGATCGGAAGTCAGCATATCGGCATCGTAGCCAAAGCGCTGCAGCACGGTGGCCACGTATTCCACCCGCACCTTCGTATTGCAGAATATGATGGCCGAGAGCGGATTTTCCATCTCGATAATGCGCACCAGCGAGCGGTCCTTATCCATTCCCGGCACAGCATAAAATGCATGCTCGGTTTCGGTTACGTGGATGTGATCACTGCTCAGGTTGATAAACCCCGGGTCGCGCAGGAATTCCCCGGTCAGGCGCATCACCTGGGGCGGGAAGGTGGCCGAAAACATATACGTGCTGAACGGATTCTTGGGCAGGTAGGTTTTCAACCGGCGCATGTCAGGGTAAAAGCCCATCGAAAGCATGTGGTCGGCCTCGTCAAACACCAGGTACTTCAGGTGGTTGAGCGTCAGCGAGCGCCGCAGCAGGTGGTCGAGAATGCGCCCCGGCGTACCGATGACGATATGTGCGCCAGCCTTGAAGGCTTCAAGCTGGCCTCGATAGCCCACACCGCCGTATACCGCCACCGAACGCACTCCGGTGCCGCGTCCCAGCAGCTCGGCTTCGGTAGCAATCTGCAGCGCCAGCTCGCGGGATGGCGCCAGGATCAATGCCTGTGTCGTGTTTTCCAGCGGGTTCACCATTTCCAGCACAGGTAGCAGGTACGCGCCGGTTTTTCCGCTTCCCGTGCGCGATTGGATCATCATGTCCCGACCTGAAAACAGATACGGAATCGCTCTGGCCTGCACTGGCATCAATTCCGACCAGCCCGCTGCGGCCGCGCCATCGCGCAGCTTCTGCGGTAAGTCGGCCAGCCTGGCTTCCGGTAAAACTTCCATCGTTGCGCCTGGTGCGGTTTGCGTAGTTTGTGTTGGTTCGCGTTCTTCCATCGCGGTTTATCTCACTCCTTAAGTTTCTGCCTGAACTATACCACCACTAGCGAAATCGCTGTGCAAAATCCTTTTTTCGAGTGGATATCGATATACATTCCCGGCAAAAAATGTCTATAATAGTCAAAGGCAGTGCGCACTGGCCTTCCCCTTACAGGTTTGTTTCCCTGTCTCTCTCGCCGTCGTACACATTGTAAGCATATTGCTTACAGGTACGAATTCCTCGCTGTCCGGGTTTGTACACCAACCTGGAATCGCTTTTCACCCACCGTTTCGTGTGCAAAGGAAAAGGAGCAGATGATGAACAGGAAGATCGTCGTGTTTTTCTCCATTGTCGCAGCATTGTCGCTCATCCTCGCGGGCTGCGGCGCGCCTGGCGCTGCCACCACGTCTGACACCATCCAGATTGGCTTGCAGGCCCCCCTTACCGGCGACTTCGCCGCCGAGGGCCAGTGGGCCAAGCAAAGCGTTGAGGTCGCCGCGGACCTGATCAATAGCAAGGGCGGCGTACTCGGTAAGAAGGTGGAGATCGTGGTGGTAGATGATGCCTCAAACCCCAAAGACAGCGCGCTGGCCGCGCAGAAGGTCATCGCGCAGGGGTTGAAAGAAGTCATCGCCTCGTACGGCTCGTCTGTCACGGCCCCGGCCGCCGACCTGTATGACGCCAACAAGGTCGTTTCGGTTGGTTATGGCTGCACCGCGGTGCGCCTGACGATGGAAAAGCAGCGCCCGTATTTCTTCCGTACCGCCGGCCGCGATGATACGCAGTCGGAGTTCTTCGTAAAGTTCGCCACGGAAACCCTGGGCGCCAAGCGCATTGCCATCATGCATGATAACCAGGACTACGGCAAGGGCGTGGCCGAGGATGCCAAGAAATTCCTGCAGCCGCTGATCGACTCTGGCCAGGTTGAGCTGGTGTACTATGATGCCATCACCCCCGGCGAGAGCGATTACTCCACCGTTGTCAGCCAGATCAAATCCATCAACCCCGACGTGTGGTTCTACACCGCCTACTACTCCGAAGCGGCGCTGCTGCTCAAGCAGGCGCGCGAAGCTGGCTACACCGGCACGTTTGTTGGCAATAACTCAGTGCCCACACCAGAGTTTGTCAAGATTGCCGGTAACGACGTGGTGAAAGGCTCAATCCATCTCAATGAGCCTATGCCGCAGTTCCTCGGCTTCCCCGAATCCAAGGAGTTTTTGGATGCCTACAAGGCAAAGTACAATGAGCTGCCCGGCTCAATCTGGGCGGTGTACGCCGCGGATGCGCTGAATGCGCTGGTTGGCGCGATCAACAAGGCCGGCACTACCGACCCGGACAAGGTGGCCAGCACCATGCGCACCATGACCGACGTCAAGGGCATCACCGGTCCGCTGCTTTTCACCGACCGCGGCGACCGCAAGGACATTCCCTACTACGCCTACATCTACGGCGATAACGGTGATTTGGGGCTGTACAAGTAATACCATCCGGCTCCCATCAGGTTACTGGCAGTGCCTGTTCCGGCGGTCATCCGCCGGAACAGGCACTGCCATACGGGTGCTGCCTGGACGCGCGGGATCCTATACTTCCCGATAATCTTCATCCGATACGCACTGATCGCCATTCCGTTTCATACCATCCAAGACCAAGAGGTACTACCGTATGGATATGTTCTATGAGCAGCTGGTCAATGGATTAGCCATTGGTTCCTTCTACGCTCTGGTTGCCATCGGCTATTCGATGGTGTACGGGGTGATGAAGCTCATCAACTTCGCCCATGGCGATCTTTTCACCCTCGGCAGCTATCTGGGATATACCATCCTGGTGGCTGGTTCAGGTTGGGTGACAGGCGTCTTTGGCGTGTGGGGCGGGATTGTGGTTTCGATCCTGGGGGCTATGCTTGGCGTGGGGTTGGCCGGCCTGGCGCTCGAGCGCGTGGCGTACAAGCCGGTATACAAAGCCGGCCGCCTGCCGCTGGTTGTCTCGGCGCTGGGAGCGTCCATTTTCCTCTCTAATGGGATCATGGCTGTATGGGGACCGCGCTTCCAGGCATATCCTATGACCAGCGTTCCATCCGGCAGTCTTGTGCTTTTTGGCGATTTCCGCATCACGGTGCTCAAGCTGGTGACGATTATCATATCGCTGGCACTGATGGCGCTGATCTACTTTATCGTCGAAAAAACGCTGTTTGGCGCGGCCATCCGCGCCGCGGCCCTCGACCGCGATACAGCCACCATCCTTGGCATTGATTTCCGCAAGATCATCCTGTTTGTGTTCTTTGTCGGGCCGGCGCTGGGAGGGTTGGCCGGCGTGTTCGCCGGGCTGAACTATACGCGCATCATCTTCAACCTGGGTTGGGGCTACGGCCTTAAAGCATTCACCGCCGTTATCCTGGGCGGCATTGGCAACATCCCCGGAGCTATGCTCGGCGGCCTGTTGCTAGGGCTGATGGAAGCCATGTTCGAAGGCTTTGTATCCGGTGCCTGGAAGAATGTGTTTGTCTTCATCATCCTGATCGTTATCCTGATCGTGCGCCCTACCGGCATTATCGGTGAGAAGATCGCGGAGAAGGTATAACCATGAGCGATGTTACCCGCAACTTCCTGCAGCGCATTGCCCGTCTCCAAAAGCGATCAGCATTTTCCGCGCTGGATAAGCGCATCCAATGGGGGCTGCTGGCCGCGCTGGCCGTGTTCATGTTGGCCTATCCGTTTCTACCATTCATCAATAATTACTGGATCGATGTCGGTTTTTTCGTCGGCATCTACGCTTTGCTTGGCCTGAGCCTGAATATTATCCTGGGCGAGGTGGGTCTGTTCAACCTGGGACAGGCCGCCTTCTATGCCATCGGTGCGTATACCACCGCGATCCTCTATACCCAGTTGCATATACCGATCATCATTTTGCTGCCCATTAGCGCGCTTGTGGCTGGGGGCTTTGCCTACCTGGTGGCCTCGCCCATCATCCATCTGCGCGGCGACTACCTGTGTATCGTCACCATCGGCATCGGCGAGATCGTGCGCATCACCGCGCTGAACAATCCGTTTGGGCTGACCAACGGCGCAAACGGCATCACGGGCATCGGCAACCCCGACTTTGGTCTGTTTGCTGTACGCACGTCAACCCAGTTCTATTACTACATCTGGATCATTGTGGGGCTGGTAATCCTGGGGCTGATTAACCTGCAAAAATCGCGCGTAGGCCGCGCCTGGAATTACATCCGCGAGGATGAGATCGCCGCCGAGGCCAACGGAATCGACGTGCGTCATTACAAACTGCTGGCGTTTGTGATCGGTACGGCGCTGGCCGGCATCGCCGGGAACGTCTTTGGCTCCAAGTTTATGATCATCTCTCCCAGCAACTTCACCTTCATGGAGTCCTGCCTGCTGTTCGTGATCGTCCTGCTGGGTGGTCTGGGATCGATTCCCGGCAGCCTGTTAGGCGCAGCCATCATCGTCATCTTTCCCGAAATTTTCCGCCAGTTTGCCACCTATCGCATGCTGTTCTTCGGCGCTATCCTGATTATCATGATGATCTTCCGGCCGGAAGGGATTTTACCCCGCCGCCGTGAGCGCACGGGGCTGCGTGGGCTTGGGATTCGCAAGCTGCCGCAGGATGAAGGAAAACTTCTGGAAGAAGCGCTGCAGAAGGCTCCCAAAAAAGTAGAAAAGCCTGGTCAGGCAAACGCCGCATCCGGCGAGGGCATTGCGTTGGAAACGCAGCATGTGTCGATGAATTTCGGCGGTCTGGTGGCGGTCAATAAATTTGACCTTAAGGTACGCGAAGGTGAAATTACTTCGTTGATCGGACCGAATGGCGCCGGGAAGACTACGCTATTCAATGTCATTACCGGGATCTACCGTCCGGAAAGTGGCAAAGTACTCTTCGAGGGCCGGGAAATCTCCAACCTCAAACCACACCAGATCATCCCTCGCGGCGTGGCGCGCACATTCCAGAATATCCGCCTGTTCCCCTCGCTCACCTGCATCGAAAACGTGATGTCTGGCGCGCACTGCCACGCGCATCATGGCCTGTGGGCGTCCATCCTGCACCTGCCAGCTCAGCAAAGGGAAGAGCGCCATATCCTCAATCTGGCGGCGTACCGGCTGCACCAGGTGGGCCTGTGGGAATACCGTAATGAGCTGGCGCGCAACCTGCCTTATGGCAAGCAAAAAACACTGGAAATCGCCCGCGCGCTGGCATCCAGCCCACGCCTACTGATCCTTGATGAGCCGTCATCCGGCCTCAATGATGCCGAGACCGAAGAATTGATGGGCCTATTGACCCGACTGGTGGCCGAAGGTTTCACCCTGCTGCTGATTGAGCACGATATGAACGTGGTGATGGGTATCTCTAACAGCGTCACAGTGATGGAAATGGGAACGAAGATCGCCGAGGACCTGCCACGCAAAATCTACAACAACCCCAAAGTGATCGAAGCCTACCTGGGGAAGGAGGAGTGAGATGTCCACACTGCTGTCTGTTGAAAATCTGACCGTGGCTTACGGGGCCGTCGAGGCCTTAAAGGGCATTTCGCTGGAAATCCCGGAAGGCAATATCGCCGCCGTACTGGGGGCTAACGGTGCGGGAAAAACTACGCTGCTCAAGGCAATTTCTGGGCTGATACCCATCAAATCCGGATCTATCAAGCTGCGTGGCGAAGACCTGTCGCGCTATCCAGCTTTCCATCTCTCTGAAATGGGTATCATGCACGTGCCGGAGGGCCGGCGTGTATTTGCTACGCTTTCGGTGGAGGAAAATCTCAATCTTGGTTCGTGGAGCACGCGCCGCAAGACCCCTGCCCAGGATCTGCAGCGCACCATGGAATGGATTTACACGCTGTTTCCCATCCTCAAGGTGCGCCGCAAGCAGTTAGCCGGCACGCTCTCCGGCGGCGAACAGCAGATGCTCTCCATCGGCCGCGGGCTGGTCTCGCAGCCAAAGATCCTGCTGCTGGATGAGCCATCGCTTGGCCTGGCTCCGGTGCTGGTGCTGGAAATCTTCCGCGTCATTCGCCAGATTCACGAGGAGCAGGGCGTAACCATCCTGCTGGTCGAGCAGAATGCACGCAAGGCGTTGGGCATTGCCAATTACGGCTATATCCTGGAGACCGGCAAGATTGCGTTGCATGACGCGGCTGAGGCGCTGAAAACCAACGAACACGTCAAATCAGCCTACCTGGGCGGTCAGGCTGCCCGTGCAGGCTGATATTGGTTTCATCTGCCAGGATGTTTTGCGGCTGGCTTATTTCAATAACTGGCGCATCTGCGAGAAGATCAGGCGCGCTGCGCGCTGCGGCGCCAACCGGCGCAGAATATCCATCATGCGTGCATCCTGACCAACCATGATGTGGTAGCGGTTCTTCTCAATGCCTTCCAAGATGATTCTGGCGGCATCCACCGCCGAAGTCGTCTTCATGTTCGCCTGCTTGGCTTCCTGGCTTGTCGCGCTGATCTGCACGCCCGAGTTGGCGCTGATATTGGTGGCAATCGCACCCGGGAAGATGGCCGAAACGCGCACGTTGGTATCCGACAGCTCCGAGTTCAGGCCGTCAGTAAACAGGCTGACGGCCGCCTTGGATGCGCCGTATGCCGTCTGTCCCGGCACGGGCAGGAAGCCGCCCATGCTGGATGTATTGGCAATATAGCTTTCCGGTCGTTTGAGCAGGTAGGGCAGGAAGGCCTTGGTCATATTGACCACACCCCAAAAATTGATGTTAAAGACCTTCTCCATTTCGGGAAAATCCAGGTCATTGATGCGTACAAAGCGCTGGATGATACCGGCATTATTGATCAGCGCATCCACCTGGCCATGCGCAGCGATCACCTTCTCTGGCAGCGCCATCACCGCTTCGCGGTTCACGATGTTGACCACAAATGTAGATAGTCGATTGCCAACGTTTCCGGCCAACGCGGCCGTTTCATTCAGTGAAGTTTCATTCATATCCAGCGCTGCCACGCCGGCACCCTTTTTAAGCAGCAGCAGCACCAGTTCGCGTCCCATTCCACTGCCGCCGCCGGTTACAACAAAGACCTTTCCCTGTACGTTCATATCTACCAATCCTTGCTTTGTGTATAAACTAGACCTTAAATACCATTATAGAAACATATTGAACGAATACAATCTTTTGTACAGCTAAAGATGTACACATGGCAAGGGTAGGGTGGGGGGAACGGTGAGGTTTCGCACCTGCCAACGAAGTGACAGTTTCCTCTACTGGATAGTTGCCTGGTTAGCAGAAAGTTCCGATTACCACGCATCTATTCGGCGGCGCAGCTTTATGCCGTGAGCGTCCTCAAGATTCATGCAATGCGTATAGCCATATAAGTAAACTGGATCTTTCGATATATTAATTTCAAAAAAACAGGCAGCCGGATGAACTGCCTGTTTTTTGATCGTCGCTTTCACCTACCGCGCGGCGTGGGCCGGTTTTACCTCCGCAGCACGCTACTGCCCGGTGTTGCGCATGCGCGACACGAGGAACGCACTCACCATCAGCAGGCCGGTGGCCAGCAGCAACGCCGGGGTGAACGAGCCATCCTCTGTCTTCATCGCTTCCATGATGTAAACGAATACCACCGAGGCCTGCCCGAAAAGCTGGATCAGCCCGTTGAATGTGCCTTCCGGGGTGGGGTGGCTGATTTCTGCCGCATACTGCAGTCCAATTGGGCTGGTGCTGATGTCAGGAAAAAGCCCATAGCAGCCCAATCTGCAGATCGCTGACTCCGTAGGCTTTCGCCAGCTTGCCAGCCGGCTGGAATCTGCTAACGCCGCGCACCCGCATGACCCGAACGCGCAGCTCCTGGCGGTCGGGCGGGAGTACATACAGTTCGCGCGCGAGCAGCCTGCGTTTTACAGGCTGATGTTCTCGGGCGTGATCGAGCATGAGCACGACTACCCCGAGTTCGTGCACATCACACAGGCCAATTTTCAGTTGCTCACTGACCTGATCGGCCGCTGTCGTCAGTTGGCCTGTTGCTGCAGGGGCCTGAAGACTTGCTGGCGCTCAGCATCCTCAGCTTGGCGCATGGCTTTGCCTCGCTGCTGCTTGAGGGCCAGATCTCGCACACAATCCTTGATCGTTACAGCGTGGAGACGCTCATCCAGATGGCCCAAGAGCTTTTCTTGCCCACCGCGCCAATTGAGCAGGCGTCTGCTCAGCCATCCATGTCGGCTACGTAGTCGCCGACGATCTCGTCAAAGTAAGCTTTCAGCGGCCGCAGGTAGGCATTTTCCCAGGTGTCCATCACGCGGTGCGAGAATCCATCCGGGATGCCGGTCTGCCGCAGCGTCAGCAGGCTGCCATTGCAGGTTGCCTCCAATCGCAAATCCACCTGTGACGCCTCCACGCCCTCGGGAAAGTCGCTCATCGTAAATGTCTGCACGATATGGTCAAACGGCGACGCGCTGACGATCTCACCGCGCACGCTGGCATCCAGGCTGGTGTACGCTTCCCCCGGCGTCCCGCTGATTTGCGCCGGCTTGCCGGTAAACTGACTGTGCTCATATGAATCCAGCCACGCGCGGTACACCCGTTCGGGCGAGACAGGAAATTCGACAGAAAAGACGATAGTTTCGGGCATCTTACACCTCTAGATTTCCAATAATGATGGTCAATGCTTCTCTTCTATTATAGATCGAGACCAGGTTCGCTTCTTCCATAGCCAGAATGGTGTTTGCACCCCATACGCGGCTGTTACGCAGAGGGGTGGCAGTACGAACAGCACGTATTGGGGCCATTTGGTGCTCCACAGCAGCAGGAAAGCCATACCGGCCACCAACCAGAGAAAATATTCCGGTGCGCGTTTCGCGGTAAGCGGCAGGCCGATTACCGCAAGAACGAAGATCCAGGTGTCGATGGTGATCCAGAAATCCTCTGGCTGCAAGAAAAACGGATCGAACCGATATGTTTGCTGCGGAATGGATTTCCACAGCCACAGCACCGGCTGCCAGGTCGGGTAAGCCGTGTACTTCACCGCCGGCCCCTGCGAAAATTCGATATTGAACCGGATCGAGTCTGCAAGCCGTTGAGCCGGATCGGCCCAAAGGTATGGGTCAGCCGCCCAGAATACTAGCAGCGACAGGACACCCCACATCGCGAGCCAGTGCAACGCCGGCCGCCGGCTGCGGATCATACAATTGCCGCTGTACAGCACAATCACGATACCGATCACGGCATACATATACTTGGAAGCCGCGGCGATGCCCAATGCCACCGCCGAGAGCGCCAGCCACCCGGCGCGCGTTTTTCCAGCTCCGCATTTTTGGAACCTCACAAAAGCTTGCAGCGCAATCAACGCTGCGAGTAGCGGCAGCGCTTCCAGGTAGATTACGCTGGTGTATTTGATCGCGAAGGTATGCAACGCCAGGAACAGGCCGGCCAGCGGGTTCGCCAGCGCCAGAAATAGCACGGTCAGGCTGCCAAAAATGACCGATACCCACCGCATGGCGATCACCTCCACCTGCGGTTTGACTTTGCTCACCGAAAAATGCATCGACAGGTCGAACGGCTGCCGGGGAGCATCCGGCAGCAGCGCCAGCGCGTAAACCAATTTATTGAAGGTTGGATGTTCGTAGTTGAAATCTTCGTGGATAATTGCGCGCCAATCCCCGTTTTGGAGATCGTTGGCATACAACACCGCGGCTTTGGCGTAGTCCTTCTCGTCGTATTCGATCCTCCCTGTCGCCGCCAGGTGCGCCCGGGTGGCGATCGCCATGAGAAAGATGATCAATGCCAGGCCAACCTTGAGGAGTAGTGGCCGGTTAGTCTGGGCTGCTTGGTACAGCTTTGATTTCTGCATTCGGCTTCCTCTGAAGATCAGTCAATTCAGCGATAGTCCAGTAATCAATTACGAATTGTGGACGCGGGCACTTGTAACCTATGGGAAATATCACCTTGCAGGAGGGTGTAAATCATTGAGATGAGCTGTTCTTCAGGCATGTTTTGCCTGTTCTGGAACGCATAGATCAGAATTCCGATTAACCCAGAAAGAATATATTCGAGCATCAGGTCAACTTCAATAATATTGATACTTTCCTTTTTTGACAGGATTTCTAAAAGCGTAGATTTAATACTGTTTTTCAACTTCCGCTGGAAGGCAGGGTCGCCGTTATCTCCTAGCAATACATCGTATACTTGAAACTTTTCCCGGTACAGCGATAAAAAAGATGCTACAAACACCGGCGAGACTTCACCCGCGTCTATTATTGGAGGAAGTTCTTCAAACGAAGGCAGTGCTCGGGCTTCAATTTGCGCCAGCACATCATACACATCGCGAAAATATTCATAAAATGTTCCACGGTCGTAGCCCGCATTGGTGGTGATTTCTCTGACGGTAATCTTTTCAATGCGTCTGGTCGTATACAATGACCAAAACGCATCGATGAAATTTTGCCTGGTTCGCTCGCTTATCTCCGACTGCTTGTGCATCGAATTTTCTTTTTTTCCACCATAATTGGAAGTATTGTCGGTTGATGCTTCACCATCTCCTTGTTATGATTGTACAGCATGGTGTTGGATTATTAAATCTATCGGAGAAAGATCAAATGATCACAATTTTATGCGCCGGTTCGCGTGGTGATGTGCAGCCCTACCTGGCGCTTGCTGTTGCGTTAAAGAAGTTGGGCAAGGAAGTGCGCATTGCCATTACCAGGAATCATGAAAGTCTTGTGCGCAGCTATGGAATTGACTTTTACTCCGTCGATGTTGATTTTGAATCGCTAAATGTGAACAAGAATATGATTCGGGAAGCCCAACAAGCGGATAACCCCATCAAAATGTTTTTCAGCTTTCAGAAAATGAAAAAATATGGCATCCATATGGTGCACCACTTTTATTCCGCATGTGAAGGCAGCGAAATGGTTGTCTACCACCCGGGGGTTACCGTTGGATACTTTGCGGCAGAAAAAATGGGCATCCCTTCGGTTCTTGCTTCACCGTTCCCACTAAATAAAACCAGAGAGCGGTTATCCGTCATTCTGTATGGAAAGGTTAAGCAAACTCCACCCATTAATGTCCTGAGTTATTCGATGCTGCAGTTGATGCTCTGGACGGCCTCTGAAGCCTCACTCAAACCTTTCTGGAAAGCGCATTTTGGCAAACTTCCCGACCATTTTGGTGTTCCTTTTGAACGTCACAAAGATGAGCGACACCCTGCTATTGTTTCTTGCAGCAACTTTGTCTTTCCACGACCAAGAGATTGGAACGAACATATTCATCAACACGGCTACTTGTATCTAGATGAGCCAGATGACTTCGAACCATCACCAGAACTGGTGGCATTTCTAAACGGCGGCGAGAAGCCGGTTTATATTGGCTTTGGCAGCATGTTTGACCAGGTTGAAGCGAAAAAAATCCCGGAGGACATCATAGCTGGCCTGAGCCGCATCGGGAAGCGCGCCATAATCAGCGGCATGGGGAAGATTCCAAATGCCCCCGATACCATCTACACAGTCGATAACATCCCGCATTCGTGGCTTTTTCCCCGTGTTGCTGTGGTATGCCATCACGGTGGCGCGGGAACCACAGCAGCGGGTTTGAGGGCGGGGGTGCCATGCGCGATTATGCCATTTGCCTTAGATCAATATGCTTGGGCGCAAAGAACATATGAAATAAACGTTGGGGCGAAACCGGTCCCGATACGGCAGATCAGCCCTGAAAAATTTGCCGATGCCATCCAGTATGCCCTCCAGGATAGAATTATTGCCAATGCAAAAGCATTAGCGAAAGATATCGCTGCTGAAAATGGTGCCGAAAAGAGCGCCAGTGTAATCGCTGCCTGCCTGGTAAGGTCGAAAAATGGCAAACACTAAAATTTAATCGACCGGCTTAATCGAAAATTTATTCGGGAAACTGCAAAATTCTGGTATCAATTATCGGTTGAAGCTCAAAGGTTGTATATCACGTTAATAACAACCACCGATACAGGTTAAAATTTTCGACATGATAACACATCGAATCTTCAAAATGAGTTTCGCGAGAGTGTATCCGGAGTACATTGCCAAGGCGCAGCGAAAAGGGCACACGAAAGCCGAAGTCGACGAAATTATCCGTTGGCTGACCGGGTATAGTCAGGAAGCTTTAGATGCGCACATCGAAAGCCAAACCGACATAGAGACATTTCTTGCGCAAGCGCCGCAAATGAACCCGTTTCGTGCTTCGATAAAGGGAGTCGTTTGTGGTGTCCGCGTGGAAGATATCGAAGACCCAACCATGCAGGGCATTCGTTACCTGGACAAGCTTATCGATGAGCTGGCAAAGGGGCGCCCAATGGAGAAGATCCTGCGGAAAGAGTAGTCTCTCCTCGCTGGCGGTTTATGCAATCGATCTATATTGGCATTCGCTGACTGACAAATTCTAAGTCTTTTTCTTTATCCCTGATCATGCGGATGAATGCGTATGAAGTGATCAAGCCATAAGCGGCGCCGGGGAGACCCATGATATTTGTCACGCAAATGGAAAATGCGCCCAAATACATAAAAATGACCATTGCAACAATTGCGAGAGGCTTCAGCAGGATGTACCAGTTCATCGCTGGATGCAAGACCAGTTGTATGATCAGGTCTCCCTCCAGCAGGTGTACTGCGATTTGGATCCATTGCCGCCTCACATCGGATAACTTCCGAATAGCCTGGATCACAGTGTCTAAATATCAACCGCCGGAAAAATACCTATATTTCGATTATTGCACGAGTTCATTCTGATTTCAATCATTCACGCATCAAAGATCTCCCCATACCCGCGATCCAGTTCATCATCTGATAGGTGCGCGTAGCGCTGCGTGACGGAGATATTCGTGTGCCGCGCCAACTCCTGCGCCAATTTCAAATTGCCTGAGCCCTGCAGCACGCGCGTGACGAAGTAATGTCGGAAGGAGTGCGGGGTGATGGTTCCCACTGCGTCTTCGCCCAAAATCTGGCGCACGCGCTCGGTGACGATATTCTCGCCGGTACGCGTACTGATGGCACTGATCTGTTTCCCCGCGCCTTTATCGTGCCGGGCGAAGAGGGGCAGGGCGGTCAGCGGTTTGCCGGTGGCGCCGTCCAGGGCAGCGCGCGCGTTGAGGTACTCCTTGAGCACGCGCAGCGAGCGCGTGGAGAAGCGTACTACCGCCTGCTTGTTGCCCTTGCCAATCACCAGCGCCTGGCCTTCGTTCCAGTCCACGTCGCCACGCCGCAGCTTGCAGGCTTCGTGCACGCGCAGTCCGGTGTCGGCCAGTGTCACCAGAAAAGCGCGGTCGCGATACAGCCGCAGCTTCTCCGCCGGGTTGTCGTCGGGTTTAATCATATGATTAATAATAGCATTTACCACAGTTTCTATCGAATCTTTGGGGAACTGTGGCAGTCGCTGGCCAGGCCGGCGCGCGCGCTGGCGGATCAGCAGCCGGATGCGCGGCAAATTCAGCTCAGCCAGGGCTTCGCTGGCCAGGTAATCGAAGAATCCAGAAACGGCGCTCAGGTACAGCCGCTCGGTAGCTGGCGCGTACGTCTTTAGCGCCGCCAGGAACCAGGCTACCGAGTTTTCGCTTAAATCGGTGGGGGAGTGCTTGGTAGGGTCCAGCTTGTGCGCGCGCAGCGTGTTACAAAATTCGCGCAGGGCATTCTGGTAGGTCGCAGCGGTTTTTTCGCTGCGCGCTGTCTGCACCAGCGCGATATAATTATCTATGGCATCATGGATTGTGGTGGGGCGCTTCATGGTCGGTTTATCCTCCAGGCTAATGCTTCGCACAATCGTACTTATACGAAACATAGACTTGATTTCATTATAGCCATCTCCCCCACCCATTGCAAGAGCCAATTTCCCCACGTGGCTTTTCTGATGGCTTGCAAGCGATTTTGCACGACAAAGTTCCCTGGTTAGGCTGCGATCATTGGGCGTCGTCGTACGCGCACGGCCTGCTCCCCTATCGGGGCTGCAACGTTTTGAGATCGTACTGCCTGGATTCATTCGTATGGATCAGCCTATGAATGCTTGTACGATGCGTATATGACTGAATCTTATAACCGGTATCGCCCCAAGCATTATGTAAATTACCATGTATTCATTTCAAAATATCGGTCCATCTATGGATATTCGTTATCAAAAACGAAACGTTCCCCAAAAATCGGCCGAAAAACGAATCGGAACGAATGATCGGTGAGATGGCTTTGACGGGTATAATTCCTACCCAGGACTGCAACGATGACCGATATCGACCGCCAGGCGTTCTGGCTGCTGAAAGATGTAAACCGCGCCATCCGCGACTATGCCATGATCCGCGCTGGCGAGCGCATTGCAGTGGCCGTTTCCGGGGGTAAGGACAGCCTCAGCCTGCTGCGCCTGCTTGACCTGCGTCGCAAGACTGCCTCGGAGGCGTACGATCTGCTCGCTATCCACGTCAACGGCGATGGCACAGGCCCCTGGAGCGCCGTACACCCGCCGCTGCTGGATTGGCTGGAGCGTAGCGGCATTCCCTTCCTCGTGCGCCCGTTGGCCCTGCCGGAAGGCGAGCCGCTGCCGCTGGATTGCCGCCGCTGCACCTGGAACCGCCGCCGTATACTGTTCGAGGCCGCGCGCGCCGAAGGCTGCGCCGCTGTGGCCTTCGGCCATCATGCCGACGACCTGGCGCAGACCACCCTGCTCAACCTGCTGTATCATGGTGTGGCCGAAACCATGGCCCCGGCCCGCAGTTACTTTGATGGCGCGCTGCGCCTCATCCGCCCACTGTGTTACCTTGCGGAAAAAGACCTGCGCCGTTACGCCCGCGCCTGCGCTTTCCCGGACCCACCCCCACTCTGCCCGCGCGCCGACGTTTCGCGCCGCAAGCGTGTGGCCGAATTGATCCGCGATGCCGAGCGGTATGCCAAAGATGCGCGCGTCAACCTGCTGCGCGCAGGACTGAAATACACCAGCCCCGCCCTACCCACCCCACGGCAGGTACAACAGCAGGATAGCTCCGAGGATTAGAAACGGCGCGTAGGGCATAAACATACCCGCCTCATAGCGCCGGCTTAAAGCACGCGCCAGCACCACCAGCAGCCCGGTGACGCCGCCCAGCACGATTGCCAGGAACAGGCTGGCAATTACCGCCGGCCAGCCCATCACCAGCCCAATGATGCCGCCCAGGTTGACGTCACCAAAGCCCAGCGCCTCAGTGTCTTCCAGCGTCACCCCACGCCGCCTGGCCAGCCAGCCGCCGAACATGCGCCCAAACAGGTACAGCAGCAGCATAATGCCAAACCCGGCCGCGCCCCCGGCCAGCGTTTCCTGCCACGGATTGCGCAGCAGCCCGGCCACCAGCCCCAGCAGTGCCCCCAGGATGCTCATTTCAGTCAGGATAGCGTGGTATTCCAGGTCAATAATCGCCACGACTGCGAAAAAGGCCAGCAGCAGTACCGCCATCCAATACGGCAGCTCCAGCGGCAGGGACAACGGGTTGGCGTACCACAGCAGCGGGAGTGCCAGCATGCCCAGCAGCGGCGCCAGTCTGTGCCGCGCGCGCCGGCCTTTGCCACACTGCACGCAGGGCTGAAACGTCAGATAGGCGCGCCAACCGATATCCGTACCGCAGAATGCGCATACCGGGCCTTGAAGCCGCCGGCGGTGCGGCAGCACATCCGCCAGGTAGTTCACCAGCACGCCGAGCAGCAGCCCACCGGTTGCCAGCAGCACATACGTCATCATGAGTTCGCTTCCGCTTGCCGTGCCTGCTCGATCTGCGCGCGCTCGCACATCTGTCCGCGCAGGACATGTACGTCGTGCTCTACGAACCGGCTGGTGACCAGGAAGAACACCGCGCACACGGCCCATGCTGCCAGGCAGATCACGAGGATGGCCGTGCGCAGCGATGAGGCGTCCGCGATGATGCCCGCGATCAGCGGTGCCAGCGCTGCGCCGCCCGATTCGATGAAGTTTTCTACCGCCAGGGCTGTACTGCGCACTTCCGGCAGGGTGATGTCATATACGGTTGAGATCACATTCGACGCGGCAAAGGGGATAAACACTGCCGTGCAGCACAGCAGGATCATAAACAGCGTCTGGTTGGCCAGCGGCACCTGCATGGTGAAGAACAGCAGGATCGCCCCCACGATCACCCCAAATGTTGCTACATACACCCGGCCACGCGGCGTGCGCTTGAAGAAATAGTCGCCCAACGCTCCGCCGATCGGATAGCCCGCCGCCAGGATCAGCACCGCCGGCACCATGGTCATCAGGATAGAGCTTTGCTCATAACCGCGTTCTTTCTCCAGGTAGGCGAAGAACCAGTACGTGATCACGTTCCACGGGAAGACGCCAAAGAAACCCTGGGTGATGATCAGCAGCAGGGTGCGCTTCTTCAACAGCCCGCGCGCGATTTTCCAGTCAAACTTGTAAACCCCCACCTGCTCCAGACCGGCCATTTCCGGCTCGCTCTTACCGCGCGGCGCTTCTTTCACGCCAAAGAAGATCAGAACAGCCAGCACCAAACCCAGTGACCCGGTGATGTAAAACACCGAGCGCCAGCCAATCGACCCGCCCAGCAAGATTGCCAGGAACATGCCCATCAGGTAGCCCAGGGGCATGGTGAGCTGCAGCAGGCCGTAGATCTTGCCGCGCACTCCTGGGCCGAAGTAGTCAGAAATCAGGCTGTACAGCCCCGGGTAGCTCGAGTCATCTACGCCTGTCGAGGCACGCGTGGCCAGGAATGCCGGGTAGGTCGGCGCAATAGCGCTCAACCAGGTAGTGGCGCCCCAGATCAGTGAGGCCAGCGCCAGCAGCCTGGCGCGCGCGTAACGATCGTACAGGTAGCCCCACAGCGGGTAAAATACCGCGCCAACGATCAGCGCGCCGGTAAACACCGCCCCCATTTGCGTCTGGGTGATGTTATATGTGCGCATGATGTCCGTGGTCAGCGGGCCGATCAGCAGTTTATCCGATTGATGCAGCAGCATGAAGAAGAAAAAGACAGCAACCACAAACCAGCGGTGACGCGATGAAGCGTTCATCAATTCCTCCAAAGTGTGTTGGTGGCGCGGAATAAACCAAGTATAATTCAAAACAAGTGTTCGATTATCGAAAAAACAGCATGGCTTACCGGTATCGCCATCTCGTGATCCTTGCCGCCAGTGGGCAGGGAGATTGAGGGCAAGACTGTCTATGCAACATCTCAACCATCTCCTGGATATCTGGCGCAGCGAGCCAACCGTCGCATCCAACATCGTGCAGTGGTTTGTGGATGATGCCCGCGCGCCGCTGATCGAGCCGTTTCCGGATGATATGCACCCGTCATTGCGCGCCGCATTGGAAGATACCGGCATTCCCTCGCTTTACGCTCACCAGGCGGATGCCTGGCAGGCCGTCCGCGCCGGCGAGAATATCGTCGTCGTCACCGAGACCGCCAGCGGCAAGACGCTTTGCTATAACCTGCCCGTGCTGCAGGCTGTCATCCAAAACCCGCGCGCACGCGCGCTGTACCTGTTCCCTACGAAAGCCCTCACCTATGACCAGCAACAGGTGCTGGACAAATATTCAGCCGCGCTGGCCGCGCACTTGCCCTCCGGCAGCCGCCGCCCGGCCGCCGGCGTGTATGATGGCGATACCCCGGTGCACCGCCGTTCCACGGTGCGCGCGCAGTCGAACGTCATTCTCACCAACCCGGATATGCTTCACACCGGCATCCTGCCGCACCACACCAATTGGGCCGACTTTCTACGCGATCTGCGCTACGTGGTAATTGACGAAATTCACACCTACCGGGGTGTGTTTGGATCGCATGTAGCCAATGTCCTGCGCCGGCTCAAGCGCATCCTGCACTTCTACGGCGCTGATCCAATCTTTATTATGACCTCAGCCACGATTGCAAACCCTGGCGAACACGCCGGCCGCCTGATCGAAGCGCCGGTCACGGTCATCCAGCGCGACGGCGCCCCGCGCGGCGCGCGCCATTTCGTGCTCTATAACCCGCCCATCACCGATGAAAATATCGGCATCCGCCGCAGCGCCAGCCAGGAGAGCATCCGCCTGGCCAGCGACCTGCTGACCTGCCAGGTGCAGACCATCGTCTTTGGCCGTGCTCGCCGCTCGGTTGAGCTGATCCTGCGCAACCTCAAGCACGAAGTCAACGCTCAGGCGGAGCAGATGCATGCATACCGCAGCGGTTACCTCCCGGCCGAGCGCCGCGCAATCGAATCTGGCCTGCGCAGCGGCAGCGTGCGCGCTGTGGTGGCCACCAATGCTCTCGAGCTGGGCATTGACATTGGCGGGATGGATGCGGTGCTGCTGGTGGGCTACCCTGGCACGATCGCCGCTACCCGGCAGCAGTCCGGCCGCGCCGGACGCCGCCAGGGCGATTCACTTGCTGTGTTGGTAGCCTCTGCTTCTCCGCTTGACCAGTTCCTGATGAAGCACCCCGAGTATTTGCGCTCACGCTCGCCCGAACAGGCTCTGATCAACCCGGATAACCCGCTGATCCTGCTGCATCACCTGCGCTGCGCGGCCTTTGAGATGGCATTCACACGCGGCGAGCGTTTTGGCAGCCTGGATGCACAGGCAGTACTCGAATACCTCAAGTTCCTGGCCGAGAGCGGTGAGCTGCACGATGGCGGCGAGCGCTTCTTCTGGATGGCGGATGCCTATCCCGCGGCGGGAATTTCGCTGCGCAGCACGTCCGCCATGCCGGTGGTGCTGCAGGTGGAAGACGCCGAGCGCCTGACCACCATCGGCACGGTGGACCTGGAGAGCGCTTACTGGCTGGTACACCCGCAAGCCATCTACCTGCACGAAGGCCAGTCCTTTGAAGTGCAAAGCCTGGATGTCGAGAACAGCCTGGCGCGGCTCAAGCCGCTAGAAACGGATTACTACACCGAGCCGCAGCGTGAGGTGACCGTCGACCGCATATCCACGGCTGAGGAAGCAGCGGTGCCTGGCGCAAAGAATGCCTGGGGTGAGCTGCTGGTCACCACTCAGACTACGGGGTACCGGCGCATCCGCTGGTTTACCCACGAAACTCTGGGGGCTGGCACGCTTGACCTGCCGCCCACGCAGTTACGTACTACCGGGTATTGGCTGAGCATTTCCGAGGAAACTGTGGAAAAGCTGCGCGCCGATAATGCCTGGAACAGTGACCCCAACAATTATGGACCGAACTGGGTGGTACAGCGCATCCGCGCCCGCGAGCGCGATAACTTCACCTGCCAGTTGTGCGGTGCGCCGGAGATGGGCCGCTCGCATCATGTGCACCACAAAACGCCCTTCCGCCAGTTCACTTCGTACCTGATCGCCAACCAGCTTGACAACCTGATCACCCTGTGCCCAACCTGCCACCGCCGCGCCGAAACCGCCGTGCGCATCCGCACCGGGCTGTCCGGACTGAGCTACGTGCTCAACCACCTGGCGCCGCTGTTCCTGATGTGCGACAGTGAAGACCTGGGCGGGCACGCCGACATGGAATGCGCCTTCGAGAATGGTGCGCCCACCGTCATTTTATACGATAAGGTACCGGCTGGTATTGGGCTGGCCGAAAAACTGTATCGCATCCAGGATGAAGTGTTGGCGCGCGCGTTTGATCTGGTCAGTGAGTGCGATTGCAAAGAAGGCTGCCCATCCTGCATTGGCCCGGCCGGCGAGAACGGCTATGGCGGCAAAGAGGAAACCCTGGCGCTTCTGGCCGCGCTGAATGGCAGGACATATACCCGCCCCGAAACGGCGCACGGTGGGAGCATGCATGCCTGATTCGCTGTCAGATAAGCTCAAAGCACTTGGCGTGCAGATCGGCGCGCGCGGCATCCCCCGGCCACAGTCGCCAAAGCGCGCGACGGCCATCGAGTCGATCATCCCTGGTCAGGTAGTAGCTACGCCTTTTGGCGAAACCTTTGTATCCGAGACCTGGTATGAGCAGAGCTATGCGCACGGCCAGGTTCAATTTACCCCGGCGCTGAGCATGGGTATCCTCACACAGTGGGGCCGCGTGCCGCATATCTCCGATATTGGCTTCCATGGGCTGTTGTTTCTGGATACCGAAACCACCGGGCTGGGTGGCGGAACCGGGACTATTCCGTTCCTGGTGGGGCTGGGCCACCTGACCGAAAATGGCTTTCACCTGGTGCAGCTTTTGATGCGTACACCCCAGGAAGAGCCTGCCGTGCTGTACCTGATCAATCGCTACGTCAGCCAGTTCGCCGGCATCGTCACGTATAATGGCAAGTCCTTCGATATCCCCATCCTCAACACGCGACATGTGTTAAACGGCTTTACAAACCCTTTTGAGGGCATGGATCACATTGACCTGCTGCCGCTGGCGCGTCGCCTGTGGCGCAACCGACTTCCCAGCCGCTCGCTGGGCAACCTGGAAGTGGCGCTGCTGGGCGTGGCGCGCACCCAGGAAGAAGTGCCCGGCTTCATGATCCCTCAGATCTACTTTGATTACCTGCACGATGGTGATGCCACGCCGCTGGCCGGAGTGATGTATCACAACGCTATGGATATCCTCTCGCTGGCCGCGCTGTTCCAGTATACTGCCGGGTTGCTGGAAGATCCGCTCAATTACACGATCCCACAAAGCCTGGATATCGTCGCGATTGCCCGCCTGTACGAAGAGTTGGGTATGCTCCAGCCCGCCATTCAGTTGTACGAGTCCGGCCTTTCGATGGGCATGCCCGAGCCGATCTTCCTTGAAACTCTGGAACGCTACGCCACGCTGTATCGCAAGCGCGGCGAGTGGGAACGCACGGTGGAGATCTGGCAGAAGGCGGTCGAGCACCACCATGTTGCTGCCTGCGTGGAGCTGGCAAAGTACTATGAGCACCAATGCCGCGAATGCGACCAGGCGATGCAGTGGACCGAACGCGCGATCGGGATGGTGGAGCAGTTCGTCAGCGGGGCATGGACGCGCCGTGAGATGCTCCAGGAGCTGGAACATCGCCGCGAGCGGCTGCAGCGCAAGCTGGAGAACCAGGCGCGGCGCGCTGGAAAAGCGCCCGACTAGGTTACAATACAGCTATGGCGCAATCCGATGCAGACCGCTGGAACCAACGGTATCGCGAACAGGCCCCGGACTGGTTTCGGCAGCCGCGGGCGATCCTGACCGAAAACAGCCATCTGCTGCCAGAGCGCGGTCTGGCGCTAGACATGGCGATGGGAGTGGGCCAGAACGCGGCTTACCTGTCCGAGCGCGGGCTGGATGTAATCGGTCTCGACGTCGCCTTTGAGGCCGTTCTGCGCGCCAGGCAGCGCTGTCCGGCTTTAATGGCTGCCGTGGTAGATTTAGAACACTGCCGGCTGCCTGAAAATCACTTTGACCTGCTGCTCAACCTGTATTATTTGCAGCGCGATTGGTTCCCAAATTACGCGCGCCTGCTCAAGCCGGGTGGGATCCTGGTGTTTGAAACCCTGACCGAATCGATGCAGGCCGAGCGCCCCGACCTGGATACCGACCGCCTGCTTGCTCCAGGCGAGCTGCGCGTCGCTTTTTCGGATTGGGAATTGTTATTTTATCGCGAAGGCTGGACGCAGTCTGATCATGGGCATCAAAAAGCCGTGGCCAGCCTGATCGCGCGCCGGCCAAAGGAGTTGTGATGGCTGTTGATGATCCCTTATCGGCCCTGCGCAAGCTTGTAATCGGGCAGAAGTCCGCCGCGCTGCCCGACATTAACGCGGAGCACCCTCTGTGGCCGCTGCACCAGCAGGTGCAGGCGTATGATGCATTCGTTACCCGGGCGGTGATCCATGTGCTGGGCGGCGGGCGCGATGTACAACCGTTTACTGATCGCCCGGTGTTGGACGCGCTGCTCCAGGCGGCCGCTGCGCAACCCGAAGCCGCCGCATACCGCCGCTACCTGGAACGCATCGATACCATGCTGCGCTTGGCCGGCGAAGTCGCCACCGCGAGGCAAAAACAGGATTAAGTGAGATGGTACCTGGCAGGGGTTATCCTGAGCCACAACTTGCCAGATAAGGGAACAGGTCGCTGAGGTTGTCGAGGCGTACGGGTACAACGGGAAAACGAAGATATTTCAAGGAGACCAAAAATGCCGGAAAACTACGAAGAAGTCTACCGCGCTGCAGGCCAGTTGGCTGGAGAGAGCATCCGCCTGTTTCTCGAATCGCATGGCATCGCCGCGCTGGCGTATGAAGAAAGCGCCGGCGTTACCTACGGGCTTACCCTGGCCCCGATGGGCTTTGTGCGCATTCTCGTCCCATCGGAGCAGGCAGAAGAAGCGCTGCGCATCCTGCGCGATATGGAAGATGGGAAGTACATCGACGCAGAAGCAGACGATTCCACCCTTCCACCCAACATCGACCAGCCGCTAGAGGACTGAGCCAGGCTAAATTTCTTCGCTCTCCGCCTGGATGCGCGCTTCATAGCGCTCCAGCAGCCGCAGCGTCACCGGGCCGGGCCGGGCGTCTCCCACCGGCTGGCCGTCGATCTGCACCACTGGTAACACCGCACGGCTTGCACTGGTGATAAAGGCTTCACTGATCATAGGAAGAGCTTGCAGTGCAATCGGCTGCAAGACAACCGGGATACCTTCTGCGCCGGCCTCTTCCAGCACCAGCCGGCGTGTCAATCCCGATAGAACGCCTTCTTCGGCAGTATACAATTGCCCGTCCTGGATGGCAAAGAAGTTACTCGAAAGCCCCTCCAGAATAAACCCATCCTCAGCCACCATCAGGGCTTCGTTGACGCCCTGTGGGATTTCCTGGCGAATTTCACCGGCGGTAGCGATAAATCTGGTCAGCTTGGCTTTTGGGTTTTCACGGTGGGCCTGGCGCGTCACCGCGCGCACTCCTTCGGTATAATCTGATGCCGTTGGAACCACCAGGGACTCGATGGCGATGAACAACCGTCCTGGCTGCTGCTCCAGGTCGAGCGTCAGGCGCACTCGTTTTTCCAGGCTGGGGAATTGCTGTACCGCTGCGCGCAGCGCCGACCGCGCCAGCACTCGGTCGATTTGTACCGGGGTTCCGGCCAGGCGCGCGGTCTCTTCCAGGCGGTCCATGTGCGCCGCATACTGGATCATGCGGTTTCCGGAAAAGGTGCGGAAGGTGCTATACGCGCCTCCCGGGATCTGGCGTGAAGTTGCGTCCAGCCCGGAAGCGGGCTGCGCCAAAGTCACGGCGCGGATGGGTTCTTTCAGGTCGGATGTCATCTGCCAGACGGCTATTTGGTTCAAGTGGTTTTTGCCTTTCATGCAATGGTTTTGCCGCCCCGATTATACTCCAGGCAAACATGTTCACCGCTAACTTAGGGCTATGCCCCTTACTGGTGATGCCAGTCATGCCATCCAGGTTGCGGTAGGTGTGGCGCTGGCCCAGTTGGTGGAAGCTGCCTGGCCCGCTCCTTGATTTACGCACTCCGCGGTTTTTGGCGCTGGTAATCTTCGGGCGTGTCCAGGTCGGCAAGCACGCTGGGTGTATCCACGTTCAGGTAGTCAATCTGCTCCGCGTGGCGCTGGAGAAAATCGCGTGCAGTTTCGGTCTCGGGATCCATCTCCAGCAGGAACTGCCACAACGCGCGCCGCACCAGCCAGGGATGCCCGCGCCGCATCTGGTAGGATGGCACAATCAAGGCCTTTTCGCTGGCGTTCGCGCGCCCCAGAATGCTCCCCACTACGCTGGGTTCGATTTGCGGCTGGTCTCCCAGGGCAACCAGCGCGGCCACGCAGGTTTGGCTTATCGCGCGCAGGCCGGTTTGCAGCGAGCGGAGCATATCGCCCTGATGATAGTCTGGGTTGTGGGCCAGCCGTACCGACCAGGTGTGTAAGGCTGCCTGCACCAGGTTGTGGCTGCCGCCGGTCACCACCACGATCTCGCCGATGCCAGCACCGGCCAGTACGCTAACCACGCGCTCGATTACGGTCTGCTCGCCCCACGGCAGCAACAGCTTGGGCTGCCCCATGCGGCGTGAAAGCCCGGCAGCCAGAACCACCGCGCCAGTTTCTGGGCTCATTATGGCTCGCTCCCCAGCAGGCGGTGGTAATCTTCGGGCGTGTCAATATCTTCCAACAGCAGGCGGTCTTCTGTGTCCATCCAGATGACCGGCCAGCGCTCCATCACCGCGCGCCCGCCCTGGTCGCCGCGGACAGCATTGAGGTCATCGAAGGTAATCTGGTCGAAAAGTACCGGGTTGGCACGCCGGCCGCCCACTCGCGGCGCCACCACCGGCGCCAGCGTGGCGCGGTGAAGCGTAATGAGCTTTCGAATCACGTCTTCTGTCACCTGAGGCTGGTCGGCCAGCAGAAACACAGCACAACCGCAGTTCCGCACGGCTGCCAGGCCGGTTTGCAACGATGTGCTTTGCCCATCTGCCCAGCGCGGGTTGGTAATGGTGGCCACCGCCAGTCCATTCATCGCCGCGCGCACTTCATGGTCGTATGCACCGCTGACCACAACCACTCGCCCGAAACCGGCGCGCAAGGCAGTTTGGGCCACATGCCGCACCAGAGGCGCACCCTGCCACTCCATCAGCAGCTTGGGTGCGCCGTAGCGCGCGGAGCCGCCCGCAGCCAGGATAATTGCTGCTTCGCGTTCATACACCGCGTGGACCTGTCCATCGCGCAAGCTGGCAACTACTATGGCGTCATAGGCTGCCAGCAGTTTGCCCGCCATATCCTGCGCGGCCGCTTGCAGCTCGGGCGTATCTGCCTGGTTAAGCAGCGCCACCCGGCGCGCCCTCGCGGGGATATTCTTCAACCCGCCCGATGAACTGCTTAACACGCGTACCAGAGCTTCGGGCGTCACTGGGTCGCCCGGTTGCAGCCCGGCCAGTGCCGCAAAGCGCTCTGCGCGATGAACGTTCTCCGCCGCCAGCGGTTTCCCCAGGCTTGAGAGGCCTGCAACGACTACCACCACGTTGGCCCAGACGGGGATAGCAGGTTCATGCTCGGCCGGGGCTTTGAGCGGCAGCATGCGCGAACCATCCGCTTCCACCAGCAGTGGCAGGCGGTGCGCAGTGGCAAAATCGTGCAGCAGGTTTCGTACCTCCGCAGAAGTACTCTGCTGGCGGTGATCCGGCTGCACCGGGCCGGTGATTAACGTCGTGCCATCCTGCAGAAAATCTGCTGCGTGGTTGGCAATCTGCGCCGGGTCTTCAATCATCAGGAAGCGGTCCGCCCGGGCGGTCTGTTCCTGGCTGAGGTGCGTGCTGGTGGTCAATAACACCGGGCCGGAATAACACCCGGCCAGCGCGAACAGCGCGCTGGTCTTTCCACCCGCTCCCACCAGCGCAACGCGGGCATGAAACCCTAACCGCAGCGCGTCTTTGAGGTTCACGGCTGGCACAACAGCCGGCGCATCTCCGGCCACGAGAAGATGGCTTCCATCACCCCGCCACCGATGGCCAGCGCCTTATCCGAGACCATGCCCACCAGCGCCGGGTCATCGCGCGGGTCCAGGTCGCCGATCTTTTCCCCGGCCGCGACGTGCAGCCCGTCCATCAGCAGCCCACGCAGCGTGCCGGCGAATGGCGCGGTGAGCGTGTGCGCGCCGACTGCCACGAGTTCATCACCTTCCTCAACATGCGCGCCGATATCCACAAAGGTGCGCAGAACGCCGTCAGCCGGCGCACGCAGTACGCGGTCACCCTGGTGACCGTGCACCGTTTCCGGCTGACCTGAGTCGGGCTCGGCACTGCCCTGCCAGTACACGCGCCCCAGGTATGGCCCGCGCTTGGTTTCCACAACGGCATGACAGTCCGCCCCTGCGGTAAAGCCCGGTCCCAGGCCCACCACCATGGTTGCCAGGTGCATCTCCGGCTCGGGCGCGCGCTTGTGCATTCGGCCATCTACCAGCACATGCGGCTTCAACTCCGCGTGGATTGCGGCATCTGGATCGACCAGCACGGCGACTGCACCATCCAGCCATGCCTGGTGGATGTCCGCAGCGTTGTGTACGCGCACCCCATGCAGACCTTCGATCGTTATATCGCCATCATAGATCGCCTGAGCAAATGAAGCCCGGCGGCGTACGGCCATGGGCTGCGCCAGCTCGGTGACAACCACATGGATGCCGGCGCGCGCCAGTCGTACTACCACGCCACTGGCAAGGTCACCGCCGCCGCGAAGCATTGCAATCATCATTATTCGCTTCCATTCTGCGCGCAGCGTTCTTATAGAACGCTGCGCAGGGGTCTATGCCGTGTGGTTTAGAGCGCGGTACACGCGCTCCGCAGTCAGTGGAAAGTCGTGGATCCACACACCGGTGGCATCATGTACGGCGGCAATGATCGCCGCGGCCAGCGGCAGGTAAGGCATTTCGCCCATGCCTCGCGCGCCCCATGGGCCAATCGGATCTTCGTATTCTAGCAGGTGCGATTCCACTACTTCGGGAATGTCGAGCACGGTGGGGATAAGATAGTTGGAGAAGTATGGGGTCAGCACGCGGCCATCTTTTTCGATGAAATCTTCCATCAGCGCATACCCGGCGGCCTGCACTACCGCGCCTTCTACCTGCCCCTGCACCTGCTGCGGGTTAATAGCGCGGCCAACATCGTCTACGCATACCACCTTCAGCAGCCGCACCTGTCCGGTTTCGGTATCCACTTCTACCTCCACCACTTCACCTACGTAACCGTAGGCGAAGTTGGGCTCACTCTTACCGGTTTCAGCGTCTAGCGGTGTGGTCTTGGGAGGGCGATACATGTAGGCCGCTACCGCCGGGCGTTCTTCAGCCTGCCATTTTTCCAGCGCGGCCTGTGCTGCGCCACGGATGGCGTTGCCGGCCATAAAAGTCATGCGTGACGCTGAGACGCTGCCGGAATTGTCGGTATACGCCGTGTCCTGCGCGATCAATCGCACGCGCTCGATGGGCAGGTTAAGCGCTTCAGCCGCCATTTGCACAAACGCAGTGTGCGAGCCCTGTCCTACTTCCGCACCGGCATGGCGCAGTACGGCGTGATCAATCGTCGCCCCGCCATGCAGCTCGATCGTAGCCCAGCAGTGTTCCGGTGCGCCAAATGAAAAGCCAACATTCTTGAACCCGATTGCCACGCCGACACCACGGCGCAGGTGACCTTGCGCGGTTTCCGTATCTGCCGCGACGATTTTCTTCCAACCGCCGGGCGTTTTTTTCCAGCCGGCTACCTGGGCGGTCTTTTCCAGCACCTGTGGCATGGTCACACCACTGGGCAGAGGGGTCATCACTGACAGCTGCGACCCTTCGCGGAAGATATTGCGCTCGCGAATTTCCACCGGGTCCATGCCAAGGGCTTCAGCCAGCCGGTTCATCTGTGTTTCAGCGGCAAATGCCGCCTGTGGTCCACCGAACCCGCGGAAGGCTCCTCCGGGAATATGATTCGTGTACACCGAGCGTGTGTCCACCTTGACGTTTTCGATATCGTACGGGCCAGTAACCAGCAGCGTGGCGTTACCCAGCACTTTGGTCGAGGTATACATATAAGCGCCGCCGTCCGAGGTAACGTCGGCTTCCACCGCAATTACGCGACCATCGCGCGTGGCGCCCCAGCGTGTATGGATATAGAACGCGTGGCGCTTGTGATGGCCAATCATTGATTCTTCGCGATTCCAGACGATTTTCACCGGTCGCGGCATGCCGCGCTGGTGCAGCTTCCAGGCGGCCAGCGCCAGCACGATCTGCACAGACATATCCTCGCGTCCGCCAAAAGCGCCACCGATAGCCGGGTAGATGACGCGCACTTGGTCTTTCGGCAGGCCGAGCGAGTGCGCAATCTGCTCCTGGTCTTCGTGCACCCACTGGCCGCCGACAACCACCGTTACACGGCCTTCCTCGTCGATGTAGCCCACCCCGGCTTCGGGCTGTAGATACGCGTGCTCCTGTACCGGTGTGCGGTAATCGCCTTCGATAATCACGTCCGCGCGGCGGAAAGCATCTTCCACGTCGCCTTTGCGCACACGATAGCGCACAAATACATTTGAGCCGCGGTCAGGATGCAGCAGCACCATGTCCTGCGCCGCCTGCATCGGATCATCTACCAGGGGCAGGTCTTCGTACTCTACCACGATGGTTTCTATCGCTTGCGCCGCAATTTCTTCGCTTTCTGCCACTACCAGTGCCACCTGGTCCCCTACAAAGCGCACCCGGTCGGTAAAAGGCTTCTGCGGGCCTGGGCCACACAGCACCGGTTGGTCAGGTGCAATCAGGCCATATTCATTCACCGGCACGTCTTTTGCGGTAAAGACCGCCAGCACACCCGGCATGGCTTCCGCAGCGGATGTGTCGATGCTGCGGATGATGGCATGCGCGCGCCTCGCGAACAAGATCTTCATGTATGCCTGCTCGGGAAGGTTGTAATCACCCGGGTAAGGCGCTTGGCCGGTTACCTTGCCAACCGCATCCAGGCGCGGTACCGATTGGCCGACATAATTCATATTCATCCTCCAGGCATTAATGCCAGACCGTTAACGTGAGCGCTTTTTGCCGCGGTACGATACCTGGGGCGCGTCGAACGGACCATAGCGCGGCGGCGCGATGAATTTGTTAAGCATAAACGTCACCAGCATAAAAATCAGGTACAGCGCAAATGCGATCAGCACTGTCAGGATGATCTTAATCACCAGCATGGGGTCGCTGCCCCAGCGGATGAGCAGGTCTGACGGGATTGGAAACCACCGCTGTTTGGCATTTTCGTCCAGGATGGCGATGGCTGCGATATACGACAGAAACGGGATCAACAGGATCATTGCAAAGCCGATCCCACGCCAGATAGGATGGATCTCTTTCTGGCTGCTGCGTGAATGGTCAACCTGGTACGAAGAATGCCGTCCCATGTGTCAGCTTCCTTTCGCGGCTGCGCGTTCTACCGCTTGGATGATCTTGTAATAACCTGTGCAGCGGCACAAGTTGCCGGTGAGTGACTGCTGGATTTCGGCGCGGCTGGGATTAGGCCGTTCCTCCAGCAGCTTGGCTGCCGACATGAGGAACCCCGGTGTGCAGTAACCGCACTGTACTGCGCCTTCTTCGATAAACGCTTCCTGCACCGGATGCAGCTTGCCCTCTTCTGACAGCCCTTCTACGGTGACGATATTCGCGCCATGCGCGCGCGGCGCTGGAACCATACAACTCATTACGGCGATGCCATCCAGAAAGACAGTGCAGGCGCCGCATTCGCCTTCCGCGCAGCCTTCTTTCGTGCCTACCAGACCGGCTTCTTCGCGCAGCAGCCGCAGAAGGGTCTTGTGCTGCCCGGTCTGGAAAACATACTCCTTGCCATTGATGCGCGTGACAATCGGATCGCTGGCGGTATGCTGGCGCATCTCGCCCAGGCAAGATGGCTCGTTATAATCATCTCCCCACAGCAGCACCGGCCGCACCGGGTAACCACTGCGTTCTTCTTCGCTCGCCAGCGACTCGAGCGCGCGCTTGACAACCACGCGCACCATCGCACGGCGATAATCCGCGCTGCTGCGCACATCATCGATTGGCCGGGCAGCCTGCGCGGCCAGCTCCGCGGCGTGTTCGATCACCTCAGTCGTGAGGGTCTTGCCGGCCAGGTAGGCTTCAGCCTCTGGCGCGTGCACAATCACCGGCGCTACCGCGCCCAGGGTGATCACCGCGTGCTGCACGGTTTTTTCATCCAGGGTGAGCACAACGGCGGTATTTAGCACCGAAATTGCCTGTGCCCGGCGCAGGGCAAACTTGGTATACGTTCCGCGCTGGTTAGCGCGCATTCCGGGAACACATATATCCACCAGGATCTCATCCGGTTCCATTACCGTACGGCGCACGCCGGTGTAGAACTGGCTGAGCGCCACGGTACGCTGACCGCGCGTTGATCGCAATGTTACCTCCGCATTCAGGGCCACCAGCGGTGTAATGGTATCGTTGGCAGGTGAAGCGGTGATCAGGTTGCCGGCGATCGTGCCGCGATTGCGGATCTGAGGCGAGCCGACTTCCCAGGCAGCTTTGGCCAGCGGAAAGGCATAGTCTCTCACCATCAATGAGCCCACGCAGTGATTATGCGTCACCAGCGGGCCCAGGTGCAACACTCCATCTTCATCCATGCACATCTGATCCAGGCATGGGATGCGCGAGATGTCAATTATGGTATGAATACCTTTGCGCGTGCCGCGCTCCATTTCCAGGATCAGATCGGTACCGCCGGCGACAATACGCGCCTCGCCGCCGGCCTGGGCCAGGGCATGTACTGCTTCATCCACAGTGGTCACACTGATATATTTTTGCCACATAGATTGTTGCTCTCCGTCTTAATCGATATCCATGCTTTTCCCGGAACCAGCATTGCGCAGCATCATAATTTCTGCCAGGATGCTTACGGCGATCTCTTCCGGGGTCTCCGCGTTCAGTTCCAACCCCATGGGCGAACGCACGCGCTGCAGTGCTTCTTCTGGCACGCCACCATCCGCCAGCGCTTTGCGTGTTGTCAGCCAGCGTCGTTTGGAGCCAATCACGCCGATGTACGCTGCCGGCGTTACCAGCAGAGCCGGCAGCCCGGCCACATCCACGGCCGAACCGCGCGTGGTAAGCACCAGGTAGGTGAATGGCGTGATCTTCAAATGCGCCGGTAGTTCAGCCATGGAAACCGGGTAAAACTGGTCGGCGTCCGGGTTGGTCTCCGGCGTACAGAACTCAGCGCGGTCATCCGAAACGGCCACGGTGAAGTTCAGCCAGCGCCCCAGGTGGGCAACGGCTTTGCCAACATGCCCACCACCGATAATCACGAGCAAGGGTTGGGGAAGATACGGCTCCACAAACACCTCCAGCGTACCACCACACACACCCGGGTCGCCTTTTTGCGGGTCCACCATATTATAGCGGAGCACGCGGGTCTTTCCATCCTGGAGCGATTGTAAGGCTTCGTGGCGTACAAGGTTCTCCACTTCGCCTCCGCCTACCGTACCCACGAAACTCCCATCAGCATACACCAGCATCTTGCTTCCCTGGTGGCGCGGCGTGGATCCTCTTGTTTCGATGATGGTGCATAATGCGCCTGCTTCACCGTTGGCTTCCAACGCAGCCAGGGCGCTAATGATGGATACGGATGCCATTCGCTTAATCCTCCAGCAGGCCCAGCACCACCGGCAGTAACTGCTTCTTGCGCGAAACTACACCTTCGGCTTCACGTGTACCATCATTTTGCGGTGGATAGGGCAGATCATCAAGCATGGGTGGCGGATTGGAGAACAGCAGCCGGCTCGAACCGCGCACTACGTCAGTGACCATGAGCATCGAGAAATCCAGTCCGCGGCTTACGCGCAGTTCATTCAGCGCTTCACTGAGCTTATCCAGATGCTCGCTCACCTCATACAGGTCACTGACTTCCGCCTGAGAGATGGAGAAATGCAGCCCGCCGGCCTGGTAGATTTTCATATCCGTGCTGACGATCTCGCGCGGCGCGCGCGCTGCCAGCCCTGCGCCCGCGGCCACCACCTTTTCGCCATAACTGCGCACGTTTTCACCCGCTACCGGGCTGCCTACCACGAACGCCCAGCGACCCAGGCGCTCCGCGGCTTCGCGGTCGCGGTCGGTAGTGGTAGGGGATGTCAGGATCAGCGTATCGGAAAGCAGTCCGGCCAGCAGCATTGCCGCGATGGTTGGCGGCGCGCTCAGACCAGCCTCGCCGATTTGCTCGGAGACCAGCGTGCTGGTGCTGCCAACCACGTCTACGGTGAATTTGATTGGCGTGTGCGTCGACCGGTTACCCAGCCGGTGATGGTCCAGAATCTCCAGCAGCTCGGCTTCTTCAAGCGAGCCGACCGCCTGTCCTGGTTCGTTATGATCCACCATGATGATGCGCAGCCGTGGCGGGTTCAGCAGGTCGCGTTGGCGGCAAATGCCGGCGTAGCGCCCATTTTCATCCAGCACCCAAAACTCATCACCTTCTTCGCGCAGGATGCGGTGCAGGACGTCTCGAATACGCGTTGACGCCTGAAAGCGCGCCACGTTGACATCCGCGGCGTCTTTGCACGGCATATCGAGAAACTCCAGGACTTTCAGATCCTGCTTACGAATGTGCGGTCCAACCAGGTTACTGAGGAAAGTGAACATGCTGCGACCGGTCACCAGCCCATAAGGTGTGCCTTCCGGGTTGAGCACGGGCGCAATCCCACCGGTGCGGTTGAGGATCGTCCAGGCATCGCGCAGCGGGCGATCGGGTGTGACCGTATCGTAGCGGCGCATGACCGATTCAAAGCGCGGCGAAGCATCGGTGAGCAGCACCGGGCCTTCCAGCCCAAGGTGTTTGAGCACCCACACCGTTTGCGGGTTATATGCTCCGGCGCGCGCGGCCACGGTATCCGCGCCGTCGCGCTCGCGCAGCAGCCAGGCATAACCCATCGCCGAAGCGATCGAATCGGTGTCAGGGTTTACATGTCCAATCACATAGATTGGGGATGCCATGTTCAACTTTTCAGCCTCTCTACCAGTCTTATTGTTCGATCTTGCGCGTGAAGCCCGACCTGTTACCCGACTTCAGTGCCGCCCACACGCGCTCGGGCGTAGTGGGGTTCACATCCACCTGCGCGCCGCATGCATCCAGGATCGCATTGCCAACCGCGGGCGCTACGCCATCCATCGGGATTTCCGCAACTGCTTTCACGCCAAATGGATGCGTGGGCTCAAAGGTTTCGATAAACAGCGTTTCCAGCTCCGGCATTTCATCGGCACGGAAAATGTGATAATCCACCAGGTCGCGCTCCAGTGCCAGGCCCTGTTCATCATAGCGCATTTCTTCGCATACCGCATAACCTAATGCCTGCGTCATTCCGCCTTCGATCTGGCCCGATGCCAGAACCGGATTGACGATCACGCCTCCGTCCACGGCCATCACCAGCTTCTCCACTGTCACCTGGCCGGTTTCGATGTCCACTGTCACCTCGGCAAACTGCGCGGCAAATGGCGGGGGCGAGGATGGCGAGACGTAAGAAGCCACACCCATGATCTGCTCCTGATCGGAATGATGCAGCGAATCGTGCCCGACTTCGCTCATCGTCACCGACCGGCCATCCGGAGCGCTTGCCTTACGGTCGGCCAGATCAATATCATCCGGGGTGACTTCCGGCCCATCGCCCCGAGCATTGAGCATCTTGGCTGCGCGGACACGGATGCGTTCAGCCACTTTTTGCGCCGCAAGCACTGCCGCCGTACCGGAGATATAGGTGGTACTGGATGCATACGCGCCTTTATCGAAGGGAGTGAAGTCAGTATCCGAAGAATACACCAGCATATCCTCCAGGGGCACGCCCAGCACTTCGGCGGCCATCTGGCCCAACACCGTATCTGACCCGGTGCCCAGGTCTGTAGCGCCAACCAGCAGGTTGAAAGAGCCATCATCATTCATCTTGATGCTCGCGCCGCCCATATCCAGGTATGGGATCGCCGTACCCTGCATCACCATTGCCACGCCGATACCGCGCCGCAGGTTAGGCTTGCCGGGAACGATGCGCCATTCTGCATTATTATATTTCTGGTCCCACCCGGCCGTGGCTTTGCCCTGCTGCACACACTGTTCCAGGCCCACAGTGTGGATAATTTCCGGGCGTGGCTCGCGTCCTTCGCTCCACGACTTGCTGAATGGATGGTATTCGCCTGAACGCAGTGCGTTCTTCAGTCGGAATTCCAGTGGGTCCAGATTTAAGTCACGCGCGATTTTTTCTATGTGCCGTTCCAGCGGCCAGTAGCCTTGCGGCACGCCGTAGCCGCGGAAGGCTCCGGAAGGTGGCGTGTTGGTGTACACCACATCGGCGTAGAAGCGGATATTAGGCGATTCACGATATGGGCCATCGCCAACGTACAGCGCCATGGACTTATGCCCGGTATTGCCAGTGACTGTCAGCGCATGACAGCCATACGCGCCGGTATCTGACAGGGCGTACATTTCGTTAGCAGTGATCGTCCCATCGCGCTTGACGCCGGTCTTGAGATGCACGCGCATCGGGTGGCGCGAGCGCGCGGCGATAAACTCTTCTTCACGCGTATATTCATAAATTACCGGGCGGCCAGTGGCGATGGTCAGGTGCGCGGCAACATCTTCCATCAGGATTTCCTGCTTGCCGCCAAAACCGCCGCCAATGCGCGGCTTGATCACACGGATGCGCTTCATTGGCAGGCCGAGTACCGGGGCCAGCACACGGCGGGTATGGAATGGAACCTGCGTGCTGGTACGAATCACCAGGCGGTCATCCGAATCCCAATACGTGATCACCACGTGCGGCTCTATGTGAGCCTGCTGCACTTTGGGCACTTCGTAATCACCTTCAAAAATAAAATCTGCCTCGCGGAAGCCCTTTTCCACATCGCCGATGTCAATGCGCAGCTCGGCTGCCAGGTTCTTCTCCGGGTTCGAATCAGCGAAATTGACATACTCCGGCTCATCGTGGATGCGCACCGCGCCGGGTTTCGGCGCGTCGGCTGGGTCAATGATGCTGGGCAGCTCTTCGTATTCGACCTCAATCAACTGGAGCGCCTGGTACGCGATCTCTTCGCTTTCCGCGGCCACAAACGCCACCCGGTCGCCCACAAAGCGCACTTTGCTGTCCAGCGAGAAGCTGTCCAGCGGCCCGGGGATCGGATCCGACTGCCCGGCGGTAGAATACACTACGCGTGGGAGATCCTTGTAGGTCAGCACGGCGGCTACGCCTTTGAGCGCCAGCGCTTTTGAAACATCAATATGCTTGATACGTGCGTGTGCCAGCGGGCTGTGCAGCACTTTCGCAATCAGCATGCCACGCATTTCCATATCCGCCGTAAACGCAGGTTTGCCCTGCACCAGCTTAACCGCATCCACTTTGATCTCGGGTTTGCCAACCTGGCGCCAGCTTTCTGTCTGTGGCGTCAATGAAATTTGTGGCATGATACGCGTCATGGTAGAAGCATTGCCGGGCATTCCACCCTCGGGTGAGAAATCGCCGCTTTGGTTGTCGCCAAACAAGCCTTCCGGCGCTTCGATGCGTTCACTCACCGGCGGTACAATTTCACCACGCAGGTACGCCGCGGCGCGCAGCACGGCCTGCACCGGTTTAAGATAACCGGTGCAGCGGCACAGTACGCCCGAAAGCGCTTCGCGCACCTGTTCTTCACTCGGGTTCGGTTCGTGCTCCAACAACGACTTGGCCGCCAGTACCATGGCTGGAGTGCAATAACCACATTGCACCGCACCACTCTCAACAAACGCCAGTTGAATTGGGTGCAGCCCACCCGTCTTTTTCCAGCCTTGCTCCGGGTGCTGGCCAATGCCTTCGATCGTTTCGATTACATGACCGCTGACCTGCGCAGCGAGGATTGAACAGGAATTTACCGGGCGGCCGTCTACCAAAACTGCGCACGCGCCGCATTCCCCCTGCTGGCAGCCGCCGAATTTTGCACCAAAAAAGCCTTCGCGCCGCAGAACGGCCAGCAGCGTATCACTGGGGGCAATCTCCCAGTTTTTTTGCATTCCATTAATGGTGAGGATGATGTCCATGTGGCTTCCCCTTCTACTCAACCGCCTGCCCGGCCGTCAGGCGCTGGACGAGGATCAAGATGGTTGATTTGAAGTAATTCGATTGAAGATTTATATGTTCGCTCAATTGGCTATGCGCATTAATTAATTTTTCATCAATCAGCGCATCGAACGAGCCCCAGGCCTCGGCGCCGGTTTTCTCACGCAGCACGAAAGGAGCGCCGCCAATCCCGCCGATCGCAATGCGCTGGCGTCCACCAGGCCAGGACCCCACTGCCCCACACACCAGCGGAACATCGGCGGGCGTCTTTGCTACTGCTTCATAACCGCAGGAGACGCCTTCAGGAATGGCTACACGCAATATTAATCTCTTCTTGCGTCTCTCTGGCTGCGCGTAAAACACTTCCAGCGTAGTCTCCTCCCCGGTATCCCACACCAGCACAGCGTCCAGCGCCAGCATTGCGGTCGCGAACGGCGAGCGCGCGTCCGCGGTGACCAGAGCGCCGGCCACGCTGGCTGTCTGACGCAGATTATATGTCGTCTCGCGGCGGATTGGCTGTCGCAGCCCGGCTGGGACGCCGGCATGGGCGTACATTTGTTGCAGCGTGGCAGCCGCGCCGATTTCTAACCGTCCACCGCGAGCCTCAATCTGGTTCAAACCTAGCTCTTGCAGATCAACCACGGCGTAGCGCCCCGGGCCGGGCCGGCTGAGCACTGTTCCGCCGCCCAATGGGAGAGTTTCCGGCTCGCTGCGCGCCAGAAGCGCCAGCGCTTCATCCAGGGTTTTTGGACGGTGATACGCAATAATCATTGTTTTGCTCCTCAATCTGGATAAACTTTCCAATCATCCGTACCGGACTGCCAGCCTTGTGATTGCTCAGTGGGAATATTGGCAAGCACTGCATCTGCTTCTGCCAGCAACACGCCTTGCTCATCATAAATCTCGCCTTTGGCAATCGCTGAGCGGCCTTTATCTTGTATGGCATGGCCTTTTAGCACCAACCGCTGCCCCACCGGCACAGGGCGGCGATAGCGTACCGAAAGCTGCACGGTTACCATAAATCGTGGCGGATCATCGCCGCTGAAGGATCGCGCCGAGACCTCATCCAGCATTGCCGCCACGATCCCGCCGTGCACCACCCCGGGATAACCCTGAAAATGTTCTGCAATCGTGGTTTCCGCGGTAACCTCGCCCGGGCTAAGCTCGTAAAATTTGAGCCCCAGCCCGAACGCGTTTTCCACCCCACACACAAAACAATGCCGCCCGCTGGCCTGTTTCTGCTTCATGCCTGTGCAAATGTATCTACCAGCAGGCGCACGTCACCACCCACCGGGTAGAGGATTGGGCAGGTGCATCCATATTTGCGATACTCGGCCACCTTGGCGCGCGCCTCTTCCGGAGTACCAGATGCGGTAATGCGATGGATTAAATCTTCCGGTACCAAATGCTTGGCCTTATTGATTTGCTCTTTGGTTGCCGGCCAGCCCAAAATAGACTGGATTTCCGCTACCACATCCATCGAGACGCCGGAGGCTTTGGCGATGTGCGGCTGCTGCGCCAGATATTGGGTCAGCAGACCGCGCGTAGTATCAATGGCCCGGTCATGGTCTTCGTCCACTGAGCATACAATCAGCTGCGGCCGGTCAATGTCATCCAGCGAACGCCCAGCCTTGGCCGCACCCTTTTCCAGCAGCTCCAGGGCTTTGATGTTGTACTCCGGCGGTACACAGTAATTAAGCACCGCGCCATCCGAAATCTCGCCGGTCAGTTCCATCATCTGGTCGCCGGTTGCGCCGATATAAATCGGAACGTTGCGCGGCTCGCGTCGTCCATGCACAACGTCCAGTTCAATGCCGTCTACATGGACGAACTCGCCATGAAAGGTGACCCGCTCCATGTTGAGCAGGCTACGCAGGGTTAACACCGTTTCGCGCATGGCGAGCAGCGGCTTGCGGCGTTCGATGCCGACGTTCTTCGCCAACGGATCCCACCAGGCGCCAATGCCACAGATGATACGCCCGGGGGCCAGGTCATCCAGCGTCAGGAAGGTGGCGGCCAGCAAGCCGATATTCCGCGTCCAGTTGTTGATGACACCCGATCCAACCTTGAGCCGTTCTGTTACCGCGGCATACGCGGCCATAGGCACGATTGCATCACGCACCAGGCGGCTTTCGGCCTGCCATACAGCCTCAAAGCCGCGGGATTCCGCATAGCGCACGTAATCCAGGCCATCGCGCAAATCATGAGCATCTTGCAGGTATAAAGCAACACGGTCAGTCATGGAGCCTCCTCACAGGGGTTGGATGGATGATTGGATGCTAAATATCGATTTGTAACGCTTTCATCTGCCGTAGCAAATCCAGGTCTTCGGGCAGATCAAGATCCAGGCCAAGCGAGAACAATGAGCAGATTTCAACGCGAACGCCTTGCTTCTGCGCCTGCTGGACATGTTTTTGGAAAGAGCCGGGACCAAAGTGATATTCCACCAGCCCGGCTGGGCTGAGCAACAGCGCATTGGTTCCATCACCGCGCCGGTCGGGAGCAATCACCATCACCGGCGGTTTATTAATGTGCACAATCAGGTCGGCCACGTCGGATGGCGAAAGCAGCGGCAGATCTGCCGGCAACACCAGCACCCCATCTGCCCCATATACCTGCGCTACTACCGTTGCGCGACGCAGGGCGGTATTCAAACCCGGGTTTCCATCTTCTTGTAATGTGCGCGCGCCAAACTCTCTTGCCAGGGCCAGCGCTGCCGGATCCCGGCTTACCACTAAACGCTCCGTTACCTCAGGTACTTCCGCCAGCACCTTTAATGTATTTGACAGCATGGTATAGTTCAACAAAGCCCGTTCATCTTCCGATAATACGCTGGCAAGACGGGATTTCCCTCTTCGCAATGGCTTGACTGGGATAATCGCCCACAAGCTCATGTCAGGCTGTTCGCCTCCAATATCTGTTCACAGAATGCGAGAACTTCCCGCGCAAGGCGCTGCCGATCTTCTGGGCTGGACATCAATATGCTTGTTGTCATACAAATTATACCCCAGCCTTCAATATCCGTCGCCTCACTGGCGTCAACATCATCCAGGATCATCCCTTTCAGATAAGGCTGGTACTGCGCTGCTACCGCCCGGCTGTTAGGGGTTATGCCGAGGTCACGATACATTCGCGCTGCCGGCCCCTTTACAGCCTGCCCGCCGATCAGCGGAGAGACAGCAACAGTGGCTGCTGCGCGCAGCGTTTCCAGCACGCCGGGCAACGCGGTAATTGGTCCAATGCTGACCCACGGGTTCGACGGGCAAATCACCACCGCATCAGCAGCCTGGATCGCTTCAATCACGCCTGGAGCGGGCTGCGCGGCCTGGATACCATCGAAACGAAACCCGGTGACGACCGGTTCACAGCGGCGATGAACGAAGTACTCCTGAAAAGGCAAGTCGCCATCATCGCGAGTGCGCACAATGGTTGCCACCGGATCGTCACTCATAGGCAGCACGCGCACACCAATTCCCCACGCGCGGCACAACGTCGCGGTGACCTGGCTCAGGCTGCGGCCTTCCCGCAACTGACGCGTGCGTTCCAGATGCGTCGCCAGGTCAGAATCGCCCAGGTTGAACCAGTCCGGAGCGCCCAACGCGCGCAGGTTTTCCATAACAGACCATGTTTCACCGGTGCGCCCCCACCCGGTGGCAGGATTCGCCAGGCCGGCCAAGGTATAACAAACCGTATCCACATCTGGCGAAATACGCAATCCGAAGTGCGTAAAATCATCCCCGGTGTTGACCACAACGGTCAGTTCGTCAGATGCCAGGCAGCGCGCCAGGCCATCGACAAGCTTGGCTCCTCCCACCCCACCAGCCAGCGCGACGATTCTCATCGGCGTCGCGCCTTATCCGTTGGTCGTCAGGCTGTCTGGCTCAATGCGGTAGATCACCCGCTGTTGGCCGGCAGGCAGGTTATACGGCGTGCCTTTGTATTTGTGCGAGAGCCAGTCAATGTGCTCAGCAGCGCCTTCCAGGGTGCGTTCTACCACGTGACCGCGGATTTGCAGGTAGCGGTAGGCGTTATCCGGGTCGGGAATGGCTACAGCGATGATGGGACGCTCCAACATATTACGGTCTTTCACCCGGCCGGCAGCGGTGTTGATATAAAGATAACCATCCCGGTAGTTGAACCAAACCGGCGTCACCTGCGGCGAGCCGTCAGGCATGGTGGTCGCTAAAAATGCAAAGCTCCGGGTGGTGTCAGCCACCAGGTCTGCATGCGATTGGGGCATTTTTATCATGTTTATGTATCCTTTCCTGTTTCTAATGCCTGGAAAAATCGTAACGGAATTTGATGCCAAACTGCCCATCCACCTCGTAGATCAGCGCCAGGTGATCCACCAGGATTTCCATGCCGATGGGTTGAAACGCCAGGTTCTGGATACCGCAGGCCAAATTTTCACGCGTGATGTCGCGATATGCCAGGGTAATATGCGGGACCCATGCCGATGGCTCATAATGTGCGTTCAGACGTGTCGCGAGCGGCGCAGCCACCTGCCACACTCTTTCCTGCAGATCTAACAGGAGGCGGCTTTTGACAAGGCTGGTATACAGCACCGGATTTGTTCCGGTAAAAATGCCCAGGCCTGTGGTGTTCGCATGAAACGGCTGTTCCTCCTCAGCCAACGCCCGAATGGCTGCTTCCAGGCGGTCAACATCATACTCTGCAGCAGACTGCCATGAGAAATGTGGCAGCGGCGTCACCTTAATCCCTGCCAGGCCGCAGCCCGTTTCTAACACCTGCCAGATTTCCTGAGTCTGGAGCGTTGCGGCTGGATTAAGCAAGGATGCGAGTACATACATGGCACTCTCCCGCGTCTACCGGAACATATCCATATCTTTCGGTCGGATCAGCTCGGCAGTACTGCCTTCGCGCAGCGAATAGGGAAATCCGCGCGCGTGAACCACCGGTGTTTGCTCGCCGGCCTGTCCCATTACCAGGGAAGCCGCTGCAGCAAGCTCATCTGCGGCCGCTACCATGGTCACGCGAAGGGTATAGCCAAACATATCCTGCTGCCCGCGCAGATCTACCAGCGCCGGCAGGCCGGCCACGCCAATGGCCGCACCAACAGTGCCCATGCGCCATGCGCGACCATGCGAGTCGATAATGAGCACCCCAATACGCGCGCCCGATAGGCGCTCCAGGATTTCGCGCACTTGCTGCGCAGACCGGTCAGGGTCTTCGGGGAGCAGCAGCACCCAATCATCCTGCTCACCCCACGGTCCCCGAACGTTAGAGTGATCGATGCCGGCATTCGCGCACACAAACCCGCGCAAATGTTCCACAATAATTGTTCCCAGCCGTGTGCGCAGCACTTCACGGCTCTCGCGCAGCACCAGCTCCAGGAAGCGCGGATCTTTTCCGGTGATGCCGGCAAGTACCTGCGCGCGATCACCGGCTTCCACCTGGGTCAGATTCACCAGCCGTCCTTCGGCCTTGGAGACAATCTTCTGCGCCAGGATGAGAACATCGCCATCCTGCAAATCCAGACCGGCGCGTGTAAGCGCGTCCCAGAGAATCACGGGTAGATCATCACCGGGCTGCACGAGTGGAATACCGGGAACGGGTTGGAGTGTGAGCGCTGGCAAGGTCGAAGTCCCTATTCAGGCCGCGGGATACCAGTGAGGCGGATGCCTGCCGATTGCACGCCATATTGTTTGTTGAGACCGATGAGGATCGAGGTCATGCCTTCGACCACCACGGCATTTTCCAGCGGGCCGGCATCCCAACCCACAAGCCCGGCATCTTGCACCAGCTTGATGACCACCTCGCGCGCCGCTTTACCCGTTCCGCACACCAGCACATCACACTCGATGTCTTCATCATTGAACAGTTTCTCATACGAAATGTTCTGGAATGCGGCGACCACAGCCGTCTCCTCGCCCAGCAGCTTTTGCGCCTGCATGGATGCGCTGCCTTCAGGGGGCATCTGCACCTTGGTTACCTTGGGCGGAACCAGAGGGACAGTCACATCCACCAGGATTTTCCCGGCCAGGTAGGGTTTGAGCGCTTCGAGCATGTCGCAGTGCACGGCATAAGGTACGGTCAGCACTACCAGGTCAGCCTGCTGGGCCGCCTCGGGGTTGGTCATGCCGCTAATTTGCGCACCGGCAGTGGAAATGGCGAGCACTTCTTCCACCGCTGCCTGGGCTTTCTCTACCTGGCGCGAGCCGATAATCACGCGGTGTCCTGCGCGCGCCCAACGGTATGCCAGGCCTTTACCTTCTTTGCCGGTCCCGCCGATAATGGCGATGGTCTTCGGGGATTGCATAGGGGTGCTGTTCATCGAATCTCCAAGGGGTTAAAACTGTTCCTGGTAGCGCTGCCAGACCGCAGCCGAATACTGGCGCGCGTCGGCGGCGATTTTGGCCGCATCCAGGGTTTTTATCTCGCGGTTTGCCATCAATACCTGCCCATCCACAATCGTGGTGGTGATCATGCTTTCATGGAAGCCGAAGAGCATATGCCAGGGCAGGTTGCCAGCAGTCAGTTCCGTGAAAGGCTGGTAGTCCACAAAAATCAGGTCAGCCAGCGCGCCGGGTGTGATTTCGCCCAGCCGCGCGCTGCCAAACTGTGACGCTGCCAGCTCGGCATTATTGCTGATAGCCATTTGCGCCACGATGCTGCCATTCATGCGGCGCGGGTCGCGGTGATACAGCTTATGCGCCAGGTACAATGCCTTCCATTCTTCCCACATTGCATTGGAAAAACCATCATTACCCAGGCAAACGCGCACACCTGAACGCAGCATATCTTCGACTGCAGGCAGGCCAACGGCATTATTCATATTCGAGCGCGGCTGGTGAGAAACCCATGTATCCGTTTCCGCCAGGATGGCGATCTCGCGCGCGTCAACGTGCACGGCATGCACCACAATCGTTTTTGGGCCCAGAATACCAAACTTTTGCAGCCGGTCCACCACGCGCATGCCGCTCTTCGCCAGGCTGTCGTATTCATCCACGCTGTGCTCAGCCACGTGGATATGAAAGCCAACGTCCTCTCCAACCGCCGCCCGGCTTGCCGCCAGGGTCGCATCTGAGACCGTCAGCCCGGCGTGAAAGCCGAACATAGCTGCCAGCCGGCCATTCGCTGGACGCTCGCGCGCCACGCGGTCGAGAAAGCGTGTATTTTCGCGGATGCCTTGGAGCGCGCCTTCCTGACCGTTGCGGTCGGTGACCTCGTAGCACAATGAGGCGCGCAGACCGGATTGCTCCACCGCATCAGCGATTACATCCAACGAGCCGCTGATACACTCCGGTGAGGCGTGATGGTCGATCAGGGTTGTGGTGCCGTGTCGTATCGCGTCCACCAGGCAGACCAGCGTGGAATAGCGTACATCCTGTTCGAGCAGTGATCGATCCAGTGGCCACCATAACTTCTCAAGGATCTGTGGAAAGTCTTCAGCCGGCGCACCAGGGATGGCCATGCCGCGCGAAAACGCGCCATAAAAATGGGTATGCGCGCAAATATTGCCGGGCATAATATACTGGCCGTTGGCATACATGCGCTCTTCCCGTGGATAGCGTTCCAACATTTCAAACTGCGGGCCCATTTCCTCAATACGGTTACCATGCACATAAATGGCCTGCCCCTCGAGGATCTGGGGGTTCTTGCCCCAGGTAACGATCTTCCCATCAAGAATTAACATAAAATGACCTCCAATTCACTCAGAACAGCAGGTTGAGCCATAAGAATAGGATTGGACGCGCGAAATCCGGGAGTCGCGCGGGAAATTTGCGGTGCGTAAGCGTCTCGTTGTCTGCATGGATCGGTGTCTGGGTCGGCGGTACTTTTCGAAGGGCATCTCGCCCTACGCCGGTCAAGGAATCCTTGAGGCCGACCACCTGATCCTGTCAAAATATTTTAACATGGAGCAGGTGAAATGTCATAGCGGATTGACGGGCGCAAAATCCGGTACGGCGGTGATGATGACCCGGTGGGTATTGTTATCCGGCGGCCAGCAGGAAAGTAGCACGAGGCTGGCCTGCGTTTGCGGTTCAAAAACACGCCTGTAGGCGGCCAGGTCTTCGTCCGGCCCGGTGACAGCCACGATTTCTACGCTCTGCACGCGGTACTGCCATGTTTCCATCCCGGTCTGTAGATCGATCGTATCGCCTGTTTTCAGGTCAGCGAGACGTTTGAAGATCGAGGAGTGGATATTGTTGTGCCCATATAGAATGATCGCGCCATTGTCGCCGGGAAGGGCACTGGATACCACCCAGCCCACTTCGGCTTCGGGGTTATCCCACTCGGGCAGGTCCGACGCGGACTGCACTTCCCAACCCACCGGGCGCACCGGGGCGCGTACCCCGATGGCCGGTACCTGGATTTGCTGCACCAGCCGTTCGCCGTAGACACTTCGCGCCATCTCCTCGATGCTGTCTGGCAGAGGGGTCTGGGTGGGCGCGGCGGTGATCGTAGCCACGGGTGTGAGCGTATGCACAGACCGGTGTAAAAGCGGCGCCGGGAGAGTACTTGCCGGCGCCGGCCTGCTGGATACGGGCTCAGGTGCGCAGCTGGTCAATGCAAAAGCAACCAGGCACAGCCAGCATAACACGCGCATGTTCAGCGCTTTTTCCAATGCCAGACCAGGCACCCGAGCAGCAGCCCCAACACTGCCAGCCCGGCGACCGGCGGGCGCTGCTGCGCGAGCGCGGCGCCAGTCTCGGGGAGTTGCATCGGGCGCGTGGCAAAAACGCCAAAAACCGAAAGATGATCGAGCGTGGCGATGAGCTGCGTACCGGCTGTGTCTGCCTGCGTGGACAATGGTTGCCATGTTTTTGCGCGCGGCTGGCTCACCGCAAGGAACAGGTTTTGCGGGCGTCCACCGGCGCGTAGGACATCTGTCATGGTGTAGGCATAGCATACGCGGGCAAACGAGACGCCCGGCTCAGCGGTAATCTCCGCGAAATGCTCGAGTGACAGGAAGCTTTCCGGCCAGTTGCGTGGCACGACGCGCAACAGGCGAATACTGAGCTGCACATCATCAGGAAGGTCCCTTGTTTCACGGGCAAGGTCTGCGCCGAAGGGCGGGAGCTGTTGACAACCAGTGAGTTCTTCGCGCGTCACAAACAGGCAGTCGAGCACATTGCGCGTGCTGCCCGGTTCCGCAGGGACAAACAGAATAGCTAACCCAGGCTTAAGCTTGCCAGACTGATTGTAAGCGTACTGCGTGCCGGTATCTGGGCCGGTTTCAATGCCTACCGTACCGCGGCTGCCATCCGAACCGGGGCCTTTAAGGGTATGATACTGGAACATAATATGCCCGCTGGAACGGTAGAAAATCACCTGGAATGTTAGCTGGCTGTCGCCCGGATACATGCCACGGTAGGATACCTGATCCCACTGCACAATGAAGCGATCGCTCGTATCCTTGAAGTACACCTGCCCGCCGACAGATTGGGTCAGATCAGCCCATAAGGGCGACACCAGCAGGTTAGGCGGGGCTGGCCAGGGGAGGGGGTAATTGGTGGTGTCACCATATGCCGGCGCACCAGGGTCGAATGCCACATAGCCATTGGCACTAATCACCACGCTCGCGAAGGTCTGGCCGGCGAATGCCAGGGGAGCGTTCAACTGCACCACCACGCGCGCATCCTGGTCGGCCAGAGGCACCACGTTTCCATCGCTGGCATCATCCCACAAATATTCAACCTGCGGGCAGTCCGGCGAACTGACCCAGTCGTATTCCAACGCAGCGGCTGGGGTTGAAGGCGGGGTGAAATCTTCAAAACCCATCGCCAGATCTACCTGCAGCAGGCCATAACCGGTGCGGCGGTCCCAACCCGCGGTGGGGCCGATATCGCGGGCGGTGGCAGTCATGGCCTGGTAGATCTTTTCAGGTGTATTAAATTCCGGAAGCGATGCCATCAATGCAGCTGCGCCGGAAGCAAATGGCGTAGCCATCGATGTGCCTGACATCAAACCATACCGGCGTTCGACACCAAAGTCTTCATACAGGAAATAACCAAGCGGAGTGGTCGAAAGGATGCTCATTCCCGGAGCAACGATCATGCGTTGGTTGTCCTGGCTGGTGCTGTTGGAGAAAGAAGCCTTATCGGTCAGCACTGTGTTGGTGGCGCCCACTGCCATGACGTACGGGGAAGATGCCGGGTGGAGCAGGCTGGTTCCGCCATTATTCCCCGCTGCGGCAAACACCGCGACACCCTGCTGGTAAGCGTAGCGCACCGCGTCTTCCAACACCTGAGAAAACTGGCCGGGGCCCAGGCCCACACTCAGGTTGATGATTTTTGCGCCATGAGTAACCGCGTAGAGGATGCCGCTGGCAAGCCCGCTGGTCGGCCCAGAACAGCGCCCGCCTGTATCAGAAATCACGCGGATGGGCATGACTTTGGCATGCCAGTCCATGCCGGCCACGCCGGCGCGGTTGTTGCCGGTAGCGGCAGCAATACCTGCAACGTGCGTGCCATGGCCGCAGTCATCCTGCGGGGTGCGGTCTTCGTCGACAAAATCATAACCCTGTACCAGGCGGCCGGAAAATTCGGGGTGGCGGCTGTCGATACCCGAATCAACCACTGCGAGGGTGATGCTGCTGGAGCCGGTAGTGATATCCCAGGCGTCCGGGGCGTTGACACCGCGCTGCCCGTACTGCTCTTCCCATCGCGGATCATTGGGAATGAGCTGGGCTTCAACCAGGTAATCCGGTTCAACAAAGCGCACGTCTGGGTCTTGCAGCAGCTCCTGACGAACCTGTTCTTCCATGCCTGCCGGAACACGAATTTTGATTACATTCAGCGCTGTGAGAGCCTGCAGCTCCTGCCCCTGGGCTGCCATACCAGCTTGCGATGGTAAATCCATCAAACGTGGTGTAGCGCCTTCCCGGTAGCCAACCAGCAATACTCCCGGCTCGGTGGTGGGGTAAGTGCTGGTGGGCGGTGTTGTCTGCGCAATAACCGGGGCAGACGGGGGAAGCAGCCCAGCGACCAGGAAGATGATGATGAGCAGGATTGGAAGGCGTTTGCGCATGGCGCTGTCTCCATAGGATGGGCGCGGGTAATTATTAAAATGATTGTAACACAGCGGCCGCCCGGCCCCGCCTGCCGGTTCGTTGAGTTTCGTTTTTTTTTTGTTATTTTGAGATATATTCGAATTTTTAAAACGAATACGCTGAAATAAGTGGCTATGCGAAATACTACGTTCGCACTTCTGGCATTGTATGCGCCGATTGCTCTTCGAGCCAGAGGCACTCCTTTTTGGTCATCGCGAAGCTGGCACCGTACAGGCCAGCCACTCGCAAAGCGCGAGAGAATCGCATATAATCAAAGCCAACGCTGGATTGGCGAGGAGAGTGATAATGGCAAGTGCTCGTGAACGTGCGATTTCCTATGCTCGGGAACATCAAGCTGGGGCGCTGGAAGCACTGAAAGAATTGGTACGCATCCCATCCGTATCGACGTATGCGGAAAGCAAGGCAGATATGCGCCGGGCAGCGGAATGGCTGGCGGCAGATCTGCAGCGGCTGGGCTTAACGGCTCAGGTATATGACACCCAGGGCCACCCGGTGGTATTTGGCGAGCTGCACGCGGCGCACGCCGACGCTCCGACGGTGCTGGTTTACGGGCATTATGATGTGCAGCCGCCTGACCCGCTGGATCTCTGGCAGACGCCGCCATACGAGCCGAGCGAGCGTGAGGGTAACCTGTACGGCCGCGGTGCTTCGGATATGAAAGGCCAGGTGGTGGCCTGCCTGAAAGCGGTCGAAGCGGTGCTGGCGCAGGGGCCAAGTCCGGTGCATTTAAAGTTCATCCTCGAAGGTGAAGAGGAAATCGGGTCACCCAGTCTGCCGGCGTTTCTGCGCGCGCACCGCGAAATGCTGGCGTGTGACGTGGCGCTGAACCCGGATGGCGGCATGATCGCCCCCGATTTACCCACAATCGTTTACGGCCTGCGCGGTCTGGCATACTTTGAGCTGCATGTCAGCGGTCCGGCGCACGATCTGCATTCGGGCATGTTCGGCGGCGTGGTGCATAACCCCGCCATTGCTCTGTGCGAGCTGGTGGCCGGGATGCACGATGCCCAGGGGCGCATCACCCTGCCTGGTTTTTATGACCAGGTGCAGGTGCTTTCCGATACGGAGCGCGAGCAGCTTGCGCGCCTGCCAATGGACGATGCCTTCTACCGCCAGGCCGCAGGCGCTCCTGCGCTGCGCGGCGAGCAGGGTTACCTGCCGGTAGAGCAGACCGGTGCCCGCCCAACCCTGGACGTTCACGGCCTGCTCAGCGGCTTCGTGGAAGAAGGGCGCAAAACGGTGATCCCGGCGAAGGCAATGGCTAAGATTTCCTGCCGCCTGGTGCCAGACCAGGACCCGGAAGCTATCCACCAATCCATGCTGCGTTACCTGGAAGCCAACGCTCCAAAGAGCATCCACTGGGACCTGACCTTCTTTGGCGGTGGCCCGGCCGTAATTTCAGAACTTGATTTTCGGGAAGTTCGCGCCTTTGCCCGCGCGCTTGAGAGCGTGTGGGGCGTGCAGCCGCTGTACAAGCGCGAAGGCGGCAGTATACCCGTGGTGGCAGACATGCAGAAAATCCTGGGCGTGCCATCGATCATCACAGGTTTTGGCCTGCCCGACGATAACATTCACGCGCCGAATGAAAAGCTGAACGTACCGAACTGGTATCGTGGCATCGAGGCGCTGATCCATTTCTTCTATAACATGGCCGAAATTGACGGCCGGGACGGAAACGCATAACACGAATGGCAGAACGATTACCCGCTTATGGTGGCCAGGCACTGATTGAAGGTGTATTGATGCGCGGATCAAAAGCTCTGGCCGCCGCCTTCCGCGCACCCGACGGCAAAATTGTGATTGAAACCGAAGCGCTGCAGGGCATCTACCGCAGCCCAATCGCCCGCATTCCATTCCTGCGCGGTCTGGTACTGCTGTGGGATGCGCTGGGATTAGGCTTCCGCTATCTGACACTTTCAGCAAACATTCAGGGCGATGAAAGTGAAAAGATCGAAGGCCCAATGCAGTACGTCACCCTGGGTGTTTCGCTGCTGTTCGCAATCGGGCTGTTCTTTGTCGCGCCAGCCGGCGTGGGCCACCTGGGGGAAGGGCTGCTGGGCCTAACGCCGTGGTGGAGTAACGTAGTGGAAGGCCTTGTGCGGCTGGCCCTGATGGTAGGCTATATCTGGGCCATTGGTCGCATGCCGGATATCCAGCGCGTATTCGCCTACCATGGTGCCGAGCACAAGACGATTAACGCATATGAAGCCGGCGCGGAGCTGACACCCGAAAACGTGGCGCGTTTCTCACTCCAGCACCCGCGATGCGGCACTTCATTCCTGTTGACCCTGGTTGTGATGTCGATCCTGCTATTCGCGGCGCTGGGACCGATGCCGGCGATCTGGCGCTATGTGAGCCGTATTGTGCTGCTGCCAGTTCTGGCCGGCGTAGCCTACGAATACATCCGCTGGATGGCAAACCATCTCAGCTCGCCGCTTGTAAAAGTGCTCATGCGACCGAACCTGGCACTGCAAAACCTGACCACGCGCCAACCCACTTTGCCGATGCTGGAAGTTTCGATCGCGGCATTCCAGGCGATGCTGGCTTTAGAGCAAGGTCTGGTGGCGCAGCCCGTATTGGCCGGGGAGGCGCAAAGCGTGATGGAGGCTCGTCCGGAAGCATAGGCTCTCAGGCGTAGCACCGGCTTGACACCATTCCCCGCCCGACTATACTGGTAATGAATCCAACAACCAGGCGCGCATCAAGGATGGATACAATGAAGCCGTGGCAAAACGTTCTTTTGGGCCTCTTCTTCGGATTGCTGGCAGGAGCGTTGATCTTTTTGTTAAACACCCGGCCTCGCGGCCAGGCTATATCGCTGCCAGCGCAGCCAACCGCCGCGCCGCTGGTGGTGCACCTGAGCGGGGCAGTCGTACAGGAAGGTCTGTACGAACTGCCACCCGGCAGCCGACTAGATGACGCGCTGCGCGCCGCCGGCGGTTTGTTGGATGGCGCGGATGTAGAGAAAATCAACCGGGCGGCGCGCCTTGCCGATGGGCAAAAAGTAAATATCCCCAGTCGTGTTGCCGAATCGCCGGATGCCGCCAGTCCGCAGCGCAGCGCGGCGGAGATACAAGTCACCCCGGGTGAGACCCAGATCAACCTCAACACAGCTACGCTGGAAGAACTGGACGCGCTGCCCGGGATTGGCGAGAGCAAAGCCGCGGATATCATCGCCTATCGCGAGAAAATGGGGCCTTTCCAGGCAATCGAAGACATCATGAACGTGCCTGGGATTGGGCCGAAGATATTTGAAAATATCCGCGATCAGATCACCGTTGAGTAGCGCACATTGCGTGAGAACCCTTTATTCTTCACCCGGCAGGAGATTATGAATAACAAACAACAGTTGGAAAATGCCCTGAAAGATGCCATGCGCGCGCAGGATGAAGCGCGCAAGCGCACCTTGCGCATGGCCCTGTCGGCCATTAAGCTGGCGGAAGTAGAAAAAGGCGGCGCGCTGGACGAGCTGGCCGTCACGGCTATGCTGCAAAAAGAGGTCAAGAGCCGGCGCGAAACGATTAACGACGCGCAAAAAGCCGGCCGCCCAGATCTGATCGCGCTGGCGGAAGAGGAAATTCAGATATTAGAGGGCTTCCTGCCGCAGCCACTGACGGATGAAGAGCTGGCGGCAGCCGCCCAGGCAGTCATCAAAGAGGTTGGCGCAAAAATGCCCAACGACATGGGCAAGGTGATGAAAGAGCTGTTGCCCCGGCTGCAAGGCCGCGCCGCGAACGATCGTGTCAGCCAGACTGTGCGCAAACTGCTGCAAGGATAACGCTGCGCCATGCGCCTTGCATCTCAGGACCAACCACCCCGCTGGTACTCCCACCAATCGCTGTTAAGGATTGCGATCCTGCTGGGCGCATGCGTTCTATCATTTGCCGCGCTGGTTCTGCCCATCGCCTACCGGCCGTCTTCTTACCCCATCCAACCGCTGGATGTAGCCCCCCAGGATATCGCCGCGCCGGGTCCGCTATCGTATATCAGCGACATCGCCACCGAAACAGAGCGCAAAGCCGCCGAGCAGGCCATCAATCCGATCTATCTGCCTGCCGACCCTGCGATTGCGCGCCGGCAGATTGAAAAAATGCGCGTGGCCCTGGAATTTATTACGTCCACGCGACAGGACGCGTTTGCCACCCTGGACCAGAAGATGAGCGATCTGGCGGCAATCAGCGGCGTCAATTTCAGCGAAGACCTGCGCCGGCAAATCCTGTCGTTGAGCGATTCACGCTGGGTGATGGTGGAAGATGAATCGCTCAAGGTGCTGGAGCAGATTATGCGTAACAGCATCCGCGAAGATCAGATCGACGCCGCGCGTCGCAGCGTGCCGACCTTGATCAGCTATTCGCTTCCGGAAGACCTGGCGCTGGTGATCACTGACCTGGTTTCGCCATTTCTGTCCGCCAATAGTCTGTACAGCGATGATCAGACCCAGGCAGCGCGGATGCGTGCGCGCGAGGCGGTGGAACCGGTAACGCGCACATTCGCAACCGGTGAAATTATCGTGCGGCGCGGACAGATCATTACCCCTGTTGCGTGGGAATCACTGGAACAGTTTGGTCTGGTGCAGCCACAGCGTACCTACCCGGACTACATTGCCGCCGGGGCGCTGGTAGCAATCCTGGCTGTGTTTACCTTGTTATACGTGCGCAGGCGGCACAATGCAACGCTTGCCAGCCCGCGCAACCTGGTGATGATTACGCTCACGTTCCTGCTGTTTTTGTTCGCCGCGCGCTTCCTGGTTCCTAATCGCGCGGTCATCCCCTACATTTACCCGCTGGCAGCGTTTGGTCTGACGGTATCCACGTTGTTTTCGTTGGAAGTAGGTCTGGTGTTTTCGCTGGTGCTGAGCATCCTGGCTGCGTACGGGTTGGATAACAGCCTGGACCTGACCCTGTATTATACGCTTTCAAGCCTGTGCGGTATTCTTGTGCTGAATAAGGGCCGCCGGGTAGACACGTTCTTCTGGACCGGCATGGCGATTGGAGCGGCAGGCAGTGGTGTGATCCTGGCATACCGGCTGACTGACCAGTACAGCGACATTATTGGCATCGCGCAGCTCGTCGGGGCATCGTTTTTAAATGGGCTGGCCTCGGCCAGCATTGCGCTGCTGCTGCAATATTTGTTCTCGCAAGTACTGGGGCTGACCACAGCGCTACAGTTGTTGGAACTGATGCGCCCCGACCACCCGCTGCTAAAGCTCATCTTACGAAACGCGCCGGGCAGTTACCAGCACAGCCTGCAGGTCTCCAACCTGGCCGAGCAGGCGGCCGAAGCAATCGGCGCAGACCCGTTGCTGACACGCGTAGGCGCGCTGTACCACGACTGCGGGAAAGCCGCTAACCCTTCGTTTTTTATTGAAAACCAGGCGCAGGGAAACCTCAATCCACATGACGATATTGATCCATCGACCAGCGCGGCGACGATCCTCAAGCACGTGGAAGATGGCGTGGCGCTGGCACGGCGCTACCGGCTGCCGCCTGCCGTACAGGACTTTATCCGCGAGCATCATGGCACACTGCTGGCGCGCTACCAGTATGCGCGCGCAGTGGAAGCTGCCGGCGGCGACTCCAGCAGAGTGAAGGAATCGGATTATCGCTACCCCGGGCCTCGGCCGCGTTCACGCGAGACGGCACTGCTGATGATGGCGGATGGGGTGGAAGCCCGCGCGCGGGCAGAAATGCCCAAGAACGAAGACGAACTTCGCGCGCTGGTAAAAAAGGTGTTCGATTTTCTGTTGAAGGAAGAACAATTAGACGACACCCGGCTGACCTTCCGTGACCTGCAGATCGCGCGCGAAACATTTGTCAAGGCGCTGCGCAACACTTACCACCCGCGCATCCAGTACCCGGAGCTTAAACCGTCCACACCGTCTGAAAACGGTACGGACGGCCGCGCGGCAGAAAACACGCCTACCCTGCCAACCACCGCGAAAGGAAAATCGGCATGATCATCAACCTGGATGTCCCGCAGGAATGGACGCGCCAGGCGCCCAAAGATTCACTGGAGCGGGCGGCTTTAGCGGCGCTGGACCAGCAGCGTGCGCCGGAAAATGCGGAGCTGAATGTGGTGGTAGGCAGCAGCGAGTGGGTGCAGGAACTCAACCGCCAGTTTCGCGGGATCGACTCGCCTACGGATGTACTTTCTTTTGAGGCTGGCATTGTCGACCCCGAGACAGGCAACTACCTGCTGGGAGATATTGCCATCGCATTTCCGTACGCGCGTGAGCAGGCCGAGGCCGCAGGTCACACGGTAGAAGCGGAGATGCAACTGCTGGTGGTTCACGGCGTGCTGCACCTGTTAGGGTTAGATCACGTCGAGAAAGAGGATACGCGCGCGATGTGGGAGGCGCAGTACGCGATCATGGACCGGCTGGGGGTAAATATTCGCTCCTGGCCGCTGATTTCCGGAGCGCATTGATCGTCATGTTGCGCGAGTTCTTCACATCCCGCGCGCGCTCTTTTGGCTACGCCTTTGCCGGCTGGTGGTACGTGCTTCGCACGCAACGCAACGCGTGGATCCACGGCCTGGCAACGGTGGCGGTAGCATTGCTGGCCGCCTGGCTGCGATTGGAGCGCAGAGATTGGGCCATTCTCATCCTGACGATTGGCGCGGTGTGGACGGCCGAGTTTTTGAACACCGCGCTGGAATCGGTTATCGACCTGGCAAGTCCGCAAAGACACCCGCTGGCGAAAGCGGGGAAGGATGTGGGCGCGGCGGCGGTGCTGATCGCGGCACTGTGCGCGGTGCTGGTGGGTCTGCTGGTGCTTGGACCGCCGCTGTGGCAGCGGCTGCAAACATTGCGATAATCAAGGAGCGAGCATGAAGACTGCATTTCGATTCGGTACAGTGGGGGCGCCGCTTTCTACGCCTAAGAAGCCGGGCGGGAGCGTGGGCGCGCTGCAACACTGCCATACACTGGAATTGGGCGCGTTCGAGCTGGGCTGGGTACAGTCGGTGCGGGTTACCGAAGATACCTGCTGCCTGATCAAACAAGCCGGGCTGGACGGGGATGTATCCATCAGTGTGCACGCCCCTTACTTTATCAACCTCAATGCGGATGCAGAGGAATGGCCGAAATCGCGCAAGCGGCTGATGGACGCCGCCATTTTTGGCAACCTGGCCGGCGCGACGGATATCATTTTCCATCCCGGTTCGTACTTTGGAAGCCCGCGCGAGGAAGTCCTGCCCATCGCCATTGAGCGGCTGCGTGGCTGCGTGGATGAGCTGCGCGCCGCGGGCAACCCGGTGACCCTGCGACCCGAAACTATGGGCAAGGTAGCGATGATCGGCTCGCTGGAAGATACGCTTGATATGGCGCGCGCTATCCCAGGCGTGGCGCCGTGCCTCGACTTCGCGCACCTGCATGCGCGCGCCGGCGACGGCTCGATGAACAGCTACGGGGAATGGTTAGATGTTATCGATGCCTATGCGCATGCGTTGGGTCTGGATGCGCTCAAAAACCTGCATATTCACCTTTCGGGCATTGAGTACGGGGCAAAGGGAGAACGGAACCATCTACCCATTCAGGAATCGGACTTCCTGCTGGATGACCTGTTTCGCGCGCTGCTGGAGCGCGGCTGCGGCGGCAGAATCCTGTGCGAAAGCCCGGCTATGGAAGAAGATGCGGCATACATGGCGAAAGTGTGGTGCACGCTGGCAGGGTAAAAGCAGGTCTCGCTTCGCAGGCCAACCCAAACCAGTGGTGGTGGCTTAAACCAGATTCGAAATAGGCCGGGTTGAGGTGCTCCTTTGGGGGGCTGCTCAACCCGGCCTATCCATATTTCCATTAAGGCGAAATCTTAAAGATACTCTCGCAGGTTGTGTTCCACGGCATACGCTGCGGCTTCCGCGCGGTTGCTCACGCCCAGCTTGGAAAGGATGCTGCTGACGTAGTTGCGCACCGTGCCCTCACCCAGGTACAGGGCTTTGGCAATCTCGCGGTTGGTTTTCCCTTCAGACACCAGCAGTAGAACATGGCGCTCCTGCTGGCTGAGGTTAGCAAAGGCGGACGCTTCTTCTTCTTTCACCGCGCGACGCACCTCCTGGAACACGCGCTGCGTTACGGCCGGGTCGAGCAGGGCTTCGCCGCGCCCCACCGCCTCGATGGCGCGGATCAGGTCTTCGCCGCCAATCTGCTTGAGTACATAGCCGGATGCTCCGGCGCGAATAGCCGAGAACAGCATCTCATCTTCAGCGTAGGATGTGAGCATGATCACGCGCGTCTGCGGGAAAGTCTGCACAATCTCCTCGCATGCTTCGATGCCAGATTGGCCCGGCAGGCGAATATCCATCAAGACCACATCGGGATGATGGCGCTCGATCTGTTCCATGGCTTCTTTCGCATTTCCGGCCTCAGCCACCACCTCAAATTGCGGGTGGTGCTCCAGCAGTGCTTTAAGCCCCAAACGGACAACCTCGTGATCGTCCACCAAGATAATGCGCTGTTTTGCCATGCGTGCGGTCCTCCACCGGGATAAACTGGTACGCTACCGTGATTGAGAGAATGAGAACAAATTGATTATAACCGATCTTCGAGGGTTAGCGTCACCGGGCAGTGGTCTGACCCGAACAGGTCGGTATGCGTTTCCACGTCACGCACGCGCGGCATGAGAGATTGGGACACAAGGAAATAATCCAGCCGCCAGCCGATATTACGGGCGCGCGCGTTGGTAATCGGCGTCCACCAGGTATATTCAATTTTGTTCGGGTAGAGCTGTCGGAAGGCGTCTACAAAACCATGCGCCAGGTAATAATCGATCCATACGCGCTCTTCGGGCAGGAAACCGGACGTGCGCGAATTCTGGCGCGGGTTCGCCAGGTCGATCTCGCGGTGGGCGGTATTAAAGTCACCGGTGATGATGATATTTTCCCCACGCGCGTGGAGCTGGTCACACAGGTCGAGCAGGCGGGCATAAAAATCGAGCTTGTAAAGGACGCGCTCGTGACCGCGCTGGCCGTTGGGAAAATAGACGTTGAATAGTGTGAAGTCGGGGTACTGGGCACGGATTACACGGCCTTCATCGTCAAAGCGGACGTCATCCAGGCCCATCTGCACTTCGAGCGGGACAGGCATGGAGAATGTGGCCACTCCACTGTACCCCGCTCGTTCGGCGGGGTTCCAGTACACCTGCGCGTCGGGCAGGATATCACCCATGCCGGCCACCTGCTCCGGGCGTGCTTTTACTTCCTGCAGGCAGAGGATATCCGCTTTATGTGATTGCGACCAGGCGGTGAGGCCCTTGCGGATGGCGGCGCGCACGCCGTTTACATTCCAGGTAGTGATTTTCATCATAGTGGTTTGTTTGACATCATTGCGGGCTGTGGTACACTTGTAGGGTCAGCCGAGGAGCTCCCACATGGACAGCGGAAAAATCTGCACGATCATATATATCGAAGATGACCCGGAGATGATCGACCTGGTCACGCTCATTTTAAACCGCCGCGGCTTTACGGTAAAGGGCGCGCACGGGGGAAAACAGGGACTGGAACTGGTGCAACAGGATAAGCCTGACCTGATTCTCCTCGACCTGATGATGCCGGATGTCGACGGTTGGGACGTCTACCAGCAGATCAAGGCAGACGAGGCCACGCGCGAGATCCCGGTGATCGTAATCACCGCCAAATCGCAGGCGATCGACCGCGTTTTGGGGCTGCATATCGCCAAGGTGGACGATTATATCAGCAAGCCATTCCGCCCGCAGGAATTGATGGACAGCGTTGAACGCGTCCTCAACCGGGCTTCAGCATAAGGGGCAGCGTCCGACGGGTATGCAGCGCGTTAAGATCCACAACCAGACGCATCCCTTACCCGCGCCCATCCTGGCGCCCTACTGTGATACCTTTCTCAGCCGGCTGCGCGGGTTGATGTTTCGCAAATCACTGGCACAGCGTGAAGGCTTGTTGCTGGTTGAGCGCGCCGAGTCGCGGGTAGGCGCGGCCATCCATATGCTATTTATGAACTTCGACCTGTGCGTGGTGTGGATCAATACCGAAATGCGCGTGGTGGATGTGCAACTGGCGCGCAAGTGGCAGCCATCATATACCCCGGCGCAGCCCGCGCGTTATACCCTGGAAACGCGGACGGAGTACCTGCTTGAGTTCCATGCTGGAGACCTGATCCGATTTGAGCAAGCATCGTAACTTTCTTCACCTGCTGATCCTGTGCGTGTTGCTGCTGGCAAGCGTCCAGCCGGCTTACGCGCAAGATACGCCCAGCGGCCCGGTGTACGTGGTGCAATTAGGCGATACGCTAAATGTTATCGCGGTCAAATTTGGCGTCACGGTGGACGAGCTGATCCGCGCCAACAACCTGGAGAACCCCAACATGCTCTCAGCCGGGCAGGAGCTGGTGATTCCCGGTCTGGAAGGCGTGCAGGGTAAGCTGATCACCGAAATCGTGCCGCTGGGAGATAACCTGGCCAGCCTGAGCCGGCGGTTCCGTATCCCGCAGGAAATGCTGGTGAAGCTCAACCGCATCACCAGCCCGGACGAAGTATTTGCCGGGGCAAATATTATCATACCGCAAGATGAGGCAAACCCGCCGGTGAGTGGGCGCGCGGTTACCGGAGCAGGGCAGACGCTGTTGGAAGCCGCCGCCGCCAGCAACACCGCGCCCTGGGGTATGGTGAGTAGCAACGGATTGTCCGGCTCGTGGGATGTGCTGCCGGGCAGCGCTTTGTACTTTGAAGGCGGGGCACAAACGGCGGAGAGCACCGGAATACCGTTTATCAGCAGCCTGCAAATTGATAGCCTGCCGCTGGTGCAGGGTAAAACGGCAGTGGTGCGCGTGAAGGCCCTGGCGCCGCTGCAGCTAGGCGGCGCGCTCAACGGGCGGGCGCTCAATTTCTTCCCAGTGGATGCGGCGAACAACCAGTATGTGGCGATCCAGGGCGTACATGCTATGGCGCGGCCAGGCCTGGTGCCGTTTGTTCTTACCGGGCAGGCTGAGAACGGGCAAACCATCTCCTTCCAGCAGATGGTGCTGCTGCAAGCCGGCGGTTACGTGGAAGACCCGCCGCTGTTTGTGGACCCGCAGACAATTGACCCGGCCAATACCAAACCGGAAGATGACCAGGTGGCTGCGCTGGTGGCGCCAGTGACGCCTACGCGTTACTGGCAAGGTGTATTCCGCGTGCCGGTGGACGAGCCGGTGTGCATCAAAAGCTGGTATGGCAACCGGCGCTCGTACAATGGCGGCGGGTTTAACTACTTCCACACCGGGGCGGATTATGGCGTGTGCGCCAACCTCAATATTTATGCCCCTGCCCCGGGTGTGGTGGTGTTCGCCGGACCGATGACCGTGCGTGGCAACGCTACATTTATTGATCATGGTTGGGGTGTTTACAGCGCTTATTATCACCAATCGGCGCTCAAGGTGCAGGCTGGTGATCGCGTGGAAGCCGGGCAGCTGATCGGTGAAATTGGCGCGACCGGCCGTGTGACCGGGCCGCACCTGCATTGGGAAATCTGGGCGGGTGGCGTGCAGGTCGAGCCACTGGTCTGGCTGGAGACGCCTTACCCGTAAGGATGAATCTGTCACCTGGATTGCGGACTGCTGTTCAGGATAAAAGGTATAATTTCTATCATTGATTGATTAAAGTGATGGCACTACGCCAGGAATGGCGCGCCATCGGTGAGGGAAACTGTTGTATGGCAATTGCTCCGCTTTCATTGAAATCTGACTATTGGGAAACATTCCGCATACAAGACTCGGATATCGAGTTTCTCTATAACTTCCTGCTGGAGAACGAAACGCCGCAGACACCGCTTGAGCTGGCGCGCGCTGTGGTGGATGAGCGCATCCGCGTGGAAAAGCTGGCGTTGGAGAAAGAACAGACATCCGGTGGCGATCTCTACTTGCCCAAAGAGCACTACGAAGCCGGCCAGAAACTGGTTTTCCCGGCCTTCGGATACCAGAAAGGTACGGTAAACGCTGTGCGGCCGGGGAATAACCCGGAGCTGCCCTCATTCACAGTAATGGACGTGACTTTCGCCAGCGGCGAGAAGCACATGTTTGCCACCGACCTGGCCGAGCACGCGCTCAACCAGCCGGTCGGCGTAGCCAGCGATGATCCGCTGCTGGACCCTGGCCGGGTGATGAAGACCTACCGCGAAAGGATTACCAATGCGCTGACGGAAGCGCTGGAATCCAATGAAAACCTGGTGCGCATCGCGGGTCGCTGGTTCCCACGCGCGCTGCTGGTGGATGTCAACATTGGCCATCTGAACCTGGCAGAAGCGGTGCTCGATATGGAAGGCGGCGGTCCGCTGCCCACCAAGGCAATTTTGGAACAGATTGAGCTGCCATCCGATAGCAATCTCAAGCTGACCGAGTTTTCACTCAACCTGGCACTGCAGGAAGACGGGCGCTTTGACGAAGTCGGTCCGTCGGGCGAGGTGCTGTGGTTCCTGCGCCGGCTGGAGCCGGCCCCAGTACAGGATCCGCCTTTGTATCTCAAGTACCGGTCGTTCCAGTATGACGAAGCGCAGGTCCAGCCGGCAATGAAACTGCTGGACTCGCTGGTATGTGATGAGCTGGAACCCGATGCCGGTGGTGACAATGGCAGCGATAGCGATGAGGTCAAAGTTTCCCTGATATTCCCGCACTGGCGCGCTGGTACATTGCCCCTGTGCTGTAAGATCAATCCCTTCCTGCCTACTGCGTATGAATCACCGCGCGTGCGCTTCACCTTTATCGATGGCGACAGCGGTCAAAAGATCGACGGCTGGATCGTGCGCGAACATGGTTACGCGTACGGCCTGCGTGATTGGTATGTGGCGCAGGGCATCTTCCCGGGCAGCATTATCCGCATTCAAAAAGGCAAGACGCAGGGCGAAGTGATCATCCGCGCCGAAAAGCGCCGCCCCGCGCGCGAATGGATCCGCACCGCGCTGGTTGGCGCGGATGGCGGAATTGTGTTCGCCATGCTCAAGCAGCTTGTCACTACCCAGTTTGACGATCGCCTGGCAACCGCAATCCCCGATCTGGCAGCCGTAGATCAGATTTGGGAATCCGGATCACGCGGGCGCGGTTCGTTGGAAACCACGGTGATCGGAATGATGCGCGAGCTGGCCAAGTTGAACCCCCAGGGCAATGTGCACGCACAAGACCTGTATGCGACGGTGAATCTTGTGCGGCGCACTCCGCCAGGCCCGATCCTCAGCCTGCTGATCGAGCGGCCATGGTCGGCAAAGATGGGCGACCTGTACTTCCGCCTGAATGAGAACATTCATGAGGAAAACGAGTGATGACGGAAACCAAACGGTTCAGCCTGGTAAAGCCCACCAAAGATACGCCTTTCCATATCGATTTCGACTGGTGGAAGAAACACGACAACAACTGGCACATCTACCTGCATGGAGTCTTATGCAAGGAGCATCAGGAAGCATATGCCAACGTGCGTGGTGGCATGTCGATTGATTGGGTGGACCCGGAAACTGCGGAAGTGAGCCAAGTGGATGGCTTGCAGCACATCCTCATCACCCACTGCGCCAGACAGCCTGAGTTTCGCGATGGCTACACGACGCTGGTCGATGCCGTTTTTCGTATTTTGCTGGCAAATGGCAATAAGCCGATGACGCCCAACCAATTGGGGGAAGCTACCGGCCGCCCGGCGGATAAAATTCTGGCGACGTTGACTGGCCTGACGGTGTACAAGGGCATCCGCCCGGTGCAGCGCTAGCAGTCGTCAATTATGTTACAATCAAAAGAGAACAAACGCCCTTGTAGCTCAATGGACAGAGCAGTAGCCTTCTAAGCTATTGGTTGAGAGTTCGAATCTCTCCAGGGGCGCCTGGGTAGCCCGAACGGCGGCAGGGGATAACAAGCAGACATGATTATTGTTAATTTGAGACCCAAATACGAACGGCAGCATGACCGTGTTAGCAGCCATCCGTTGGCCGGCACAGGTTTTGTGGATTGGAGGATCACCATGCGTCCGCATCTCTGGCGACCTTCGACCGATGTGATAGAGCTCGAAGACCGGTTTATCGTGCGGGTTGAAGTAGCGGGAATGAGCGAGGCAGACTTCCAGATCAGCATGGATCAGAATGTGCTCACTGTGCGCGGCACGCGCAACGATACTGCCGAGCGCAAAGCCTTCCACCAGATGGAAATCCATTTTGGCGAGTTTATCACCCAGATCGAGATCCCCAATAATATCGAACGAGAACAAGCTCAAGCTGAGTACGTAGACGGCTTCCTGCGCATTGTGTTACCGAAATCGCAGCCCAAGCAAATCAAAATTTCGAAAGAGTAAAGCAAATCTGCATGGCAGCATCACGGTGGAATACCAATTACACAAGCATACTACGATGGATTGAAGATGGCGACGAAGAGGCTACCGGCCAGATCGCAAACCTGACCTTCGCGGACATGCTCCAGGACACCCCGGAAGGGTTCGCGGAAGATGCGATTGAAGCCAGCGAGCGTTCGCTGGACCTGCCGGAAGAGCTGCCGATCCTGCCGCTGCGCGGCCTGGTGGTGTATCCACAAACGGTAGTGCCGCTGACCGTCGGCCAGCCACGCTCGATCCGCCTGATTGACGATGCAGTTTCCGACCAACGCATGATCGGCCTGGTGACGTCGAAAGACCCGGATCTGGAAACACCCGGTCCGGAACAGTTGTACCAGGTGGGAACGGTGGCGACGATCCACCGCCTGTTCCGCGCGCCGGATGGTACGATCCGCCTGCTGGTGCAGGGCCTGGGGCGTTTTACGGTAGACGAATACACGCAGACTGAGCCATACATCCAGGCGAAAATCACCGCGCGGCCGGAAGTTGTGGAAACCGGTCTGGAAGTGGAAGCTCTGGCGCGGAATGCCCGCGACCAGTTTGAGCACATCGCCGAAATGATCCCATCGATTCCACGTGAAGTGGTGGCCTCAATCACGGCGATAACCGACCCGCTACAGACGGTTTACACGATCGCCAATTTCCAACGCATGGACCTGGCCGAAGCGCAGGCCATCCTCGAGATGGATACGATCAGTGATAAGCTGCGCCGGTTGGTGGGCATTCTGACGCGGGAAAGTGAAGTGCTTGACCTGGGGCAGAAAATCCAGAACGAGGCGCGCTCGGAAATTGAAAAAGTGCAGCGCGATTACTTCCTGCGCGAACAGCTTAAGGCAATCCAAAAGGAACTTGGGGAAGGCGACGAGCAGACCGCGGATGTAGAAGATTTCCGGCGGAAGATTGCCGAAGCCAACATGCCCGAAGAAGCGGCAAAACAGGCGCAGCGCGAGCTGTCGCGCCTGTCGCGTCTGCCCACCGCCGCGGCGGAATATGGCGTGATCCGCACCTACCTGGATTGGCTGACCAGCGTGCCGTGGAGCAAAACCACACCCGACAATCTGGATATCACCAACGCGCGTACAGTCCTGGATGAAGACCACTACGGGCTGAAGGATGTGAAAGACCGAATCCTGGAGTACCTGGCCGTACGCAAACTGCGCCTGGAGCGCAAGAATGAGGAGGGAGCAGAACCCGCCACCGATCGTATCAGGCGGGAACGTGAAGGTGTAATTCTCTGTTTTGTTGGCCCGCCTGGCGTGGGGAAAACCTCGCTGGGGCAGTCCATCGCGCGCGCGCTGGGGCGTAAATTTATTCGCGTATCTTTGGGCGGTATCCGCGATGAGGCGGAAATCCGCGGGCACAGGCGCACATACATCGGCGCCATGCCCGGGCGCATCATCCAGGCCCTGCGGCGCATCGAAAGCAAGAACCCGGTGTTTATGCTGGATGAGATTGACAAGCTGAGTTTTGACTTCCACGGCGACCCCGGCTCGGCCTTGCTGGAAGTACTTGACCCGGAACAGAATTTGGAGTTCCGCGACAATTACATGGAAGTCGCTTACGATCTCTCACAGGTGATGTTTATCACTACTGCCAACCAGCTCAGCACCATCCCGGCGCCGCTGCTCGACCGCATGGAAGTGATCCAGATTGCGGGCTATACCGAAGGCGAAAAAATGATGATCGCCAAGCGCTATCTGGTTCCGCGGCAACTGCGCGAAAACGGGCTGCACCGTAACGAGGTGACGTTCACCGATGAAGCGCTGCAGTTTATCGTGCGCAATTACACGCGCGAAGCGGGCGTGCGCGAGCTGGAACGCCAGATCGGCGGCGCATGTCGCAAAGTGGTGACGCGCATCGCGGAAGGAAAGAACGACACGGTAGCCATCACCGCGGAAATGGTACGCGAGCTGCTCGGCCGGCCGCGTTATATTGAAAGTGAAGAAGTCGTTCGCCGCACATCTGTTCCCGGAGTGGCCACCGGGCTGGCGTGGACGCCGGTTGGCGGCGAAATATTGTTCATCGAAGCCACACGTATGCCGGGCAACAAGGGCTTCATGATCACCGGATCGGTGGGAGACGTGATGCGTGAATCTGCGCAAGCAGCACTTTCGTACGTGCGCGCGCACGCGGACGAGCTCCACATAGACCCGGCTTTTTTTGAGAAATCTGATATCCATCTCCATATTCCGGCTGGCGCCACCCCGAAAGATGGCCCATCCGCGGGCATCACCATGACGACCGCGCTCGTTTCGCTGCTGACGCAGCATTCCGTCTCCCCCAGCGTGGGCATGACGGGTGAGATTTCATTGCGCGGGCAGGTGCTGCCGGTTGGCGGCATTAAAGAGAAAATGCTTGCCGCGAAACGCGCAGGACTGAAAACTGTGTTCCTGCCGCGCGGCAATGCCGCCGATTTGGACGACCTTCCACAGGAAGTCCGTGATACTATGCGCTTTCTCCCGGTCGATACGGTGAGCGAAGTGCTGGAACACGCATTTGAAGAGCCATTGGAAGGCCTGGAAGCCAGCCAAAAAGAGATGGAACAACCCGAGAATCACGCTGAGTGAGCACCGTTGGCCTGATTGAAGATGACATCACGATGCGGACGCTGTTGAAGACGCTGCTGGAAATGGAAGATTACAGCGTAACGGCGTTCGAAGAGCATGACGAGACAGCACTTCTTGCAGCGCTGGAAAGCGCACCGCCAGAGCTGATCATCATGGATGTGCATCTGCGCGCAACCAACGGATTTGACCTGCTCAGCCAGATTCGCCAGAAACAAACATTGAAAGACCTGTTGGTGATCCTGTCATCCGGAATGGATTACAGCCATCAAAGTAAGGTCGCAGGCGCGGACGGATTCCTGATGAAGCCGTATATGCCTGATGACCTGCTAGTAATGGCGCGCGGGCTGCTTGACAGCCGCAAATCCTGATACCGAAGGCACACCAGCCGGCCATCTCAAGGAGAGATTCCTGTGGCAAGAAAACCTACCCGCGCCGCGTTGCAGTGGCGCAACATGGATATACACATTCACACACCCGCATCAAGCGACTTCCAACAACCGGAAGTGAGTATGCTGGATGTGCTGCAGCGCGCCGAATTGCGCGGTCTGGATATTATCGCGATTACCGACCATAATACGGTGTCCGGCTACCGACGCATGCGTGAAGAAATTGAGCAGTTAGAACTGCTGGAACGGTTGAACCGATTGATGCCGGAAGAACGTAATAAGCTGAACGAATACCGGCGTCTGACAAACAAAATCCTGGTGCTGCCAGGGTTTGAATTCACCGCCACGTTTGGCTTCCACATCCTGGGCATCTTTTCGCCGGAGAAACCGGTGCGCGAAATCGAGCACCTGCTGCTATCGCTCAACGTGCCCCCCAGCCTGCTGGATGATGGCTCGGCTACCGTGGGAGCGACCACCGACGTGCTGACCGCCTACCGGCTGATCAACCAGGCCGGTGGGCTGGTAATCGCGGCGCACGCCAACTCGAGCAACGGCGTAGCCATGCGCGGTTTCAACTTTGGTGGTCAAACCAAAATTGCCTATACGCAAGACCCGAATTTGCACGCGCTCGAAGTGACCGATCTGGAAGTTAAGGGTCCCCGTTCAACCGCCGCCTTCTTCAATGGAGCCAAGCCGGAATATCCACGCCGGATGCACTGCATCCAGGGCTCTGACGCCCACCGGCTGACCACCGACATGGTGCGCAAGAAAAACCCTGGCGTGGGTGATCGCTCGACCGATTTGCTGCTGCCTGAGTTGAGTTTTGACGCGCTGATGGAGCTGTTTAACAACAACGACTTCTCGCGCACGCGCCCACACCGCATCCGTGAAGAACCAGCCTACGATTTCTTCCAGGCTGCGCTGGATGAAGGCCCGAACATTGTGCAGGAATTTCATGAAAGTGCCACGGTGCGCGGCGGAAAACTATACGCGATCATCGCAGATGTGTGCGCATTTGCCAATACCAACGGAGGCACGCTGTATATTGGCCTGGCACAGGACCCGCATAAGCCACCAGTGGGCGTACCCGAACCCGAGCAGACGGTGCAGCAGCTCGAAAAAGAGATTAATAACCGCATCAGCCCGCCGCTCAAGTACAACCTTGACCTGCAGGAGTATAACAGCAAGAAGATCATTCGCGTGCTGATACAGCGCGGCGACGACCCGCCTTACGCGGTGGACGATAATAAGATTTATGTGCGCGACGAAGCTGAAACCGGACTGGCGGTACGCGACGAGATCGTCAGCCTGGTGCTGCGTAGCAAACCGGGCCAACAGACCGGAGCGGCACCCACGCAACCAGCTCCTGTTGCAAGCATTAGCCAGCCGGAAATCGAGCCCACAAGTCCACCCAAACCACCGGCCGAAACGATGGGAGAGCTTGCGCCGCGCACCGGCGTGGAAGTACTGCCCCCCGAAGAGCGCCAGGGCGGCAAGTATTACACCATGCGCGACCTGCGCAACGGCAACATGGTTAAGAATGTGACCAAAGGCTCCGCGCGGCGGCTGTGGCACTATGCAATTACGCGCTATGGTGAAATCGCCCCGGAGCTAAACGAAGTGCCGATCCAATGGCATGGTGATTATGGCTTGCTGCGGCGCTACAAGCAGGGCAAGTCCACCCATTACGACCTGGTGCAGCGCACCTCGGATGGCCTGCGCTGGTACTTCGGGGTAACACAGGACGGCATCCATGGCCCGTGGAAAAACGTGGTTGGCGAGGATGACGGCGCATGAGCATCCGCGTCGCGGTGCTGACGATTTCCGACCGATCTGCGCGTGGTGAGCGCGCCGACCGGTCTGGTCCTGCGCTGATCGAGGTGATCCAGGCGCATGGATGGCAGGTGACGCGCTACGAGGTCATTCCGGATGATCTGTACTTGATTCGCGATACGATAGTCGAGTACTGCGACCGCGATATGGCCGATATTCTGCTGACCACAGGCGGGACAGGTTTCGCGCCGCGCGATGTGACCCCAGAAGCCACCCTGGCGGCAGTCGAGCGTGGTGCGCCCGGATTGGCAGAAGCTATGCGCCAGGAAAGCCTGCGCGTGACTGCGCACGCCATGCTCTCGCGCGGCGTTGCCGGAATACGCGGCCGCACCCTGGTGATTAACCTGCCGGGCAGCCCGAAAGCGGCGGTGGATAACCTGAACGTGGTACTGCCGGTGCTGGAACACGCAGTGGAACTCCTGCGCGACGATCCGCACGCCGAGCAGGGACACGCAGCGGGTTAGGACTCAGTACCCTGCCTCGATGGCGAGGCGGATATTTTCGCCGCGACGCAGCACGGCCACCGGAACCCGGCGGCTGCGCAGGCGTGAAATCAGCTCTTCAGAAGTGCGCCGGCCACCAAACGACATGCGGTCGACCAGCACAACCACCGGCTGCAGATCGCGGCGGATCATTTCTTCTACGCCGATCTCAATGCTGCGGTCGAGGGATGAAGTGAGCAGGATCACTGTGCTGCCACGCGGCAGATGTGGCGACTGCGCCTGGATCAGGCCGATCAGAGGCAGCTCCCCCTCGGGACGAATATAGGCCAGCGTTTCCAGGATTTTGCCAAGCTGGCGCTCGCTGCGCTCGGCTGGGATGGCGATGAACGCCTGGCCGACGCTGGCAAAACCCACCGCGCGACCCACGCGCATGAAGTAGCTGGCAATCGACGCGGCGGCGCTGACAGAATATTCAAAGGTGCGATTGGGGAGCAGCACCTGCTGCTGCTGGCGCCAGATCCAATGGCGTTCGGCATTTGGGTCCATCACGACCTGCTCATCCGGCAGGGTAAGCTGCACGCCATCATTCGCATCCAACAAAATCCATACGTCGGCCATTGGGTCCTGGTCAAACTCTTTGACCATCAGGCGGTCTTTACGCGCTGTGGTCGGCCAGTGGATGCGGTTGAGCGCATCACCGGGAGCATATTCGCGCACACCGGCAGCGTATGGCGTCACTTCCAGTGTGCGGCGGTGCAGGGCGCGGCCACCCGGCAGCACGCCGGGGGGCGTTACCACGCGTTCCAGCGGCTCCATGTGCGGCAGCACCAGCAGGCTGCGCTCAGCCGGCACGCTGTGCGCGCTACGGAACAGGCCGAACGGATCACCAGAGGCAATCAGCGTGGGTCCGAGATGAAACTGGCCGCGCTGGGTCAGGCGTGTATAGGCTACGTACGAACGGCGCTGGTTGCGCCCAAGGATGGTAAGCACCTTGGAGCCGGAGCGACCAGGCAGGTCGGAAAAATCGCGCACTTCCAGCCATAACTTGGTGATGGGAAACTGGTTATTAACCTCAAAGCGCTCTTCAAACACCTGCCCTACCTGCTGGCGCAGGAAACGCGCGGTGCGTGTGACGGTTACACCGCGCAGCGAGATATACGTCCACAGATACGAGAGCACAATCAGGATGCCGCTCAACGAAGCGACGCGCGAATAGACGCGCCCGGCAGTCAGCGCAAAGCCGGTGATGCCCACCAGGAATACGATTAAAATGCCCCAGAAGGCGGGACGTACCTGCATACCACCTCAATCCGGCCGGCGCAGCTAGATGCGCTGGGTGACATCACCACCCGGAACGGGCAGCGTGCCGAGAATTTCCTCGACGATCTGGTCGGCAGTCAGGTTGCGCAGGCGCGCAGCCGGGTTTACCACCATGCGGTGCGCCAGCACATGCACTGCCAACGCCTTGATGTCATCCGGTAGGACGTAATCTCGGCCTTGCAGCGCGGCACGCGCCTGTCCTGAGCGATACAGGCCCAGGCTGCCGCGAGGACTGGCGCCCAAGTACACGTCGCCGTTATCGCGCGTGGCGCGGGTAAGGTCAACGATGTAGCGCTTTACAGCGGGAGCCACGTATACCTGCTTGATGGCTTCCTGCAGCGCGGTGAGTTCCTCGGTGGTCATCACCGATTCAATCGTCTCAATCGGATGACGCAACTGTTGCGAGTCGAGAATCTGAATTTCATCCATCAGCCCGGGGTAGCCCAGGCGCACGCGCAACAGGAAACGATCGAGTTGAGCTTCGGGCAGGGGGAAAGTTCCTTCGTATTCGATCGGGTTTTGTGTGCCCATCACCATAAACGGTCGCGGCAGGATGTGCGTAATGCCATCCACAGTGATCTGGCGTTCTTCCATAGCCTCGAGCAGCGCCGACTGCGTCTTGGGCGTGGCGCGGTTGATCTCATCGGCGAGAACGATTTGCGCCATGATCGGGCCGGGGCGGAACTCGAACTCGCGGTTCACCTGGTTAAAGATCGACACGCCGGTCACATCACTGGGCAGCATGTCAGGCGTAAATTGGATGCGGCTAAAGGTACAGCCGAGCGAGCGCGCCAGCGAGCGCGCGAGGATGGTTTTTCCAACACCGGGAACATCTTCGATCAGCAAATGCCCCTGGCAGAGCAGGCCGATAACGGTCAGTTCCAGGGTGCGGCGCTTGCCAATAATTACTTTTTCCAGATTTCCAATCGCGCGCTCACCGAAGGTCTTCACATCGGCTGTGACAAATTCCATGAAGTCATCTCCTCTTTCCGATTGCACCACGGCACCGCTTGGCGAGATTGCGTTTCGTGGCAGTCTTGTGGCTGACACCAGGCAATCCAAACCACGGCATTGCACGGCACTGGCGAACTTGCTTAATGCTATCGTAAAATGCGCCGGCGTGCAAACAGGCTTACCAGTACAATGTTGGAAAGCAGGGTGATGATCCAGCCAACCGTGAACGAACTCGGCGCGTAGCTGAATAGTACCACATGTTGTCCGGGGGGAACAACCACACTGCGGAAGGTATGGTTGGCGATCTCCACCGGCACAGGCAGACCATCCACCATGGCACGCCAGCCGGGATACCAGGTATCGGAAAGCACCAGCATGCCGGTGGCAGACGCGGTGACGGAAAATTCCAGGCGGCCGGGATCCTCACGCAGCAGCCGGATCTGCGCTTCGGATGAAGTGCAATCGGGCAGCGAGCTGGCGGTTTCTAGGATCACATCGCTGCCCATGCCACCCTGCGCGCCTAACCGGGCGGCCACCTGCTCCAGGCTTTCCGTGGCGCTATAAGACACCACCGCGCAGGAGGCCCAGTACCAGCGCGTCGCACCGTCCAGTGCAGTGAACGTTACGCCGCCGGGCGAGTTAACGGTGCGTTCTTCCACCAGGCTGACGCCCATCAGCCTCAGCCAGGGAGCGCGCTGCTCTTTGGGCAGATTTTCGACGTGTTCCATCCAGGCAGCATAACGCCCGGGCAGCAGCGGGTCGAAGTTATTGGCGGATGGGATACCATCCAGCAGGTTGGCGTTCGGCAGCAGCACCGGGCGCAGGTTTTCCCACGGCTCCAAAGGGCGGAAGTCGGTGAAGCGGAAGAAGCGCGAGAACTTGATAAGATATTCATCTCCGGCTGGGAGGTACAGCCGCCCACCCGCCAGCTCCTCGCTGACCTGGGCGATCTGCGGTTCATCCGCACGGTACAGCCTCGCCGGCGCGCCGGGTAGCAGGCCGCGTCCGGCAAGCAGCAGGTCAAGGCCGATCACGGCGACCACTGCCCAACTCCAGCGCGCGCGGCGCGCGGTCTCTTCTGCCGGGGGCAGGCGCAGGGTCAGCAAGCCTGACAAGAATGCCCAGCCACCAGCCAGGGCGAAGGCAATGGTCAGCGTGGGGCGCGTGTTATCCAGCATCACACCCGCCGCCAGCGCGCCGATCACCACCGCCGCGGCTGCGACGACCGCCTGTTTGAGCCGTTGAAGACGCTTGCCGCCGGGTTTTCGCCATCCATCTGCGCCCAGCCCGGCAAGCAGCGCCAGGGCAAAAATCGCCAGGATGCTGAAGCGCGTGGGCGCCTGGAACAGCGAAAAGCTAGGCACGTAACGATAGAGGAACGGGAATAACGGAGTGTTCTTGCCCAGCGCCAGAACGAACGCCAGTGCCGCCGCCAGCCATAGAAAACGCTGCAGACCCCGGATTGGATCAGCATGTTCTTTCTCTCTACGCTGCCAGCAGCGCAGCGTGGTCAGTGCCAGTAGGAGCGGCAGCAGGCCAAGGTAAATAGCATCTTCCCAGTAGGCAGCATAGCCCCAATATGTGCCTGTGCCCGGGTTACCAAAGGCGTTGGGGGCTAGCAGGTCGAGGAAACGCCACGGCCACAGTGAGTAGGTCATACCCAGCTCGTAATCCACGGCCGATGAGCGCTGCGAGTGCAGCAGCAGCTCAGCGGTGGGGATAAGCTGGATGGCGGCCAGCCCGGCGGCCAGCAGGCCGGAAAGGGAGAAGCGGAAAACGACCCGCATGGTGGCGGAAAGTCCGCTTTGCAACCTGGTGCGGAGAAGCGCGCCAACCAGCACCCAGGCAGCGGCGAGCAGGAGGGTGTACCAGGAGAGCTGCGCATGCCCGGCAAGCAGCATCATCGCCAGCGATGCGACCAGAGTTACCGGCACGTACGGCCGTGGCGCGGAAAGGCCGCGCCCCGGGATAGCGATCTGGCTGGCGCCATAAATTACCCACGGCAACCAGGCGGCGGTCCAGGTCATAGGAAGGACGCCGCTGCGCGCCAGCATATAGCCACACAGGCTGAAAGCCAGCCCGGAAACCGTTTGTGCCAGGCGGCCGGCGCCAAGGTAGCGCAGCAGGCGCGCCATGCCCAGCCCGGCCCAGACCAGGTGCAGGGCGTACAACAGCGTATGGCCCCAGGCCAGCGCCGGTCCGCCGCCCAGCGCGGCAAACAGGTACAGCGGCCAGGAAGGTGGATACCAAAGCGCGAGCTGGTAATTGGCCATCAACGGCGCGCCCATGCCGTTGAGCGCGTTCCACAGCGGGAGATGGCCGCTGCGCAGCACTTCCCAGGCGTACAGCCGCCAGGGATTGAATTGCAGCACAGGCAGTCCCCAGAACAGCGCCCTGCCCGTGATCAGCAGCGGAGCTACCAACAACAACGGGAAAGCTACCAATGGCAGCAGCGGCAGCCAGCGGTCATTCGATAACAGGCGGAGCAGCCGGGTCATGGAAGTAGCTCCTCGCGCACGGCGTACACTCGCACCCGCCCGGTCGCGCTGGCGAACACTGGCTGCAAATAAATACTGGTAGATGGATCCCACTGCTCCACAGGCGTTTCGTCTCCCGTATCCACAATCAAATATTGGATGCGCAGATCGCGCAGCAAAGCAGCGCGATCCGCCTCGACCGCCGCTGAAGACCAGAATTGCTGCAGGCGCGGTTCTATCACAGCCGCGCCGATGCTTTCCGGGCCATGGCCAGTGACGGTGCGCAGCGCCGCCCAGGCGGGCAGCCGGTTGGAGATGCCAAAGGACGCCAGCACAATCGAATTACGCGGGGCTTCGCTGCGCAGGTATTCGAAAGCCTGTGTTTGCTCCGCGGGCACAAACGCCGGCGTCTGGGGTGCGGTCGCGGAAAGGAACGCACCTGCCAGCAAGAATACTGCCGGCAGGAATGCAGCCCACTCCAGCGGCACAGCGATTTTGCGGCGCAGTCCGGTGAACTGACCCAACCCGGCCACACCGAGGATCACCAACGCAACCCAGATGCCTTCCGGCAGGCGGCGTTGGAGTGGATAGGGCAAATACGCCAGGATTGGAAAGGCGACCAGCCAGCCGGCCAGCAGCGTGGCCGCGCGAGCGTCATTGCGCCACAGTGCGGGCAGACCAGCCACAGCCAGCGCCAGCATCACCGCATAAGCCAGCAGGTAATCCAGGGGCGGTGGGGAAAGGATCAGGTTTTGCTGCGCCCAGCCGCGTAGATACGGGTCGGTCTGGAAGGCTGCGAAGTTGTACACTACCCAGGGAGCGGAAATGAGCGCGGTGACGAGCGCGCGCAGGAAGTCTTCGCGAAGATATGACCAATTGCCCCGGAAATGCGCGGCGCGCATCAACACGAACATGCCCAGCACTGCCCAGCCGGTGACGATTGTGAGTGGTTGGAAGAAGCCCAGCAGCAGCCAGAGCAGCCCGGGCAGCAGCCAGCCCAGGCGCCCAGACCGGGGTCGCAGATGCGCGGCTAGGCCCAACAGCAGGAGGGCGCGGCTGACTTCGAGGTGCGGCAGCGAAAATACGGATAGAAAGCCGAAGCTTTCCGGCGAGTAAAACTCCAGTGGTACGCCATTCTGCCATAACTGGCCTAAACCGAGCATGGCCAGCCAGCCCAACCCGCCGCCGGCCAACGCCAGGGCAATTGCCAGCCGGCGCGGCCTAGAGTCGGTCAGAAAGATAGCTGCGAAGCGGTCAATGGCCCAGGCCAGCAAGAAGGCGCCAGCCCAGCGGTAGAGGTGGAACAGGGCCACTAGCTGCTCGTGCTGCGCAGGCGGCGCGGTGAGTTTGCCGAGCAGCAGGTACGGCAGGAAAGCCAGGAAGCCGGGCTGTGGAGCGGCACTGTAGGGCGAGCGGAACAGCCAGTCGCCCTCAGCACCGCGCAGCATCTTGGCAATGTACGAATTACCATCATCCACGCCGAGCAAGAAGCCGGTAAAGCGCCACTCCGAGCCAGCCGCCTGATACGCCAACAGGTAAGGCAGGCTGGTGAGCACCATAAGCGCCAGTGTGAACAGCAGCAGCCAGCGACGGTCAGGGTTTCGCATGGCGGTCTTTCCATTTTGCAGCCGTTATGCCGATGGCGAGCAGCGCGCCTACTACTGCCAGCACGAGGCCGATATAGACGGAACGCGGCCGGAAGTTGAATTCCACATCATGCTCACCTGCCTGTAGGTCAATGGCGCGCAGAAGATCGTCACCATCAAGATCAGCAGGCTGCCCGTCAATTTCGGCAACCCAGCCCGGATAGTTGATTTCCGACAGCACCAGCCGGCCAGGCCCGACAGCGGTCAGGGTGATCACATTGGGCGTGAGCTTGAGGTTGTCCACCGGCACAACTTCTCCGACCGACGTTTCGACCCAGGCGCGCGCCCAGGCGCTCAGGTTGCGATAGATGCGCGTCTCGCCAAAGCGCTGAACTTGCACGAACCCATCTGCGCGGATCTGCGCGCGGGAGATGACATAAAACACGTTGAGACGCCCCAGGGCTTGCGCGTCGGGTTGGCCGGCGCTGCCATCTTCCTGCAGTGGGGGTAAGACCACGTCATATCCATCCAGTGGGATGCCGGCTGATAGAGAGAGCGCATCCGCGTAGTTGGCAAGCTGGAGCGGGTCGACGCCATTGGCAAGCTGGAGACCGGTAACCGCGGCGGTCTGCTGCGGTAAGCTGTAATCCGGCGAGTAGACGCGAAACACGCCGGGTTGGTCAGTGAGCCACTGCGCAGCAGGCGCGCCCTCGGCAAGCACCTGGGCAGGCGCACGGAAATACATGCTCTGCGCGGCGACGCCCAGGCTGTCAGCCAGCAGCAGGGCCAGCGCCGCCAGCACCCAGGCGCGAGCGGTGATCGCGCCGCGGTCACGCAACAGGAGCAAGGCAGCCGCGGCAGACAAAAAACCCGCACCCCACCAGAAATTGCACGGCGGCTCGCCGCTGAGCAGGGTCACGCCTGCGGCGGCCAGCACAGCCAGCCCGGCCGCGCCGACTACCGCCAGCCGCGCAAAATAAGCGGAACGCATCCGCAGCCCTCCGGGGGCAGACAGGTCTTGCAGCAAACAGGCGAGCAGCACGCACAGGGCAAATCCGGTGAGCAACAGGGCGCGCGGCGGCACGCGCAGCAGGCTAAACCCTGGCACACGCGCGAGCAGCGGTCCGCCGGGCAGGTTTTGCCCAAGGGCCAACAATACGCCCAAGATCGCGACCAGCAGCCAGAAACCGCGCAATCGCCAGGTACGCGGTTGGAACAGGTACCACAGGAGGGAAACTGTCAACAGCGCGCCGGGGTAAACAAACCACTCGGTATTGCCGTCCAGGCTGGGGATAAAAAAGCCTGCCAGCCGCGCCAGTGGCAGCGAAAGATACAGGCTGTCGGTGGGGAGCATGGCGGCGCGGGTGGAAAGGCGCGTGTACTCTGACAGCGGCAGGAGAAGCGGCGCGGCCAGCAAGACCGCCAGCACCAGTGTACTGACTGCGTCACGCGCGAAAGCTACATATGAGCGTGATTCCCGGTAGCGGAACGACAACCAAAGCCGGTAGGCGATCCACAGCAGCCCGGCATACGCCGCCCAGCGCGGGTCGGCGAGCAGGATGGCGGCCAGGAGTACGCCAGGTAATACCGGCCAGCGCCGGCCCAGGGAACGGCGCACCGCCCACAGCAGCCAGGGTGTCCAGCAGATAGCGTAGACCAGGGTCAGGTGACCGCTGGCGGTATGCGCCGCAATGCGCGGCAGGGCCGCGAAAGCCAGCCCACCCACGGTAGCCGGAACAAGCTCCAGCTCTTCAGCGCGCAGGAAAGCGACCATGCCCAGCCCGGCAATAACTAGGTGCAGCATCAGCACCAGATTTATCCCCTGGGGCTGCGGAAAGAGCAGCGCCAGCCAGCCGGGCGGATACCATAATCCACTCAGAGGGTTTGCGGCAAATGGATACCCGCTGAGGATGGTTGGCGACCACAGCGGCACCTGCCCAAAACGCGCCAGTGACTGCTGCAGGAACAGCACATTGGGATAATGGCTGATGGCCGTGTCGGTGTAGGCGGAATAGGCGGTATAGGCGAAACGGCCGAGGAAGGGCAGCAGGCACAACCCGGGCAAGATGGGAAGCAGCCGCCAGACGGGTATACGCTTCACGGGGCCGGCTCGCGCTTATAGATGTTGACGCCGCCGCTGGTGAAGGCAGGCGTAAAACCGGGTGGCGGTCGCCATCCGGGAGGCATTTCCTCACGCGGCCCAACAAGAATGATATTCACTTCAGTGGCATACTCAAGGGTATCCAGGCTGCCCGTTCCATCAAAAAAGGCTTTTACCGCGGCTTCCACCGCTTTGGCATTGACCGTCTCAAAAGCGTGGCCGTAGATCACGCGCCTTCCGGTAAGCCCGGGCACATACGCGCCGGTCTGCGTGCCGGTGAGTACCAGCGCATCCGATGCGGTATTGTTCTCGATCCAACGCATCGCGGCGAGTTCATCCGCGCTGCGGAACAACTCGGGAGCCTGGGATGCCACGCCCCCAACCCCGGCAGCAATCAGCATGACGTTGGTCAGCAGCGAGGTGGTGAACAGCGCCGGCACCAGCCAGCGCCAGCGATGAGCGCGCAGGATTTCCTGCACGCCGAGGATGGCCATGCCAGCAACCGGAATGAAGTAGGCCATAAAGAAGCGCCGCTGTAGACTGAAAGGTACATACACCAGCAGCCCGCCCACCACGAACCACAGCAGCAGCAGGCGCATGGCTGGCTGCTGGCGCGCGCGCCATGCGGCGGGCAGGCCGAACAGACCCAGCAGCAAAGCGGGAGAAAGCGAGATAAGAAAATCCCACAGCGGTGGGCTAAGGGTGATGTTCTGTGCATTCCAGGCGGCAAGAGCCGGGTGGGTCGCGGTCAGGTAAACCTGGTACAGCAGAATTGGGATGCCGCCGGCGAAGATGGGTATGTACTTCCAGGGGCGAAAACTGCGCTGCGATAGGCTGTCCCAGGCAAATACAGCCGCGCAAATCACGCCCACTACTACCAACGCGAAGGGCAGAATGATGGCCAGCGACAGCCCACAGATAAACAGGATCGCGGCCCGGCGGGCGTCAAATGGAAGCAATGCCAGGCGCAGAATGACCAGGATCAGCGCAAAGCCAAGCGGAAAATGCGGGTTTGAATAGGCAGCGAGGAAGGGAAATGCGTCCGAGACCCAGAAGTCAGATGTGAACAACCCGGCCAGGGCAGCGATCCAGCCAAGCCCGGAGCCGAGGACGGCCAGAAGTGTCGATAAACGCGCCGCGCGCGGCTGGTCGGGAAAAATCGTCTCGCGGAAAAAGGCGCTGATGCTCCACACCAACGCCAGCGCGGCCAAGGCGCGGGTGATGTGAAAGACCCAGATCAGCCCCAGGCCGGTGAGGCGCGCAAGGTGACCGAGGAAGAGATAGAACAGGAACAGGTACACCCCGGAACCGGGATCCGGCGTGAAAGGCAGAGTGAACGTCCACGAACCCTGCCATCCCTGGCGCATTTTTGCCAGGTAGGAGTAGCCGTCAAACTGGTTGACAATGAAACCGCCAAACACCGCCGATGAGTCGCTCTGCAGCGCGGCAAAGCAGTACGGCAGCGTGACCAACAGCAGCACCAGGATGGATAACAGCATGGTAGGCTTTCGTTCCATGACGGGACTCCGCTGCAAAGTATACTTGACTTCCCCGGGGCGGTATCCGCGAGAGCCTTATCAAAAGTGATAGCCGCGATAATGCGCGTGGATGGCTTGCGTTTCCAACCTCGCGCCTCTATAATGCCATATATGAACGAAGCATTCCACCTGGCGCGGCTTCAAAAAATAGACAGCCAAATCGACCAGATCCACCAACGGCTGGCGGAAATCCAGAACACCCTCGATCGTGACCAAGAGGTGTTGCTGGCGCAGTCGGCGCACAGCGAGGCCGAGAAAGGCATGCGCGCGGCGCGCCAGGCGCTGCGCAGCGCCGAAGAGCAGGTGGAAGGCCAGCGCATGAAGATCGAGCTCAATCAAGCGGCACTGTACGGTGGTCGGGTGCGCAACCCCAAAGAGCTGCAAGACCTGCAGAATGAATCCGCTTCGCTGACCAAGCACATGGCCGCGTTGGAAGATAAACAACTTGACGCCATGCTGGCCCTTGAAGAAGCCGAACAAACTGCCACGAGCGCAGCGCGGGCGCTGGAACAGGCGCAGGGCGCGTTTGCCACGCGCTCGGCGGCGCTGCTCGGCGAGCAAAGCCGCTTGCGCAAAGACCTGGAGCGGCTACAAGCTGAGCGTGACCCGGCCGCGAGTCAGGTAAGCACGAATACCCTGGACATTTATACCAGCCTGCGAAAGAAGAAGAGCGGCATCGCCGTGGCAGGCATCGAAGATAGCTGCTGCACCGCCTGCGGGTCGGAACTGCCGCCCATGGAATGGCAGGCTGCGCGGTCGCCCAACAAAGTCGCATACTGCACGAATTGTGGAAGAATCCTCTACGCAGGTTGACATTCATGCCCGGTTTTTCCAACTTCAAATTTGATACGCTGTCTTTCTGGCTGGGATTCCTGGCCGCGACCTTATTTTGGTGGCTGGCGCGCAAGCTGCGACCCGCCATCCCCCGCGCGCTAGAACGCGTGCGTGGCCAGATGCGCCAGGCGCGGCGGAAAAGCAGCTACCGGCTGGACGATGGGCTGCGCAAAGATATGCTGCGACGCGCACAGGCCATGCACCTGGCCGCGCCGCTGTTCGCGCTGGATGAAGTGCTGGTGGAGCCGGGGCTGGTCGCTCCGCCGCCGGCGCTGGTATCGCCCGGCCAGGCCTCACCGAATACGATTGCCAATCAGGTGATCCCCTACCTGCCGGAATGGCCGGAGCTTTCTGCGGCCTACCCGGTGCGTCTGCTGAGCGCGGCGGAAGCGCTGCAAAACGGCGCGCGCATCGCCGTGATCGGGCAGCCGGGGAGCGGCAAAACAACCATCCTGGCAGCGCTGGCTTCGCAGATGGCGCGGCGCGCGTCGCTTCCGGGCGGCTTGCAGGAAAAAACGCCGCTGCTATTCCACGCGGCCGAACTGACGTTGGATGGCGAGGAATGGAAAGCTGACCCGCTGTTGCCGTTGATTAAGACCACCAGCGGGCAAAGCCCGGTGCTGACGCAGCCGCAGATCCCGCGCTATCTCCGCGCCGCGGCGGTGGAAGGCCGCTTGCTGCTGCTGATGGATGGACTGGATGAAACGCACCCGCAGGATGTCTCACGCATCAGCGCGTGGCTGGGAGCGGTATTGAATTCGTTCCCCGGGCTGGGTGTGATCGCTGCCTGCGCGCCGGATGGGTTGGATGGACTGGGTGCCCTGGGGTTTGTGCCGCTGGCCGTGGCGGCATGGAACGCGCAAAAGCGCGAGCAGTTCTTTACGGCGTGGGCGGCGGCATGGCAAAAGCTGGCGCAAACCACGCCAGCCGGCCCGGCAGTGGATTCACGCATCCTCAACCTGTGGCTCGCCTCGGAAACCGAGCTGTGCTCGCCGCTGGAGTGGACGCTCAAAGCCTGGGCGCTGTACGCGGGTGATATTCGCGGCGCGACGGCGCTAGAAGCCCTGGAAGCGCACGCGCGGCGCGGCTTGGGTAGGGTTCCACCAGCCGCAGTGGCGCAGCTTGGCGCGTTGATGGTTGCGCAAGCCAAACCCGCGCTGCGTTTCGGCGAGATGGAACGCACCCTGGCAGACGTGAAAACCCCGCCCGGCCCGCCGAAGCCAGCAACGGAAAAGAAGCTGCCGTTTGGAAGTAAGAACAAAGAAGCGCCGCGCTCAAGCGGCGCACAGATGATCGACACATTGATAGAGTCGGGCATGCTGGTGCGGCATGGCAGTGATCTGCTGCGCTTTGCCAGCCCGGTGCTGTGTGGTTATTTCGCGGCGCAGTGCATGGAAGAGGGCGACGCGATCCTGCTGGCGCAAAAACCCGGTTGGGCGCAGCAGAACGAGACGGCGCGTTTCGCAGCGCGTGGTGAACAGGGCGCGGAACTGGCCCAGGCAGTTTTGACAAACGATTCTGCACCCCTGCACGCCGGCTTGCTGGCTGTTGCGCGCTGGTTGCGAGACGTCCCTGCGGCGACACCCTGGCGGGCGCAGGTGCTGCGGCGCATGGTGACGCTGATCCAGCAGGATGACCTGAGCCTGGGAATGCGCGCGCGCGTGATGGCGGCTTTTCTGGCCGGCGGTGACAGCTCGCTGCCGCTATTGGTAAAACAATTGATGGCATTGCGCAACCCGGCGGTGCGCCAGGTGGCCGCGCTGGGCGCAGGCGCGCTGCAAAGTGGTAAGTTGTTGAACGACGTGCTAGGCCTGCTGGCGGACTCCGCGCCGGATGTGCGCTACAGCGCGTGCCTGGCGCTGGGAGCGTATGCTTCGACCAACGCAGGTGAAGCCTTGAATGCCGCGCTGCTGCAGGGCGATGAAGGCATCCAGCAGGCGGCGGCGGAAGTGCTGGCCAATCAGGGCGGACTGGGTCACGAGGCGCTGAAAGCGGCGCTTGCCAGCGATAATCTGATGGCGCGCCGCGCGGCGGTGCTGGGCCTGGCGAATATTCCAGCAAGCTGGGCCGCCAGCCTGCTGGAAAAGACCGCTGTGGAAGATGCGCAGTGGGTGGTACGCAGCGCGGCAGCCCAGGCCGTGGAAGGCCGCGAGCAAGGCGACCCGTATCCACCGCGCCCGCTACCAGCGGCGGCCAATGCTCCCTGGCTGATTACCTTTGCCAGCAAGCAGGGCGTCGGCGTGCCGGCTGAAGGCCTGCCGCTGGAGCTGCTGCTGAATGCGCTGCAAAACGGATCGAAGGAAGACAGACTGGCGGCTTTATCCTACCTGCGCGGTTTGGATGATGAGCGCCTGCTGGAGCGTATTTATGCGCTGCTGGACAGCGGCGACACAGCGCTGGCCGAAGCGGCACTGTATACCCTGTGGCATAAGGCAGCATGTGGGCAGAGCGTGTCACGGGTCAGTTTTTACCGGGCTAGCTACACGTAGTTACTTGCCTACCAGGCTGGTGATACGTTCGTGAAGCTGAGTGGAGTCGACATTAAGAATGGCCACCAGCTTATCAGCCGCGGCGCTACCGGCGACAATTTCCATACGGCTGACTGGCACGCCCAGGGCATGCGAAAGGTAATCCAGCAGCGGCGCGTTGACTTTGTCGCCCGAACCGGCCGCGCGGATGGCTACGCGAAGCGTGCCATCCGGCTGGATCTCTTTAATCTGGTCGCGGCCGGCGTGGGTTTCCACGTGCACGGTGATGGCCGCGCCGCCGGCGCTGTGATGCAGATGTGGCTTCGATGTGTCTTTCATGAATGGTTCTCCCCCTCTAGATGGACCGCACCAGGCGAATGAGAATATTCTGCACGAGCTGGATAATCAGCAGCAGGATAAACGGGCTGAAGTCCAATCCGCCCATTCCAGGCAGCACGCGGCGGATCGGGTTGAGCAGCGGCCCGACGATGCGGTTAATGAACGCACGCACCGGGTGGAATGGCGACATGAAGTAAGACAGGATCACTTCGGCAATGACCAGCAGAGATAAGATCTGGCCGGCCCAATATATGACATTGATGAGCACAATACGGATGTCCACGCGGCGGCTCCTCTCAGACGCTCAAACGGATTGGTTCGCTTTCGGCGGGCGTGGGCCAACAATGGCCGTGCCAACACGCACATAAGTGGCGCCTTCCTGAATAGCCACCGGGTAATCCACGCTGGTACCCATTGAAAGTTCATCCCAGGCAGCCGCGGGGAACTGGCGACACAAATACTCGCGCAGCTTGCGAGCGCGGATGAAATATGGGCGCACCGCTTCCGGGTCTTCCAAATACGGTGGCATGGTCATCAAACCACGTACCTGCAGGTGTGGCAGAGCAAGAATGGACTCGACTTCAGGCAGCAGCTTCGGCCAATCCGCTTGATCCCAGGCCGGGTAGCCGCCCTTGGTCTCTTCACCACTCACATTGACCTCGATCAGCACCGGCAGCACGCGCGCCAGCTCGGCGAGCTGGCGTTCCAACTTTTGCGCCAGAATGAGACTATCCAGCGAGTGCAACATGGCGAATCCGGCGCTGACGATGCGTGCCTTACGGCTTTGCAGGTGGCCGATCATGTGCCACTCAATTCCCGGCAGATCGCGTGTAGATTCAATTTTCGCCCGGGTTTCTTCGGGATAGTTTTCGCCGAACAGGCGCGCTCCGGCTGCATAGGCAGCATGGATTTTTGCCAACGGTTGAGCTTTGGTGACCACCACCAGACGCACCTCAGACGTCGCACGACCGGCTGCGATGGCGGCGCGCTCAATCTGCGCCTGTACGCGCTCCAGGTTGTGCCCGATCTGGCTGGTATCTACCCCAGTGTCAGATTGCATGTTCACCCTTCTCGCCCGTTATCCAGCGCCAGCAGCACGCCAAACCGCCCGGTGCGGCCGTGCTCGGCGCGGTGCGAAAACCAATCATGGACATCGCACACGGTACAAACGCCGGCCACCTGAACGTGGGCTGGCTGCACGCCGCATTGCTCCAACGTTAACTGGTTGGCCTGCCAGAGATCAAAATGGATATGCTCATTATATTGCGGCAGCAGACTTTTTGCATCTAATCCGAAGGCATCAGTCACGGCATCAATCACATTTTCGCCCACCTGGTAATGGTGCACGCCCACCGAGGGACCGATGCCGGCCAATATATCCTGCGGGCGGCTGCCATAAGCGGTGTGCATGGCCTCAACTGCCGCGGCAGCCACTTTCTTGACCGTGCCCTGCCAACCGGCATGCGCCAGGCAGATTGCCTTGCGATGCGGGTCGACCAGCAGCAATGGCACGCAATCGCCAAAGCGCATAAACAGGGTGACATCCGGACGATCGGTAAGGATGATATCGGCTTTTTTATGCGGAGCGTGCAACGGGCGTGGATGGTCTGAGGCCACGGCGTCAGCGGAATGCACCTGCCAGACGTCGAACAGGCTCTCCACCGGGCGGTCAAAGCAGGCAAACATGCGCCGCCGGTTTTCAATCACATTTTCGCGCGGGTCGCCGTTCAACCCGCCGACATTGAGCGAAGCCCACGGCGCAGGGCTGACCCCGCCGTGGCGAGTAAATGTGGCCTGGCGCACCCCCGCGCTTTCCAGCAGATCAAACGAGAAATAGCGCAGACCATCACGTTCGATGAACGCCATGGTTCAGCGGCTCGCTTTCTCGCCCGCCTGGGCTGCAGCAAATTTGCGCGCCAGAACGGCGCGCATATCGCGCATATTTTCCTCAATCAGCGGGTAAAGATACCAGGCCGTGAGCGTTCCAAACAGCGCACCGGTGATCACACGCAAGAGTGGGGTGCTCTCGCGCGCGAAGCTGGCAGGGATAAATGGAAACGCACTGACGAGCTGCGAGCCGCCATCCAGGCCGATGGGCAGCAAGCCAAACAGCAGCCAGATATACCAGGGGATGGAGCGCAGGCGCTTCCCGGTGGCAGCGAAAACCAATCCAAAAAGCAGGATCGAGCCCCACAAGGCTACATCACGCTCGCACAGGGCAATCTTGAAGCCCAGGTGCTCATCGCCCACGAATCGCCGCGCGGCAAGGATGCCTGTGTCTGTATTGGTATCCTGCCCGGTAGCCTGTTCGTAAGTTTCCACGCCAGGAATCTGTGCCAGAGCGCGCGGATAAAACGGCTGCGCGCCGAACAGGAAGAATGAGCGGAATCCCAACTGGTGGCATAACGGGCGATAGAGAGTATAGATGACCTGGGCCGGGCGGGTATATCCGGCGCGCAAGAACAGCGGAGCAAGGAACGGCAGTCCCACATAGAACAACATAGCCAGGTTGAACAGCACCATGTAATGCTGGCTGAGCCAGTAAGAGAAGCGGTCTGCGCCAGTGATCATCTGGCCGCGCAGGGCGCGCTCGCGGTAGCCGCTCTCGGGGTTGGAAGAAAGCTGCTCTCGGCGCTGGCCGGCTGCAGTCAATGCCACCTGCAGATCCTGGCGGGTAAAGGGCGGGCGCAGCGAGTACGGACCTACCTGCACAACCGGTACAGACTGATGCTCATAGGCGGCGCGCAGCACAGGGTCCTGGTCGACGTCTACCACTGCCAGGCGATGCGGCACGGCGGATTGCAGGCTTTCCAGGTCAGAGATGGCCTGGTCACATTCGGCGCAGTCTTTTCGCAGCAGGATAGTAACAGTTAGCATAGGGTCACAAGCCGATCGTTTTGAGGTACTGGTCGAGCAAATCTTCGGAAAGCTGGCCGACGTGCATCGAGCGCAGCACCCCGTCTTTGTCGATAAAAAATGTGGTCGGAAAGGCACGGATCAGGTAGACCGGGCCGGTACTGCTGCCGGGGTCGAGCAGGATGGGAAAGCGGATACCATTGGCGTCCACAAATCCCTGCGCGTCGGCACGGCTCTCGCCGTAATTGACGCCTACCACAACCAGATCCGGCCCATACTGCTCTGCGTAGCGTCCCAGCATCGGCATTTCGGCTTTGCAGGGAGAGCACCAGGTGGCCCAAAAGTTGAGTACCAGCGGGTGGCCCCGGTACTGCGCCAGGCTGGCAGTCGAGCCATCCAGCGTCTCCAGGGAAAACTCCGGCGCGGGCTTACCGATTCCCAATTCCGGTTTTGATGAAGCCTGGCGGCTGCGCGCAAGCGCATTGCTACCCAAAATATATGCCAGCCCGAGCAGCGAGCCGGCCAACAAGCCGAGGAGCAGCAAGCGGATCTCACGCCCGGTCATGCTCGCCCCTAAAGACCAAAGTCTACGAACAGGCCGTAGCGCGCCAGCAGATTAAAGACGCCAAACAGCAGCATCAACCCGACGATGATCAGGATGACCCCCATCACGATTTCGATATAGTGCATCAGCTTGCGATGGCGGCGCAGAATGGCCGTGACCCAACCGATGCCCAGGGCAGCCAACAGGAAGGGGATAGCCAGCCCGGCCGAATAAGCCGACAGCAATTTGACGCCATCGATCACCGAGCCGCCCTGAAAAGCCATGGTTAGGATGGCTCCCAGCACCGGCCCCACACACGGCGACCAGCCGGCGGAGAAGAACACGCCCATCAGCGCGGATGAAAAATAGCTGCGGTTTTGTTCTTCCCGGCTCTGCGGGCGCAGGTCATACTCCAGCAAGGGGATACGCAAAATACCGGTCATATGCAGGCCAAAGACGATCACCACCACCCCACCCACTTTGGCAAGCACGTCGCGCAGATCGTACAGCAGGCCGCCCAGAGCGGAAACCGCCACACCCAAAATAATAAACACCACGCTGAAACCGATAACGAAAGCCACGCCGTGGGTGAATGTATCCAGGCGGGTGGGCTGCCAGGGTTTCATAACCTGTTCATCCATCTCGATGGAACCATAGCCTTCATCCACGCCGGCTACGCTCATCGCGACATTTTGCGCTGCCACTTTTGGCGCTTCCGCGCCGGCCACCGCGCGACCGCTCAGGTAGCTGATATATGCCGGAACCAGCGAGAAGACGCAGGGTGAGAGAAAAGACGCTAACCCCGCCAGAAACGCCAGACCAATAGTGACATCCATAAATGTTTCCCCAATCAGGCTACCACATCGACGATGGTGCCACCCGGCCACTGGATGGTGAGATCACCAGGATCATATTTGACCTCAGGCGAAGTCCATCGGAAAATCCACTTGGCATCATCCGGGCTGGCATTGACGCAGCCATGCGAGCGCGGAACGCCAAAATTGTTATGCCAGAAGGTCGAATGAATGGCGACGCCTTCACCGGCAAAAAGCGACGTCCAGCCGATGCCGGGGGTATCCCAACCATTGCCGGTCCCGCCGCCAGCCATATGCACCGAAACCAACTTGCGCCAGATGGGATGCGGGCCAACCGGCGTGGACCAGCTATCGGACGGGTTGCCGTCTTTATCGTACAACCCGCCGGATGAGATCTGGCAGAAGTAGACTTCCTGCTGGCCTTCGAAGCAGGAAAGGGTCTGATTGTTCAGGTTGACCACAATACGCTTATCCTGCGCGTTCGGGTTGATGGGCGCCAGCTCTTCCTCGGTCAGCGGGCGAAAAGCACGCGCATCCGCCCAGAACATGTCACCGTACGAGCCGTATTTTTCACCCACGCGGTAGAGAACCTGCCCGCTGGAGTTGGTACTGATGCCGTCGATCCACATGATCTGGCTGTAATACAGGCGCGGGCGCGGAATATGCTGCAGCCAGGGGGCGGCGGGCTTTTCCTGCACCAGGAAGATATCCACGTACGGCACACTGACTTCGCACCACATACCGGTAGTGCCATCTGAATGCGTGGGCAGGCTGTCGACCGGCTGGTTGGGCTGGTAGCGCACGGGCTGGAACACCGGCGAAAATACGTAGCCCTTGGGTGTTTCCACCCAGCGGCGCTGGAGCGTGCTGCCGGGGTCAGAGCCGATCACTTCGCGCAGCCAGGGAAGCACGGTGTCTTCATAGACTGCCTCAACCAATGGCGCCTCGGGCGTGGGGCGTTGGCGAATATTAACGATGCCGCCCGAGCAGTTGCGGCCCAGAAGCTGGCCTTCAGGCCAATCCTGCAGCAGCTCGCCCCAGTTATCCCAGGGGCGGAATGCCAGGCTGGCCAGTCCCAGCGCGCTGAGTTTTAGAAATTCACGGCGTGTAATCTTTCGCATGATATGAATAAAAGTACCTTGTGTAAGAGCATGCCCCGTGCGAGCACCGGGCGCGGTGTGTGTTCGGTTGCGTCCCTATTATACCGTATCCCCATACGCTTCGACCGGGATGGCCTGCGCATCCACCAGGGCACGCACGCGGTCAATCTCCGGCCCCCACCAGGCATCGCCCGCCTGATATGGTACGGCGGCGCGAATGGCCTCATAGGCGCGCGAGGTGCCCTGCCCCAGCTTCGCGCCATGATGCTCGCGCAGGCGCAGGTCCACTGCGCGCGCGGCGGTGTACAGCTCAATCGCCAGCACCTGGGCGGCGTTGGCGACGATCTTGCGCGCGTGTCGGGCGGCGTTCATGGCGTTGGCATTATGATCTTCCTGCCCACCGGATGTGGGCAGCGACAGTACGGAATCGGGTGAGGCCAGGGTCTGGTTTTCCAACACCAAGGAAGCGGCGGTGTACTGCGGGATCATCAAACCCGAGTTCAAGCCGGCCGCGGCAGGCGAATCAACCAACATAGGCGGCAGGCCGGCGCTGATCTTTTCATCCGTCAGGCGGTACACGCGGCGCTCGGAGATCGCGGCCACCTCGGCCAGGGCGATGCCCAGGTAATCGAGCGCCATGCCCACCGGCTCACCATGAAAATTGCCACCCGAAATGGCATCCGCCGGTTCGAACAGCAGCGGATTGTCGGTGGCGGCGTTGATCTCAATCTCCAGTGTGCGCCAGACGAACTCCAGTGTGTCGCGCGCGGCGCCCTGCACCTGCGGCGCGCAACGCAGGGAATATGCATCCTGGATGCGGCAGGCTGCATCGGCCAGGCTGCTGCCGGAAAGCAGCGCCAGAACGCGGCGCGCCACACGGATCTGCCCGGCGTGCCCACGGGCTTCGTGCAGGCGCGAATCAAACGCGCTGGAACAGCCCAGCAGCGCTTCCAGCGACATGGCCAGGGCCACATCGGCCAGGTCGAGCAGATAGCGGGCATCATAAGCTGCCAGCGCGCCGATAGACGCCGAGAAGGTGGCGCCGTTGTTGATCGCTAACCCTTCCTTCGGGCCGAGGCAAATGCGCTGCAGCCCGGCGCGCTGCATGGCGGTTTTGCCGTCCAACAGGTCGCCATCTACCCAGGCCTGGCCGGAATCTTCGGCGCGGTCCAATTCATCGGTGGTGAACACAAGCGCCAGGTGCGAGAGCGGGCACAGGTCGCCTGAGGAGCCCAGCGAACCCTGCGAAGGAATGAAGGGCGTGACGCCGCGGTTGAGCATGTCCAGCAAGGTCTGGATGACTTCCAGCCGCACCCCGGAAACGCCCTTGGAAAGTGTGTTCCCGCGCACCAGCATGGCCGCGCGCACCACGTCTGTGCTGAGCGGCTCGCCACAGCCCACCGCGTGACTGAGGATCAGGTTACGGCTGAGGCGCGCAGAGTCATCCAGCGGAATGCGTTTTTCCGCAAAAATGCCAAAGCCGGTATTGATCCCATATACCGGGCGATTGGCGACCAGCAGCTCTTCCAGCACCCGGTGCGAGCGCTCCACCGCCACGCGCCCTTCCGCGGACAGGTCTACTTGCGCCTGCCCGCGGGCTACCTGGACGACATCCTCAATGGTCAGGCCCTTGCCTTGAATAGAAACCATGCGCGTTTAGCCTTTCGGTAACAGGAGATGCCCCAGCAGCGCGGCCAGGGCTGGTACGGTGAGATTATCCACGTCCGTGTATGGCAGGGATTCGATTGCGGTGCCTGCCAGCGCGATCAGCGTGATGGGCAGCAGGTAACTGCTAAATGGGCCGGCGAACACACCTACGGCAATGTAGATCGCAATAATGATCGCGGCAAACAGCCAGCCGCCGGCGAACATCGACAGGGTGCCGGCCCACGACTTGCGCGGCGACCAGGGCAGCGGGCGGCTGCGCACTCGCTTTCCAATCACATCCGCCAGGCCATCTCCACCGCACAGCAGCATCAACGCGACGATGCCGATGGGCGAATCTTTCCAATACAAGATGGTGAGGATAACGAAAACGATGCCATAGTACAAAGGCCCACGCAGGATTTCACGCGGGTCACCGTGGCGCGACATCGCATCCACGGAAGCCTTATCCTTGATCACACTAAGCCCGATCAGGGCGAACTGGACGGTGATCAGTAGTGGGACGAGGGCTGCGATATAGCGCGCGGCGGGCGTATCTGGAAAGAGCAGCCAGCATAGCACGAACACCGGGCCAGTACCCATGTGGATCAACTTGCGGCTGAGCTGGCTGGAGATGATCCCGCGGTGGGCGAGCGTGTCATTAAACCGCAGCCAGGCCAGCGCGGCGGCAGAGGTCACCAGCAGGGCCACCCACTGATTAAGCATGGCGCGCCTCGCTAATCTTTGCTGCGCGTGCGCGCGGCTTCACGATCCTGGTCGCGTTTGGCGATATCCTGGCGTTTGTCATAGAGCTTTTTCCCCTTGGCGATGGCAATATCGAGTTTGGCGCGGCCGTCTTTGAAATATACCTGCACGGGGACGATCGTAACGCCCTTCATGCGCACCGCGTCCCACATCTCGCGAATTTCGCGCTTGTTCAGCAGCAGGCGGCGCGGACGCTTGGGATCGTGATTAAAGATGCTGGCTTGGCTGTATGGCGCAATATGCGCATTCATCAGCCAGGCTTCGTGGTTGTTCTCGATCTTGATGTATGACTCGGCCAGGCTGATCTGCCCGGCGCGGATAGACTTCACTTCACTGCCCTGCAGGGCAATACCAGCCTCAAAGTGCTCGAGCAGGAAGAATTCAAAATGCGCTTTGCGGTTGGTTGCAACGACTTTGACGCCCATACGCTCACAATCCAGGGGTGGGGATAAAGGCCCGGCGAGTGCGCCGGGAACGGTGTAAGTGTATCATGGAACGGTTTGCTCTGCACTCCTCGCGGCCTGCGCGGCGCCACGATCGGCGCCCCACAGCCAGATGGCTGCACCAGCAGTCCAACGCAGGATGGCGAAAGCAAACATCGACGCGCGGATGCCGATCCAGGCGGCGACGGCCGGCCCCGCAAACGACGATAGCAGCAGCGCGGCGTTCATCACCAGCGCGTACCAGGCCATATAAGCGGTACGGTTGCCTGCGGGCACTTTTTCGAGCAGGTAATTGAAAAGTGCGCCACTGATCAGCGCCCAGGTGATGCCCCCAAACACGGATGCCAGCAGGTACAGCGGCACGCCGCGCGCCAGGCCGAACAGCAAGGGATAGATACCCAGCATGACCGCGCCGATGGACATGACGCGGTGATTGCCTAACCGGCGCACCACGCGCGCCAGGCGCAGCGAGGTAAGAAATGTGAGCGTATTGAACAAGCCGGTGCCAATGCTGATAATCTCATCGCTCATCCCAAGGGTATGCACGGTGAAGACCGGAAAGACCGGAATGGCGATGTACTGGCCAAAATGGAAGAAAAACAGCAGCACCATGGTTAATCCGAACGGGCCGCGCAGCAGGTCCATACGGAAACGCTGGCGCAGGCGGTCGAGCAGGGATGTACCATAGGTGACCAGCGGTGCGGCATCAACCGCCAGCGGACCGGGAATGGCCGCTACCGGATTGACGCGGTATAGGAACACTGTGCTGAGCGCAGCGCCGAGGAAACCTAACGCAAACACCACCTGGTAGCCGGATGGGTACGGAAGACGCACGAGCATGTAACCGCACGCCAGGGTGCTGAGCGTGGTGGCCAACGCCTGCAGCGCATTACGAATGCCGGCCACGTGCCCGCGCCATTCCGAAGGAACAGCTTCAGCGAAAAGGGTATTGAACCCCACCGAAAGCGCCGTGCCAGGGATACTCATTATCAGCGTGATTGCAATGATGATCCACACCTGGGCGGAAGGCATCCACAGCGCCGGGAGCGGGATGAGCAGCAGGTAAAAGAGCCGGTAGACCACCGCCGACCAGAACACGCCTTTGCGGATGGGCAGCGCCGCCAGCCAGGAGCTGGCCGGGATGGCAAACAGCAGGTTGACCATCGCGGGCATGGCGTTGATCAGGCCAATTTGCATTTCGCTGGCCCCCTGGCGGGCAGCAAAGATGACCAGGAACGATAGCGTGCTGCCGTTCAGCACGCCAAACCAGAGCACATCCCAATACAGGTTGCGGAAGTTGGCGCGCAGCGGCTCAGGAGCTGGCAGCGGCGAGGTGAAAGAGCGTTTCAGACGTTGGAGCAAGCGTGACATAACCCAATGGAACCAGGAACATCCGGCAGCAGCACTGCCCACTGGTATAATTCTGGCAGGCGGCGCATATCGCGCCGTAATTTTTCCGTGAGGCAAACTGTATGATGATACCACCACGCAGCGACTTTTTGCTGGATCCTGAGGTGACGTTTTTGAACCATGGATCATTTGGCGCCACGCCGCGGCCGGTGTTTGACCGTTACCAGGAATGGCAACTGGAGCTGGAGCGCCAGCCGGTGGCGTTTTTGGGCCGGCGCGCGGCGGAGCTGATGCGAGAATCGCGCGAGGCGCTGGCGCAGTACCTGGGCACGGCTGCGGTGCATCTGGTCTACGTGACCAACGCCACCACCGGGCTAAACATTGCCGCGCGCAGCCTGAAGCTGGGTCCGGGCGATGAAGTTCTGGCCAGCGATCACGAGTACGGAGCGCTCGACCGCACATGGCGCTTTCTGGCGCGTAAATGTGGTTTCCGCTACATCAACCGCCCAATCCGCACTCCCATCCAAAGCCGCGAGGAGTTTATCGAGGAATTCTGGGCGGGTGTGACGGCACGCACGCGCGTGATTTTCCTCAGCCACATCACCTCACCCACCGCCACGATCTTCCCGGTGCAGGAGATTTGCAGCCGGGCGCGCGCAGCCGGCATCCTCAGCATGGTGGACGGAGCGCACGTGCCTGGGCAGCTCCTGCTGGCGCTGGATGCGTTGGGTGCGGACATCTACAGCGGAAACTTGCATAAATGGCTATGCGCACCTAAAGGTGCAGCCTTCCTGTACGCCCGCCCGGAAATCCAACCGCGTATCGAGCCGCTGGTAGTGAGTTGGGGCTGGGAAAGCGACAACCCCGGCCCTTCGCGTTTTATTGACGAACAGGAATGGACCGGCACGCGCGACCTGGCGGCATTTCTCAGCGTTCCCGCGGCGATTGCATACCAGCAGCAGTACGACTGGCCGGCCTTACGCTCGCGATGCCACGCGCTGCTGCGCGAGACGCTGCTGCGTATCAGCGCGCGCAGTGGGCTGCCGCTGCTTCATCCCGACAATACAGATTGGTATGCGCAGATGGGCACGGCGCAGCTCCCACCGCAGACGGATATCGTGGCGCTCAAGGCGCGGCTGTATGATGAATTCCGCGTGGAAGTGCCGCTAATCGAGTGGAACGGGCACAAACTGGTACGCGTGTCGATCCAGGTGTACAACACGCCCGCCGATGCGGATCACCTGCTGCATGCGCTGGAAGTCTGCGGCATTTAAGCCGCAGACAATTTGGATGCCAGCGCCAACAGCTCCGCGCCGGTGAGACGCGCGCGCACCGGGTTAGGATGCTGTTCCACCCAGCGGCGCAGGGGTTTGTACCAGTCCAGCAGGGCCAGCGTATCAGCGGGGTAATGGCTGCGGCGCGCGCCGATGTTGATCCAATCCCGGCCGGCCAGCGCATGCAGCCAGTCTTCCCATGCGGCCATGTCGGGCGTCAACGAGAAGGTGGACAGCGGCGAGAAAAATAGCGGCAGACCGGCGGGAAATTCGAGCGCCACCTGCTGCAGTAAGCGGCGGCTGTCCTGTGTATTAAAGATCAGCCACAGCGGCAGAAGGCCGGAGCGCAGTACGGCGGTCGCGTCGTACTGCGAAAAGGTCTCGACGATCACGCCGGATGGCGCCTGACCGGCCTTTTCCAGCGCAGCACGCATAGCATGAAATGCCAGCAGCGAAAACTGTTCCGGGTGCGGCAGCGAGATGGCAGTAAACCGGTAGCCTTCGGCGGCGCAGAAACGCTCCAATGCGGCGCGGAAGCCTGGCTCGCTGCCCCACTCCGACTCAGGCCCGCGCTCCAGCGGGAAGCCGTCGAGCTTCCAATCCGATGTGGGCATGCGGATCGAACGGCAGTACGCGAGGATGCGCTGGGTGTCTTCGAGGTATTCCTCGGGGGAAATATCTCCCCAGCCGCCGACCTGAAAGACACTGCGCTCGCCGGTGCGGTAGCGCAGCCACTGCGCGCCGCCATCCAGGCAGATCACTTCACCGCCCGGTGCCAGCCGCTGGCGCAGAAAGCGGCGGTAGCCTTCGGGTAGGTCGACCAGCTTGACGCGCAGGTGGTTGACGTGGCGAGTCAGCCAGCCGTCATGGATGGGGTCGTAATGCTGAATGGTAAAGGCCGCGGGATTGCGCTGCGCAAATCGCTGCGCGATATCAGCAGAACGCTTATAGTAGGCGCGCGCGTCGCCATCGGAAGCGCCGCCGCGCAGGGTGAAGACGAAGGCCTGGGGAAGGTATGGCCCGCCGGCCAGTGTAGCAAGGTGTGCGGTGGCTCCGCCCATGCCCACCCCGGCTACTACTGCAGGGAAAGGGCCAGGCAGCGCATCATAATCCTTCAGGCGGTTTGCCACCAGGTCATCCAACGTGAGCGTGTTCATCCGCGCCGCGTCAAGCGCCTTGCCACCCTGCACGCGCGGAATGATCCAGCGAGCGGCAGCCTGGGGCAGCCGGCCCAAGACGCGCAGCGCCGCGGACTGCCATGCGGAAAATTGCAAGTGGTTGGCATACTGCCCGCGCAGGGCAGCAGAGACTGCGCGGGTGATGATCGGCGAAGAGCTCTCGGGGCTTTCCATGCGACCTCTTAAGGAATGGGTATAATGAACCAGGGGTGATTATACCCTTGCAGTACAATGATCGTCCTGAGAGCGGGCTGTTTGGCGCGAAGAATGAAGGAAGAAGAATGGCAGAGATTGCACTGGCATTAGGTGGGGGCGGAATTAAGGGCATCGCGCATATCGGCGTGATGGAACGGTTGATGGCGGAAGGCTATACCATTGGCGCAATTGCCGGGACGAGCGCGGGTGGGCTGGTAGGATCTGTCTATGCCGCGGGCTACGACCCATGCGAGATCGTCGAGATATTGCGCAGCGCCGACCGCGGCAGCCTGTTCGCGCGCGTGGCCGGCGATGGGCCATCGCTGATGGGGCTGAGCGGTCTGGCGCAGATGCTGCTTAACATCCTGGGCGACCGGCGCTTTGAGGATTTGGAGATCCCGTTTGCCTGCACCGCCGTAGACTTGAAAACCGCGCAGGAAGTGATTCTCAGCCAGGGGCGCGTGTACGATGCGGTGCTGGCGACGATTGCTGTGCCGGGCGTCTTCCCGCCGCGCGTCATCGGTGATGCGGAATTGATTGATGGCGGCGTAGCCGACCCGGTGCCGGTGGCGCTGGCGCGCTGGCTGGCACCGCGCATGCCGGTGATAGCGGTCACGCTCTCGCCTGTGCCGGAAGGCTGGCGACATTTGCCATCCACGGCGCGCAGCCTGATACCATCGCGCACGCCCATCCCTGGCGCGCTGCTGGAGCAGTTTTCACGGCTGCGTTTTGCACAAGCGTTTGATGTCTTTGCGCGCTCGATGGACATCACCTCGCTGATGCTGGGAGAGCTGCGGCTGCAAATCGAGCAGCCGGACGCGATCATCCGCCCGGAAGTCCACGAGTTTAGCCTGCTGGATAACGTCAACCCGGATGTGTTGTTAGAGCGCGGCCGGGCAGCCGCGGAGCAGGCGCTACCGGCGATCAAAAACGCGCTGGCCTGGTCGCAGAAAGCGCGCCGGCGGCTGCGGCGCGTGAGCCCACCCGGTAAAATGCTGGCCGCGCACCTGCCCGACGACCTGGAAGAGAAAGAGGGTCATGAGACCGCGTGATCTGCGCGACTACGCGCGCCAGACAACGGTGCGGCTGGCGGTGGGCGGCGTGCTGCTGCTGATTATTGTTGGCGAAGCGCTGATTTATGCCATCTACGGGCCATCCGCTGCTGTTTCCGGGCTGCTGTGCTTTGGAATCGGGCTGGTGCCGCTGGTAGCCACGCTCGCCGTATTATGGACAATGGATTGGATCGTGCGACGTGCAAACAAACAATAACGCGCAAACGCTGTTTGACCGCGGCTGGATTGTACGCATCCAGCCGCCCGGCCTACCCGCGCCGCGGCGCGTGATGCTGCTGCTGCATGGCTGGACCGGCAACGAGACCGTGATGTGGGTGTTTGCCCGCAGCCTGCCGGACGATTTTCTCTTCCTGGCCCCGCGCGGACCGGTGCCAACTGGAACCAGCCTGGGGGGCTATGGCTGGGTGAAGGACCGGCCGGGCAGCGCGCGCGAATTTGAGGCCTACGCGGAGAGCGGGGCGCGCTTGATGGACGCGGTGCAAGGTTGGGTGCAGGAACGCGGCGCGGGCGGGCTGCCCCTGCACCTGATGGGCTTCAGCCAGGGCGCGGCCATGGCCTACACTCTACTGATCCAGTATCCTGAGCGCATTGCCAGCCTGGCGGCGCTGGCCGGCCTGGTACCAAACGGCGCGGAGAAAGCGCTGCAGCCCAACAGCCTGGCGGGCAAGCCGGTGCTGATCACGCATGGCACGCGCGACGAAACCGTGCCGGTACAGAAAGCGCGCGAAGCGGCCCAATTATTCAGCCAGGCTGGTGCGGATGTATCCTATTGCGAAGATGACAGCGGTCACAAGCTGGGACCGGGCTGTCATAAACGCCTGGCGAGCTTCTTCGCGCGCCCCCAGACTGGCGATTAGCGTCCCTGGATCAGCGAAAACAGGCCAAGGAATATACCCAACGCGAACAGCGCCACGATCACCAGGCCCATGGGGATACCACCGGGCAGTACACCGCCGCCCGCAGGAAAGGTGGGGATTGCCAATGGTGGCGGTGGCGTAAAGGTTGGCAGGCGCGTGGGAATGGAAGTAACGATGAACTGCGCCGCCAGGGTCGGGTCAATGGTGTTGGTCATGGCTGGCGTGGGCCGGGGTGGCGGCTCGACCACCGGCAACGCCCCGCCTTTAATGTCCACCAGCGGCGCATAAACCCAGCCAGTATTGCCCGGGCCACCAGGATAATCAATGAGAATCCACTCGCCGGTGACAGTGCGGCCTTTGGCCGTGATCTCCTGACCGGCCAGCAGCACGCCCACCGCGTCGTAGGTGGTATTGGGGCCAGAGCGCACGTTGATCTGCGGCTGGTCCATTTTGACGATGATGGTCACACCGACCGGGGTGCCAGTGACGGTAGGAATGGCCACGGTGGGTAACTGAGCGCTTACATCGGCCATTACCGGCCGGGGAAGCTGCATGAGAGCCAGGGTCAATAGAATGGTAACACTAAGAATTGGCATCAGCCAACGACGAGGCATGGAAGAAATCTCCTGATATACTGCGCGAAATGCTGGAAACGAATTATAATCTACTTTATGGATCGCCGCATCTTTCATGGAAACATCACAACCCAGGATATCGCTCACGGCCTGATGGCCCATTTCAACCGCGGAAACCTGCGCGTGCAGCAGATTGGCAGCGGGGAGAAAATCGCGGTGCAGATCGCCACGACCAACGCCCCCGCTTCGGGCGGGCAGACCGCGTTGAGCGTGACTTTACAAAAGGTTGAAGATGGGGTGATGGTCGAGATCGGGCAGCAGGCATGGCTGGGCGTAGCGGCCAGCCTGGGGATTTCCGCGCTGACCGCGCTGCGCAATCCGCTGGCGCTGCTTGGACGGTTGGACGATATTGCCCAGGATATCGAAAACCTGCAGATAAGCGAAGAGGTATGGCGGGTGGTTGACGCAGCATGCCAGGCAGCCGGCGCAACGTTCGAGCTGTCAGAGCGCCTGCGGCGCACGGTGTGCTTGTATTGCAACACGGCCAACCCGGTTGGCGAGGCGAGCTGCCTGTCCTGCGGCGCGCCATTGGGCGAGCTGCAGCCCGGCACCTGCACCAACTGTGGCTTTGTGCTCAAAAAGCCGGAACAGTTTTGCCCCAATTGTGGCAAGCGCTGTTAAGCGCGCTCAATCGCAGTTTTCTTGCTCCCCGGTTGACTGAAACCATTCGCGGCCATCGCGGCGAATGAGATCTTCCGTGCCTTTCGGACCCCAGGAACCGGCGGGATATTCCGGCAGCTTTTTCAATTCCTGTTCGCGCCAGGCATCCAGGATGCGGGTAGTGAAGGTCCATGCCGCGCGGACTTCATCGCTTCGCGTAAAAAGCATGGGGTCGCCGTTGAGCGCGTCGAGCAGCAGGCGCTGATATGCCTCGGGCGGCTCCTGGCCAAACGTCGTCTTGTAATCGAACTGCATCGCCACCGGTGTGATCTGATCCGTCTGCCCGGGGATCTTTGCGCCAAACGAAAGGTTGATGCCCTCATCCGGCTGGATGTTAAACACCAGGCGGTTGGGCGCTTCACCGGTGATATTGCACCAGTCAAACAGGAAGATGGGCGCGGCTTTGAAATGCACCGAAATCTGCGTCAGCCGCTCGGGCAGGCGTTTGCCAGAGCGCAGATAGAAAGGCACGCCGGCCCAGCGCCAGTTGTCCAGGTAGACACGCGCGGCCATGTACGTTTCGGTGGTGGTGGCGTGTCCGACCTCATCCACGTAGCCCTTGACCCTCTCTCCGTCCACTTTCCCTGCGCCGTACTGCGCGCGGAAGGTGTTTTGGATGGCAGTTTTACCGCGCATCGGGCGCAGGACATCTAAGACCTTTATCTTTTCATCGCGTACCGAATTGGATTGGAAGGCCACCGGCACTTCCATCGCCACCAGGCACAACAACTGGAGCAAATGGTTTTGGAAGATATCACGGATTACGCCGGCGCTATCGTAATAATTGATGCGCGAGCCCACCCCAATCGATTCGGCCACCATGATCTGCACGTGGTCGATATAGTGGTTATTCCATAACGGCTCAAAAATGGCGTTCGCGAAGCGCAGCACGAGGATATTCTGTACCGTATCTTTGCCCAGGTAATGATCGATACGGTAAATCTGATCTTCGGAAAAGACACGATGGATTTTGCGGTCAAGATCGAGGGCCGAATCGAGATCTTCGCCGTATGGTTTTTCGACTACGATGCGCGACCAACCCGGTAAGGCTTTATCCAACTGGTGTGCCCCGAGCTGTTCAATGATCGTTTCGTAGACCTCGGGCGGGGTCGACAGGTAATAGAGGACATTTTTTACTGGCAGCGATTCCAGTGTTTCTTTGAGCCGTGCAAAACCCTGCGGGTCATTAAAATCGGCGGATACATAACAGGCTCCGTGGAATAAGGACTGGAAAGCATCCTCGTCCAGGGGCTGGCCTTCCAGCGTTTCATTGAGCGACTTGTGAAATTCATCCCGCAGGCTGTCGCCGTTCCATTTGCGGCGCGCCATGCCGACCAGGTAGAGTGGACCTGGCAGGAAATCCTGGGCAACGAGCGCGTACAGGGCGGGGATTAATTTGCGATGCGCGAGGTCACCGCTGATCCCAAAAATAACGAATGCCGTACCATCTGCCTGATCTTTTGTCCGAGCCATAATTCACCTGTGTTCTCTCCGCAACCACGCGGGGTTCAGATTGATTATAATTCTGAGTGAAGAAATCATAGTTGCGACCGAGGTACCAAATGGCAAGTATACGAAATGCTCTCACGGATGTTCCTGGGATTCTTGTTGGGCACGCGCACGATGCGCAGGCGCTCACCGGCTGCACCGTAGTGCTGTGCAAGCGCGGCGCGGTAGCCGGCGTTGACCAGCGCGGCGGCGCCCCGGGTACGCGCGAAACGGATGCGCTGCGACCAATGCATATGGTGCTGAAAGCGCACGCGGTGGTGCTGGCCGGCGGGTCAGCGTTTGGGCTGGATGCGGCCAGCGGTGTGGTACGCTACCTGGATGAGCAGAAGGTAGGCTTCAATGCCGGGAACGCGCGCGTGCCGATCGTTCCCTCTGCCATCCTGTACGACCTGGGACTGGGCAGCGCGACGGTGCGCCCCACCGCCGAGATGGGCTACCAGGCCTGCCTGGCAGCCCGCAGCAGTAACACCGAGCAGGGCAACGTAGGCGCGGGAATGGGCGCCAGTGTGGGAAAGATCTTTGGCATGGGACAGGCGATGAAGAGCGGCATCGGGCAGGCCAGCATCGACGCTGGCGGCGGCGTGCTTGTGGCAGCAATGATCGCGGTAAACGCGTTTGGCGATGTAGTCGACCCGCGCGGGGGAGAAATTCTGGCCGGGGCGCGCAGCCTGCAAACCGGGCCAATCACGCTGGGAGCTGGCAGCCGCTTTGCCGACACGCTGGAGACGATGAAGACACTGGCGGGACGCACCATCCTGCATTTTGCCAGCATGGCTAACACGGTCATCGGAGTAGTGGCAACCAACGCCCGGCTGACGAAAGAAGAAGCCAATAAGGTGGCGCAGATGGCGCACAATGGCCTGGCGCTGAGCATCCGTCCGGCGCACACCATGCTGGATGGCGACACGATCTTCGCAATTGCTACCGGCGGGCGCGCTGCGGACGTCAACATTGTGGGGGCGTTCGCGGCCCAGGCGGTTGCCAGCGCGGTGGTCAACGCAGTACTGGCTGCCGAGCCGGCCGGTGGGCTGCCATCGCACCGCAGCTATACGGCTGCGCCGCAGGCAGTAGAATAATCACGGAAGAGGAGATTCGCATGTCAACGCACCCTTTACGCATATTTTCCGGTATGGCGCACCCCGCGCTGGCGGCAGAAATTGCCAATATCCTGGATACCACGCTGGGCAAAGCCACCACCACCACCATGCCGGACAGTGAAACGCATGTGATGATTGATGAAGTGGTGCGTGACCAGGACATCTTTCTGGTGCAACCCTGCCCGGCTCCGGTCAATGACCATGTGATGGAGCTGGTGCTGTACCTGGATGCCTTCCGCCGCGCCAGCGCGCACAGCGTCACCGTAGTGATCCCCTACTTCCCTTATGCGCGGCAAGACCGCATGGCCAAGGGCCGCGAGGCGATCAGCGCGCGGGTGGTCGCTAACCTGCTGGAAAGCTCCGGCGCCAGTCGCGTGATCTTTGTGGATATCCACAACATGGCCATCCAGGGGTTTTTCAACATCCCGGTCGACCCGCTGAGCGCTATCCCGGTGCTGGGCGAATATTTCCACAAGCCCGAATTTGCCAACGCTGCTGTGGTCAGCCCGGACGTGGGTCGGGCAGGCCTGGCAGGCGTGTACGCAGAGTTTCTAAACCTGCCGCTGGTGGTGATGCACAAACGCCGCACCGGGCCAAAGGAAACGCATACCACGCACGTGGTGGGCGATATTCGCGGTCGCATCCCGATTGTGATTGATGACCTGATCGCCAGCGGAAGCGTAATGAAGCAGATTGACGCGCTCTATCAGCAGGGTGCGGAAGGCCAAACGTATTTTTCAATCACGCACCCGGTGCTTCTGCCCACGGCGCTGGAAATTCTCGACCGTGATGAGCGCATCGCCAAACTGGTGGTGACCAATACGCTGCCCATCCCACCTGAAAAACAGCACCGCAAGCTGGAAGTGTTATCCATCGCTCCGCTGCTGGCGGAAGTCATCACCCGCGTGCATGGCGGCATCAGCATATCGGAGAAGCTGGTGCATTCATAAATGTACTATAATTGAAATATCTTTTTGTTTTCCCATCGTAACACGCACCACTCTTCATACCAGGTTTTATTTTGAAAGGACAAACCAATGGTAAGGATTGTCGCAGACACCACTTCCGGTCTGCCGGTAGCGCTTGCGCGCAAGCTGGGTATCCCCTACCTTCCCCAGATCATCAATTTTGGGGATGAGTCGTACAAAGACGACAGCGAAATTAACTCGGCCATGTTTCTCAAACGGCTGATGACTTCACCGGTGATGCCTAAAACGGCCGCTCCGCCGCCAGCGCTGTATGAACCGGTGTATCGCGAGCTGTTGGATGCCGGGGAAAGCGTGGTAGTCCTGGCGCCTTCGGCCAAGGTCAGCGGCACCTACCGTTCGGCGGAGATCGCGGCACAGGAATTTCCCGGCGCGGATATCCACGTGGTGGACACGAACATCATTGCCTCCGGGCTGGGCGAGCTGGTGCTGCTGGCGGACGGTTGGGCGAAAGAAGGCCTCGATGCCCAGACAATCATCGAGCGTTGCAAAGATTTCGCGAAACGCTGGAAAGTGTATTTTTTGGTAGATACGCTGGAGTTCCTGCGCCGCGGCGGGCGCATCGGCGGCGCACAGGCGCTGGTAGGCAGCATCCTGCAGGTCAAGCCCATCCTCACCTGGGAGAAAGACCAGATCACCAGCCTGGAAAGCCAGCGCACACAGAAGCGCGCCCTGGCGCGCATGCGCGAGCTGGTGTACGCGCAATACCCGCGCAGCCCTAATGCGCACCTGGCCGTGATGCAGGGCGGCGCCGAGACACTGGCGCGCGAGCTGGCGGAAGAATTCTGCGCCAACCTGGGCATGAACCGGGTGGAAATTTATGAGCTGCCGCCCGCTATCCTGACGCATGCCGGGCCAGGCGTGCTGGGCGTGAGCTTCTTCACGGAGTAAGAAACGCAAAAGGGGCAGGGCGAGAATCCATCGCCCTGCCCCTTTGTTTCAAATACAGGTTTCCAGAATTTCGGCCAGCTCTTCCGGCGTCAGGCGGATGGAATTGGCTTTAATGCTGGATGCCAAAGCAGCCTTCTCTACCACAGCCGGCACATCCGCGGCGTGCACGCCCCAGTCACCCAACGGTGGGATGCGCAGCGCGGCAGTTAGCTCAGCCAGGAAGGTGACCAAATCCTTGCGTGCAGCAACTGGCCGGCCGGTGAGAATGCGCGCCGCCTCGCTGTAACGATCAAGGGCTGGGCTGGCAGGCTCACGCTGCTCCAGGGCGCGGATGTTGATGCGCGTGGTTTCAGCCAGCAGCGCGGCGCAGACCGCGCCATGCGGGGCCGGGTACATGCCACACAACGGCGAAGCAAAGCCATGCACTGCTCCCAACCCGGCATTCGCGAGCGCCAGACCGCCAAACAGGCTGGCTAGAGCCATATCCTCGCGTGCGGCCGGGTTGTGTCCATCCTCAAACGCGGCGCGCAGCGAACGGCCAGCACGCAGCAGACCATCGCGGCAAAACACATCGGTGATGGCGTTCGCGCGGATGGACACAAACGGCTCCAGAACCTGGGTGAGTGCATCCATTCCGGTGCTGGCAGTTATCTCGGGCGGGAGCGAATAGGTCAGCTCAGGGTCGATGATCGCCACGCGTGGCAGCATCCACGGGCTGCGCAGGCTGACTTTAACCTTCTGCTGCGGTACGGCCAGCACAGCGTTGCGTGTGACTTCTGACCCGGTGCCAGCAGTGGTGGGGATGGCCACCACCGGCAGGGCAGGTGTGCGCAGGGGCTGGTTATTGCCCACAACTTCCAGGTAATCCAGCGGATCGCCGGGGTTGGGAAACAGAGCGGCCAGGGCCTTGCCGGTATCCAATGCGCTGCCGCCGCCAAAGGCCACCACCACATCGGGCTGCGCGGCACGGGCCTGCTCCAGCGCAGCGTACAGGAAGCGCAGGTCCGGTTCGCCGATCACCTGCACCGGCAGCCAGTTCACCCCCAGCTCGCGCAGCAGGGTATGCAGACGTTCAGGGTTGGCGCCGCCGCTGCCAGTGACCAGGAGAATATTGTGCCCAAGCGCGGGCAGAATATCCTTCAACTGCTGCAATACGCCGGCGCCAAAGACGATGCGCCCGGCAGTGGCAAAATCAAAGTGGGCGGGCATTCCAATCCTCGTCGGCGGGGAAATGGTTGGTATAACGCACGCCCACCCGGTCTGCGGCCATCATGTCCTTAACCCCATCGCGCCAGCGCTGATAATGCGCGGTCTGGCGGTGGGCTTCCTGGTCTTGCGGGTGATGGTAGACTTCCACCAGCACAAAGCGATCCGGCGCGTCCTGCTGCTGGAGCACATCGAAGCGCACCACGCCCGGCTCTTGCAGGCTATTGCGAGCATTATCTTCCGTCAGAGTGAGGAATGGCTGGACACTCTCGGGCTTCACCTGGATGTTTACCAGAACAATGTGCATGCGTTCTTCTCCTTCTTTCCGACCGGGTGATGGTTCTCAATCAATTGTATAATGAAACCCGATATCTCCTACGGCGGCGAACCACATGCCGGCGTGGAATATCGATCTTATAACGCCGGGAAGCATGCATGAATTTCCAACACTACTACCAGAATGAAGAGCTGGAACAGGTTCTCAACGATTGGGCCGAGCGTTACCCGGCACTCTTCCGTCTGAACGTGATCGGCCAGAGTTACGAAGGCCGGCCGGTGTGGCAGGTGACACTGACCAATGCTGCCAGCGGACCGGATACGGAAAAACCAGCGCTGTGGCTCGATGCAAATATCCACGCCACCGAGCTGGCCGGCACAACAGCGGTGCTGTACATCCTGCACCACCTGCTCGAAGGCTACGGCGAGAATGCGCGCATCACCCGAATGCTCGACCGGTGCGTCGTATATGCCGTGCCGCGCATCAACCCGGATGGCGCAGCGCAAGCTATGGCCCCATCACCGCGCTTCATCCGTTCCGGTGTGCGCGCCTACCCTCACGCCGAGCAAAAGCCGGGTCTGGTGGAGAAAGACATCGACGGCGACGGGAAGATCCTGCAAATGCGCATCCGCGATGACGCCGGAGATTGGAAAATTAGCGCTAGCGATGCGCGCATGCTGGAAAAGCGCGCGCCGGATGAGAGCGGCGGCGAGTACTACCGCCTGCTGACCGAAGGGATCATCGAGGATTATGACGGCTTCACCATTCCCATCCCGCCCAGCCTTTCCGGTCTGGACTTTAACCGCAATTTTCCATTTCAATGGCGGCCTGAGGCTGACCAGCGCGGCGCGGGGGACTACCCTGCTTCGGAGCCGGAAATCCAATCGGTGGTGCGGTTTGTGGCCGGGCATGCCAACATCAACGTAGCGCTAACGTTCCACACGTACAGCCGCGTACTGCTGCGCCCATACAGCACACGACCGGATGACCAGATGGATTTTGGCGATGTGACGTTGTACAAGCGCCTGGGAAAAATCGGCACAGACCTCACCGGCTATCCGAACATGTCCACCTACCACGAATTCCGCTTCGAGCCGAACGAGGTCACCTACGGCGCGTTCGACGATTGGGTGTACGACCAGTTCGGCATGATTGCCTTTACCATCGAGCTGTGGGATTTGGCCAGCGCGGCCGGCATCCAGAAGAAGTCGGTGATGGAGTGGTTTGCCGACCACCCTGCTGAGGACGATTTGACAGTGCTGCGCTGGGCGGATGAAAACATTGGCCCGGGCGGTTTCGAGGAATGGCGACCGTACCAACACCCGCAGCTAGGTGCGGTGGAGCTGGGCGGCTGGAACATGATCCATACCTGGCGCAACCCGCCCGAACACCTGCTGGAAGACGAAGTCTCGCGCCACCTGCCCTTTGTTCTGGCGCTGGGTGATATGCTGCCGCGCCTGGAACTGCCACTGCTGGAAGCACGGCGTCTGGGCGAGCGCACATGGGCGATCCGCGTGGGGGTAGAAAATTCGGGCTATCTGGGCACCAGTACCACCAACCAGGCGCGCAAACAAAGGGCTGTACGCCCGGTGCGCGCGCGGATTGAGCTGCCAGCCGGTGGGCGGTTGGTGGAAGGCCGTAGTGAGATCGATCTGGAGCACCTGGAAGGGCGCAGCAATAAGTTTGGCTTTGCACTGGACACGGCAGCGACGGATAACCGCGCCTTGGCCTACTGGGTAGTAGAAGCTGATCCGAGCAGCAGCGTGACAGTGAGCATCATCAGCGAGCGCGCCGGCGTGGTGCGCAAGACTCTAAATCTTGGGAACGAATAGTCAGGCAAGAAGAGGATAAACGATGGAATATACACATTTGGGAAGAACCGGGCTGAAAGTCAGCCGTCTGTGCCTGGGTACGATGAATTTTGGCCCGCAGACCAGTGAAGAAGACAGCTTCAAGATTATGGATGCGGCACTGGACGAGGGCATCAATTTTTTCGACACCGCCAACGTTTATGGCTGGAAGATTGGTGAAGGCGTCACGGAAAATATCCTCGGCCGCTGGTTCGCGCAGGGCGGCGGCCGGCGCGAAAAGGTGGTGCTGGCTACCAAGGTTTACGGACGCATGGGAGAATGGCCCAACCAGCAGCACCTTTCCGCCTATCACATCCGCGAGGCGTGCGAGCAAAGCCTGCGGCGCATGCAAACCGACCATATCGACCTGTACCAGATGCACCACATCGATTCGAATTCCCCGTGGGAAGAGGTGTGGCAGGCAATGGAAATCCTGGTACAGCAGGGCAAGGTGGTGTATGTGGGCAGCAGCAACTTTGCGGCATGGAATATTGCCCAGGCTATGGAAACGGCCCGCGCGCGGCATTTTTTGGGATTGGTCAGTGAACAAAGCCTGTATAACCTGGCCGAGCGCACGATTGAGCTGGAAGTGGTTCCGGCGTGCCGCGCCTACGGACTGGGCATCATCCCGTGGAGCCCGCTGATGGGCGGTGCGCTGGCCGGCGCGCTGCAAAAGGCACGCGAAGGCCGTCGCGCCAGCGAAGGCGTGCAGAAGAATATTGAAAAATATCGCCAGCGTATCGAAGATTGGGAGCGCTTCTGCATGGAGATGGGCGAGCAGCCGGCCGACGTAGCGCTGGCCTGGCTGTTGAAGAACCCGGTTGTTACCGCGCCAATCATCGGCCCGCGCACCGTGGAACAGGTGCGCGGCAGCCTGCGCGCGCTGGATATCATCCTGGATGACACGGCGATGGCGCGGCTGGACGAGATCTGGCCTGGGCCGGGCGGTGAAGCACCCAAGGCCTACGCCTGGTAAGACATGGCGGAGAGAGCGCCAGAGGTATTGTGGGAAGATGAAGCCATTCTGGTAGTCAACAAGCCGGCCGGCCTGCTGACTATCCAGGATGGCTACCAGCCTGAGCTACCCAACCTGGCTGAGTGGCTGAAATTCCAATATGGGCGCGTCTGGACGGTTCACCGGCTGGATAAAGACACCAGTGGAGTGATCGTCTTTGCGCGCAGCCCGCAGGCCCACCGGTCGTTGAACTTGCAGTTCGAGGCGAGAGCAGTACGGAAAACCTATCACGCGCTGGTGGAAGGCGCGCCGGAATGGGAAAGCCTTTTAACGGATGCACCGCTACGGGTCAATGCGGACCGGCGGCATCGTACGCGCGTCGATGCGCAGCGTGGCAAGCCGGCTTCTACCAGCCTGCGCGTGTTGGAAAACTTCGCTTTCACCTGCCTGGTGGAAGCCCAACCCCATAGTGGCTACACGCATCAGGTACGCGCGCACCTGGCCGCGCTGGGGCTGCCCCTGCTTGGGGATACCCTGTATGGATCACGGGAGAGTGAGATCATTGCGCGGCCGGCGTTGCACGCAGCGCGGATTGGATTCCAACATCCTATGAGCGGGGCAGATGTGACATATGAAACGCCCTATCCGGAAGATTTTTCCGCAGCATTAATCATGCTGCGATGATCACAATAGCCATGTTGTGAGATAGCACAGAGCCCGGACAGCGTCCGGGCTCTGATGTTTCCAATACTGAACCAGCTTACTTGACGGTCTGCACCTTTGGCTCGCCGCCAATTTCGACCGAGGGGCGCTTGCTCTGCATGATGCCCCATACCACACCGCCGACCAGTAGTAACACGACGATCCAACCGCCAACGCCCAGGTTCTGGTAGCTGACGATCAGAGGCGCAGCCAGCAGCGAAACGAGGTTGACGACTTTGATCATCGGGTTGAGCGCAGGACCGGCGGTATCCTTCAATGGATCCCCTACGGTATCGCCCACCACGCCCGCCTTGTGGCGCTCGGAGCCCTTGCCCGTATTGCCCACCAGGTCGCGCGGCTCGTCCTCGATCGCCTTCTTGGCGTTATCCCAGGCGCCGCCGGCATTGGCCATAAAGACCGCCAGCAACTGGCCGCTGAGGATCACGCCCGCCAGGAAGCCGCCCAAGGCTTCCACCTGCAGTACCAGGCCAACCACCAGCGGAAGCAGGACGGAGATCGCCGCCAGGGGCAGCAACTCTTTCTGCGATGAGCGGGTGGAGATGCCAACCACGCGAGCGTAGTCCGGTGCGACAGTGCCTTCGAGAATGCCCGGGATGCGGAACTGGGCGCGAACTTCTTCCACAATCTCGCTCGCGGCGCGAGACACGGCGCGGATCGAGAGCGAAGAAATCAGCCAGGGGAGCGCGCCGCCCAGCAGGAAGCCAACGAATACCTTGGTATCCGAGATGCGGATTGCATCCAGCACGGGCAGGCCGAGCTGAGCCTGCACGCGACCGATATCGGTGATGAAGGAAGCGAACAGGCTCACCGCGGCGATCACGGCCGAGGCGATGGCAACACCCTTGGTGATGGCTTTGGTGGTATTCCCCACCGCGTCCAGGTCGGCCATGATCTGGCGTGCCTTCAGGGTATCTGCGTCTTCCATGCCATGCCAGGACATCTCGCCGATGCCGTTGGCATTGTCGGAGATGGGGCCGTAGGAGTCCATGGCCACGTTATTGCCGGTGTGGCTGAGCATGCCAATGCCGATCATGGCTACAGCATACAGCACGTAGATCGCGCCGTCAGCCGAGTACAGCGCCAGGGCAAAGATAAAGCTGACGGCAATCACCAGCAGCGCCCATACGCTCGATTCCATGCCAACTGACAGGCCGGAGAGGATGGTGGTGGCGGGGCCGGTGCGAGTGGATTTGACGATCTCTTTCACCGGCGGCCGGCGAGTAGCCGTAAAGTACGAGGTTAGCGGGTTGAAGGCCACAGCCAGGCCAACGCCGATCGAGGTCAGCGCCGCGAGACGCCAGTCGCCGGCATACAGGATAGCAACGAGGAAGGAGAAGATTACCGTGTTAACGCTCGATACTTCATAGGAGCGGAACATCGATTCTTCAGCATCGTGCGAGCGCAGGAATGCGATGGGGAACTTTTCCCAGATCGGCACGGTGAAGGTGCCCAGGATGGAGCTAAGCACACCGATACCGCGAATGATCAGCGGGTAGACGATCCACTTGAGGCTGTGGGTGGGGTCCGCGGCAACCAGCGAGAGGCCGAGAATCAGCGCGGAAACGATCGTGACTTCGTAGCTCTCGAAGATATCGGCGGCCATGCCGGCACAGTCGCCAACATTATCGCCAACCAGGTCGGCGATCACCGCGGCGTTGCGCGGGTCATCTTCGGGCAGGTCTTTTTCAACCTTGCCAACCAGGTCAGCGCCAACATCCGCGGCTTTGGTGTAGATGCCACCGCCCACGCGCATGAACAGCGCGATGAGCGTGCCACCAAAACCAAAGCCCAGCAGGGCATCGGGCGCAGCAGTGCCAAAGATAATGAAGATTACCGTGCCACCCAGAAGGCCGAGGCCATCGGTGAGCATACCGGTGATGGTGCCGGCGTAGTAGGCGATAGACAGAGCCTCGTTGAAGCCGCGGCGCGCGGCGGAAGCGGCGCGCACATTGGCCTGGATAGCCATGCGCATGCCCAACTGCCCCACAATCAGCGAGAAGCTGGCGCCCATAATGAACGCGATGGTGCGGCCAAAGGCGATCCATGTACGTGCAGCATCACCAAATTCGTTGACCGCTTCGGCGCTGGGCGGTACTACGTACACGCTAAGGAAGAGGGCCACGGTAAGAACGCCAATCGCCGGAAGAATGGTACGCAACTGGCGCGTGAGATAGCTATCGGCGCCAATGCGGATAGCGTTCCAGACATCCTGCATTTTCTGTGTGCCCTTGTCTTTGCGGAGCACAGTGCCGCGCAGAAGCCAGGCGTAGAGCAGGCTAATGAAGGCAATCACCAGAACGGCCACGATGGCAATCTGTTCGAAGCCATTGAGACCGTGGCGTGCCAGACCCAATATATTCATATGTCCTCCAAAGAGAGTAGAGTGGAAATGAAAAGCATGACAACGGGGAACGATCAATATCCCGACTATTGTATCGCAACATTTCATGAAAATCAATTAAGAATGCCGAAAGATTAATTTTAGATTAGAAAATGAAACGGGTTATTGACTTTACCCTTTGGCGTGGTTATAGTGTTATGCGGTCAAGTCACGGCCTATCCATACACGGAAACAACCAACCCAACCGGCTTATGCACCGGTGTGATTTTTGGTAAAGCGTGCGAGACTCCGAACCGGCGCGTCCTCGGCGCTGTTTTTTGATGAGGACTGAGCGCCCCGGGCGCAATGCTGGCTTAGCGCGCCCGCCTTACAGTGCCTTCATTAACATCCAAAAGTGAGGGTATTGTATATCGGATGGAAAATGTGTATCCTGTTATGGGTGGCTGTTTGGGCGAACCACTGCCTCAAAACCCACGTTTAGAAGGAATTCCATCGAGTCATGGACAATGTGCTGATTGGTGTTGCGGATGAAGACGAGGAAGAATATCCCGCCATTGCGCGGTTAATTGAGCTGGGAAGGCAAAAGTCCTTCGTCACGATTGATGATGTTTTGCATTTTTTTCCGGATGCAGAGCAAGACGTTGAACAGCTTGAAGAAGCATTCGCCGCACTGATCAGCGCCGGCATTCCTTATATTGAAGATACTTCTACGCTGGGCGAGCCCGCCGAAGATGAGCTCGGCCTGGAAGAAGAACAGGAAGAACATGCCGACGCGGCACACCAGGGCATATCCCTGGATGATCTGGCCAATATCGACACCGACGACACGATTGGGCTGTACCTCAAAGAGGTCAGCCGCGTGCCTCTGCTGACAGCAGAAGAAGAGGTTGACCTGGCGCAGCGCATCGAGCGTGGCCGTATGGCGCGCGAAGAGCTGGCACGCGGCAACGTGAGCCTGCGCCGGCGCACTGAACTGCGCCGTTTGATCGAAGATGGCTGGGACGCGCGCGAGCATCTGATCACGGCCAATTCGCGCCTGGTAATCAGCGTGGCCAAAAAATATATGGGCCGCGGCGTGCCGTTCCTCGATTTGATCCAGGAAGGCAACATTGGCCTGATCCGCGCGACCAAGAAGTTTGATTACCGGCGCGGGCACAAGTTCAGCACCTATGCTACGTGGTGGATCCGCCAGGCGGTAACGCGCGCGATTGCCGACCAGGGCCGCACTATCCGCGTGCCGGTGCATATGGGCGACCAGATCAATAAACTGCTGCGCGTGCAGCACCAGCTTACGCAGCGGTTAGGCCGCGAACCCAGCGTAGACGAGCTGGCCAAGGCGTTGGAAGTGGCGCCCAAGAAGGTAGAGAATATGATCCAGGTGGCGCGGCGGCCGCTGTCGCTGGAAACGCCCACGGATGATGAAGAAGATTCGGTGCTGGGTGATTTTATCGAAGATGATGAAGCGCCGGCGCCTGATGATACGGCTACCTATAACCTGCTGCGCGAGCACCTTGAAGAAGTGCTCAATTCGCTGCCGCCGCGTGAAGTGCGCATCCTGCAGCTGCGCTATGGCCTGTTGGACGGCCAGGCCTATACCCTCGAAGAAGTGGGACGCAAGATGGGCGTCACCCGCGAGCGGGTGCGACAGATCGAAGCCCAGGCGCTTTCCCGGCTGCGTCACCCTTCGGTGCGGCGCAAGCTGCGCGACTACCTCGGCGAATGATTTTTGCAACTCACCCACCACCCCGCTTGCGCGGGGTGGTTTGTTATTGCGCCCGGTAGGAACCGACACTATTTTTAGGCCACTGGCAAAACACTTGCAATCTATAATGGTTTGTTGCATACTAATTGCGGGAGGAAACTGTCCATGGCCAAGATCCCTTTGCGCGTCTACAATCACGAAATCGAAAAACTCATTGAGAACCAGCGCACGCAAGAAGCAATCGCACATTGCAAGCAAATTTTAAAATTTTTTCCCAAGCATATTGATACCTACCGGCTGTTGGGAAAGGCTTTCCTGGAAAGCCAGCGCTATGGTGAAGCCAGCGATATTTTGCAACGAGTGCTGTCAGTAGTGCCAGACGATTTCATCTCCCAATTGGGCATGAGCATGGTGCGCGAAGACGAGGGCGACCTGGACAGCGCTATCTACCACATGGAGCGCGCATTCGAGGTACAGCCATCGAACCCGGCCATTCAAGACGAGCTGCGCAGGTTGTATGGCCGGCGCGACGGCGTGCAGCCGCCCAAAATACGGCTGACGCGCGGCGCGCTGGTGCGCATGTACGGGCGCGGCGAGCTGTTTCCGCAGGCAATCGCTGAAGCCAACGCCACACTGGCGGAAGACTCGCAGCGGCTGGACATGCAGGTACTACTGGGCCGGTTGTACTACCAGTCGGGCCAAAAGGTGCGTGCGACTGAGGTTTGCTCGCAGTTAGTCGATAAGTTGCCCTACTGCTATGAAGCTAACCGCATCCTGGCGGATATCTTGCCGGAAACCAGCCGGCCGGAGGAAGCGCAGGTTTACCTGGATCGTCTGCGCGCGCTGGATCCTTACCTGGCGTTTGTTTCCTCGGTGCAGCCCACCAGTGCGGATGTGCCGGATAACGCCGTGATGATTGATCATTTGGATTACGATCCTGAGCAGGACGAACCCGCGCAGCCGGGTTGGACACAACAGGTTGGCGTAGCCTGGGATGCCGCGCCGTCGGTGGAAGAAACACCGGACTGGATGAGCGGCGAACAACCCGAGCAGCGTGCAGCGCAGGTGCCCGGGATGGATGCAGAAGATACCCCTGCTCAGCCGGCGGATATTCCGGATTGGATGGCGGCTGCGGGCTGGCAGCCTGCGAGCGGCGAAGCGGAAGAAACACACCTGTCATTGGATGAAGAACCCGAAGCCAGCCTGGGAAGTAGCGATGAAGTTGTTGCTGCTGGTGATCTTCCCGACTGGCTGCAAAGCCTGGCGCCGGAAACCCTGGCGGAATCTCAGGAAGATGCGGACGAAACCGAAGAAGATACCCAGTGGCTGGACCAGATATTGGGACCGGGAGCCGCGAGGGAAACCAGCAGCATCGAATCAGCGCCCGAAGCGACGGTAGAGCTACCGTCAAGCGATGAGCCTGCACAGGTTGCCGGCGAAGTACCGGAATGGCTGAAAGACATGAGCGCGACTTCCGTGCAAGAAGCACCGGATGCCAAAATGAAGCCCACACTGCCAGAATGGATGGCGGAAGGCGAAAGCACACAGCCCGAAGCATCCGTGGAGACGCCGGAGACAGAGATTCCTGACTGGCTTAAGGCAGAGGATGGCTTAGCAGAAAGTGCTCAACCTGCGGCCGATACGCCGGACTGGCTGACCGGAGCGCCTGATCAACAGATCGGGGAACAGGCCGGCCAGGAAAGCGCATTACCAGACTGGCTGCAAACGCAGGCCACCGGTGATGAAAGCGAGCAGCCGGCTCCCGCAGTACCAGAATGGTTGGATGCGACCAGTGAGCCGGTCGCGAGTGGGATGATGCACGAGGTAGAAGCCGAGAAACTTCCCGACTGGCTGCAGGATATCGCCCAGGCTCCGGCGATCGAAGAAGCGGCCGGCCCGGCTGTGGCGGAAGAACCCGCCGCGCCGGTATCGCAGGAACCACCGGTAATGGCTGTGGAAGAGACCCCGCTGGCCGCGGAAGGCACTCCGCTGGCGCCACCGGACGACCTGGATGCCGCCCTGGCCTGGCTGGAAAGCCTGGCGGCCAAGCAAGGCGCGGATGAGGCTACGCTGATTACCCAACCCGAGCATCGCAACGCAGAAATGCCGGAATGGCTGCAAAAAGAGGCCAGCGCAGGGGAACAGCCAGCCGCTGACAGCGAACCGGCCGGCGAGCTTTCCGCGCTGCTGAACGCAGATGCGGTTGAAGAACTGCCCGCTACCGAAGGTCCGTTGTCTGAATTATTGCAGGAGCAGCCTGAGCCTGTCAATGAAACACCGCAGGGGGAATCAGAATCAACCACCGGGGCGATCGAAGCGGAAATTCCCGGCTGGTTGCAAGAACAGCCGCAGGCGAGTGGTGAAGCGACGGAAGCCGAAGTGACGCAGTGGCTGCAGGATCAACCCCAGCATGTAGAGGAAGATGTGACCCCGGCAGTCGAAGCCGAAGTGCCAGAATGGCTGCAGGAACAGCCGAAAGACGTCGAAACTACCGAAGAAAACGAAGTGCCGGAATGGATGCGCGGACAGCCGGAAGCCGAACTACACACGCAGGCACCGGTGGCCGACTGGCGGCATGCGGAGTTGGAGGAAGAAGCCGAAACGGCTGAAGCGGCCGTGCACGGTGAAGATACGATCTTGCCCGAATGGCTGCAGGAGCGGCCTGCCCCAACTACCCAGGAGACAGGAGCCGCTGTGCCGGAATGGCTGCAAGAGCTTTCGCATGAAAGTGAAGGCGCGTCGCCAGCCACCGAAGAGCCTGCCAGCGAGACACCAGAGTGGCTGGATATACCGGCTCAGCAAACCGCAGCCGAAGCCGGAGATTTGCCGGATTGGCTACACGAAACCGGCGAGTTGGCAGCCGAAACTCGCGCTGAAGAACAAGAACTGTTCGCCAGCCCGGAAGCTGAACCGAATCTCGGAGCTGAAGAAGCGCCCGCTGCCGAGCAAGCGGTAGCAGAAACACAGACGGGTGTGCCCGCTATGGGTGATGACATTGACGCGGCATTGGCCTGGCTGGAAAGCCTCGCGGCCAAGCAGGGCGCGGATGAAGAGACATTGATCACGCGCCCGGAAGACCGCGCGGATGTGGCTCCTGAATGGGTGCAGCAGGCAGAGGCGGAAGCGGCGGTGCTGAAACCGGTGGACCTGGAAGAAGAACCCCAACCTGAACTGGAAGAAAATTCGGCCGGCGAAAGCATCGCGCCACAGGTTGAAGCCAGCGCATGGGATGTGGAAGAAGCGGCCACAACCGCCGAATTGGAGATCGAACCGCTGCCGGAAACTACGCTGGAGGAGAATCTTGCGGTGACGCAGGAAGAAGTCAGCGCCGAATCAGAGCCGGCCGTAGCAGCAACTGAAGAAACCGGATGGATGGCGGATGAACCGGCTCCGGAAGAAAAGACACAGCCGGTGCGCGTTGCGCCGGTAGAAGAAACTGCCCCGGTGGTTGAGGCGGATACTGAAGCCATGAATGAAGAGGAAGAAGCACTTCCGGATTGGCTTCGTGACCTGAGCAGCTATTCGGTGGAAGGTACAGGCGTTACGGATGAAACAGCGACTGAGTGGATGCCGGAAGCCAGCACCAGCCCTGAAGCGGCCGTGGAAATGCCAGCAGAAATTGAGATAGAGCCGCAAGCTGAACCGGTTATGGAAATGCCTGCCTCCGTGGAGGTTGAACCGGAACAACTCGCAGCAGAGGATATTTTGACACCCGCCAAGGAGACAGAAATCGAGCAGGCGCCAGTGATGGAAGCAGGCGCTCACTCCGCAGCCGCCGATCTACCGGAAGCGCTGCAGCAGGCCCAGACGGAGTTGCAAAAAGGCGCGGTGGAAGCCGCTCTTGCCCGCTATGATGGCTTTATCCAAAACGGCGAACTGATAGAAGAAACCATCCACGATCTGCGTGACGCGCTCTATCGTTATCCAATGGATACCAGCATCTGGCAGTCGCTGGGTGATGCGTACATGCGCGGAAACCGCATCCAGGAAGCGTTGGATGCCTATACGAAGGCGGAAGAACTGCTGCGATAAAGACAACCCACCCGCGCCAGGACCGCGGGTGGGTGAAATTTAAATCCACTGATGGAGGGAATGCTACGTGGAACGAACGCTGGTACTGGTAAAGCCGGATGGCGTACAGCGCGGCCTGATTGGTGAAGTGATTGCGCGGCTGGAACGACGCGGACTGAAACTGTCGGCGGCCAAATTTTTGCAGGTCACCACAGAGCTGGCCGAGACGCATTATGCCATCCACAAGGGCAAGCCGTTTTACGAAGGGCTAATCCGCTACATCACCTCGGCTCCGGTGATGGCAATGGTGTGGGAAGGGCCAAACGCGGTGGCGGCTGTGCGCCAGACGATGGGTGCCACCCGCCCGTGGGAAGCTGCGCCCGGAACCATCCGCTCTGACTTTGGCCTGGAGGTCGACCGCAATCTGACGCATGCATCTGACAGCGTTGAAAACGGCGAGACCGAGGCTGCGTTGTGGTTTTCACCAGAAGAGCTGGTCCAATGGCAGCGGGCCAACGACCCGTGGATTTTCAGTCAGAAGTAAGGCAGAAAAGCGGCCGGGAAACCGACCGCTTTTTGATGGAAAAGGTGTGACAAAATTTTTGGAAAATCCTTGACGACCTGTATGGGCTGTGATAAACTATCATCCGTTCGGGGGCGTGGTGTAGTGGTTGAACATGCGGCCCTGTCAAGGCCGAGACCGCGGGTTCGAATCCCGTCGCTCCCGCTAAAAAACTGGTCAGAAATGACCAGTTTTTTGTTATTTTCCCTGTCTCCAGTTTGGGCATCTCCGATCAGGTCTACCCCACGAGTGCCAGAGCCAGCAGATCTATCAGTCCGCCTGATCCAATGACCACCCATATCGACACTTAACACACCTTCATAATGGCTCCTTCTTTTGACCCATGCTTAAAACTTCGGCGAGCGCGGAGGGCACCTGCCCAGCCCTTTCTTACTGGACCACAAACACCTGGCCGGCAAGGAGTAACCTTGCCAGCCAGGCAGTCCACCCTATTCCCGCGATAAAGCCAACGAGGTAGCCAGCCGCCGCCAGCGGGTGCTGCTCGCCGCCCAAGATAAATCCAATCGCGGACAACAGCAGGCCAACACCAGCGCCAATCATGAGCAGAGACAGGCCGGTGGGAGGAAACCTTAAAGCCTGCACCATTAACCCGTTGAGGGCCATCCACAGGCCGATCAGGCCGGTCAGGGCCATTACAGCACGCACGGTCTGTTCGTAGCGGAACAGCCCCACCACCAGAAAGAACTGGAGCGCAACGAAGGCCAGCATCGCTGCGATGCCAATCGCGGCGGTTGCAGCACTCAAAGTCAAACTGCTTTGCCGGTTGAGCAGGAAAAACCAACCGGCCAGCGGGAGCAGGGCAAGCGCCCAGATCACACTGAAGGCATCGTTCAATGGTCCCCACAGCCCGCCCCCCATAAAGAACAGCATCAGGGCTGCGAAGCTGACGATCCCGGCAATGGTGTTGACAAGCGCGGACCAACCGGTGATCGTTTGCAGATTGATTTGATCCATCGTCTACCTCTTTTATTTGATCCTTGGCGAATTACTTTTGTTTGGTCGGAGAACCGCACCAGGCCCAACGCTCCCAACGCCGAAAGGAGATAGTAAGCGCCATCAGCGCGTAGAGATGGAAGGCGGTACAGTCGAAAAACAGAACTGGTTCATCGTTCCTGGGAAAATTGTAAAGAAAAACCACTCCCAGTGTCATGGGAGCGGCGTACTAAATCATATACAGAATAGCTACGAATTTACGCGGACAGCGATCCGCCGTCTGGTTTAAGCGGTTGTTTACTCGCCGCCTTATATCGGCGGATCTGAAACGCCATTGCAATGCCAGCCAGGATCCCAAAAAGCAAATTGATCCAATTCGCCACTTCCATGATCGGCCAAAGCGTACGGCACGGCGAAGGGCAATATGCAACCAGCGTCCCAAAGGGAATGACAAGCAGAAAGAGCAGGTTGATGATGAACGTAGCGACCAGCGAGGCGCGGTTTCCGCGAAACGTCTGCAGCAGCGCCCAGGCCCAAACGCCGAAAAGAACCGTGTAAAGCAATGTGCTGAGTAACACCGCACCCGTACTGTTGAGAATATTCGAATACTCATGCTGGAAGTCTATAAACGCGTGCCACAACTCTGAAAGCAAGGCAATCACAGATAGCGTAACCGCTCCATTTCGAGAGGTGAACCAGTTTTTCATTCTGCCATTTCTCCTTTTCGCGTCATGAGATAAGCCGCATAACCCGGCGGCCAATGGGAATAATCAATTTTGCCCGCAATTTTTTCGATCTCAAAATACGGAGCGAAGCGTTGTTCAATCTCCCCAGGATAGAAGGGAATATCGAAGAACGGTAGCAACTTTTCCCACCAGCGCATTGGATATTCGAATCCCCAAAGAAGGTAGAGACTGCCCGAATGAGTGAGCGGAACCATGTTGTGAAGATAGGACTGGCGCTGATTTAGGCGCAAATCGTCCAGTACGCCGTAGTCAATCAGGAGCGCGAATTTCCCTGAAACGTAGCGCAGGTTTGTGAGGTCGTCCACGAGGAAATTGACCTGCACGCCTGCCTCTCTAGCGCGTGCGCGCGACTTCTCAATCGCGGCTTCCGCATAGTCCACGCCAGTAACGTCAAAACCACATTGCGCGAGATAGATCGCATTGGCTCCTGTGCCACACCCGAGGTCAATGGCGCGGCATGGTTGGATGCGCTTGCTTTCCACCAGCGATACGAGTTCCTCCCGCGCGCCGATATCCCACGGCGCACGGAAATGGCGGTATGTGAATTCATAGAACTGTTTCATAGGCACTATTCTGATCCTGTATGTTCAATACGCCTGCTCGGTTTGACGAAAGGGTGAGCAATATGCGTTATCTGCTGGCGGTTGGCATGGACAGTTCTAGAAAGCAGCAGTTCATTCTGGGATTGGACTCGTGGTCACAGCAGGCAGAGACTGTAGATAGCGCCAGATTGCCTGCAATTCCGTGTCCGACATATGGTTCAGCGCCTCGAAAGCCATCCATTTGCTCTTGCGAGTGCGGATCGTATTTATGAAAGTTTGTTCGTCCCAGGTGCCCAGGTGGCCAACTGGAGTCAGGTTAGGTCCAGGTGGCGCTTCTGGATCAGGATCTTTGCCGCCAGCCAATTGAGGTCCATGACAGGTTTGACAGCCAAAGGTGACGGCCAGGTAGTGACCATATTCCACCGTTACGCCAGGCGTTGGAACTGCCGGGCGAGGCGCCGTGTGATCGATGCGCTCAGCATCGATGAGGTCGCCAAAGAGGCCAAGCGTCAGCAGCATACGCCCAAGGAACGTGGTTGACCGGTCGTTGGCGGGGTGATCCACAGGTGGAACGGTTTTAAGATAAGCGATAATCTGCCCCAGATCTTCGTCGCTGAGGAAATAGAAATTACGAGACGGCATAATAAAAAGAGGCCTGCCAGTGGGGCCAACTCCATGACGGATGGCTCTTACCCAGTCAACATCACTCAACTGTGTGCCTACACCTCCTGCACCACTCGTGAGATTCGGAGCGTCAATGACAGCCAGCGTCGGATCATTAAAGAAGTCGGCGCCACTTACGCCTTCACCATGGCAATTGGTGCAATAAATGGCAACCAACCGTTCACCCTCCTGAATAGCGGCTGCATCGGTCGGTAGGATGACAGTTTCAGGGGTAATGTTGTATGTCCTGTTTAGGCGAGCATTTCCCTGCCAGGATAACCAAAAGGCGATCAGCACAAGGAGAGCAAGCAGCCCACCCGCCCCAAAACCAATCCACTTGATGATCTTTTTCATCGGTTATTCCCTATTAACCAGTAGTGTGCTCTAGAAAGTGTTCGGCTGGTGTATGGAAAAGATCTGCAATCGAATAAAAACCATGACCGTAGAAGGAAGCACCGAGAACCCAATCGCTCTCGGTCACCTCGTCAAGTGAACGAAGCACAGCAGCCATAGCGGCATCGTAACGGCGATGGATCCCTTCGGGCGTTGCCTTGCGCGCCATCCACCGGATCATCCAATAACTAAGCTGATCTGCCAGCCTCGCAAGAGAACTGGGTGAATTGAACATCCCCTGGCCGCGCCGGGCGCTTGCGATTTCCTGTGGCAACTGCTCCAACGCCCAGGTCACATGAACCGCGACCTCCGCCATCGTCCAAGCGCTGCCTGGACTCTTCTTTTTCCATTGGTCAGCAGAAAGCGCGTTGAGGAACGCGTGAAATGCAGCACGCGTTCCCTCAAGTTCAGTCCGCAGCGCCATACGATCCGTACTGGCTTGCGATCGCTCTATCTCGACAGAACCGGTACGCCGGGCTGATGTATCAGATGTATTGCTTGTCATAACCATTCCGTGCCTCCTTCTCCTTGATACTCGATGAAATGAGCTATCTGCCCAATGTTGGGGCTTATGAGTTCGGACTAGAAAAGAGCAGCGCCTTCACAGCTGTGGTGTATTGTTTGACATCGATCTGGCCGTAGAGTGCCAGTTGTAGTTCAAGCCCGTAGTATAGAGAAAGTAAGATCCGTGCGACTGCAATTTCATTGAGTGCCGGATTAATTTCTCCCCTCGCTTGCGCCTTGACGATAATTTGCCTCAATCCATCAAGATTTCGGTCAAAGACCAGCCGGAAGGCCTCCTGTAGCGATGGATTTATTAGCACCTCACCCCAACCCTGCACATTGACCCGTGGTGCATCCAGTGCCGCGGCACTTTCCAATCCTCCGAAGAAGAAGTCAATCAACTCGCGCAACGCCGGTAAAGGATCATCTTTGGCAATTGCCGCCTCAAGGAGCGCTATGCCACGCTGAGAGTCAAATTCAAAACTGGCCTGGATGATGGCGTCTTTGCTGTCGAAATAGTGATAGATCGCGCCGGGGCTGAGGTTTGCCTCGGCATAAATCTCGCGCATTGTGGTTTGGTGGAACCCTTTGCGGGCAAAGCATCGATAAGCAGCATCAATGATCTCCTGCTTCCTTGCAGCACTATGCGCCTCTGTAACTCTGGGCATATCCTGTCTCCTATCCCATATAAATCGAACGTTCGATTTATATTATAAGAAAGCCGCTTCCATATGTCAATAGGGTATTTTTGATCGTATTTCACCATTTTTGCAAAACGGCTATCATCGCCAACTTTGGCAAAAAATAAAGGCTTACAGGGATCTGCTAAAAACTTGGAACCTCCAAAGTTCGAGCGCTATCCTGCATAGACCAAAGCTGGTATTTCATAGCATTTGGATCTGGTAGTCCAGTCCCATGACAATAGGACTGGTTTTCGTTTACATTGGTTGGCATGAACACAAAATAGGTTGAATCTTCAAAGAGTAGAAAATCGCGCCGATAAGCGCGTCCCCATAGGGGGATGGTATTCGAAGCACATTTGTAATTCCGGATACCAAATGATGGCACAGCATACTCTTTTCCAACACCTTTCCCGGAATGCTCGATGGCTGCCGGACTGGATACCAGATCTCGTCTTGTGATATAGTCTTCATAGCATTGGCGTATCGGTGCGCCGTTATGGATTTTGGACGCCAGATTGTTATGCAGAGGTGGTCCATGCCCCCAGGTCAGCAATACAAGCAGCAGGCCGCGAACCATGTGCTCACCTATCTCCGTTCCGGGATGATCGTGGGGCTTGGCGCGGGGAGCACCGCACTACTGGCGCTGCGCGGCATGGCACAGATGATCGCGAGGGGTGAGCTTACCGGTATCACAGGCGTGCCCTGCTCGCGCGACGTGGAAGAAGAGGCTCAACGCCTGGGTGTTCCCCTCACCCGCCTGGAAGATCACCTGCCCGGACCTACCGGTGAAGTGATCGATTTCACGTTTGACGGCGCGGATGAGGTGGACCCGCAATTGAACCTGATCAAAGGCGGCGGTGGGGCCTTGCTGCACGAAAAGATTGTTGCGCAGGCCAGCCGGTATGAGGTCATCATTGTGGATGAGAGCAAGCTTTCATCAGTGCTTGGTACCCAGTGGGCCGTGCCGGTCGAAGTAATCCCCTTCGGTTGGCGGTCGCAGGCCGCGTATCTGGAAAATCTTGGCGCACGGCTGGCCTTGCGGCTGAGGGCAGATGGCGCGCCTTACGAAACTGACCAGGGCAATTTCATCCTGGATAGTTACTTCGGACCAATCACCGGCCCGGCTACTCTGGCTGCCCGAATGGATGCGCGCGCGGGCATTGTTTGCCATGGACTATTCCTCGGGATGGTCGATGAAGTCATTGTCGCTGGGGCAACGGGCATCCGGACACTCAGGCGGGCGAACAAATAAGATGGGGTGGTAGCCTCTGGCTATCCTTGGGGAGTATCACAGGTAAGGAGAAAATTATGCAATTGGGTATGATTGGTTTAGGCCGGATGGGCGCGAATATGGTTCGCCGGTTGATGAATGGCGGGCATGATTGCGTTGTCTTTGACCGTAATGCGGAAACCACCAGACAACTTGCGGATGAGGGAGCCAACGGCGCTTATTCACTGGAAGAATTCGTTAACAAGCTGCAAAGGCCCCGCGCCATCTGGTTAATGATCCCGGCCGCTGTGGTAGATGCATCGCTCAATGCGCTCAAACCGCTGCTGCAAGCCGGTGATGTTGTGATCGATGGAGGCAACTCGTACTATATTGATGATATCCGTCGCGCCGGTGAGCTGGCTGCCCTGGGGATCGAATACATGGACGTTGGTACCAGCGGCGGCGTGTGGGGCCTGGATCGCGGATACTGCCTGATGTTCGGCGGCCCGGCGGATGCCGCACAGCGGCTCGACCCGATCTTCAAGACGCTTGCACCCGGGCGTGGCGATATTGAACGGACGCCAGGCCGCGAAAAATTGGGCGGCACCGCTGAAGAAGGGTACTTGTACTGCGGGCCGAGTGGCGCAGGTCACTTTGTAAAAATGGTGCATAACGGCATCGAATATGGCCTGATGGCGGCTCTGGCTGAAGGCTTCAACCTGATGCGACACGCCGGCGTTGGGACAGAAGGCCAGCATATCAGCGCCGAAGTTGCGCCGCTGCGCCACCCAGAGCATTACCAGTATGATCTGAACCTGGCCGATATCGCCGAGCTATGGCGGCGTGGCAGCGTGGTGTCATCCTGGCTGCTGGACCTGACAGCGATAGCCTTGACAGAAGACCCGCAATGTTCGCAATTCACAGGCCACGTATCCGATTCTGGTGAAGGCCGCTGGACAATCCATGCCGCGCTCGACACGGCGACGCCCGTGCCGGTGCTGAGCAGCGCCCTATACTCGCGCTTTACATCGCGCGACGAGGACGATTTTGCCAACAAATTGCTCTCAGCAATGCGCTTCCAATTCGGCGGCCACCACGAACTGCCCAAGAAATAGCACTGCCGCAAGAAAGGAGCACGCCACAAGCGGAGACGATTAAGAACAGCTTGAAGTGCCAGGTGGTGGTACAGTTATCTCACAGGAATAATTGCAGCGCTGTTGTTTCATCCCTTCTTCCGCCAGGCGGTAAGAACAGGTGAAAGGAGAAATGCTATGAGCAAGGATAAGAAGAAAGCAAAAGCGGTGGATGATCAGATTCCCAACACCGGGCAGGCGGATGAGCCGGAAAAAGCCGCGGAAAGCTTCGAGCCGGTCAACGGCCAGCCTGAGGAAGATGCTGCGGTTGAAGGGGAAAAGCTGAGTAAAAAGCAGGCGAAAGCGCTGAAGAAAGAAGCCAAGAAAACCAGAAAACTGGCAAAGGCAGAACAGGAAGCCGCGCAAAACGGGCATGCAGCATCCACGCCTGAGAAGAAACTGAGCACCAAAAAGTATGAGAAGGAGCTTGGGCGGCTGGAGATCGAGCTCGTCAAGCTCCAGGAGTGGGTCAAGACCAGGGGGCTGAAAGTCGTCGTTGTCTTTGAAGGCCGGGATGCCGCTGGCAAAGGCGGTACGATAAAACGTATAACCGAATGCCTGAACCCGCGTATTTGCCGCGTAGTTGCATTGGGCACGCCTACTGAACGCGAAAAGACGCAGTGGTATTACCAGCGCTATATTCCCCACCTGCCTGCTGCTGGAGAGATCGTACTGTTTGACCGTAGCTGGTACAACCGCGCGGGCGTGGAGCGCGTGATGGGCTTCTGCACAGAGGATGAATACCAGGAATTCCTGCGCTCTTGCCCAGAGTTCGAGAAAATGCTGATCCGCTCGGGGATCATCCTCATTAAATACTGGTTTTCGGTCAGTGACGAAGAACAGGAACGCCGCTTCCAGGCGCGTATCAAAGACCCGACCAAGCGTTGGAAACTCAGCCCGATGGACTTGCAGAGCCGTTCGCGGTGGGTGGAATACTCGCGCGCCAAAGATACGATGTTCGCCTACACGGATACCAAACAATCGCCCTGGAATGTAGTCAACTCGGATGATAAGAAACGCGCGCGCCTCAATGTCATCTGCCACCTGTTGAGCAAAATCCCTTATGAAGACCTGACCCCGGAGAAGATTGAGCTGCCGCCCAGGCAGGAAAATAAGGGCTATATACGCCCACCCATTACTGACCAGACATTTGTACCCGAAGTGTATTAGACGCGCGCAACAACAGAAAACTGCAACCGTACAGGAGCCTGACGATGGGTCTACATCCTCTGGCGGGAAAGCCCGCCCCATATGAATTGCTGGTCAATGTGCCGCGCCTCGTCTCGGCGTATTACACAGCGCAGCCAGATCCTGCCGATCCCGCGCAACGGGTAGCATTCGGGACATCGGGGCATCGCGGGTCTTCATTCCGCAACAGCTTCAACGAAAACCATATCCTGGCCATCTCGCAAGCCATCTGCGAATACCGGCGGGCGCAGGGGATCACCGGGCCGCTGTTTATCGGCATGGACACGCACGCCTTGTCTGAGCCGGCGCTGGCGAGCGCCATCGAAGTGTTTGCCGCGAACGAACAGGAAATCATGGTTGACGCCGGCGGCGGATATACGCCCACCCCGGTCATATCGCACGCGATCCTTCAATACAACCGCGGCCGCAGCACCGGTCTGGCAGATGGCGTGGTGATCACCCCCTCGCACAACCCGCCGGACGATGGAGGCTTCAAGTACAATCCGCCTGCAGGCGGCCCGGCAGATACAGTCACCACCAAAGCGATGCAGACGCGTGCCAATGAAATTTTGGCGAACGGCCTGAGCGAAGTCAAACGCATGCCGCTGGCACGCGCAATGAAGGTCGAAACGACACACCTGTACGATTATATTACCCCCTACGTAGCCGATCTGGGCAGCGTGGTCAACCTGGACGCGATTCGCGCTTCTGGGCTGAAAATCGGCGTTGACCCAATGGGTGGCGCCAGCATCGCCTACTGGGAGCCGATCGCGGAAAGGTACGGGCTGAACCTGGAGGTAGTAAACCCACACGTTGATCCAACCTTCCGTTTTATGACAGTGGACAAAGACGGCAAAATCCGTATGGACTGCTCGTCACCATACGCCATGGCCAGCCTGATCGGCCTCAAGGACCGGTTCGGTATCGCCTTTGGCAACGACACGGACGCTGACCGGCATGGCATCGTCACGCCAAGCGTGGGTCTGATGAACCCAAACCATTACCTGGCAGCCGCGATCTGGTACCTGTTCCAAAACCGGCCGGGATGGCGGGCAGACTCGGCAATTGGCAAAACGCTCGTTTCCAGCTCGATGATCGACCGCTTGGCCGGGTATCTTGGCCGAACGCTGGCCGAGGTGCCGGTGGGGTTTAAATGGTTTGTGGATGGCCTGGTGGATGGATCGTTTGGCTTTGGCGGCGAAGAGAGCGCGGGAGCTTCCTTCTTGCGCCAGGATGGCTCAGTTTGGACGACCGATAAGGATGGAATGATTCTCGACCTGCTTGCCGCCGAGATAACCGCGGTCACCGGCAGCGATCCGGGCATGCATTATCATCGCCTTACTGAGCAGTTCGGCGCACCGGTGTATGAGCGCGCGGATGTGGTCGCTACGCCAGCCCAGAAGGCTATTTTGGAACGCCTCTCGCCGGAAATGGTAATGGCGCGGGATCTGGCCGGCGAGAAAATCATTGCCAAGCTGACCCGCGCGCCCTTCAACAACGCTCCCATTGGCGGGCTAAAGGTTGTCACGGAGAACGGCTGGTTTGCTGCCAGGCCATCTGGCACGGAAGATATTTACAAGATCTACGCCGAGAGCTTCCGTGGGCAGGAGCACCTCAAACAAATCTTTACGGAAGCGCAGGAGATTGTTACAGCAGCACTGGCAGCATAGGCAAATGACGATGCGCAATACATCTTCCATGCGTGCTCGATCCCTGGCAGAGCGCCGGGGATCGAGCATACCGGGCTTAATCTCCCCTTTGGCGTAGAAAATGCAGCCGGATAGGTCATATCAATGGACCAGCATGGAAGATAACTGCGCCGGTTCCAGATTGATGCACTATGGATCTCAAATATGTGATATAATACATGTATACCTTTGGAAAGACGCGTACCCGCTATCTGACCCCGAGATGGCGGGTTTTTGCTTCCATAAGAAGGCAATGGCCTGATCAAGCAGGGGAACTACCGCCAGTGAAATGGTGAAGGCATCCAGACCGGATGCGCTATAAGAGGAGATAAAATGGAAGCAAAACTGTATGTAGGCAACCTGTCGTATGACACCACCGAAGACGAACTGCGTAACCTGTTTGCGCAGGTTGGCACGGTGAATGAGGTCGCTCTGATTAAAGACCGCGACACCGGCAGCTCGAAAGGCTTTGCCTTTGTGACGATGAGCACCCAGGAAGAAGCCAACAAGGCCATCCAGCAGCTCAACGGCCAGACGCTTGGCAACCGCGAGCTCAAGATCAACGCCGCCCGCCCCCGCGAAGATCGCCCGGGTGGGGGTGGTGGTTACGGCGGCGGCGCTGGCGGCCGTGGTGGTTACAATAGCAATAATTCGTCGCGCGACCGGCGCGGTGGCGGCGGAAACCGTCGTTACTAAACCGCACCGATAAAGTGCGAAACCTTCAGAGCCTGTCCTCACGGACAGGCTCTGTTATATTTAAGTATGGCTGTCGATGTTTTGCCGCGCAGGCTGGCTGATGGGGCTGGTGTCCTGGCGCATCACCGGAGTGCGCGAAACGGTAGGCCAGATTGCGCTGATCGTGTTGATCACCGGGATCACCGGGTTCGCGCACCTGCATCACGCCATTACCAGCTCAATTGAAGTGTTAATACGGTCACATCATACAATCAGGGAACAGGCCAGAAAGCGTAATCCCGACAAAATAGTACGCCGGTCTCCTCTTTTCACCAATGCCTCATTTTTGTGGCAATGGGTGAGCCTGAAAGAAGTTCCACATCAGGGCAGTGGCGTCCACATCTTTGCTGGTCAATCCGGCAATCCACTGCGGCAGCGGCACGCCACCCGGCCAGGTATGGCCACCGCCCTGAATTACATAAAAATCCACGTCGGCGTTACAGGCCTGGTAGCGCGTACCAGTGACCGCGCCAGTGATCGGCAGCTCCAGCGGGCTGCCGCTGCAGCCATTGCGTAGCGCAAGCTCACTCACCCAGTCGCGGACGACCGGAAAATCAACATCAAAAGCGCGAGATGGGCCACCTTCAAACGGCACAATTTCATCCGCCGTACCGTGGAAGATTACGGCAGGCACTGGCCGGGCCGGCCGGCAGCGTTCCCACGAATACAGATAGGCCCCCGAAACCATGCCCACCGCGGCAATCTGATCCGCCAGCTCGCATGATAGCAAAAACGACATACCACCACCGTTCGAGAGCCCGTTGGCATAAATTCGCCACGGGTCAACATTGTAATCGCGCTGGATCAGCGCAATGAGATCTGCGATTAAGTCAACATCAATGGCCGGGTCCTGCGCGCTGCCCGGCTCTCCGGAAGTTCGCCAGCGCATGGGAAAGCGCGTTCCGGATGGATATACCACAAGGAAGCCATTCCGGTCGGCCAGGTCATTCCAGCGGCTGGTCTGCATCTGGTGCGCCGGCCATTCAGCATACCCATGGATGCTGATCACCAATGGCGTGGGCGTAGACGGATCATAGCTGGCGGGCACGTACAGTAGATAGGTGCGCTTCTCGCCATTGGAAATCAGGCTGCCGTTGGTGCGGTTGAGCAGGCGGAAGGTGATCACCAGGGCAAGGGCCAGGATGGCAGCCAGGCTGAGAAATGCGAATAGGAGCTTAAGCAGTTGGCGTTTCATAGCTGGCGCTCCTCGCAAGAACCTGCCCACGTGGGCAGGTTCTTGCGAATATTCGAGATCCTGCGCCTACGCGGCAGCCGGCGCGCGACGCGATTCAACCGCCTGGAGCAGCGTGGTAAAGGCATCCGAGAAGGACTTTACACCTTCTTCTTCCAGCTCTCGGGTAACCACATCCATCGAAATTCCCAGGGATTCAAGCTGAGCCAGCGCCAAGCGCGCGCCTTCCAGGTCTTCTTCCAGGCTGGGGCGCACCCGGCCATGATCGAGGAAAGCGATCAGGGTCTGCGGCGGCACAGTATCGACTGTATCCGGACCGATCAACTCTTCCACGTACATCACGTCACGGTAGGCCGGGTTCTTGGTGCTGGTAGATGCCCACAGCGGTCGCTGGACGCGCGCGCCCCGGGCTTTGAGCGCGAGGAATCGTTCGGACGTGAACACTTTCTTGTATTCATCATACGCCAGGCGGGCATTGGCAATAGCAGCCTTGCCCAGCAGGCTTTTGGCGGTCACGGCCTGCGGTCCACCAGCTTCGATTCGTTTTTCTAGTTGGGCATCTATTTTGGTATCAACGCGCGAAACGAAGAAAGATGCAACCGAAGCGATCCTGTCCACCGGCTGGCCGGCGGCGACGCGCTGTTCAAGACCGGTCAGATAGGCATCCATCACCGCCGCGTAACGCTTGAGGGAGAAGATGAGCGTGACGTTGATATTCAGCCCGGCAGCGATGGCCGCTGTGATGGCAGGAATACCTTCCCGCGTGGCGGGAATTTTTATCATCAGGTTCGGGCGGTCGACACGCTGCCAGAGCTGTTTGGCCTGCTCAAGCGTGGCGCGTGTGTCATTGGCCAGATACGGGCTGACCTCCAGGCTTACGTAGCCATCCCCGCCGTTGCTTTGGTCATACAGCGGGCGGAAAAGGTCGGCAGCGGCCTGAATGTCTTCTACAGCCAGACTGAAGAAAATTGCTTCGTTGTCCAGCCCGCTATGGATCAACGGCTGCAGGCTTGAATCGTAATCATGCGATTTGGTGATGGCGTTCATGAAGATGGTCGGGTTCGAGGTTACCCCGCGAATTTCACCGCGGTTGATCATTCCAGCCATCTCACCATTGTTGAGCAGGCCGCGCTGGATATTGTCATACCAGATCGATTGACCTGCCTGAAATAACTCCTGTATCGTGTTCATGTGCACATCATCCCTTCTCTTACCTGGTACGGCAGCAAAGGCCGTTCGATATTCTGGTCGTCACCCTTTATTCTACCAAATATGGGTGAGCCGGCCGAAAAGAACCAGGTGCATATCATCATTAGAAAGCAGCGCGGTGATCTTCCATTCATGAAAACGAACTCGCTTCCGGCGGGAATCGTTATAATAAAGATAATCCGCCGAAATGAAGAACCTTTCAATCACCGCCTGGACAAGATCGCTCTGTCCAGAGAAGGGATGATTTTATGACCCAAGCGAATACCTCTTCTGCCTGGCGCGCGCTGATCCAGCACTACCAGGAAAGTCAAGATGTGCATATGCGCGATCTGTTTGCTGCCGACCCGCAGCGGTTTGAACGGTTTTCTCTGCGCGCCGGCGACATCCTGTTCGATTACTCCAAGAACCGCATCACACAGGAAACCATGCGGCTGCTGTTCGAACTGGCGCGGCAGGCGAAGCTGAACGATTGGATCGAAGCCATGTTTACCGGGCAAAAGATTAACATTACCGAAGATCGCGCGGTTCTCCACGTGGCACTGCGTAACCGCGCGAACACGCCTATCTATGTCGATGGCAAGGATGTGATGCCCGAAGTCAACCGCGTGCTGGCCCGGATGCGCGCTTTCAGCGAAGCCGTACGTACGGGAGAATGGAAGGGGTACACCGGCAAGCGCATCACCGATGTGGTCAATATCGGAATTGGCGGGTCCGATTTAGGCCCCAAGATGGTATGTGAAGCGCTCAAACCATACGCCCAGCCCGGCCTGCGCGCGCACTTCGTCTCAAACGTCGACAGCACCGACCTGGTAGAAACGCTTAAGCAGGTGGACCCGGAGACGGTTCTGTTCCTTGTGGCATCCAAGACGTTTACCACGCAGGAAACCATGGCCAACGCGCATTCGGCACGTAAATGGTTCCTGGCGCACGCGAAAGACGAAAAGGCGGTTGCAAAGCACTTCGCTGCCATGTCTACCAACGCGAAGGAAGTGAGCAAATTCGGTATCGATACGGCCAACATGTTTGAGTTCTGGGATTGGGTCGGTGGGCGTTACTCACTGTGGTCGGCCATCGGGCTTTCCATTGCCATATTCCTGGGAATGAACAACTTCGAGGCACTTTTGAGTGGAGCGCACCAGGCGGATTTGCATTTCCGCAGCACACCGTTTGAGCATAATATCCCGGTGGTAATGGGACTGTTAGGCATATGGTACAACAATTTCTTTAGCGCTGAGAGCCACGCAATCCTACCGTATGACCAGTATCTAATGCACTTTCCATCTTACTTTCAACAGGGAGATATGGAAAGTAATGGCAAGAGCGTAAACCGCCAGGGCGAATGGGTGGAGTATTCCACAGGGCCGGTTATCTGGGGCCAGCCCGGCACCAACGGCCAGCACGCTTTCTACCAGCTTATCCACCAGGGGACAAAGCTGATCCCGTGTGATTTCCTGGCGGCGGCGCAAAGCCAGAATCCGTTGGGCGAGCATCACCCTACGCTGATCTCCAACTTCCTGGCGCAAACCGAAGCGCTGATGAAAGGCAAGACGCCGGAAGAAGCGCGCGCGGAGCTGATGCAGCAAGGCGTCAGCGGCGAGCATCTGGAGCTTCTGGTTGCATCCAAAACGTTTCCCGGCAACCGGCCGACCAATTCATTCCTGTATCCAAAACTGACACCGGAAGTGCTGGGTATGTTGATCGCCCTGTACGAGCACAAGATATTCACGCAGGGTGTGATCTGGAACATTAACTCGTTCGACCAGTGGGGCGTGGAGTTGGGCAAGCAGCTCGCCAAAGCCATCCTGCCGGAGTTGCTGGAAGAGCGCGAGCTGGCACATGATTCGTCCACCAATGGGTTGATCCGCGCTTACAAGAGCCTGGCGCGTAGCGATTAACTGCCTGCCGCACGCTATGATCTTGCAGTGAACAGGCGGTTTCACCACGGGAGTGGCAGGAGGGTACAATGGCAGACATCAGCAAGGTAGCGTTGTTCACCAATGAGTATCCCCCCAGCATTTACGGGGGCGCCGGCGTGCACGTCGAATACCTGAGCCGGGAGCTGGCGAAATTCGTCCCGGTAGAGGTGCGCTGCTTTGGCGACCAAAAAGTAGAGACTCACAACCTGACGGTGCGCGGTTACTCTCCCTGGGCGGATGCAAAGAAGAACACCGACCCCAGGTATGGTGGCGCGCTGGATGCAATGTATCGCAGTCTGGAAATGGCGCGCGACTATCTGGACGCCAGCGTGGTGCATTCTCATACCTGGTACGTGCAGTTCGCCGGTTTCCTGGCCAAAAAGTTGTGGGGCATTCCCTTTGTGCTCACCACGCATTCCCTGGAGCCGCTGCGACCGTGGAAAGTGGAACAGCTTGGTAACGCCTACCATCTCAGCTCGTGGATCGAGCAGAACGGTCTCACCCAGGCGGATGCGGTGATTGCCGTGTCACAGGAAACACGCAATGACGTATTGCGCTGTTTTCCCACCGTCAATCCGGCCAGAGTGCATGTTATCCATAACGGCATAGATCTGCAGCAGTATCGCAAGAATCCGGCCTCAGATGCACTGGAAAAGCGCGGGGTAGACCCGAGCAAGCCATTTGTGCTGTTCGTGGGCCGGGTAACGCGCCAAAAGGGCATTATCCACCTGGTGCACGCTATCCAGCATATTGACCCATCTATCCAGGTGGTGCTGTGCGCCGGAGCACCGGATACCCCTGAGATCGGCCGGGAAATGGCCGAAGGTGTGGAAGCTGCCAGTAAGAACCGTCCCGGTGTCATCTGGATCCGCGAGATGCTGCCCCGCGACGAAGTGATCCAATTTTACTCGCACGCATCGGTCTTCTGCTGCCCCTCAGTGTACGAACCATTTGGCATTATCAACCTGGAAGCCATGGCATGCGAAACAGCGGTGGTGGCCTCGGCCGTAGGCGGCATCCCGGAAGTGGTGGTGCCGGAAGAAACCGGTGTCCTGGTGGACCTGCAGCTTAAACCTGGAACATTCGACCCGGTAGACCCGGCCGCATTCTCGCGCGGGCTGGCTGAAGGCATCAACCGCGTGGCGCTGGACCCAGCGCTGCGGGAAAAATTTGGGCGCAATGGCCGCAAGCGCGTCGAAGATCACTTTAGCTGGACCGCGATTGCACAGCGCACGCTGGAGCTGTACCGCAGCCTGTAAACCAACGGAGGGTTTCATGCCAGTGAATGAAGGCCGCAGCCGTGTGATTATCGAGGGTGTCACGCCGCAGATTGATGGTGGGCGCTTTCCAATCAAACGCATCATCGGTGATACCGTCACGGTCGAAGCGGACATACTCACCGACGGACACGATGCTCTTTCAGCGGCCTTGCTGTACTGCCGTGAAGGGGAAAGCGGCTGGTTGAGTGTGCCGATGATAGCGCTGGGCAACGACCGCTGGAACGCGAGCTTCACCGTTGAGGAATTGGGGATATACCGCTACACGGTGCAAGGTTGGGTAGATCACTTCAAAACCTGGAGCCGCGACCTGGCTAAACGCGTCAGCGCCGGGCAGGATGTGACTGTTGACCTGCAGATCGGCGCGGCGCTGGTGGATGAAGCCGCCTCGGCGACAGATGGCGCAGACGCTCAAAGGTTGTCGACATACGCGGAAATGCTACGCAATGGCAAAACCGATGCTCTCCGGCAGGCGTTATCCCCAGAGCTGGTACGGCTGATGGGCGAGCACGGGGTGCGCAAATTCGTGAGCACGTACGAGCGCGAGCTGGAAATCGTGGTGGACCGCGAACGGGCGCGCTTTGGCGCGTGGTACGAGCTGTTCCCACGCTCGTGCTCTACTGATCCCGGAAAACATGGCACGTTCCGGGATGTGGAAGCGCGACTGCCTTATATCGCATCGATGGGCTTTGACATACTGTACCTGCCGCCCATCCACCCGATCGGCCGGAGCTTTCGTAAGGGCAAAAATAACACCACCACCGCCAGCGCCAATGACCCCGGCAGCCCGTGGGCAATCGGTGCGGCGGAAGGCGGGCACAAGGCCATCCACCCCGAGCTGGGCACACTGGACGATTTCCGCCACCTGGTGGCTACCGCCCGGCAGTATCAAATCGAAATCGCGTTGGATATTGCCTTCCAGTGCGCTCCGGATCACCCATATGTGCGCGAACACCCGGAGTGGTTCTTGCAGCGGCCAGATGGCACGATTCAGTACGCCGAAAATCCGCCCAAAAAGTACCAGGATATTTACCCGTTCAACTTTGAAACCGAAGCCTGGCGCGAGTTGTGGGAAGAATTAAAAAGCGTGGTAGTTTTCTGGGCCGAGCAGGGTGTAAAGATTTTCCGCGTCGATAATCCGCACACCAAGCCATTCCCCTTCTGGGAGTGGCTGATCAAAGAAGTAAAACAAACTTACCCCGAAGCGATCTTCCTGGCAGAAGCATTCACCCGGCCTCGCGCGCTATACGGCCTGGCCAAGCGCGGATTTACCCAGAGCTATAACTACTTCCCGTGGCGCAATACGAAGTGGGAACTGACCCAATACCTGACAGAGCTGACGCAAACCGAGGTACGCGAATATACCGGGCCGAACCTGTGGCCCAACACGCCGGATATCCTGACGGAGTTCCTGCAGTTTGGCGGACGGCCGGCATTCCTCTCGCGCTTTGTGCTGGCAGCCACGCTCGGGCCCAGCTACGGCATCTATGGTCCCGCGTTCGAGCTGTGTGACAACACCCCAATCGCCCCCGGCCGGGAAGAATATCTGAACTCGGAAAAATATGAGATCCGTACGTGGGATATTGACCGTCCCGACAGCCTGCGAGTGCTGATCGGCAGGGTCAACCAGATCCGCCACGAGAACCCGGCGTTTCATGCCAATCACAACCTGCGTTTCCATGAGGTGGAGAACGATCAGATTATCGCCTACTCGAAAACCAGCGTGGACGAAAGCAACCAGGTGCTGGTAGTCGTTAATCTGGACCCGCACTACAAGCAAGCCGGTTTCATCCACCTGCCGCTGGAAGCGCTGAATCTGGATCCGCGCCAGCCCTACCAGGCTCACGATTTGCTGACGGATGCACGCTACCTGTGGCAGGGCGCGCGCAATTACGTGGAGCTGGACCCACAGACCTTGCCGGCGCATATCTTTGTCATCCGGCGTAAGATACGCACCGAACACGACTTTGATTACTATCTGTAACTCGGCAGTTTTGTAAAAAAATGGAACACCGCGAGGCCGGCCGTAGCGCCGGTAATATATATTTCCTGTTGGTTGCCTGATGCGCTTCTGCTAAAATTCTGAGCATACAAATATGCGGAGCAAATAATGGAAACGGTTCCTACAACTAGCGGTCAGCAGCGCATTCCCTGGAAAATCCTGCTGATAGATGATGATCGTGAAGATTATCTGATCGTAAAAGAACTGCTCAAAGATGCGATACTGCATGAATGCCACCTGCAGTGGGCATCGAGCTACCATGCCGGATTGCAGGAAATGGCCAGCGATGCTTATGATGCCGTGCTGGTGGATTACGACCTGGGAGCCCGCAACGGCATCCTGCTCATGCAGGAAGCCCGGCAGCGGGGCTATTCCGGCCCGATGATCCTGTACACCGGCAAGGAGAATGACGATGATGTGCGCGATGCCATCCGCGCGGGCATCTGGCTGTACCTGACGAAAGCCGAAACAACCGCTTCCCTGCTGGAACGGGTAATTTCCTGCGCGATTGACCGACAAAATATAGATAATCAATTGCGCGCAGTACAGCAAAAATTTGAACAGGAACGTGAGGAATGCGCCCGCCTGCAGCGCGCCTGGGAAGAGAGCGAGGCGCGCTGGCGTGTTACGCCTGAAGGAACCAGCCAGCACGCGCTGGCCAACGAGCGCCGCTTTCGCGATCTGGCCGATTCGATGCCACAACTCGTATGGACTGCGCGCCCTGATGGAACAGTAGATTACTACAATATCCGCTACCTGGAATACGAAGGTATTGCTCCAGCGCCGGACGATATCTGGCGCTGGGAGCCGGTGGTGTACCCGGATGACCTGGATGAGACCACGCATGCCTGGCAGCACGCCCTGGAGACCGGCGATATGTACCAGGTGGAACACCGCGTGCGCATGCGCGATGGCACGTTCCGCTGGCACCTGAGCCGCGGCATACCGGTGCGCAACGAGTATGGCGCAATCACGCGCTGGTATGGCACTGCGACAGACATCGAAGAACAAAAACAAAACGAATATCAGTTGAAGCGCAGTAATAAAGAGCTGGAGGAATTCGCGTTTATCGCTTCACACGATCTGCAAGAGCCTCTGCGGAAGATTGTGATGTTTTCGCGCATCCTCAACCGCTCGTTAGACGGTGCAGGTGATGGTGAGGCGCGGCAGTCGCTGGAACGCATTGTGAGCGCGGCAGAGCGCATGCGCGTGATGGTCGATGGCCTGCTGGAGCTTTCCCGCGTTACCACGCGCGGCGGCAACTTCGTACGCGTAAATTTGAACACAATTCTAGCAGACGTAATCTCGATGTTGGAAAGCCGCATTGTCTCAACCGGCAGCCAGGTGACGGTTGAGACACTTCCCGAGGTGGAAGGTGACGCACTGCAGTTACACCAGTTGTTTCAAAACCTGCTGGCTAACGCGCTAAAATTTCAGCCGCCAGGCCAGACGCCGGTTGTGCGCGTGTACGGTACGGTAAAATCAAATCCAAAGGAACCGGTGGTTATCGTAATCCGTGTGGAAGATAACGGCATTGGGTTTGAACCGGAGCAGGCCGAGCGCATTTTCCAGCCTTTCCTGCGCCTGAGTGGGCGTAACAATTTCGAAGGCAGCGGGTTAGGCCTGGCGATTTGCCAGCGCATAGTTGAGCGCCACATGGGCAAAATTCAAGCAATAGGGAAACCGGGAGAGGGATCCGTTTTTATCATCACCCTGCCGCAGTTTCACAGCCAGTTGGGAGCATAAATACGATGCCACCCTTTTCCTATAGAATGAAGCAGTGAGGAAATCATGAACGGTATGTTTGGATTGAATCAGATCGAGCAAATTGCCATTCCAGCACTGGATGTTGAGCGGGCAACCGCATTTTATCGTGAGCAGCTAGGGATGAAGTACCTTTTCACTTCCAATGGCCTGGCATTTTTCGACTGCGGTGGGATCCGTATCATGCTGGGCCGCCCCGAAAGTGAAGGCGGTAAAAAGGCATCTTCGGTGCTGTATTTCAAGGTAGAAGATATTCATGCGGCTTACGAAGCACTCAACCGCCGCGGGGTAGCCTTCCTGGATGCGCCCCACTTTATCGCCTTAATGGGGGAAACGGAATTGTGGATGGCGTTTTTCCGTGACTCGGAAGAGAACATCCTTGCAATCTCAGGAGATGTCCGCCGGGCGCATATTTGACTTTGGGTGATACCGTATGGGTGAAATATTGTATTAAACGATTAACCCCCATTTCTAGGCTAGGGAAATCCCGCATTCCGGTACACACCTTTCCCCATTGTTGCCCACGAAGCACACGGGTATAGTAATGACGTGGTTCAGGAAAGTGTCGGAGGCTACCTCCGGAGATCATACCTGTTCAAGGTCTGATCTCTTTTTTTTCCGAACCAAAAATAAACCGTACACTTACCGTTTGGAGGATTGTGTGAAAAAGTTTTCCCTTGTTTCAATTATTGTCGTGCTGGCAATGGTGCTGGCCGCTTGTGGTGGCGCTGGTGATGACCAGTCTGGCAATGGTGCGGGCGATACCCTATCAACCGATACCGGCTCGAGCATTGTGACCGAGGAGGTCGGCGGCGGCCTGGGCAACGAAGGCGCAGCAACGCAAGACTTGAGCGGTGGCATGGCCACCGAGGAAGTTCCTTCGCTGAACAGCACCGAAGCTGGCTCTCTGCCCACGGAAAGCACCGGAGCGATGAGTACTTTGGTTCCCAATATGGGCTCCAATGGCACTTCTGTTCCGAACACGGGGAACGGCACGCAATTTGGTGAATTCGCTCGCCTAGGTGACCTGATTGGGATGCGCCTGTCTGGGATGAACACAGATAATAGCGCGGGCGCCGGCAATAATGCCAGCGCTACCCAGCAGGCTACGATGGAATCAACTTCGACCACTGGTAGCGATGCTAACGCCACCCAGCAGCCTACGATGGAATCGCCCACGGCCAGCAGCGGCTCGAATGCCGGCTCTGGCGCGAACGTCAGCAACATAGGCGCGATCCAGGACTTTGTCATTAATGTGGCCAATGCTCGCGTAGACTACATTGTTGTTGACCGCGGCGGCAAGTCCATCCTGGTTCCCTGGTCTACCCTGGCGTTTAACCGCGACAATGGTAGTGGTTTCACTTTCAATGGACAAAATGGGGCCTTCGACGATGCGCCGGTCTTCTCGGCGAATGACTTTGACTTCAGCAGCCAGAATTGGGACGCCGGTGTGCTCAACGCCTGGCGTAATGGTGGTATCACCACCAATAACGGTGGCGTTGTGGTTGCCACCGGCCAGCCCGGCGTTGGCAGCATTTCCGGTACGGCGGTTCCTACGATGGATGCCGGCGGGCAGTTAAGCGCCACGCAGCAGTCAACCGCAACTGTGGGCAGCAATGAAGTCCATGATGGCCCCGTATTCAGCAACGACATGGTGGCGGTGCTCTACACCGATTTGGTAAGCAAACAGGTGGTTCAGGGCACCAGCAGCGACAATGTAAATGACAATAACGGTGTCAACAGCGGCTCGACCGGCAACCAGTTGGCTACCCAAAGCCCGCTGAGCACCGGCGAAGCCAACGCTACCCCTGCAGCCAGCTCGAACACCGGCAGCGATATGCAAAGCGGCCAGGCTGTGGGCCAAATCGTTGATGCTGTCGTCAATGTGACCACCGGCGACGTGCCTTACCTGCTGCTCTCGACCAGTGGTGACTTTGCCTCGAAGAATACTTCGGGCAGCGGCAGCGATGCCAGCGCCACCGCGCAGCCAAGTATGGAAGCCACGAACAGTGGCAGCGCCAACGCGCAGCCTACAATGGAAGCGACGGCGGGCAGCGGCAGTAATGCCGGTAGCAGCTCGGGTAACGCGATGGGCAGCACCAACGTAGACGGGACCATACCAGTGCCGATGCGCTTCTTCCGCTTCCAGGAGGATTCGATCGTGCTGGTCTTCCCGGCTAACATGCTCTCGGGTGCTCCAGTGTATAACTCAAGCGACTTTAACGGCCCACTGAACTTCGGTTGGGATACCACCTTCCAGACTTTCTGGACTCAGAACGGTGGCATGACGAACCCTTAAGCAAGTAATTGAGGATACGCGGAAGTTTCCGAAGAATCCCCAGAACGAAAAACTCCTGGCCTTCAGGCCAGGAGTTTTTCGTTGCGAAATTTGGGAAGCGCCAGCGGCAAGCTTCACCGCCATGGCCTGGTCAGCGCGAATAGAATTCGACGATTGCCGTCTCGTTAATGTCCGCGTCAACTTCGTAGCGTTCCGGGTCGCGCGCGATGCGGCCGCCGCCATCCACCGGTTCAATCCAACCAGGTACGTTGATCGGGCTGTCCATCAGCTCGGCGATACCGGTAATCTTACGGGCTTTATCGGTGAGGGTCACCACCTGCCCGGGTTTCACCAGGTAAGAAGCAATGTCTACACGTTTGCCATCTACCAGAACGTGGCCATGGTTGACCAACTGGCGAGACATCAGCCGCGTGCGGGCAAAGCCCATGCGGTAAATCACATTATCCAGCCGGCGTTCCAGCAAGATCAACAAAGTCACGCCGGTCATACCGCGCGCACGAGATGCTATATCGAAAAAGCGTCGAAACTGCTTCTCGCGCATGCCATACATGCGTTTCACCTTCTGCTTTTCACGCAACTGGCGCGCATACTCGCTCTGCTGCTGGCTTTTGGGCTTTTTCCCATGCATGCCCGGCGGCTGCCCAATGCGCCGCTCTAATGACGCGCCACCGGTTCCAAACAGGTCTTTGCCTTCACGGCGTGATAGTTTGTGCTTTGGTCCTCGAATACCTGCCATACAAATATCTTTCCTCACATGAGGGCCACGCGGAAAAGTTTCAGCGCAGCCCTCGCTACCAGGCGATTACGCTGCGGGCGTAATTCAGCCATTTATTATCCGTTTACGAAACCATGCTAAGATTATACCCAAATTCGCGAAGATAGGAAGAGTTTTTATGAATATTGAGAAAGAATTAACAAATATTCCGCTGGTGATTGTTGGTGCCGGGCCAATTGGAATAGAACTGGCTGTATGCCTGAAGCGCATGGGCATGCCGTACCTGCATTTTGAGACCAAACAGATCGGGCATACATTCATGCAATGGCCGCGCAATACGCCATTTTTCAGCACCACGGAACGTATCGAAATTGCGGGGATACCGATCCAGAAAACCACCCAGGAGCGCACGACCGGCGAAGAATACCTGGCCTATCTGCGCAGCATCGTCGAGCAGGAAGGGTTGGAAGTGCGGACCTTTGAGCCGGTCACCGACATCGTGCGCGCGCAGGATAGCTTCCGGGTGGAAACCAGCCCGCCGGCCGGCAAACAAAGGTATACCTGCCAAAGAATCGTGCTGGCGAATGGCGATATGGATTTCCCTGCCCTACTGGGCGTGCCGGGTGAGAATCTGCCGCACGTCTCACACTACCTGGTAGACCCGCACATGTACTTTCAGCGCAAGCTCTTAATCGTCGGCGGGAAGAATTCCGCGGTCGAGGCGGCACTGCGCTGCTGGCGCACCGGCGCAAAAGTAACCATCAGCTACCGCCGTGCGGAATTCGACGAGCAGGCAATCAAGCACTGGCTGCTGCCCGACCTGAAAAACCAGATTGCGCTCGGGAATATCCAGTTCTTAGCAGAAACGCGCCCCCTCGAGTTCCGCACCGCATCCGCGATCCTGGAGCACGTGGCGACCGGCGACCGCAAGGAAGTGGAAACGGACTTTGTGCTGCTGCAAACCGGTTTTCGCGCCGATTCGACCCTGTTCGAAAAAGCTGGCGTGCGGCTGAACGGGCCGGAACGCTGCCCCGAATACAACCCGGACACGATGGAAACCAACGTGCCGGGCATTTACGTGGCGGGCACGTCGGCGGCAGGCACGCAGAGCAAATACAGCCTGTTCATCGAAAATACGCACGCACACGTCGGTAAGATCGTACAGACGCTTACCGGCCGCTGGCCCGAACGGCTGGGCACGGTGGCAGCGCGACGTTACGACCTGCCGCTGGAAGACATCCAGGCCAATTAAGCGCCGGCGTCACCACCCGAGCCGCGGTTCATGCGGTCGACCAGCTTTTGCAGCTCGGTGTTCAACTGTTCCAGAGCTTTCATCAGATGCGGACGCACTTCCTGTACCGTCTTCTCGCCGGCTTCCACCAGGTTATCGGCAGCACGTTGCACGTCCTGGGTTACTTCCTGGCCCTTGGGCGAATTGACCGTCTCGTTGATGGCTTCACCAACGTCGCGCACCATGGCTTCCAAACCGGTCTGCATTTCCTGTACCCGGCGGCGGTTTTCCTCGTCATTCCAGGCGGCGCGCACAGCCTGCGCCAACGAAGCGCCGAGCGACTCAAATTGGCGGCCAACATCTCGCCAGGCGTCACTGCTGCCAGATTGATCCTCGCCCGCGGGCGGAGTTTGAGATGCATCTGTCATGGCTTACTCTCCTGAAAATAAAGCACGATAATCATCAGTGGCCTGCACCAGCTCGCGGGCGATGCCCGGATCGAAGCTGGAATGCCCGGCATCTGGCACAATACGCAGGTCTGCCGCGGGCATGGCCTTTTTCAAATCCCACGCGCTGGTCATTGGGCAAACCACGTCGTAGCGGCCCTGGGCAATGCGGGTGGGAATGTGGTTGATTTCCGGCGCGCGCTGTAGCAGGTAGCCGTCCTCGGGGAAAAAAGCTTTGTTGACAAAATAATGGCACTCGATGCGCGCGAACGACAGCGATTTGTCTTCGCTTTCTTCAAAGCGGCGCACGCCTTCGGGGTCGGGATAAAGGTGCGATGTGGACGCTTCCCAGATGCTCCAAGCTTTGGCGGCCTCGGCGCGCACGCGCGGGTCATCATGCGTCAGGCGGCGGTAATATGCCATAACTATATCACCGCGCTCAGCCTCAGGAATAGGTGCCAGGTACTTCTCCCAGGCATCTGCGAACAGGAAAGACGCGCCTTCCTGATAGAACCAGTCGATTTCTTTCTTGCGTACCAGGAAGATGCCGCGCAGAATTAGCCCCACCACCCGCGCCGGGTGTGTGATGGCATAGGCGAGTGCCAACGTGCTGCCCCAACTTCCACCAAACACCAGCCAGCGATCTACGCCCAGCTCACGGCGCAGGCGCTCGATGTCTTCCACCAGATCCCAGGTGGTGTTCTCGCGCAGCTCAGCCGGTGGTGTGCTTTGGCCCGCCCCGCGCTGGTCAAACAGGATGATGCGGTAAAAATCGGGATCAAAATAGCGGCGGTACGCCGGGCTGACGCCACCGCCAGGCCCACCGTGCAGGAATACGACCGGTTTGCCGCGCGGATTGCCGCTTTCCTCGTAGTACAGCGAGTGCAGATCGGATACACGCAACTGGCCGGTGTGGTATGGTTCGATTTCGGGGTACAGCGGGCTTGTTTGTTCAGATTGCATCACCACCTGCCTGCGCCGGCACAAGGACCGGCAAAAAGAAGACACCAGGTGCACGAGCGTGCACCTGGTGTTTATTATGTCATAACTTTCTCAATTGTGTCGCTCACATGACACATCAATCGCTCGTTGGGCGCCAGCGCCGAGCGCGCCTGATCTCTCAGGATGTTCACCCCGGCGAAGAATTCGCGCATCATCACTACCATGAGGTAGCTGCTATGCGGGCGCAGCCGCAGTACTGCGCGGTCACGGAAGTCAAACGCGCGCAGCAGACTCAGGAATAAAATCTCTTTCCACAGGCCCAGCTCGACCGGTAGGCCAAAGTCGTTGCGGAAATTGACACGGTTGAGCTTGAGGTCAAACAGCTCCATCATAAAGCGATAGCGCATGCGCTCAACCTTGCCAAATGTTCGCATCTTTTTTACCGGCGGCTGCCCGGCGCTGACCATGCGGTCGTATTCGGCGAGTGAGAAGGTGTTAACCAGCAGCGTTCCATCCAGGTAGCTGAACGAGCCTGAGCCTACGCCTACGTATTCCTCGTATTCGACGATGTATTCATCGATCATGCCTTCGCCCTTGCGTGAGAACGTCCAGGCAGACATGGGTTCGTAGGCCTTGCTCAGTTCTTCGGTGATGATTTTGTAAAAGCGAGCTTCACGGCTGTATTCCACCGAGCCGACCGAGCGGTCCATGGCCTTCTTGACGGATGGCGCGCTCATCAACGGGTAAAAGGTGACCTGGTTGGCGCCCGAGTCAATCACCGTTGCGATGTCGCGGCGTAGAATTTCCTCGGTCTGGCTGGGGAAATTGAAGATCATATCCACATTAATCGAGGGCAGCTTACCCACCGCGCCACGAATTCGCTCCAGCACTTCCGCACCGGAACCAAACTTATTGAAGCGGCTCATCTGGCGCAGTAAATCATCATCAAAGCTTTGCACGCCCACCGACAGGCGGTCGACACGGCCGGCCAGCTTGCCCAAGACCTCGTCGGTCAGGTGGTTGGGATTGGTCTCACACGACACCTCGCGGATGCCGAACAACTGCCTTGCAAGGTCAATCGTTTCGGCCAGCTCATCCACCAAAATGGTTGGCGTGCCGCCGCCGATATACATGGATTCAAATTGGTATCCCAGACGCGCCACCATGCGCATTTCATCCCGCAAATTTTGGAAGTAGCGCACCGCGCGGTCTTCTTTGAACATAAAACGGTTGAACGAGCAGTATGGGCACAGGCTCTCGCAAAACGGCACATGCGCGTACAGCACGTACTTGTGCCCCGGTCGCGGATCCGGCAGGGATTGCAGCGCGGCCGGCTGGAGTTGGAGATAGCGCGGCGCGGTAAAGCGCAGGTAGCGGGTAAGGAATTCCGCTGCCAGGGTATGCATCCAGCCATATGGATGGCCGGCGGTTTGGTTAGATTGATCGTGCGTCGGAGTATTCGCGTTCATATTATTCCATTGGAAGAGCATGTGGAGTATCTATGGAATGATACCATAGCTCCAAAAAACTCATCGAGGTTTTAGAGGATGATATTGTGAAAAAAAGCACGTATTCACGGCAATATATTACCATATTTCCGGCATTATTTGGTTTATTGATCAAGATTCATATAAAGCTGTAATGTGAACCGCCCCACTCTACGGAAGCTCGCTACCCTGACGAAGAGAGAATGCTATAATGAAAATAATCTTATCTGCAAGGCCAAAGAGGGACCATGCGCATTCTGAATGACCAACAGGATCTTCTCCTGAAAGATGAACGCAAATTGCTGAACGATCTGCGCGTGACGCTGGTCAGCTTTGACGCAACCAGGGAAGACCAGGAAACCTTAACCAGCGCGATCGACCAGCTTGAGGAATTATTCCTGCTGGTGATTGTTGGCGAATTCAATGCCGGCAAAAGCGCGTTTATCAACGCGCTGCTGGGCCAGCGCCTGCTCAAAGAAGGCGTTACGCCTACCACCACCCAGATTAATATCATCCGCTTTGGCGAGGAACAAGACCGCCAGGTAATCGGAGAACACCAGCATATCATCGTGCTGCCGGTAGACCTGCTGGAAGAGATCAGCATTGTGGATACACCGGGAACCAACGCGATTATGCGCGAGCATGAGGCTATCACCTCGCAGTTTGTGCCGCGATCCGACCTGGTGCTGTTCATCACTTCTGCCGACCGGCCGTTTACCGAAAGTGAGCGCGTCTTCCTGACGTCCATCCGCGACTGGGGAAAGAAAGTCGTGTTCGTCGTCAACAAGATTGACATCCTGCAAAGCGAAGAAGACCGCGCGCAGGTAGTCGATTTTGTGACCCAAAATGCCCGCGAGCTGCTGGGCGTCTCGCCGGAAGTATTCCCGGTAAGCGCGCGCAAAGCGCTGCAGGCCAAACAAGGGCAGCCCGATCTGTGGCAGGAAAGCGGCTTCGAACCGCTGGAAACGTATATCCGCAATACGCTGGACGAAAAGAGCCGCGTGCGCCTCAAGTTCCTCAATCCGTTGGGCGTCGCCAGCCATCTGACCGGAAAGTACGGCCAGGTAACGACGTCGCGGCTGGATCTGCTGCGCGAAGATTTTCAGATGCTCGAAGATGTGGACAGCCAGCTCGCGCTGTATCGCGAAGACATGGCGCGCGATTTTAACTTTCGCATGGCAGATATTGAAAACATCATGCTGGAGATGGAGAATCGCGGTGACGCATTCTTTGATGAAACCTTCAGGCTGGGGCGCATCTTCGACCTGTTGAGCAAAGACCGCATCCAGCAGGCGTTCGAGCACCAGGTGGTAGCAGATGTACCCCAGCAAATTGAACGCCGGGTGAATGAATTGATCGATTGGCTGGTGGATGCCAACCTGCGTCAGTGGCAGGCGGTTACCGAGCACCTGGTGGATCGCCGGCGCGAACACCAAGAGCGCATCGTCGGCGACGCGGGTGGCGGCACTTTCCACTATGACCGCGAGCGTATCATGGATTCGGTGGGCCGCGAGGCGATGCGCGTGGTGGATGGCTACGACAAGACCCAGGAAGCGCAGGATATTGCCGAAGGGGCACAGACCGCGGTGGCGGCATCCCTGGCGATTGAAGCCGGCGCGATTGGCCTGGGCACGCTGATCACCGTATTGGCCACCACCGCCAGCGCCGACGTAACCGGTATCCTTGCGGCGACGCTCATCGCCGCGTTAGGGCTGTTCATCATCCCCGCCAAGCGCACCCAGGCCAAAGGACAAATGCACGAGCGCATCACGAAGTTGCGCGATGACCTTGTCAGCTCGCTGCGGGCGCAGTTTGAGCGCGAGATGGAACGCGGCATGGGGCAGATCAATGATGCAATCGCGCCCTACACGCGCTTCGTGCGCTCAGAGCGTGGCAAACTGGAGCAGATGAGCGAACAGATCAAAGCTCACCAGCAGCAGCTCGAAAGACTGCGCGCGCGGGTGGATGAGATTTAAACCGGTACCCGTCCGGTATTACTGGTAAGAGAGGGGCAAAGAATCATATGGGAGAACGTGTGGTCGTTCATATGAACCGCGAATTCGGCGCGTATTTTACCGTCACAGATCCCGAAAATAAAGAACCGGTGGAACCGCAGGATGTGCACCAGCTTCAGCAGCTCACGCCCTATGGTATGCTGCTCGCCAGCCTGGGCACATGCACCTGCATGGTTGTACTGAACTACGCCAAGAACCACAACCTGCCGCTGGAAGAGATGAGCATCACGCTGGAGTTTGGCCGGGCCTTTCAAGAAGATTGCGAGCACTGCGAGGAAATTAACCGGCAAGCCGAAATCATCCGTGAGGAAATTGCCTTTTATGGCAGTCTGTCCTCAGAATTGACTGAACGCCTGTTCCGGGTATCGCACCTGTGTCCGATCAACCAGATGCTGCAGGCAGGCACAAAGATCGACTCCAGCCTGGCAGCCAGCGCCGCGTAAATTTTACGCAGATCAGAACCCATGTTGCCGGCGCCATTCGCGAATGGCGGCAGCATGGATGGGGTAATGGCTGTACGTATCCCAGCGCAGCCTGCGGCGGAAACGTGTGTCGGTTGCATAGGCATCTTCCGGAGACTGCCCTACGTACGCCAGCAGCCGTTGGTGGGTGTCTTCCAGCCGGCGCAGCACTTCCCTCATGGGCAGCGCGCGGAATTGTTCGGTCATCTGCGCATTGAAGGCATCAATGCCGCCGTACAATACCGAGTATCGCGTCGGACGTCCGCCATGCAGGATATCCGGCAGGTGCTTGAGCGATTCCTCTTCCCATACGCTGATATGCGCGAGAATGTCCTTCACCGACCAGTTAGCGGTGACGCCGGGCTGCTGCATATGTTCCTCGGATAACCCCTGGATTGCATCTGTCAAATCCGCCCAGGCGCGCTCGATCTTTTCCACCATCTGCTGCTTGTTCATGCTCTATCTCCGCTGGCGATTTCGTCCAGTATAGCGCAATCCGCGCGAAAACACGCATAAACAAATTGGATGCGCGTGTTGGGTTCGATAGATTACTCTAGCTCCGCGGCGCCCATCCACTGGCGAAAAGCCGGCGCGGCAATCTCATCAATGATTACTTTGAGCGCGGCAACAATCGGAATCGACACCAGCGCGCCAATCAATCCGCCTACCGTGCTACCCGCCAGCAGCGCCAGGATCACCAGCAGCGGCGAGATATCGGTGGCGCGGCGCATAATATTCGGAACCAGGATATTGCCCTCAAGCTGCTGCAGGACAATCACAAATACCAGCGCAATGAGGGCCATCTTGGGGGATTGCAGCAGCGCCACGAGGACGATGAAGAAACCGGCCACCGTAGGGCCCAACGCCGGAATGATCTCCAGCACACCCATCAGCAGGCTTAGTACCGCTGGAAACGGAACGCCAATAATCACCAGGCCAATGTAAGTCAGCAAGCCAATAATCAGGCCGTTGGTAAAGCTCGCGCGCAGGTATCCGCCCATCGACTGCCCGATGCGTTGTAATACATGCTGCACGCGCGCGTGGCGGTCTTGGGGATAGAGCGAGAGCACGTACTTCATTAACTGCGGCGAAAGCACCAGCCAGTACAGCGATATGAACAGCACGAGACTGACGTCCAGCAGCGAGTTGAACATGGCAAATGGCAGCGAGACGATGATGGAACCGAGAGTGCCCAGCGAACTGGAGAGGAGTTGATCCAGGGAAGGGATTGGCAGGTCTTTGGGCACCAGCAGCCAGGTCTGCACTTGCACCATCAGTTGCGGCAGGCGGGCGATCAGGTCACGCGCCTGCAGCACCAGCACCGGCGTAATCACCACCGCCACCCCAGCAATCAGTGCGACCAGCACGATATAGATGCTGATCACCGCCACCAGGCGCGGAAGCTTGATCATCAGGCTGTCGACCGCCGGAGCCAGTGTGGATGCCAGGGTGATACCCAGCACCAGCACCGCAAGAACATGCGCCACCTTGCCAAACAGGTACAGCCCACCCAGGCCAAAGAACAGGGCAGCAGCAATGGAGGATGCGAGCCAGAGCCAGGATGGTGTTCTACCAGGCCGTCGCTCGATGGTCGGCGGCTGGTTTGGCGGTGGTGGCAATGAAGTTCCTGGCCCGGCATCACTCATTCGCGGTCGTCATCCTCGCCAAACACAAGCTCATCCAGCAAGTCATCGTCTTCCATTGAAACCACATCCTCATCCTCTAGTTCATCAACATCGAGGTCTTCATCACCCTGATCTTCTTCCTCAAGCGAGTCGTCATCGATGGCTGAGGCGGCATTCAGCTCCCAGCGGTTTTGATCACGCGCCGCCAGGCGGTCTTCAGTGTTCAATGGTTCGTCATCAGCATAGTCTAAACCCACGGCTTCACCCAGCAAATCGACAATATTCTGCTCAGGCGTGGCCACCGATGCTCCAACCGACTCTTCTCCGCTCTGTTGATCGTAATCCCAATCGGCATCTACATCGCCGGCCGAGGTTTGCGGACTCTGGCCGGTGTGTTCGTGCAGGCCGGCAAGGAGCTGTTCTGTCCCTGACGTTATCTGCTGACGCCCAGTGAGATCGTCCAACAACTCAGGGTCACTGGCGTAGCGTACCATCTCCGAGCCATCACTGTCCACAAGATCGGGTAGTATATCCGGGTCGATCTCGTCGGCGAAAGCATCCATTTCTTCCGGATCGCTCAAGTCAAGTATATCGCTCATGCTAATTTCTTCAACCTGTCCCGTGGCGCCAGTTTCCGGAATTTCGTTCTCTTCCGGACGTTCATTATCCACATCAGAGTCATCGCTCATACGTATTCTCCTGCCAATAAATTCAGTAAATGGAAGCCCGCACCAGATTGCGGACTACCTCTAATCTTAGCCTGCCAGATACTGCCATCAATGGGGAAAAATCCGTTAGCCCGCAGGGAATGTCCCTAAAATCGCACCACGAATGCGATTGTATCCAATTAAGGTTTTTGGGTGATTCCCCTTTCCGGTTAGGATGATTCCCCATTGAGAAGCAAGGACGTAATACCTATAGTCTATATAAGGCGGTTGTGAACACCATTTGTGACGCCTTGCCTAGAATTGCTCCATTTGAAATGCCAGGGGGCATTGCAGCACAGCAGACTTACCGAAACGCGCATTGTGGGACCCTTACAATGAATGGCCGCATGGACACCCATGCTATCCAGCCTGTTGGACGAATCCACAGGCTGAATTATTCCCAGATTTCGCGCTGCTGGATGTGCAAAAGGCTGGTGACGCTATCTGGTAAGACCTTTTCTAAGTGAGAACGCATGTTTACTGGTTGGGATCGAACAATAACACAAAAAATAGCGATATTAGCAGGGCTCCGGCAATCTAACGCCGGAAGAACCTATCATTTTTCCATCCAAAATCTCCACGCAACCGGGGCTGGGTATACCCCGCGGTACAGCCGGAAACCGTTCGCGTGGCATATCACCATCATAAGTAAGGGAGAGGATCGTTAATGGAAAGTATTTCAGGAAAAATTGCTCTGGTAACTGGCGGCGCCCGGGGGTTGGGCGAAGCCATCACGCGCGAGCTTTCGTCGGCTGGGGCCACAGTGATCATCGCCGACCTGCGGCGCGACTTGAGCGATAAACTGGTGCAGGATCTGACCGGATCGGGTGCGAAAGTAGAAGCGGTGGAAGTGGACCTGACCCAGGAAAAGCAGATCGCAGACCTGTTCAATTACATCCAGCGCGAGTATGGCCGGCTGGATATCCTGATCAATAATGCAGGGATCGACAAGACGGTATCAGTTGACGAACTGGACGTGGCCGATTGGGACTGCGTGGTGGCCGTGAACCTGCGCGCGCCATTCATCACCATGAAGCACGCCTTCCGTCTGATGCGCGAGAACGGGGGGCATATTGTCAATATTGCTTCCACGGCGGCCAAACGCGCATGGCAGAACGCGTCAGCCTATCACGCCACCAAGTGGGGGCTGCTTGGCCTGAGCCATGCCATCCACACCGAAGGCCGGCCGCTGGGCATCAAGGTCACCGTGGTGGTGGCCGGTGGAATGCGCACGCCATTCCTGCTGGATCGCTTCCCGGATATCAATCCGGAAGTGCTGCAGGACCCCAAAAACGTGGCTGAAACGGTGCATTTCATCTTAACCCAACCCAAAGAAACGGTCATTCCTGAAGTCATGGTCATCCCCATGCGCGAAAGCTCCTGGCCGTAAACCGAAAGAAAGAATGTCAAACGTAGCTGTATTTCTGGACAAAGATGGGACTTTGATCCCAAACGTGCCGTATAACGTTGACCCCATGCAGATCATGCTGTGCCCGGGAGCTGATATGGCCCTGGCCGAGCTGGCTCAGGCTGGGTGCGAGCTGGTGGTCGTATCGAACCAATCCGGTGTGGCGCGTGGGTACTTCCCGGAACATGCGCTGCGAAACGTGGAACAACGCCTGCGCAGCCTGGTGTGCCAGGGCGCAGGCGCGGAGTTGGCTGGGTTCTACTACTGCCCGCACCACCCCAGTGGCTGCATCCCTCGATATGCTATCTCCTGCCCATGCCCCAAGCCGCAGCCCGGCATGCTGTTACGAGCCGCGCGCGACCTGGACCTGGACCTCAACCGTTCGTGGATGGTGGGGGATACTCTGGACGACATTGAAGCCGGGAGGCGCGCCGGCTGCCACACCATTCTGATCAACAACGGCAATGAAACTGAATGGGTTCTCAAGCCCGAACGCCAGCCGCACTTTATCGTTTCAAACCTGACGGAAGCGGCTCGTACCATCCTTGCAGTGCTCAAGCACCAGAACATGGATGTGTTTGCCTTAACCGTGGAGTAATCCGGGAGATAAAGTGATCTATGGAAAAACCTCTGGTTTCGATAATTGTACCTACCTACCAGCGGGAAACCTTGCTGGATATTTGCCTGGCCGCACTGGTAGCGCAGGATTTCCATCCTTCGCTGTTTGAAGTCATCGTCGTCGATGCGGGGAATAGCAAGGCTACTCGAGACCTGGTAGAACACTGGTCGGAAAGCACGGCTGCGTATCGTTTTTACCCGGCTGCACCAGTGCTTAGCCCGGTGCAAGCCATAGGCGCGGTTGGCACCGCTACGCGCAGTTATACGCCGGCGCAGGCTGAACTTACGCATCTACCCATGATCCGCTACATGGCGGTGAGTGGCGATAACCACAGCCCGGCACACGCACGCAACCTGGGCTGGCGCTCCGCGCAGGGGGCGTATATCGCCTTCACCGACGATGACTGCATTCCGCGTTCGGACTGGCTGCGGCGCGGCGTGGAAATGCTGGACCTGGGTTACGATGGTGTGACCGGCCAGGTGGACATGCCGGTCAGTGACCACCCGACGGATTATGAAGCCAACGCGCGTGGTCTGGTGACCTCGGAGTATGTAACCGCCAACTGTTTTTATCGCAAAGCGGTACTGGAAGCCACTGACGGGTTCGACGAAGCTTTTCAGATCGCCTGGCGCGAGGACACCGACCTGTTCTTCCGCCTGCTGGAGCGTGAGGAGCGCCTGATCTACGTACCCGACGCGGTGGTAATGCATCCTATCCGCCCGGCGCGCTGGGGTGTGAGCCTGGGAGAACAGCGGAAAAACTATTACAACGCGCTGCTGTATAAGAAACATCCGCGCTGGTATACCAAGAAATTCGGCCACCGTTCACCACTGCGCTACTATGCCACCATCTCCGCGGCGCTCGTGGGCCTGGCCGGGCTGGCCTCCGAGCAGCCACAAATTGCGGAAGCCGGTTTTGTGGCCTGGCTGTTCTTCACCCTGTGGTTCGCCGGCCAGCGGCTGGAGAATACATCTCACCACCCGGGACACGTCGCCGAGATGCTGGTCACATCGGCGCTCATCCCATTCCTGGCGATCTACTGGCGCATCCGCGGCAGCCTTGCCTACCGGGTGTGGCACATGTGATCGGAGCAATATGGAGCAAAACGTTCGGGTAAATATCCCGAAAGTTATTAACATATCACAAACCCCGCTAGCCGGGGTTACGGCGCTTTCCAGCTATGTGCAAATCGAACCAGTGGGACAGTGCAATTTGTCGTGCACCATGTGCGCGATTCAGTTTCGAGAAGATAGGCCGCCCTATGGACCGCCGGCGTTTATGCCACTCGAGCGTTTCACCACGCTGGAAGTCCCGTTTACCGGCATCAGTGACCTGCATCTGCAGGGTCAGGGCGAGCCGATGATGCACCCGCGCTTCTTCGATATGGTGCGCTATGCCGCCAGCCGCGGCATCCGGGCGACAACGAATACGAACCTCAACCTGCTTTACCCCAAACGCGCAATCGCACGCCATGCCCCGACAAATGCAACAACAACTTCATTCCCATATGACATGAATCGAAAGGAGTTCGAATAATGAAACGAATGATTGCTTTACTGCGTGGGTTGGCCTACGGGGCAGCCCTGATGTACTTCCTCGACCCGCAGCAGGGCCGAGAACGCCAACAGCGTATGCGCGAACGGCTGATGGGCTACCGTGATGAGGCGGAAGATATCTTCCAGAGCGGCACGCGTGACCTGAAAACCAAGGCGCGCGGCCTGCTGGCGGAAGCCAAATCTCGCGTGCAGCAGGTTCCGCTGGATAATGACACCCTGGCAGACCGCGCCCGCGCGCGGCTAAACATGCTGGGCGGCCGTACCGGCGGGGTAAATGTGCGCGCTCAGGATGGTGGACTGGTGCTGGAAGGTGATATCCTGCGCGAAGACCTCGACCGGGTGCTGATGGGCCTGGAAAACATGCGCGGGATCAGCCGTGTAGATAATCGCCTGCAGGTGCATGCCGATGCAAATGAGTTGCCGTCACAGGCTGGTGAGATGGAACAACCCGGCCAAATGCACTGGAGCCCCGGCACGCGATTACTGGCCGGCATCGGCTCGCTGTACTTACTGATGCGCGGGCGTGGTGGTGGAATCCTCAGCCCGCTGTTCACCATGGGTGGACTGGCGGTAGGCACGCAGGTGATGACCAACAAGAGCCTGCGCTCGATGGCCGGCTTCAAACCTGGCCCGCAAGGCGCCATCCACGTGGTAAAGACCATCACCGTGCACGCGCCAGTGGAAGAAGTCTACCGCATGTGGCAGAACTTCCCCAACTTCTCGCGCTTTATGAGCCACATCCGCGAAATCACCGACCTGGGTGAAGGCAAGTCGCACTGGGTGGTGGAAGGGCCGGCCGGCGTTCCGGTGGAGTTCGATACCACCATCACGCTGGATGCGCCAAATGAGATGATCGCCTGGACAACCTTGCCCGGCTCACTCGTAGATCACAGTGGGCGAGTACGTTTCCGCAGCTTGCCGAACGGAACGCAGGTAAATGTGCGCATGGCGTACACACCTCCGGCAGGCGCGCTGGGCCACGCAGTGGCAGCATTCTTCGGGTCGGACCCCAAGTCGGCGATGGACCAGGATCTGCAGCGCTTCAAGACGCTGATGGAAACTGGCGAAACCCAGGCCGATGGCGAACAGGTGCGCCAGGAAGATGTGATGGAGCGATAAACCAGCGCCGCGCAAGCGCCAGCGCTTGAGGAGCAAAGCATGATCGCGCAAGAATCGGAACGAGACTTAAAGACCGTAATTGACCAGCAGAGCTGGCTGGACCGCATCGGCGATCCGCTGCAGAGTGGCGTGCGCAGCCTGTACGAAGGCGCCGGCGTTGTGGGTCAGAAAATCCAGAACATACTCAACGGCACATGGCTGGGACACCCGCTTCACCCGGTAATCACCGATGTGACGGTAGGCGCGTTAACAGCCGCGGTTGTTTTGGATGGCCTGGATATGGCCAGCAATGATGAGCGCTTTGCCCCCGGCGCGGACGCTGCCCTGGTGGTGGGCGTCACCAGCGCGGTAGGCGCGGCAGCCGCCGGAATCACCGACTGGCAGTTTACCGAGGGGGAAGCGCGCCGCTTTGGTGTGCTGCACGCGCTGTTGAACACCACCGCGCTGGGACTGTACATCACCTCGCTGGCGCTGCGCAAGGGTGGCCAGCGAGACCTGGGCCGCGGGCTGGCGTTGACCGGCTTTCTGCTCAGCGGTGCGGCTGCCTACCTGGGCGGTGATCTGGTGTACCGCCAGAAGATTGGCGTAAACCATGCCCCCAAACAAGCGCTGCCGGAAGATTTTACGCCGGTAATCGCGGCAGCCAACGTACCGGAAGGCACGCTGGTGCGGGCGCGCCTGAAGGAGAAAAATATCCTGCTGGTACGCCGCGGACATCAGGTTTTTGCCATCAACGAAACCTGCGCGCACATGGGCGGGCCGTTAGCGGATGGAAACCTGTGTGACGATAACAGTGTAATCTGCCCCTGGCATGGCTCGCGCTTTGACCTGGAGACCGGGCTGGTGATCAATGGACCGTCGGCATACCCCCAACCACGATATGAGGCGCGCGAGCGTGACGGCATGATCGAAGTGCGCCAGCCGCCGGAAGTGAACGGCTGACAACGGCGGTCAACGGAGTTTGACACGGATTACACCGATTCGTGTGTGTCTCTATGCAGGGGAAAACAAAACTGCACGGATGGCCGTGCGAAGAAAGGATTAGATGATGAATTTGAAACCTATTAACCAACAAGTGGTGGTGGTGGTCGGCTGTACCAGTGGGATCGGTTTGGAAACGGCCCGGCAGTTCGCCGAAAAAGGCGCCATCCTGGTACTTGCCGGCCGCGGACAGGAAGACCTGTTTTCGGCGTTGAACGTGGTGCGTGATGAAGGCTCCGACGGTATTATCGTTGAAGCCGACGTGACCAGCTATGAGGATATGAAAACTGTGGCGCAGCGCGCGGAGGATACCTACGGGCGCATTGATACCTGGGCGCATGTTGCCGGCGCGCCGCTGTATACCAAGGTGGAAGACGTGGACCCGGAAGACTTTCGCCGCGTGCTGGATGTGAACCTGACCGGTCCAATGCACGGTATCCTGGCTGCGCTGCCACACTTGAAACGCGAAGGCCGCGGCGCGCTGATCATCGTCTCGTCGGTAGACGCGCGCGTGCCACTCCCTTACCAGGGGCCATACGTGGCATCGAAGCAGGGTTTGCAGGGATTAATCGATACGCTGCGGATCGAGCTCAAGCACGACGGCTACCCGATCAGCCTGACGAATATCAAGCCAGCAACCATCAGCACGCCATTCTTTGAGAAGGCTAAGACCAACCTGGGCTTCGAGCCGGGGCTGATGCCGCCGATCTACAGCGCCAAATCTGTGGCTGACGCGATCGTCTACGCGGCTGAGCATCCGATCCGAACCATTAACGTGGGCGGGGCGTCTTCCATGTTCCAGATCAGCCGGCGTATCTCGCCGCGTATGACGGATGCTATGGTGCGGCGCGTTGCTTTTAAGGGCCAGGAGACGGACATTCCAAAAGGCCCGGATGCCCCCAACAACCTCTACGCGCATGTAGAGGGTTATAACCGCGTGGAAGGTAAAGCGCCAGGCATGTACAGCAAGGCCACCTGGCTGGAGCTGCATCCGCCGGTGAAGTGGGCGCTGCGCAGCTTGTTGCTGGTAGGCCTGCCAATTGGCGCGGCGCTGTTCATCCGCTCACGACGACACAAGCGCAGCCTTCCGGCGCGCGCCGCGCGGGCCAGTCAAACGGTACGCGAGGCGGTAACCGAGCTGGCTTCGGCCGGGGTGATCGCGGGGCTGCTGTCGCGCTTCCAACCGCGCAAACCAGGCCTGCGTGAACGCTTGGTGAGCGGCGCGCAGGACGCGGTAGATACGGTAAAGCACACCGTTACCCGCCGGCGCAAGGTGATGAAGCCTGCCGAACGGCTGACCGGGCGCGTACGCGATGTGGCCAGCCAGGTACGCAAGCGTGCTGTCCCGGTGGCGCGTGATCTTGGTGAGCGGGTATCCATGCCCGCCGCGAAAGAAACGCTGCAGCAGGCGCGCGAGCACCTGCCCCGGCTGCGTCACCGCCAGAGCACCGCGGAAAAACTGATGTCGAAGGTGCAGGACATCCTGCCAAAGGGCATCTTCGTGCCGGAACGTGAAAGCCTACCACGCCAGGCGCTGAAGGCAGTGAAGGATTTCCCGCCCAAACTGAGCTCACGCACGCGGCAGAAGATCGCCGACCGCGTATGTGATACAGTTGACGAAGCGCAAGAGTATGTAGAGTCGCTGCGCTAATGAAACTGGAATAAAACTGGCAGCCCCGGTAAACCGGGGCTGCCAGTTTGCGCCATGGTATATATGCAGGATCAATGCTGCACTGTGACCTTTTATCGGAAGAGGTAATGACAAGGGAGCATCAACGAATGGGAAAACGTAGGTTCGTTTAAACAGACCTGCGGAAATTCTGGTTGTGTTTGTCACCGGCACAGCGCTCGTTATCACGCTGATCGTAGGCGCCGGTAAGGCGCTGGCGGCGCATTACCAGATACCACCCTGGTTTTGCGCCTTATCCCCAACCGGCTGGGGAGTGGGCTGATTGTCCCTCTCACGCTGCTGTTTATCGTGCAGGTGCTCAATGGCGTGAGCCGGGCGGCCATCTCCGTTTCCGGTCCCACGGTGGTGGCCGATCTGAGCCTATGCGGGATGGAAGCACGCTCGATTGGCACTTGCAATGTCACGATGGAGCTGGCGGGCATCACGGGCAACCTGTCGGCCGGTTATTTGGTGCAGGGCGCGGCTATATGGCTTCATTTTCGGCGGCGGCCGACATCATGCTGCTGACGGGCTTTCTGCTATGGCGGCTGCGCGCGCAAGCGCTTGGCTACCTAAAACCCGAAGCGGATGCTTAACGGGCGGCAGCGCTGTTCTGACTGCGAACAGCGCTGCCTCAGGCGCTCTCTTCTTCCTTAAGCGGTGCGCGCGGTATCTTCTTCGATATATTTCTTGAAGTTGACCAGGTCTTCCTCAAGCTGCTTTTCCGGGTTGCTGAAAAGGCGTGCTACGATCTCGCCCGGAATTCCTACTTTGGTCACGTAATGCACCGTGGCGGTGATCTGCGTCTGATTATCCGGCAGTCCGGTAAACACAACCTGACCGCTGGTGACGATATCACCGTTGAGATCTTTGGTGCTCCAGCCGATGCGTTTGCCGGCATCATTCTCGGTGACTTCGGCATTCCATTCCACAGTAACGCCCAACGGGCCGTGCATTTCCCAGTGGCTGGTTTTGTCGGTAAGCTTGCGCACCGACTTAATGTTCTCCATGAAATACGGAAAGTTCTCAAAGTTCGACCAGGCGTTATATACCTTGAACGGGTCTGCTTTGACAATAATATTCTTGGTAATCGTTTCGTCCATATGCCATCTATCCCCACTGTCATTCTGATAAAGAGGGCGCGAGAACAAGTCTCGCGCCCTCTCGAAAAAGCTGTTAGTCGACCTGGTTGCGGACCTGGTTCCAGGCATGCTGGACAGCATCCTTGAAGCGTTCCCAGGCGCCAGGCTCGCGGTCTTCCCAATAGCGCTGCGCCTCGGGCTCAACATCCTGCCACGAGCGGCCGCTGTAGCGCGGGTCTACTGCCATGTCATAGCCATAGCGATACGCCGGCTGATAGGTGTCGTAGGTATACGATCCACCATAGCCACCAAAGAGTGTATTGAAGTGCTCGTGGAAGGTGGTATCGTACGCGGAATAATCGCGATAGTGACCACGACCGAAGTCTGAGTCCATCGTACCGCGCATGCCTGAATCCTGCATGCCGCTATCAGCGTGGCGGTAATCGCTCTCAGAGCGGGTGAAATCACCGGTTGTAGTGTTGTAGTTCTGGCTGGAAATATCACCAGTTGAGGTATTTTCACCACGCGCCATCGAGTCGCGCTGGTCCATCACACCGCCGGCCTGGTCAAAATCGCGACCAGACTCGCGGCTTGTGCCATAGCTGCTACCCTGCTGGAAGTCGCGACGGCTGCTGGTGTCTTCACCATAGCTGCCGTGCAGCCCAGCATCGCCGCTGTAGGTAGAGCCCATCGATCCGTACGACGTATCACCCTCGCCGGTGTTGGGGATGCGTTCGGTATCGTGCGCGGCATGCTCATCTACCACGCCCGTAAACGAGCCGCTCGATTCCTGATCGCGGGTTACATCGGTATCCTGGTGGAAACCGGTCCAACCCTGCTCGCGCCATTGCGAAGCGCGCGAGTTGATGTCCACCGGGTGGTGGCGGTTCATGATATCCACCGCGCTGCCGGATAATTCGTCACTGGCGCGCACCGAAAGAAGCGTGCCACCGCGGCGGACACCTTCCGAGTAATACTGCGCGGTCTCTTCAGGTACGCCGGCATCAACCAGCGCGCCGATCAGCCCGCCGGTGATGCCGCCTGCCAACGCGCCGGCACCTGCGCCGGCCAGACCGGCCAGAGCAGCGGAAAGCGGGCCGGCTGCGATCACCGGGCCGATACCCGGGATCACCAGCGCGCCTAAGCCAACCAGCAAACCGCCGATCCCACCCAGGGTAGCGCCAATGCTGGCGCCAACGCCCGCGCCGCTTGACGCGGCTGTCGTATCTTCGGTCATAGAGCGATTGCGATATTCATCCGAGTCGATGTAGCGGCTGTACTGCCCGCTCTCATCACCAGCCATTAAGCTGATGTCATCGCGGTTGAAACCGTTATCCACCAGCTCGCGGACGGCCATGTTGGCGTCCTGGAAGTTATCATATAGTGCTATGACGGTTCTTGTCATTCAACTCTCCTTTACTCACTTTACCAGTATATTTCTCGGGATTGGGGATTAGAGCACTGCCCCGCTTTCCTTCAGGCACAAATTTCTTGCCATCGCATGCATTTGATTTCAACGGTTTCATGCTCACCGATCTCCAAATTGAACCGATTTGGATTTGGCTTCTTCCTCGATATTCGACTTGATGGAAGCGCCGATTTCTTGCCCGCGGTGGAGCAGGTTCGTAGCCCGCTCGCGCGCGCCCGAAACCAGATCACTCACGGCTTTCCCAGTGTTCGACGTAGTGTCTACCGCGCGTTCTTTTAGATCCTGGCCTTTGTTTACCAGCATCCCGCGCGTTTCCTCGCCGGATTGCGGCGCCAGCAGCGCCATTATGGTTGCGCCGACCACGGCGCCGGTCACAAATGCCAGCAGCACAGTCACAAGGCTGATATCTTCATCATTCATCATTCCATCTCCTTTCGACGGTACTGTAGGGTTTGTGCAGAAGCGGTTATCTACCACTCCGAAACATCTCTTTCATCATATGGTTTCCGGCGGATGCGATCAATCGGGAAACATCCGCGCCGTCGTAAGGGATTCCCCTAAATCAAGGGCGGCTGGCGTTTTGTTCTGCCAGCCACCTTTGAAGAATATGCTGTTACTCGAGACCTATTTCGCGCTCCAATTGACCTTCATCTTGGCCATTTTGGTCAGCTTCTGATCGGTCATTTCCTCTTCATTGAGAGTCTGTTTGAGCAGGTTGGCCACTTCCTTGTTGCCAAGCATGTCGGCATACGTTGCGGCAGTTCCATAAGCAGAAATCTCGTAATGCTCCACCTTCTGCGCAGCGGCAATCAGGGCGGCGTCACGGACTTCAGGCTCCATGTCTTCCTGCAGGACTTCATCACCTTCGGCAATCAAGCCTTCCATGCCCACGCACTTCTTTCCACGCGGCGAGCCTTCCAGGTAGTTGAACATTTCTTCGATACGCGCACGCTGCGCTTCGGTCTGCTGCAAATGCTCTTCAAAGCTCATGCGCAACTCGGGGTTCGTCGCAGCCCTGGCCATCTTGGGCAAAGCCTTTAATACCTGGCCTTCAGCGCTCCACAGGTCTTTCAGGTGGTCAACCAGCAGGTCTTGCAAGTTCATTAACTTTTCAGCCATTCGTTCTCCTTTTGATTACCATCAACATACGGATATTGCACAGTTTTTTATACGTAGCTATTCCAGTATATCGGCGCGCAGAAACGGCCGCTATTCGGAGTGTTCCGGGCAGCAGTACGGGATTTCCCTGGTGAGCTGCGTCAGTCTTCCTGGGGCGAGAAAGTGATCGTCTGCGCCGATGCTCCCATACGGATTTGCATGGCGGACGAAAACGCTAGCAGGTGCGCGCCAAGCGTCAGCGCGGCGAGGCCGGCAAACCCCACCAGGCTGAGCACCAGCCCGCTGGCAAAGGTGGCCAGCATCACCAGGCCAAGAAAGGTGTTGGAAAATCCCAGATAAAGCGTGCGCGCGCTGAGCGGGGCAATATCCAGCAGCAGGCTGTTGGCGGCTACACCGATGCCCGTGCCGCGCATGCCGGAAAGCACAAATACCGGCACGAGGAACAGATCGGCGGCGCGGCCGGTGACGCCCAGCCGGCGGCCAAAGATAGCCAGAAGGGTGACAAACAGCGACATGCACAATCCGGCGAACATGGCACTAACCATCACGCGGCGGTTGCCGAAGCGCCGCGACATGCGCCCAAAGAACAGGTTAGATAGCAGGTTGGTGATGATGGTCACTGCCAGGTACACGCCAACCATCGCCTTTGAACCACCCAGGCTTTGCTGCACGAAGACGGCAAAAAACGGGGTGGCAGAACCGGCTACGGTCATCATAGCCTGCATGGTAATAAACTTGCGATAAACCGCATCGGAGCGCAGGTAAGCCCATGCCTGACGTAGCTGGCCGCTGAATTTCTTGCGCTGGCCGGGAATTTCATCCGGCGGCTCATCCACCAAGTTATACAGCAGCAGCGATGACGACGCCGCCACGAAATATAGCGCCGCCAGCACGCCATAATTATGCGGGAAAAGCAATGGGCCATCCGGGGCGATCAGCCAGCGCACCAGCAGGCTGGCGCCGACACCCATCAGACCACCCAGGCCAAAACGCCAGGCAAAAAACTCTCCACGCCGCTCGGCCGGGATGGTCTTGCCAACGATTTCCAGAAAGGCCAGCCCACTCAAACCGGATGCCAGCGATGCCAGGGCATACGCGATGAAGAACGCCACCAGCACCACAGACGGATCGTTGACGAAGTTGATCACCAGCGCAATTGAGCCCCATGAGAGAATGCGCACCACAGATAGCTTCTGATAATAGGTGATCTTACGCGGGATGGCGGGCAGGAACGTAGCTACCCATAACTGTGGCAGCGCCCATGCACCGTCGCGCAGCGGCAGTAAAATGCCCAGGAGAATGGGAGATTGGGTGAGGTGGCTGAGATACGCAATCAAAACCAGAGTCGGGTCAAGCAGCGTCTCGCTGAGGATATACAACACGCCATTGACGACACCCAGCCGGTAATTGCGCATGTCGGGCTTTAAGGGATTCATCCGTCTCCAGGGCAGCCGCCCAGCCCGCGCGGCCGCTCCATCAGCCAGAATTATATCCCGAACTGATCAGTTCTCGCTGGGTAAACCTCGGCGTTGCTGGAGCCAACCCTGGACGTCGCCGCGCCAGCGTACGAGTTGCTTGCGCACAAATGGCAGCCGCATAATCAGCAGCAGGGCAACGATGAACCCATATAACAGCGGCTGGCCAATATTGCCCTGTAAACGCAGCACATCTCCCTTGACCACCCATGCGTAGTGGATGACCACCAGGGCGCCGGCCAGGTAAACCATTTGATGCAAACGCTTCCAGCGTTTTCCCAGCTTCTTCTTCCACCACTTCCAAGAGGTAGCAGCCAATGGTGTCAGAATGAACAGCGCGGCGAATCCAACCAGCGCATAGGGTTTTTCGAAGATCGCCTCGCTCAGCAGGCTCAAGTCCCAGCCATAATCAATACCAGAGAAAACAACAAAATGCAGCGCGGCATACGCAAAGGCCCACACACCCAGCGGCCGCCGCAGGTAATGAATTGGGCGGTAATTTGTGATCGTTTGTAGCGGCGTGCACGCCAGCGACAATACCAGCAGGTTCAGGGCGATCAACCCGGTACGCTGTTCCACATCCTGTATCCAGTTGACGGTCAGGTTTCCGGCATAGTAATCCCATACCAGCACAGCCAGCGGAATAGCTGCGCCGAGATGCGCCAGCGCGTTCAGCCAGGTGATCTTCCAGCGCCTCATTAGTAATTGACTTTCAGATCCATATCCTTGTACAGGCCGGCTACCTCTTCCGCATATCCGTTAAACATCAGCGTCTTGCGCCGCGCGGTTTCGCCGATGCGTCGCTCGGTGGCCTGTGACCAGCGCGGGTGGTCTACCTCGGGGTTAACGTTGGCATAAAACCCGTATTCGTCCGGCGCAATCTCCGACCAGAAAGTCTTGGGCTGTTCGGCCAGCAGGTCGATCTTGACGATTGATTTGATGCTCTTAAATCCATACTTCCACGGTACCACCAGGCGGATCGGTGCGCCGTTCTGCATCGGCAGCGACTTACCGTACAATCCGGTCGCCAGGATGGTGAGGTTGTGCATGGCTTCATCCATGCGCAGACCTTCCGTATAGGGCCAGGGGTAAAACTTGGCTGCCTGGCCTGGCATGTTATCAGGGTCGAGGACCGTCTGAAAGCCGATGTAGCGCGCCTCAGATTTTGGTTCCACTGCTTTCAACAGTGACGCGAGGGGGAATCCCATCCAGGGGATCACCATAGACCAGGCTTCAACGCAGCGCAGGCGGTAAATACGTTCTTCCTGCGGGAAGAGCTTGAGGATATCTTCCATGCCAAAGGTTCGTGGTTTGGCTGCCAGCCCACCGACTTCGATCGTCCAGGGCGAAAGCGGAAAATCAGCAGCCATGCGCGCCACGTCCTGCTTTACCACGGTGAACTCGTAGTAATTATTGTAATTGGTGATTGCCTCGTAATCGTTTGCCGCTTCCCCCAGTTCATCTTTTAAGTCGAGGCGCGGCTCCGGCGTGGGTTCGAGCGTGGCAGCTTGAGTCGCGCCTGCAGCCGGTGTCACCTCGGGTTTGACGCCGCAGGCCGCCAACAGCGCCGCCGATCCGGCAATGCCTATGGCCTTGAGGAATTGGCGGCGGTTCATGTACACATGCTCCGGGGTGATTTCTGAAGACTTGACCGGAACAGACTTGATTGGATCATCCATGGCACGGCTCCTTCACAATCGAATGACGCGATAAATCATACAATTCTTGTCAATATTGATACAAAAAATCCTATCACGAATGGACAGGATTTACCAGTTTTTCTTAAGCTGGTTTAACCTATGTGCAAGGTTTAGCCTGGCTTCAGCTTTGAATTCCCCGCCGCAGCAGCAGCAAGTATACGCCGAAGATGATCAATCCAATCGAGCCGGTGTTACCGATGAAATTCAGCGCATTCTCCGGATTGCCGCCGATATACAGGCCCCAGCCGACCATCGCCAGAATACCCCCCGGGATCAGCGGCCACCAGACAAAGCCTTGAGTAATCACGCGCGAGAACAGCGTGATCAATCCCCATCCCAGCGCAAACGCCACCAGCATGATGCCGGTACGCGAGAGCGGGTTCGGCTCGGCCACCCCGGTCCAGGCGGCATAAATGCCCGGGCCAATGCTTAACAGCAGGCAGCCGGGGATAATTAACCCAAACAGGCGCGCGGACACGCCCCACACCAAAAACGCCAGCCCCAGGCAGGCGCCCAGGTAAAGGGCGAAGTCGGTCAGCCGCAGTGGCGAGGAGAGGAAGGTGAGCCCCAGCCCGGTAATGATGCTGCCGGTGATCAACGCCCACCAGGCCACGCGTCGAAACAATGCCCAGGTGAGCAGCGGGATGAGGCACCAGCCCAGGCCAAACGCTAAAAACAACCAGCCCGTTCGCGGCTGCCAGTCAAATTGGAGAAAGCGCGCAAAGAAGAGAAACGTGCCAATCCCCAGCCCGGTCACCAGGCAGCCGGGGATCAGCAGCGCCAGGCGGCGCATGCGAACACCGCCCACCAGAAAACCAAGACCGACCGCGGGAAGAATGAGCAAGGTTAACCATCCTGTTTTCAGCGTGCTATCCAACAACACCATTGCGCCGGTAAAGATGAGCAGGATGCCGGCAATCTGCGGCCAGTGAAATGCTGCGGTATTGCTGGAATTTCCTTGATTATCGTTCACCGATGATCCACCTCTGCGCGGGTGAATAGTTGGATGGTACACCACGCAAGTTGCTTTGAGAACCTACCCGGGTCACACCGCGGCGCACATTCCGCCGCGCCAATCGTATGCATGGCCGTGACCTGGCTCACAGGATACCAAATTCTCCCGCCTTGATCACTGCCTGCATGCGATCTTTCACATCCAGCTTGGCGAAGATATTGGTCAGATGATTTTTGACCGTACCTTCGGCGATCACCAGGCTCTCGGCAATTTCTTTATTGCTTGCGCCGGTGGCTACCAGTCGTAAAATCTCGACCTCGCGGCCGGAGAGTGGTTCCGCCAGCGGGGCAGCCGGCCTGGGGGCAGGCTTGGACAGGCGTGCAAACTCAGCCACCACTTTGGCAGTGATAGACGGCAGCAGGAAGTAATCCCCGCGGGCTGTTGCGCGGATGGCCTCAAACAACTTGTCCGATGAAACGTCTTTGAGCAGATAGCCGGCCGCGCCGGCGCGCAAGCCATCGAATACCAGCTCATCGTCGTCAAACGTGGTCAGAGCAATCACTCGACACTCGGGGAAAAGCTGGTGCAGGCGGCGTGTGGCGGAGACACCATCCAGCACCGGCATGCGCAAGTCCATCAGCACCACATTGGGGCGTAGCGTGGCAGCCAGGCGCAGGGCTTCTTCACCATTGCCCGCCTCGCCCACCACCTCAAAATCCGGCTGCACCGAAAGCAGCGTGTGCAAACCTTCGCGGAACAGGGACTGATCATCCACAATCAGAATTTTGATAAGCGCATTCATCCAGGGACCACGATTTCCAACGTAAAACCTTTCCCCTCGCTTGTGACTATGCGAAGTGTGCCATTTAACAGCGTTGCGCGCTCGCGCAACCCAATTAAACCGAAACCGCCCTCAGCGTATTCCGCGCCTACCCCATTATCTTGCACGCGCAGGCACACCTCCTGGGGATTCGAATAATCGATGCTCATGCGCATTTGCGTGGCCTGGGCGTGCTTGCAGGTATTGTTCACCGCTTCCTGTGCTGCGCGGTACAGCGTGAGGTGCGCCTGGGGTGATAGCTCGCGCGGCGTGCCTAACACGTTCAGCGAAGCCTGGATGTCTGCATCGCAGTTGTGCAGCACGCGCGCCAGACTCTGGGCCAGCGGGAGCGATTCTTCCGGCCGTGAATGCAGCGCGGCTACCGAATGGCGCACATCTTCCAGCGCTTCCTGAGCCAACGTCTGCGCCTTTTCCAGGGCCGACTGCGAGCGATCTGGCGAGACGTGCGCCACCGCCTGGGCGGCCTGGATTTGCATGTTGATGGCAGTCAGATAATGGCCTAACCCGTCGTGGATTTCGCGCGCCATGCGGTTGCGCTCCTGAATGATGGCCAGATCCTCAGCCTGGCGCGTATACTCTCGCAGCCGGAGGTTGGCATCCGCCAGGTCTCTGGCCAAACGTTCCACTTCATGGCGCGCCTTTTCTTCACCAATGGCCATCTGCGTAAAGACCATAATGAAGATCACGCCCGCCAGAAAGGTTGGCAGGCTGGACCAGACCAGATTCCAATCGTGGGAGAAGGTCCACACTGCGACGAAGTAGCCTAATACCAGCGCCATATTGGTGACGTACAGCCATGTGGATGCAAGCAGCACCACCGCGTGGCCGGCCAGCGGCAGCAGGATCAGCGCATTAAAGCCAGACCCGCGCCCGAGGTAAACGATCAGGCTGCCAAGTGGTATCTGCACCAGGAAGTACAGCAGATGAACCAGCAGCGCATCGGTGCGCGCCACGAATTTATAACCATAAATACCGATACTGATATAGGCAATCCCCAGCCCAATCATCAGCCCGATTTCCAGGTTGGTAGCGCGCTGCAGCGCGGAAAATGTGGCAAAGTACGAGGCCAACACAACCACGGCAAATGCCAGGTCGACGCCGCTGCCGGTACGGATGACTTGCTGCTGCTGGGACTGCATGGTTTCCATTATACAACCCCCGGGCGTGCCGCGTGAGGGACGAGGGTCACATTCCCCCAGCCGGGCACGCCGTGAAATAGGATCAGGCCTGTGACCTGCTGCACATACCACCGGCAGGTGAGGTTAGTAAACTAAAGCCAAACCGCGGCGCACTCAGCCGCGCAATCCTGCCAACCAAGCGTGGAGAAGATGCAAAATGAACATCTTGCTGGTATACCCGGAGTTCCCTGAAACGTTCTGGTCGTTCAAGCACGCGTTGAGCTTTATCCGCAAAAAGGCGTCGAACCCACCCCTGGGCCTGGTGACCGTGGCAGCCATGCTCCCCCAACAATGGAAGAAGCGGCTGGTGGATATGAACATCACCGAGCTAAAAGACGCTGACTTGCAGTGGGCCGACCTGGTGCTCATCAGCGCAATGAGCGTGCAGCGCAGCTCGGCCAAAAGTGTAATCGCGCGCGCAAAAGCAGCCGGGAAGACCGTGGTTGCCGGAGGCCCATTGTTTACGTGTGAGCCCAACGACTTTCCCGAGGTGGATCACCTGGTGCTGAATGAAGCTGAGATTACGCTGGCGCCGTTCCTGGCCGACCTGGAAAAGGGCTGCGCGCAGCACATCTACCAGACGGATGAATACCCCGAGCTTACCCAGACCCCGGTGCCGATGTGGGAGCTGGTGGACATGAAGTATTACGACTCGATGGCTATACAGTACTCGCGCGGCTGCCCATTCAATTGTGATTTCTGCAACGTTACTGCGCTGCTGGGCCACCGCCCGCGCACCAAAAATGCGCAGCAAATCATCGCCGAGCTGGACAAGATATATAGCATGGGTTGGCGGCGCAATATTTTCTTCGTGGATGATAACTTCATTGGCAATAAACGCCAGATTAAGAACGAAATTCTGCCAGCGCTAATCCGCTGGCGCAAGGGGAAGACCGGCTGCCTGTTTCTCACCGAAGCCACCATCAACCTGGCCGACGACGAAGAATTAATGGGCTTGATGACCACCGCGGGGTTTATATCGGTGTTTGTAGGCATTGAAACGCCGGATGAAAACAGCCTGGCCGAGTGCCACAAGACCCAGAACAAGGGCCGCGACCTGGTGGAGAGCGTCAAGCGCTTGCAACGCCACGGCCTGCAGGTGATGGGCGGCTTTATTGTGGGTTTTGACAGCGATACGCCGGGCATCTTCCAGCGCCAGGTGGACTTTATCCAGAAAAGCGGCATTGTCACCGCTATGGTGGGTTTGCTCCAGGCCCCATATGGCACCCAGCTTTACCGGCGCATGGAACAGGAAGGCCGCCTGACCAATGAAATGAGCGGCGATAATACAGATGGCAGCACAAACATCATTCCCAAAATGGATGCCAAAGTGCTCTATGATGGCTACAAGCAGCTCCTTGGCGATCTGTACTCGCCGGCCATGTTCTACACGCGCGTGCGCACTTTCCTGAGCGAGTACAACCCTATTGCCGCGAGCGTACATCTTGAGCCGCAGGAAATTTACGCGTTTTTCCGCTCGATTTATCTGCTGGGGATCGTAGGGAAAGAACGTCGGCATTATTGGAAGTTGTTTTTCTGGAGCCTGTTCCGCCAGCCAAAAAAGTTTGCCCTGGCAATTACCTTTGCCATTTATGGCTACCACTTTCGCAAGGTCAGCGAGCTGAGCGAGCAAGCCGCGCGCAAACTGAAAACCGGTGCGGCTGCGCAGTTGGCCGGGACAGATTAGCAGCCAACAACAGTTCCCATAGATCATCACTCAGACCCGCCTCACAAGGGCGGGTTGTTTTTTTATGGTGATATAATTTTCAACATTATGGGGTCATCGATGTAAGGGTTATGGGATTATGAAGCAGCACAAACGCGCGGAACGAACAGGATTCTTCTTAACCTTGTGCCTGATGGCGATCGGATTGTGGGGCTGCGCGGCATTTGCCCGCCCCTGGCCTGGCAGCCGCACCGCCAACGATACGACCAATAATCCCATCGCTGTAGTTCTGCAGCAGGTGTTCACCGGCACAACGCCCACCCCCCTGCCCCGCAGCGCCACGCCCACGCCGCTGCCCAGCCCGACATCCAGCCCCACAGCTACCAGCACCCCAACGCGCACGCCGCGTCCTACTCGCACGCCAACGCGCACTCCCACGCGCACGCCCACCCCAACCGCCACCGCTACGCCGATGTCGCCCGCACTGTGGAAAGAATGGCCAGAGATGCCGGTCGTCTCGGAGCAGTTGCGCGAGATTTACCAGGAAGGCCTGAAAGCAGGGAACGACCCGCACGCATTTTCCATCCTGGGCGACTGCCAGAGCCAGCCGGGCGTTTTCATGGGCCAGTTCGACACATCCCCCGATCTGGTTCAGCAGCTCCCTGCCTCTTTGCAGGAAACTGTGCAGAACTTTGCCGGCTCGTTCAACCGCTACAGTCCCACTGTGAAAGATGGGACCACCGAAGGCGCGCTGCTGTTCTGGATGTGGAATGACAACCGAGAAGGTTTATGCACGATGGGCGAAACGCCCCTGGACTGCGAGCTGCGCGTCCATCGACCAAGCATTGTGTTTATTCACGTGGGCACGCATTGGGAAGCGCGCAACAGCGTGTATATGAATATGATTATTGACAAAATCCTGGAGCACAAGGCAGTCCCGGTGCTGGTTACCAAAGCCGATAACCTGGAGCAGGACGAGCATGTGAATTTCTCCTACGCGGAAACTGCCATGCAGCGCGGGCTGCCTCTGTGGAACTTCTGGTCAACGGTGCAGCACCTGCCGCAGTCCGGGATGAAAGACCCGATGTATTTGTCAGATGAAGCGCTGGTCATCCACCGCAATGAAGCGCTCAAAGCCCTGGACGCGGTATGGCGCGCGGTGAAGTAACAGAAAAGAGTAGTTATGCAATCAAAAGAGAAACTGCCCAGGCCGGCAACAATGCCCGGTGAGCGGCGGGTATACCGCTACTTCGATTTTGTGATGGCGCTGTTTGTAACGGTGCTGCTTGTCAGTAATATCGCTTCCAGCGCAAAGATCGTCGATTGGGGCGCGTCGATCTTTGGCGTGCCGCTGGCCTTTGATGCGGGCACCATCCTGTTCCCGATCAGCTATATTTTTGGCGATGTGCTCACCGAAGTGTACGGCTACCGGCGCTCGCGCCGGGTGATCTGGGCCGGGTTTGGCAGCCTGCTGCTCTCGGTGGTGGTATTCTGGCTGGTCGGCCGGCTGCCGGGCGAGGCGCAATGGCAGCTGTATGCCGGCCAGCAAGCCTACAATGCCATCCTGGGGGGGGTAAGCAGCGGGGGGATCGCGCTGGCGTCGCTGGTTGCCTATTTTCTGGGCGAGTTCAGCAACTCGTATATTCTGGCGCGGATGAAAGTGCTCACCGGTGGGCGGCGGCTGTGGGCGCGCACGATTGGCAGCACTCTGGTGGGTGAGATGGTTGACACAATCGGCTTTATCGGCATTGCCACGCTGGCCGGGGTTTTCCCCTGGTCGTTGTTCGCCACGCTGGTGATCAGCAATTACCTGTTCAAAGTCGGCGTGGAAGTGCTGATGACGCCACTCACCTACGCGGTGGTCAATTTCCTCAAACGCGCGGAGCACGAAGATTATTTCGACCGCGATACCGATTTTAACCCCTTCAAGCTTGCGGACGACGGGCAGTAGCCGGCGACTTTTTAGTCATCTGTCAGCCGTATAGGGGATATCCTTACTTGTCAATGAATTTTTTCTGCGTTATGATAACAAAGCTCGGGCCGTAGACCCGCGTATCGAACAAACCTTTTTTCTACGAGGAGAAGATTTCTATGAAGAACCGCTTTTCCTATCTGGCGCTGGTAGTCGTGATGATGCTTTCCGTCATCATGGCCGCCTGCACGCCCGCCGCGACCGAAGCGCCTGCCGCAACGCAGGCCCCCGCGGCCACCGAAGCTCCGGCTGCCACTGAGGCGCCCGCTGCTACCGAAGCGCCCGCTGCCACGGAAGCGCCTGCCGCAACCGAAGCGCCCGCCGCGACGACTGCGCCCACGGCTGCCCCCACCCCGCCGCCCGCGGCCTGCGCGCCTATTGCCAGCCCACTGACCGCCAAAGCGGGTGAACTCGGCTCCGCCGATAAGCCGATCGTGATCACTTTCGTTCCTTCGGGCGACACGGGCAAGATCACCAAGGCCGGCAATGAAATCGCTGAATGCCTGACCAAGATGACCGGCCTGAACTTCCAGATTGAAGTCGGCACTACTTTTGCCGCCTCGATCGAAGCCATGGGTGCGGAAAAGGCCCAGATTGGTTTCCTCAATACCTTCTCAGCCCTGCTGGGCATCGAAAAGTACGGAATCGTCCCTGCCCTGGCGGTGATGCGCAAGTACAACACCAACGATGTGGACCCCGACAAGGCAATGAAGGGCGAACTGCAGGCCTTCTACAAGGGCCAGTTCATCGCTAACGTCGATTCGGGCATCAAGACCTTCGAAGACCTGAAAGGCAAAACCTTCTGCTTCGTGGATCCCAACTCGACTTCGGGCTACATCATCCCTCGCATCATCCTGCTCTCGAAGGGCATTGACCCCGATGTTGACTTTGCGGCCATCCAGAATGCCGGGTCGCATAACAATGTGGGTATTGCCGTGTACAAGGGCGACTGCGACGCGGGCGTCACGTACATCGACGTGCTGACCGACAGCGCTGCCAACCTGGCCGCGGATTACCCTGACATCACCGAGAAGGTAAAGCCCTTCGCTGTGACCGAGCGCATCCCCAACGACGGCGTGCAGTATGTGAAGACCCTGCCGCAGGAATACCAGGATGCCATCACGGAAGGCCTGCTCTCGATGGCCAAGGACCCGGGTGGCAACGCCGTTCTGCGCGGCCTGTACACCATCAACGACTTCCAGAAGATCGACGCGAACTTCTATGCCGACTTTGCCAATGTTCTCAAGGCTGCCGGCATTGATCCCGCCGAGCTGGTAAAGTAAGTTATGCAATTTGCCTGGCAGGTCGAAAGGCCTGCCAGGCAAATTTTTTGCCTGCAACCTTCCATACCATCCTGGAGCACATAACCGCTATGTTGAAAGTTGAACACCTGACCAAAGTATATCCAAACGGCACTCAGGCGCTGCACGATGTGAGTTTTGAAGTGCAGGATGGAGAATTTCTGGCGGTCATCGGGTTGAGCGGCTCTGGAAAATCGACCCTGCTGCGCTGTATCAACCGGTTGATTGAGCCTACGTCGGGGAAAATCTACTGGAATGACCTCGATATTACCTCGGCGCGCGGCGATGATATCCGCAAAATCCGCCGCCAGATCGGCATGATCTTCCA
>JBDHWQ010000001.1:0-578584 GCA_039810245.1 Longilinea sp. | reverse complement strand
TTGACCGACAGCTTGTACATGCCGCCCGGCTTGACCATGCCGCCGGTGTTATCCACGCTGCGGTAAGCCCAACCGTTCGATACTTTCAGCCGGCCATCCGAGCAACCGCGCGTGGCCGGGCTGCTGGCATACCAGTTGGTGAAAATCTTGTTTTGCGGGTCGCCGCAATCAATACCCGAAAACGTTTCGGTGTTGGTCTTGCCTTTGGTCGTGCCGGTATCGTACCAGGGGGTTGGCTCGTAGGCAAACGCCACGCTGCCGCCGTAGCCATTGCGGACGCTGGTCAGGTGCATGTCGTCGCCGTATTCGAATTCGTAGCGCGGCAGCGCGCTGCCGTCGCGCCCGATTTCCTGAAAACCGATCAGCGTCAGCGTTTTCCCGCCGCCCGACCACTGAAATTCCGGGTAAATGTCCTGGTCTGGCCCTGGCGCGGGGTCGCCGGAGCCGGTGTAGAAGAATTGGTAGCGTTTTACGGTCAGCGTGTTGTTATAGACGATCTGGATTTCGTTCAAACGCACTTTGCTGTATTTGGCGCTGTTGGCTTCGCTGGTTTCCCAGTTGGTGCTGTAATCCGTCCGGGTTTGGGTGAGGAACTTGATTTTGTACGCGCTCCGGTCGTAGGTGATCTCTTTGAGCGCCGCGCCGGTGTTGACGACAGCCGGCATATAGGTATCACACTCGTACTTTCGATTTTTGCTGTAGGTGGTGTACGTAAAGGTAAGCGAGTTGCCGTAGCGGTCGGTAATCTTGGTCAGCAAATAACGCCAGGTGAAAGTGGTCAGCTCGCAGCTTTCCGAGTTCAGCGACTTATCCGTCAGCCTGGCCCCAAAGGTGTATTTGGTTCCATCCTTGTCCAGCAGGTAAAAATATCCGCCGGAAAAATAGCCGCGCTGGAAGTTCTCATCCAGGCTGTGATAGTAACCATCGCTGGCCGGAAGAATGGTCTGTGAAGCGCCATAGAAATTGAGCGTCCAGGTATCATCTTCGAAATAGCTGGTGCCTTTGGTGTCGCGTTCCAACGAAGGCACGTCCAGGCTCCAGCCCATGCCCACCCAGGAACCCTGCATGCGGATGGGCGCTTCGTCGATCACCTGGCTGGAGTAGCGCAGAGCGAGCTGCGGGGACAGGCCGCCCGGCCCGGCCGGAACGGACAGCGGCAGGCTGTAGGTGGCTGCGCCGGTATATTTGGAAAGCGTATTCTGATCCAGGTTGGGAAGCTGGATTTTCAGGTCGCCGTCCACGTCGTAATCGAAGACGGTGAGGTGGTTGGTGCGGGCGCGCAGGGCGTGGTTTTTCTTGTCGACGCGGGTGGGAATGCTGATCCAGTCGCGCGCGGTTTCGTCGTAGTAGAAGATGTTGAGCGCGTCTTCCACCCCGGCGTACTGCTCGGGGTCATAGGTGAATTCCACCGAAAGCTCTCTGGAGAATTTGCGAATTTCCCGGGCGCGGTCCAGCGAGTAGGCGGTAATTTCGACCGCGTCGTCGCTGAGGAAGGATTCCACCGTTTCCACGTCCGGGCGGCCAACGTACAGGCGCAGCTTTTCCCGTGTTCTGTTTTCGGGGAAGGTGATCTTGAGCCTGCCTTCTCTCGCCAGGATGGTGGTTGCCCCCGGGCAAACCAGCGCTTCGGCCTGCTGGCGGGCTTCGCGCAGCGTTTCTTCGAAGGCGGCCGCATCCGCCCCTTCTTCCAGCGCCAAAAGCTGGCTTTCGAGGCGGGGTTGGTGGATGATGATTTCGCTCTGGCATTGCTCCGGCGCATCTGTCGGGGTGGATGTTTCGACAGGGGCAGGCGTGCTGGAAGGCTCCAGCGTGGCGGTTGGCGCTTCGGGCAGGGCGGTTTCGGTCAGCTCGGGCGTCGGGGGCTGGGTTTCTTCGGGCGCGGCGGTGGCCGCCGGCTCGGTGGGGATGCTGGTGGGGGAGATGGTTTCTTCCGGGAAGGGCGTTTCGAGAATTTGGTTGGAGGTAGTAGGGAGATGCTGCCGGCTGATGGAGATGGGGCCAATGTTTTGCGCAAATAATACCAACACCAACAGTGCGTTGCAGACTGCTCGTAGCATTTCCCCTCCGCTGGGCTATGTATATCGTTGGGTAACTATTCGTAGAAAGTAGTAAGATACAAATTGGAAGAGCAGAATCAGTATAGATTTGTCCGCTTCCGGTTACAAGACTTCTTTTCGATGCTATGATGCTTGGCTACGGCATTGATGACATAGATCATGTGTAGTGCAATGTGCCTTGGCGCAATGATTCGTACTTCTTACTCCTCGTATACCACCACCATATTGTCCAGCACCCCCCACGAATTCAGGAAGGTTTCCTGCGGGACGGTGTAGGAGCGGCCGTTGTTGAGGTAACGCAGCGTGCCGTTGTTGTCGTTGTAGCCGGTGACGATGACCACGTGCTCGAAGGCGGCTACCACGCTGACGTCGCCATCTTCGTCGGTGTACTCTTTGGGCGCGCCGCTGGTGACGTTGCCGATCACCCAGGCGATCACCGGGTGGTCATTGGCGATGGAGCGCTTGAGGTCTTCGATGGTGTAGCCGCTGTAGGAGACGGCCGGCAGCTCGTACACATCGTATAACAGATCAGCTACCGGGCCGGCGTGCACGCCGTAGTCGTTGGGCGGGATCTGCCCCCAGCGGCCGGTGACCTCGCCCACGAAGCCTTTATCCGGGTTGTCGGAGACGGGCAGGCTTTCCTGGAATTCGTCTTCGTTGATCTCGACATCGTAAAAGCGCGCCCAATCTACCGCCGCGGCGGCCTCGCAGCCCAGCGGGAAGGCCTGCTGGTGGCCGGTGACCCCAGCGATATCGTGCGTCAGGGGGTAATCGCGGTCGGGGTCTTCGGTGGCGGTCGGCCCCTGCGTAAAGCGGATGATGGGCTGGGTGGGATTGATCGCGGCGGAACCGGTGGGCTGGCGCGTGGGGGCGCGGAAGGTCTGCGGCGGCGCATCCTGCGCAGGTTGGTCCGCGGAGAAGTCGTCCAATGGGGCGAAATCCCCAGGCGGCCCCAGCAGCGGCTCGAGGGTGAAGGTGGGCAGCGGGGTGATGGTGGCGGTACGCGCGGGGGCGGCGGTCTGCGCCGCGGTGGGGCGCGGGGTGGGCGTGGCCGCGGGCGGCGTGGGGGTCGGGGCGGCCTGGCAGGCGCTCAACGCCAGGATGATCAGCACAAATAGGCGGGGTCCTCTACCGGTCATAGGATTTCAAGTATACCAGCCCGGCGCGCGGGAAGGTAGGCTGGTTGTAAGGTGGATGTAAGTTTTTTGGTCGAATTTCGATGTTATAGTAATGGCGTTCCTGGCCACTTTAGAAACGGTATGCCTGCCAGGATTAGAGGTAGCGATGAACTGTCATAATCATGAAATCCTGGTAGTCAAAAAACATGAAAGCGGGGCGGAAGAGTGGTTTTGCCCCACCTGCGGGCGGCGGTTTATTGTGCAGTGGACGCCGCAGTACCAGTGCATCGTGCTGAGCAGCGGCGATGAAGCCGCTATCCACAACATCGGGCGCGGCGCGCTGGTGGTGCTCAACCATGAAGTGCCGCTGGACGACAGCAGCCTGGACCCGTTTCACGCCTGGCTGCGGGGTATCGACCTGGGCGATGCTTTGGACCAGGATTTGAATTAGACCTTTTCCCGTCCGCCTTCCTTAGCGGCGTAATGGCGGCCGCTGCGCGTGGTACTTCACCCCACAAGCAGCGCCGCCTTTTTGATTCGTGAATTGAACCGCGCGCCACATTTTTGGGTAGGGGTAAGGTGTAAAAAATTCAACCTGCCGGAAATCATCTTACAGTCTCGCCCCGATGCACAGGCGGCCTAACAGCCCGGGCGAGACTGTAGGGTAGTATTCGTTTATTTTCGTACTATTCGTGATGCATTTTGCCCGGTTGATTACGACCCTTACGGCGCGAGGATGCACTGCGGGGCGGTCTCGGGGAAGACGCGCATGTCCTGTTTATCCGTGGGGTCTACGTCGTCGTAGCTCAGGTCGGGCAGCAGCGGGTAGCCGGCGTTGAACACCTGGTTGAGCGCCACGCGGTAGTAATTGACCGGGGTGATGCTGGGGTACAGGTTCTGACTGCCGCCGGGCAGGTAGATGGCGGCGAAGTTTTGCAGGCGGTTGTCGCCCTTCAGACCGTGGTCGCCGTAGATGACGATCACCGGCGGGGTGGGCGAACGCGCCAGGATGCTTTCCACGGCGTCGCCGATGCGCGCGTTGACGAACGCCACCGAGTCGGTGTAACCCTGGCGCAGTTGCTCGGGGGTGGGCGCGTCCTGGTCGAACGCTGGATCGGAGCGGATCGTGCCATCCGGCAGGAACACATACGGCCAGTGCGGGATGAGCACGTGGGCGAAGACGAACTTGGGCGCAGGATCATCCGCCAGGTCGGGCAGGCGGGCAAGGATGAAGCGTTCCAGCTCGATGTGCTCGTGGAAGGGCGAATTGGCCTGCGCCAGCCCGCTCTGGCTCTCGCGGATGGCGTAATCGGTGTAGACGCGCAGCAAAGTGCTCTTCACCAGCAGCGCTTCGAATCGGCTCATGTTCTGCATGGCGAACGTGTCGCGGTTGAGGCCCAGGTAGGCATCGGCGTCGTACAGGCGGCTCCACTCGTAGCCGCTGTCGAAAGCCACAGTGCGGTAACCGGCCGATTCGAGCTGCTGGCGCAGCTTGCTCCACTTAATGAGCGCGTACACGCCCATATCGACCTTGTTCTGCTCCAGCTCGTTTTGCAGGCTGTCCAGATAATCCATATTGAGCGCGCTGACCATCGAGGCCTGCGTGTAGCTATAGTTGGAGCGGCTGCACGCAGGCACGTAGAAGCCCAGGCTTTCCAGGCGCTGCACAAAGGCGCTGTTGTCGTAGCCCATGTCGCGCTGCAATGCATCCGAGCGCATGTAGGTATCCAGCAGGATAAAGTACACCGAGGGCAGCGGCTTGCCGGCCGGGGCGGCCAGGGGGGCGGCGGGCAGGCGCGCCTCGCCGCCGGCGCGGTATTCCTGTGACGCGCGCAGCGCGTACTCGCCAATTTGCAGCAGCGGCAGCACCAGGAGCGCGGCGGTGGCAGCGTTCAAAATCTGCATTCGCTGCGGGTTTTCGCGCGCGCGCAGGATCAACGCCGCGCCGGCTACTGCCGCCGCCAGCCACAGCGGAGCAAAAAAGCGGTGGCGCAGCAGCGGGATGAGCGCCGGCAGGCTCTTTTTGAGGTCATATACCTGGCCATAGGCAAAGAAGGCCAGCAGGAACAGCGAAACCAGCAGCGCGGCTTTCCACCACGAGTGCAGCGCCAGCCGCGCTGCAACCAGCAGCACTGCCGCGCCGGCCAGGCTGAGCGCCAGCGAGCGCAGGAACACGTCGGTTGCCACCTCGCCAGCGTTGTGCGCGTACAGCGCAATCACCGGGTAGGCGGCGAGGAAAAAGACGTGGAAGGGAACAGGCTTGCGCTGAGGTACGGGCTGCATCGGTGGTGATTATACTACCACCGCGAAAAGCAGGAAGCGATGCGGCCGGGAGCTGACTTTCGCCCCCGGCCGCGTTTGCCTGTTTCGATTTACTTCAGGTACTTCTCAAACCAGCCCAGGATGGCATTCAGGCGGGCGATGCGGCGGTCGGTGCGGCCGCTGCGGCTGAGACCGTGGAATTCATCCGGGAAGCGCACAAATTCGGTATCCACGCCCAGGCGCTTGAGCGCCACGAACACCTGCTCGCCCTGCTCGATGGGGCAGCGCAGGTCGAATTCGTTGTGGATCACCAGCGTAGGCGTCCTGGCGTTGCCAATGTAGGCGATGGGCGAGTGCTTCCAGTACTTCTCCAGGTCTTCGAAGGGCGGCTTATCGCCCAGCTCGCGCTGGAACGCCCAGTTGAAATCGCTGGAACCCCACATGCTGACGAAGTTGCTGACGCAGCGCTGGGTGACCGCGGCTTTGAAACGCTCGGTATGGCCAATAATCCAGACTGTCATGTAGCCGCCGTATGAGCCGCCGGTGACGCCCATGCGCGCTGTGTCAATGTAAGGTTTCTGCGCCATGTAATCGGCCCAGGCCATCAGGTCTGCGTAGTCCACCGAGCCCCAGGCGCCATGGATGGCGCCGGCGTGCTGCTCGCCGTAGCCGCGCCCGCCGCGCGGGTTGCAGAAGTAGACCACATAACCCTTCGAGGCCAGGTAGTAGAACTCGTGCATGAAGAACCGGCCGTATTGCGTCAGCGGGCCGCCGTGGATTTCCATGATCGAAGGATACTTTTTGGCCGGGTCGAAACCGGGCGGGGTGAGGATCCAACCCTGTAGGTCGTTGCCATCTGGTCCCTTGAACCACACTTCTTCCACCTGGCCCAGGTCGATGCCGGACAGCAGATCGCCGTTGAGCCGCGTGAGCTGGCGCTCCTCGCCGGTCTTCAGATCGCGTACGCGTACCTGGCCGGGATCATCCATCTGGCCGTTGAAATACGCCATGCGGGTTTCGTCGCGGTCGATGGAGAAGTTGGCCACCACGCCGCCCTCGCCGATTACATCTTCCAGGCCGCTGCCATTTAGGCGGATGCGCTTGAGCACCGTGCTGCCGTGGATGGCCACCTGAAACAGAATTGACTGCCCGTCCAGCGTCCAATAGGGGCGCATCATCTCCGGCTCGCCCATGTCGTTGATCGTCCACGCTGCTACGTGGAGGTCGTAGTTCTTTGTCAGGTTGCGCGCCGGCTCAGAGCCATCCAGCGGGACGATATACAGGTCGTTGTTCTTCCAGTCATCTACGCCGGGCGTGCCCACATAGGCCAGCCAGTTGCCATCGCGTGAGAAGCTCAGGCTGCCTTTATCGCCCACCGGAGCTTCAACCTTTGTAAACTCGCCACCTTCGGCCGGCATGAGGAAGATATCCGTTTTTTCGAATTCGAAATCCGGGTTATTGGAGCGGTTGGAGAGGAAGGCGATGGTTTTGCCGTCTGGCGACCAGATCGGATCGAATTCGTCGTACACGGGATGGTCGGTGAGCTGCTTGCCGGCGCCGCTGGCCACATCGATGGTCCAGATATGGGTACGCTCGTGAGGCAGGTAGCCATAGCCATCCAGCTTGTAGAAAACGCGATCGTAATGGCGCTTGACCGTGCCGAGCTTCTTCTTCTGCTCGTCTTTTTCCCGTTCCAGCACCTCGGCATCCTGCTTGCGCACGTTGCATAGAAGGGTGCTGCCATCCGGCGACCAGACCAGGTTACTGATTTCGCCCTGGATGCTGGTTAACGGGCGGGCTTCGCCGCCAAAGAAAGGCAGCAGGTATACCTGCGCGGGCTTTTCTTTATCGCCGCGATTGGAAAGGAAAGCCACCTGGCTGCCATCCGGCGACCAGACCGGGCCGCCGTCATTCTGATCGCCGTACGTGAACTGGCGCGGCTCGCCGCCATCCACCGGGACGACCCACAGGTTGGAGTACTTTTTTTCGGTCTTGGGGTCCACGCGGTGTACCGAGTAGATGACGTGTTGTCCATCCGGTGCGATGCGCGCGCCTTTCAGGAGCTGGAACTGGTAGAGATCTTCGGCGGTAATCAATCGTTTTTCACGCACAGTCATGATTCTCTCCTGTTGAATGAAGTTCGGGGGATGGTGGGAATAGAGCGGAAGCAGTGCCAACCGGCAGAGCACTTTCCCCATTATACTCCCGCCACTGGGGTATAATGGCTGTTGCAGGCAAGAACGCGCCAACCATCGGTCGAGCAGGCAGTCGAAAAGGGAGCAAGCCTTGAACCGGACAGAGAAAGCGACCCTCATCTTTACGGACATCATCTTTTTTGTCCTGGCAATCTTCGCGGCGTGGTTGAATCGCCTGCCGCCCATCCCCGATGTGTTGTTCGCGCTGCTGGTGGGGCTGGCTGCGTTTCGCGGCGGCCGCGCCATTGCGTACAACCTGATCTTCCACTGGCTGCGCGACCTGTTTGGCGTGCGCGAGGTGGATGACAGCAGCGGCGCTGGCAAGAGCAACGAGGCCACCGGCAGCGGCGTGCGCCGCATGCTGGGCGAGCTGGTATGCTGCCCGGTGTGCTCGGCCACCTGGGTGGGCTTGATCCTGCTGCTGACCTACGCGATCTACCAGCCGCTGGGGGAAGTACTGATTTATGCCCTGGCTGCGGCCGGCATCGGCGAAGTGTTTGAATGGCTGGCTGAGTCGCTGTTCTGGCATGGCCGGCTGGCGCGCGAGCAGTCGGGCTCGTACTGGATGCTAAAGAACACGCCCGAAACGCTGCGCGACCTGCAGGAGCGCTCGAAGGGCGCCGGGCCGCAGCCCTGATCCCCGGAGACAGATTGCGCAGCCGGGCTCTGGTTACCCTCGAAGCCCTGTTTGCCGTAGTGGCATGGGGCGCCTCATTTGTCGCCACCAAATTTGCCCTGCGCGATGTGCAGCCGTTTACGCTGGTGTGGCTGCGCTTTGCCATGGGCGTGCTGATCCTGGCGGCGGTGGTGGTTCGCCGCGGGCAGTGGCGGCTGCCGGCGCGGCGCGAGCTGTTGGCATTCGCCGGGATCGGTTTTCTCGGCATCACCTTTCACCAGTGGCTGCAATCCACCGCGCTGGTGCAGGCGCAGGCCACCACCACGTCGTGGATCGTGGCGACCTCGCCGGTGTTCATCGCCATCCTGGGGGCGCTGGTGCTGCGCGAACGGCTGAGCGTACTGCGCGCGGCCGGCATCCTGCTGGCCGGGATAGGGGTACTGCTGCTGGTTTCAAAAGGTGACCTGCGCGGGCTGCTTTCCGGCGGATCGTGGACGACCGGCGACGTGCTGATTTTGATCAGTGCGGTGAACTGGGCGGTGTTTTCCACTCTGTCACGCGGGCTGATGCTGCGCCACCCGGCGGCGCGCGCGCTGCTGTTCGTGATGGGCTTTGGCTGGCTGTTTATCACCCCGCCTTTCCTGCTAGGCCCCGGCCTGGGGGATATTGCCCACCTGACGCGCACCGGCTGGGCCGGCGTGCTGTTCCTGGGAATTGGCTGCTCGGGGCTGGCGTATATCGCCTGGTATGATGCGCTACAGGTAATGCCGGTTTCGCAGCTTGGCGTGTTCCTGTACCTGGAACCACTGGTGACACTGTTCGTGGCGTGGTGGCTGCTGGGCGAAATGGTCACTCCGGTTACCTTACTGGGCGGGGCGATTATCCTGCTGGGCGTGTGGCTGGTCAACCGCCCGCAGGTGGGGGAAAAACCGGCTTGACAGGCCGAGAGCGACGGGGTACACTTTTTCTGTTGGGGAGTAGCTTCCTTCTTTATAAGGTTACCTGCCGTCATGACGGGATCACCCCGGCAGGATAGCGCGCAAGCGTTAGCAAGACCAACACAGCGGATCGGGTGTGTTGGTTTTTTTTATTAACACCTGACCACTTCCTTCAAGTCACACCAGGGGTAGGAGAGAGGATTGTATGGAAGAATGGTTTCGGCTGAACAGCCAGCAGGTGCTGGAGAAATTATCTACCAGCAAAGAGAGCGGTTTGAGCGGTGAGGAGGCGCGCCGGCGCCTGGAACAGTATGGCAGCAATGAGCTGGTAGACCGCGGAGCGAAAAGCCCGTGGAAGATCTTACTCGAACAGTTCACCGGCATCATGATCATCATCCTGATCATCTCAGCCGTCATCTCGATCTTTTTACACGAGTACGCGGACGCGATTGCCATTCTGATCATCGTATTCCTGAACGCCATCCTGGGCTTCACCCAGGAATACCGCGCCGAGAAGGCCATGGAAGCGCTGAAAGATATGGCTGTGCCGCGCGTGCACGTGCGCCGCGACGGCCGCGTGCAGGAGATTGAGGCGAAGCACCTCGTTCCGGGCGATATCGTGGTGCTGGAAGCAGGCAACCGAATCCCCGCCGATGGCCGGCTGGTTGAGTCGCAAAACCTGCGCATCCAGGAAGCGGTGCTGACCGGAGAATCGGAGCCGGTGGAGAAAAATGTGGATGCGCTGCAGGGCGAGCACGTGGCGCTGGGCGACCAGAAGAATTCGGCTTTTATGGGCACGGCGGCCACCTACGGCCGCGGCACGCTGGTGATTACCGAGACCGGCATGAAGACCCAGCTCGGGCGCATTGCCGACATGATCCAGAACGTGGGCGCGGAAGAAACGCCGCTGCAGCGCCGCCTGGAGCAGCTCGGCAAGGGGCTGGCAGTGGCCGCGCTGATCATCGTGGCGATCGTTTTTGGCCTGGGCCTGTGGCGCGGTGAAGATTTGCGGCTGATGTTTATGACCGGCATCAGCATGGCGGTGGCGGCGGTTCCCGAAGGACTGCCCGCCGTGGTGACGATTGCTCTCGCGCTGGGCGCGCAGCGCATGCTGCGGCGCAACGCCCTCATCCGCAAGCTGCCGGCGGTGGAAACGCTGGGTTCGGTGACCGTGATCTGCTCGGATAAGACCGGCACGCTGACCGAAAACCGCATGACCGTCACCGTGGTAGACGTGGCCGGTAAGAGCATTGACGTGCTGGAGCGCGTGCATAGTTATGCTCCTGAAATCTCGTTACGCGATAAGCCCATCCCCGAGGTGGCCAATGAACCCTCGGTACTGATGCTGCTGATGAGCGGCGCGTTGTGCAATGATGCATACCTGGAAGAGAAGCCCGAAGAAAAAGGCGGCTACGCCGCCGTGGGCGACCCGACAGAAGGCGCGCTGGTGGTGGCCGCGGCACAGGCTGGCCTGTGGAAGGAACGCCTGGAGAGCGCGCTGCCGCGCGTTGATGAAGTGCCGTTTGACTCTGACCGCAAACGCATGACTACCGTGCACGCTATTCGCGCGGGTGATGTGCCGGATGCTGTCCAGGGCGTGCTGGCGCAAGTCCCCGGCGCGATGGATGGCAGGCGAATCGCCTTCACCAAGGGCGCGGTGGATGGGCTGTTGGATGTTTCGGTGCAGGTGCTGGACCAGGGCCGGCTGCAGCCGATGACCCCCGAATGGAAGCAGCGCATCCTGGATTCAAATGCCGGGATGGCGAAGAACGGTATGCGCGTGCTGGGCGCGGCCTTCCGGCTGCTGCCCGAAAGCGGCGCGCCGCTCAGCGAGCTGGACGAGCGTGAGCTGGTGTTCGTGGGCATGTTCGGCATGATCGACCCGGCGCGGCCGGAAGTACGCGACGCGGTCAGCGTGGCGCAGGGCGCTGGCATCCGCCCGGTGATGATCACCGGTGACCATCCGCTGACGGCGCTGTCCATCGCTCGCGACCTGGGCATTGCTCGGGATAACACGGTGTTGACCGGCAAAGAGCTGGAAACGATGAGCGTGGAAGAGCTGCAAAAACAGGTGGAGAACGTACAGGTCTTTGCGCGGGTTTCCCCCGAGCATAAGCTAAAGATCGTCGAAGCGCTGCAAAACCTGGGCCACAATGTGGCCATGACCGGCGATGGCGTAAATGATGCCCCGGCGCTGAAAAAAGCGGATATCGGCGTGGCCATGGGCATCACCGGCACCGATGTTTCGAAAGAGGCGGCGGATATGGTGCTGCTGGATGATAACTTCGCAACCATCGTAGCCGCGGTGGAAGAAGGCCGGCGCATCTATGATAATATTCGCAAATTCATCAAGTACGCGCTGGCGTCCAACTCAGGTGAGATCCTGGTGATGCTGATTGCGCCATTCCTGGGCATGCCCCTGCCGCTGACCCCGCTGCAAATCTTGTGGGTGAACCTGGTGACGGACGGGTTACCCGGCCTGGCGCTGACGGTGGAAGCGGCCGAGCCAAGCACCATGCGCCGCAAGCCGCACGCGCCCAACGAAAACATCTTCGCGCGCGGGTTGGGGCGTGACGTGCTGCTGATCGGCTTTGTGCTGGCATTGCTCTCGCTGCTGGCCGGCTATATCTTCTGGCGCAACGGCTCGGAGAACTGGCAGACCATCGTCTTTACCACGCTGACCCTGGCGCAAATGGGTAATGTGATGGCCCTGCGCGCCGACCACGAGTCGGTATTCCAGATCGGTTTCTTCTCTAACCGTTATATGATCGGCGCGGTGCTGCTGACCGTGGCGCTGCAGCTGCTGGTGATCTACGTGCCGCTGCTGCAGAACCTGTTCGGCACGCGGCCGCTGTCGCTCAGCGAGCTGGGTATCAGCTTTGCGCTCAGCCTGCTGCTGTTCATCTTCGTCGAAGTGATGAAGTGGGTGCGCCGCATGGGCGAGAATAAATAGGCGAAGAAACGCAAAACGAGCCGGCGCTGTGCCGGCTCGTTTTGCGTTAAGGCCTGATGTTTCAGCCCTTAGTTATTTTCCGCTTCGTTATCTTCTTCGTCGTACTCTTCGAATTCGTCGTCCTCATCCTCATCGTCTTCGAAGTCGAAGTCGTCGTCATCGAATTCTTCTTCCATATCATCGCCGTGTACGTGGCCGTGCTCAATTTCCTCTTCGGTCGCGTTGCGCAGCGCCACGATGGTGACGTTGAAGAGCAGGTCCTTGCCGGCCAGCGGATGATTGAAGTCCAGGGTAACCTGGTCGCCCTCAATGGCGGCAATGCGCGCATCCAGCACGTGCCCATCCATGTTGCGCACCTGCACCTGCGTGCCAATCTCCATCGGGACTTCCTCGGGGAAATCGGAGCGGTCCACCTGTACCATGGCTTCGTTGTCCATCTCGCCGTAGGCATCCGCGGCGGAGACGTTGACTTCTTTGCTCTCGCCTACAGCCATGCCGGCCAGCGCGCTCTCCAACCCGGGGATGATCTGGTCGTGGCCCTGGATGTACTCCAGAGGCTCATCGCGGTCGGAGTAATCCACTACTTCGCCTTCCACTTTGAGTGTGTACTCAATGCTCACCACCACGTCCTTAGCCACCTGTTCGGGCTGCTGATTGGCACTCATATTCTCATCCATTGCTGCTTTCCTCGTTTCTCCCTCTCAAAAATTCATCCGGCTCAATGGCCGGATGGGAATGCTGGCTGCTGTCCCGGCTCCGGGGTTTCCATTCACGATCCAACTCCCTTGAGCGCCGGGTGGGACTGCCGTATGTCAAGTGCCCCAAGTATACCGGATTTTCGATCCATTGCGGGGAAAATTGTCCCGATTTTTACAACCTTTGCCCGGGTTTATGGCAGCACTTCACAGTGCGGGTTGGTATCAGGTTGGGTGAATGCCTGCCAGGTAGTGCTGAATTCTGTCAGGTTGAGCCCGGTGCGGAAGTGCGCGGGGGCGATCCGCGTCCAATCTACCTGAACCTGCATCCCAGACGGCTTGGATTGCAATCCGGCGCAGAAGACTCGGGCAGCCTGGATATCATCGGGCACAACCACTTCGAAAGGCTGCAATGATGGCTGGGCACCGGGGAACAGCGCGGCAAAGATCGCCACCCCATCACGGTCAATGGTGACGTAATTATCCAGTCGATCCAGATTCAGGCGCGCGCGTACGGCCTCGGTAAAGGCTGGCGCCGGCCGGCCGCTATCATCCAGGGCGAAGGCACCGCCCAGATAGGCGGCATCAGGCTTGCTACCATCTGCGAAATACACGGGCAGGAAGAGGATGCTGGGGCTGGGGTTGCTGGGAACGGCAAAGAGCACCCACACCGATATTAATTGGGGTGTGGATGTTTCGAGAGAATCGACGCTGGCGATGAGGATATTCCGTTGGGTGGTTGCGGTAGGTTGCGCTTCTTGCGCGCCCGGGGCGATGCCAGGCAACATGCCACCAGCCGTAGCCCGATATCCGAGCCACAGGCACATGCCGAAGACTGCGATGAGCACGATCAAAAAGCCGGCTTTCTTCATACCCTCACTGGCGTGGTTGCTTGGTTAACCCCTCATTTTTGGGTCTGCCGTATCTGGGTAAGGATAGAATTCCCCCATTCTGGCTTACCAATCCCCGCAGGATGGGCACAAACGGATGATACTGCTGTGTGGATGCAACCAGCGCATAGCTCGCGGATGGCAAGTCGGCGGGGTTGAGACTTTGGTATATCACCACGCCAATATATAACTGCGAGCGAATCTGCGCATATGCCTGGTACAGCCAGCTCTCCGGTTGTGGCATTCCGAGGGAATTACCATCAGATGATTGTATTGTACCAGAAGGTGGACGGAATGCGGTGATCCAGATCAGGCTGTTTTCCTGATTGTAAGCTTTCATCACCTGGCGGATGGTTTCGTAATGGCGCAGCACATTGGGGTTGGAAGCATCGGGGGGCGCCAGCGGGTCGGCTGCCAGCGTGTTCAACGCCAGACCGACCACGCTAGGGTAAGCGCCGGACTGGTATACGCCCTGCAAGAATGCGGCGTCGTCCATGGCATCGCCCTGGCTGCCGGGCGCAACCGGCTGCAAGCCGCCGCTCACCAGCAGCAGGTTCATTCCGGCGGCGGGGAGCTGCGCCTGCAGCGCGTTGAACAGGCGCGCATATGCGGCTGGGTCGGGGGCGGTGCCCCAGCCGGCGCGAGTGTTCGCGGCCGGGAAGAGTTCTACCGCGGCGATCACGCCTGGGTATTGGGAGGACAATCCGCCCAGCAGGTTGGTGATTTTCGCCGGGTCCGGGCCGGTTGCGGTCTGCGCCGTCTGCGGTGCGTCGGTCAGGCTGATGACGACATGAAGATTGTTTTTTCCGGCAAAGGTCAGTGCGCGATCCAGCCGGGCCTGGTAAGCGCCGCCGGGCAGGAGTGATGACCAGCGCAGCGTGATCCCAATCCAATCGAGCGGGATATCCGCGGCCAGTTCCAGGGCTTCATCCAGGTACGCGCCTTCCAATTCAACTCGCGCGCCGTAGCCAAAATCAGGTGAGCCGGGTACGCCCCTGTCGGCGAGGACCGGGGTGGGGTAGGGCAGCAGGGTGGCTATCACTGACAGAATCAGTGCTACCAATAAATTTTTGCGCATAGGATTATCTCAGATACGTGGTGACCAGACCCAGGATCATGCCACTCAGAAGGCCGGAACAGGCAGTGATGGCCAGCAGGCCGGCCACACGGCGCAGTCTGGACGGCTGGGCCGCTTTATGGATGATGCGGATGGCGCGGCGTATTGGTTCGTTCTGGCTCATAGCCTGAATGGCGACATCCCAAAAGGCGATTTCTGCGCGTTTGACAATCGGCATGTTCATGAGGGTCTCCTTGTGGGAATTTTCTTTATCGCGAGGTGGTGATTTTGTTGATCTTGCCATCTTTGCTGGCTACCACGCGCACGGTGCGTGGCAGGCTGCGCCCGTCGGCGGTGGTGACGCTGGCTTTGAACAGCAGCAGCACCTGGGTTTCGGTATAATTTTGCACCGCGGGGCGCTTGCCGTTCATCTCGGGAAAGCGCTTGTAGACTGTCTTGCAGATCGCATCAATCAGGTTAGATTCCATGTTTCCCCCATCAGCGCGGGCGCCGGCGCAGGAACGCGGGCAGGTCCAGGTCGGTTGAGTCGACTTCGCGGTCCGCGCGCGCCACGGGCATCTCGGGCTGGGCCGCCAGCGGGCGCTCGCTCAGGCTGGATACGGGTAGGGGGCTGGAACGCAGCACGGTCGGGGCAGCAGAGCGTTCTGCCGCAGCGGGTGTGGCGGTCACCGGCACGCATACTGGCTGCTGCACCGGGCGGGCGATGGACTGCGCATCTACCGGGGTAGCTCCCAGGCCGGTGATAATCAGGATCACCTGGGCGCGGTTTTCCATGCGGTTATCGGTGATGACGCCTGGAATGATCTCGGCGCGGTTGTTGGTCTTCTCCTGCAGGTAAGTCAGGGCTTCGGCCACTTCCAGGAAAGTCAGGTCCGGCCCGCCGGTGAAGTTGGCGATGATGCCGGTGGCGTTGTCCATGCAGATCGAGTCGAGCAGTGGATGGTGCAGCGCGCGCTCCACCGCCTGCAAAGCTTTGCTGCTGCCCTGTCCCTGGCCGATGGATAGCAACGAGCCGCCGCCGGACTGCATCATGGTGCGCACGTGGGCGAAGTCCACGTTAATCAGCCCCGGCTGGGTGATCAGCTCGGTGATGCCCTGGATGCCCTGGCGCAGAACGTCATCCGCCAGGCGGAAGGCCATCTCCAGCGGCAGATCGCGCGGAGCCACCTGGAGCAGCCGGTCGTTGGGTACGGTGACCAGCGTGTCAATATACGGGCGCAGTTTTGCTAACCCGGCGCGCGCGTTTTGCTGGCGGCGGCCGACCTCGAAGGAGAACGGGGTGGTGACAATGGCCACCGTGACCGCGCCGAGGGCACGCGCCACACGCGCGGCAATGGAGATCGAGCCTGTGCCGGTTCCACCCCCCATGCCGGCGGTGAGGAACACCATGTCGGCTCCGGCCAGCGCGGTGTTCAGGTCGCGGTAGCTCTCCTCGGCCGAGGCTTCACCGATCTCAGGTTTGCCGCCAGCGCCCAATCCGCGGGTGAGCCGCGAGCCAAGCTGGATGCGGGTGGGCGCCAGGCTGCTTTTGAGCGCCTGGGCATCTGTGTTGGCGGCGATGTATTCCACACCGCCCAGCCCCAGCTCGATCATGCGGTTAACGGCGTTAGAGCCGCCGCCGCCCAGGCCGAGCACTTTGAGGACGGGCTGTTTCACTTCGAAGGAAGCGTGCTGGATGGCTTGCGAAGTCAGGGAAATGTTCATGGTGTTCACCTCTCTGCCAGTTGTGTTGCAATACTTGTGCCATCTCCGCTCACCCGCTCAACGGCACATCCGGCGGCGCGGAGCTGATCCAAAATCTCATCCGGGAAGCACTGATCTCCGCCCACTACCGTCACGCGCTGCGCCAGCGCGGCCTCGGCGGGTGAAAACCCAACGGTTGGGGCGTGCTTTTGCACGAATGGGCGAATGATGGAAAGGTGCCACTCGGAAATGCCCCATTCGTAGGTGGGCAGCAGCAGGTAGTGGCGGATAGGGCGCGCTGCGCTGCCGCCAGTGTGCGGGATGGTACCTTTTGCACCGCCTTTGGCACGTTCCGCGCGCCATTCTTTGATTGCCGCGATGGCAGACAACGGCTCGCCGCCGTCCGGATACCATGCATCCGCGCCGCCGGCCAGTTGCCACAGATTGCAGGCCAGCACCGTCTCTGGGATGGGCTGCAGCGCGGTGGTGGGATCCTGCGGGTCGGGGATAACTTCGCCCGCCAGCAGCCGGGCGATATTGAGCGCCATCTCGCGGTGCTCACCAGTGTACAGATGGCCGCTGGCAGCCCCGGCGCCAAACAGCAGCACCGGCACGTGCCGCCCCAGCACAGCCATCGCCGCCGATTGATACCAATCGTAGATACGAAAGCCGCGCTGGTCTTCGCTGCCGGCCGGGGTGACGTAGGGGCGGCTCTCCGGCCAGCGTTCCGGGCCGCCTGCGCCCCAGTCCAATGATTTGCTGCCGGTGCGCGCCCATGCCGAAAGCACCAGGTTTTGCAGCAACGCAGTCTGCTTGCGGCGCTCGAGGGAACCCAGCGCAGCACGCAGGAAGGCGGTATCCCAATAGCTGCCGCCCGGCTCGAGCAGTGGGAAGAGCGGCACCAGGCCTAATCGCAGCGCGGCGCCGGCCAACGGCAGGAAGCGATCGAGGAAACGTTCCACCAGATCATGCTGCGCCCACTGGCCGTCACCCCAGGCGTTGCTGGCGTTGGGGCGCTCGACGAGTTGCACTGCGCGTACGCCCCAATGCGCGTAGGCTTCCAGCAGCGTGGTCACCTGCGCGGCGCCGGCGGTAGGGTCGGCAAGCGCCAGCGGAATGTGCACCACCGGCTCGATGCCGGCGCTCAATAATCCATTAATGAAAGCTTCAGGAATTGCGCGCGTGGTGTCGGAACGCAGCACCAGCCACGAAACACCCAGGGCTTCAAATTCTGGAAGCCAGGCGGCCAGGTCGCTCTCGCGATAATGCAGGCTGTCGGCATAATAATGAAAGCCGAGACGGGTTGCGCGATTGGGGAACAGGGGGCCAGTGGATTTCATAAGGGTTCTCGCGTGGGTGGGCGGGTGTGGTTTGCCTGTCTGGTTTGGAAAAGACAGTTTTGCAAGCTGGGGTAGCACTGATGTAGCAAGAATGATGCCAATCTGGCAAATCTCCCAACACCTGCTATAATTTCCGTCTATGATCCTGGTCACCGGCGGCACCGGTTTTATTGGCAAAGCGCTTATCCGTCACCTGGTCGAATCCGGCCACCAGGTGCGCACCCTGCTGCGGCCTTCGGCAGTCTCGCCCAATCTGCCGCGCGGCGTGCCTGTAGAAGTGGCTGTGAGCAGTCTGAAGGATGAGCGCGGGCTGCGCTCGGCGCTGAAAGACGTAGATGTGATCTTTCACCTGGTGGGCGTAGAGCGCCAGGGTGCAGGGGGCGATTTGTTTGCTGTGGATGCCGAAGGCACGCGCGTGCTATCAGAGGTGGCAGCGCGCGCCGGGGTGGAGCGTATTTTCACCCTTAGCCACCTGGGAGCAGACCGCGCTTCGGCCTACCCGGTGCTAAAAGCCAAAGCGATCGCGGAACACCATCTGATCAACAGCGGCCTGAACTACACGATTTTTCGCACCGGTGTGGTGTATGGCCCCGGCGACCAACTCACCAGCGGCCTGGTACGGCTGATCCGCAAAAATCGTTTCGTGTTCCTGCTGCCGGGTGACGGGCATATGCGCATCCAGCCGGTGTGGATTGAAGACCTGGTGGCGTGCATGACCTGGTCCTTGCAAGATTCGGATACAATTAATAAGACGATCACCCTGGGCGGGCTGGATCATCTGACTTTTCGCAGCGTGGCCGAGACGGTGATGGCAACCATCGGCGCGCGGCGCACATTTGTCCCGATCTCGCCTCCACTGCTGCGGCGCATCGCCGTGTGGATGGAACATAACGATCCGACGTTCACCATGACGACCTATTGGCTGGATTACCTCTCGGCTGATCGTATCTGCCCGGTGGATTCGATCCCGCGCCAGTTTGGGATGATGCCGGTGCGCTTTCACCAGCAGCTTGACTATCTGAAACCTGTGGCACTGCAACCCCAACGAAAAGGCAGGCTCCAACGAATTCCATGAGTGTTTCTGCACTGTGCGTGCACGGCCATTTCTATCAGCCACCGCGAGAAGACCCGCTGACCGGGGAAATTCCACTTGAGCCCGGCGCTGCTCCATACAACAACTGGAACGAGCGAATCCTGGCCGAGTGCTATGCTCCTAATGCCGCGGCCGGGAACATGGCGCGCATCAGCTTCAATATCGGCCCTACGCTGTTTTCGTGGCTGGCACAGGCTGACCCGACCACCACTGCGCGTATCATCGCCCAGGACCAGCAGAACGTGCAGCGATATGGGGTAGGCAACGCTATGGCGCAAACCTACCACCATACCATCCTGCCGCTGGCAACGCTGCAGGATAAGATCACTCAGGTGCGCTGGGGCATTGCCGATTATAAATACCGCTTCGGGCACGCGCCCGAGGGCATGTGGCTGCCGGAGACCGCCGCCAACACCGAAACGCTGGGCGTGCTGGCGCAGTGCGGTATTAAGTTCACCATCCTGGCCCCCTGGCAGTCGCTGGATAAGGATTTGAATACCTCATACCCCTACCGGGTGGAACTGCCGGATGGCAAGAGCATAACCGCATTCTTCTACAACCAGGCACTCAGCACGCGGGTAAGCTTTGACCCTTCCGCCACCATCAACGCCGAGGCATTCCTGCGCGATGCCGTGCTGCCGGAGTACCGTAACCACGGCAGCCAGAACAGCGAGCCTGAATTGGTGATGATCGCTACTGATGGCGAGCTGTACGGGCATCATCAGAAGCTGCGCGATAAGTTTCTTTCCTACCTGCTGGATGGCGCGCTGCGTGGCCAGAATATTCAGACTACCTATCCGGCTTTATGGCTGCGGCGCTATCCGGCGTTCCGCAGCACGTCGATCGTGCAGAACTCATCGTGGAGCTGCCACCACGGCGTGACGCGCTGGGCAGGCGAGTGCGGCTGCACGCCCAATGGGGCCTGGAAGGGCCATATGCGCCAGGCCCTTGACCGTATCGCGCTGGCAATCGATGAGATTTACCTGCGCGAAGTATCGCATCACATCCGCGATCCGTGGGAGCTGCGCCATCGCTACATTCATGTGCTGCTGGGGCAGACCAACCTGGAAGATCTGGCTTCGGACCTGGCCGGTCGCCATCTAAGTGGTGAGGTGGTGGAAAAGCTCAACCTGCTGCTGCGCGCGCAGAATGAGCGCCAGCGTATGTTTGCCTCGTGCGGGTGGTTCTTCGAGGATTTTGACCGCATCGAGCCGCGCAACGCGGTTTCGTACGCGGCTCAGGCGGTATGGATGACGCACGCCGCCACCGGCATCGACCTTTCGCCGCGCGCGCTCAACTGGCTGCGCGCCGTGCAAAGCTGGCGCTCCGAAACCAGCGCCGACATGGTATTCAGCAAGAGCTTCGAGCGTACCCGCCAGCTCCCGGCCAAAGTGGCAAGAACCGCCACCTGGTAAGAATAAAAAAAGAGCGAACCACAAGGTTCGCTCTTTCTAGACGATTATTCTTCCAGTTATTCGGCAGGCTTCTCTTGCAGCGTCTCATTCGACTGTACTTCGACATCTGCTTGCGGTTTCTCTGCCAATTCCACTGCCGTCAGTAGTTTTTCCAGCTGGAAGCCGGAGCCTTCTTCGGCGGCTTGCAGGCGCTGGATGACTTCGTGAGTGCTCACCAGGCGCTCGATCACATCCGGCGCGCTTAACCGCGGGTCGTTCATGGCTTCGAGCGTAGCGCCGGTCAGCATCAGCCATAGAAAATCGTCAAAGGCTTCGTGGTTGAACCACAGCACTCCCTGGTAGCGGTTGATGCCCAGGAAAGTGCGCACTTCTTCTTTCGCCAGCCAGCCTTGCAAGATTTCTCCCAGCGGCAGCGCGCCCAGCTCGGCAAACCAGCCCTGCTGACCAATCAACAGCCGCACCTGGCGCGTGACGCGGCCGGCAGCTTCCTGACTGTGGCCCAGGGCCTGGGCGGTTTCGGTTAGCATGCGACCCACCTGCCATTCGTCAAACCAGCTCAGGGTGAGCTGCTGCGCGTCTGTTTCGCCGGAAAGCTCGCCGGCCCGGTGCAGGAAGGTGTACGCGAACAGTGCCAGCCAGCGCTCGCCGGCCGCTTCCAGCCCCTCGCGCCAGTAGACGGCAGCTTTGGGGTACAGCCTGGAGCCGGGCAGCGGGTAGCGCTGCTCCAGCAGCGGCAAGGCCAGTACCTGCAGCAGCTCCAGGGCGATGGCGCGGCTGAGCGTGGCGCGGTTGGTATCGAACCCGGTCAGCGCGCTGATGCCGGCCAGCAGATCGTTCGCCTTTTGCTGCGCTTCGCCCAGCAGATTAGGCGCCAGCGCGGGTTTCTTCCCCCCCAGGCGCTGTTCAAGCAGGTACTGGAAGTAACCGGGGTTGATAATCTGGCGCAACGGGTTCTGCACCGGCTGCTGGAGCAGCTCGCGCCTGGCCATTTGCAGGTCGGGCACACCGCGCCCCTGCAGGTATGCATTGAGCTGGCGGTACGAGCCCAGCGCGTCATCCTGCACTTCCTGAATGTCCAGCAGCACATAATACTGGTAGGCGTGCAGCTCGAGGAACAGCCCGCGCTCGGCGATATCGCGGCTGGATGCCAGATATTGCAGTCCGGTGACATGGTCGCGGAAGGTGACGTAGTTGTTATCAGTGGGATGCAGGTCCAACCCTTCGCTCAATGGACGCTGGCGAATCTGGCGTGTGGTTTTGTCCATAAACCCCACCGATGTGCGCACCCAGCCGCGGGTGTTGCCAAAGCGGTTGTGGTACACCACCAGGTTGCGCGCGCCCCCCAGACCGTTGGAGAACGCATATACATCTTCATTGACGCTGCCTTCGGGCGTGAAAAAGTCATAAAGCAGGAAGTGATCCACCCCGGCAAATTCGGCGCGGCGGTGCAGCAGCGGGAAGATTTCGCGCTGGTGGCGCTCGATCAGGTACGGGTCGGGCTGCTCGTCCCATAACGCACGGCGGAATTCCATGCCATATTTCTCGGAAAAGCCCTGAATTTGCCCGTGCCCGAACATGGGCAGGCCGGGCATGGTAGCCATCAGCGTGCAGATGCCGAAGTACTTCTCGCCCTTGCCAAACTGGTCGACCGCGGTGCGCTCGTCGGGGTTGTTCATAAAGTTGACGTAGCGGCGCATGATCTCGGGATCGAACTCCAGCGTATTTTTCATCACCGCGCGGTACTTGTCGTTCTCTTCGTTGCGCAGAAGGTTCATAAAGGCGCTGTTATATACGCGGTGCATGCCCAGCGTGCGCACGAAATAACCTTCCATCATCCAGAAGGCTTCGGCCAGCAGCAGCGTATCCGGCGCTTCGACCGCGGCACGGTCGACCACTTCGCGCCAGAATTCCACCGGCATCAAAGCATCGAACTGCTCTTTGGTGAGGGCAAAATCAGCGCGAGAGGGGATGGCCCCGCCGGTACCCGGCTCGGGGAACCACAGCCGCTGGTAGTGCTTCTTGGCCAGGGTCATGGCGGCGTCAAAGCGGATGATGGGGAACATGCGCGCCACGTGCAGTATGGTCTGGATCACCGCTTCGCGCACTTCGGGGTTGAGATAGTTGAGCTGGGCGGTGTCATTCCAGGGCATGCTGGTTCCATCGTTGCCATGATAGATATAGCGCGCGTGACCGCTGCCAAAATCGACGCGCTTGAAGACTACCGCGGCATCGGTGCGGTCGAAATAATGATCTTCAAGGTAGATGCCTACCCGGTCGCTGCCCGACAGGTTTTCGCCATTGAAGGAATACGAGGGGAAGGGGCTGTAATCCAGGCCAACAAACCAGTCCGGGTGGTCCAGCACCCAGGATGAATCGATGCCCATATGGTTGGGGACCATATCTGACGCCAGGCGGATGCCACGCTGCCAGGCCCGGTCGCGCAAGTTGCGATAAGCATCCTCACCACCCAGGTCGCCGGCGATGGAATAGCCTGCCAGCGAGTAAGCAGATGCCACCGCATCGGGGTTACCGGTCAGCACCTTGATGCGCGCCGAGGCGCGGCTGCGCTCCCACAGACCGATCAGCCACAGGCCGGAAAAGCCCGAGCGTGCCAGGTCGTCCAACTCCTCATCTGGGATCTGGTCGAGGTGGCGGATATCGCGGCCGTATTTTTGACTTAACTGGTTCAGCCACACGAACGAGTTTTTGGCCATCATCACCAGGCGCGGCATCCACTCGCGGTCCATGCTGAAGCGTTCGGCCTCACCTTCCATGCTTCCCAGGCCCTTGCCGCCGCGACCATAGATCGGGATTTCGACCGGCCCCGGCCCGCCCATGCCAAAGAAGGCGGCCTTTTCCTCTTCCTTGAGCAGATCAATGCTGCTCAACAGGCGGTAGAGAAAGGTTCCTAACATGTCGATCCAGCGCGCGCGGATAAAATCGAGCTGCGCGGTGAGCGAATTGGGGTTAGCCAGCGCGGGGGCGCGCAGCATGTCGATCAGGTTCTGGTTATCGGGACCAAAACGCGGCTGGCTTTCAAAGAAGTTGCGCAGCTCGCGCATCATCAGCGGGTAATCGGTGCTGTTATTGAGATTGGCGTCGTCGAAAAGTTCCTGGTAAGGATAAGCGGCGGTGTTCTGGTTGGTGACCCATAACAGCAGCATTTCTTCCAGCGCCACGGCGGCGTTGGGCAGTCCCTCGGTGTTGCCGGCAAACCAGTCGTCCATGCTCTGCTCGCGTAGATAGACGGCCAACGGCGGAAATTCCTGTGTGAAAGTTCGCAAGGCACGGCTGACCGCCTCTTCACCAATGCGCTTACCCAGGTAATCGAGGGCCTGTTGCAGGACGGCCGGGTTCTTTTGCCGGCGGTAGAGCGCCAGCATGTGGTGCATGATCTCATCCATCAGCCCCAGCGCGTTCAATTCACCCGCCTTCACCGCGCGCTCGGGGAAGTTGACCACGTCGCGCTGCTGGTTCATTTTCTGGGCGAATACGCGTACGGCATGGAAATTGGCAAAAATGATATTGCCGCTGATCGAAAACAACGAGCGATCGACCTGATAGCGATCGCGTGCCTGCCGGGAAATGTGAAATTCCATCTCACCCGCTCCTTCTCCGCCTGGGCGCTCTGACCAGCCGCGGCTGTATCCTGACTACCTTGATTGAGGTGGTGCTGACCTCATTATATCAATTCCGGTGGCAAGGACAGTACAATACCTTCACAGAAAGCACCTCACCATGATCCTCGATCGCCGATTATTGCGCGTGCTGCGCGCCGCGCTCTCGCCCTTCCTGCTGGCAGTGCTGTGTGGTATTGCCGGTGGTGTTTTGGTGCTGCTCCAGGCGCGGACGCTCAGCCGGGTGGTGGCGGGTGTATTCCTGGGTGGGCAGGGGCTGATGCACGTGGCGCCGCTGATGACGGGGCTGCTGGGAATCATGCTGCTGCGCGCGCTTGCCACCCTGCTGGGTGAGGTGAGCGCGGGACGGCTGGCGGTGCAGGTCAAGACCCGGCTGCGCGCAGCGCTGCTGGAGCGGATGTTCGGCGCCGGGCCGGCCGGGCTGCGCGGCCAGCAGAGCGGTGAGCTGGCCAACACCGCCATGCAGGGAATTGAGGCGCTGGATGCGTATTTTAGCCAGTACCTACCCCAGGTGGTGCTGGCCGCCGCTCTCCCGCTGATCATCCTGGCGGTGGTCTTTCCCATTGATTTGCTTTCGGCGCTGGTGCTGCTGCTCACCGCGCCGCTGATCCCGGTATTCATGGTGCTGATCGGCCAGGCTTCGGAAAAGCTGACGCGGCGGCAGTTTCGCTCGCTCAGCCGCATGAGCGCCTTTTTCCTCGATACGCTGCAGGGGTTGGAAACGCTCAAGACGCTGGGGCAGAGCGCGCGTCAGGAAGAACGCATCCTCGCGGTCAGTGAGCGTTACCGCGCGGCCACCATGAGCGTGCTGCGCGTTACCTTCCTCTCCGCACTGGTACTGGAACTGGTCGGCACGCTCAGCACGGCGGTGATCGCGGTGCAGATTGGTCTGCGGCTGTTGTATGGCCGGGTGGGGTTTGAAGAGGCGTTTTTCCTGCTGCTGTTGGCGCCCGAATTCTATCAACCGCTGCGCCAGCTTGGGGCGCGTTTTCACGCCGGGATGAGCGGGGTTGCGGCAGCCAAACGCATTTTTGAGATCTTCGACCTGCCGGCTGAAGGGCAAGCTTCCGTACCTGGGCCTGGGGTACTGCCTAAAGGACGGCCGGGAAGGCTGGCGGTGAGGTTTGAGGATGTGTATTACCGCTACCCGGGCAGCGAACTGAACGCGTTGACCGGCGCGAGCTTCATTATCCAACCTGGCGAGCACGTTGCCCTGGTGGGCCACAGCGGGGCGGGCAAAAGCACGCTGGTAGACCTGCTGCTGCGTTTTGACGTGCCGCAGCGCGGGCGTATCCTGCTGGGAGCATGGGAAGCGCGCGCGCTGGACTTGAATGCCTGGCGCGCGCTGGTGGCCTGGGTGCCGCAGCGGCCGCACCTGTTCCACGCGAGCATCGCCGCCAACCTGCGCCTGGGCTGGCCCGGCGCGGACGATGCCGCGCTGTGGGATGCGCTGCGGCTGGCCGGGCTAGATGATTTCGCGCGGTCGCTGCCCGCCGGGCTGGATACCCCGGTGGGCGAGGGCGGGGCGCGGCTGAGCGGCGGGCAGGCGCAGCGGTTGGCGCTGGCGCGCGCCTATTTGAAAAACGCGCCGTTGCTGGTATTAGACGAGCCCACCGCGCACCTCGACCCGGAAAACACGGCGGCATTCCTGACCGCGGCACGCGCGCTGCACTCCGCCAGTGGCGCGGCGGTTCTGACCGTGGCGCACAGCCGCCAGACCGCCGCCGAGGCCGATCGCATTGTGGTGCTGGACGGTGGGCGCGTGGTGGAAGAGGGCACGCATGCCAGCTTGCTGGCGCGGAGCGGTGCATACGCGGCCCTGGTGGGAGGCACCCGGTGAGCCGGGCGCTGACCGCGCGCGTGGTGATCGCACGGCTGGCAGGCTTCCTGCGCCCGTTCGCAGCATGGGTGGCGCTGTCTGTGCTGCTCAGCGCGGGTACTACCGCCGCGGGGATCGGCCTGCTGGGCACGTCGGCGTACGTGATCGCCGGGGCGGCGCTGCATCCATCCATCTCCGTGCTGCAGGTGGCGATCGTGGGCGTGCGTTTCTTTGGCATCGCGCGCGGGCTGCTGCGCTACGGCGAGCGCCTGGCCGCGCACGCGGTTAACTTTCGCCTGCTGGCCCGGCTGCGCGCCTGGCTGTACCGCGCCGTCGAGCCGCTGGCCCCGGCGCGGCTGGTGGACTACCGCGGCGGCGACCTGCTGGCGCGCGCTGTTGGGGATATCGAGAGTCTGGAGAACTTTTATGTGCGCGCCGCCGCGCCTCCGCTGGCCGCGCTGCTGGTGACGGTGGGCATGGCGCTGTTCACCGGGAGGTACGACGCCCGCCTGGGCTACGTTCTGGCGGGCGGGATGCTGTTGGGCGGGTTGGGTGTGCCGCTGCTGGCCTCGGCCCTTGGACGCCGCCCGGCGCAGGCGCTGACCGCGGCGCGCGCGGAGCTGCAGGCCGGTATCGTTGACGACGTGCAGGGGCTGGCTGAGCTGTTGGCCTATGGCGCGGCTCCGGCACGGCTGGATGCGCTGCGCGCCCTGGATGCCGCCGCCGCCCGGGCGCAGGTGCGCGCCGCGTGGGTGGGTGGGCTGGGGAGTGCATTGGAGCAGCTTACCCAGAACCTGACCTTGCTCGCAGCGCTGCTGGTGGCCATCCCGCTGGTGGCCGGCGGCCAGTTGGATGGGGTGCTGCTGGCGGTCATTTCGCTGCTGGTGCTGTCCAGCTTTGAGGCGGTACTGCCGCTGCCGGCCGCGGCGCAGCAGCTACAATCCAGCATTGCCGCGGGACGGCGCATTTTCGCCCTGGCTGACGCTTCCCCCGCGGTGATGGATGAACCCGCGCCCCTGTCCCTTCCTAAGCGCATGGACATCACCATCCGCGGGCTGACCTTCCGCTACGCGCCTAATCTGCCGCCCGCGCTGGAAGATATTGACCTCGATTTGCCACCCGGCAAACGCGTGGCGCTGGTGGGCGCCAGCGGGTCCGGCAAGACCACCCTGGCGCGGCTGCTGCTGCGCTTTTGGGATTGCCCGCCGGGGACAATGTTTTGGGACGGGGTGGACATGCGCGCGCTGCCGGCGGCGGAAATACGCGCGCGCATGGCCGTGGTGGCGCAGGACACCTACCTTTTTCGCGCCACGGTGGCGCAGAACCTGCGGCTGGCACGCCCGGGGGCTAGCGAAGCGGATCTGCGGCGGGCATTAGCGGCGGCAGGGCTGGACGGCTGGCTGGCGGGGCAGCCGGATGGCCTGGATACCTGGTTGGGCGAGCACGATGCCCCGCTCAGCGGTGGTGAGCGCCAGCGGCTGAGCCTGGCGCGTGCCGTTTTGCGCGATGCGGGGTTGGTGATCCTAGACGAGCCGGCAGCGCACCTCGACCCGGCCACCGCGGCGCGGGTGATGGAATTGCTGGAGCAGGCGCTGGCAGGACGGGCCTGGCTGCTGATCACGCACGAGCTGAGCGGCGTGACCGAGCGGGTAGATGAGATCGTGGTGCTGGAAGGCGGCCGCGCCATCGAGCGTGGAGCGCACGCCGAACTGCTGGCATCCGGCGGGCGCTATGCACAGCTTTGGCGGGTGCAGAATGCCAGGTTGAAGGACGGTTGAATCGCGAAGCCGCGAAAGAAGCGCAGGGACTGTAAAGGCTAAGAAAAACTTGAAATCGCAACGATCCTTTTGGTTTCTGATGCTTCTTTTCTCGTTCCCACGCTCTGCGTGGGAACGAGATACATGAGGTTTCCTCCACCGGAACAAAAATTCCTCCTGGGCGTCTTATCTTTGAGAGCAGGCCCGGGAAACCAACGCGCCGGGCTGCGACGAGGAGACGCCATGAAGAGGATCGTGTTCGCCCTGTTGTTCAGCCTGGTGCTGCTCGCCACAGCCGCCGGGCCAGTATTTGCGGACGGGATTATCATCCCGCCACCGTGCCGCCCGCCCGAGTGCCCGGTACCCCCCGAGCGCCCGGTGGAGCAGCTCGATATCCGCTACCACCACGTGACGGTGCGTATCGAGGAGCAGATCGCCACCACGCACGTGGACCAGATGTTCCACAACCCTAATTCTTACCCCATCGAAGGTACCTACGTTTTCCCACTCCCGAAAGACGCGGCCGTTAACAGCTTTACCCTGTGGGTGGATGGCCAGCCGGTGGAAGGCAAGGTGCTGACTGCTGAAGAAGCGCGCCGCGTGTACGAGGATACGGTGCGCGAGCTGCGCGACCCGGCCCTGCTGGAATATGTGGGGCGCGGTGCGGTGCAGGCCAGCGTATTTCCCATCCCACCGGATGGCGAGCGGCGCATCGAGCTGGAATACAGCCAGGTGCTGACTGCCGAAAACGGCCTGGTGCGCTATTCCTACCCGCTAAATACTGAGAAGTTCTCCGCCGCGCCGGTGGAGAGCGTGACGATCCAGGTGGACGTGCGCGCCAGCCAGCCGCTGCGCGCAGTGTACTCGCCCAGCCACGCGGTGACGGTGCAGCGCCCCGGCGAGCAGCAGGCGCGCGTGACCTACGAGGCCGCTAACACGCGCCCCGATCAGGACTTCGAGCTGCTGTATTCGCTGGGCGAGACCGAGGCATTCCACGTCTTCAGCTACCGCGACCCCGGCGACCCGACCGACGTGGACGGCTTTTTCCTGCTGCTGCTGGCCCCCAAACCCGGCGCGCAGGCTGCGACCATCTCAAAGGATGTGCTGCTGGTGCTGGATCATTCGGGCAGCATGGAAGGCGAGAAATTCCAGCAGGCGCAGGCTGCCCTGCGCTATATCCTCACCAACCTCAACCCGGGCGATCGTTTCCATATCACTGCTTTCTCTACCGGCGTCGAAGTGTTCGACCCGGCGCTGCGCCCGGCTGCGGATGCGCCCCAGGCGCTGGCGTGGGTGGACAGTCTAAGCGCGGCCGGCAGCACCGACATCAACCGCGCGCTGCTGGAAGCCGCTGCCGTGGCTGACCAGGAGCGCCCCACCTTCCTGATCTTCCTCACCGACGGCCTGCCCACCGAGGGCGTGCAGGACAGCCCATCGATCCTGGCGAATTTTTCCGCGGCTGCCGGCGATAACCTGCGCCTGTTCCCATTTGGCGTGGGCTACGACGTGGATACATTCTTGCTGGATTCGCTCAGCCAGGCGCATCACGGCCTGAGCACCTACGTGCGGCCGGGCGAGGCCCTGGACGAGGCCCTATCCGGCTTCTACGCGCGCATCAGCACCCCGGTGCTCACCGACCTGGCGCTGGACTTCGGCGGGCTGAACGTGTACGACGTGTACCCCAGCCCGCTGCCCGACCTGTTCTCCGGAAGCCAGGTGATCATCACCGGGCGGTATAAGGGCGGCGGCGCGCGCACGGTGACGCTGCGCGGCACGGTCAACGGCCGGCAGCAGGAACTGCGCTTTGATGATCAACCCTTTGTGGAAGACAGCCGCGCCATCCGCAACGCGCCGGTGGGTTTGCCCCGTCTGTGGGCCACGCGCAAGATCGGCGCACTGCTCAACCAGGTGCGGTTGCAGGGCAACAATCCGGAGCTGATCGACCAGATCGTGAAACTCAGCATTCGCTACGGCATCGTCACGCCCTACACCTCATACCTGGTGACCGAACCCATGCCCCTGGGCGCCGAGGCGCAGAACCGCGTGGCGCAGGACACATACCAGATGATGGCCACCATGGCCCCGGCCGCTCCCAGCGGCGCGGAAGCGGTGGAAAAAGCTGCCGGGCAGGGCGCCCTGTCACAGGCGGACGTGGCCGCACCGGTCAGCGAAGATGCCGGCCAGCGCGTGCGCGTGGTGGGTGGCAAAACCTTCGTCGAGGCCGAGGGCGTGTGGATGGACACCGCCTATGACCCTGATAGCATGCAGACGCAAAAAGTGGCCTTCCTCTCGCCGGACTACTTCCGCCTGGCTGCCGACCACCCCGAGCTGGCCGCGGCCCTGGCACTGGGCGAGCGCGTGATTGTACTTTCGGACGGCAAGGCCTACGAAACGGTGGTTGAAGGCACGGCGCAAAACCCCACGGCGATCCCCACCGTGGAGCCGGTGTTCGTCACACCCACCACGCCAGCCGGGTCCACGGCGATTGCTCCCACGCCCGTGCCCACGGCCACCCCCAGCCCCGCGCCGATCCCTACCACCGGCAGCAAGGGCATGCCCGCCTGGCCGTGCGCGGGGGTGCTGCTGGCGCTGCTGGTGTTTGCCAAAGCGATCAAATCTCGTTAAAACCATTGCGCGGCTGCGAAAGCAGCCGCGCAATTATTCGTCTTTGCCGGGTTTCTGCTCGTCCTCATCCAGCAGCGCGCCGGGGTCGTAATCACCCCACTTGTTGTTGACCGACGAGGCGAAAATGATCAGGTTTGTCTGGTCGGATTTGCGCACTGCTTCGCGCTCGGTGTCCGCGCGGCGCTGGGTCAGGTCCACCGGCCGGCCTTCGAGCTCGGCGCGCACGGCCAGCACGCGCACCTCGCGCGCGTCGCCCACGGGGTAGGGCACGCGGCTGCCCGCCATTTTGCCGGCGATGGCCTGCGCCAGCGGCGTGCTCTCGCCCAGCATCCCGCGCGCAAAATCTGCGGCTTCATCCGGCACGATATCCAGGCTGAGCTGTTCGACTTCCCCATGGTCGTATTGGATTTCCACTTCCACATGCCGCCCGGGTCCGGCCGGAAGGGTATCGGATTCGACGTGCGTCATCTTTCACCTCAAACGTTTTGCAGGCCGGCGCCTGCCTGGATGAATATTGTACCGTATCTGCCGCGGCGAGGCACGCGCAAGGCCGGGCGGGAACTTTTCTCCGCTTTGCGCGTCTGACTGATTAACGCAGTACAACCAAACGATAAGGGAGAATGTTCGATTTGCTTTCTAAACGCAAGTTCTGGCTCGTGATTTTCCTCGCGGCGGCTTTGCCGGCAGCCTGCCAACCGCCTGCTACGCCAACACTTTACCCGTCGCCCACCCAACCCCCCATAAGCAATGCTCCCACCGCGCACGCGCCAACCGCCACGCCCCAAACCGGCGATTATACCGGCGCGGTATTTACGATCGAAGGCGAACGGGTGCAGCTCGTCGACGGGCTTGCCGAAGCGCCGGCCGGTGGGGGATCATCCGCCCGGGTGGTGACGCGCTATTTTGGAAACGATGCCGTGGGCGACCTGAACGGCGACGGCCAGGCGGATGCGGCCTTCCTGGTGACTCAGGAAGGCGGCGGCAGCGGCACGTTTTTCTACCTGGTTGTCGCGCTGCGCCAGGGCAGCGGTTACACCGGCACAAATGCCGCCCTGTTGGGCGACCGCATCGCGCCGCAGTCCATGCGCATGGAAAACGGCCTGGTCACCGTAACCTATGCCGACCGCAAGCCCGAGGACAGCTTTACCACGCCGCCGTCCGCCGGCGTAAGCCGTTCTTTTCAAGTTGAGGATGGAAAACTTGTGGAAACGATTTTGCCCGGGCAGATCACCGGCCGGACGTGGAAGTGGGTGCGCACGCAGATGAGCGACGGCGCGCTGGACAGCCCACGCCAGCCGGACGCCTTCACCATCACGCTGGGCGCGGATGGGAATGTAACCGGCACCACCGACTGCAACCGCTTCTTTGGAGCGTATACCCTGCAAGACAACCAGATTTCTTTCGGGCCGCTGGCTTCCACGAAGATGTTTTGTGAGGGCTCGCAGGAAACAACGTTTCTCAAAGCGCTCAGCCAGGTACGCAGCTTCCTGACCGTCGAGAAACAGCTCGTGCTGGAGCTGGAGATGGACTCCGGCCAGATGATTTTCGAGTGATGGGAAGATTCGCCCGCGCTAGCTGGCGCGGGCGATCGTTTTCCCAGAACCCACCATGTGCTTTCTGCGCTTCGATCAGCAGGCTGCCCTGCGCATCTACCAGCACCGCACCGAATGGGCCGTTGCCCTGCGCGCGCCTCAAATGACAGGGCAATTGCCCGCTGCAAACAGGTCAGATCGTAGGGTCGCTTCCTTCACCTCTGCCAGCTCGCTATGGTGATGCTGCAGGTATAGCACAGCGACCGGGCAAGCGAATGGATGCGATCAGCGCACCTGGCGGACGATGTATGCCGCGTCTGCGCCAACCCCGCCCAGCAACGCGGAGCTCAACGCCGATTGGAACGGCAGCCCCAGGAAGTACAGCCCGGGCGCAGCGCTTACCACTCCACGCTGATGCAGCGGGTAGCCGTATTCGTCGAAGATGGGCAGGTTGATCCAGGAATATTCCGGGCGGAAGCCGGTGGCCCAAACCACAGCCTCAACCGGCAGGCTGCGCCCGTCTTCGAGCTGCGGGCGACCTTCCTGCGTGCCGCTGATGCGTGGCAGCATTTCGATGCCGGCCTGCGCTACTTCCTCGCGGCTGGCGCGGATCAATGGCGCGCCGTGGTAGACCACATTGGCGCGCATTTTCCGCCCTACCGGCGTCGCTACGCTCAATACGCGGCTGATCAAAAACCAGTACGGGCGCCCGCCGAGGACTTTTCCAAGTTTGTCGGCGGGAATGCGCCCCACGCTGCGCCCCGAAAGAGCCACGCGCTTGCCAGCCCGCGCCAGCTCCAGGGCGATCTCTACACCCGAGTTGCCCGCGCCGGCCACCAGCACGTTCTGAGCCGGAATTTGCCCCGGGTTGCAGTAAGTGCTGGAATGGAGCTGCAGAATGCCGTGATCGAGCGCGCGCGCGATAGGCGGGATAAACGGCCGCTGGTACGCTCCGGTGGCGACGATCACATTCTGGGCGCGCAGGCTTTCGCTGCCGGTGGTAATTGCATAGCCCGATCCATCTCTGGCCAGGGAGCGCACTTTTACGTCATGGCGCACCGGCAGGTGAAACCGGCCGGCGTAGTCTTCGAGGTAATCCGCGGCTTCGTCTTTGGTGGGAAAGTAGAAAGCCGGTTTGGGGAAGGGTAACCCGGGCAAACCGTTATATTTGCTGGGGGTAAACAGGCGCAGGCTGTCCCAGCGTTTGCGCCAGGCATCTCCCGTGCGGTGGTTCTCGTCCAGGATCGTAAATTCCAACCTGCGCTGCGCCAGCAGGTAGCCGGCAGCCAGCCCGGCCTGCCCGCCGCCAATAATCACCGTGTGCATCGTTTCATCCATTGACAGTTGCCCTCGCTTACCGTATAATATAGCTTAACTCTATTGAATATAGATATACTACGAAATGGAAGCCGAGTCAAGAGGCAAAACGGACAAATGAAGTCAACATTACGCCAGCGCCAGGCCCAGGCCACCGCCGAAATGATTGTGGCCGCCGCGCAAGAACTGTTCTTCGAGCGCGGTTATGCCAGCACCACCATCGAAGCCATCGCCGAGCGGGCGGGGGTGGCGGCCAGCACGGTCTACGCCGTACATGGCTCCAAGCGCGCTGTCCTGCGCGCCATCCGCGCGCCCTGGCACCAGCGCTCGCACATCCGCGAGGTGACCCTGGGCGAGCCGGGCAGCGCCACTCCCGCGCAGCGGCTGGAGCAGCTGGCGCAGGCCACGCGCCAGCAGTGGGAAACCGGTTACCAGGTGGTGAGCATCTACCAGGGCGCGGCCATTGCGGACGCCGAAGCCGCCGCCGAGCTGGCCGCAGCGCTGGAAGGGCGGCGCAAGGGGATGGAAACTTTTGCGCGCACGCTGGAGCCGCACCTGCGTCCCAGGCTGGCTGTCGATTTTGCCGCGGCGATCTTGCAGGCCCTGTGTCTGTTCGAAGTCTACCAGCAGTTGGTAGCCCATTCCGGCTGGACCGGCGAGCAGTACGAGCGTTGGCTGGCAGGGGCATTACAAAGCGAGCTGCTGGGAAGGTGAAACAATGCCAAAAACACCCGCGATAAATTCGCGGGTGTTTTTTTATGATATAGGGCGGGTGGGGGTCGAACCCACACGATGTCTCCACCGACGGATTTTAAGTCCGTTGCGTCTGCCGATTCCGCCACCGCCCCGTACAGATTTATTTTAACCGATGCCGGGCGGGCGTCAAGCGTTTGCCTGGCTGCCGGCGCGGGGAACCAGTGACGGGCGCGCGTGCTTGGCGATGCGCGCCCACACCGAGGTCAGGTGCACCAGCGGGTGGGAAAGGCGCGTGCGCGCCTGCCCCTGGCGGATGACGGCGCGCAGACCGTCGGCGCTGGTGAAGGGCGGCAGCAGCAGCGTGGAGCGCCCCAGCTCCAGGATCGAATGCGCGTCGGAACCGACCGTGCCGGCCACGTTGTGTTCAGCGGCAAAGGCCGCGGCCTGCCGGTTGATGACCGCCGCGGTGCAGCGCGAGTTGAACACTTCAATCGCGTCCACATAGGGCAGGATGGCCAGCAGGTCGGGCAGCGGCCAGCCATCGCGCGAAAGGTCAAAGGGATGCGACACGCTGATAAACGCGCCCTGGTCGCGCAGGCGCTGGAGTGCTTCCATGGGCGGCAGCCCGCGCGGCACTTCCTGGGTGACAAATGCCGCCAGCAGCTCGCCGCTGGTAGTCTTGATCTCCTCACCCACGATGATGCGCGTCGGGTCGAGCCGCTGCGCGGCCAGCGCCCCGGCGGTGCGGTTGTGGTCGGTGATGATCAGGCGGTCGATGCCGCGCCGGCGCGCGGCGCGCACCAGCGCCTCGGGCGTATTCAGGCTGTCGGCCGAGTAGATGCTGTGGCAGTGGAATTCCACGCGCAGCCAGCCTTGGGGGGTGGGGGAACTTTCCATTTCGTAGATTATACTCCGGCAGCGGCGCGAGAATGGTGATGTTGGAAGCGCGGCCTTTTGCTATAATATACGCATATGAAACGCAGGGGTTCCCGCAGGCTCTCCCGCTCGCCATTTCGAAGACCTCTGACAGTCGCCGGTGTTTCGCTGCTGGTGTACCTGATTTTCATGCTGCTGGATGGCGGCATGGCGGCAAACAGTGACCAGATTCTGGTGGATATGTTCCTGTGCGGCGGCGGGCTGTTCTTCTGGCTGTTTTTCTTCGCGCAGTTTACCCTGCCGCTGCGCACGTTGGAACACCGCCTGAGCGCCTTCCTGCGCCTGCTGCTGTACATCCCCGGGCTGGCCGGGCCGGTGGTGCGCGTGGAGAACGGCGACATCAAAGAGCGTAAGGCCGACAAGGAAAAGAACGGCCCGGGCGTGGTGATTTTGGACACCGCCAGCGCGGCCATGGTGCGCAACCCGGCCGAGTTCGTAGGCCCGGTGGGGCCGGGGGTGTACTTCACCCGCCGCTTTGAGCGGCTGGCCGGTACGATTGACCTGCACCTGCAAAAGTCGGCGGTGGGGCCTAAGGAGTCCGACGAGCCGTTTGCCCCGCAGCGCGGGGATGAACCGGACGCCGAGTTCCAGGCACGCCAGGAGCGTCGTTACAGCACGCAGGGTGTCACCCGCGATGGCATCGAAATTGCGCCGCGCATCACCGTGGCGGTGCGGCTGGACGTGGAGCAGAACCAGGGCGCCACGCGCTTTGGCTACAGCAACGAGGCCGTCAACCGCGTGATCACCGCCACGCCGGTAGACGCCAACGCCACGCCTGACAGCCTGCCCAAAAAATGCGACCTGACCCGGCTGCCGCTGCAGCTCGCGGCGGATATCTGGAAAGAGTGCATCAGCCGCTATACATTGTCCGAGCTGTTCAGCGCCGCGCCGGGCGAGCAGACCGCGCTGCAGAACATCGCGCGCGAGATGCGCCAGCGCCTCACGCAGTCTACCTACATGGGCGTCGACGCGGTGGGGCGGCCGGTGCAGGAAGTGATGGTCAGCCGCGAGTACCAGCTTTTGCAGAGCCGCGGCGTGCGGCTGGAAGGCACCACCATCCCGTACCTCAAATTCCCGCCGGCCATCGAAGACCAGATCATCTCGATGTGGAAATCCACCTGGCTGTTCCGCGCCCAGCGCGAGCGCGAGTATATTGACCAGATGCGCTCCTACGAGCGCGAGCGCGGCCGGCGCAGCGCGGTCACGACGTATGCCAGCCAGGTGACGCAGTACCTGGGCGCGCAGAACCCGGACGTGCGCCTGGATGGCGAGAATATTCTGTGCCAGCTGGTGCGCGGCACGCTGTACCTGGTGAGCCAGGATAGCTACCTGCATACCCAGGCCACCAACGAGATGCAGCAGCTCAAAGAGCTGCTGGAATGGTGCGAGAAGGCGCCGCAGCCATGAGAATCCCGCGCCTGTTCCGCCGCCGGCCCCCGCAGCCGATCACCGCGCCGCCTTCGCAGGGCGGGCCGCTGCCAACCACCTTTGATGGGCTGGTGAACTACGTGCTGGCGCTCACCCGCCAGGCGGGCATCCTGCGCGCGCAGGTGTTTGTCACCGTTGTATTCCTCACCTGGTTGTTCTTGGCCTTCTTTCGCTACCCGGCCAGCGAGTGGCGGCTGGCGATTATTTCGCTGTCCAACCCGGGCTTTGTGCCCGAGATTACCAACCCGCTGGGGAATTTTCTGCTCATGCTGTGGCGGGCGTTCTTTTCATGGGGCACGCTGGGGCATATCCTGGCGATCAGCCTGCCGTTCTGGTTCGCGCTGCAAAGCGCGGCCATCTTCCTGGATGATATCTTCGAGCTTAAGGACGTGAAGATCGCGCGCCAGTTCCTGTGGCGCTCGGCGTTTGTGGCGCTGGTGCCCAATATCATCCACGTGGAGAACGGTGACGTGCGCCCCACCGATAAACGCTCACCCATCTACAAGATCGGCGGGCCGGGGCAGGTGCGCGTCAGCCTGGAGAATGTGGCCGTGTTCGAGAAGGTGGACGGCACGCCCGACCTGATCGGCCCGACCGGCGGCAACATGTGGTACACGCGCAACCTGGATGGTTTTGAGAGCTTCCGCGCCGCCATCGACGTGCGCGACCAGACCGTCACCATCCCCGATCTGTACGCGCGCACCAAAGACGGCATCCCGGTGAGCGTGCAGAACGTGCGCCTGCTGTTCAGCGTGCAGCGCCAGAATGCTTTTTCCACCCTGTCGCGCCCGTACCCGTATTCCGAATCGGCCATCCTGGAGCTGGTCTATAACCAGTCGCAGGGGCCGTGGATCAACTCGATCACCGGGCTGGTGCGCTCCACGCTGGTGCGCTTTATTGGCGAGTCGACGCTGGCGGAGATCTTTGCCACAGTGGGCGAGCCGGAAATCGCGCGCCAAATTGAGCGCCAGAACAACATCCGCGAGCAGGTGGACCGCAGCGCCCCCACGGTGGAAACGCCGGCCGCCGACCTGCAGGGCGAGCCGTCTGCGCCGGGTGTCACTCCGCCCGACCCGTACGCGGCGGTCAACCGCATCAGCACCAACCGCGTGCCGCGCCCGCAGATCTCACGCCGTTTCTACGAGGGCTTTACGCGTGGCTTCCCCAAGCTGGCGCGCCAGCGCGGCGTGCGCCTGGAGTGGATCGATATCGGCACCTGGCATCCCGCGCCGACGGCCGGCACGGTGCTGGCGCAACATGAAGAGGCCTTTCGCGTGAGCGCCGAAAATATGGTTCGCGGCGACCGCATGGTGCTGGATGAGCTGTGCCGCCAGGAGAAGGCCGGCGAGCTGCTGCGGCTGATCCACGAGCCGGTGTACCGTTGGTTCAGCCTGGTCAAGGATGGCGCGCCGCGTAATGAGATCGTGGCCGAGCTGGTAGAAGAATACCTGGGCACGCTGCGCGCCGCGCGCGACGATTTTTCCAAAGAAAATCTTTCCATTCCACCCAGCATGCGCGTGTCGTTGGAACACATCCAGCGCTACCAGCGCGAGTTAATGGAGCAGAATGGTGGTCACTATCCCACTTAAAGCTGGCTGCGATGAAGTGCCAGGGAAAACCAGCCATGATAGGGGCGACATTCCTGGTCGCCCATGCCAGAGCAAACCAGTGCCTGGGCGGGTATGACCTCCTGTGCGGGGCAAGCGCCTGCCTTACAAAAACGATGCGAGAAGGACGAATAAATGCAAATACAACTCCCCCCGTATTACTCGGTTAACCCGGCGGTTACCGAAGCAGTGCGCCACGGCCGGCCGGTAGTGGCGCTCGAATCGGCGGTGATTACCCACGGGCTGCCGCGCCCGCAGAACATGGAACTGGCGCTGGCGGTGGAAGACGAAGTGCGCGCCGGCGGCGCGCTGCCCGCCACCGTGGCGCTGCTGGACGGCAAGGTGCGCGTGGGCCTCACCCGCGAAGAGGTCGAGCGCCTGTCGTATGAGACCAACACGCGCAAGATCAGCCTGCGCGATTTCGGCATCGCCATCGCGCGCGGCGAGTGCGGCGGCACCACCGTGGCCAGCACCATGCGCGCCGCGCAGGCGGCCGGCATTCACGTCTTCGCCACCGGCGGCATCGGCGGCGTGCACCGCGGCAACGCCTTCGATATTTCGGCCGACCTGCAGGAGCTGAGCCGCACCCCGGTGATCGTGGTGTGCGCCGGGGCCAAGGCCATCCTCGACCTGCCCAACACGGTGGAATACCTGGAGACGATGGGCGTGCCGGTGGTAGGCCTGGGCACGGACGACTTCCCGGCCTTCTATTCCACCAGCAGCGGCCTGCCGGTGAATGTGCGCGCCGATACCCCGGCTGAAGTGGCCGCGATTGCCCGCGCGCATTGGGACGTGGGCTTCAACAGCGGCATCCTGGTGGCCGTGCCGCCGCCGGCCGAGCTGGCGCTGCCGGTGGACGTGGTGGAGAAAGAAATCCAGCAGGCGGTGATGGAAGCCGAGGCGCAGGGCGTGCGCGGCGCGGGCGTCACCCCGTTCCTGCTCAGCCGCATGGCCGAGCTGAGCGGCGGCGCCAGCATGAAGGTCAACCTGGCGCTGCTGCGCAACAACGCGCGCGTCGCCGCGCAGATCGCTGCGGCCTTCAGCCCAAGAGGGAAGGCGATCTAGAAGACAGGTAGCAAAAAGCAGCCCCCGCCCGGCGGGGGCTGCTTTTTGCTACCTGTTATTACTGTGTCGGCGTCACCCGGAGAGGCGTGGGTGAGGGCCAGCGGGTGTCGGTGGCGCGCAGGGTGCGGGTAGGAACTACCGTCGAGGTGGGCGGGCGGGTGTTGGTGGGGGCGGGGGTGCGCGTGCGCGTGGGGGTGAGGGTGATGGTGGGAGTCAGCGTGGGCGGGCGCGGGCTGGGGGTGGGCGAGGGGCCCAGCGTGGCGGTAGGCGTACGCGTGGCGGTAGGCGGCACGGTGGGGCGCGCGGTGGGCGCGTCGCCGATCACCACGAACTGGCCGGAGTTCATCCACATCGTGCCGACGAAAATTTGCAGCTCGTACTCGCCCGGCAGCCACTGGTCCGGCGTCAGCGTGCATTCCGAATAGGCGTAGCCGCCGGTGCCGCCGTCCCACGGCAGGGTTTCCACGCACACTAACTGGTCGCCGCGGTACCACAACGCGCTCCACTGCGAGCCGGTCAGCATCTTGTCGTAGCTGAAGCTTCCGTACAGCGTGTCGATCGGGTTCTGGAACTCGTTGGATGGTTCCACCGGGAAGCCGTCTTCCAGCGCGCGCGCGAACACCGGCGCGCTGATCACCGAGTCGGGGTTGGGGGTAATGGTGGACTGGAACAGCGTGGCCACCGACTGCGGCATGGACGGCGTGTTGGTTACCGAGGGCGTGTTGGTGATGGTGGGCGTAGGCGAGATAGTGGGGGTGAGGGTGATGGTGGGCGTGGGAGTTATGGTGCCGGTGTTGGTGACGGTGGGCGAGGGTGGGAAGACGGTATACGCCACCGGCTCAGCGTAGCGGTTGACGGCAATCGCTACGCCGGCCCACACGAAGGCCAGGAAGATCAGACGCCAGCCGCGCGCCACCGCTTCGCGACGCTTGCGGAAGAACGGCAGGCGCTGGCCAGACTTGATGGTGCGATAGCCCGACCACAGGCTGATCAGCACCGCCAGCGCGGCCAGCACAACGATGGTGGTAACACCCGTTTTGATATCGAGGTTCATAAGGCTTCTCTGATTATATGAGGGATTAAGAAATTTGATAAGTGGAGCGCAATATCCCATTTCGAATTGCCATAGGATGGCTTGTTGAGTACAATAAAATTGGTTGTCCCTGGGACCCTTCAAACATGAGTATCGCTCCCGGCACGCTCCTCAAAGACCGGTACCGCATCAAGGCTGTGTTAGGCCAGGGCGGTATGGGTTCCGTCTACCGGGCGGTGGATGAAAACCTGGATGTTTCGGTCGCGGTCAAAGAGAATTTATTTCTAACGGAAGAGTATTCTCGCCAGTTCCAGCGCGAAGCAAACATCCTGGCCAGCCTGCACCATCACAGCCTCCCCCGCGTCCGAGACTATTTCACGCTGCCCGGGGTCGGCCAGTACCTGGTGATGGACTTTATCGAGGGCGAAGACCTGCGCCAGCGCATCGAGCGGATGGCTACGCTGCCCGAGGAAGAGGTGGTGCTGATCGGCGCGCACATCTGCAACGCGCTGGATTACCTGCACACCCGCCCTTCACCCATCATCCACCGCGACCTGAAGCCGGGAAACATCAAGATCACGCCGGAGGGCGACGTGGCGCTGGTAGATTTTGGCCTGGCGAAAGAGATGCACGACGCCAACCAGGCCACCACCACCGGCGCGCGCGCCATGACCCCGGGCTATTCGCCGCCGGAGCAATACGGCACGGCCCACACCGACGCGCGCTCCGACATTTATTCGCTGGGGGCCACGCTGTACGCCGCGCTCACCGGGGTGATCCCTGAAGATGGGCTGACGCGCGTCACCGGCAAGACTGACCTGACCCCCATCCGCGAGCTGCGCCCCAAGGTGAACCGCAAGCTGGCCGCAGTAATCGAAACCGCGCTCAACGTGGACCCCGAAGACCGCTACCAGACGGCGGTAGAAATGAAGCAGGCGCTGATCGAGGCCGGCAACCTGGCGAGCCGCTTCCAGCAGGTGTACACGGTCACCCCGCCGCCCGAGGCTGCGCTGGACGCGCAGGCCGAAGGCGGCAGCCAGCCGCTCGGCCCGGTGCACTCGATGCGGCTGGCCAGCCGCTCGCGCCGCCGGCGGCGGCGCTCGCTGGTAACCCCGGTCATGGCGGCAATCGTCACCCTCGCGGCTATCACAATCCTGTTGTTGCTGCTGCGCCAGCCGCCGGCTGCCGCGGCGCCTTCCAACGGGGACGCCAGCGCAACGCCTGGCGAAACCGCGCTGCTGCCCACGCTCACCGCACCGGCGGCCGGCACCGATGCACCACCCGGAACTGCCATTGTGGCGGTGGCTCCCACTACCGAAGGCACGCCAGAGCCTCAAGTGACCGGCACGCCCGAGCCTTCGCCCACGCCGCTGGGCGGCGGCCACTCACAGCTTGCATTTGTCTCTAACCGCTTTGGCAGCTACCAGATCTTCCTGATGAACGCCGACGGCTCAATGCCGGAGCAGCTCACCTCGGAAGAGGGTGGAGCGTGCCAGCCCGCCTGGTCGCCGGATGGCAGCAAGCTGGCCTATATTACCCCATGCACCGGCCGGCGCGACACCTACCCTGGCGCGAATATCTACATCTACGACATGGAAACCCGCGCAGCTCGCCCGCTGCTGGCGCAGCCCGGCGTGCATGGCGATTTCGACCCGGCCTGGTCGCCGGATGATAAGAAGCTGGCGTTCACCACGCTGCGCAACGGCCGCCCACAAATCTACCTGTACGATTTCTCCACTTCGCTGGTATCCGAGCTGTCCAAGACGTTCTTCCCGGAAAAGCACCCGGCCTGGAACCCCAGCGGGCTGCAACTGGCGTTTGTGCGCGAGGCGCCCAACGGGCAGGTGTGGGTAATGGGGCGCGATGGCAGCCTGCAGGCGCAGTTCAGCCCCAGCGGCGGCATCAACAATCTGTGGCCGGTATGGAGCCGCGACGGGCAGATGATCCTGTACAGCCAGACGACGGTGGATGTGTTCAATCCCTGGCTGATTGCCCTGCGCTATGAAGACCGCAACAGCGCGCGCGAGTTCCGCATCCCCGCCAATCGCGACCGCGACGTAGGCCCGGTGGCCGAGGTGGATCCCTCGCCGGATGGCGAGTGGCTAGCCTTTGAGAGCTGGCCGGTGGGCAATAACCACGATATTTATGTGATGACCATCCGGGGCACAGATTTGACCCGCCTGACCAGCGACCGCGCCTTCGATATCAGCCCCGCGTGGCGGCCGTAGAATGTCACGCCGAAATTGACCGCTGGGTCTCAGCGTTGCCGCGGCGGCGCATCCAGTTGAGGATGCGCGGCAGGGTTTGCGTGTACAGCCGGTAGGTGAGCGCATTGGCGGGGAAATCCCACGCGCCTACCGTGCGCACCACCTGCCCGCCCAGCCCTTCCTTGAAGCGGAACACGCCCCACATGCTGTCGCTCTCATCAAACACGTCCGGCGCTCCCCACAGGTCATAATTGGTGCAGCCGGCGGCTTTGGCGACGCGCATGGCTTCCCACTGCAGCAGGTAATTGGGCATCTTTTCGCGGTGCTCGGGGCGCGACATGCCAAACAGGTACCACGCCCGCCCGGCAAAGGTGAACAGCAGCACCGCGCCCACCGGCTGGCCCTCGACTTCGGCCACCAGCGCCTGCGCCAGGCCTTTTTGCATAAATTGGCCCCATAACGCCTGGTAGTAATGCTCGCCGCGGATGGTGAAGCCGTCGCGCAACGCGGTTTCGGCGTACATGCGGTAGAGCAGCCCCAGGTCTTCCGGCCCGCCGCGGCGCGCGGTCACGCCTTTTTTCTGCGCCAGGCGCAGGTTATAGCGCGCTTTCTGCTTCATGCGCGCCAGCCATTCGTCTTCGGTCGGGGCCAGGTCGAGCCACACCGTGTTGCGGAACTGGATCTGGTCGCTGGAATAGCGCCAGCCGCCAGCCTGCAGATCGTCAACCACCTGCCATCCAAGCGCGCTTTCGGCGGCCTCAGGCGTCCCCGGCACGCCCGTGCCCAGGATTACTTCCGGGTCGATCTTTAGGAAGATCGCGCCCCGCCGGCGCGCCAGGGCTTGCAGATCGCGCAGCACGCGCGCGCGCAGAGGCGCATCGGACCAGTCCAGCAGCGGTCCGCGCGGAACGTACAGCACGCGCAGCCGCGCGGCAAAGCCCAACAGCGGTACCGTGCGCTGCAAGATCAGCGCCGCGGCCTGCACCCGGCCGGCGTCGTCCTGCCATAACTGGTGGATAGGCTCCCAGCCGAACTGGCCCTTGAACTGCCCCCACTCATAGCTTTGCAGGATGTGCGCCCCAGGCAGAGCGGCGATATGCGCATTCCAGGTAGGCGCGTCCATGCCTCAGCCCGCCTCTCCGGCGCGGCGCGCGGCCCAGGCACGGTACAGCGCGTACAGCGGCGGCAGGTAGACCTTCTCCCACGCTCCCGCCGCGCGGCGCACCTCGCCGCCAAACCCGCGCTTGAAACGGTATACGCCCCACAACCCGTCGGCGCGCTGGGTGAAGCCGTCTTCCAGCGCGTCCTCGTCCACATCTGGGATGCCCCACAGGTCGTAGACCGCGCAGCCGCGCTCCGCGGCCCAGCGCATGGCCTGGTACTGCAGCAGATAGGTAGGCATGCGGTTGCGCTCCTCGTCACCCGACGCGCCGTAAAAGTACCACGCCCGGCTCCCGGCGGCAAAAACCATCAGCATGGCCAGCGGGCGGCCTTCCCACTCGGCCGCCAGCAATTCGCACTGGCCCTGCGGGTGGAAGATCTCATACGCGGCGCGATAATATTCCAGGCTGTGGACCCCAAAGCCATCGCGCGCGCCGGTGCGCAGCATCAGCGCGTGAAAGGCATCCAGGTCGGTGCTGGGGCGCACGCTCACGTCTTTGCGCTCGGCCAGGCGGATGTTGTAGCGCGTCTTCTGCTTCATGCGCTCCAGCCAGTCCTCAGGGCCACCGCTCAGGTCGATCAAAATGGTGCGCTGCGGCTGCACCGGCTGGCCGGTACGGAAGCCTGGCAGCCGCGCGCTGATCACCTCGCGCTCGTCGTCCCAGGCATCCGGCTCGATGCGCAGGAAAATCGCGCGCCGCGCGCGGCAGGCGCGGTCGAGCTCGGGCAGCAGCGCGGACCAGTCCCGGCCCAGCGGGCCTTTGGGCAGGTAGGCCACGCTCAGCCCCAGCGGCAGGCGACGGAAAAGCACCTGCGCGCCTGCCGCCCCGGCCACCAGGCGCAGCGCGCTCCAGCCAAAGCGGCTTTTCAGCGCGCCCCACCCGCTGCGCTGCAGCAGATGCGCGTCCGCATGGCTGCGCACAAATGCATCCCACTCAGCCGCCGTCACTTCGGGCATGGCGCGTTACAGGCCCTTCAGCCCAACCACCGTGCCCACGGTGCGCAGCAGTATAGAAATATCCAGCAGCAGGTTGCGGTGCTTGATGTAGAACAGGTCGTATTCCAGCTTTACCGCGGTATCTTCCACCGACGAGGCGTATTTGAAGTTGATCTGCGCCCAGCCGGTCAGACCGGGTTTGACAAACAAGCGCGCGCGGTAGAAGGGGATCTGCTGCTGGAGCTGCTGCACCAGCTCGGGGCGCTCGGCACGCGGGCCGATCAGGCTCATTTCACCGCGCAGGATGTTGATAAACTGCGGCAGCTCGTCCAGGTGGCTGCGGCGCAGGATTTTGCCCACGCGGGTAACGCGCTCGTCGCGCTGCTGCGCCAGGCGTGCCTTGCCGTCCTTCTCGGCATCTTGCACCATCGTGCGGAATTTGATGATGCGGTATTCTTTGCCGCTTTCTCCCAGGCGGGTCTGGGTGAAGAAGATCGGCAGGCCGCTGTCGATCAGGATCGCCAGGGTGATAAACGGCATCAGCGGCAGGAAGGCAAACATGCCCAACAGCCCGACAATAATATCCATCAGGCGCTTGGAAAAGGCGTAAAACTCGCCGGTGTGGGCCTGGTCAACAAACGAGCGCAGGATCCAATCTGACTGCAGCAGGAAGATCGGCACGCGCCCGAGGATTTCTTCGTACACCTTGGGCATGGTGCTGACTTCGATGCCGCGTTCCTCGGCCTCAACCAGCGCCTCGAGCGTGGGAGTGCCCATCGTGCCGGTAATGGCGAAGATCACGTCGGAGATATGCTCGCGCTCCACCAGCTCCAGCAAGTGCTGGCTGCCGCCCATCACCGGGTAACCTTCCACCAGGTGACCGATCTTGAGCTCGTCGTCGTCCACCAGCCCCACCAGGTAGAAAGGCGGCGGCCAGGTCTCTTTGAGGATGCGCACCAGGGTGCAGCCCGCGCGCCCGGCGCCGACGATCAGCACGCGGCGCATAAACTGCGGCGCGGTGAAGATGTTGATGTACAACATACGCCAGCCAATGGTGAGCAGCGAGGCGGCAATCACGAACCCGAACACACCGCGGCGGGGCAGGGTGTCGGGCAGCGAGAAGAACAGCACCAGGTAGAAGCCAAAGCCTACCAGCGCGGCAATTGCAACGCCGCGCACGGTATCCACGCGGCGCGAAGCGCGGCGCACGTCGTACAGCTCAATCAGCAGCACCAGCCAGGCGAAGGGCAGGAAATAGAACCACCATGCGGTGCGCTCGCGCAGGAAGTCCAGCGAAAAGTTAAACCACTGGTCCCCCAGCGACCAGAAATACAGCGCGATGAGCAGGGCCAGGAAGGTGACCACCAGGTCACCGGCCAGCAAAATCATGCGCCGTTCTTCGGGTTTTAGCCGCCAGCGGACGGGTTTTTGAGCTGTTCGAAAAGCACTCATTGCGTGTGTGCGCGTTCCTGTTTCGGTGCGGGGCGCAGCAGGCTCCACAGAAAGCCGGCTCCCCAGCAAAGATGCATGGTGGCGATGGCTGCGGGCACGCCCAGCAGCAATCGCGGGTCTTTGTGCCCGCGCAGCACAGCGGGCGCCGTGCCCACCACCAGCGCCATCAAGTATACCAGCACTTCGGCCAGCAGCAGCCAGCGCGCCATATTCCATTCAATGGCAAGGGCGGCCAGTACAATCAGGCTGAGAACAAAGGCCGGGGGCAGCGCCTGCCGCCAGCGCAGTGTGCCGGGGTAGCGGCGCAGCATCCGGCGCTTCCAGTAGCCGTAACGGAAGTATTGGCGCGCAAGGGCAAGAAGGTCCGGCCGGGCGAAATAGACCGAGCGGATGGCCGGGTCCAGCCACACGCGCCCGCCGGCCTGGCGCAGCCGCGCGTTGAATTCGTAGTCTTCGTTGGTAAGAAGCGTCTCGTCAAAGTTGCCGATCTGCTCAAAGGTGACACGGCGGAAGGCGCCAAATGGCACGGTATCCACGCGCTGCGCGACGGCGCGGGTAGGAAAACGGTACAGCGCGTCGCCCACGCCCAGCGGGTGCGACGCCGCCAGGGCGATGCTCTCGGCCATCCAGCCCGGCCGGCCGGGGCGGATTTCCCACACCCCGCCGACGTTATCGCCCGCGCCGGCGCGCAGGGCGCTGACGCAGCGTTCGACATAGTCAGGGGAGGGTATAGAATGACCATCCAACCGGATAATATATTCACCTTGTGCGTTCGATAAGGCGCAATTTATTCCAGCAGGTGTAATTCGTTTGAGGTTATCCACCACGCGCACCGCCAGATCGGGGTGCTCCTGCGCGAACAGCTCGACCTGCCGGCGCGTGCCGTCGGTCGACATGCCGTCCGCCAGGATTACTTCCATGCGCTCGCGCGGAAAAGTCTGGCGGTAGACCGCATCCAGCAGCAGCCGGATGGTGCGCTCCTCATTGTAACAGGGGACGATAACTGAGACGAGGGCCATCAGGCGGCGCTCCTGGGCGCGCAAACCAGGGGCAGCCCGCCGGTTGCGGGTCGCCCCTGGTGGGGGTGTTGATCGTCAGTTGCGGTGGGCCGGGCCGGTTGCATCCGGCGCGGCAGTACGGGGGGAAGCATCACGCGCTACTTGCAGTCACAGTCTTCGTCGAGCAGGGCGACGCATTCAATTTCCACCGCCGCGCCTTTGGGCAGCGCCGCGGCCTGCACCGCCGAGCGCGCCGGGGCATCCGCCGGGAAGAATTCACCGTAGATGGTGTTCATTTTGGCGAAATCGCCCATATCGCGCAGGAAAACAGTGGTCTTGACCACGCGCGATAGACCGGTGCCGGCTGCTTCGAGCACGTGCGACAGGTTGGTGAGTGCCTGGCGGGTTTCGGCTTCCACGCCGCCTTCAATAATGTTACCGGTCTCGGGGATCAAGCCGATCTGGCCGGATGTGAACACAAAATGGCCGGCTTTGATCGCCACCGAGTACGGGCCAATGGCCTTGGGCGCCTGGTCAGTCGTTACAACCGATCGTTCATTACAGCAGCTCATAATTCACCTCAATCAGGGGTATGGATTACCCCGATTCTACGCCAACTTTGCTGAAAGCGATAGTGAAAACCTGCCCGATACAGCAAATCGACGGCGCTCGCCGTCGATTTGCTGTATCGGTTGGTTCTAGTAGTGCAGGGCTTCACCCTTCTCATTCAACCGGCGGCGGAAGATGTAGTACGTCCAGCCCTGGTAGGCCAGCACTACCGGCACAAAAATTAGCGCCACGATGGACATTACCCGCAGCGTATATGGGCTGGACGCGGCGTTGTAGATCGTGAGGCTCCAGGCCGGGTCCAGGCTGGAGAGCATCACGTTGGGGAACAACTGGAAGAAGATGGTAGCGGTAGCAAAGGCGATGGTGATCACGTTCATCACGAAAGCCCAGCCAGTACGCCCCCGGTTGAGGAAGTAGCCCGAGAGGAACAGGGTAATGATGGCTGTGATCGGCACCACGCCGGGGTTGAGGCCCAACTGGCTGACTACATCCAGCTCGAAGTAGGAGAACACGGTATAAGCCGTCATACTGATGGCGGTGGGGATCCACAGTCGCAAAGCCCAGCGCCGCGCGGTCTCACTCAGTTTCTGCGTAGTCTTGAGGCTGAGGAAGGTTGCGCCGTGCATCAGGAAGCCGAACAGCGATACCAGCCCGCCCAGCAGTGCGTAGGGGTTGAGCAGGTTCCAGAAGCCGCCCGCGTATTCGAAATCGGCATTGATCGGCACGCCGCGCACCAGGTTGGCGAAAGCCACGCCGAACAGCAGCGCCGGCACGAAGCTGCCAATGGCGATGGCCCAGTCCCACAGGCTGCGCCAGCGCGGGTTCTCATCCTTGCTGCGGAACTCGAAGGCGATGCCGCGCAGGATCAGCCCGATCAGGATCAGGAACAGCGGCAGATAAAAGCCAGAGAACAGCGTGGCATACCACATGGGAAAGGCGGCGAACGTAGCCCCGCCGGCGGTCAGCAGCCAGACTTCGTTGCCATCCCAATGTGGGCCCACGGTGTTGAGGATCACGCGTCGGCCGTTGTCGTCTTTGCGCAGGAAAGGCATCAGCATGCCCACGCCCAGGTCAAAGCCTTCCAGCACGAAGAAGCCAGTGTACAGCACGCCAATCAGCACAAACCAGAGGGTATTCAGGTCCATGGTGAGCTCCTACTCCCAATAGCTTTCTTCGTCGGTGGTGCGCGCGGTGGATGCGTGCTTGCGCGCCGGGGGCTGCGGTTTTTCCGGCCCGGCCACGGCGAATTTGCGCAGCAGGTACACATCCGCCACGGCCAGCAGCCCGTACAGCAGGGTGAACAGCACCAGCGTGGTCAGCACCATGCCGGGCGTAATCGCGCCGGAATACGCGTCTTCGGTTTTGAGCAGCCCAAAGACAATCCACGGCTGGCGGCCCATCTCAGTCAGCATCCAGCCGGTGGAATTGGCCACGTAGGGCAGGGCGATGGCCAGCGGGAACAGGCTGAGGAACTTGATCTTACTCAGGTCTTTGCCCTGCATCACGTGAAACAGCGCGTAGAAGGCGATGCCCAGCATGAGGAACCCCGCGCCTACCATAAAGCGGAAGGTCCAGTAGCTCACCGCCACCGGCGGCACGTAATCGCCCGGGCCGTATTTGGCTTCATATTCTTCCTGCAGGTTGTTGATGCCCTTTACCTCGCCGTCCAGGCGGTTGTAAGCCAGGAAGCTGAGCAGGTTGGGGATGCGGATGGCAAACACATCGCGGCGGTTGGCCTCATCGCCGATGGTGAGCAGCGAGAAGGACGCCGGGTTGGCGGTTTCCCACAGCGCTTCGGCGGATGCCATCTTCATCGGCTGGGTGCGCACCATGTGCTGCGCCTGGCTGTGGCCGACGAGGATGACCAGCAGGATGGCAATGGAGCCGGCCACGGTGGCAATGCGGAACGAATGCTGGAAGAATTCCGGCTGGTGTTTGCGCACCAGGTGGTAGGCGCTGATGCCCAGGATAAAGAATGACGCTGTTACCAGCCCGGCAGTGACCACGTGCGGGAACTGCACCCACACGTTGGGGTTGAAGACCAGCGCGCCGAAGTCTTCCATCACCGCGCGCCCGCCTTCGATGCGGTAGCCGATTGGCTGTTGCATGAACGAGTTAGCGATCAGGATCCACAGCGCGGAGATATTCGAACCAAGCGCCACCAGCCAGATCGCGGCCAGGTGCACGCCCTTCGAGACTTTATCCCAACCGAAGATCCACAGGCCCAGGAAAGTGGACTCGAGGAAGAAGGCCAGCAGGGCTTCAATTGCCAGCGGCGCGCCAAAAATATCGCCCACGTAGCGCGAATAGCTGGCCCAGTTCATGCCGAACTGAAATTCCATCACGATACCGGTGACCACGCCCATGGCGAAATTGATGAGGAACAGCTTGCCCCAAAATTTGGTCATGGCTTTATAGACCGGGTTGCCGGTGCGCACCCATTGCGTTTCCATCACCGCCACCAGGATCGATAGTCCCAGGGTGAGCGGCACGAAGAAGAAGTGGTACACGCAGGTAATTGCAAACTGCCATTGCGACAGTGTTTGCACGTTCATAGAGCTGCTCCTTCTTGCACGAGATATAACGCTTTGAAAATGATACGGGATGTTGGGGAAACAAACGATTGTGAATCGTTCTGATTGCTTTGTGAAGTTTATCATTATCCAGGCAATTATGCGAATGCTTTGTCGAAGGTTGGTCGGGTTCGCTGGTATAATTCGGCAGGTACCGAAATAATTTCCACGCTGCTGGCGTGATTAAGGAACGAATACGGCGTATGTCCGAAATGCTGGAAAAAGTAAGCGGGATTGAAGATCATTACGAAGCCCTGGGAAAAGAGCTCGAAGAGCTGGCCACCGATTATCAACGCGCGGCCGAGCTGGCGAAAGAACGTTCGGAGATGGAGCCGGTGGTGCAGGCCGCGCGCGAATACCGCGACCTGCTGGGGCGCATCGACCAGGCGCGCGAGCTGCAGGCCGCAGAGGATGAAGATATGCGCATGCTGGCGCAGGCGGAGCTGGAAGAGCTGGAGCCGCAGGTAGCGCCGATGGAAGCGCGCCTGAAAAGCCTGCTGATCCCCAAAGACCCGCGCGACGAGCGCAACGTGATCCTGGAAATCCGCGCCGGCACGGGTGGCGATGAAGCCGCATTGTTTGCCGCTGACCTGGTGCGCATCTATACCCGGTTTGCCGAGCGGCGTGGATGGAAGATTGAAGTGCTGTCGCAGAATGAGACCGGCATCGGCGGGTACAAAGAAATTGTGATGCTGATCAAGGGCAAGGGCGCGTATTCCAAGCTGAAATACGAATCGGGCGTGCACCGCGTGCAGCGCGTGCCGGCTACCGAAGCGTCTGGGCGCATCCATACTTCAACCGTCACCGTAGCGGTGCTGGCCGAAGTCGAGGATGTGGACATCCAGATCCCGGAGAACGAAATTCGCATGGACGTATTCCGTTCCTCGGGGGCGGGCGGACAGAATGTGCAGAAGAACGCCACCGCGGTGCGCATCACGCACCTGCCCACGGGCATCGTCGTCGCCTGCCAGGACGAGCGCTCGCAACTCCAGAACCGCATGCGCGCCATGAGCATCCTGCGCGCGCGGTTGTACGAAATGGAAGAACAGAAACGCCAGCAGGAGCGCGAAGAAGCGCGCCGCTCACAGGTGGGAACCGGCGAGCGCTCAGAAAAAATCCGCACTTACAATTATCCCCAGTCGCGAGTAACCGACCACCGCATCAACGTCTCGTCGTTCAACATCAGCGCAGTGATGGATGGCGACCTGGATGTGTTCATCGAGGAACTGTCGCTGCGGGATGAGTCCGAGCGGCTTTCGGCGGCCGGGGTGGATGACGACGACGAATCGTAGCCGCGCCGAATGGCTGGCGCGCGGCCGCGCGGCCCTGGTGAATATCGCCGACGCGCCACTGAGCGAGGCGCAATCCTTGCTCGGCCACGCGCTGGGCCAGCCGCGCGAAGCCCTGCTGGCGCACCCGGAGCTGCCCGTCAGCGAGGCGGAAGCGGGTGCATATGAAGACCTGTTGGCGAGGCGCACTGCCGGCGAGCCGCTGCCGTACCTGCTGGGACGCTGGGAATTTTATGGTATGGACTTTGCCGTCACGCCGGATGTGCTCATCCCGCGCCCGGAGACCGAGCTGCTGGTAGACACCGCGCTGGACTGGCTGCGCACGCATCCCGGGCGGACGCGGGCGGCGGATGTGGGTACCGGCAGTGGCTGCATTGCTGCCGCGCTTGCCAGGCATGCAGCGCAGGTGCATGTATTGGCCACCGATCGCTCCGCGGCAGCGCTGCGCGTTGCCAAAGCGAACTTCGGGCGGCTTGGCCTTGCCGGGCGGGTAACCCTGGCGCAGATGGACGTGCTGGGCGCGGCCGCCGGGCCGCTGGACCTGGTGTGCGCCAACCTCCCATATATCCCCACCGCGAAGCTGGATGGGCTGGATGTTGCGCGCCATGAGCCGCGCCTTGCGCTGGACGGCGGGGCAGATGGGCTTGCGCTGGTAGGCCGGCTGCTGGCAGATGCGCCGCGGCTGCTGGCAGCGGGCGGGCTGCTGCTGCTAGAAGTGGAAGCTGGTCATGGGCAGGCCGCCCCGGCGCAGGCAGCGCGGCTGCTACCCGGTGCACGAGTCGCGCTGCTGCGGGACCTGGCCGGCTTGCCGCGCCTGCTGCAGGTGGAATCGGTATACAATTAACCCCACGAGGTGCACATGACCGAGACGCGCGTACTTTCGACCGAGGATCCAAAGGCGCTGGAAACCGCGCTGGCCGTGCTTGCGGTAGGTGGCCTGGTGGCCTTTCCAACCGATACCGTGTATGGGCTGGGAGCGCTGGCATTTGAGGCCACAGCCATCGAACGCATTTATGATGCCAAAGGCCGCGAGACTACCAAGGCTATCCCCGTCCTGATTGGCACGTTGGACCAGTTGCACCAGGTGGCGCTGCTGCTGACGCCTACTGCGCAAGTGCTGGCGCAACGTTACTGGCCTGGCGCGTTGACACTGGTGGTTCCGCGTCACCCCGACCTGCCGGATGTGCTTTCACCCATCCCCACCGTGGGCGTGCGCATGCCCGACCATCCCTTTGCGCTGGAACTGTTACGCCAGGCCGGCCCGCTGGCAGTCACTTCGGCCAACCTATCCGGGCAGGAGAATCCGCGCAGCGCGCAAGATGTTCTTGCGCAGCTCAACGGGCGCATCGCGCTGGTGCTGGATGGTGGCATCGCGCCGGGCGGCGTGCCATCCACCGTGGTGGACTGCACCGGTGAGCAGGCGCGCATCCTGCGCGCGGGCGCAATCTCCGAAACGGACATTGCCCGCCTGATCGGTTGATTTTCTTATCTGGCGCTTAACTGGCCTTCATATGGCGTTTAACCTGGCTGGTTATAAAGAATTCAGCATTCTCCTTAAATCAACCTGCGCGGAGCTTTGGGCGGCTCTGGAGCAGGTTGCTTTTTAAGTACCTTTTTCCAGTTGTCATACAATTAACCCCTTGCGTTTCCGACTGACCTGCTCCATAATACAGGGAGTATTCCCCGTTCGTTGATTGGGTGGTGATCGCCCAAATACATACAGCCAATTCGCAGTGTGTTGAAGCGCGCCGGTTTCGATAAATGGAGAAGGCGTGCGGCAGTGCGCGGAAAACGTATTTACCCCAAGGAGATGCCTTCATGAGCGCTGGAAAAAGCGGTGCAGAGCGTGCAGAGTTCAAACCGACGATCCTAAAACGCAAGTCGCCCGTGCCGTCGGATATTGACATTGCCCAGGATTCAGAGCTGAAGCCGATTGTGGACGTGGCTGCCGAGTTGGGCATTCGCCCCGACGAACTGGAGATGTACGGCCCCTATAAGGCCAAAGTCAAGCTGGAGATCCTTGAGCGCCTCAAAGATGTGCCGGATGGCATCTACGTGGATGTAACCGCCATCACGCCTACGCCGCTGGGCGAAGGCAAGACCACCACGACGGTGGGCCTGAGCCAGGCGCTGGGAGCGCATCTGGGCTACCGCGTGTTCACCTGCATCCGCCAGCCCAGCCAGGGGCCGACCTTTGGCATCAAGGGCGGAGCGGCCGGCGGCGGTTACAGCCAGGTGATCCCGATGGAAGATTTCAACCTGCACCTCACCGGTGATATCCACGCCATCACCGCTGCCAATAACCTGATGGCCGCGGCGATCGACGCGCGCATCCTGCACGAAAAATGCGCCACCGATGAGCAGCTCTTTAATCGCTTATTGCCCAAAGATAAGGCCGGCAAGCGTCGTTTCCCGCGTGGGATGCAAAAACGCCTGGAAAAGTTGGGCATTACTAAGACCAACCCGGATGAGCTGACCGAAGAAGAGCGCCACCGCCTGCTGCGGTTGGATATTGACCCGGAAACGATCACCTGGCGGCGCGTGATCGATACCAGCGACCGCTTCCTGCGCGGCATCACCATCGGTCAGGGCGAGGAAGAGCAGGGTTTCGAGCGCCAGACCGGTTTCGATATCACCGTCGCCAGCGAGATCATGGCCATCCTGGCCCTGACCACCAGCCTGGAAGACATGCGCGAGCGGCTGGGCAAGATTGTGATTGGCGTGAGCACCAATGGCGAGGCGATCAGCGCTGAAGACCTGGGTATTGCCGGCGCGCTGACCGTCCTGATGCGCGACGCGATCAAACCCAATCTGATGCAGACGCTGGAAGGCACGCCAGTGTTCGTGCACGCCGGCCCGTTTGCGAACATTGCCCACGGCAACAGCTCGATTATCGCCGACCGCATCGCGCTCAAACTGGCCGATTTTGTGGTCACCGAGTCCGGCTTTGGCGCCGACATGGGCATGGAGAAATTCTTTGACATCAAATGCCGCGCCTCCGGTCTGCTGCCCAATGTGGTGGTGCTGGTGGCCACGGTGCGCGCGCTCAAGATGCACGGCGGCGGCCCCAAAGTGGTGGCGGGCAAGCAGCTCGACCCGGTGTACACCGATGAAAACCTGGACCTGTTGCGCGCCGGGCTGCCCAACCTGCTGCACCATATCAAAACCGCGCGCAAGTACGGTATCCCGGTGGTGGTGGCGGTTAACAGCTTTGCCACCGACACCCCGGCCGAGGTTGAGCTGATCCGCAAAGCGGCAGTGGAAGAAGGCGGCGCAGCCGACGCGGTGGTGAGCCGTAACTGGGAACTGGGCGGCGAAGGCGCTGCCGACCTGGGGCGCGCGGTTGTGGCGGCGGCCAAGCTGCCGAGCAATTTCCAATACCTGTATCCGCTGGAATGGTCGATCAAAGACAAGATTGAGGTCATCGCGCGCGAGGTCTATGGCGCAGACGGCGTAGATTACCTGCCCGAGGCCGAGGAACGCATCGCCGAGTACACCCGCCTGGGCTTCGACAAGCTGCCGATCTGCATGGCCAAGACGCACCTAAGCCTGAGCCACGATCCCACGCTCAAGAATGTGCCTACCGGCTTCCGCATTCCCATCCGCGATATCCGCGCCTCGGTGGGGGCGGGTTTCCTCTACCCGATCCTGGGCAAGATGGCGACAATGCCCGGTCTGCCTACCCGCCCATCGTTTTACGATGTGGATATTGACCTGGAAACTGGCAGGGTGATGGGTTTGTTCTAAGCGATGAAAACAAAAAGCAGGGCTGCGCCGAGACCGGCGCAGCCCTGCTTTTTGTTCTGTGTCTTAAGCTTTGGTATTGGTGCGCGGGTCGAAGGCGTCGCGGACGCCATCGCCGAAGAAGTTGAAGCCCAACACCACCGTCAGGATGGCGAGGCCGGGGAAGGTGGTCAGCCACCAGTTGTAGAATTTGAAGCGCCCCAGCGATACCATCGCGCCCCATTCGGGCGTGGGCGGCACCGCGCCCAGGCCGATAAAGCTCAGCGCGGCGATGGTGAGGATCACGCTTCCGGCGTCGAGCGCGGCCTTGACGAGAATGGGGCCAAAGGTGTTGGGCAGAATGTGCCGGAATAGGATGCGCAGCCCGGGTACGCCCACTACCTCGGCGGCGGCCACGTACTCGTTATTCTTCACGCTCAGCACCTGGCCGCGCGCCAGGCGCGAGTACTGCGGCCACCACACCAGCATCATCGCGATCAGCGCATTGCGCAGGCTTGGGCCCAGCACGGCGGCGATGGCCAGCGCAAGCACGATGGATGGGAACGCCAGGGTGATATCCGCAAGGCGCATAATCAGCAGATCGTAAATCCCGCCAAAGTAGCCGGCGGATGCGCCGATGGCTGAGCCGATTACCATCGCGAACACCACCACCACCAGCCCAATGGGCAGCGAGATGCGCGCGCCGTAGACCACGCGCGAAAATACGTCGCGCCCCAGCTCATCCGTGCCAAACAGGTGTGCCGCGGATGGCCCCTGCAGCCTGTCAACGATCTTTTGCGCGAACGGGTCATACGGCGCAATCAGCGGTGCGGCCACGGCCACGATGGCCCAGAACACAATGATCAACAGCCCGGCCATTGCCATGCGGTTGGTGGTCAGGGTGTGCAGGCTGCGCCGCCAGGGCGATTCACTGGGCCGCACAACAGGGAGATGGATTTCAGTTTCAAGTTGCATGGCTACTGCTCCCGGATGCGCGGGTCGAACAGCGCGTAAGAGATATCCACCAGAATGTTGAAGATCATGTAGATCACTGCGAACAGCAGCGTGGTGCCCATGATGGCGGGGTAATCCAGGTTGATGGAAGCTTCTACTTCGTAGCGGCCGACGCCTGGCCAGGCGAAGATAGTTTCGGTCATGATCGCGCCGCTGATCAGCCCGGCGAAGGCCAGGCCCATGACCGTGATCACCGGGATCATGGCATTGCGCAGCGCGTGCTCCAGCACCACGGTGCGTTCGCGCAGCCCTTTGCCGCGCGCGGTGCGGATGTAATCCAGTGAGAGTACCTCTAGCAGTGAAGAGCGCGTTATGCGCGTGATCAGCGCAAGGGTGAACCAGCCCAGAATGACGGATGGCAGGATCAGGTGCTGCAGCGAGCTCCAGAAGGATACCCAATCACTGGTCAGCACCGAGTCGACCAAGAACAGCCCGGTGATGTGCTCCGGACCGGTGAGGCGCGAGTCAATGCGCCCGGGTCCAGGCAGCCAGCCGAGCTTGTAATAAAACACAAACAGGACCATCAGGCCCGACCAGAACGGCGGCATCGAGGCGCCGATGAGTGAGACCACCAGGCTCACTTTGTCCACGAAACGGCCATTCTTCACCGCCGCAAGAATGCCCAGCGGCAGGCCCAGGATGAGCGCAAACAGCAACGAGCCAAGCGCCAGCTCGATGGTGGCGGGTAGAAAATCGCGCAGGTCATCCACCACCGGATTTTTGGTCTTGAACGAGGTGCCCATATCCCCCTGCGCCAGGTTGCGCAGGTAAATCAGGTACTGCACGGGGAGGGGCTTATCCAGCCCCCACTTTTCGGTAGCGGAACGCACCGCTTCGGGGTTCTCCAGCGATTTTTCGTTGAGGATTACCACGAGTGGGTTGACCGGAATAGCATGCGTGACGATAAACAGCACCAGGGTAATACCGATAATCATCGGGATGATCAGCAGAATGCGGCGAAATAGATGTCCGGCAAGGCTCATCTCGACTCCTGCGATGGAGAAGGAAACCGGGGCCGCCAGTTGGCGGGGTGGGCTGCATGCGCGGCCCACCCCGGGTAAAGGCGGAACGTCGTTACTTGGAAAGGTCGACGAGGTTAAAGAAGTACACCGGGTGGAAGGCGTAACCCTTGATGTCTTTGTTGAGCACCGTGATGGTCTGCAACTGGTACAGCATCAGGAAGGGCATGTCTTCCATCACCTGCGCCTGCCACTGCTTGGTCAGATCGACGCGCTTGGCTTCATCCATTTCCGACTCGATCTTGGTGGCAATCTCCTGCGTCTTGGGGCTGTCATACCACATGCGCATGGCGATCGATGTATCCGGGAAGGAGAAGAAATGCGTCCACATGGTCACGTCGAGGTAGTCGGGCGTCCAGCCGCCAAAGGCCATCGGCAGCTTTTGAGCCCGCATTTCCGAGAGGTACACGCTCTGTTCCATCGGCACCAGGTTGACGGTGATGCCGGCTTCGGCCAGGTCGGCCTTCAGCTTGGCGGCAATCGTTTCACGGGTGGGGTTGGAACCGTAGTGCAGGTTGACCTCAAAGCCGTTTTCATAGCCGGCTTCTTTGAGCAGTTCCTTTGACTTGGCCACATCGCGCTGGATGGCCTGGGTCGCGTCAACGCCGGGCAAGCCCACGGGGATGATGCTCGGGGCGCGCGTGCCATATCCGCGCAGGATGGCCTGGATGATGCCGTCGTAGTCGATGGCGTAGGCGATGGCCTTGCGTACGGTCGGCTTGGACAGCGGCTCAGAAATCTCGGGGTTGGAGGTCATGGCCAGGTAGTTCTGATCGAGCGACGTGCCAATCACTACCTGCAGGTTGGGGTCGGCCTGGGCCTGCTCCACCAGGTCGACGTCCAGCGAACGGATCATGTCCACATCGCCGCGCTGGATCATCTGTAAACTGGTGGTAGGGTCGGAAACATGCTTGACGATCACCTTGTCAAAATATGGCTTGCCGCGCCAGTAGTTCGGGTTGGCTTCGAACACGATTTCTGACTTGGGCGCCCAGTTGGTCATTACGTACGGGCCGCTGCCGGCCGAGTTGCGGTCCAACCAATCCTTGGCCTTGTCGGTCTTGTCGGCGTCCGTTGCATCAGTGCCGCCGTGCTCTTTGACCAGCTTGCTGTCTTCGATGCCCAGGCTGGGGTTAGCGGCTACCGCCAGGAACTGCGGCGTTGAGGCGGTGAGAGTGAACTTGACCGTCAGCGGGTCGACCACTTCCACGCTTTCCAGCATCTCAATGTTTGTGGAACCGGGGCCTTTCACGTTGAAGATGCGCATATAGGTAAAGCGCACATCCTCAGCGGTCAGCTCATTGCCCGATGCGAACTTGATGCCCGGGTGCAGCTTGAAGGTGAAGGTCTTGAGATCGTCCGAGAAGGTCCACGAGTCAGCCACTTTGGGCTCGATCTTGCCCAGGTTTTCGGGCTTGATCTCGACCAGTTGATCATAGGCGGTGTTGTGGACGAAAAGATTGGTGGTTTCGCCGGCGATGGCCGGGTCAAAGGTCACGGCGTCATCCATATTCATCGCCATAACCAGTGTTTTGTCTTCGGCCGGCGCCGCTGGAGCGGCAGTTTCGCCAGCCGCAGGTTGGGCCTGAGTGGCGGCCGGGGCGGCCGGGGCGGCGGCCGGGGGCGTGCAGGCGCTCAGGCTGCCCAGCAGTAGAGCAGCCAGCATCACAAACAGCATCAAGCGGTAGACTTTCATTCAATCCTCCATGAATCGAATCAGGGTGGGACTCCCAGCGGTGCAGGAGTGTACGAAAGAGCCGGCGCGGATAACGGTGTGCGGTGCCTGACGGCTGGCCGGTGGGCGCTCAATTGTGAACAAAAAACGGGGAACGGTACTGCGCGGAAAGGTTGATCGCATCGCCTCCTTTTCGTTCGCGGAACGTACCAATTGTTCATATATCATATATTCTTTTCTGACCAGCGTCAACCAGAAATGGGGCAGCAATAAAGACCTTTGTTAAACTTGTACAATTATGAAAAATAGATCAAAAAAGTGAATATAATTAATACGGTTAGTGGTGGATACTTTTGTCTGTGGAGGCCTGGGAATGGATACGACCTTGAGAGAAGCAAGTGCGGTGGATGTGGGCCACCGTTTGCGCGTGCTGCGCGAAGAGCGCAACGTTTCGATGCGCTCGCTGGCGCGGCGCAGCGGGCTTTCGGCCAACGCGTTAAGCATGATCGAGCGCGGGCTTACCTCTCCCTCGGTCAGCACGTTGACCAAGCTTGCGAACGCCCTGGAAGTTCCCATCATGGCGTTTTTCCGGCAGGACCCGGATCGTCAGAATGTGGTCTTCTGCAAAGCCGGCGACCGCAACCGGATTAATTTTAGCCAGGGCTTTTGGGAAGGCCTGGGCAGCGAGTATTTCACGGGCCGGGTAGAAGCCTTCCTGCTCACGCTGCAAGATGGGGGTTCCAGTGGGCCGCATGGCATGATCCATACCGGCTACGAGTTTGTCTTCTGCCTGGATGGCAAGATTGAGTATGAAGTGGACGGGCAGTTGTACCAGTTAGAGAAAGGCGACAGCCTGATCTTTTCTGCCAATCTGCTGCACCGCTGGCACAACATGTGGAATAAGCCTACCCAGCTCGTCGTGCTGATCTCCGGGTTTGAAGACAGCGAGCGCCCGTTGGAATACCACGTTGCTTCTTCAACCAATGGCGCGGCGACAGATGCAGGCGCGGATGAGGTGGTGGACGACGAGGACGGGGACCCGAACCTCTAGAGGTTGAGCCAGCGCGCCGCGGCCTGCGGCAGCTCCGCCATGGTGCCGATGCGCACGTTGCACGTGGGCAGCGAATCGGTAAACAGCTTGCCATAGCGCTTGGTAAGAATGCGCCGGTCAAGGATGGCCACCACGCCGCGGTCGGATTGGGTGCGGATCAGCCGCCCAAAGCCCTGGCGGAAGCGCAGAATTGCCTCGGGCAGGTTGTACTCATTAAACGGGTCGTCAAACGTCTCAGAGCGTGCCGCCACGATCGGGTCGGTGGGTACGTCAAACGGCAGCTTGGTGATCACCAGCACCGAAAGCGCATCGCCGGGGATGTCCACCCCTTCCCAGAATGCGCGCGTACCCAGCAGAACGGCTTTTTCCGATTCCCGGAAGGTTTCCAGCAGCGTATTTGGCGATGCTCCTTCGCCCTGTTCATACACCATAATACCTGCCTCAGCCAATGGCCCGGCGATGTTTTGCGAGGTGCGCTTGAGCTGGGCATAGTTGGTGAACAGGGCCAGCATGCGCCCGCCGGTGGCTTTGGCCAGCCGCACGATACAGTGTTCCATCGATCGCTGGTAGCCGCTGGTATCCGATGGCTCGGGGATGTCTTTGACCATGTAAAGCATGGCGGCGGTCTCGTAGTCAAACGGCGAGCCTACCGTCAGCTCATTGGCCTCATCCGCGTTGAGCCGGTTGCGCAGGTAATCAAACTCTTCGTTGGTGGTCAGCGTGGCCGAGGTGACTACTACGCTGGCTTTTTCGTGCCACAGGTACTTCTCCATCAGAGGCCCGGTGTGCAGCGGGGCTACCTGCAGCACCAGGTTGTTACCGTTGGGCTGCTGTTCCACCCAGTAGATCATGTTGGCATCCGGGCTGCTGACCAGGTGCGAAAGGTGGGTTTCGGTTTCCACCAGCCGGCGGTAAACGTTGGCCAGGCTACCCTGGCTGTCCTGCACGCTCTCGTTCATCTCCGCGGCTTCACCCACCGCCTGGTAGAACTCGGCTAGCAATTTGAGCAGCAGGTCGAGCGTATCGTGCACCTGGTCCCAGCCAATTTCTACGCCGGCCCACGAAGGCTGGGTGCGTGTGCCGCTGGTAATGCGTTCCTGCTGGGCGTACGTGCCCATCGGGCGGCCTTCGCGCTGGTCCACCAGGAATTCGTTGATGCCTTCAAAGAACTGGCGAAAATCATGCTCCAGCCGGAAGGAAAGATCGGTGGCGCGTGTAACCTGCTGGGTCACCGCGGCCAGGTCCGACGGGCGCAGCAGGCCTTTGAGATCACCCAACAGGTGGCCGAGGATACCGCTGCTGCTGCCGCCCAGTTCACGCAGCAGGCGTATCAGGTCGCCCTGCGTCACTTTGTAGCCCAGGGCGCTGGTGGTGGCGGATTCCAGGTGGTGGCCTTCATCGATTATCACGTAGTTATATTCGGGCAGCACGCGGCTGCCGGTGGCCACGTCGGACAGCAGCAGCGCGTGGTTGACAACGATCAGATGCGCATTTTGGGCTGCCTGGCGCACGCGATAGAACGGGCACGCGCCCCCGGTGCGGCTGAGGCAGGTTTCGGCCTTGCAGCCTTCGTCATCGGCGCAAATATGGCTCCAGATCTCGCGCTCAATCGGGCCGTTAAGGTTGATTTCGCCGCGGTCGCCGCTGTCGCTTTCCTGCATCCACACCAGCACCTTGGCCAGCACGCGCATTTCTTCGGGGCTTTCCGGGCCTCGGGTGCGCATGCTTTCCAGCCGGCGCGGGCACAGGTAATTGGCGCGGCCCTTGACAACCACCGAGCGCAGGTCGAGGTCCAGCGCGGCGGAAAGATCAGGGATATCCTTCTTGATGAGCTGATCCTGCAGGTTAATGGTATTGGTGGAGATCACCACGCGGGTGTTGTTGCGCGCCGCCCACAGCGCTGCCGGCACCAGGTAAGCAAACGATTTACCCGTACCCGTGCCGGCTTCAACCAGCAGGTGGCTGCCTTCGTTGAAGGCCCTGGTGATGCCGCGCAGCATTTCCACCTGCTGCGGGCGATATTCGTAATTGGAAAAATAGTGCGAGAACAACCCGCCGTGCTCGAGGATCGCGGATACATCGTCGGGATCGAGCAGCGTCGGTTTTTCCGGCGGCGCCGGGCTGATGGGAAACTCCGGCAGCGGCTCGAGGATTGGCCCGCGCGGGATGCCGTAGGTCTTGCGCGCGCTCACCGGCTGGCGCGACCGCGCGCGCAGAATCTGGCTGAAAATCCAGCTCGCGCCCCAATCAAAAGGCTCGCTCAGCCGCAGGAACTCGGCGATCAGGTCGATGGGCAGCGCCAGGGCACGGTCGTACAGCTCGAGGAACAGGCGGTGCGTCACGCGCGCATCATCCAGCGCGCGATGCGTGGCGGGCAGCAGAATGCCCATTGCCTGGCCCAGGGCTCCCAGGTTGTAACGACTGGCAGTGGGTAACAGAACCGATGCCAGCTCATAGGTGTCCAGCACGTCGTTATCCAGCAAGATTTTGCTGCGCTGCAGGAACGACAGGTCGAAGCGCACGTTATGGCCCAGCACCGGGCAGGTCCCCACAAAATCCACCAGGTCGTGGATCACCCCGGCCAGGGTGGGGGCGTTGCGCACCATCTCATTGGAAATGCCGGTGAGCTGGGTGATGAACGGGGAAATCTGGCGGTGCGGATTGATCAGCGTAGACCATTCAGCTTCCACGCGATGACCATTGAAACGCACCGCGCCGATCTCGATGATCGCGTCGCTAAATGGGTCGAGCCCGGTGGTTTCGATATCCAGCGCAACAATGGATGGCATAGCCGCCATTATACCAGCCTCACGGCTGTTCGTACGAATTTTCTAGGAAAGGAAGATACACGGGCGTGCCCAGCAGCGGAAACGGCGTCCACGCCGGGCGGGTGGGGGTGGGCGTGGGAGTGCGTGTGGGCGTAGGGCTGGCGGTCGGCGTGGGCTGCGGCGGCGCGGATGGGCACGGCGCGTGGGCCGGCAGCGGCCGCGGGATCCAATCGGGCACGGGGTTGGTGATGCTGCTGCGCGGCGGTAGCGTCAACGGCACTGCCGGCCACATGGGCCTGCCCTGATAGCTGGGTGGGTGCGCGGCAAAGCCCCACACTAACTCCTGGTACGGATACCACGAGCGCGGTTGCGTCCCATCGAACGGCGGGCGGCTGGCCTCGAAGCGGCTGGTGTTGTTGGGGTTGTTAACCCAACCGTAACCATTGTAGGCCCAGACGGCAAAATACCAATCTTCGGGCACGGCCGGGTCGTTGCTGCCCACAAAGTCGGAGACATTCCACTTGTTGACCAGCGACACCACGCCCATGCCGATATTGTAGGGCGGCTCGCCTGCCACGCGCCGGCCGTGCTCGTTGTTGTACACGCTGCCGGTGATCTGCATGATGCCGTAGCCACAGTCAAAGCTGATCAGCGTTTCCCCAGTCTGTCCATAGGACGGAACGTCGAACTGGTACCAGGCCGATTCAGTGTAACCCACGGCATAGAGCAGGATGCATGGCACAAACGGCTGCACCTTGGTGACGGTGGGGTAGCCTTTGTTGATTAAGCCCGGGGTAGGCGCGGCGCTACCAAGGGTAACGTTACCAGCCGAGACGAATAATGGGGCCAGCTCGGCCGGGTATGGCTGGCGGCCGGTCTGCGGCGGGGCCTCGCACGCCGACTGCGCCTGGCCGCTGCGCGGGCGCTCCATCATGAGCGCGCCGGCCAGCAGCGTCACAATCAGCAGCAGGGGGAACCAGCGGCGCGCGCTCACCAGTCACCTCGCTCGATCCAGCCAAACACACTGATCCAGTTTTCCGGGCTGGCCTGCGGCACTTTTTCCAGCGGCCCGCCGATCCCGGTTTGCAGGTACACATCCGATTGCGGGCGCGGGTAACCCATCCACGCCAGCCAGGAGCCATCCCGCGATGCGTCCAGCGGCAGCAGGGTTTGCGCACCCGCAGCGCTTGCCGCGCCCTGGGCGGTCACCTGCGGCTGATTTTCGCCCAGCGCCAGCACTTGCGCAGATGTTTCACCGCGGGCGCCGGCGCGAAACAACCACAAGCGCGCGCCATCCGCAAGCCAGCGCGCCGCCACCGGGCTGGGGCCGGCCGCATCCGCCAGGGGCGCGCTGGCCATCATCGCCTGCGCGCCAGAATCCGCACCGGGGGCCAGCGAGAACAGCAGCACCTGGTCTTCGCCATCAATGGCGTTTTCCACCAGCAGCCGCGTGCCATCTGGTGAGAGCTGCATGGCGCGCGCCAGCGCCACGCCGGGCAGCGGCCAGCTCGCGCCGGGCTTGCCGCCCGCCGTGTAGGCCTGGACGCTCCACGCGCCTTCCATATTGACCCGCGCCGCCAGGTACTGCGCGCCATCTGTGCTCCAGCCCAGTGGTACGATGCCATAGGCGCTCTCGTCTGCGAACAGCAGCTCGGATGGCGCGCCGTCTAGTGAGGAACGGTATAACTCGGTGCGGAAGGGGATCTGCTTTTCCTTCGGGTCAGGCAGCGCCACCAGCCGCAGCCAGGAGACTGCGCTGCTGTCCGGCGACCAGGGGCCGGGCTGCGCCACGCCGGCGGCCAGGCGCTCCAGGCGGCTGCCGTCGCTGGCAGCCAGCCACAGCTCGCCGCCATCCAGCCGCGCAGCGCGCTCATCCACCCCGGGCGGGATGATGAAGATCACTACCCAACGCCCATCAGGAGACACGCTTCCGGCCGGTGGATAGCCGGCGCGATGGGTGACCGAAGCCAGCAGCCGTGCGCCGGCCAGGTCGGCGGCGGGGGCCACCCATAGACTGCTCTCGGTGGACGATGGGCTGGTCTCGGCCCAGGCCAGGTGCGCGCCGCCTTCCAGAGCCAGGGGCGCGGCCAGGCGCACGCGCGCCGCGCTGGACAGGCCAGGCCGGGCGCTGGCAGCGCCACGCAGCCCGGCCAGCAGCAGCCCGGCGAGTAAGAGAATCAATATCGTGTAGGTTTTTCGGGAAGGTTGGAAGGGCATTGCATACCTCTAAGGGGCGGCAGAGCACATTGATGGGGGGACATGGAACGATCAACCGCTGCTCCATGATAACATAAGAATATCACCCCGACTGCCCCCAATATATTCAGGAGCATCCTTATGCTGAGCCTTGAAAATGCTGCTTTCACGCTGACATTCCGCCCAGAGCATGGCGCCTTCGATCTACACCCGCGCGGGTGGGAGCGGCCGGCCTTCGAAGGCGCGCGCATCAACGTGCGCTACCGCCTGGGTGGGCAGGCGTTCGAGCGCCTTGCCGAGCGTTGGCCGGATGCCACGCTGACGCAGGAGACGGTCTATTCTCCACGCCACGGGCGCATGGAAACACTGGCCTTTGCCGGAGTGGACGAAGACGGCCTGAGCCTGTGCGTGCACTTTGCGCTGCCCGCGCAGCACCCGCTGGCGCTGTGGAAGATCCGCCTGGAAAATGAGGGCAGCCGGCCAGTATTGCTAGACCGTATCACGCTGCTGGAAGCCGGCGAAGCGCTCAACGGCGGGAGGCTGCGGCTGCCCGGGAGCGGGCGCGCGGACCCGGCCTGGTATTCGCACGGCTGGCAGTCGTGGAACTGGAGCGCCACGTACGCTGCCGATCTGCCATCGCGCCGCACGCGGCTGGGGCTGCTGGAAGCGCCAATGTACATCTGCGACGGCACGCCGCAGCCATCCCGCCCGGGCCATTATTCCGGCGACTTCTTTGGCGCGCTGGTAGACCGCGGCGCGCGGCGCGGCCTGCTGGCAGGGTTCCTGGCGCAGCAGCAGCATTTTGGCTCGCTGGAAGCCTGGTTGGAGGACCGCCTGGCGCTGCGCGCGTGGGCCAATGGTGACGGCGCGCGCATCGACCCCGGCACGGTGGTGGAAAGCGACTGGTTTGCCGTACAGGCGTTCGACCTGGATGTGCCGCAGCCATTGGACGCCTACCTGGATGCCGCGGCGCGCGAAAACGAGGTTCGGCCGCCCTCAGCACGAGATGTGCCCGCCGGGTGGTGCTCGTGGTACTACTACTATCAGGCCGTGACCGAAGCTGCGGTGCAGCAAAACCTGGCCGTGGTGGCACAGATGCGCCAGCGCCTTGCGCTTGACCTGGTGCAGATTGATGACGGCTTTGAGGCCCAAGTCGGCGACTGGTTCCTGTTCGACCCGGCCTTCCCGCGCGGCGTGGCTCCGCTGGCGCGCGAAATCAAAAACCAGGGGCTCGTGCCAGGATTGTGGCTGGCCCCATTCATCGTTCACCCGGGGTCGAAGCTGGCGGCGCAGCACCCGGAATGGCTGCTGCGCGACGCGCGCGGCCGCCTGGTCAGCTCGGGGTTTAACTGGAACGCGATTACTTCGGCGCTGGACCTGACCATCCCCGGCGCGCTGGAATACGCCTGCGCGGTGGTGGACCACGCCGCGCACGATTGGGGCTTCCCTTACCTCAAGCTTGATTTTTTGTACGCCGGCGGGCTGCGCGGCGCGTACAACGATCCGTGCCGATCGCGCGCCCAGGTATTGCGCCGCGGGCTGGAAGCGCTGCGCGCCGCCGCCGGAGCGGAGACGACCCTGCTGGGCTGCGGCGTGCCGCTCGGCCCGGCGCTGGGGTTGTTCGAGGCCATGCGTATTGGCGCGGACGTGGCCGGAAGCTGGCAGCCGCGATACCTGGGCACCAGCCTGTTCTTTGGCGCCGAGCCGCACATGCCCGCGCTGCGTAACGCCATCCAGAACACGCTCACCCGCGCGCCGATGCACGGCCGCTGGTGGGTCAACGACCCGGACTGCCTGCTGGTGCGCCCGGATACGCGCCTGACTCTGGCCGAGGTGCAGTCCCTGGCCACAGCGATTGCAATGACCGGCGGCTCGCTGCTGGTCTCGGACGATCTGCCCGCGCTGCCCGAAGAACGGCTGCGTATTGTGGAAGTGCTGCTGCCGGCGCTGGGGCAGCGCCCGCGCGTGCTGGATCTATTTGACCGCGAGACACCCGCGCGCCTGCGGCTGGACCTGGAAGGCCCGACCGGCGTGTGGAGTCTCCTGGCACTGTTCAACTGGGACGACACCCCGCACACGTTGGAACTATGCGCCGCCGATGTAGGCCTGCCGGATGCCGCTTACCGTGTGCGCTCTTTCTGGGATGGGCGCGTGCTGGACCTGCCGGCCGGCGCGGCGCTGGACCTGGGCGTGATTGCGCCGCACGGCTGCGCGCTGCTGGCGCTGCGCCCTGCGCAGCCCGGCCCGCAGTACCTGGGCAGCGACATGCACTTCTCGCAGGGCACGGAAGTGGCCGAATGGCAGGCGGATAGCGTATCGGTGCGCCTCGCGCTGAGCCTACCCGCCGCTCGCCAGGGTTATGTGGTGTTGTGGCTGCCTTGTGCGCCGCGCTCCGCCACATTCGAGGGCGCGGCGGTAGCATGGCGCAGAGAATGTCCTGACGTATATGCATTTCCGGTGCACGGGCAGGGAGTGTTGCAAGTTTGGTAATTAAAAATACTGGGGCCGGACACCCGGCCCCAGCGCATTTAGTTGTTTTTCGGCTCGATCGGCTTGATCACCCTGGTGCGGCGGCGGCGCAGGGCGCGGACAATGAAGTAGATCGGCAGGCCGATGATCAGGCCTACAGGCAGCAGCACGATTACCACTTTGATGGTGATTTCCGCCAGGAACTTGAGCACATTGATCAGGGTTTGCAGCGCGTCGCGCGCCACACCTACCGGCTGCCAGCCTCCGATCGTCAGTGGGTCAATGCCTTCTTTGGCGATGAACTGCACGTTGATGGCTGAGAGCGCGGCCGACTCTTCGTAGTACTGGATCTGGCCCTTGGTGACTTCGATCTGCTCGCGCACGTAGGTGATCTGGTTGTAAACGTTCATCACGTCTTCAGTCTTGGTGGCCGAGGCCATGATCTCGCGCAGTTGCGCTTCGGTGTCTTCCAGGTTGCGCAGCCGCGATTTCAGATCGGTGTATTCCTTGGTCACGTCCTGACCGGTAGTGTTCTCGGAGAGGACGTCATCGGCCGGGTTTTCGGTAAGGCCGCGGATCTGCGACAGGGCTTCGTCCAGACGCTCGGCCGGCACGCGCACGGTGATGCTGGCCTGGGGTACTTCCAGGCCGCTGTCGGTGCGCGTCTTGTACAGGTTGGAGCTGACTACGAACCCGCCCATGCTGTCGGCCATCTTGGCGATGGTATCCATCGACTGGCCCGGGTCAACCACTACCACACTGATTTCAGAATTTTTGATCACGATGCGCACCGGCGCGGCGGCGGAAACGCCCGAACCGCTGTTGTTGAAGCTGTCCGGGGCCGGGGCGGCGGGGGCTTCCATCGCGGGCTGCGCGGGCACGCCCAGGTCTTGCCGCGATTGCGGCGCGGATTCGGGGTAGGCGGTAGACGCGGCGGGTGAACATGCGGCCAGGATGGCCAGCATCAATACCAGGCAAAGTACGGGCAGGCTTCGCTTCATCTTCGGCTCCTCAGGCAAATGAACGGCGGTGGGCGGTTATGAACTTCACAGTTAAGACGAAGAACGCGCGGTTTTGTTCCGCTTACCAGCCTTCCAGCAGCCGCGCGGCATGGTGGGGTGGCAAACCGGCCTCGATGATGCGCTTTTGCACTGAAGCGATGTCATACGCGGTGCGGCACTGCTGCCAGGTATGCTCCTGATCATCATAAATCCCATAGGCGGCGCGGTTATCGCGGTCACGTGGCTGGCCCACCGAGCCGGGGTTCAGGATGGCGCGGCCTTCCAGCACAAGCAGCGAGCCAGTTTCAAGGAGCTGCTGCTGAAGACGGCCGGCGCCGGTGAGAGTGAACACCTGGGGCAGATGGCTGTGCCCCACGAAGCAGAAAGGCGTGTCGAAGTGCTGGAAATTTGCCAGCGCGGTAAAACGGTCGAGCACGTATTCCCAGATGGGGGTGCGCGGGCTGCCGTGTGCCAGGGTCACATCGCCATGAACGGCGGTCTCCGGCCGTTCTTCCAGAAATGCGCGGCTTTCGGGGTCCAGCACGCCTTGCGCCCAGCGGATGGACTGGCGTGCCTCTGGGTTAAACGCTTCGAGCGGAATGCGCCCCACAGCGGCGGCATCGTGGTTGCCCAGCAGACAGGTGAGATTGGGCAGCGCGCGGATGCGCCGGATGCATTCGTTGGGGTCCGGCCCGTAGCCGATCACATCACCCAGGCACCAGGCCGCGTCTACCGCGCCGGCATCAGCCAGCACGCTTTCCAGCGCGTTCAAATTACCGTGCACATCAGAGAAAACCAGGATACGCATGCCGCCTCAGGGAAGATAGAAGTAGGTTTCAAACAGCCCCGGTTGAGGCTGGTCAAACGTGGAACTCAGCCCGGCAATGATCACCCAGGTATTGCCCGGTTTGAGCGCGTAGGGGCGGCCATCCTGGTCAAAGAACTGCAAGGGACGTTCTTTGTCCACTGTTTTCCACAGGCCTTCTGTCATCACCCCATCGCGGAAGAATATGGCGCGCTTGCCGGCAGTGTTGTTCCACAGATCGATGTTGTGCAGGGTGCGGTTGTATTCCACGTAAAAGGCAAACATCACCACCACGTTGGAAAAACCGATCTGCTCACCGGTCAGCCGGTCGGTGAGCGGGATCATGGTACGCTGCGTCAGGCTCTCGTCCATTTCCTCAATCCAGCGCAGGTATTTCCCCGAGGCTGGGTCGTAATGCCACTCGCCGCGGTTGTACAGCGCGTATTCTACCCCAAGCTGCACCGCGGGTTGGCCAGCGGCGGGCGGGTTGGGGTCAAAGATCAGCCCGGTCAAGTCCTGGCGCACGTTATCCACGCCGATTTTGGTCATGTAGGCCGAGAGCGAGGCGGTGTCGGCAAAAGTTCCGGCCGCGCTGTGCGGGTCAAAGCCACAAATGGGCGGGCAGGGTGATTCGGTGTGCGCCAGCGAGCGAATACCCAGGTACTGCTTGATCGATTCGTCCACGCGCTCGTCGGCTGAGCCATATGCCAGCACGCCCTGGAACATGCGCACCAACTGTACATCCACCAGGCGGCCGGAGCGCACCGGGCCTACCGTAGGCGCATCCTTGCTGTAATACAGCGCCAGGAAGCGGTTCATGTACTCGCCGATGTAATATTCGAAGACCATGTCGGCAAAGGACAATCCGGCATGCGGGCGGCCTACCGCCGGGTAGTTAGACACTTTCACCATCACCGGGCGGCGGTCGAGCATGGCCGGGTCGGCGGGCAGCCCGGTGAGCGGGTTAATGCTGCTGTCCTGCACCTGGGCGCCGGTATCGGGCAAAAAGCCGGTGGGCGTAACCGGCAATACGGATGGCATGGCTGAAGCTACCAGAGTTTGCACCAAATTCTGGTCCGGCGGTGCAGGGGTTAGCACGGCGGGCTGCGGGGCTGCGGTGCAGGCCGCCAGCAGGCAAAGCTGTACCAGCAGAAGCGCGCGTGTGAAGAGCCTTTTCACGCTTCGAACCATCCCATCGCGCGTTCGATCACGGCTTCGGCTACGCCGGCCTTGCTTTGCAGCTCCAGGGTTTCCGGATCGCCCCCGGCGCGCAGCAGGGTGACGCGATTGGTGTCGACGTCAAAGCCGGCGTCAGCGGCGGTGATATCGTTGGCTATGATCATATCCAGGCGTTTCTTTTCCAGCTTGTGGCGCGCGTTGGCCAGCAAATCCTGCGATTCGGCCGCGAAGCCGATCATGCGGCGCGGGAATCCGGTCTGCGCTTTGCGCATAGCCACGGCTGCCAGGATGTCGGCGGTGGGGCTGAGCGTGATTTGCGGCGCGCCAGCCTCTTTCTTGATCTTCTGCCCGGCGGCGTTTTCCGGCCGGAAGTCGGCTACGGCAGCGGCCATGCACAGCAGGTCGGCATCCTGTGTTTCGGACAGGACCGCATCCAGCATATCGGCCGCGGTCTGCACGTTGATCACACGCGCACCGGCCGGGGCAGCCAGGTTGGCAGGCGCGGATACCAGCACCACGTCGGCGCCGGCGTCCAGCGCAGCCTGTGCCAGCGCGTAACCCTGCTTGCCCGATGAGCGATTGGTGATCAGCCGCACCGGGTCTATCGGTTCCTGCGTGCCGCCCGCGGTGACCACCACCTTGCGTCCCGCCAGCGGCCCACCGCGGCCCAGCAGGTAACGTATCTCGGCCAGGATGTCCAGCGGCTCGGTCATGCGCCCCACGCCCACCAGTCCGCTGGCCAGGTGCCCGGCCGCCGGGCCGATGATGGTGGCTCCGCGCTGCCGCAGGGTTTCGACGTTGGCCTGCGTGGCGGCGTGCGCGTACATGCCGCCGTCCATGGCCGGGGCGATGGCCAGCGGGCAGTTGGCTGCCAGCGCTGTGACGCTCAGAAGGTTGTCGCCGATGCCGTGCGCCAGCTTTGCGATGGTGTTGGCGCTGGCCGGGGCGATCAGCAGCAGGTGGCCGGCGTGCCCCAGGCCGATGTGCGTCACGTGGCCTTCGCCGCCCCACAGGTCGGCGTCGGTATAAGCCTTGCGCGCCGTCACCGATTGAAAGGTCAGCGGAGTTACGAACTGCAGCGCGCTTTGGGTGAGGATCACATCCACCAGCGCGCCCGCCTGGGTCAGCTTGGAGGCCAGGTCGGCGGCTTTATACGCGGCAATCGAGCCGGTGACGCCCATCAGGATATTCTTCTTGGCAAGAGGATTGGGCATAGGTGTTTAACGGTTCATTTCCCACAGGATGCGCAGACCATCCAGCGTCAGCCAGGGGGCAATCACCTGGATGATCTGCGTTTCGCGCGCCACCACCTCGGACAGGCCTCCGGTGGCGATCACTTTGGTGTCTTCGCCCAGCTCGCGGCGGAAGCGCGCCACCATGCCTTCCACCATGCACACGTAGCCGAACAGCAGGCCGGACTGCATGGCGTGCACGGTGTTGCGCCCGATTACATTGGGCGGGCGCTGCAGGTCGATGGGCGGCAGCTTGGCGGTGCGCTGCGAGAGCGCCTGCGCCGCCAGGTTGACCCCGGCGGTGATGGCCCCGCCCAGGTAATTAGCGTCGCGGTCGAGGGCGTTGAAGGTGGTGGCGGTGCCAAAGTCGATCACGCAGGCGGGACCGCCGTACATTTTTTGCACGGCCACTGCGTCGGCAATGCGATCCGCGCCTACCGCGCTGGGGTCATCGTACAGGATGTGGATGCCGGTCTTCAACCCTGCGTGCACCACCAGCGGCTCGAGGTGCAGGTATTCCTTGCACGCACTGAGAATGCGGCCGGTGATGGGCGGCACCACGGAAGAGAGACAGATGCCGTCCAGCTCGCCGGTGTCGCGGCGTGCATTCAGCAGCAGGCCCAGCATTTGCAGCCCGTACTCGTCGGGCATGCGCTCGTGGTCGGTGGCCAGACGCCAGCGCGACTCGAGAGTCTCGCCGTTGTACAGACCCAGGGTGAGGTTGGTATTGCCAATATCAATGGTGAGCAGCATAGCGCTCCTCCGGTGGGGGATGAAACTATGCTGTCTGTTTGATCGAGTCGATCACCTCGGCGGCATAGTCAAAGCGGCCAAACGCGGGCATGAGGTACACGCCTTGCACGCGGCCCTGCATGTGCTGGATTAATTCTATCGCAATTTGGATGCCCGTGCGCGGCCCGTTTTCGCCGGCTTCATTCATGCGCCGCAAAATATCTTCCGGTATAACAATCCCCGGCACTTCCTGGTGCAGGAACGAAGCGTGCCGGCTGTTGACCAGCGGCAGCAGTCCAAACAGCACCGGCGGCAGCGCGCCAATTTCTTCTTCCAGGCGGCGGATGAAAGCCAGCGCTACTTCCGGCTGGTACACCGGCTGGGTGAGGATAAAATCGGCCCCGGCTTTCAATTTACGGCGCAGGTTCTTGATCTCCGACTCGGCGTCAGGGGGCATCAGGTTGAGCGCGCAACCGACGAAGAAGCTGGTCGGCTGGCCGATATCCGCCCCGGCGTGGTCTACCCCGGCGTTGAACCCTTGCTTCACCAGCTTGATCAGCCCGGACGGAACCAGGTCGTAATTGTCCATCGCATCCGGGTAATCACCGATGGCGGTGGGGTCGCCCATCACCACGAACACGTTGCGCACGCCCATCGCATGCGCAGCCAGCAGGTCGCCCTGCACGCGCAGCAGGTTACGGCCGCGGGTGGGGAAGTGCAGCACAGTCTCCGTGCCCACCTTGCGCTGGATCAGGCTGCAAACCGCCCAGGGGCTCATGCGCATGCGCGCCATGGGGCTGTCGGCTACGTTGATCACGTCCGCGCCGGCCTCCGAAAGCAAACTGGCGCCGGCCAGCAGCTTGTGCGTTGCCAGACCGCGCGGCGGGTCCATCTCCACCGCCACCACGAACTTGCCTGCCGCCAGCTTTTGCGCCAGATCGGTGGGCTGCTCGCCGGGCTGAGCCGGCTCAATGCGCTCGTTGGGGGTGATGCTGTAACCGTTGGTGTACTGCTCATCGGGGATGGTATCCAGCGCTTTGCGCATGGCGGCGATGTGTTGCGGCGTGGTTCCGCAGCAGCCGCCCAGCACGCAGGCGCCATTGTGGCGTAGCGCGATGGCATAATCGGCAAAATATTCGGGCATGGCTGGATACATGATGCGCCCGCTAACCTGCTCGGGCCAGCCGGCGTTGGGCATCACCGAAAAGCGCCCGCCGGGGTCGGTTTCGCGCATCAGTTTGAGGATGCGCAGGAGCTGGTTCGGCCCGCCGGAGCAGTTAACGCCGATGACGTCGGCGCCATAGGAGCGGATCTTGCGCGCTACCTTGGCCGGGTCATCCCCCAGCACAGTGCGATCGTCGCGGGTGAAGGTCATCGAAGCGATGATCGGCAGATCCGGGTCAATCTCGCGCGCGGCCTGGATCGCCTCGTGCACCTCGAACAGGTCGGTCATGGTTTCGATGATCAGCACATCGATGCCGGCATCCACCAGCGCGCGGATCTGCTGCGAGAACGCGGCGCGCGCGTCTTCGGGTTGCACGCGGCCGAATGGGGCCAGGCGCACGCCCAGTGGCCCTACGTCTCCGGCAATGATCACGTCTTGAAACATGGCGTACGAGACGCGGCGCAGCAACTCGACCGCGGCGCGGTTGATCTGCTCGACCTTTCCTTCCAGCCCGCGCCGCGCCAGTTTGTAAGCATTGGCGCCAAAGGTGTTGGTCTGCACCATATTGGATCCGGCTTCGATATACTGGCGGTGCACGTCGGCCACGAGTGCCGGGCGGGTGAGGTTCAACTCATCAAAGCATTCGTCCATGCCCACGCCGCGCGCGTGCAGCATGGTTCCCATGGCGCCATCGGAGAGGACGGGTTTGCCGCTTTGCAACAGATCGCGGAATTTTTCGTAGGCCATGAGATTATCCTTTCATCAGCTGTTCCACGCGGGTCTCACCGGTGGTGTAGTACTTGGCAGCCGGGTGGTGCACCACAATGGCTGCGGTGGACTGCTCGGGTACGAGCTGGAACGCAGTGGTCAGGGTGAGACCCAGCTCGCGCTCGGCGGGCAGCAGCGCGAAGACTTTGGCGTGGTCGGTTAGCTCGGGGATGGCCGGGTAGCCCCACGAGTAGCGCTTGCCCTGCTCGGGGGCCAGCCCCAGCTCGCGGCGGATGTGGCGGTGCAGGTACTCGGCAGTGGCTTCGGCCATCTGTACGCCCAGGCCGTGGGTGAAGTAGGCTTCGCTGTAATTACCGGCGCTCTGCAGCAGCTCAAAGCGGTCGCTGGCTGCCTGGCCCACGGTGACTACCTGGAAGGCGACCACGTCCATCACGCCCGATTCGACACTGGCAAAGTAATCTCCCAGGCATAAGCGCTCACCGCCTTCCTGGCGCGGAAAGTCAAAGCGCGCCAGCTCGCGGGTTTCGCCGGCTTCCAGCGCGGCCGGGTCGTAGACCAGCAGCGCATCACCCTGCGACTGGGCCGGCCAGTAACCGTACACGCCCTGCGGCTGCAGCCAGCCTTCCTGGCGCGCTTCACGTAGCATGAACTGCAGCCGCTCTTCGTATTCGGCGCTCAGCTTTTCCCATTCGGCGCCGTGGGTATTCTTGGCGCCCCAGCTCAGGCGGAAAAGCTCGTTCTTGGCCAGGTGCTGGAAGACGACTTCCAGCGGCATCGAGCGCACCACGCGCGGCCCCCAGCCCGGCACGGCCGGAATGGATGGCGCGGGTGGCACATCGGAGCGCGGCGCGGTGGGCTCGCCGGCCGGGCGGCTATTAATTGCGCGGCCCAGCTCGCGCTCGGCCTCGGCGCGGGTGCGCTCCAGCAGCGCGGCGCGTTGATCCGCGGCGCACAACTGCTCCATCGTGTCCAGCCCTTCGAAAGCATCTTTGCAGTAGAATACGCCCGGCGTGTAGAAGCTGCCATCTTCGGTCTGAAGGATGCGCCGGCCAAAGCGCTTATTGATTGCCGCGCCACCCACCAGCACCGGGAAGCTCAGCCCGCGGCGGTGCAGCTCGTTGATGATCAGCGGCATCTGCTTGCTGGTGCTCACCAGCAGCGCGCTCAGGCCGATGGCGCTGGCCCCAATCTCGACTGCTTTGCTAATGATGGTTTCAGCCGGGACCTGCTTGCCCAGGTCGACTACGGTGTAACCGTTATTGGAAAGAATCGTCTTGACCAGGTTTTTGCCAATATCATGCACGTCGCCATACACGGTGGCCAGCACAATCGTGCCTTTGCTCACGCCTTCCAGCCGTTCCAGGTAGGTCTCCAGGTGGGAGACGGATTTCTTCATCACCTCGGCCGACTGCAGCACGAATGGCAGGATCAGCTCGCCCGCGCCGAACTTGTCGCCCACCTCTTTCATCGCCGGCAGCAGGGTATTGTTGAGCAGCTCCACCGCCGCGCCGGAGCGCTCCGCCTGCGGGTGGGGCAGGATCACCGCGTCGATGTCGGTCTCCACGCCCTCTTTCTGACGGTGCAGGATGCGCCAGTGCAAGCGCTGCTGCGGGGTCATCTCCAGAAGTGCCGCGGCCTTTGTGTCTACCTTCGCGGCGCCGGCTCCGGCGTGCTCGAAGTGCTCGATCAGCCGCTGCAACGCGTCCGGCCGGCGGTTGAAGATCAGGTCTTCGGCCAGGGCGCGATCTGCCTCGGAAATTTCGGCGTAGGGGGTAATGTGCGCGGGGTTGACGATGGCCATATCCAGCCCGGCCTGTACGCAGTGGTAGAGCATCACGCTGTTGAGCACCGCGCGCGCCGCCGGCGATAAGCCAAACGACACATTGCTGACCCCCAGCGAGGTGAGCACCCCGGGCAACTCGGCTTTGATGCGGCGAATGCCCTCGATGGTCTCCACCGCCGAATCGGCGAATTCGGGGTCACCAGTGGCGAGGGTGAACGTGAGCGTGTCGAACACCAGATCGCCGGCTTGCAGGCCAAACTTCTCCGTCGCCAGGTCGTACAGCCGGCGTGCCACGTCCAGCTTGCGCTGCGCCGTCTTGGCCATGCCACTTTCGTCAATGGTCAGGCAGATCACGGCGGCGTTGTAGCGTTTGGCCAGCCCGAAAATGCGCTCAGCTTTGGTCGTGCCGGCTTCGAGGTTGGTGGAATTGAGCAGGCTGCGGCCGGGGGCGGTCTGCAGCGCGATCTCCATCACGTCCGGCTCGGTGGTGTCAAACACCAGCGGCACGCGCACTACCGGGGCCAGGGTCTTGATCACCCGGCGCATCAGGTCCGCCTCGTCGGCGCGCTCAGTCAGCGCCACACACAGGTCGAGGCCGTGCGCGCCGCTGTCCATCTGCTGGCGCGCGATTTCCAGAATGCTGTCCAGGTCTTCGGCCAGCACCAGCTTCTTGAATTTGGCGCTACCCTGGGTGTTGAGCCGCTCGCCGATCAGGAACGGGCTGGGAACCTGCTGCATGGGCGTGGCCTGCACCGATGAGGCCAGCAGCGGCGGGGCGCTTTCCGGGCGCGCGAGCGGCGCGCGCCGCCCCAGGCGCTGCACCAGCGCGCGCAGATGCGCGGGGGTAGTGCCGCAGCAGCCGCCCACCACGCTGACACCGAATTTTTCGACGTATTCGGCCAGCGCTTCGGCAAACGGTTCCGGCTCCAGCGGGTAGACTGCCTGGCCATCCACGTTGAGCGGCAGGCCGGCATTGGGGATGCACGACACCGGCAGCGTTGCGTGCTCGCCCAGGTAGCGGATGGGCTCGCGCATATAGTCTGGCCCGGTGGAGCAGTTGAGGCCGATCACGTCAATGGGGTAGCCCTCCAAAATCGCCAGCACCGCACTGATATCCGTGCCCAACAGCATGCGCCCGGTCACGTCCAGCGTCACCTGGGCCTGCACCGGCAGCGACTGCCCGCTTTCCGCAAAGGCGCGCACGATACCATCCAGCGCGGCTTTCACTTCGAGAATGTCCTGCGAGGTCTCTACCAGCAGCAGATCCACGCCACCCTCGATCAGCCCCAACGCCTGCTCTTTGAACACTTCGGCCAGCTGGTCGAAGGTGATGTTGGACAGCTCAGGGTCGTCCATGGATGGCAGCTTGCCGGACGGGCCGATGGAACCGGCCACGAAGCGCGGCTGTTCGGGCGTGCTGAATTCATCCGCCACACGGCGCGCCAGCGCGGCCGCGGCGTGATTGATCTCGCGGGTGCGGTCCTGCAGGCCATAATCCGCCAGAGTCAGGCGATTGGCGCGGAAGGTGTCGGTTTCCAGCACGTCCACCCCGGCTTCCATGAAAGAACGGTGCACGGATTCCACCGACTGCGGGTGGCTGATGACGAGATAATCGTTGCAGCCAAAGGTGGCTTCGCCGCCAAAGTCCGCGGGGGTCAGGTTCATTTTCTGCAGGCTGGTTCCCATCGCGCCGTCGAAGATCAATACGCGCTGCTTGAGGGCGTCCAGGTATTTCCGGTTTGTGTAGGTTCGTTGCATGTCATTTCCTCCCACGGATAACAAAAATGCCTCTCTAGAATGAGAGGCACGCGCAATAGAGCGTTTCACCCTCATCTTCCAGAAGTTGCCCCTAGTGGGCGAGTTTCTGCCGGAATTGGCACCATGCTGTCTTGCAGTGGTTGCCGAGGCTTCACAGGGCCGGTCCCTCCGCCTCTCTGGATGAGTGGGTTGGCTTTCGCCATCCAAATATCGTATTGGAGATAGTGTACCACAAAGAAATTCGCGGGTCAACTGAATTGGAGTGTTGTAGGGGGATTTGGGGAGGGGAAATCTTGAAACGCGAAGACGCGAAGGAGACAGGATAGACGCGAAGAAATGCAGGAAGAAAAATAGATGGGAACTGGCAGGGTAATTGCATATTTGTGTCGGTATAAGATTCTGGCTTTGTTTTCTTTGCGTTCTTTGCTTGCTTTGCCGTTGAACTTCCTCGCCGGATGCCTGCGCTGCGCTATAATGTACTTATACCAAACAGGAGAGAACAATCATGCTGCCGTTTCTACCGATCTTTCTCATGGGTCTGCTGCTGGCAATGATCGGGTGGGGGGGACTGGTGCTGCTGGTGCTGACCACGCTGCCCACCATGCTGCCTCGCTGGCTGTTCTTCTTCCTGCTTACGTTGGCTGCCAGCGGCACCTCGCTGCCGCTGATCGCCTTCCTGCACCGGCGTTTCCCCAGTGATCCGCCGGCCGAAATCGGCATTGCGGTGCGCGAGGCGCTGATGGTAGGTATCTTCGCCGACCTGCTGGCCTGGCTGCAAATGGGCAAAGTGCTCAACCCGGCGCTGGCCGGTTTCCTGGCCATCGGAATTCTGGTGATCGAGCTGCTGCTGCGCATGTACGAACGCACGCGCTTCAAGCCCAAAGAAAGCGCGCATGACTGACCTGCGCGGGCTGCCTTCGGTGGAGCAGCTCTTGCAGATGGATGCCGCCGGCGGGCTGGCGGCGCAGTACGGCCGCCCGCTGCTGCTGGACGCCGTCCGCGGGGTACTGGCCGATATCCGTTCCAGCACCGGCGATGCGTCACTGCCCGGGCGCGAGGAAATCCTGGCCCGCGCGGAGGAACGGCTGGCTGGCTGGCTGCGCCCCACGCTGGCGGGGGTGATCAACGCCACTGGCGTGGTGCTGCACACCAACCTGGGGCGCGCCCCGCTGAGCGCGGCGGCCGTGGCCGCCATACAGGCTGCCGCGGCGGGTTACTCCACGCTGGAATACGACCTGGAGCGCGGCGCGCGCGGCTCGCGGGGGGTGCACGCCGAGGCGCTGCTGCAGCGCCTGACCGGTGCCGAGGCCGCGCTGGTGGTGAATAACAACGCCGCCGCGGTGCTGCTGGCGCTCAGCGCGCTGGCAAAGCGCCGGCGGGTGGTGATCGCGCGCAGCCAGTTGGTGGAAATTGGCGGCGGCTTCCGCGTGCCGGATGTAATGGCGCAGTCCGGGGCGCGGCTGGTGGAAGTGGGCACCACCAACCGCGTGCACCTGGACGATTACGCCGCCGCGCTGGACGCGCCGGGCGCGCCGGCCGGGCTGGTGATGCACGCGCACTCCTCCAATTTTCGCATAATTGGCTTCACCGCCGAGCCGGCGCTGGCCGAGGTGGCGCAACTGGCGCACGAGCGCGGCGTGACGCTGCTGGACGACAACGGCTCGGGCGCGCTGCTGGATACCGCTGCCTTCGGGCTGGCGCACGAGCCTACGGTACAGGAATCGCTGGCGGCCGGTTCAGACCTGGTGTGCTTTTCCGGCGATAAGCTACTGGGCGGCCCGCAGGCGGGCATTCTGGTTGGGCGCGCTGATTTGCTGGCAAAGGTCAAGAAGCACCCGCTGGCGCGTGCCGTGCGCGCCGATAAGCTGTGCCTGGCGGCGCTGGCCGCCACACTGGCGCATTACTTGAAAGATGAAGCGCTACGCGAAATCCCGGTCTGGCGCATGATGGCCCTGCCGCTGGAAGCGATACGCCACCGCGCGGAAGCTTGGTGCGCCGCGCTGGGGGTGGGACAGGTGATCGAAGGGCGCTCAACGGTGGGAGGGGGCAGCCTGCCGGAAGAAACGCTGCCCACCGCGCTGCTGGCGCTGGACGTGGCGCAGCCCAACCGCTTTTTGGCGCGCCTGCGCGGCGCGCAGCCGGCGGTGGTCGCCCGCGTGGAAGCCGGGCAGGTCGCCTTCGACCCGCGCACCGTGCTCCCCGGGCAGGATGCAGCGCTGCTGGCGGTGGTGCGCGAAGCGCTGGCGGCTGGGCTCAGCGCGAAAGCGGCGCGTTAATACGCTCTAGCGCGCGCGGAAGGCCCTGGTCAGGCTGCGGATTGCATCCGGCGCGAACCGATCCACGAGCATGTAGCAGCCAAATGCGGTGAAGGATTGAAACAAGGCGGCGCCTGACAGAACCACCACCAGCGATGCTTCCGCCTGGCTGGACTGAATAACTCTCCACCACAACATGCCCGCCAGCGTGCCACCGATCGCCGCGATAGCCACCCACCAGCGCTCTATGCTGCGCCGGCGCAGCAGCTCGTACAACGCCACCAGCGCCTGCAGCGGGAAGATTAGCGCGGCCAGCGGCAACGCTACCATCAGCAGCGCTACCAGCGGCGGTGGAAAGAACGGCCCATCGTTGTCCGTGGCGTTGCTGTACCACGCTCAGGGCGCGAGCAGTATGGTGGTGATCAGCACATCCACCCGGCTGGAAAAGAGCAGCGCGAGGATTTTGACGGCAATTTTCATCCTGTGCGGCTCGCTGAGGGAAATAGACTTATGCTATTATAGCAATCAACCCTCTCAAAGGAATCCCCATGCGCTCTGACCTCGACCGTTTGATGCAAGATAAAAACGTGGATGCCATCCTGATCACCGGGGCGGCGTCGCATAACCCGGCCATGGTGTACATGACCGGCGTGACCAATGTGACCCACGGCGACGTGCTGAAGGTGCGCGGCGCGCCGCCAGTGCTGTTTTACAATGGCATGGAGCGTGACGAGGCCGCGCGCACCGGGCTAGAAACCCGCCCGTACAGCAGTATTCCCTACGCCGAGCTGTATCGCCAGGCGGGAGGCGACCCGGGCCTGCTGCTGGCGCTGCGTTACCAGCGCATGCTGGCGCAGGCCGGGGTGCAGGCCGGTCGCATGATTCTATACGGGATGATCGACGCCGGGCTGGCGCACAGCGTATTCACCCACCTGCGCGCGCTGCTGCCCGGGCTGGAGATCGGCGGCGACCTGCGCGAGGAGTTCATCCTCGAAGCCATGCTGACCAAGGACGCGGACGAGGTGGAGCGCACCCGGCGCATGGGGCAGGTGACCACCGGGGTGGTGGCGCGACTGGCGGAGTGGCTGACGTCACAGCGGGCGCGCGATGGCGTGCTGGTGGACGCGGACGGCCGCGCACTGACCATCGGCGACGCGCATAAGCGCATTCGCCTGTGGCTGGCGGAGGCCGGGGCCGAGGACCCTGAGCACACGATTTTCGCCATCGGGCGCGACGCCGGCGTACCGCACTCGCTGGGCACGCCTTCCGACCCGCTGCGGCTGGGGCAGACCATCGTCTTCGATATTTTTCCGTGCGAATCGGGCGGCGGGTATTTCTACGACTTCACCCGCACCTGGTGCCTGGGCTACGCCACGGACGAGGCGCAGCGATTGTATGAAGATGTGTTTACCGTCTACCGCAAGCTGGAAAGCGCGCTGGCGGTCGGCGCGGACTGCGCCGCGATCCAGCGCCTGGCGTGTGAGCTGTTCGAGGCGCAGGGCCACCCCACGATGCTGAGCACCCCGGACACGGAAATCGGCTTTCCACATGGGCTGGGGCATGGGGTTGGTCTCAACATCCACGAGCGCCCCTGGTTCCGCCTGTACGGGCCTACCCTCGACACCCTGCAGCCCGGAATGGTCTTCACCCTGGAGCCAGGCTTGTATTATCCCGAGCGCGGGATGGGCGTGCGCCTGGAAAATACCTATTACGCCCGCCCGGATGGCCGGTTTGAGATCCTGGCGGATTACCCTATGGACCTGTTGCTGCCGGTGAGAGGGTAATCGTTGGTCTCCGTGCCATTAATCGGTTAAAATACCCCTATGGAACCTTCTGGCTCGGCGCAAATCTATCCCCCAGCGCGGATTCTGGGGATCGAATCATCCTGTGATGAAACCGCCGCAGCGGTGCTCGAAAACGGGCGCGCGCTGCTTTCTTCGGTTGTGGCTACTCAGATCGATATACACGCCAAGTACGGCGGCGTATTCCCCGAGGTGGCTTCGCGCCAGCACATCCGCACAATTCACGCGGTGGTGGAAGAAGCCCTGCAGCGCGCGCACCTGACTCTGGCCGATATTGACGCAATCGCAGTGACGCGCGGCCCGGGGCTGCCCGGCTCGCTGGTGGTGGGCATGAATACCGCAAAGGGCCTGGCTTTGGCGCGCGGCCTGCCGCTGATCGGGGTCAATCACCTTGAAGGCCATATTTACTCGGCCTGGGTGCACCCGGCCGACCTGCAAAATCCGCCGCCTGCGCCGCAGTTCCCGCTGCTGGCGCTGCTGGTTTCCGGCGGGCACTCTGAGCTGAACCTGGTCACCGGGCATTTGCAGTATAAGCGCCTGGGCGCCACGCTCGACGACGCTTCCGGTGAGGCCTTCGATAAGGTGGCTCGGCTGCTGGGCCTTCCATACCCCGGCGGGCCGTCGATCCAGAAAGCGGCGCAGACGGGCAACCCCGAGGCGTTTCACTTCCCGCGCGCGCGGCTGGATGGCACCTGGGATTTCTCGTTCAGCGGGCTGAAGACGGCTGTGCTGCGCGTGGTGCGACAGTTCGAAGAAGAGGGCAAGCGCCTGCCGGTCGAAGACCTGGCGGCCAGCTTCCAGAGCGCGGTGGTGGACGTGCTGCTCAGCAAGACCCTGCGCGCCGCGGAGACGTTTGGCGCGAAGGAAATCCTGGTGGCGGGCGGGGTATCGGCCAACAAAGCGCTGCGCGAGGCTTTCCTGGGGCAGCACAAGTTCCCGGTGCACATTCCGCAGCTCGCGCTGTGCACGGATAACGCCGCTATGATCGCCGCCGCCGGCTATTTCCGCTTTATCGCCGGTCAGCGCGACCCGCTCGACCTCGACGTGCTGCCCACCTGGCCGCTGTCGCAGGTGTAAGAAACCACCCGTGTTTCCATTTCCCTTTTTCGCCGAAATCGGCCATAATTCGGGTTGTGGCAGATCTGATCCGGCCCCACGCGGGCCGGCAAAATGATAGGGAGAAACGGATGGCGAAAATTCTGGATGACGGCATTTTAAAACAGGTGCAGGAAGTATTCGCGGAGCTGAGCAACCCGGTGCACGTGCTCTTCTTCCGCAGCCGCGAGAACTGCGAGTACTGTGACGAGACCCAACAACTGCTGGAAGAAGTGATCTCGCTTTCCGGCAAGTTGAGCATCGAAGTATTTGATTTGCAGGATGACGCAGAAACCGCCGCGCGCTACGCGGTGGAACGCACCCCGGCCTATGTGATCGCCGGTAAAGATGGCGACCAGATCATCGATTACGGCGTGCGTTATTCCGGCATCCCCGCCGGCCACGAGTTTACCTCGCTGATCAACGACCTGCTGATCGTCTCGCGCCGCGACTCGGGGCTGACCCCGCAGACGCGCGCCTACCTGGCCGAATTGAAACAGCCGCTGCTGCTGCAAGTCTTCGTCACCCCTACCTGACCGTACTGCCCGCGAGCCGTGGTGCTCGCTCATCAGATGGCAATGGAAAGCCCGCTGGTGCAGGCGGAAGCGGTGGAAGCAATGGAATTCCCCGCCCTGGCGGATAAATTTGACGTCAGCGGCGTGCCGCACACCACCATCAATGATGGGCTTGGCAATGTGGTTGGCGCCGTGCCCGAAGACGCGCTGGTGGGAGAAATTCAGAAAGCATTGCAGCGCGCTGCCAGCGGGTAACCGTTGGCCCTACGCGAGGTGAGGGAGAATGAAGAAGATGGATGCCAAAGCGGTCTGGAAGCATGGCCTGTCGTTCACTGGCAGCGCTGATACCGGGTTTGAGCTGCCTCTGGGCGCCAGCCCGGCGGTCGGCGGTGACAATGATGGTTTCCGGCCGATGGAGCTGTTCGCGATTGGGCTGGCCGGGTGCACCGGCATGGATGTGATTTCCATCCTGAAGAAAAAGCAGCAGGATGTGACCGCTTTTGAAGTGCGCGCTCACACGCGCCAACGCGATGAGCACCCGCGTACCTTTGTCGCCATCGAGCTTGAGTATCTTGTCACCGGCCACAATGTGGATCTGGCCGCTGTGCAGCGCTCGGTCGAGCTTTCCATCACAAAGTACTGCCCGGCCTACGCCACGCTCAGCCAGGTAGTGCCGATCACGTATACGATCACCGTGCTGGAAGGGTGAAAAAGACAGGAGCAGAAAAGTGGTTGCGCAGCCTCGGCCGCGCAACCACTTTTTCTTATTGTATGGGCGCCGGCTGGGAATGCACCAGGGTGGTGGAATCGCCGCTGGTGTTCGCCGTGGCAGTTTCGCTGAAATGCGTCAGCGTGCCCTGGTAGGGTTCACCGCCTTCGCGCGCGATCCAGCCTTCCAGATCGAATGCCAGCACGCCGCCGGCGGGGATCCACTCGCCGTTGTACTTGCGGGCGATGTGCACGTGCGTGCCAGTGGCGTTGCCGCCCTCGCAGGAAGGATGCCCCAGCGGGTCGCCGGCCTTGACACGCGCCCCCTGGCGGATGAGTCCGTCGTTAGCCAGGTGGAGGTAGTAGATTACCCAACCGGTACGGATATCACCGTCGCCGTCCAGGTCCAGCTCGGCCAGCGCATTGCCGGTGCGCGCGATAACGCCATCGGCCATGGCGGTAGCCCAATCCTCTGAGATGGCGCAGCCGGTGGCATTCGCGGGCGGGGCAAAATCCAGCGCGGTGTAGGGCATGCCGGTGCCCCAGTTGGTGTGCGGGCCGCCGGTGAAGGACCAGGTCTTGCCGGTGGGGAACGGGAAGCTCAGCGCCGGCTGGGTGAGGCTCACCGGGATGTGCGCCTGGACGTTCTCCCAGGGGTCGCCAAACAGGCGCAGGTAGGTTGCTTCCAGGCCCTGGGCGTGGATGGCCTGGGTGAAGGCATCGCGGTTGCGCAGCACCAGCGAGAAGTAATATTGCAGCGCCACCGTGCCGGCGTTCTGCCAGGGGTCGGGGCGCTCAATGCGGCCGTCGAAATGCTCAAACTCCGTCAACGTGCCAGCGCGCCAGCCGTAATAGCCATTGTTGAGCGTATTGGCAGCCCAAACAAGCTGGCTGTAATAGCCCTGGTCGCGGGCGTTGAGATGGCCCAGCGGGTAGCGCGGCTCGGGGTCGGGCACCTGTGCCTGGCTGAGCGCGCCGGTCTGGTATTCGAGGATGGCCAGCAGCAGCCGCGGGCTGACACTGTAATTGATGGCAATGTTGTCGATCAGCTCGCCGCCGTAGCGTTCCTCACCATTGACGTAGCGGTGATAAAACTTGAACCAGCCTGGCTGCTCGCGTACAAAGGCTTCGGCATCAAAACCCACCTGCGCGGGCCCGTTGACAAACAGGCTGTCGGGGATGATCTGGTACGGTGTGCCCCACAGCGGCTCATAGTAAATCGGTATTCGCATCGGCATGCCGGGCGGCATGGTGGTGGCATCCAGCGGGATGACCGGGTTGGCTGCGCGGATCTCGCGCTCGGTGGTGTTGAAACGCACCGCCAGCGCGGGCAGCGTATCACCGGTCTGGGCAATATACTCCACCAGCTCGCCAGGGCCATACTGCGGGCGCTCGGGGAGCGCGGTTGGCTGCGGCACGCCTTCAATGGGTGTGGGTAGCGCGGGCAGTTCTTCGCCGGTTGAGTCCGGCGCGGGCAGTGCGTCGACTGTGCAGGCGGTCATCGCGACCAGCAGCAGCAGGAAAATCATGACGCGCGCAGCGCGCTGCGTCCGCCAACGTGTTTGATGAGGGATCTGGAGAGAAGGTTGCAGTTTCATCGTACCTTTAAGGATAGTATCTTTAAGATACCATAAAAGCGAGCGGCAGAGAATAACCTCAGGCTTACTGCGCCGGGCGCGAAGCCAGTGACTCAGCATTGCCGCAGGTGCAGGCGGTGATGGTCTTATCGTCTTTGGTCATCGTACCCTGGTAAATCTCTTTGCCGGCGTGGGCGCGCCACCCGCTGAGCAGGAAGGGGATCGGCCCGTCGGCCAGCATCCACTGGCCGTTGTACTTGCGCGCCAGGTGCACGTGCGTGCCGGTAGCCTGCCCGCCTTCACACGAAGGATGCCCCATGCGGTCGTCCATCGTCATCCACTGGCCTACCTGAACGCGGTCTTTGGTGGCCACGTGCAGGTAGAGCAGCACCCAGCCGGTCTGCTCGTAGCCATCGCCGTCCAGGTCGAGCACCACCACGCCGGGGCTGGTGCGCACCACCAGCCCGGTGGCCGCCGCGGTAACCCACAGGTTGGACTCCACGCAGCCGGGTTTCATCGATGGTGGGGCGAAATCCAGGGCGGCCAGCGCACCGTTCGGCCCCCAGGCAGGGTGCGGCCCGCCGCTGAAGGCCCAGCTTTCGCCGGCGGCGTAGGGCAGGTTGAGGTCGGGTTGTGTCAGGTCGGGGGGGAACAACGGCTCTACGCTTTGCGCGCGCAGCCAGGGGTTGCCATACATCTTCTGGTGCAGCGCCAGGAAGCCGATATCCGGCGAGGAGAGCAGGTTGGCCCAGTCGTTGGCGTTATAGATGCGCGAGAAGAAATACGCAATTGCCACCGTGCCGCAGTTCAGCTCGGGCCACAGTCGTACCAGCGTACCGTCGCTGAACTCCAGCTCGGTGATATGGCCGTTCTGCCAGCCGTAATAGCCAATGGATAGCTGCTCCACCGCCCACGAAAGCTGCTTGTACAGGTCTTTCCGGCTGAAATCCACATAGCCCAATGGGTAATCGCGCTCGGCCAGGCTGCGCGGCTGGCCGTAGATCCAGTGGCCCTGGAATTCGAGCAGCGCCAGCAGCAAGCGCGGGTTGACCGAGTTTTCCACCGCCACGCGCTTGACAACGTCCGCGCCGCTCAGCCAGCCCATGCTCATCCATTCTCGGTAGGTGCTCAGGTAGCCGCCGGCTTTGTTGACGTAGGCATTGATGTCAAAGTCTACGGCTGAGGGCGAGAACACCACTTCGCTGTCAGGCATAATCAACTGCTGCGGCGAAGTATTTTCCATGTCGAGCCTGGCCGGGATGATGAGCAGTTGGTTGGGGCTGATGTAGCCTTCGGGGGGGATGGGGTCAGGCGAGGTGATTTCTTCGGGCGCAACGCCAAAGCGCACCGCCAGCGAGGGCAGCGTATCGCCGGCCATCGTCTGATACAGGATGGGCGGCAGCGGGGTAGGGCTGGGGCCAGGGGTGGGCGTGTGGGTGGGCGTCTGCGTGGGGCGCGGTGGAGTGGCGGTGTAATCCGGCGTGGCGCCGCTGCCGGCTACGGATTCCGGCGTGTCGGTGGGCACGGATGCCAGCGGTCCGGCTGTCTCGGACGGCGCGCTGGTGGGCGGCAGGATGGTGGGTGCGCTGGTGGGCAGAACGGCGGCCGTCTCGGTCAGCTCTGTGCTGCCGATATAACCCGATGAGCAGGCCAGCACCGACAGCAGCCAGGTGACGAGCACCACGCCGCCGAAGGCGCGCTTAGCGATGGATCTGGTTTTCAGGCCGGCGCTCGGCCCAGGCTTCAACCATCTGGTCATTGCGTGTCAATATCCCGTTGTACTCACTGCCGGTGCCCTGAGAGACCCAGCCTTCCATGTCAAAAGGTATGTTGCCATCCGCGGGGATCCACTCCCCATTATACCGCCGGGCAATATGGGTATGCGTGCCATTGGATACACCACCCTCGCAAGAAGCGTGCCCGATTCGCTCTCCGGCGCGCAGGAATTTTCCCGGTTCCACGCGGTCGCGGCCTTCGATGTGCATGTAGAAGATCACCCAGCCGGTCTGCTCATAGCCGTCGCCGTCCAGGTCCTGGATTACCTGGCCGTCGCCGGTGCGCACGATCAGCCCGTCGGCCATGGCGGTGACCCAGGCGTCGTTCTCCACGCAGCCCAGGGCTTCCCCCGGCGGGGCAAAGTCCAGCGCGGCCCAGGCCGAGCCTACATCCCAGCCGGCGTGGGGCCCGCCGGTGAACGACCATATCTGGCCCTTTTCAAATGGCAGTTGCAGCGGCGGCTGCTGCAGGTTGGGCGGCAGCAGCGGCTCCAGCGCGTACTGGAACGGATCGCCGAACAGGCGCGTGTAGGTAGCGATGAAGCCATCCGCGCTGACCGCGCGCAGCCAATCATCGTAGCCGTAATACTGGCTCATCAGGTTTTGCAGCGCAGCCGTGCCGGCGTTGATCGTGGCGGCGGGCGGCACCACGCTGCCATCCGCCAGCAAGAAATGCGAAACGCCGTTGACGCGCCAGGCATAATAGCCCCAGTTGAGGTTGGCGGCAGTCCAGGTGAGCTGGCGGTACAGGCTGGTGCGCGCCGGGTCCACCCAGCCGGCGGCATAGGCGCGCGCGCCGTCCGGCTCAGACGGGTCAGTCAGCCAGCCGGAGCGGTTTTCGATCACCGCCAGCAGCAGCCGCGGGCTGACCGAATAATCCTGCGCCACGCGCGCCACCACCTGCGCGGCGCTGTAACGCTCGTCGCCGATCTCCTCGCTGTAGCGGCTCAGGTAGCCGCCCGCGGACTGGATGTAAGCGGCCACATCGAAGTACGCGTTCACCGGCCCGTTCACCAGCTCGGAATCGGGGATCAGCTTCGTATCCGGCCCGGTATCTTTGGGCGTGGGCGCGGGGATGGTCAGCTCCTGGCCGATGGACAGGATATTGGGGTCCGTGATTGGATTGGCGTCGAGGATCTGCGCCAGCGATACGCCCTTGGCTTTGGCAATCGCGGCCAGGCTGTCCCCGGGCTGGATGTAGTACGTCTCCGCGCTCTGGCGGATGGGCGGCAGCGACCGGGCAGGGTCGGGGGTGGGGGCGGGAGCATCCGGCCCGCGCTCGGGCAGCCGGTATGGAACCTGGATGGTGGGGACGCCCAGGGTGGGGCGCTGCGTGTTCTGGGGGAAGAGCAGCGGCTGTTGCGCGGCGGCCTGGGTGGCCAGCGGGGCCGGGTTCACCGCGGCGGGCGGGGTGGTGCAGCCTGCCAGCAAAAAGACAGCCAGCAGCGCGGCCCTGGCGATGCTCGTTCGAAGGGTTGGCGAAAAGCGATTCATGCTAACGGTAATGGCTCAAGTCTTTGCGCTAAGGAACCTGCGTGGGGAGCGGCCCGGTGACCGCTGCGCAAATGATATCATAGTATTCCAGCTCTGTCGCGCGGTTCTGGGCGGCGTAGGCTGCGGCCTCCTTACCGATCTGGCGCACGGTGTCGATGTGCAGGCTGGCATCGGTGTCCCAGTAGCGCGGCAGGGTAAGCAGCGGGTCGCCCACCGGGCCTTCGGGGATGTATGACGGGCGGCCGGGGTCGGCGGCGTCGGCCTGGGGCACCCAGTTATACATCAGCGGCCCGCGCGGGTTGACGGTGAAGCCCAGGCGGTAGCCGGCCTCGCGCGCCACTTCCGCGCCGCGTTTGGTGAAGCTGCCCGTGGGCCAGATGTAAGCGATAGGCGTCTTGCCAAAGTGCTGCTGAATGAATTCGATCGAGCCGAACAGCTCGGAGCGGATATATTCCTCGCTGGAAGAGGCGTCGATGGGCGTGTTATGCACCACGCCGTGCGCCTGCACGTCCACCCAACCCTCGCGAATCACCCCGGCCATGCTGTCGATCAGGTCCTGGGTGGAGAGCGGCGTGCTGATCCAGGCGTTGGTCACCGTCCATCCGTATTCCTGCACGTAGGGCAGGAAGTGGTCGGTAAAATACTGCGCATAGTGACGGTCGTCGACGATCAGGATGGCTGAGCGCGGCGGGATTTTTGCATTTTCTTCCAGGAAGGCGGCAAGCTGCTGGCTGGTGATAGTCTCAAAACCCTGGTCTTTCAGATCGCGCATCAACTGCTTGAACTGCTCCACCGAGATCTGGTTGTCTTTTAACACCTCGCCATCGGTGATCGAGTGGAACATGATCGGCATCACCACCGTGCCGGGGGCGGCCTTGTTGGGGTCGAGGCGGTTCTTTAAGCCGGTGCAGGTATCGGTCACGTAGCTGTGCGGCGCGTCGCCGGTGCGCAGCAGCCCGGTCTGGAAAATAGCGGGTAGGGCAGGCGGGGTGCGTACCGCGGTGGGACTGGGGATCGCGGTAGGCTCGGGTGAGGGTGTGAACGTGGCGGCCGGGGTCTGCGTGGCGGCGGGCAGAGCATAGGTGGCGGTCAGCAGCGCCTCTGCGAAGACCTGCGTCTGGCGCGCCGAGTCATCCACCGCCGACGGCGCCGCGCACCCCGCCAGTGCAAGGGCCAACACTACCAAAGGTATTCCCCATCGTTTTCGTTGCGTGTGCATAGCGCTTCCTTGTTTACGGGCCAATTACTCCTGCATGGCCGTACCCTTCGACGAGCTCAGGGTACTTGCTTATGGTTTTCTTCGGCATCCATCTCTTCCGTTTCTACATTTTTCCCAATGCTATAATGAACCGGGTCTCCATTGTAACAGCAGCGAGGATAACATGTCCAACCCCATTCCCCTCGACCAAGACGTTCTCCTGCAATCTAATATCCGCCGCTACCAGGCCGCCCTGCTGGCCGCCGACCTGCGCAGCGAGGTACAGGCCATCCGGCGCGCGCTGGACGAGATGAGCGGCGGCGAGCCGCAGGCCCAGGCGCGCGGCGTGCCGTGGGGCCTGCCCGACCCGTTTGCTCCGTCTGGCGAGGACGAGATCGCGCGTGCCTGCGCCCGCGTGGACGCGCTGGCCGATCAGATCGCCAGCCTGGACGACCTTTCGGCGCTGCGCGGCGCGCCGCGGCTGGAGCGGGTGCGCGTGACTGCGCTGCTGGAGCGCGTGGCCGCCGCGCTGGCCGGCGTGACCATCACGCGAGAGACGCCCGCGCTGGAATGCACCTGCGACCCGGCGCAGATGGAGCTGGCGCTGTATGGCCTGGCGGAAAGTGCCTGCCACGAAGGTGGCCCAGTGCGGCTGCGCGCTGAAGCCATGCCGGGCCAGGTGCGCTTTATGGTGACCGGGTTGGGAGATGTGGATGTCGCCGGCCTGGCCGTGGCGCAGGAGATGGTGGCAAAGCACGGCGGCAAGCTGTGGGCTGAAAGTGAGGAAGGGATTGGGAGCACGTTCGTGCTTCTGCTGCCGGAAGGGGTAGTACCTCGATAAAAACTACACGGCGCGTAACAATTGCATCCGCAACACGGGGTGTGGCCCAATTAATTATTCCATTACGAATTGCATACCCTGCAACTTCCATTCGGCTACTAACATTTAATTTTCCAAAAATTCCGGTTCATATGTTTCCATAATGTTTTCTCTCGTTTTTTTATTCTTTTGTGCTTCGATTGAAAACAATACTAATCTGTTACTGAACTTATTGATTACAATAAAATGCGCTCTTGATTTCATTATCATTTGGGAGTACCTCTTGACAACCACTTCCGTTATCTTAATAGCAGTGTTTTTACTAGCTGCTGCCATGTTGTACGCCTCTGTGGGTCATGCAGGAGCATCGGGTTACCTCGCGGTAATGGCAATTTTCGGTGTTGCCCCTGCTGTAATGAAACCCACTGCTCTTGTTCTCAACATACTTGTTGCAACAATAGCGTTTACGAAGTTTTACCGGGTAGGTAGTTTTTCATGGTCAATCTTTTGGCCGTTTGCGATAGCCTCTATCCCGTTTTCTTTCATTGGGGGTGGAATTACATTGCCCGGAAATATTTATAAGCCTATTGTCGGTGCTGTTTTGCTATTTGCCGCATATCGTCTCTTCCGAACCACTTCTTCCACCACCACAGAAATTAAATCCATTCCAATTTGGGCAGCAATACTTTCAGGCCTGGGGATAGGTTTGCTATCAGGGTTAACCGGTACGGGTGGAGGTATATTTTTAAGCCCCTTGTTGCTCTTCATGGGGTGGGCAGAAACACGACAAACTTCTGGCGTATCTGCCGCATTTATTTTAGTAAATTCAATTGCAGGCTTATTGGGTCACCTTTCCAGTGTTGCCTTTTTACCAGCGACAATACCAATTTGGTCCATAGCCGCGGTCATTGGTGGGTACATCGGTGCAGAATTTGGAAGCAAACGACTAGGCAATGTCACGCTAAAACGATTACTTGCAGTTGTTCTTATTATCGCGGGATTAAAAATAATATTCACTTAGCAATAAACCATAATCAAAAAGGGTGGGCTAATTAGCGCATCCTTTTTGATTATTCTATTTTGTCCAGTGGCGAAGCCATCTGTTGTGCCTAACGCAAATTATCACATCTCTGCCTGAGATTCAGGCGCAGCACTTGCAAATTGGTGAATCTTAATCTTTATGTATCCGGATTTGAAATATAGGCAAAATACGATAACTATGTGCTGTAAAACGCGGGTTATCAGACGGCGTTGAATAAAGCGTCAAGGAAAATTTTGTTTACTCTGGTCAGATTGCAACACGTAGTGTAAAATATGTCGCGTGAGGTTGAATAGAGTTCCACGGTTACGTGAGTGAATTCTTTCATTAACCTTACTTGCAAACACATGGTCGCAGATTTCATGCGGCAGTGTGTAAAATCGGGGTGTGGCTCAGTCCGGCTAGAGCACACGGTTCGGGACCGTGAGATCGGGGGTTCAAATCCCCCCGCCCCGACAGTTTTTCCCTTAAGACCCTTTCCCGGGGGTCTTTTTTTATCGAGGGTTCTCCCCGCAGGGGGATCTGCGAAAATTCCCCCGCCCCGACACGAATTACCTAAGCCCTTTCCCGGGGTCTTTTTTAATCTCAATCCCTACGCCAGCCGGGCGATGATCTGCTCGACGATCGCTTCCGGCGGCAGAGTCACGTCCACGGTCAGGACGTCTTGCGGCTCTTCCAGCGCGGCAAACTGGCTGCGCAGCATCTCAGACTTCATAAAATGAGCGCCGCGCGCCTGCATGCGCGCCAGGATGATTTCGTAGCTGCCTTTGAGGTACACAAAGCGCGCCTGGTGCGGGGCGGGGCGCGCCAGCAGGTCGCGGTAGCTTTGTTTGAGCGCGGAGCAGGCCAGCACGGCGCTCTCCCCGGCGCGGGCTTGCAGCTCCACCAGCCGCGCCAGGTTTTCCAGCCAGCCGGCACGGTCGGCGTCGGTCAGCGGGATACCGGCCGACATTTTGGCAACGTTTTCGACCGGGTGGTAGTCGTCGCCGTCGTAAAAAGGCAAACCCAGCCGCCTTGCCAGCAGCCGGCCGATGGTCGTTTTGCCGCTCCCCGATACGCCCATGAGGATGATCACCATACGCGCCTCATCGCTAAATGATAGCATTCTTGGGGCAGGGTGAGGAAAAAACATGCCGGCCGGGGTGACTTTTCCCCCGGCCGGCAGCGTGATCCGTTTCTCGGTTAATCTACCCAGGGCAGGTTGCCCCTGCCTTTATTTTCCTCGTCGTCCGGCCAGACGCGCTCGGCGCCCGGATCCAGCCTGGTCTTATGACCGCCGTCGGTGAAGGGCGGAACGTGCGGCGGGATGGGGTATGGGCGGTTCGGCTGGCTGCCGCCGCCGGCTGGCGGCTGAGGGATGGGCTGCGTGGGAGCGACTGCCCCCGGGGTTCCACGGTTCTGGCGCGCTTCTTCCACCTTGCGCTGTGCTTCCAGGTAGCGCGCGCGGGTATCCAGCCGCAGGGCTTCGGCCGCGGCCTGTTCCGCCGCGCTCTTGCGTATTGCCCAGCGCGTAAAGCCAATGGCGAAGATGAGCAGGGCGATGGCGGCGATGGCCATGACTGCCAGTGCGATGGAGATACCGGTGGGCGCCGTGGTGACCGGCTCGACCGGCGGGGCCATGCGCGTCTGCTGGGCCTGGAGCGTTGCCTGCATTGGCACCGTGGTGGATTGTAAGACGATCTGCGTCTGCCGCAGGTACTCGGCCTGGACGGTGGCTTCGCGGTCAAGCGCGGTTTGCTGGTTCTGCGCCTCTTGTTGCATGAGTGTCGGGCGCACATACCAATCTGGTGGATACAGCTTTGCGCCTGTGAGTAAGGCTCCAGCGATGCAGGCAATGGTGACGATAAGGATCAGAGTGATTGCTACGATGGTGACCGGGCTGTCCGAACTTTGGTTCATCCCAGTACTCCTTTCTCCAGTTGCCTGGACGTAGCGAAAGTGGGTTGTTCCTTTCTACTCGGTATTTGTCCGGCGCGATGTTGGCCTTTCGTTGGGGTATCCGGCGGGGTTGGCTTTTTAAGGCTATCGTTCTTAATGATGAGACGCATGGATCCCTGCTTTGTTAAGAAATGTTAAGAACAAATTGGCATTCCGATTTTCCTTTGTTACAATATGCAAGATCGTTACCAAATTTTCGATGACAGAATAACAGAGGAATACGATGAACCCTCCTGAACTGCAAAATCCCCAACCGCGCCGCAGCGCTTTGCCACTGTGGCTGGCGGCCATCATGGTGGTGGCGCTGCTGGCCCTGGCCGGGTTCTGGATCGCGCGGCAGAGCGCCCCGGCCGCAGAGGCACTGCCGGATAGCGTCAGCGTGGCCGAAGCGGCGCAAATGCGCGCCGAAGGCGTCTACATGGTCGACGTGCGCACGCCGGCCGAGTACGAATCCGGACATATCGAGGGCGTGCCGCTGATCCCGGTGGATGAGCTTGCCAGCCGGCTGGACGAAGTGCCCAAAGATCAGCTGGTGATTTTCGTGTGCGCGGCCGGCGGGCGCAGTGCCCGCGCGCGGGATATTGCCCGCGATGCCGGTTACACCCAGGTCACCAGCATGGATGGCGGCATGGCCGAATGGCAGGCGCAAAAGCTGCCCTTCGTCACCGGAAAGTAAGCTGGAATCAAAACGGCGCGCCTGTTTCCGGGCGCGTCGTTTTGATTCGGCAGATCAACGCGTGAGCTTGGCGGTGTAGGTGTAGCGGTCGCCGCGGTACAGAATTTTGACAAACTCCACCGGGCGGCGCTCCTGTGAGTAGGTGGTGCGCTCGCTGAGCAGCAGCGGGCTGCCGGGCTTGATCTGCAGCAGTACGGCCTCGGCCGGTGTGGCCAGGGTCACTTCCAGCGTCTCGCCCGCTTCGGTGGGGATGATATGCAGCTTGTCTTCCAACAGGCGGTAGATCGAACCGTACTGCTCCAGGTCGGCGGCGGTGATTTCGCAGCCATCCGGCAGGTGGTAGTACGAGGTTTGCAGACCCATCGGTGTGCCATCTCCCAGCCGCAGGCGTTCGATGCGCAAGATGGGCGCGTGCGGGTAGGCCAGCTCAAGCTGGCGGCAGACGTCGCGCGGCGGCTCCACCATGCCGATCTCCAGCAGCTTTTGCCCCGGCTCGATGCCGCGCCGCTTCATGTCTTCGGTAAAGCTGGTCAGTTCGGAGATGGGCTTTTGCAGCTTTTGCGGTGAGACGAACGTGCCGCGCCCGTGCGCGCGGTATACCAAGCCCTGGCGCTCCAGCAGGTCCAGCGCCTGGCGGATCGTGGGGCGGCTGACGGCATAAATTTCTTCGAGCTGGCGCTCGGATGGAATGAGCTGGTTGGGCTGCAGCTCCCCGCTGGTGATGCGCCCGCGCAGGATACTGGCAAGCTGAATATAGCGTGGCAATACTTCGGTCGGCTGCACGGTATCAGGCATCGGTCACCCCGGTTTCAGTGGTCATTACCAGATAGATAGTATATATTATGGAGATTTTTGCTTCCGGGTCAATAGGAAGTTTCGCGCGTTTCCGAAATGCAATAGTCATATTTTCTGGCGCGGCCAATTCCGGCACTGGCGCGGTGGTTTCGTTGTACAATCGGTGCAAACCCCTGCGGAGAAAACCTTATGCCCCCTGCTTTCCCGTCAACTCCCGGCGAGTCGCGCGAACGCCTGGCCGCCGCGCACGATCCCACGCGTCCGGGCCGCATGAGCCCCCACGAGCGCGTCAACGCTACCCTGGCGCTGCGTCCGCCCGACCAGGTGCCGTTTGATTTTTGGGCCGTGCCGGAAACAATCGCTAAACTGCTGCAATACTTTGATCTTACAGATGAAGAAGATCTGCTGCGGCTGCTGGGCGTAGACTGCCGAATCTTCCACCCCGAGTATATTGGCCCCCAGCCGGAAATCCTGCCGGACGGCAGCTTCTACACGCCGTGGGGTTCGCACCGGCGCGTGGTGAGCAACGAGTTTTCCACCTACAACGAGTATGCCGGTTACCCGCTGGCTGGCGCGCAGACTGCCGCTGAAGTGGAAAGCTGGGCGCGCTGGCCCAGGCCCGAGTGGTACGACTGGAGCAGCCTGTCGGAGCGCATCCGCGCGGTCAACCGCGATGTACGCTATCACATCCGCGTGGATATCGGCGGTATCTTCGAATCAGCCTGGGCGCTGTATGGGCTGGAGCGCTTTCTCACCGACCTGATCGAGCGGCCCGACGTGCCGTGCGCGATCATGGACTGCTATACGGATATCATGATCGCCAACACGCAGCGCATGATGGCTGCCGCCGGCGACCTGGTGGACTGGGTGTACACCTATGATGACGTGGCGATGCAGAACGGGCTGCTCATGTCGCCGGCGATGTGGCGCAAATATATCCTGCCGCGCCACCAGCGGCTCAACGCTACCATCAAGCAGTACCCGCTCAAGATTCTTTATCATTCCTGCGGGGCGATTTATCCATTGATTAAGCCATTGATCGAAGAGATGGGCATCGACGCGCTCAACCCGCTGCAGCCGCGCGCGCGTTGGATGGACATGAGCAAGATCAAGCAGGAATACGGCAGCCGCATCGCCTTCCATGGCGGCATTGACCTGCAGCACACGCTGCCTTACGGCAGCCAGCAGGAAGTGTGGGACGAAGTGCACGATCGCTGCCGCGTTCTGGGGCAGGGAGGCGGCTATATCTGCACCTCGGCGCATTACATCCAGGCTGATGTGCCGGTGGAGAATATTGTCGCCATGTACCTGGCACCGCGCACGGTCGATGACGCGTGATTTCGTTGACGGGCCAGCGACGTTTGGTGCGGTAGCCTGTCAAATTAGCGCTTTTTGCGTTTATGACTGTGTTTCTTGTTGACAAGCCTGCTGCGCTTTGCTATGATATGCCTGATAGTGGTCATTACCAGTTTCCTGTCGCTAACCACTATTACTAACCTGGCAATCGTTTTCCCCTTTGACAATCGACCGGTGTTCTTGAGCCAGCGCTTTATCCGGCAATCCATTTCGCGCACGTGTTGAACAACAGGAGACCTACGCATGGAGCCAGTGATTAAGGCCAGAGACGGCAAGGAGATGGTGCTCATTCCAGATGGTGAGTTCTGGATGGGCAGCAACGAGTTTGGCCCTGAGATGCCGTACCGGCAGGTACACCTGCCCGCGTATTACATTTCGCGCTACCCGGTGACCAACGCCGAGTGGAAGCGCTACATGCAGGCAACCCGCGGCCTTCCGCCCAAGTTCTGGAAGGGCTTCAACGTGCCGCCCGGGCTGGAAAATCACCCCGTTCACCAGGTTTCCTGGTTCGAGGCAGTACAGTATTGCGAATGGGTGGGGCTGCGCCTGCCCACCGAAGCCGAGTGGGAAAAAGCCGCGCGCGGCACTGATGGCCGCCGCTGGCCGTGGGGCAATGAGTTTGATGAGGCCAATTCGCTGGTGTGGGATCTGGGTGTCTTCGATATGACCGCTGCGGTCGATTCGCACCCCGGCGGCGCCAGCCCGTACGGCGTGTATGAGATGGCCGGTAACACCGAAGAATGGACAGCCGATTGGTACGATGCCTATCCCGGCTCACCGTACAAGGGCGGGGCGTTTGGCAAGACCTTCCGCGCACTGCGCGGCGGGTCGTCATTCTTCACCCAGAACCACGCGCGCTGTGCCTACCGCTGTTTCACTCGCCCGGAAGATTCAGGCATCGAAAACGTGGTCGGCGTGGGCTTTCGCTGCGTGATGGATGTGAAATAGCAGCCGGTTGGCTGTGGATTTCTAGTTGCGCCGGTGAAACGGGCGAAGAAAAATTCCGGAAGGAGGTGGTAGTTGCCTGGTGGAGCCAAGCTCCTGTGAAAGTGATGAAGTGTTCGTTCTTTTGATCCACCCGCGCGCCTTGAAACTGGGGCGAACGGGATTTCCAGAATGACGAAATCCATCTTTATCCAAGGAGATTTTCACATGGCCTCTTCTGCTGTTGCTGCAACACCCAAGAAACGTGCAAAGCGCATTCCCCTGACCTACGTGGTAGCCCTGGTGCCCGTAGCGGTCGCGCTGAATATCGTCGGTGGCCAGATCAACACTGTGCTCAAGCTGCCCACCTTCCTCGACATGATCGGTACCGCCGTGGTTGCCATCGTGCTTGGCCCCTGGTGGGGCGCGCTGGTTGGCGCTACGACCAACATCGTTTCCTCGTTCATCAGCGGACCGATTGGCCTGCCGTTCGCGGTGGTCAACGTGGTTGGCGCGCTGGTCTGGGGTTATACCGTGCGCTGGGGTTGGGGCAAGACCTTCTGGGGATTTGCGCTGATCAATATCCTGGTCGCCTTCCTGTGTTCGGTCTTCGCCGTGCCGATTTACGTCTTCGTCTTTGGCGGTGCCACCGGCCACTTTGCCGACATGATGACTGCTGCTTTCCTGGCGATGGGCCAGAACCTGATCGTCTCAGTCTTCTCCTCGAACATCCTGGTTTCGCTGGCGGATAAGATCATTAGCGGCTTTGTCGCCCTGGCCATCATCGAAGCCCTGCCTGCCAACCTGACCCAGGGCATCCAGCTCCCCAAGTCGGAAGGTATCGGCAAGATTGTCTGGATCGCCGCGGGTATCGTGGTGGGCGTTGCTATCGCCCTGATCATGACGGCTCTGCAGTAAGCATCCTCACCAGTGTGATTAAGGAGAACTAAGATGCAGAAAAATAAAGTTGTAGAAGAGAAAAAGGAAATCACCGTCGGCGCAAAGGAAGGCCTGGGCGCCGGTATCGTTGGCCTGGGCGTGCTGTTGCTCTTTCTGCCGTCCTTCTCGCAGAAGATTGCCGATCTGGATTTCATCAACAGCGAAGCCTTTGGCATTATGACCGGCGCGGTGCTGGTGATGGGCTTTTTGGTTGCGGTTGCCGGGGTGGCCGTGATCCTCAGCAAGTTCGACGACGAATAGGAACACCGCGAGCGTCTGCGTATTGATAGCGGCGAGGGCTTGGGGCAGTGTCCGCTGGCTCTCGCCGCTCCTTGTATGTACTTCCGGCAGGAACATAATGGAAGAGAAAAAACCGATTATTGAGCTCAAAAACGTTACTTTCACCTATGCGTCTACCGAAACGCCGGCGCTGAAGAACGTCAGTCTCATCATTTATGAAGGCGAATACGTGGCTCTGATGGGCCTGAACGGCGCGGGCAAGACCACCCTGCAGCTTACCTTCAACGGCGTGATCCCCAACATGATGATGGGCGACTTCGAAGGTGAAGTGGTCGTATCCGGTATGAGCACCGAAGAATACCCGGTGCGCGAGATGGCCAAGGTGATTGGCCTGGTGTTCGACAACCCTGAGTTCCAGCTCAGCCAGATGACTGTGGCCGAAGAGATTGCACTGGGGCTGGAAAACCTGGGCACTCCGCCCGATGAAATGCACCACATCATCGCCGATTCGCTGGAGATCGTAGGCCTATCGGGGTTTGAAGATCGCTCCCCGTTCGGCCTCTCCGGCGGGCAGCAGCAGCGCCTGTCGATCGCCTCGGCACTGGCGATGAAGCCGCGAATCGTGGTGATGGACGAGCCCACATCGAACGTAGACCCGATCGGCAAGGAAGAGATCTTTGCCGTTGCCGCCCAGCTCAACCGCGAGCGCGGTATGACCGTGATTATGGCCGAGCATGAGGTGGAAGTAATGGCCGCGTACGCCGACCGCATCATCGTGCTGCACAAGGGTGAAATCGTGCTCAACGGCGCCCCGCACGAGGTGTTCAGCCAGGTGGATACGCTAAAGAGCATCGGTCTGCGCGTGCCGCAGGCCACCGAGCTGGCTTATCAGATGGAGAAGAAAGGTCTGGCAGCCTTCAGCGGCCGGTACCCCGTCACTACCGATGAAGCGGTGCAAATGCTGGCTGGATCGTTTGGAAAGGGTGGCTAGGCATGGCGGAAGAAAAGATCGTCTGTCAGAATTTGAGCCACGTTTACCCGCGCGGCAAAATCGTTGCGCTGGACAACGTTAATTTGACTATTCGTTCCCAGGAAATTATCGGCGTCATCGGCCAGAACGGCTCAGGCAAGACGACCCTGGTAAAGCACTTCAACGGGCTGCTCAAGCCCACCAGCGGCAAAGTGATCGTGGAAGGTAACGACACCGCCAAGAAGAAGGTGCAAGAGCTGGCCGCCCACGTGGGTTACGTGTTCCAGAATCCTAATCACCAGTTATTTGCCAAGACGGTGGAGCTGGAGCTGGAATTCGGCCCGACCAACCTGGGGCTTTCGAAAGAAGAAGTAATCGAGCGCCGCGAGAAGGCAATTGAATTTTTTGGTCTGCAAGACTTGCGCCTCAGCCATCCTTACCGCATCAGCTTCCCGCTGCGCAAGCTGGTGAGCATGGCGGCGGTATACACGATGCGCCCGGCGGTATTCATCCTGGATGAGCCGACCACCGGCCAGGACAACATCACCACGCGCACCGTCTACCGGCTGATCGAGCAGTTGCGCGAAGAAGGCTCGACCGTGATCTGCGTGGCGCACGATATGATCCTGCTGGCCGAGGTGGTGGATCGCATGATTGTGATGCGCAACTCGCACATCATCGCGGATGCCAGCCCGCGTGAAGTCTTCGCGGATACAGACCTGATGCATAGCACGCACATCACCCCGCCACAGATCACCAGCATTGGGCTGCGCTGGCCGGGGTTGGGCAAGCAGGTGCTGCTCTCGGTGGAAGAAGCCGTGGCCGCGCTGGACCAGTCGTCCGCGGCGCAGTCGAACCCGCACCAACTCTCGTGAGGAGATCAAGATGCAAGGTGTAGCCATTCCTATAACTATGGTGGCGGGCAATTCGTATATTCACCGCCTGAACCCACTGCCTAAGCTATTTATCGCGCTGGGCGTGCTGATTCTGTCCTTCGCCACGCGTAACCCGGCCATCCTGGGCATCGTGTTCGCCCTGGGGCTGGTGTTCGTCACAGCGGCCGGCATCTGGAAGTCGTACCTGCGGGTGGTGGGCATCCTGTTTCCCATCAGCCTGACTCTGGTGGTGATGCAAAGCATCGCCCCGGCGTTTCCCAAGCCGTGGACGCCGATCACTTCGTTTGGGCCATTCACCATCTACCAGGAAGGCATATACTCGGGTGTCTCCATGCTGGCGCGCATTTTCAGCATGACCACCTTCGCCCTGGTGATGATTATGACCACCCATCCCAGTGATTTGTTCACCGCGCTGCAGAAGATTGGCATGCCCTACGTACTCAACTTCATCCTGACCATGACGCTGCAGCTCATCCCGATCCTGCAAAACGAGTTCGCGGTGGTGCTCAGCGCGCAGAAATCGCGTGGCATGAAAGGCTCGGGGTTTGGAGCGGTGCTGCCATCCATGGTGCCGGTATTTGTGGGCGCCATCGAGCGCGTGCAGCAGCTATCTATCTCGCTTGAATCGCGCGCCTTTGGCTCCACCGGCGTTAAGACGAGCTTCCGCAACGTAACCATGTCGCTCAAAGATTACGTAGTTCTGATACTGGGTGTGCTGGCCACGCTGGGCTGCACCGTATGGGTGCTGCTGGACAAAAGCCTGGATTGGAGCCGCACGCTGATATTCCCGCCCGCGCTGGCCATCACGGTGGTTGCCCTGGCAACCATCGGCTTCGTAATCTTCTTCGCGCTGGCCATCTCGTACGTTCTGCGCGCCTGATTGGATCAACTGTCTTGCTTCTGGTTCGCATGCCCCTGCGGGCTGCGCACCAACCGCGTTTACAAGTTTTCTTCCTGGTTATGCCAATTCTTATAAGGAGTCTCGCATGCAAGAACCCGATGTGATGTACCACATTCAGATGAAAGCCGGCGATGTTGGCCGCTACGTATTGCTTCCCGGCGATCCCGGCCGCACCGACCTGATCGCCCAATCCTTCGATAACCCGCGCCTGGTAGCCAGCAATCGCGAATACCGGACCTGGACCGGTACGCTGCTGGGCGAGAAAGTATCCGTCACGTCCACCGGCATCGGCTGCCCCTCAACCGCCATCGCCGTGGAAGAACTGAACATGATCGGCGCCGATACGTTCATCCGCGTGGGCACTTCGGGTGGGATGCAGCCCTACCAGCGACCAGGCTCGCTGGCGATCCTCACCGGCGCCATCCGCGACGAAGGCACCACGCTGCAATATATGCCGGCCGAATTCCCTGCCATCGCCGACCTGGAAGTGACCCTGGCGCTGCGCGAGGCGGCCCAGACGGTGGGCGTGCCCTACCATTTGGGTATCAGCCAGTCGAAGGATTCATTCTACGGCCAGCACCAGCCGCAGCGAATGCCGGTCAGCGACCGCCTGCTGCAGCGCTGGAAGGCGTGGAAGATGGGCGGAGCGATCTGCTCGGAGATGGAAGCTTCGACCATTTTTGTCCTGTCGAGCATTTACCGCAAGCGCGCCGGCGGCGTGATGCTGATTGCCGCCAACCAGGAAGCCGACGAAAAGAACCTGGGCGTGGTCGAAGACCTGACCCAGCTCATCGCCACGGCCATTGAAGCGCTCAAAGTTCTCATTCGCGCGGATAAGAAGTGAGGCAGCATGGCGCGCTTTTCTCCTGACGAAATTCAGCATCATATCGACCTGAAGAAGGGCGACGTGGGCCGCTACGTGCTGCTGCCCGGTGACCCCGGCCGCTGCGAGATCATCGCCAGCTACTTTGATGACGCGCACTTCGTGGCCCAGAAGCGCGAGTACGTCACCTGGACCGGCACGCTGCTAGGCGAAAAGGTTTCCGTAACATCTACCGGGATCGGCTGCCCTTCGACTGCCATCGCGGTAGAAGAACTGGTCGCCATCGGCGCGGATACCTTCATCCGCGTGGGCACTTCGGGTGCAATGCAGCCGGAGATCAAGACCGGCGACGTGGGGATTATCACCGGCGCCATTCGCGATGAAGGCACTACCAGCCACTACCTGCCGATTGAGTTCCCGGCGGTGGCAAACGCCGATGTGGTGCTGGCGCTGCGTGAAGGGGCGAAACGCGCCGGCATCCGCGGGCACGAAGGCGTTTCGCAGTCCAAAGATTCGTTTTACGGCGAAGTGGAGCCGCACCGTATGCCGGTCAGCGACCAGTTGGAGCAGCGCTGGAAGGCGTGGGTGATGGGTGGCGCGGTGTGCTCCGAGATGGAAGCCGCGGCGATCTTTATCCTCTGTAGCATTTACCGCAAGCGCGCCGGTGGGGTAATGCTGATGGCGGGCGGCGAAGATATGGACCCGCAGCATGTCACCCCGGAACAGATCGCGGCCGCGCAGGCACTGATTGATGTGCGCCGGGCGATCAAGGTGGCCGTCGAAGGCCTCAAGGTATTGATCGAGCGCGACCGGGCCGGCGTTAGGGACTAGCAGAACCGCAAAGTCGAAGACCCCCCTCTATCCCTCCATTTTCAAAGAACGAAAATGGAGGGAAGATAACAACCTCCCTCTAAATCGCGTTCCTTGCGATTTGGCACCCACTGTGGGGCGCGCTGCGTGAGGGAGCAGGAGGGGGGTCTTTCTCCGCCCTTGAAGCAAAAGCAACCTCTCACCAGTCGTGACCAGCCGGAACCGGTCAGCGGCCCAGGAACCCTCATGCAAAGCACGGATCTCTCTCAAATCGCTCTCGAACACCCGGAATATACTGCGCAGGTAAACCGCAACTACCGTCGCAATTATCTCCTTGTTCTGTTCGATTCATCCTTGTTCGCTTTTGTGCTGGCCATGTTGTCGGTGGATACGATTATCCCCTACCTGGTCAGCAACCTGACCGACCAGCGTTTTTGGGTCGGAATTGCCTCAGCGATTTACTTCTGGGGCTTTTTCTTCCCGCAGTTTATTGGCGCGTACCTGGTAAATGGCAAGCCGCGCCGAAAATGGACCATCTTCTGGATCGCCATTGCCGAGCGTGTGGCGGTATTGATGATCGCCATCCTGCTGCAATTTATCAATGGCCTCTCGCCTTCGATCCGCCTGGGGCTGTTCTTTGCGGCGTATGCGGTCTTCTCGGTCACCAATGGGCTGATCGGCCCGGCGTATGCCGATTTCATCAGCAAGAACATCAACCGCAACCGCGGGCAGTTTTATGGCTTTGTCAATGGCCTCAGCGGGCTGATCGGTTTTGGCGCTTCGCTGCTGGCCAGCACCGTGCTAGACCGCTACAACTTCCCGGTCAACCTGCAAACGCTGTTCTGGCTGGCCTTCGCCAGCTCGTTCATCTCACCGTTTCTGATCGCCGCGTTCCGCGAAGTGCCGTTTCCGGTGATGGTCAAGGCGGAGAGTCTGGGGCATTTCATGCGCGCTATCCCGGGCGTGCTGCGCCAGTATACCGGCTTCCGTCGCTACCTGGTCACCCGATCGCTGCTCGGCCTGGGGCTGATGGCCAACTCGTTCTACGCCATCTACGCCGTGCGTACCTACGGTATGACCGAAGGCACATTTGGCCTGTACACCATGACCATCCTGCTCACGCAAAGCATCCTGGGTGCGGTGTGGGGCTGGGTGGGCGACCATTTCGGCTTCAAGCGCGTGTACGTAATGGCCGGGGTGCTGCTGGTGGCGCAGGCGCTGCTGGCGCTGACTGCCGGCGCTGGCTGGCTGTTCTTCCTGGTCGCCTTCTGCACCGGGGGCATCTACGCCGCTTTTATGACATCAGACCCCAACATGGTGTTTGAGATTGCCCCGCCTGCCGAGACCAGCCGTTTTGTGGGCATGTCGAATACGCTGCTCTCGCCGGTGCTGGCCGCCGCCCCTGTCATTGGCGGCCTGCTGGTGGATGGGTTTTCGTATCGCACGCTGTTCGCCGTCACCCTCGCCATCGGCGGCGCAGGCATGCTGGTTGCGCACTACGTGCTGCCCGATCCGAGGTGGGCGGGGAAGAGAGAAAAATAAACGCCAGGTGGAGCGTCCTGCGCTCCACCTGGCGTTATTAACCTTCTCTGGGCCTTACTACCAGTTCCTCGTATCCGCTTTGCGGGTCGAACTCGCGGGTGAAGCGGCTGTCTTCCAGCTCTCCGAGTACGATTTCGGCGGTGGTGTATATCTGGCAGCCTTCCAGCAGGTGGCCTCCAATGGTGACTCCCTGGCCGTCGGCGATGGAGATGTGCACGTGGAGGCCATCGGGGCACAGCGTGCCCACAAGCGAGACGATCTCGTACTTGCCATGGTATATGGTTGCGCCGGGCTGGTTGGCCAGGCGCAGCGATGCCACCTGCAGGCTGCCGACGCAGGTGAGGATGCAGCCGGCCTGCAGCGAGAAATCCGCAGTGGCTTTCACCAGCGCCTGCATCAGGTCGACGCCGGGGCTGAGACGGATGGCGTGCGTACGCATGGACGCTCCTTATCGGTTCATGGTGTTTCGAGACTTCGCCGTACCCTTCGACGGGCTCAGGCTACTTTCCTCGGTTGGTGACGATTTTTAATCAACGGTCAGGGTCTTGCTGAGGTTGCGCGGGAAGTCGGGGTCATAGCCGCGCGCCACGGCCATGTAGTACGAGAGCAGTTGCAGCGGGATAACCGCCAGCAGCGCGGAAATGGCCGGGCTGGCAGCGGGGAGGGTGATCAGGTCGGTGGCGTTGGCACGCAGGCGCGCATCTTCCTGGCCGATAGCAATTGCGCGCCCGCCGCGGCAGGTGACCTCGTTAATGCCGCTGATAATCAGCCCGGTGTCTTCCGGGCCGGCGGAGAACAACACCGGGAAGTTATCCACGATGGCCGAGAGCGGTCCGTGCTTGAACTCGGTGGATAGCATGCCTTCGCAGTGAGCGTAGGTGATCTCTTTCAGCTTGAGCGCGCCTTCCAGCGCCATAGGGTAGGTGGCTCCATAGCCCAGGCTGTACAGATCGTTCCAGGCGTTGACCGATGCGGTGATGGCTTCTACCTGTGGGGCGGTGCTGCGGATGGTTTCTTCGATCAGATCGGGGATGCGCTCCAGCTCCAGCGTGTTGCGCCCGCCCAGGCGGTAGGCCAGGTACAGGAAGGAGACTACCTGGTTGGTGAAGGTTTTGGTTGCCGGCACGCTGATCTCATAGCCGCAGCACAGCGGCAGGCAGGCCGCGGTGGTTTTGGTCAGCGTCGAGCCGATCACGTTGGCCAACCCAAAGCAGGTCATGCCGCGCGCTTCGGCGGCGTGCAGCGCATCGAGCACGTCTTTGGTCTCGCCGGACTGGCTGACGAAGATGCCCACATCCTCCGGCCCGACGGCCGGCAGGTACTGCGGCGCGAATTGCGGCGCGATGACCGGGATTGCAGCTTTGCCGGCCAGCTGCGCGAAGTACACCGCGCCGGCCAGGCAGGCGTGGTAGCTGGTGCCGCAGCCCACGAAATACACATGCCGCGCGGCGCGGATTTTATCCAGCAGCGGGTCCACTTCGCCTGAGCCTTCCAGCATGTGCAGCACTTCGCGGGCCACCTGCGGCTGGTCGTGAATTTCCTTGAGCATAAAATGGGCAAAGCCGCCCTTCTGCACCGCTTCCATGGTGGCGGTGATAATCTCCGGCTCGCGCTCGATCAGGCTGCCGTCGCTAACCGAATGCAGCTCCACCCGGTCGGCCCACAAGGTGATGATCTCGCCGTCATATATACGCATGATCTTGCGCGTCAGCGGCAGAATCGAGGGCAGATCGGACGAAACACAATTAAAGCCCTCTCCAAGCCCGACCACCAGCCCGGAGCCTTTTTTGATTGCGAACAGCTTATCGTCATTGATACGCCCGATCACGTAGGCATAATCGCCCTGCAGGTCGCTGTGCGCTCTGCGGATGGCAGTGATAAAGTCCTCGCCTCGATTGACGTAGCGCTCCACCGCGTGCACGCACGACTCACCGTCATTCATCGAGCGCACGGTCAGCCCTTCGGCCATGAACTGCTGGCGCAGCTCGGCATTGTTGACCACGTTGCCATTATGCGCGCCCACCATATCACCATCCGAGTCGAGGTGCGGCTGCGAGTTGACCTGCGACGGTGCGCCAAAGGTGGCCCAACGCAGTTGGGTGATGCCACGCTGACCATTCATTTCGGCAAAGTTGTAGCGCGCGGCGACGTCATCCACGCGGCCTGCGTCTTTGCGCAGGTCGATTTTGCTGCCGCTGATGGTGGCCGCGCCGACCGAGTCGTAGCCCCGGTAGGTCAGCCGCCGGGCAGCTTCTGCCAGGATAGGACCCAGGTTCTCTTCTTTCGCAGTCACAATGCCGAAAATACCGCACATAGGTGTTTTCTCCAGGGGTGGTTTTTGTGAGGGTAGGGGTTTTGCGTACCGGCATAGTGTATCATATTTCCAGCGGGTTCTCGGGCAGCGGCTGCATCGCGCAGATGCATATGGTTTTCTTTGCAAAGATCGTGACTCATTTCACTGGTAATCTGGCCGCGCATTTGTTATAACCGGGTTGTGGAACCGCCTTCTGCTCTCATCGAACCCCCGGCCCCAAAGCATCTGTTTGTGGTCCTCAACCCGGTCGCCGGTCTTGTCGTTCCGTCTCGCACCAGCCGGCAGATTGGCGCGTGGTGCGAGCAGCGCGGCTGGACCTGGGAAATCTACGAGACGCATCAGGATGAAGACCTGAGCCGGGTGGTGAAGAAAGCTATTGCGCGCGGCTGTGATGCCGTGGCCGCGGCAGGTGGCGATGGCACCGTCAGCGGGGTCGCGGCGGGCATGGTGGGCGCCAGCGTGCCGCTGCTGATCCTGCCGCTGGGTACGGGCAACCTGCTGGCGCGCGACCTGGGCGTGCCGTTTGGAATCCAGCGCGCTCTGTCGATCCTCGAAAGTAACTCGCGTCCGCTGCTGCTGGATGCGATCCGGGTGAATCAGAGCGTGTGCGTGCTCAACGCCGGGGTGGGTTTCAGCTCGTCGTTGATCAAGAACACTGAGCGCGAAGCAAAGCGCAAGTACGGCTTCCTGGCCTATTTTGGCGGAGCGGCGCGCGCGCTACTGGGTTTGCAGCCGTACATGTTTCGCCTGGTGGTAGACGGCAAGAAACTGCGCTTCCGCGCATCGGAAGTGCATATTGCCATCGGCGGGCTGCTGGGCATTCAGATCCCGTTCGAGGGCGTGCGTGTGCTGCCGGACGACGGCAACGTGGATATCTTTGTGATCAAAGCCCGTACCCTGGGAGATTACCTGGAAGTGCTGTATTACATCTTGCGGCGCAAGCCGCGCCAGGCGCGCAAGATGGTCTACCTGCAGGCCAGCGAAGCGATTGAGATTGCCTGCGAGCGCGCCATGCCTTTCCAGGGCGACGGTGAAGTACTGGGCGAAACGCCGGTTTCAATCGAAGTGATGCACCAGGCCGTGCGCGTCCTGCTGCCGGATAAGCAGAGCGAAGCTTTCGTCGACCGCCTGCGCCAGTTTGTGGGGGTGTGAGAGACCGGCAGGGTGAGAGGCCGGACGGGGCAGGCCTCTCACCCTGCTTTTTAATCGCCAAAGTAGCCGTACGCTGTGTTCAGCCCCGCTTTGCGGCTGATGCTGCGCAGGGCTTCGGCAGCTCTGGCGCGGATTTCGGCTTCATCCAACCGGACAAAGGCGCGCTCGCGAATGATTACCCGGCCATCGACGATTACGTCGCGCACGTCGGCCGGGCCGGCGACCGTGGCGATTGTCTTCGGCAGGTTGGCGGTCGGTGAAAGGTGCGGTGCGTTCAAATCCAGCAGGATCAGGTCGGCTTTTTTGCCCACTTCGAGCGTGCCCAGGTCATCGGCCTGCATCAGAGCGCGCGCGCCGCCCTGGGTGGCCATGCGCAGCGTTTCCAGCGCCGGCAGTGACATGGGGTCGTTGATCTCGATGCCAAAGCGCGCATGGGTGGCGGATTTAATCAGCCGCATCTGCTCGAACAGGTCCAGCCGCGTGCCGGATGCGCCATCCGTGCCCAGCGCCACGGTTGCTCCCAGCGCGAGCAGCAGTGGTGTCTTGCCAAAGCCATGACTACCCAGGTTGGAGCGTGGGCAATGTACCACGCCTACTTGGCGCTGCGCCACCAGCATTACCTCTTTATCCGACAGGCGGATGCAGTGCCCGGCGATCAGATTGGGTCCCAGCAGCCCGAACGAATCGAACCATTCGGCCGGGCGCATGCCATAGCGCGTCAGGCAGTGATTGACTTCGTCCAGGTGTTCGGCCAGGTGAATATGCACGCCGGTGTTCAGGTCTTTGGATCGCGCCGCCACGGCTTCGGCCAGCGCGGGGGTGGATGTCATTGCCTGGCGCAGACCAAACCAGATGCGCACGCGGCCATCACCGGCGTTGTGGTAGGCCTGGTACAGATCCTCGGTGCTGCGCACCGCCTCGGCCGCGGTTTGCAGCATGGCGGGCGGGATAAACGCGCCGGTATCCATTGTCGAGCGCGCGATGCAGGCGCGCATTCCCGTCCGCAGCACGGCCTCGGCCACCTGGTCCATGTGCGGGCCGCCTGCGTCGGCAAAGGCGGTGATGCCGGCCTTCAGGTTTTCGAGGCAGAACAGCATTGCCCCGGCGTAAGCTTCTTCCGGTGTCAGGTTGGACTCAAATGGCACCAGGATGCGTGCCCAGATCATCGGCATTTCATCGGTTACGCTGCCGCGCAGGAGCTGCTGGGCGGCGTGCGTGTGGCCATCCACCAGCCCGGGCATCGCCAGCGTGCCGCCGCCATCGATTTCCGCGCGCCCGCGCGCTGCGTCGGCATCCGCGCCGGCCAGCAGCGCAGCGATGCGGCTGCCCTGAATGGCAATGGTCACGCCCGGCGTAGTGGTCAGGTCTGGCCGCAGCAGATGGCATCCGCGGATGAGCAGATCATATTCGGGCATCGCCGCCTACACCTTTGCCAGCGCCTGGTCGAAATCGGCGATGATATCATCCACGTCTTCCAGGCCGACGGAAACGCGCGCCATACCGTCGCGGATGTTCATCCGAGCCTTTTCCTCGGGCGGCACGTCCAGAAAGGCCATGGTCGAGGGTACCTGGGTGGTTGTGCGCACCCCGCCCAGGCTGGCGCCAAACGTGCACAGCTCCAGCGCATCCAGCGCGCATACCGCCGCCGGCTCGCTCTCGAGCTCGAAACACAGCATCCCGCCGAACATAGGCATCTGGCGTTTGGCAATTGCATGCTGCGGGTGGCTCTCCAGGCCAGGGTACCAAACGCGGCGCACCTTGGGGTGGCTTTCGAAGTAGCGCGCCAGGGTCATCGCCGAGGCGCACGAGCGATCCATGCGCACGTGCAGGGTCTGAATGCCGCGCAGCAGCAGCCAGGCGTTGAACGGCGAGAGGGCGCCGCCCAGCTTCGTCAGCGTGGACCAGCGGATGGTTTCCAGGTAGTCGGCGGGGAACATGTCGGTTTTCATTGTGATTGTGCCGCCCAGCGCGTCGTTATGCCCGCCGATCCACTTGGTGGCGCTTTCCACCACAAAGTCCACGCCCAGTTCGTGCGGGCGGAAGACATACGGGCTGGCGAAGGTGTTGTCGCAGATCACGGTGATGCCGCGGCTGTGCGCCAGCGCGACGATGGCGGCGATGTCCGAGACCTTCATCGTGGGGTTGGCGATGGCTTCGCAGTAGATCACGCGCGTGTTGGGACGGATAGCGGCGGCCACTTCTTCAATGTTTGCAGTATCCACGAAGGTAGTCTGGACACCAAAGTCGGTGAAGCGGTGATCGAAGAATTCATGCGTGGTGCTGTAGGTGGTCCAATCCGAGACGATATGGTCGCCGCTTTTGAGCATGCCGAACAGCAAGATAGCGATGGCCGCCATACCAGATGCCACCGAGAGGCAGGCATCGGCGTTTTCGATCAGCGCCATCTGGTCGTCCAGCTTATACTCGCTGGGGTTGCCGCAGCGCGAGTAAATATTAACGTCCTTACGCTCGCCATCCAGCACGCGCTGGTAGATTTCGGTGTCGTACTCGAAGTTCGAGGCCATGTAAATCGGCTCGCTGACCGATTTGGTGCGCGGCTCGACGGGGTAGTACACCATCTTGCTGCCGGGGGAAAGCTGCTTGCGTTTCTTGGGGTCCATAGATTGTTTCTCCTTGAAGGGGTAGGGTCAATTGGGTTCCATCACGGCGTCGACCATCGCCAGGATATTCTCCGGCGGCACTTCATGCATGATCGTATGCACCGGGGCGAGCATGAACCCGCCGCCCGGGCCGAGGATCGAGATGACGCGGCGCACTTCGTCGCGCACTTCCTGTGGTGTGCCGGCGGGCAGGATGCGCTGGGTGTCTACCGCGCCGCAGAAGGTGAGCTTATCGCCATAACGCTGCTTCAGCTCCGCCAGGTTGGCCATCTTCCCGGCCGAGGTCTGGATCGGGTTGAGGATGTCCACCCCGATCTCGATAAAATCGGGGATCAGATCAAACACGTCACCATCGGTGTGGAAAAATACTTTGGCTTTGGTGCGCTGGCGAATGGTTTGGATCAGGTCGGCGTGGATCGGCTTGAGGAAGCGGCGGTACATGCGCGGCGAGATCATCAGGCTGGTCTGCGTGCCCAGGTCGTCGCCGATCTTGATCATGTCGAGGTAGTCGCCGGCCTCGTCAAGAAAGTGTCCCATCAACGTCTTGCACAGCGCGCCGATTTTCTCCAGCAGCGCCTGGACGAACTCGGGCTCGGTACTCATGTGCAGCAGGAAGCGGTCCATGCCCTGCATGGCGTGAGCGCGCTCGAAGGGGAACAGCAGCCAGGGCGTGCCGATCACGGCCTTATCGGTCTGCTCGCGCAGACGGCGCGCTTCGGCGCGTACGTGCGCCACGCGGGTGGGATCGTCCATATCTGGCCAGGGATACTTCTCAATATCTTCCAACGTGGTTGCTTCAGCCATCGGGTGCACGCCCGGATACCACACCCCCGGCTCAATCTCGGTCTGCCCGCTGCCCCAGTCGTCAATGAAGGGCGCGTGCTCCGGGCGGCCCCGGTTGCGCGCATAGATGTGCGCCGGGAAGCGATCCAGCACGCCGCGCGCGTCGGAGTGCAGCCGTAGCAGGATGGGCTCATCCGGCAGCACTGTGCCCAGCTCGGGCCAATCATAGATGAATCGGTCTTCGCCTTGATAGTTCAGCAGGGCCTTGAGGCGCTGGTATGGCCGCAGCTTAATGCCGGTGGTATTGCTGGTTCCAATGATCACCGGCACGCGGTCCGGCTGCTCGTGGTTTATGGCCATTAAAACCCGTTCTCGGCTGGTAAGGCTCATGGGATGCTCCTTTCTTTCTCATCGAACAGGGCAGACAGGGTCAGGAATAGAGCGCGGAGAGTTTCTCCAACGCATGGGTTTCTTCCAGCAGGTCGGTAGACGCGCTGAACTGGTTGACCGAGCCGTACAGCCGCGTGGCGCGCAGCGCCGGGTCTTCGATCTGGCTGCGCACGGCAGCGGCGATTTGCTCGCCGTGGATCACGCGGAACGGCCGGTCGTGGAAGGCGGAGCAGCGCGCCTCCACCGGCGGTACGATCGCCAACCGGTTGAGTTCTCCGGCCAGGATCTCATACGCGGCGCACAACGCAGCCTCGCGTTCCTGCCACGTGCCGGCGGCCAGGGCACCATCCAGTTGCGGTTTCAGGCGTGGGGCGATTTCCAGGCGGGCAAAGGCCGTGCCAAACCACTTGCTATACGGAGCATAGCGGCGCGCATAGAGGAAGCCCAGGTGCATGCAGGCGCGTGCCAGCCGTGCCGCCACCAGCCGCGAGCCAAGGTCGTCGCCCACCAGGCCGGCGCGGCCCACAAACGGCTCTTCCTGGCCGATGGCATTCCACGCGCTGGCAATCAGGTACAGCCAGACGTCACGCGGGTAGTAGGCCAGCACGCCGCGCACGGTTTCCAGGCCCAGGTCGTCGTGGAACACGGCCCCGGCGGTGAGGGTCAGCAGGCGGTGCTCAGAGAAGGTCAGCCAGTCCGCGATTGCGGGCTGGCGCCAGCGATCCGCCCCCAACTCGCGCTCAAAGAAGCGCGGGATGGTAGTCAGCTCGATCATGTGATCCACCGGGCGGTGACTGGAGTATTCGGGCAGCCGCACGCCGCCTGAGTCGGGAGGTCCGAAGCTGGTGGGGTAGCCGGCCACCTCGCGTGGCAGTCCGGCGCGCAAGGTTGCATCCACACTCGCGATATTTTGCGCGTAGTCATTTTCGGGTAGGAACAAGATCAGGCGCGGGCCCCACATGTGATCGCGGCTCATCGGCGTGTCCAGACCGATGACGTCCGAGCCATAACCGATCAGCGCAGCGCTATAGGGAGGGCGCGGAAGCTCGCGCGCCAACAGTGGTCCAACCGCGCCCTGGTAGTACAACCGGCTGAGCTCCAGACCGGGGATGAAAGGCAGCTCAGGGTTATCCATACCGCCTGCCTGGAATACATGCTGCTATAATCATTGCCAATCCATCCTTTCCTGAGAGGTGAAGCATGCTCGAGGCGCGTACCGCAACCTGGCCGGAAGTGCAGGCCGCCATCGCCCGCGGCTGCCCGGCGATCCTGGCCGTAGGGGCGCAGGAGCAGCATGGGGCGCACTGCCCGCTGGCCACTGACACAATTATGGCATCCGGTTTTGCGCGCCGCCTGGCCGAGGCGGTAGATGGCGTGCTTCTGCCCGCGCTGCCATACGGCGATTGCTGGAACAATTCGCGCTTTCCCGGAACGATCTCGCTCTCCTTTGATACCCTGCGCGCGCTGGTCAAAGATATCGCTATTGCCTGCCGGCGCAGCGGGTTCCCCGCGCTCATCCTGGTAAACGGCCATTTTGGCAACCGCGCCCCGCTGGAACTAGTGGCGCGCGAGATGCAAAGTGAGCACGTGTTCCGCATCCTGCAGCTTGATTACCCCGGGCTGGCCGACCTGGCCACCAATATCTGCGAGAGCCAGCCGGCCGGTTATGGCCTGATGCATGCCGACGAGGTTGAGACTTCGATGGTGCTGGCGCTGGAGCCCGGCGCGGTGCAGATGGATAAAGCCCAGCCCGGCTACCCGGAGTACCCGCCCACGTTTACCTCGGAGCAGATGTACCTGGACAGCTTCAACCCCGGCGGCGTGTTCGGCGACCCACGGCCATCCACCGCACAAAAAGGCGAGCGCCTGCTGGACGGCCTGGTTGAGAATGCGCTGCCCATCGTGCGCGCGTTTCTGGGAGAGTAGCAACAAGAAGTTAAGGTACTTGCCCGGCCCCTTTGATTGGCTCAGGGCCGTTTCAAGGGGCCACGTCCTGAGCCTGCCAATGGGCGCGAGGATGGGGCGCCATCAACAACCTAATACTGCTTCCACCAGATGCCGGTGCATTCGGGCAGGATGGCCGGGTCACTGCTGGAAAACTTTTCCACGATGCCTTCGCCAAAGAAAAAAGTGGTCAGGTCTTTGCCCTCTTCCATGTCTGTAAAGCGGTAGTCGGTACGGATCCACTGGTAGGTGAAGCCATCCTGCTGCAGGTAGTCGAAGTATTCCAGCAGGTTTTCGGGCGGATTGGGAGCGCTGTAGCCCGTGCCATTGGTCTCCAAGATGATTAGCGTGCCGCCTGGGCGCAGGACGCGACGCATTTCGTCCAGCGCCTTACGCAGTTCTGCCTGCCAGTTCTCCGGGCACCAAACCACGGTGTAAACGATGCTCCAGCCGGAAAGGATCACGTCCGCGCTGGCGTCTCCGGCGGGCAGCGTGCGGTGGTCGGCTACCGCCACTTCCCAATTGGTCAGCCCGCTGGCCTCCAGCTTCCCGCGCATCACTTCGAGCATGTCGGCCGAGATGTCGTAGGCGCGCATAGTCCTTGCGATAGGCGCGAACATGCACGCCAGCCGGCCGGTACCCGCGCCGGTGTCAATCACGTCCAGCCCATGCAGGTCGCGGATGCCCATAATGGCAGCCGGGATGTTGTTTTCCCAATCTTCACGCGCCACCATGCGCTCGTAGCGGTCAGATTTCTCGCGATAGACTTCTTCCAGTTCTTTATCTGCCATGTTCCCCTTCCTTCCAGCCTAATCGTTCGCGCAGGCGCGTATTGGCCGCATCCAGTTCGAGGCATGCGGCAGCGTAATCAATGGTCGTCCAGCGGTTCTCGCGCAGTAGCCACGCACCATCCACCATCACGTCGCGCACATAGTTGCCGTTGATGGCGTACACCAGCGCGGTATATACATCCTGCGCGCCGTGTGGACCCCAGCCAATTTCGTCCAGGTCGAGGCTGATCCAGTCCGCCTTCTTGCCCGCTTCCAGCGAACCGATCTCTTTCTCCAGCCCAAGTGCGCGCGCCCCACCCAGGGTGGCCATGCGCACGATCTCGCGCGCCGGGATGGCATTAGGCGTACGCTCACGCTGTGACATTACTTTTCCGGTGAGCGCCATCTCTTTGAACAGATCGTAGGAGTTGTTGTTGGCCACATTGTCCGTGCCAAGCGCCAGGTTAACGCCCGCGTCCAGCATGGCGCGCGCCGGGGCCACTTCCGCGCCACTACGCATGCAGGCGGAAGGCGCAACCACCGCGGTGAAGGGGTGGGCGGCCAGCGTGGAAAAATCTTCCTGCGGAACGGTGATGCAGTGCGCTGCCAGCAGGCGGTGATCGAGGATGCCATCCGCGCGCATCTGTTCCACCGCGCTGCGACCGAAGTGTTCGCGACAGTAACGCTCTTCCTCGCCGCTGGTGGCAAGGTGGAAATGCAGCCCGGTGTTGAAATGCCCGGCAAGCGCCAGTTCCATCTGGATCGCCTCGCGGCTGTTATCCACAAAGAAGGCGTGCGGGCCGACCCAGCCGCGTAGCCGCGGGTCATTCTGCATGCCCTCCAAAAAGTCACTCGCGGCGGCCAGCTCGCGCTCTCGCGCTGCCGGGTCACCCAGCTCGACGATGCCATAAGCCAGCGCTGCGCGCATCCCGCTCTGGCGCACCGCAGGGACCACGCGGTCCATAAAGAAATACTGGTCTGCGAAGGTGGTGGTGCCGGTGCGGATCATCTCTGCGCATGAAACCAGAACTGCCGCCGGGACCATATCGCCGTCCATCACCGCTTCCAGGCTGCGGATGCCTGCGAACCAGCCTTCGAATGTGAACAACGAATACGGCTCTGCCATGCCACGGAACAGGGTCATAGGCGTGTGCGTGTGCGCGTTCACCAGCCCGGGCATCACCAGTCTGCGGCCCAGGTCGACGCGGTGGTCGACGTTCGGTGGAGCCTCGCTTAACATGCCGGCCACGACCACGCGGTCGCCATCAATCAGCAGGTAACCGGGCGCGTAGATATGATCGGCTGCATCCAGGGTTAATACGCAATCAGCAGTGATCAGGGTTTTGCTCATCCGGTCAATCCTTGTGCGTGAATTGGCCGCCCAGGCGCTCACTTTCCTGATAGCCCGAGCCGGAGAAAAAGAGGCGCATGCTGGGGATGGCTGCAAAAACCACCAGGATTTCCACCAGCACGTCAATCAGCGGGCGAGGGATATCCGTGGCCCACGATGCGGCCATAGCGCCGGATTGCATCCCGCCGTAGATCAGCGAGGCCAGCGCCGAGCCGCCAAAGGAATTGCCGCCGGCCAGCGCCAGCAGAAGCCCATTGAACCCCACCGAAATCGTGTTGAGGTTATAGCCGCGCCACACGCCCAGGATTTCGGTAGCCCCGGCCATTGCGGCAATAGCCCCGCTAAGCATCATGGCGGTATAGAATTTGCGCCCGGCGTTGATGCCCGCGAACTCGGCCATGCGGAAGTTGGCGCTGGACAGGCGGATCTCGTAGCCAATCTTGGTGCGCTGGTAGACCAGCGCCAGCAGGAAAACGATCACCAGCGCGGCGAAGATGCCGGTGTTGGCCTTGCTGCCGAAGCCCCAGCCACCGTTCGTCAGCTCGGTGAACTGGCTGAGCTGCGCCCAGGGCTGCACACCGCCGCGCGAGGCAGAGCGGATGGCGCGCAGCAGCGGCAGGCTGAGAACCACGCTCATCAGCGAGGGCATGATCAGGTTGGCGATCATACCGGTGATCACTTCACTTACCCCCGAAACCATCTTGAAGAAGGCCGGAATCCACCCGGCAGCGGCCCCCGCCAGACCGCAGATCAGGAAGATCAGCGGGATCGTAATGAATTTCGGCATTTCGGGCATAGCTCCGCCGGCAACGGCAGCAGCGGCTGCTCCGACCATAAACTGCCCTTCCAGGCCCATGTTGATGGCCCCGCCGCGGAAGGCAGCAACGGCCGCCGCCGAGGTCAACAGCAGCGGCGTGGCGCGCTGGATACCGATCATAATGCCCAGTGGAGTGGCAAAGGACTCGCGCAGCAGCGCGGCGTAGACGTGCAGAACGTCCTGGCCGGTGGCGATGATGATCAGCGCGCCAAAGGCCAGCGCCAGCCCCAGGCACAGCCCTAGCTGGACGAGGTAAGTGACCCAACGCGGCTGGGCGTGGCTCAATTGCAGCGCGCGCCGTGCTGTGGTGATCGTTTCCGTGTGTTTGGGTTTATCCAATTCGATACCTTCTTCTATGTTCACCGCCACCTGCTACGGGCGGGATCAGATGCCGGCTACCAGCGCGTCCACTTCGTCACGATATGGCATGGCGGGCGCTGTGCCGGGTTTGGTCACCTGCAGGGCAGCAGAGGCATTGGCAAAGGCGGCGGCGGCCGCCAGGTCTTTGCCCTCGGCCAGGGCCACCACCAGCGCGCCGCTGAAGGCATCGCCGGCGCCGGTGGTGTCCACCACCTGCACGCGGTAGCCTGGCACGCGCTGCATGCCGTCCGGCGTGGCCACCAGCGCGCCCTTGGCTCCCAGGGTGATCACCAGCGCGCCTACGCCCTTTTCCATCAGGTGGCGTGCGGCGGCTTCTGCTTCTTCGGGCGTTGTCACCGGCATGCCGGCGATGATCTGCGCCTCGGTTTCGTTGGGGGTGAGCACGTCCACCATGCGCAGCAGTTCCGGCGGGAGCGCTTCGCCCGGCGCCGGGTTGAGCACTACCTTCACACCGGCTTCGTGGGCGATGCGCGCCGCGGCGTGGGTTACATCCAGCGGCACTTCAAGCTGCAGCAGCAGGATATCCGCGGATTCGATTGCCGCGCGGGCGCGCTGTACATCCTGAGGGGTGATGGTGAAGTTTGTGCCGCTGGCAACGACGATCATATTCTCACCGCTGTCGTCCACGATGATGAAGGCCACGCCAGTGTGGGCATCATCCGCGCGCAGGACGTATTCGGGGGAAATACCCTCGTTTTGCAGGTTGGCCGCGGCCTGGTCGCCGAATACATCGCGGCCAAGCTTCACCAGCATAGTTGTCTGCGCGCCCAGGCGCGCAGCGGCCACGGCCTGGTTGGCGCCCTTGCCGCCCGGCCCGGTTGTAAAAGGCCCACCCAGGATGGTCTCGCCCGGCGCGGGCATGCGTGGGGTGCGCATGGAAAGGTCCATATTGAAACTGCCAACCACCATCACTTTGGGAGTTCTGTGCTGCGGGTTCACGCTCGTTCTCCTTTCTTCACTCGTGCCAGACAAATGCGGGGATCAACTTCTGCGCATTCACATCCACCAGGCCGATGTCGGTGGGACGATAGCTGGGAACCACCGGCAGCGGCAGCGAACTAAGCAGCCCGATGGGGTTTTCGGTCACGCCCAGATCCGCGGCCGCGGCGGTGTAAGCATCAAAGGCGCGCGCCAGGTCTTCCACCGGCTGCTCGGCCAGCAGCCCGGCCACCGGCAGGGCCGCCATCGCGCGCACTACGCCGCCGCTGACGGCCACGTACCCGCCGCCGACCTCTTTCAGCACCTTGGCCGCCAGGACCATATCTGCCGGGTCGCGGCCCAGCACTACCAAGTTGTGGCTGTCATGCGCATAGGTGGTGGCGATTGCCCCGGCGTGCAGCCCACATCCGGCCAGCAGCGCCAGCGAGCGGTTGTGATTCTGCCCGTGGCGGTGGATTACAGCGGCCAGCGCCAGGTCGGAGCGCTGCTGCCATTGCACCGCGCCACCAGCAACCGCAAGCTGCGCCTGCTCCAGCGGGCCACGCGCGCGCTGGGTGAGGATGAAGGCCGTCACGGCCGAGCCCGGGGCACGCAGCACAAAATCCTCCGGCCGAGGGTCGGGGATGCGCACGGAATCTCGCGCGGCGGCCGGCACCGCCACCTCGGAGCGGGATGGCTGCAGCACGCGACCCTGCTGCGCCACGACCCGGCCACCGGTGATGACGGTATGGATCGAGAAGGTATCCAGGTCTTCCAGCAGCAGCAGGTCGGCGGTGCGCCCCGGGGCAATCTGTCCCAGGTCATGCCGGCGCAGGCGGCGGGCCGGGGCCAGGCTGGCAGCACGCACCGCGTCTACCGGGGCCATGCCCAGTGCAATTGCGCGGCGCACGCCGCGGTCGAGATGACCGCTGTGCACCAGCTCGTTGGGGGGCACGTCGTCAGTGACGAAGACAACGTTTTCCAGGTGGCCGCGCTCTTTCCAGCTCTCTACGGCCTGGGGGATGTTGTCACGATGCTGCGAGCAGCAGATTTCTAGCGTCATCCCCAGGCGCGAGCGGTAGCGAATGCCCTCGGCGGTGAGCACTTCGTGATCCGAATCGACCCCGGCCGCCAGGTAGGTGTTCAGCTCGCGGCCGGCCAGCCCGCGGATGTGCCCGGTGATAATTTTGCCGCTGCGCAGCCCGGCCTGGACAATCTGGCTGGTACGTTCCGACTGGCGGATTACGCCCCAGTAATCCATCACTTCGGCCAGGCCGATGGTGTTTGGACCATCCAGCAGGGCTTCGATCTCACCGGGTCCGAAATGCGCGCCGGCAGTTTCCAGCCCGGGCACGGCGGGCACGCAGGTGGGCACAAACGTGAGCACGCGCAGCGGCAGCCCTGCCGCCGCATCCCGCATATAGGCTACACCTTCCGCGCCCAGCACATTGGCCATCTCATGCGGATCCTGCGCCACAGTGGTCACGCCATGCGGCAGCACGGCGTCGGCGAAATATGCGGGGGTGACATGCGTGCTTTCGACGTGCATGTGGCTGTCGATGAGGCCTGGTGCGGCCCACATGCCCGTGCCGTCGATCACCCGCGCGGCGAGGGTATTCGCATCATCTGGTGTAGTGACGTAGGCGATGGTGTCTTCACAGATGCCAATGGTGGCTGGATAGGCATCGCGCGTGACCGTGTTCAATAGCGTCACATTGCGGATCACCAGGTCCGCCGGCGCTTCGCCCAGAGCCACTTTCAACAGGCGCGCATAGGCTGCCATTTTTCACCATCCTTCCTGAAGTTTGCCTTTTTTATACCTCAACATCCACGCGGGCAGGAGCCATTTGCTGGCGCAGCATGGCCTCTTCCCGGCGGGCAAAAAATGCCTGGTTGAGCACCGCGGCGACGAGGATGGCTGCGGCAGCGATGAAGAGCGGCGCACGGTAATTCGACTGTACCATAAATGCCCCGGCCAGCGGCGCAGCGGCGGCGTTACCCAGCCAGAAGGTCACATTCAGCCACGCTGAGCAGGCCGATTTGGCTTTCTGGCTGGCAGCCTGCATGGCGAAGGCAAATGAAATGGGCTGGGCGGTAGTATTCAGCGCGCTGCCGCCCCAGTAGGAAAGCGCTCCGGTCCAACGGTTAGCGAACACGGCCATGTTGATCCACAGGAATGGTATGATGCTGCGCAGAACCGTCACTGCGCGCACCTGGCCGATTTTTGCCGCGATCAGCGGGCCGAGCGCGGTCATAATTAACGCAGGGAAGATTGCCAGGGCTGAAACCGTTCCAAAGTACTCGCGCGTAGCCCCCAGATGATAGAGGAAGTACAGGTTCATAAACGGGTTGGTCAGCCCCAGGCTAATGCCCACAAACAGCGACACCACCGCCTGCTGCACCGTATAGTGGTCCATACCCCACAGGTAGGGCGCCAGGCTAATCTTGCGCGCCGGGCCGCTATGCGCTGCCTGGTGGATGCCCAGGCAAGGCAGCACCGCCGCCAGGCCAATCAGCCCGGCCAGCAGCAGGGTGAACTGGTAGGTATCCGACAGGCCCCAGCCGGTCAGGCGCTCAATCAGGTTTGGCGCATAGCCGGCAAACAGCGCACCCACCGACATGCTCATGCTGTATATGATACTGCTGGTGCTGTAGGCGCGCGTGCGCTGCTCGGGGGTGGTGTTTTCGGCCAAAAACGGCAGCCGCACCACAAAATCGCCGGAGAGCGCCAGGCCGCCGACAAACGCCGCCAGCGACATGATCCACACATTGGGCGTGGCCACCTGGAGCAGCCGCGCCACTCCGGAAACGCCATAGACGATGAAAAAGATCTTGCGGAAGCCAATCTTTTCCATGATAAAGCCCACCGGGATGGAGCCTAAGGCCTGCGCAAACGGGCTGGCGCTAAGAATTGCCCCCAGCACATCGGTGGGGATGCCCAGCGAGAGTACATACAGGTTGAACACCACCATAAAAATGCCCTGGGCGATGCCATTGAGCGCGGATGCGGTAAAGAAGAGACGGATGTTGCGGTTCATGCCGGGTGTTCCATCGCCTTTCTCCGCCTCAGGCAGCGGTTTCCCCGGCGGCCAATTCCGGATTGAGGCGTGCATCGTAAGATTTCATCAGTACCCAGGTAAGGATGCAGGTTGCCACCGCGGCAGCCGCGGCGACGTAGAACGGTAGCGTGTAATTGGAGCGTGCCAGCAGATAGCCGGTGGTAGGCGCGGCGATCATCATGCCGATCTGGAAGGTAATCTCCAGCCAGGCCGAGAGCGCCGTCCTGGCGCGCCGCGCGGCGGTGGCGGTAGCAAACGCAAACCACAACGATTGGCTCATATTGAACAAAGCTTTATTCGCCCAGTAGGCCATCGCTCCCAGCAACGGCGCGGTGGTCATGGCCAGAATGATCATGAACACCGGCACTAGCAGCCGCCCGGCTGTGATGGCGCGCACGCTGCCCAACCGCAGCACCAGCAGGGGACCGACCAGCGTGACGATGATGGTGGGAATGAACGCAAACGCTTCCACCGTGCTGTAATACTCGCGCGTGGTGTTGAGGTGGTACAGAAAAATGATGTTCATAAATGGCACGATCATGCCAAAGGTGACGCCGATAAAGAACTCAATAATCGCGGCTTTGACCGTGAAACGGTCGATACCCCACAGGTAGGGCGCCAGGCTGATCTTGCGCGGCTCCAGGTGAGTGTTATCGATTATCAGCAGCACCGGAAAGAAGCCCAGGGTCATCACGGCGCCGGACAGCAGCAGGGTGGAGCGGTACGCGCCGGTCAGGTCGAGGCCCAGGGCGTGGAATAAATTGGGTAAAAATCCGGCCAGCAGCGCGCCAAGCGCATAGGTGATACCGCTGAGGAAAGCGTCGATGCTGAACACGTGCGCGCGCTCGGAATCCTGCACGTTGGCTGAAAGGAACGGCAGGCGCACCACAAAATCACCGGAAATGGCCAGCCCCGCCAGAAACGCCGCGGTGGTGATCACCGCCACGTTTCCGGTGGCCACCTGAGCCATCATAGCGATGCCGGTGATGGAGTAAATCGCCAGGAACGCGCGCCGGAAACCTAGCCGTTCGGCAAAAAAGCCGATGGGGATGGCGGCCAGCATGTGCGCAAACGGCCCGGCAGATAGGATGCGCCCCAAACGGTCAGGCTGGATGCCGAGCGAGAGGATGTACAGGTTGAAATCGACACTAAAAATGCCCGTCGCCAGGTACGAAAGCATGGATGCAAGCATTAGCAGGCGGATATTGCGGTTGAATTTGCGCACTTCGGCCACGTACACGCGCGCGCCGTTCAGCAGGGAGTCCATCGAGGGCATAAACAATGCTCGTTTCTCGGGCTAAGGGCAGGGGAGCTGGGTTGCAGGGAGAGCCAGCTGCCCCTGCCGGAAGATTTTTTGTTTAGGTTTCCGCGGCCCAGGCTTTGAGCTGCGCCAGGGCGTCGTCAAAGTTATCCACGATCACGCCGTCATCCTCGAGGATGCCAAGCACGAACAGGTTAAGGCCCCAGCCATGCGCTTTTTTGCGTGAGCCGCGCTGGTCGGTCATCAGGCCAACGATGCCTTTTTTGGACGGGTCCTGCAGCTTGAGCGCGTGGAAGATGCCGATCTCGCACGCCGTGCCGTCATCCACCTGGGTTCCATCCAGGATAGCCAGCACCGCGTCGGCGCTCGACAGGCCGCCGTAATCCACATTGAACACGGTTTCCGGGCTGATGGGCGGCAGTCCGGCCTGCTCGCGGCTCAGCCGCCCGGCGCGGATCAGGTCCATCACGGCCATCGCCGCGGGCTTACCTTCCAGGTCGGCAGGCTGCACCAGGCCCTCAGCCAGCAGCTTTTCCACTTTCACCGCGTCCAGTGCGGTAAAGGGCTGCTCGTGGGGCACAAAGGGATCAATGCCGTTCTCGCGCAGGATCTGCGCGTGCTCTGAGATGAACTGGCGCACGTAGGGGGTAAATAGGGGGCCGGCAAAGTAGATTTTCATTGACCCTGCTCCTGCGGGAGATGTCCTTCAGCGATCAGCTCGGCTTCCCAGGTCTTTAGGTGTTGGATAGCTTCATCCAGCGTGCGCACCACCACGCCTACTTTAAGAATGGCGCCGTGGACGAACAGGTTAAGCGGTTTGCCTTCGCCGTTCTCCCAGGTGCGCCAGTCGCCATGCAGAGCGACGATGCCTTTCTTGGTCGGGTCTTTCTGCACCAACTGGTAGAAGATGCCGATCTCGCTGGCGGTGCCATCGTCTACCTCGGTGCCATTGACCAGCGCCAGCATGGCGTTAGCACTGGAAATTCCTTCGAAGTCGCGGTCCAGGCAGCGCTGCGCCGGGGTGCGGCCGGGGGGCGGGTTGTCGTCGTGCGGGCTTTCGTGCGGCACAAATGGGTCTATGCCATTCTCTCGCAACCTGACCGCACAGCGCGAGATGTACTCGCGCTCGTATTCGGTAAATAGTGGGCCGGCAAAGTAGATTTTCATGCGGGTTCCTTGTAAATGGGTTCTTTGTCGCACCGGGCTGTACGCTTCGACAGGCACAGCACGCTTCGACGTGCTCAGCGTACTTCTGATCAGCCTATGGCAGCTCTTGCAGGATGGCTTTCATCAGGCGCACGAAGCGTGGTTTGGTTTCGTTCGCAACGCGTACCACCTCTTCGTGGGTCAGCACGCCGCCGGACGCGCCGGCCTTGGGGTCGCGCGAGGCGTCAGTGATACAGGAGATGCCCAGCGTCTTCATCCCGGCGTGGGTCGCGGCGATAATTTCTGGCACGGTGGACATGCCCACCGCGTCGGCGCGCAGCAGTCGCAGGAACTCGCCTTCGGCGCGCGTGCCATAGTTGGGGCCCTGGGTGGCCACGTACACGCCGCGCTTTACCGACACGCCGGCTTTATCCGCCGCGCGCTGCGCCAGCTCAACCAGCGCCCAGGGATAAGCCAGGTCCATGCTGGGGAACCGCACCCCCAGCTCGTCATCATTGGGGCCAATCAGCGGGTTATCCCACAGCAGGTTGATGTGATCCACGATGATCATCAGGTCGCCGGGGGAGAACGAGCGGTTGATGCCGCCTGCGGCATTGGTGGCGATGAGCGTATCCGCGCCTAATGTGCGCATTACCCACACCGGGAACACGATCTGCTGCAGCGGGTAGCCTTCATAGAAGTGGAAGCGTCCGTTCATGGCAATTACGCGCTTGCCTTCCAGATCACCGATCACCAGCTCACCGGCATGGCCGGCCACGGTCGACTGCGGGAAGTAGGGGATCTCGCGGTACGGGATCACCGTAGCGTTCTGGATTTCCGCAGCCAGCGAGCCCAGCCCGGAGCCGAGGATCAGCCCCACCTGGGGTACGATCGAGGTGCGCGACTGGATAAACGCGGCCGCTTCTTTGCGTTTCTGCCGCCACTCATTTACAACAGGTTCTTGCGCCATTCTTTCTCCTTTCATGCCTTGCTGTTCCCGGCGCATTGCCGGGGCACATAAGCGTTACCCGGCCAGGAAGGTTTCCAGCACAAACTGGCGGTAGCCAGGGTTGTCCAGGGTATAAACTACGTTGACGTTGGGCTCAGGCACCGGGCGGAATATGCCGCGGAAGGTGCGCCGGTCGCAGACGGTCATGCCGCGCGTGTGAACGCCGGCCGTTTCCACCACCACGTTGAGCATCTCGGCGCTCTGCACCAGGTCGGGCCGTAGGGCCACGCCCATCGCGGTCAGGTCGGGCGGCATGGCCGGGCGGCTTTGCCCGGTAAATTCCTTCCAGCGGTCAAGGCTCTGACGCATCAGCCGGGAGGTCATCTCGCACCACGGGAATGGCGCGGCTTCCAGCTTCTCCACATCCTCTTCGTAGATCATGCCGCTGTCGCTGTTGGGGTCCAGCGCCACCATGGTTTTCACCGGGATCTGGCTGCGGAATACCAGGTCTGCGGCTTCGGGGTCGGCCCACACGTTGAATTCCGCCGCGGGGGTGGTGTTGCCGGCGCGGATGCCACCGGCCATCATGGTGATCGAGCGCACCGACTGTTCAAAGCGCCGGTCTTTCTGGATAGCCAGGGCAATGTTAGTCAGCGGGGCGAGGGTAATCAGGTCTACCGGCTCGCTGCTATTCACAAAGGTGCGCACCAGGAAGTCTACCGCGTGTTCCGGCTCGGCCTGGATCTGCGGGTCGGGGTAACCGGTGCCGCCCAGGCCGTCGCGGCCGTGCACTTCTTCGGCGGTGCCGCCGGCGCCCAGCAGGGCGCGGAACGAGCCGGGGTACACCGGCACGCGCTTGCCCGAACGCTCCACCACGATCAGCGTGTTGCGCACCACTTTGTCGAGGTGCACATTACCGCTGGTAGTTGTGATGCCCAGAACCTGCACCAGCGGTGAGCGCAGCGCCAGCAACAGCGCCTGGGCATCATCCACGCCGGTATCGCAATCAATGATCACTTTTCTTGGCTGCATAAAAGTCTTTCCTCGAGTTCGTCATTCTGCTCCGCATCCTGTGATGAAGCGGGGCGCGTACAGGCAATACTGATAGAACCGGAAGGGCGGTTGCCCTTCCGCCGCGGTGGATGGCTGTTGAATTAGGTGGCTACTACTTCGCGGCGTCGGCCAGGGCGATACGCTTCATACCTTCGATCGCAATGCGGATGCCTTCCTGCTCGCCGCGTTTGAAGTCCTCTTCGCCCCACACGGGCTTGGTTTCTTTGTTGGTGCCATCGCTGGTGTAGATGCCCCCGGCGCGCCAGCCGCGCAGGGCAGCCACGATGAACAGCGTATCGCTTTCCATTTCAGCGGAAACGACGCCGGCCTGCTTGAGCAGATCGCGCTTGGCCGGGTCGCGCGGCGCGTAAAACGCGTCGCCGGCGGTGCCCAGGCCTACGTGAGCTTTCAATCCCAGGTCGCGGGCGGCTTCAACCATGGCTGTGGTCAAGAAGAAATCAGCCACGGCCGGGAAGTAGATTGGCAGGTAATCGTTGGCCGTGCCGCCATCGCGGAACGTGCCCGTGGCGATGATGTTATCCCCGCAGGTGACGTAATCTTGCAGTGTGCCGCATGAGCCCACGCGGATGAAAGTATCTGCGCCCATGTGTCCCAGCTCTTCAATGGCAATTGCGGTAGACGGGCCACCCATGCCGGTGGAAGAAACGGTCATGTGAATGCCATCCACCTCACCGGAATACACCAGGTAGCCACGACTTTCGCTCACAGTGCGAACATTGTTAAAATGCGCGGCAATCTTTTTAGCCCGGTCATGGCTGCCGGGAACGAATATGTAACGTGAGATTTCCTTTGGGTCGCAACGGATGTGAAATTCCATGAGACTCCTACGCCTTCTTCATGTCAGCTTCTGCAATGCGTTTCATCGCTTCGATGGCGATGCGGATTTCGTTTTCTTCGCCCTGTCGGAAGGCATCCTGGCCCCAGTCGGGCTTGATTTCGGTGCTGGTTCCATCACAGGCAAAAAGCGCCCCCGAGCGGAAGCCGCGGAAGCTGGAGACGATGAACAGCGTGTCAGCTTCCATCTCCACCGATTTGACGCCGGCCTTCTTGGCCTTTTCCCACAGGGTTGGGTCGCTGCCTTCGGCATAGAAGGTATCGCCGGCCCAATCCAGGCCCACGTGCACCGGGATCTGCAATCTCTCGGCGGCTTTCACCAGCGCGGTGAGCACCGCAAAATCTGGCGCGGCCGGGAAGGCAGGAGGCAGGTAGCGGTTGCCGGTGGCTCCGCCGCGCACCACACCGGTGGCAATGATCACGTCACCAGGCTGGATGTTATCCTGCAGCGTGCCGCACGAGCCAACGCGGATGAAGGTACGCGCGCCCATGTGGCCCAGCTCTTCGACCCCAATCGCTACCTGCGGGCCGCCCATGCCGGTGGAGCAGGTAGTCATCGGGATGCCATCCACCGTGCCGGTGTACACGTAATACCCGCGCGAATCGCTGATGAAACGGTAGTTGTCAAAATGTTCCGCGATTTTCTTCGCCCGCACCGGGTCACCGGGAACGAAAACGTACGGCGCAATGTCTTTTGGATCACATACGATGTGGAATTCCATGTTTGACGAGTCTCCTTTAGTCGCCAGCGGGGGCTTTTTCCAGCTTCATCTTTTCCACGCGCGCGCGGGCAGCCCGCTGGCGGCGGATAGTGAAGTAGGTCAACGCGGCCAGGGTGACCAGGTACGGCAGCATGCTGATAAAGTAGATGGGGATGATGCGCTCGGCCTGCAGGCGGAAGCCGATGGTATCGGTGAGGCCGAACAGCAGGCTGGAGAGGAATACGCCAAACGGCACGCCGCCGGCAAAGGTGTTGACCGCCATACCGATGAAGCCACGGCCGGCTGCCATTTTATCCACAAAGCCGTTGAGATGCCCCAGGGCCAGGTACACGCCCGCCAGCGAGGCGAACACCCCGCTGGCCATCACCGAGAGGAAGCGGATGCGACCCACGTTGATGCCCAGGGTTTCCGCGGCCTGCGGGTTCTCGCCCACGGCGCGCAGGTGCAGCCCCCACGGCGTGCGGTACAGGAAGATGCTGGTCAGCACCACCAGCAGCCAGGTGAGGTATACCGGGAAGGTGTAGCCGCTGAGGATCGGGCCCAGCACGGGAATATCTTTGAGGATGGGGATATCAATTGGCCCAAACCCCTGCAAGCTGGGGTCGGAGAACGAGCCCGCCACCTTGAACACCGCGCGCGTCAGGAAGATCGTCGCGGATGTGGCAAAGATATTGATGGCAATGCCCATTACGATGATATTCGCCCGGAACTTGAGCGAGAAAAGGGCAAACAGGCCGCCCACCAGCAAACCACTGAGCATGGCTGCCAGCAGCCCCACAAAACTGCTGTGGAAGAAGTAGCTGCCCGCCACGGCGAACCACGCGCCGATCAGGATCATGCCTTCGCCGGCGATGTTGAGGATGCCAGCGCGATCGGTGATGAGCGCGCACAGGCCGGCCAGGATGATCGGCGTTGCCAGGCGCAGCATGCCCTGGATATTCGCCACGTTGAACACATATCGCTGAAGTATGTCAATTAATCCCGAATCCATGTTGGTAACCTCCAAAGGGGCGTGCTCCGGCGAACCGGGCTACACTTCCAGGTTCTCGGTGGTGCGGCGCGTGGCTTCACCACCGCGCGTCCACTTGATGCGCTTGACAAAGTCCCACATTCCCTCGGCGGCCATGAAGAAGATAATCAGGCCGACGATGATGTCAATCAACTGGCGCGGCACGCCCGCGGCCCATTCCAGGCCCAGCGAGCCGGATTCCATACCGCCGTAGAACAGCGCCGCGACGGTGGAACCGATAACCGTCTGGCCGCCGAGCAGCGACGCCAGGTTGCCGCGGAAGCCAAAGCCAACCGCGAACAGGTCTTTGTATTTGCGCCACACGCCCAGGATTTCGATGACGCCACCCAACCCGGCGATACCACCGCTGATCAACATGCCACCGATGAAGGTGCGGTTGAGGTTGATGCCGCCAAATTCCGAGAACTTGTGCGACAGGCCAACCATGCGCCATTCATAGCCGATTTTGGTCTTCTTGAAGACGAACCACATTACGATCACCAGGGCCAGAGCGATAAACGACCCGACGTGCGCCTGCGTGCCTTTTCCCAGCAATGGGTTGAGGTCAACAAACTGCGGCAGCGTAGCGGTTGACGCAACGAAGGGAGTTTCCGCCACGGTGGGAGTGGCGCGCATGGGGTAGTTGCACAGCCAGGAGATGAGGAACGTAGCGATGTAGTTGGTCATGATGGTGGTGATGATCTCGCTCACGCCCAGGCGCTGGCGCATGATGGTGGGGATGTAGGCCCAGGCCGCGCCACCCAGAAAACCCGCCAGCAGGGTCAGCGGCAGGTGGATGATGGTGGGCAGATTCACCGCGTAGCCAACATAGGTGCCGGCGATGGCGCCAATGAAGAATTGGCCCTCAACACCCACATTGAATACACCGGTGCGGAAGGCGATGGTGGACGAGATGGCGGTGAAGATCAGCGGCGTGGCGCGCTGCAGGGTGATAAACAGGCCGCGCTGCGTGCCAAAGGCGTTGGAGAGCAGCAGCCGGTAGATTTCAATGGGGTCCTGGCCGTACCAGATCATCACCAGCGAACCAACGATGATGGCCAGCAAGATGCTGAGCAGTATCGTCAACGAGCGGCTCAACCAGTAGCTGAGCCCGGCGCGAAATGTCTTGGGGAAGGAAAGGGTAAAGCTACTCACGGGAAACCTCCTCACCTCCGGTGACCGCGGGCCGTGCTTCCTGGGATTGGTGGCCATCGGTAATACCCGCCATCCACAGGCCCAGGCCTTCTTCGGTCGCCTTGTCCGCGTCGATGGTGCCGACAATATCGCCTTCGTACAGCACGGCGATGCGGTCGCTAAGTGACATCACTTCTTCCAGCTCGGCGGAAACCAGCAGCACCGCAGCGCCGCTATCACGCGCGTTGATGATGGTACGGTGTACGAACTCAATCGAGCCAACATCCAGACCGCGCGTAGGCTGCGCCACGATCAGCAGCTTGGGACGCGCATCAATCTCGCGCGCCAGCACCACTTTTTGCAGGTTGCCGCCCGAAAGAGTGAACGCCGGGACGGCTGAGCCGGGAGTGCGCACGTCAAATTCCTCAATCAGCCGCTGCGAGTAATCCTTAATCTGGTTCAGGTCCAGAACCTGGCCTTTCGATATCGGCGGGCGGTTGTAGTTTTCGACAATCAGGTTGTCTTCCAGCGTAGCGCGCAGGGCTACGCCACGCACGTAGCGGTCTTCGGGCACGCAGGCGATGCCCGCGTCGCGCCGCTCGCGCACGCTTTTATGGGCAATATCCTGGCCGTACAGCTCGATGCTGCCATGAATCACTTCGCGCAGCCCGACGATAGCTTCCACCAGCTCGCGCTGCCCGTTGCCCTCCACACCGGCGATGCCCAGCACCTCTCCCGCGCGTACCGTGAGCGAAACATCGCGCAGGGCAGGCAGGAAGCGGTTATCCAGTGCTTTCAGGTGTTTGACTTCCAACACCACGTTGGTGGGGTTGGCCTTGGTCTTGCTAACGCGCAGCAGCACGTCGCGACCCACCATCATGCGCGCCAGCTCGGTGGGGTTGGTGTCTTTTGTATTTTTTGTCGCCACCACCTTGCCATCGCGCATCACGGTTACGCGGTCTGAAATCTGCATGACTTCGCGGAATTTATGCGTAATAAAAATAACTGTTTTCCCGCCCTTCACCAGCGAGCGGATTACCTCAAACAACTCATCCGTTTCCTGAGGGGTCAGAACGGCGGTTGGTTCGTCCAAAATCAGAATGTCCGCGCTGCGGTACAGCGCTTTCAAAATTTCCACGCGCTGTTCCACGCCTACAGGCAGATCGCGCACGTGCGCATCGGGGTCAACTTCGAGGCCAAAGCGCTGAGAGATGTCAACCACGCTTTCACGCACCGCTTTTTGATCGATAAACACGCCGTTCTTCCGAGGTTCAGCGCCCAGGGTAATGTTCTCGGCTACGGTGAACGATGGCACCAGCTTAAAGCTTTGGTGTACCATGCCGATCCCCAGGGCGATGGCATCCGCGTTTTTATGAAAATTCACCTCTTTGCCGCGGATCTTGATCATGCCGCCGTCTGCCCGGTACAGGCCGTATAGCACATTCATCAGGGTGGTTTTGCCGGCGCCATTTTCGCCTACCAGGGCATGAATCTCCCCTTCTTCGACCGAAAAGTTCACGTTGTCGTTGGCCACTACGCCGGGGAAAACCTTGCGAATGCCAATCATTTCAATTGCCAGTGCCACAGTAGCCTCCTGGTTGTGTTGCATGAGGGGGCAGCCGGTTCCGGCTGCCCCCTCGACGCGCATAGAATTACTTGCCCATGCCACCTTCGGCGGCGGGTTTGTCGCAGGGGAACAGCTCCATGAAGTCCTTCACGCACATCTCGCCACTCTTGATCTTTTCCGTGGCGGCCTTGATGGCGGGAACTACGTCGGTCTTAACCTTGGTGACCATGTCTTCGGGGCCGGACTGCAGGAAGACGGTGTCATCCGCATACAGGAAGGTCGAGCCTACCATGCCTTCCTTGAGGCCGAAGACCTTGGTTCCACCGGCCAGGCTGCCATCGCGCAGTTCCTTGACAGCTTCCAGAACGGCCAGGTCGACGCGCTTGAGCATCGAGGTGATGACGTTGCCGGGCTGCATGTAGTCCTGGTCGGAGTCAACGCCGATGGAGTACAGGCCCTTTTCCTTCGAAGCCTGGAGCACGCCTTCGCCCGACTTGCCGGCGGCGGCGTAGATGATGTCGACGCCTTCGGCGTACTGGGTCAGGGCGAGTTCCTTACCCTTGTTGGGGTCATCGAACGCGCCAACCCAACCGGAGACAACTTCGATGGTGGGATCAACATACTTCACGCCCTGGATGTAGCCCAGCTCGAAGCGGCGCAGCAGCGGGACGTCCATGCCACCCACATAGCCAACCTTCTTGGTCTTGGTCAGCATAGCGGCGACCATACCCACGGTGAATGAGCCTTCATCCTCGCGGAAGGTCAGGCCGGTGCCGTTGGGGGCGTCGAGCACAGCGTCCACGATGGCGAACTTGGTGTTGGGGTATTCCTTGGCGATCTCGTTGGTCCAGTCGGCCGAGCCGAAGCCCACGGTGATGACCAGGTTATAGCCCTGTTCGGCCATGGCGCGGGCGGCAAGCTGCTGCTCGCCAACGTCCTGGTTCTCAATGATCTTGGTTTCGACGTCGGGGTACTGTTCGTTGACGAAGGTGATGCCACGCGCGGCCGAGTCGTTGAACGACTTGTCGCCGAGCAGGCTGATGACCAGGGCAACCTTGAACTTCTTGCCTTCGACGGCCGGAACTTCGGTCGCGGCTTCAGGCGCTTTGGTGGGCATCACGTTCTGGTTCGAAGCAGCGGTGGGCTGCGCGGCGGCAGGGGCCTCAGTCGCTGCAGGGGCGGCGGGGGCTTCCTGGGTCGTGGTGGCAGCCGGGGCGCAGCTGGCCAGCAGGGCGAGCAGCAGAACGGCGACCAAAATCTTGGCAATGCTGTTTTTGAACATTTTCTCTCCTTCTTTCAGGGTAAACGAACAAACTGTGGGTGTTACACATGAACGGTGGATGGTTTGCCCAGTCGTATAGATTCGATACCGTGACCTCCTGATCTGTGATTTGTGATTACACCCGGCACTCCGGGGACTTGGGGCCGGCAGGGAATTGTCAGAAGTCGATATGGTTGAAACCGTGGGCCGCACGGCTGCGATGCTGGTTCAGGCTGGAGAAAAACCGTTTGTTCTGTCCGCGTGAGGGTTTGCCTCAGCGTTCTTGTTCGGCAGGAGCTTCGCTGAGCGATTTTTCACGAAGCTGGACTGCCAGGGCATTGCGTTTGCTCTTGAGGATGTGCCGCGCCATGCAAGCGCGTGCTGTATCTCCATCGCCAGCTTCGATGGCCTGCAGGATATCCATATACTCCTGCACGCTGCTGGCGTCGGTGGAGAAACCAATGCGGTGCTGTTCGCGATACTCACGTAACAGGTTTTGAAAGGTCTCAATAAAGCGCAGCAGGGTGGGGTTGCCGGCCATGCGCGCGATGGTGTGATGTACCTGCAGCTCATAATGATGGATGTTTTCACCGCTTTCCAGGCTCTCAGCGTAGCGCTCGATCACCATGCGGAACCCGGCCACATCTTCCGCGCTAGCACGCTCGGCAGCCAGGCCTGCGGCCTGGATTTCCAGCGGCTCGCGCACTTCCATCAGCTCCATCAGCTCCTGATTGCCCAGCAGCAACGACCACTCCAGCCGCCCGGCAATCACATCGGTAATCTGCTTGCTGACGAACGTACCCGCGCCAGGGTAAGTTTCCAACAGGCCGATCATGCTCAACGAATGCAGGGCTTCTCGTACCGAGGAGCGAGATACCTGGAACAACTCCATCAGCTCGCGCTCGGAAGGCAGCCGCGAGCCAGGTTTGAGCTTGCCCGTGTTAATCTGCGAGATGATCTGTTTGATGATCTCTTCCGCTACCGTATTGCGAGCAACCGGTGCAAAGCCTTGTTCCAATGCTGTTTTTCCTGGGATGGGGGTTTTGGTCTACTGGTCAGACCAATTAGCCACATTATAACAAGCCGTTTTCGGTTGTCAATACGCAAGTGGGAGCGCGTACCAGGATATGACAAAAATAACCAAAAAACCGGCTGTGAATATGATTCCACAGCCGGTTCCAGGCAGGTTGGTTACGACTCTTCCTTGCGCAGCATTTCCAGCAAGCGGTCGCGGTACGTCCGGTCGCGCTCAACCCACTCTGGCTCCACTTTGGCGGCTTCCTCAATGAAATGGGTTACCTTACGGCCTAACTGCTGGCCGCGCGCGGTGTGCATATCCAGCGCGTATTCGGGCACGGTGGGGCGTAGGCCGTCATTCTCCACGGCGCGCATCATCCAGTTGATCATCTCATCGCTGGAGCGGTCTTTCTGCGCGGCGCACAGGTAGCGCACCGCATGCACCGCGTATAGCAGGCGCTCGCCGTCCTGGCGATCGAGCTCCTGGACCATTTGCGCCAGGGTGTGCACCAGGATCGGGGCGGTGGGGTCACCAAAGCCGATATCTTCAACCGCGATGACCTGCAGCCGCTTCCAAAGATATGTTTCCAGCTCGGGGCTGGTGGTGGCCATCTCGAAGGCGATCAGCGCCGCGTTTTCGGCGTGGCCGCGCCGTACTTCCTTCTGCAGCGCAGAGATGATTTCGTCCGCGGGGAAGTCGTGCCGGGTGCGGACAGAGACCCAGGGGTCGCGTGCAAGTGCCATAGGAACTCCTTTGGAGAACAAAATTGGTTTACGCCTGTACCATGTCGGTGATGATGCCGGCGAACATGGCGACGGTACGCGCCAGGCTGTCCAGTTCCACCCACTCATCGGGGGCATGCGCGCCGCCGCCGGTGGGACCAAAACCGCATAGGGTGGGGATGCCGGCCTGGATCAGCATATAGCCTTCGTTAGCCGGGCCGGCGCCTGCCACAGGCCATTCCTGCCCGGTAATTTCGCGCGTCCAGCGCCGCGCAGACTGCACCAATCGGTGGCCGGGGTCGAGCGCCACGCCGGGCAGGTTATTCTTAATTTCGATACCGATTCGCAGCCCGGGGCGCAGCGCCAGCTCGGCTTCCACCGCGGCCTGTACCGCGGCGATCACTTCACGCGCATCCTGGCCGGGCATCAGGCGCACGTCTACCAGAGCTTCGGCGTGCGCAGGTACGATACTTTCAAACTCGCCGCCTTGGAAAATGGTGCCAGGCGTCAGACGGCAGTTCATCCCGGCAAAGGCCGGGTGCTCGGGCGCGGGCAGTTTCAGCGCTTCCAGCCGCAGCAAGACCGCCGCAAGCCCAGTAACGGCGTTTACGCCGCCTTCGCCGCGGCTCCACTGCGGGCTGCCGGTGTGAATGCCCTGGCCCTCGGCGCGCAGCCGCAGCCGCAGAAGCCCGCGGTGGCCGATGCAGATGATATCGCTGGTATACGCATAGATTGCCCCGCGTGCCCCGGCCAGGTGACCTTCATCGATCAGATAGCGCACACCAAGGGAGCTGCTGGCCCCCGACTCTTCATCGACCACGCCGGCCACCAGCAACCGCGCCTGATCCGGCCGCAGGGCGCCGCTGTCGCGCAGCAGTGCCAGCGTGTACAGCCCGCAAGCGATGCCGGCTTTGTTATCCCCGGCGCCGCGTCCGTACAGCCGCCCATCGCGGATGTCGGCAGCAAAAGGCGGCGAAGACCACGCCTCCGGCGCACCTTCTGATACCGTGTCAATATGCGCGATGACCGCGAAACCGGTAGCGCCGCTGCCCCAACCGGCAAGTACATTCTGGCGGGCGGGCTGCGTGCCCAGCAGGTCTGCATCCAGCCCTAATTGCCGCGCCTGCACCTGGATGCGCTCGGCCACCGGGGTTTCCGGGTCTCGCCCGTTAACAGAGGGAATGCGCACCAGGTCTTGTAGGAAGGCGCTCATTTCGGGCAGCAGCGCGCGTGCCCGGGCCAAAATTTCCGCGGATAGCTGGCCCGAATTCATACCGTCAGCGCAGGGCCATCTGCATCAGTTCCCACAGCCGCGCGGCATCCATCTGCTCGACGATGCTGGCGTTGGCGGGCTTGCCCTGGCGGTTGAACCAATCCACCACCGTCTGGCCGCGTGTTTTGCTGCCTCCCAGCTCCAGCTCGACGAAATGTTCTTCTGCGCGGGTCACAATCCCCGGCTCGACAGCGGCGGCCAGCGCCAGGAAGTCCGCGCCAAACAGCATATCCTGCCCCAGGTATTCGCGGATGAACTTGAGCGTATTGGCGCTGATTTTGCGAAAGAAATCGGCGCGCGGTGACTGCACCGCCAGCATTTGCTGCACCTGGTGCGCATCAAACGGGTGTGCCATGGTGGTTTCCCAGGAGACCAGCGTAAACATAGGCCAGGCTTCAAATACGATCGCCGCGGCTTCGGGGTCGGCGTAGATGTTGAACTCGGCGGTCGGGGTGGTATTGCCCATCGCGCGGATTGCCCCGCCCATGATCACCAGCCGCTGGAACTTGCCCGGCAGCGTGGGGTCCAGGCTGACAGCCAGCGCCAGGTTGGTCAGCGGCCCAATGGCCGCCAGGGTCAGCTCGCCCGGGTTTTCATTGGCCATGCGGATCAGCGCCAGCGCGGCGGGTTCTTTTTCCGGGCTGCGCGATGAGGCCGGCCAGCCGCTGTCGCCCAGCCCATCCTGCCCGTGAACGTAATCGGCAAACGGGTTACGCGCTACCAGTGCGCGCTGCGCCCCGGCGTAAACCGGCACGTGGCTATGACCGGTCACATCCAGGATTTTGAGCGCGTTCGCGGTGGTATGCTCCAGCGAGACGTTGCCAGCCACGGTCGTCAGAGCCTCTACGCGCACATCCGGGTGGGCAATCGCCATCATTATGGCGTGGGCATCATCAACACCAGGATCGGTGTCAATAACCAGGCGTACCATGCAGTTCTCCTTGCTGGCGCAGCGCCAGGCAAATGATGGGAATTGAGCGAGAATTGATGTTGCTGCCATTATAGGGCAGGCAGTTTAATTGTCAAGCACAGTCTTTTGCCCTGCGTGTGATTTGGAAAAATTGGCACGGCATAGTATCATAAAGTTGGCGCGGCCTTCTGGATGGCCGCGAATGCCAAACGGAAAGGATTGGATGCCAAAATGAGTTATCGACGGGCGGTGGTGATTGTACTGGATGGTGTGGGGGCGGGTGAAGCGCCCGATGCGCTGGGTTATGGCGATGTTGGCAGCAATTCCCTGTCCAACGTGGCAAGCGTCGTCAATGGGTTGAAAATGCCCAACCTGGAAAAGCTGGGCTGGGGTTATATCACGCCGATGGAAGGCGTGCGCAAGGTGGATAATCCGGGCGGGGCATTCGGACGGCTGATCCCCACTTCGGTAGGGAAAGATTCGATCACCGGGCATTGGGAGCTGATGGGCGTTTTTCTCACCCGCGCGCTGCCTACTTACCCGGATGGTTTTCCACAAGACGTACTGGACGAGTTCAAACGCCTGACCGGTTATGAAGTGCTTGGCAATAAGCCTGCTTCGGGAACCGAAATCCTCGTAGAGCTGGGCGAAGAGCACGTGCGTACCGGCAAGCCGATCGTTTACACCTCTGCCGACAGCGTATTTCAGATCGCCGCGCACGAAGAGGTTATCCCGCTGGAGCGGCTGTATGAAACCTGCCGTATCGCGCGCAGGATGCTCACCGGCGAGCATGCGGTGGGCCGCGTGATCGCGCGCCCGTTCGTGGGCACGCGCGCCGATAACTTCAAGCGCACCACCAACCGGCGTGATTTTCCGCTGGACCCGATCTCGGATACGATGATGGACAAGTTGATCGCCAGCGGGCGCAGCGTGTATGCCACCGGAAAGATCGACGATCTGTTTGCCGGGCGCGGTATCACCGTCACCGCGCACTCCGAAGATAATCAGACCAGCACCGCCTCACTGCTTGAATTTTTGGAAAAAGACTTCGAGGGACTGTTGTTCACCAACCTGGTCGAGTTCGACATGATCTACGGCCATCGCAATGACGCGCGCGGCTACGCCAACGCGCTGGAAGCGTTCGACAGCCGTATCCCCGATATCATGGCGCGGTTACGCCCGGACGATGTGGTGATGGTGGTGGCCGACCACGGCGTGGATCCCACCACGCCGGGAACCGATCACTCGCGTGAATGCTCGCCGCTGCTGGTGTTCGGTCCGCGCGTGCGTTCCAACGTGCACCTGGGCGACCGCGGCGCATACAGCGATGTGGCCGCCACGCTGGCCGAGATTTTCCAGCTTGAGCCGCCCAGCCATGGCGAGAGTTTCCTCGCGCAGATCCGGGCTGATTGATTTTTGCAGAGATTAAGACATGCAAACCGCCCGCCATTATTCCGGCGGGCGGTTTTTTTGTTATCCGGCCAGGGCGCGGTAGACCCGCGCCGCGATCAGCGCCAGCACCACCAGCCACAGCAGCACGATGAACACCGCGGCGATGCGTCCCTGGCCGGGATGCGCGTCCATGTGCTCCTGGGCTCTGGCGCGGCTGTCAGCCATCACTTCGGCCGGTACCATCTTCAGCGCCAGCCAGATGCCGGCCGGGATCAGCACCAGGTCGTCCAGGTATCCCAGCACGGGTATAAAGTCCGGGATCAGGTCAATCGGGCTGAAAGCGTAGGCCACGATCACCGCGGTGAAGATTTTGGCATACCAGGGCGTGCGCGCATCCTGATAGGCGAAATACAGGGTGTAGGTCTGGTGCTTGAGGTCACCCGCGGCCTGTTTGAGCCGCGCCAGCGGTGAAGGTTTGGGCATGTATATGTGACTTTCTGATAGGTGGCGCAGTGATTGGCGTTTGGAATGCGTGTCGTTTCAGTTTCTGTAATCTTCCATCAGACCGCAAGTAACATAATTGGTCAGCTCGCCCTCGCTCAGATCGTTGATGCCCAGCTTTTCAATGGTGCGGCCGCGCCGCCAGTAGTCGGTGCGATGGACGATGCATGCCAGGCGGATGATCGAATCCATGCCGCGCACCGAAACACCATACCGCTGGCCGAGCGACGCAATGGGAACCAGGCTCATGGGCACATCTTCGAAGATGTAGCGGTGGTTGAGTGTGGGCGGGGCTTTGATGCCATAGTAACCGGGTTGGTTGTGGATGGCCTCGTTCAAGTCTTCGCCACTGGTGTCATAAGCCAATTTAAGCCATTCCATCGCCGTGCGCGCGCGCAGCCCCAGCGCAGCGGCCACCGTCACCCGTTCACGGTCGAGGGCTTCGAGTACGCGCGCCACGGATGTCGTGACTCCGTCGATGTAAAACTGGTAATCGCCGTGGGTTGATTCGATCCAGCCGGCGTTGAGCAGGGTGAGCGCCGGGTGAAAAATGGCGCCCATGTTGTTCAGGCCGGTCTGCAGCACGTTGCCGCCGTGTATGAACTGCGGGTAAGCCAGGTGGATGATCTCGAGGGCTTCATCGGTGCAGACCGCGGGCAGGGCCGCCATCGGCACGGCCTCTTTGATGCGGAATATGCGCGCCTGGGCCGGGCCATCCGAGCGCGAGGCGTAAATAAACGTCTCGGTTTCCGAAACCACCACATTGGCGGTGCAATTGTTGTCTTTGAGCACCTTGCGAAATTCAATTGCGCCGCAAGTGCGCCCGGGGTGCAGCACGATGTGCTGGCCGTCTTTGAGGAATGGCGCTACCGTGCGCGCGATATCGGCGTGGGCCGAAGATGGCACCACCACCATGATCATATCCGCGTCCTGCACTGCTTCCTGCATATTACCGGTGGCGAGTGTAAGGCGTGCAAAGCCATGCGGGCCGGTTTCCGGACCATCCAGGTCGATGCCGCCGCGCAACTGGATAGCGCTGATACGTTCAACGGTTCGGTTCCACAACACGGTGGGAAAGTCCATCAGGGCCAGGTGGGCTGCCATCGCTTTTCCGCCGTGCCCGGCACCGATCACGGTAAAGTGGGGGGTGTGGTTCATGCTGTCTCCTTGAGAAACTGCGCCAGGCGCTCGCCCTCCGCAAGCGGCCGGCCATCCGGGCCCACAGCCAGGCAGGCGCCATCCACCAGGCGGGTGGCGATTTGCCCGCGGGCAAAAGGGTTATTGCGCAGGTGCGGGGCATCGAGGATGCCCACCTGCACCGCGCGGGCCAGCACAGCGGGGTCGAGCAGCGGGTCGCTGGTCTCATCCGCTGCCAGGTTGTGGATGGCGCGCAGCGTGACGCGCGCCTCTTGCGCCAGCTCCTGCGCGCGGCGCTGTACCGCCGGGTCGGCGGTCAGGTCCGGTGCGCCGGCCAGCGCATTCTGGATGGCGCGCCGCGCCAGTCCGCAGGCTTCGATGACGTCACCGGCAGTGGCGGCGTGATGCGCCTCGGTATGGCCCACCACATGAACGATGTGCGGTCGCAGCGCCATCTGCAGGTAGATGCTGGTAGCCAGGTGCGCGCGCGCGGCTACCGCGTCCACCGGATACGAAAGCAGCCCGGTGCGCGTCTGCCGCCAGATGCGAAACTCCGCGCTCTCCAGCGGCCGGATCAGCTCTAACGCGGCCAGCATCTTGGCCAGGTCCATGGCATCCGAATGCCCGGGCGGGCTGTTGAACATAAACTGGGCGATGTAGTCGCGCACGCCGCAGACGCGGGCATTGTATGCCGAAAGGTAGGCTGATACGACGAAAATTACGTCCGGCGCGTCGCGCATGCCCCAGTGGTGCGGTTCGTTGAGCTCTACCGGGATATTCTGCTCGCCGTACCAGCGCATTACATCGTGATGCTGGCGAATGGAGCTTTCCAGGTCCCATGGCCCGCGCCCATCCATAGCGTTGAACCAGAACAGCGGGATGGCGCACCAGGCGATGTTGATGGTTTCGACGTACATTTGCGCCAGGCGCAGAAAATCGTCCGTGCCGGAATACGTGCGCAGCAGCGGGAAGTTTCCGCAGCGGCTGGCGTCAAACAGCGCGCGATAATCGCCGGCGCTGCGCACCGGTACACCTCCCGCTCCGCGCTGGCGGGGGTCCTGGCGCTCGGGGTGGAAGAAGTTTTCCTGCGCGTCCTGGTCGATGCCTAGCGAGATTACGTCCAGCGCTCCAGAGGCGGCAATCTGGGCGATGCCAGCACGCGTGGCTTCAAGATCCGGCAGGCCAAAGTGGTGACGGAGCAATGGAAAGGGCTGCTTCCAGGCGATGCGCTCGACAGTATTTTGGGGGTAGGATAGGGGGGAATGCTGGTCTTGGGTCTCGTTTTTCAGGAAGGCCAGCACGGCATCCGGGGATTCGCTGCCGTCAAATACCTGCTCAAAAAAGCCGATTACCCGGGCGCGCGCGGCCACCGGCGGGGTGCCGCCGAACACGAACCGCGCGCCGCGCGCGCGCAAATCATCCGCCGCTTCGGCAAAGTCGCCCAGCAGGCGCTCTCCTGTCTCGGGGGTAAGGCGGTAGGAAACACCGATCAGGTCTGCACCTTCTGCACGCGCCACGCGCAGGAATTCCTCTACCGGTACTGCGGGGCCAAGGAAGATCGTGCGCCATCCGGCGCTTTCCGCCAGCTTTAAGAAGTTCATCACCCCGGCCACATGCACGCACTCGCCCAATGCACCAGCTACAACGGTCTTCATAAGGCTCTCCTGGTGTTCAATTGTCAAGGTTAACAGTAAGGGATGCGGATATCGATTGCAAATATTATAGCGAATTGTTGATCGCTTGAATGGCGAAAATTTACCGGCAAAATTGCCCCTTGACTCGAGGGTGGGATTCTCCTACAATAAGTACAGTATCCTATACATATTGGCAAAGGTCTATGGTCGATCGAAAATCTCCTCTCCCTGCGTATTTTCAAATTGCCCGCGATTTGCGGCGTCGAATTTCCAGCGGCGAATGGAAACCGAATGACCAGTTGCCAACAGAGCTGGAACTGTCCGAGCAGTATGGTGTTAGCCGGATGACGCTGCGCCAGGCGCTCAATGAGCTGCAGAAAGACAACCTGCTGCTGCGGCGGCGCGGGGCAGGTACATTTGTCAACCTGTCTTTTGCCGAGCTGCTGGGTAATCACCCCGTACAAGTGGCCCAGCTTGCCGCCGATACCGAGGTGAAAACGCTTCGCCAGCAAGTATGGAAAGAATTAACTGCGGTTGCTCTGCCCGACTCTCGCCACCACTGGAATTTTGATCTATTCATTCCCGATTTTTTGGGTAGCCAGGTGTGCGCCGAAGCGGTACGATCCCTCCCGGAGTATCAGGCCAGCCGGTATATATTTATTGCGCCGGATAACAGCCTGACCCTTTTGCGTCGCTACGCGGTGGAAGATGGCAAAACTCTCCTCCTGGCCACCGCGGGGCTGATGCGCGGTTTCCGGATCATCCTGCCCGGTATGGTCCCCCCCGGGCAGGAACCGCTGGCGTCCACATTAGATGGCGCGGAAATGCTTTCGCGCCCGGTGGGGCTGGAAGAAATGCGCGCGCAGGGCATGCTGGATATGGTCTTTACCGGCGTTTCGATGATCACGCGCCAGGGCGTGCGCTGGGGGCTGGGATACGGCTATTTCGACCTGGAATGGGCCATCTTCCGCGAGATTGGCATCGCCCGCGATACCACCCCGGTGGTGGCCATCGGGCATGACTGCCAACTGGTAGATCTGGAGCTGAATGCTTCGCCTTCCGACGCGACCGTAGACCTGCTGGTAACGCCGGGCGGCATCCAGGAGATTCACCCGGCACAGCCCAAACCGGCCGGCATCAACTGGAGAATGTTTTCACCCGATGTGCTGCCGCGCATCCCGCTGCTGGAAGAGCTTGCAGAACAGCGCAAGCTGCAGAAGATCGCCGGCTGAAATTCAAAGATCCTAACAAGCTTAAAGAGGTGGTATATCTATGGCAAACGCAGGTGAGTCCGGCTGGGCCGGACGGCATGAAGGGAAAGATGCGCTGCGGCAGGAAATCTGGACAACGCTGCGCGATAATGGCATCGCAATTGGTGATCCATTCCATAGTATCCCGAATTTCGTTGGCGCCGATCAGGCGGCCGCAAACCTGGCCGCGCTGCCAATCTGGCAGCAGGCGCGTATTATCAAGTGCAACCCGGATGCGCCCCAGGCCCATGTGCGTTTGAACGCGCTGCAAGCTGGCAAGACGGTCTATATGGCCTACCCCCGGTTGGCAGTGGAAAAGCCCTTCCTGGAACTTAACCCCGATGACCTGCGCGCGCGTGGGGTGAGCCTGGAAGATGCTTCGCAGTGGCAGAATGCCATTCATGTGGGCAAGCCGGTGGCGTTTGAAGAAATGCAGCCGGTGGATATTGCCGTCACCGGGTGCGTGGCCGTCACGCGCGGCGGCGGGCGCACGGGGAAGGGCGCCGGTTTCGCGGATATCGAATTTGGCCTGCTGCGCCAGGGCGGTCTCCTGGCCCCCACCACGCCAATCGTTACAACAATTCACTCCAGCATGGTGGTTCCGGATGAGCGCCTGCCGCTGCAGCCGCACGATACGCTGTTGACCCTGATCGTCACGGAAAAAGAGGTGATCGAGATCCAGCCCAGCCGGCCGCAGCCGGTGGGGATTGATTGGGACAGCATTCAGCCCGATCAGCTTGAAACGATCCCGGTACTACGCCGGCTGTACGAGGAACATCGTCACAAGCAAGCATAAGACCATCGCGGCAGGGAGCCAGTTTTGTACACCCTGCCGCGATTATCTTGACAGGCGTGCAGAGAAACTTTACAATCACATATGTACTTGTTGGTACAGGCCAACAGCCCCACAGCCCGACAGGTGCGCTTTCCCCGGAACGATTGCGTTTAAAAACAATTGAAGAGGAACCGATGGCGTATCTTGTCCGCAGCAGTTTCAAGCCCCTGTATTATCAGCTCAGCGAAAGCCTGCGCTCGATGATCGAAGACTCGATGCAGCCCGACCAACGCCTGCCCTCGGAGAACGAGTTGATCGCCCAGTACAATGTCAGTCGCAATACGGTGCGTATGGCGTTGGACTCGCTGGAAAAGCAGGGACTGATCTATCGCCTGAAAGGCAAGGGCACCTTCGTAGCCGGGGAACGCATGCGCTATGGCCTGTTCTACCTGACCAGCTTCACCGAAGAAATGCGCCAGCGTGGCTACCGGCCCAGCTCACGCATCGTCAGTTTTGAGCGCACGTTACCAAAATCCAAAGTCGCCCTGAATCTGCAGGTTCCGATTGACCAGGAAGTGTTCGCGGTGGAACGCCTGCGTATGGCCAATGATGAAAGTTATGCGCTGACCATCTCCTACGTACCCTGCCACCTGTGCCCCAACCTGGAAAGCGTTGACCTGTCGTCTGGATCTTTGTACGAATACCTGGAAAACAAGCTCTCTTACCGCATCAAATACGCCGAGCAGGTGATCAAGCCCACCATCGCTACCGAGTATGAAGCCGACCTGCTGAAGATTGAGCCTGGCAGCCCGCTGCTGCTGGTGGAAGGCATCACATTCTTGTTTGATGGTGTGCCCATTGAGTATTACAAGCTGCTCTATCGCGGCGATCGTTACGAATTCACCATCCGCGCTATGCGCCGGCCAGAAATTGCGTGACCCGTCCTGACCCAATGGAATTTACCCTGCCTCTGTCACTCCTGGAAGACCTGTGCGCTGCCCCCGGCGTTTCGGGCTTTGAAGCCCCGGCCGCGCAGCGCATCCAGGCATACCTCGGCGCGCATCACGTGGACTGCCAGATCGATCGCGTGGGCAACCTGGTGGCGCGCCTGCCGGGCGAAGGACCGCGCGTGCTGCTGGTGGCGCATATGGATGAGGTGGGGTTTATTGTGCGCAAGGTCGAAGCGGCCGGCTTCCTGCGGCTGGAGCGGATTGGCGGCTCGGCGGTTTATGCCATGCCCGGCCAGCATCTGCTCTTCTACGGCGAGACCGGCCTGGTACCCGGCGTGGTGGGCATGACGCCGCCGCACCTTTCCGGCAGCACACCGGAAGGTATTGCCGCGATATACGTGGATGCCGGCGCGCGCAGCGCCGAAGAAGCCCTGGCGCTTGGGCTGGATGTGGGCACGCCCGCGGTGTATCAACCGCGCTTCCAGCAACTTCAGGGTTGCGTGGCAGCCAAAGCACTGGACGACCGTGGCGGATGCGCGCTGCTGGCGCAGCTCGCTGTGCTACTGGCTGGTAAGCGCCTTCCTTGCGATCTGACGCTGGCTTTTGTGGTCCAGGAAGAAAACGTGCTCACCGGCGCGCGTCCGGTGGCCGCAGCCACCGGGCCGGACTGGGTACTGGGCGTGGACGCCACGCTGACCTATGACACGCCCGACCTGAGCGCGCAATATGCCGATCTCTCGCTGGGGAAAGGCCCTGCGATCAAAATTATGGATCACATCCGCGGGCGCGGGCAGGGCCTGGTAGCACACCCGGCCCTGCGCAAACACCTTGAAGCTGTGGCTGCGCGCGCCGGGATTGCCTTGCAGCGCGAAGTGGCCGTTGGCATCAGTACGGCTGTTTCCCCGCTGCCGTTCACGGCTAGCGGCATTCCCACCGCGGCGGTGTCATTTCCGCTGCGTTATTCGCATTCCCCGGCTGAGGTCGCCAGCATGGGTGATCTCAACCAGACGCTTGCCTTGCTGCACCATATCGTGATGGACCCCTGGACAGGCTGATCCGCCAGGGTATATGCACCTGAAATCTGGTAGAACGGCGCTCAGACAGAACGTTTGAGACGAATGGAAGGGAGGTGGTTGTATTTTTCAGCGGCCTGAAACGCCCATTGGACCCCAAGTTGTATGTTCACCAATTCTCAAGGAGACTAAGAATGAAGCGTAATATGTCGCTCGTCCTGGCTTTACTTGTCATCGCCAGTTTTGTGCTGGCGGCCTGCCAGCCCGCCGCCCCCGCCGCGCCTGCGGCAACCGAACAGCCCGCCGCCAATACCTCTGGCAAGCCGGGCGGTAAGGTCGTCTACGTCGTCAACGGCGTGCAGGGTGACAAATCCTTTATCGACTCTGCTGTGCGCGGTATCCGCAAGGCGCAGGATGAATTTGGCCTGGAAGTCAAAATCATTGAAGCCGGCATCGACCCCGCCCGCTGGGAACCCGCGCTGGTGGACGCCGCCGCCAATGAGGAATACGACATCCTGATCGTTGGCTCGTGGCAGATGGCCGAGTTCCTGCAGAAGGTTGCCCCCAAGTACCCCGATAAGAAGTTCTTCATCTACGACGTGTCGGTTGACTACGCCGCCTGCGATTGCAAGAACGTCTACTCGGTGCAGTACAAGCAGAACGAAGGCTCGTACCTGGCCGGTTACTATGCCGGTATGATGACCCAGGCGTCCATCGAAGGCATGAACCCCGAGAAGATCGTGGGTGTCGTCGGCGCGCAGCCCATCCCCGTCATCGATGACTTCATCGTTGGGTACAAGCAGGGCGCCAAGGATGCCGGCATTGACCCTGAGAGTGGTGTCATCGTGCAGTACGCTGGCGGTTGGAACGACCCCGCCAAGGGTAAGGAAATCGCTCTGGCCATGTACCAGCAGGGCGCGGATATCGTCTTCCAGGTTGCCGGTGGCACGGGCGAAGGCGTCTTCAAGGCTGCGCAGGAATCGGGCCGCTTCGCCATTGGCGTCGACTCCGACCAGGCGATGATCCTGAAGGACACCAACCCTGAGCTGGCCAATGTCATCCTGACCTCAATGATGAAGAACGTAGACAACAGCCTGTACCGCGCGTTCCAGATGCACTTCGCCGGCACGCTGCCCTATGGATCTCAGGAAGTTCTGGGCGTCAAGGAAGGCGGCGTTGGTATCGCCTACAATGAGTACTACGACAAGTACACTCCCCAGGAAGTTAAGGACAAGTTGAAGCAGGTGGAAGCTGACCTGCTGGCCGGCAAGATCAAGGTAGACACGGTGCTCAAGTAATCTGTTTTGGAACCACTCCGGCGCTGCCGGGCGGGCCGGGCTCACCAGAGCCCGGCCCGCAAGCGCGCGGAACATGGACGGTTGGGAGGCAGCGAATGGCATTCATAGAAATGCGCGATATCGTCAAGGTGTACCCGAATGGCGTTGTGGCCAATAACGGGGTCAACTTTTCGCTGGAACGCGGTGAGATCCACGCCCTGGTTGGTGAAAATGGTGCGGGTAAGTCCACTCTGATGAAGATTTTGTACGGTATGGAGCCGCCCTCGGGTGGCGAAATCCTGATGGATGGCCAACCGCTGCGCTTCCACTCATCCAGCGATGCAATCGCAAAAGGTATCGGCATGGTTCACCAGAACTTTATGCTGATCCCTTCCTTCACTGTGGCGCAAAACACCGTGCTGGGCATGGAACCCGTGCGCCGCAATATGCTCGACGCCAAAGAAGCGGTGCGCATCACCGAAGATCTGTCAAAGCGCTACGGCCTCCGGGTAGATGCCGAGGCGGTGGTGGACAGCATTAACGTAGGCATGCGCCAGCGCGTCGAGATCCTCAAGACGCTGTACCGGGGCGCGCAGGTGCTCATTCTGGATGAGCCAACCGCGGTGCTCACCCCGCAGGAAACACAAGAACTCTTCGAAGCCGTGCGCGAGCTGGTGAAAGAAGGCAAGACGGTGATCTTTATCACCCACAAGCTGCGCGAAGTGAAAGAAATCTCCGACCGCGTGACGGTAATGCGCAATGGCAAGGTGATGGGCACGGTTGCCACGTCGGAAGCTACCCGTGAGAGCATTGCGCGCATGATGGTTGGCCGCGACGTTTTCCTGAACATCGACCGGCCGCCAGTCAAGCGTGGTGATGTGGCCATGCGCGTCACCGATCTGTCATATGTATCTGAGACCGGTCGCCCGATGCTCAGCAATGTCAGTTTCAACCTGTACTACGGAGAAATTCTGGGCGTGGCCGGTGTGGAAGGCAACGGGCAAACCGAACTGGCGGAAGTCATCTCCAGCCTGCGCCGCAGTACTACCGGTAAAGCTACGGTGGATGGCAGCGATATCCTCAACCGCACGCCGCGCGATGTGCGCCTGGCAGGCGTAGCGCATATTCCCGAAGACCGCCTGACCAACGGCGTGGCGCTGAAATCGTCGATTTACGAAAATCTGATTGTGGACCGTTATTTCCGACCACCATTCCGCCGGGGGCAGTTTATTGATTACCGCACTGTGCGCAGCACGGGTGATGGTCTGATCCGTGAGTTTGACATCCGCACTAAAGATGGCGAAGTGGCGGTCGAGGCGCTTTCGGGCGGCAACATGCAAAAGGTGATCGTGGCACGCGAGTTTACCGCCTCGCCCAAGGTGTTGATCGCCTCGCAGCCCACGCGCGGCATCGACATTGGAGCCACTGAGTTTATCCGCAAGCGCCTGGTGCAGAAACGCGTGGAAGGCACGGCCATCCTGCTCATTTCCGCCGATTTGAGCGAGGTAATGAGTATCTCAGACCGCATCATGGTCATGTACGAAGGCCATGTCACCTGCGTCAAAATCAACACGCCGGACCTGACCGAAGAAGAGCTGGGCTATTACATGCTGGGCATCAAACGCCAGGATCCTGAGGAGATGGAGGCGAACCTGTGAAGGCAATCTTGAAATCCAACAGTGTGCGCGAGATTTTGCGCATCTTCACTGCGGTATTTGTGGCGTTGATGATCGGCTTTTTCATCACGCTGCTGGTCAGTGATGACCCGGTGGGAGCGTACCGCGCCTTCCTGCTCGGTCCGGTCAGCCGCTTCAACCGTTTTGGCGATTGGATCGAAGAGTCGCTTACCCTGATGCTGCTGGGCCTGGCGATTGCGCTGGTGTTTAAGGCCGGCATCTTCAGCCTGGGCGCTGAAGGCCAGATGGCGTTTGGCGCGCTGGCGGCCGGCTGCGTAGCGCTGTATGTGCCGCTGCCCATCTACCTGCGCATCCCGGTGGCACTGGTGGCCGGCGCGGTGGCGGGCTTTCTGCTGGGCATCATTCCAGGCTACTTGAAAGCCTACCTGAACGCCAATGAAATTGTTTCCACCCTGATGCTGAATACGATTGCGCTCAAGTTTTATGAGTACCTGCTGACCTATTACATCAAGTCACCCAGCGCGGGGTACACCGCGTCGGATACCTTCCCGGAGGCGGGCATTCTGACGACCTGGGTGCCGAACCTGCCCTTTCTGCAGGGTTTCCGCACCATGTTTGTCAACCAGACCAATATCACCATCATGCTCTACCTGGTGATTGCCTCGGTGATCGTTGTCTACTATCTGATGTATCGCACCCCGTTTGGGTATGAGCTGCGCATCCTGGGCTCGAACATCAAGTTTGCGCGCTATGGCGGCATGAACACCCGGCGCACCATCATGCTGGCTACCGCGGTATCGGGCATCTTCGCAGGGCTGGCGGGCACGCACCTGGCGATGGGTATCCATACCAAGCTGATCATCAACATCACCGCCGGGCTGGGCTTTGAGGGTATTGTGGTGGCGCTGCTGGCACGCAACAACCCGTTGTTTATCCCGCTTTCCGCGCTGGGCTATGGTTATCTGCGCGCCGGTGCGGACGTGATGGAGCGCTCGTCGGACGTTTCGCGCGAAATGGTGCTGGTGATCCAGGCCATCATCATCCTGCTGGTGACGGCGGAACGCATTTTCCCCGAAGTCAAACGGCGCATTCAGGCTCGGCGCGAAAACACAGCCGCCGCGGAACCTACCAGCCAACCCGGGAGCTAACCAATGGATATCGAAATCGTATTACGCAGTATTTTCAGCGCGGTTTTCCTGGCGAGCATCCTGCGCATCAGCACACCGCTGATCCTGCCTGCCCTGGGAGGCCTGGTGTCTGAGCTGGCCGGCGCAACCAATATCGCCCTGGAAGGCATGATGCTCTCTGGCGCCCTGGCCGGCGTACTGGTCAGCGCTTATACCAAGAGCGTTTGGCTTGGCGTGCTGGCCGGTATGCTGGCAGGCCTGGCAATCGCCATGATCCTGGGGTACTTCCACCTGGTGCTGCGCACCGATGCCATCCTGGCCGGTGTAGCGATCAACATCATGTGCACCGGCGGTACGATTTTCCTGCTCTACGTGCTCACCGGCGATAAAGGCAATTCTTCCACGCTGGTTAGCGGCACGGTACCCAACGTGAATATCCCCATCATCGAGAATATTCCTTTCCTGGGCACGGTGCTGAGCGGGCATAATATCCTTACCTACCTGGCCTTCCTGCTGGCGATCGTGGTGTCGGTATTCCTGTACCGCACGCGTTTTGGCGCGCACCTGCGCGCGGTGGGTGAGAACCCGGTTGCGGCTTCATCGGTGGGCATCAACGTGATCCGCACGCGTTTTGCGGCCTTTGCCATCAGTGGTATGCTGGCCGGGCTGGGCGGCATCAATATGTCGATGGCCTATTTGACCCTGTTCCAGCGCGAAATGACTGCAGGACGCGGCTTTATCGCCCTGGCCGCGGTGTTTCTGGGTGGGCGCAAGCCGCTGGGCACGCTGCTTGCGGCAGTGTTCTTTGGCTTCGCCGATGCGCTCTCCAACCAGCTCGGTTCGCTCAAGATTCCGCCGCAGGTGGTGCAGACCATCCCTTACTTCGCTACGATCATCGCCCTGGTGGTCTATAACCTGCGCCAGCAGGCACAGGTGGCTGCCCGCGCGCGGCACTTCCAGGAAAAGCACATGGCCGAGATGGCCTCCGCCAAATCGCAGAGTTAACGGTTATTGGGCAGTTCCCTGGGGCAGCGCCGCCAGGGTCTAAAACGGAAAGAGGAATAACATATATGAAGAACAAGATCCTTGGCGGCATATACGGCCAGGCATTAGGTGACGCGTGGGCAATGCCCGCGCTGCTCAACCCGCAGGCTACGTGGGATTATTATCAGGGCTGGATCACCGATTTCCTGCCCGGTCCAGATTCGCACCCATTCCACCGTGGCATGGTGGCCGGGAAAGTGACCGACGATACTGAGCAGGCCATTGCGCTGGCTGAAGAGATCCTCCGTGAAGGCAAAGTCAGCGTCGAGGGCGCGGCGCGCGCCATCCTCAACTGGTATGACCGCATTGATGGGGATAACTGCCCCTACGTTGGCCCGTCTACGCGCCGTGCGGTGCTGGCCATGAAGCGCGGCGTAGACCTGTATACCACCGGCCGTTTCGGCGATACCAACGGCGCTTCGATGCGCGTTTCCCCGGTAGGCCTGATCCACCCGGGTGATGTGGAAGGCGCGGTGCGCGATGCGTACCTGTCTTGCGTGCCTACGCACCACACCGATGTGGCGGTATCGGGCGCGGCGGCAATTGCCGGCGCGATTGCCGATGCGCTGCGGCCAGACTCCACTCTCGAGAGTATCATTGATGCCGGGGTACGCGCCGCTGACCTGGGGCGGGAATACGAGGAGCATTGGATTGGCGCGTCGGTCAGCCGGCGCATCCGTATGGCGGTAGATATCGCTGCATCGGGACGATCAGACCGCGAAAAGCTGCAGGATCTGTATGACCTGGTGGGGAACACCCTGGCGATCACCGAATCGGTGCCGTGCGCGTTTGCGATGCTGGTGATGGCCGAGGGCGACCCGCTGCGCGCTGCTACCTATTCGGCCGGCCTTTCGGGTGATGCCGATACCACCGGCGCGATGGCGGCTGCCATTGCCGGCACGTGGAGCGGCATTGACGCGTTCCCTGCCTGGGTGCTGGAGAAACTGCGCGCTGCCAACCCGGAATTTGACTTTGACGCCATCGCAGACGGGCTGTACCAACTGGCCCAGAAGAGCGAGAGCTAAGACGATGACTGCGCTGGTAGTCCGTGATTGCGACGTGCTGCGCGTGTTCGACAGTCGCCCGGTCGTGGACGCGCGCCAGGACATTCTAATCGACGGGCAGCGCATCACCGCGGTGCAGCCTACCGGCGCGCCGCTGGACCCGGCCGCTGAGGTGGTGTACGGGCGCGGGATGCTGGCTATGCCCGGGCTGATGAACACCCACGCCCACGTCCCCATGGTGCTGTTCCGCGGGTTGGCCGAGGATGTTTCGGTCGCATCCTGGTTTAACGATTACATCTGGCCATTGGAATCCAGCCTGACGCCTGAAGATGTGTACTGGGGCGCGCTGCTGGGCATGGCTGAAATGATCGAAGCCGGGGTCACCAGTGTGGCCGACCATTACTTCTTCATGGATGAGGTGGCGCAGGCGGTGAGTGATTCGGGCATGCGTGCCGGGTTAGCCTGGGCTGTGTTCGGACACGAAGGAACGGAAAAGCTGGATCGCACCAGCCAGTTTGTGCAAAAGTGGCAGGGCGCAGCCGGCGGGCGTATCACCACCTGGCTGGGGCCGCACGCGCCCTATACCTGCCCGCCGGAATTCTTGCGCCTCGCGGCGCAGCGCGCCAGGGATTTGGATGTGGGTATTCACATCCATGTTTCCGAGACCGCTGAGCAGGTGGATCTGAGCCTGCGCCAGCACGGCATCACTCCGGTGCAAATGCTCGCGGATACCGGCATTCTGGATGTGCCTACCATCCTGGGTCACTGCCTGTATCCGGCCGAGAGCGACTTTGCCCTGTTGCAGGGGTCGCAGGTGGGCATCTGCCATGCGCCCAAGACGTATCTCAAACTGGGAATGGGCGTGGGGCCTTTGCGCCGCTACCGCGCGCTGGGTATCCCGGTGGGGCTGGCTACGGATGGCGCGGTCAGCAGCAATACACTGGATATCCTCGAGCAGATGCGCTTAATGGCGCTGACGCAAAAGAGCGCCGCGCTGGATTCGACTGTAATGCCGCTGGGTGAGGTGCTGGAGACGGCATTCCATGACAGCGCGGCGGTGCTTCGCCATGCCGGGCGGCTGGGCGAGATTGCGCCCGGTTTTCTGGCAGATATCACTCTGATTCGATTGAATGAAATGGGCTGCTTCCCGGTGCACGACCCGGCCGCGACCCTGGTGTATTCCGCCAGCAGCCGCGACGTGGACACGGTGATTTGCGATGGCAAGGTGTTGCTGCGCGGCGGCGAGCTGCTGACGATTGATAAGGCGCAGGTAAAGCGCGAAGTGTCTTCGCGGCTGGACCGGCTGCGCCAACGCGACCCCAGCAAGCGCATCGCCAATTATCCGGAATGAAACAATGAAGGTGCCATTTTGATTGTCCAGATTTACGCATTCACCAACCCCGAACAGGCGCGCCAGGCCGCGCTGTTGGGCGTTGATTACATCGGTTTTGTGGCCGGCGATTACGGCCTGGTGCCGGGGGAAAACTCCTTCGCGCGCGCGCGCCAGATCGTCGAGGCGCTGCCGGCGGGAAAAACTGCCGTGGCGCTGACCATGTCGACCGATGTGGAAGAAATATTACGCATGGCGGCTGCCGTTCGCCCGGATGTTATTCACATCTCCACCGATATGGAAGATGTGCCTCTGGCGGCGATGCAGGAGCTCAAGCGCCGCCTGCCTGCCGGCATCCGCGTGATGAAAGCTATTTCTGTAACCGATGAAAGCGCGGTGGAAGCTGCCTCGCATTACGCCCAGGCCAGTGACCTGCTGCTGCTGGACACGAAATCGGCGGAGATATCTGGCATTGGCGTTTCCGGGCAGACACACGACTGGGACATCAGCCGCAAGATCGTCGAGCGCGTGTCCATCCCGGTGATCCTGGCGGGTGGAATGAGCGCAGAAAACGTGGCCGAGGGCATGCGCCGCGTGCGCCCGTTTGGCGTTGATTCGAATACCCATACCAACATCGCCGGCAGCCTGGTGGAGAAAGACATGCAGCGCATTGGCGCGTTTGTTGCCGCGGTGCGCGCCGCGCAAAGCGTGGATGATGGGAGTAAGAGCGCATGACGACTGCTCCAGTGTATCTGCTTGGGGATATCAATATCGATATCGTCATGGCTATACCCGGCTACCCCGGGCCGGGCGGCGATGCGCTGGTCTATGAAGTCAACACGCTTACCGGTGGCTCGGTGGCCAACACGGCCATCCTGCTGGCGCGCATGGGCGTTCCCACCGAGGTATATACTCATGTTGGCATGGATATGTGGGCCGACTTTGCTCTCAATGCTCTGCGCCGTGAAGGCGTTGGCGTGGCCCACGCGCCGCGCGACGAGCGCGCCGGCACCGGTCTAATTTTTATCCCGGTCACCAATGACGGCGAGCGTACCATGTTCAGCTACCGTGGCGCCAACGTGCTGCTGGATGCCAGCGAAGTGCGCGCGGAAGACTTCGCCGGGCTGGGCGTGCTGCATCTATCCGGCTATTCGTTCCTCAAAAGCCCGCAGCGCGAGTCGGCCTGGAAAGCGGTGGAACTGGCGCAGCAGATGGATATTCCCATCACGGTAGATCTGGGCGTAGAGCCGGCATTTGCCCTTGGCGCAGACCTGCAGCGGCTGCTTCGCGGGTTGGATCTGCTGGTGCTGGGCGACCAGGAAGTGACCGAGATCACGCACGCGGGGCTGGAAACCGGCGTGCAGCAGCTTCTTGATGCGGGCGTGAAGACCCTGGGCCTCAAGCTGGGCAAGAACGGCTGCGAGATCATCACCCGCGAAAGCCGCGCGCGGCTGCCCGGCCTGCGCGTAAACGTGGTGGACACCACCGGTGCGGGGGATGCCTTCAGCGCCGCGATGATTTACGGCCGGCTGCGCGGCATGAGCCTAGGCGCGCGCGGGATGCTGGCGAACACGCTCGGCGCGCTGGCAACCACCGTGTGGGGTGGGGGCGCTGCGCTGCCAGGAATTCATGAAGCCATCGTCCTGCTTCAGGCTCAAGATTTTGAAGATCCCGCGCTGGAAGCCTGGCGCGCTGAGTGCCTGCAAACCCTGGGAGCTGGCCATGCCGCCTGACAATGGCGCGCTGAGCGTGCTCACCCTGGGCGATTTTGTCGCCGACCTGGTGGTTTCGATCCCGGCGCTGCCGGCGGAAGCCGGGCGGCACCAACTGGCGAGCGATATCCAGGTGGAGCCAGGCGGGGCGGGGAATTTCGCCATCGCCGGGGCGCGGCTTGGCCTGCGCATGAGCCTGTTGGGCGTGCGCGGCGCGGACGGATTTGGCGATACTGCCGCAGCGTTGTTAGCCGGCGCCGGCGTAGACGTCAGCGGGTTGGTGGCGCAGCCGGATGGCACTACCACCACCGTGGTCGTGCTGGTAGACCAGGCCGGAGAGCATGTGTTTCTGGGTAAGTACGGAACCGGGCCGGAAGTAGTGTTTCTCCCGGCATGGCGCGAGCAGGTACAAACTGCGGATGCGCTGTTCCTCAGTGGTTACAGCCTGCACGAAGAACGGCTGTCGCGCGCCGCGCTGCAGGCGCTGGAAACTGCCCGGGCAGCGGGCGTGCGCGTCTATTTTGACCCCGGGCCGCATATCGCCGGGATGGATGATTTGCGCATAGCCAACCTGCTATCACTGGCGGACGTGGTGCTGCTGACCGAAGAAGAAATACCGCTGGTGGCCAGTGGCACGGGCGGTATGGACGCAGCGCGCGGGCTGCTGCAAGGCGGGCCGTCAGTGGTGTGCGTTAAGCGCGGTGCGCGGGGCTGCCGCATCTTCACGCTGGCGGGGGAGTGGGAGCATCCCGGATTCCCGGTGCCGGTGCGGGACACAAACGCCGCCGGGGACTCGTTCGCCGCGGCCTTCATTTACGCGCACCTGCGCGGCTGGCCGCTGGATCAGGTGGCGGCCTTCGCCAACGCGATGGGCGCGGCCAAAGTGCAAAAACTTGGCTCCGGCACGCGCGTACCCACCCGCGATGAGGTGGCAGCGGTGCTGCGCAGCCATAACCTACCTATTTCATTTTAAAGTGAGGAACCCATGCTCAAGAAGATTGCTGTAGAAACCCCGAAAGGCGAAAGCCTGGTCAATATCACCGCAGATGTACGCGCCGCGGTGCGGGAAAGCGGCGTGCAAGAAGGTTTGTGCGTGCTGTACGTGCCGCATACCACTGGCGGGCTGATGATTAATTCTGGCATGGACCCACGCACCGCGCAGGATGTGATTGAGGAAGTGCACCGCCTGGTACCCACCCGCGCCGACTTCCACCACATTTTCGACACTCCTACCGATGCCGCCGGGCACATCAAGGCGGTGCTGGTGGGCGGCAGCCAGACGGTTATCGTCACCGGCGGCGAGGTGCTGCTGGGCAGCTCGCAGAGTATCTTCTTCTTCGAATTCGACGGCCCGCGCAAGCGCCAGGTGGTGCTGCGCATTATGGCCGACCAGGAGTAAGCATATGGCGCGCAAAGTCCTGTTCGACTGCGACCCTGGCGTGGATGATTCCATCGCCATCCTGTTTGGGTTGGCCTCGCCCGAGCTGGAATTTGTGGGCTTCAGCACCGTGTACGGAAATACCGACGTGGAAGCCACTGCTCAAAACGCGCTGCGGCTGGTAGAGCTGGCCGGCAAACCGGGCATTCCGGTGGCGCAGGGCGCAGGCACGCCCTATTCGCCGTTCAAAAAGCCATTTTATGGCCGCGAAGTACATGGTGAAGATGGCCTCGGCAATACCAACATGCCCGCTCCGGCAGGGAAATTGCAGCCGGTGAGCGGGGCGCAGTTCATTGTGGATACCATCATGGCGCATCCGGGGGAGATCACCCTGTGCGCGGTTGGACCGCTGACCAACCTGGCCCTGGCGCTGCGTATTGAACCGCGCATCGTAGAGGCCGTGCGCGATGTGGTCATCATGGGCGGCGCCGCGTTCCACAGCGGCAACGTCAGCGCGGTGGCCGAGGCCAATATTTCCAACGACCCGCTGGCCGCAAATATGGTCTTCCGCGCGGGTTGGCCGCTGACCATGGTGGGGCTGGACGTGACCACGAAGACCAGCATGACCCAGCCCTGGCTGGACAGCATTTTCGCGGCCGGCACGCCGAAAACCGACTTCCTGCGCCGTATCCTGCCCTGTTACCAGCGCTTCCACGACCAGATTTATGGGATGAACGGCGCGGTGCACACGCATGACCCCAGCGCGGTCGGCTTCCTGGTGAAGCCGGAATTGTTTGTTACGCGCCGCGTGCCGGTATACGTGGAGACAGAAGGCCACTGCGCCGGTTTCACCGTGCCGGATGTGCACCACCAGTGGCCCGAATCAACAGAGATCGATGTGTGCGTCGATGTCAACTCGCCCGCGCTGCTCGACCTGATGCACGCGCGGCTGACCCAACCCTGAGGCGCGGGAAACGCATGCCTGTAGACTGCTTCTTCCTCGGCGGCTCGTCTGTCGATACCATCCTCGAAGTACCACGCATGCCGGAGACGGACGAGAAGATGCTGGCGCGTTTTGAGGGTATCCAGGCCGGCGGGCTGGTAGCCAATGCTGCCTGCGCCGCTGCGCGCCTGGGCCTATCCAGCGGGTGGGCCGGCGTACTGGGCGATGACGAAGGCGGCAAGCTGGCGCTGCGTGACCTGCAGGGGTATGGCGTGGACACGACGTGGGTAGAAGTGCTGCCGGGACAGATCTCAGATTTCTGCATCATCCTGCTCGACCCGTCGCGCGAGCGCACCATCCTGGTGGCCAATACCACCATCAACATGCCCACCTTCAGGCCCGAGCTGCTGGCCGCCCTGGCGCGGGCGCGCGTAGTCTACCTGGTGCCGCAGAAGCCGGCCGTCTATGGCCCGCTCCAGGCTGCGGTGCATGCCGGCGGCGGCCGGATGGCGATCGACCTGGAAGCCGCGCACGCGCTCTCGTATGAAGAAATTCAGGACTGCCTGGCGCATAGTGATATCGTTTTTTGCAATGCCACCGCGCTGGCACGCTTTACAAGGCAGGAAGAGCCGCGGAATGGCGCCCGGGCGCTGCTGGCGCTGGGTGTGGAGATCGTAGTAGTGACGATGGGCTCGCGCGGCGCGGCCGCATTCCGCGCCGGGGAAGAGGCGTTTGCGCCCAGTTTTCCGGTGCGGGTGGTGGATACCACCGGCGCGGGCGATTGTTTTCACGGCGCGTTTCTGGCCGGCCTGCTGAGAGACTGGCCGCTGCGCGACTGCCTGGAATTTTCGAATGCCGCCGCGGCGCTCTCGGTGCAAAAAATCGGCGCGCGTGGCAGCCTGCCGGATGAGGCCGCGGTGCGGGCGTTCCTGGCCGCGCAGCCGGGTGGAGAGAACTGACAAGCCAATCACGCTGTGCAGGCGTACGAATGATCGTCCGGTACTCTGAGGCAGTCAAGGAGTACCGCACAGCGAAACCAGAGTGTTATGCAAAAGGAGAACCGAAATATGAACGGAATGGTAGCCCAGATCCACAGTATCCCCGAGCTGATCCGGGGTGTCGTGCAATCGTATGATGAAGAAGTGCGCAACACGCTCGACCACATGCTGTGCCTGTCGGTCAAGCGCGTGTACCTCACCGGATGCGGTGACTCACACCACGCCTCGTTGGGTGCGGAGCTGGCATTTGAAAAGCTGGCTGGCCTGCCCACCGAAGCTCTGACCGCCATGCAGTACGCGCGCTATGCCGCCGAGTTTATGCCCAAGTCGGAACCGGGCACGAACCTGGTGATCGGCACCTCGGTCTCGGGCGAGGTGTCGCGCACGCTGGAATGCCTGCTGGCCGGGCGCAAGTTCGGCGCCACCACCGTAGCCATGACCGCCACCCCCACCAGCCGCGTCGCGCGCGCCGCCGAGCTGATGGTGGACACCACCCAGCCGCCGTTCCAGGACCCGCCGGGCGTGCATATCCCCGGCGTGCGCTCCTACATCGCCAACCAGATCGGCCTGCTGCTGGTCGCCATCCGATTGGGTGAGGTGCGCGGGCACATCTCCAGCGCCGAAGCCGAGCAGCGCCGCAAGGAAATTGCCAAGCTGGCGGATGCCGCCGCGTACACCATTGAGCACAGCGATAAAGCCGCTGCCGGGTTGGCCACCGAGTGGAAAGATGCTTCGGAATTTGTCTTTGTAGGTGCCGGGCCTAACTTTGCTTCGGCGCTGTTCAGCGCCGCCAAGGTGCTGGAAGCCTCAGGCGACCCGGCCATGGGCCAGGACACTGAAGAATGGGCGCACTTGCAGTACTTTGCCCGCGCCGTCGAAACGCCCACCTTCCTGATCAGCTCCAACGGGCGTGATGGCTCGCGCATGGTAGAGATCGCGGTAGCCAGCCAACAGCTTGGGCGGCGCATCGCGGCTGTAGTGCCAGCTTCCGCCACCGCGATCACGGACCACACCACGCAGGTGCTGCCGCTGGCCGAGGGCGTGGATGAGATGTTCGCCCCGGTCATTTCCGCTATCCCCGGCAGTCTGTTTGCCGCGTACCGCGCTGACGTGGTGGGCGAGCCGTTCTTCCGCAACTTCGCCGGTGGGCGCAGCCAGGAAGGCGGCGGCGGGATCAGCCGCATCCGCACCAGCGAGACACTGCACCTCGAGCTGCTGGATCAGGGTTAATCCATGCAAACGCCCGCCAGCCGCCTGCCCAAAATCATCGCTGCGCTGCACCTGCCGCCCTTTCCTGGATCGGCGCACCCCGACGCGCGTTCGATGGAGCACATCCACGACTATGTACTGCGCAACGTGGAAACCGCGGTCAGTGCCGGCGTGCACGGGCTTTACCTGCAAGACCTGGGCGACCACCCCGTGGCCCCGCATGTGCAGCCGCACGTGGTGGCCGGTGTGGCCGCCATCGGCGCTGCCGTGCGCGCCGCGTACCCCGACCTGGCGTTGGGCGTGTGCCTGATGAGCCACGGCGCGCGCGAACCGCTGGCTGTGGCCCAGGCCATCGGCGCGCAGTTCGTGCGCCTCAAGGTCTTCGTCGGCGCGATGGTCAAGGCCGAAGGGCTGCTGCAGGGCTGTGCCTACGAAGCTATCCAGTACCGCGCGCAGATACATGCCGAGGATATCGCCATCCTGGCGGACGTTTACGACCGTACCGGCGAGCCGCTGGGGCGGCAGCCGCTAGTGGAAGAAGCACGCCAGGCAGCCACCTTTGGCCGGGCGGACGGTCTGGTGCTTACCGGCCGCTTGTACGAGGAAACCACGCTGATGATCAGCGAAGCGGCCCAGGCAAATCTGGGTGTGCCGCTGTTCATCGGCGGCAGCGTTAACGCGCAGAACGTGGCGCACGCGCTCTCGATCGCCGACGGCATCATCGTCAGCACCGCCTTCAAGCTGGTGGGAGGCTGGACGCGCGAGTCACTGCAGGCGGATTGGGACGCCGGTAAGGTGCGCGCCTTCATGCAGGCCGCCAGCCTGGGGAGCTAGATAACCAACAGATTTCCCGCCGTGCGGAGCACCTTCCGCGCGGCGGGAAGAGAAATGGAGCAGTTGCGTGTACCTCTCGATCGGCTCAATTATCATCGATGACATCGTCCTGCCCGACGGGCGTACCCAGATGGGCAGCTTCGGCGGAGGATCCACGCATGCTGTGGCTGGCATGCGCGTCTGGTCGCAGAGTGTGGGCATTTCTGCCTGGGTGGGCACCGACTTTCCCCCTGAAATGGAAGCCGAGCTGAGCAAAGACTTTGACCTGGGCGGCGTGGTGCGCTATGATCTGCCCAGCGCGCGCGCCTGGCAGTTGTTCGAAGCCGACGGGAAGCGCACCGAAATCTTCCGTACCGACCTGGAAACCTTCATCCGTCATTCTCCGCAGCCGGAAGACCTGCCCGCGGCTTACTGGAGCGCCAGCGGCGTGCATTACCAGAATGATATGGGCCGTTTCTCCGAATGGGTGGAGCGTTTCCGCGCTGGCGGCAGCGGGCCAATCCTGTGGGAGCCGTGGGGCGAGATCACTATCCCGGAAAACCGCGACCTGTTCCGCGCCAGCATGCCGCTGGTGGAAGTGGTATCGCCAAACCTGCTGGAAGCGCAAAAGTTCACCGGGCGCGAAATCGCAGAAGACGCGATCCGCGCGTTGCTGGATGACGGCGCGCGAGCTGTGGCGCTGCGCATGGGCGGCGAAGGTAGCCTGGTTTCAGACGGTCATCTGTGGTGCCGCGTGCCGCCGGCGCATCCAGAGCGCATTGTGGATGTGACCGGCGCGGGAAATGCCTACTGCGGCGGGTTTGTGGTGGGCCTGGCTGAAACCGGTGACCTGGTGCGCGCGGCGTGCATGGGCGCGGTGGCAGCGTCGTTTTCGTTGGAACAGTTTGGCGCGATGTACGACTTCAGCAATGTGCGCCAGCGCGCGCAGGCGCGGCTGGAAGCGCTGCTGCCACAGGTCACATGCGCAACACGCTAGACTTTCCTGTGCCGGAGCAGGGCCAACAGAAGCAGCACCTGCGGAATGTGCGGGTGCTGTATTTTCTGTATTATTCCTGTTTCGGCCTGATGAACGTCTATCTGAACGTATATCTGTTCAAAGCCGGCCTGAGCGGCAAGCAGATCGGGTTGATTACCGGCCTGGCAGCCCTGCTGGGTATGCTGGGCAGCCCAACCTGGGGCGCTATCAGCGACCGCTACGGCTTGCGCCGCGTGCTTATGGCGCTGCTGGTTAGCGGAGCGGGGTTGTTCGCGGGTGGGTTAATGTTTGCGCGAGGCTTTCTCCCCATGCTGGCATGCGTGGTGGGTAACACCTTCTTCTCCAGCAGCCTGCTGCCGCTGATCGAGACGATGAACCTTTCCGCGCTGCGCGGGCGTACCGAGCTGTACGGCCGCCAGCGCGCGTGGGGCACAGTGGGTTATATCCTCTCCACGATGGGGATTGGGTTTCTGCTGCGCGGGGCAGACCTGCGGCTGGTGTTTGCCGCCTACGCCCTGCTGATGGCAGTGATGCTGGCATTTGTCTGGCGGCTGCCGGCGGATGATATGCACATTTCCAGTGCGTTTTCGCGCAAATTTCTGCTGCTCATCCGCACGCCGGCCTGGCTGGTGACGACAATCAGCCTGTTCGTGTTTGGCATTGGCAATGCAGGAATGCACAGCTATCTGAGCATGTACTTGTCGCAGATGGGCGCCAGTGAAACCCTGATCGGCAATACCTGGGCGCTTGGCGCGATTTCTGAGACCGCCTTCATGGTCTTTGGCGGCGCATTGATCGCGCGCATCGGCGCGCGCCGTGTGTTGCCGCTGGCGTTCCTGCTGTATTCCGCCCGTCTGCTGGTGTACAGCGTGCTTACCAACCCGCTGCTCGCGCTGCCGATCAGTCTGACGCATGCCATTACCTTCGTTCCATTCTGGCTTTCTGCCGTGGCGTTGGTTAACCACATCACGCCGCAGCCGCTCAAGGCCACCGGGCAGGCGCTGCTGGTTGCCACGCTGAGCCTTTCCTCGGTGGTTGGCGCGCCTGTAGCCGGCGCTATCATTGATGCCTTTGGCATGCCCGCGGTGTTCCGCGTCTTCGCCGGCTGCACGGCGCTGGCCGCGTTTATCTACGTGACCGGCAGCCGCTGGCTGGACGCAAAAGCCCCGGCTGCAGCCGATTAAGCCGCGCCGGGGCCCGTATACGCCGCCAGTTTATGCCGGCTGACTTTCTGTCACCACCGGTGCGGTGACGCGGATCAGCGTGCCCTCGCCGGGCGTAGAGTGGATTTCCATCGTACCGCCGATGGCTTCAACGCGCTCCCGCATTCCTACAAGCCCCAGGTGACCGGTTCGCACCAGCTTAATCCAATTATCGGGCAGGTTAAACCCGACGCCGTCATCCTGAATTTCCAGCGTCACCGCTTCGCTACCCGTATGAATGGTCAGCGTCACGGTGACATTCTTGCAGTTCGAATGCTTGAAGATGTTGTTCATCTGTTCCTGATACACGCGATACAGCGCCATGCGCGTTATTTCGGGCAGCAACTGGCCATCGCGCATCAGGTTCAGCGTAACATTGATCTCTGGATAGCGGTTGGTAAAGGTTTGCACATGTGACCGGATGGCTTTCTCCAACCCGAACGGGGCCAGCGCTGGCGGGCGCAGCTCCTGGCAGAACTGGCGCATCTCGCGCGTTTGCGTCTGTAAAATCCGCTGCAGCTCTGACAGCAGGCGCTCGTGATTGGCGGCTTCCTGTTCCAGCATGGCTTCGGATAGCTTCATGCCCGCCGCCACCAGCTCCTGGATCGGACCGTCGTGCAGATCGCGCGCGATCTCCATGCGCTCCATTTCACGCTGTTGGATCAGCCGGCGCTGCACTTCAATTTGCGTTTTGTTTTCGATGTTCTGCGTTTCCAGCCGTTTCAGGTTAGTGATGTCCATCGAGGCGGCGGTGAAGCCGGTCACTTCTCCATTTTCATCAAACAACGGTTCCAGCACCAGGTTGTATTGCAGCCACTCGCCCTTGATCTTGGCTTTTAAGATGGCCTGCGCGCCAATGCCGGTACGGATCACTTCGCTTTTGAAATCCAGCAGTTCGGACACATCGTCCGCGCCTTCCAGCTCGTCATCACGCCGGCCCAGCAATTCTTGAGCCGAGTATCCCCAGCGCGGCCCGTACGACCAGGTGTAGCGCAGGTTGTTATCCATGGTGAACACAGATACATTCGAGTTGGTCAGCGCCAGGCGGAAGCGCTGCTCGGATTCGCGCAGGTCTTCTTCCACGGTCTTCAGCTCAGTCAGGTCGAGCATTGCTCCGGTGACACGGATGGCCTTGCCGCTGGCATCACGGATGATGTGCGAGCGGTCGGAAACATAGGCATAGCTGCCGTCCGCGCGCCGGAAGCGGTAATCCGCCGACCACTGGTCGTTGCCGCCTTCCATCGCCTCTTCCTGGCTCTGGAATACACGTTCCTGATCGTCTGGATGCACGCGCTCCCGCCACCAATCTGCCGTTTCCGCGGAATAGGGTGGGCGTGGGCCGTACAGGCGGTCGTAGGCATCGTTCCACCACATGTGGTTGTCCGCCAGGTTCCAGTCCCACAAGCCTTCGTTGATGGTATGGGTGGCAAGGTGGAAGCGTTCCTCACTGGCGCGCAGGTTTTCTTCGGCTTTCTTGCGGTCGCTGATATCTACCGTGGTGACCGAAAAGCGCTGCACCAACAGATCACCGCCCGGGATGGGGCTGATGGTGACGTGATACCAGCCGGGGCGCAGCGAAAACAGCTCGTTGGTCTCAATCGTCACCGGTTCACCTGCGCCGGCGCTGGCGCGATAGTGGCCCATCCAATGCGCGATGGATGCATCATCATACCCTAGCTCGCGAGCCGTTTTCTGGGCTGACGTCGCCGGGGTCAGCCCGTGGAAGGCGGCGGAGTGCTGGTTCTGCATCAGATAAGTGATGTTGTTCTGGCCAAAATCTACTTCCACCACTGCCAGTGAGATACCGCTGGCGTTGAAAAAGCTGCGCAGCGTGGCTTCGCTTTCCTGCAGCGCTTGCTCGGCAAGTTTGCGGTCAGTGACATCGCGGTTTGATGTGACGTAACCGGTGATATCGCCTTCCTGGTCGCGCATGGCGATCATAGTGCCTTCCACGTAGAGCTTTTTGCCATCCCGGCTATAATGCGTGATATCCAGAAACGTCAGCGTGCCATCTTCACACTGCCTGCGGAAATCATGACGCTCTTCTACGGGCGTATCAGAAGGCAGGACTTCGAAGAGATCACGGCCTAATACTTCATCGAGTTTCCAACCATACAGGTTCTCGGCGGCAGGGTTCCAGGCGGTAATGCAGTTATCAACACCGGTGGCATAGATGGCATCTTTGACATTGGCCAGCAGCATAGCCTGATAGCGCAGTTGTTCTTCATCGTGCTTGCGTTGCGTGATATCCACCGATGAGCCCACAATGCGCACAATTTCACCCCGTTCGTCACGCACCACCAGGCTGCGGTCCTGCACGGTGATCCAGCGGCCGTCTTTGCGCAGTACGCGGTACTCCACACCGTAGCGCGTATCCCGCGTCTGCTGCATGTAGTCGAAATGGTTAGAAAGTTTTTCCCAGTCTCCAGGAAAAATGCGCTGGCGCCAGACGTCCTCGGGCGCGTTTTCATCCGCCGGGTAGCCCAGCATTTCCAGCATGCCTTCCGAGCGGAACACGCTGCCGGTGCGTATGTCAATATCGTAAACTACGCCATTCACCGCCTGGCTGGCCAGGCGAAAACGCTCTTCGCTGGCCTGCAGCGCCTGTTCGCTGCGCTTGCGTTCCACTGCGTAACGGATTGAGCGCTCCAACAGCGAGGGATTAATTTCGCCTTTATTCAGGTAATCGTACGCGCCGGCCTGCATCGCTTCCAGGTCGGTCTCAATGCCGCCGCGCCCGGTGAGCAGGATCATGGGTTCTTTGCGGTTTATCTGCACTGCTTCGGTAATAAACTGGATTCCGTTCAGCGGGCCCAGGTCATAGTCAATCAGCACGGCATCGAAGCCGTTTGAAAGCAGCGCCTGCATTCCAGCGTCAAAATCGCGCGCCCATTCGAGTACGAAACGCGTTTTCCAGGCTTTTTCGAGCATATCGCGTGTGAGAATATAGTCATCCTCATCGTCGTCCACGAGCAGGATGTGATATTGGAAGACATTATATGGTTTGTCTGTCATACCGTACCCGATAAATGATCCATTCCCATGATGTATTCGAACAGCAGTAGCCGCACATGCATCCCCTGATTCATGCCCATCCCTGGCTGCCGCGATGCACCGGGTCGATTGCCGGTGGTGAACACTATACTATCTGAATTGTACCTGTTTTCTGTCAAGAATACCAAATATATGTACTACCGGTTATGCCTGCGCGAGTGGGGGACCCAGAGATTGCCCCGCGCGCCGCGATTGCAGCACCCCATACGCGATGATCACCAGCACCAGCGCTATTCCCACCATAGTGGCGGTGGCATAGCCGGGCAGCAATTCGTACGCCCACAAGAGTAGCGGCAGCAGGTAGGCTATACCGGTAGCCAGGGCCAGCAGCCAAGTATGGCGCGCCGGGCGGCGGTGAGCGCGCACAAGAGCAATCATGTCATCGATCACACAGATAAGCGCCCAACCCAGCGCGGCAAGAATGCCAACAAAGATAAACATCTCGGTGTACGGCCCGCTGCTGATGGCCGGCGGGAAAATCACCAGCGCGGCAAGCCAGAACAGCCAGCCAATGATGATTTTGGCAATCCGCCACCAGCGGCGGTGGTAAGGCAGCGCCAGGGTAGAAAAAGCCAGCAGGCTGACGGCCACAGCCATGAAAAACTCCCCGCTCAGAAGCGTCAGCTGCCCGCCGGGTGGGATGGGCCCCATTACATCCGGGTTATAGCGGCCAATGCCCACCGGGATGTAGGTTCCGTCGGGACGGCGCACCAGCACGCCTTCCTGTCCCATAGCAAAGACGATATTGCCGCTGTTTGGATCTTCCACGGCGCTGAACGGTCCTTTGCCGAACTGGATATTCTGGCTGTTGACTTTTTGCACGTAGGCCCGCTGCACTTCGCCCAGCGGCCGCAGTGGTAACTCTTCACTCCAGGTCTGGCCGCCGTCACTGCTGCGCTCAATGCGCTCGCCGCGCGTCCAGCGATACTGCACTGCGCCGTTCGGGTCGATCATCTGCGCGCTGGTATCGGTGCATTCGTAGTTTTCCCATTCGCTGCTGGTCTGCCACGTCAGGCCGCCATCCTGGCTTTGGTAAACGCCCTGATAGGGCGCCACCAGGCGCAGCTCACCCTGCACGATATGCACGCAGGTCGCGCCGCGGTCCGGCGCGGCGGCATCGGCCAGCAGCACCAGGGCTGCGGCAGGCAGCATTACCCAGGCGCGGCGCAAGTGCAGAACGCGAGGCTTTGCGCGTAGCCATATCATATAGGAAAGTGGAAGCATCGACAGCGCCAGTAGATCGCCGGAGTCCAGCACCAGGCGCACCGGCGCGCCGGCGCGCGCGGCCACCTGAACGAAAGCCTGGTTGAGCGCCGGCACGCTTTTGACCAGCGCGAACCACGCTCCCACCAGCAGTACGCCGCCCAGGATGGGCGCCCGCGTTTGCCAGCGCTCATGCCAGGGCAGCAGCGCCAGCATTCCAGCCGCCAGTATTGGTAAAATTACCAGCCCGGCAAAATCGCTCAGCTTGCCGGTCAACCAGCCCGGGGCGGCCGCTTTCAGTACGAAATCATTGAACAGCATCAGGGCGATGGCGAGCAGCGATGCGGGGTGGGTGAGGGCGGCTACGGTGCGGCGCAGGCTGGTGTCGATGTTCATGGTGTGTTTCCTTGGGTGGTAGTATCGCGCTAGTGCGCGTTAGCGATCAGGTCCTGTTTTACCTTCCAAAGCTTATCGGTCAGCGAGACGTGGTAAATGTGCGGGTTGACCAGGCGTTTTACGCCCGGGTCCAGCCGGTCTACGTCCAGTATACGCTGTTGGCGGATTTCTTCGATGCCCGGAAGGTCATACACCAACTGACCATCTTTGAGGATATCCACCAGCAGCGGCTCCATCGACGAGATGCGCGCGCAGTCCATCCGGCGAAACACGCCCATTTCGGTTGGATGGTGCAGGGTGATGCTTTCTTCATGGCAGGGCATGTCTTCTTCCAGTGTCAGCAGATCGGCGGTAGCTTTGCCGCGTTCGTCGTACAGCCGCCATGGTGATTTATGCCCAGGGTTGAGCGTCTTGGCAGGTGTTTCCGAAACTTTGATGGCCGGTTTCCACTGGCCGTCAATCTCCAGCGCCACCAGCTTGTACACGCCGTCCAGCGCCGGATCGCCGGCTGAAGTAATCAACTTGGTGCCAACCCCATAGATCACGCGGCGGATCACGCTGTCGGCATCCAGTCCATAGCGCGGCGCTTCCTGCTGGATCTGGGTCAAAATCTGCCAGATCACCAGTTCATCGAGCTGGTTGGACCACACGATCGATGTATCCACGAAGCCGGCTTTATTGAGCATCAGCGCCGACTGGATAGTGAGGAATGCCAGGTCGCCCGAATCGAGACGGATGCCCACCGGATGGTGGCCTTTGGCGCGCAGCTCTTCGAAGACTTTGATCGCGTTGGGAACGCCGCTTTGCAACGTATCGATTGTATCTACCAGCAGCAGGCAGTCATCGGGGTAAACATCGGCGTAGGCGCGGAATGCGCCCAGCTCGCCTTCGCCCATCGCCATAAACGCCTGTACCATGCTGTGCGCGTGCGTACCCTTGGGGGAATAGCCCAACAGGTGCGATACCCCAACGTTGGATGAGAAATCCGCGCCGCCGATCATCGCGGCGCGCGCGCCGGCGTTGGCGCCAAAGTCCTGCGCGCGGCGCATGCCAAATTCCAGCAGCACCTGTCCACGCCCGCTTTCTTTGATGCGCGCCGCTTTGGTTGCGATCAGCGTCTGGAAGTTGAGCTTGTTCAGCAGCGCGGTCTCCAGAATTTGCGCCTGCACAATCGGCCCCTGCACCACCGTCAGTGGAACATAAGGGTGCACCACGCGGCCTTCGGGGATTGCCTGCAGATTAATTCCCGAAAAATCGCCGTTCTTGCGCAGCCATTGCAGGAAATCGTCTTTCAAGATCTGGTTACCGGCGCGGTCACGCTGAGTGCGCAACTGTTCAATATCCTGATCGGTGAAATGCGCATCGCGCATCCAATCCAGCAGCCATTCCAGCCCGGCATTCACGCAGTAGCCGGCTTTGTGCGAGCCATAATCCGGGTAGCTGCGAAAAAAATGGTCAAACTGTGCCATCTTTTCATGCATGCCCATGCGGTAGTACAACTGCGCCATAGATATCTGATATTGGTCGGTAAAGAGAATGCCTTCGGCAATATTGCGGTCGGGTTTCATCATTTCTCCCCTGGATGGTGGATTTTTTCCCTGTTATGTATCTGACGCCTTCATTCTACACCGGTTTTCCCGCGCGCCGCCCAGATTCGGGCGCATTCTGGCCTATAATAGTAGCCTATGATGACGCGAGCTTCGTTCGATCGACCCTTGCGGCTGGAGCCGCTGTACCGTGATTACGTCTGGGGTGGGCGCAGGCTGCGCCCGCAGGTTCCTGGTCCTACCGCCGAGGCCTGGATTGTGGATGAAAATAACCGCGTGTTGGACGGCCCGCATTCCGGGAAGTTGTTGAAGGATGTAGCCGCGACGCACTCCGCGGCGCTGCTGGGCAGCGCTGCGCCGGGCGAGGGCGGGCGTTTTCCACTCTTGATCAAGCTGCTCGACAGCGCCGACTGGCTTTCGGTGCAGGTGCACCCGGATGATGCCCAGGCGCGCGCGCTGGAAGGACCTGACCACAACGGCAAGACCGAAGCCTGGTATGTGCTGCACGCCGACCCGGGCGCGCAACTGTTGGTTGGCACGCGCCTCGGAACCACCCGCGAGGATATCCGCCGCGCCATTCGCGGGCGCGAGATTCTGGATTACACGCAGCAGCGCGAAGTGCAGCGTGGGGAATGCCTGCTGATGCCGGCCGGCACGCTGCACGCCATCGGCCCCGGCCTGATGATCTATGAGGTGCAGCAGCGTTCTGACCTCACCTACCGCGTCTATGACTGGGACCGGCCGGCCAGCCCGTCTCGGCCGCTACATACGGAAAAGTCGCTGGCAGTGATCGATCCATCCACGCAGCCGCGGTTTGTGCCAAAATCAGAACAGCGGCCCGGCTCGCGCGCCACGCTGGTGCAATGCGCATACTTCCGCCTGCAGCGCGTGGATGCCGGCCCAGCCGGGCTGGCGATGGATACCCACGGCCAGACATTCCATGCGCTCACCTGCATCGGTGAACAGGCGCGTCTCAGCGGTGCAGGGTGGGAGGTAGGGCTGGCGCAGTGGGAAACCGTGCTGATCCCTGCTGCGTTGGGCGCCTACCAGGTGCAGTCCGACCAGCCCGCGCGCCTACTGTGCGCCAGCCTGGTGTAACCAACAAAAAACCCGCCGGAATGAACCGGCGGGTTTACCGTTCAGCTTAGCGAGAAGTTTTTGGTGGCCATCTCGCAGATGGATGTGCCAATGGCGATGGATGCCGTGGCGGCTGGAGAAGGCGCATTGAGCACATGCACCATGCGCGGCGCTTCCTTGATGCGGAAATCATCCGCCAGGAAGCCATCTGGCAGCAGCGCCTGGGCGCGCACACCGGCTCCGCTGCGGGTTACGTCGTTGTACTCCAGGTCGGGCAGCAGGTGCTGCAGCGCCTTGACAAAGGCCGCCTTGCTCAGCGAGCGGTACATCTCACCAAAGCCCATCTTCCAGTGTTTCATCGCCATGCGCCAGAAGCCACTGTACGTGGCGTACTGCATCAAGTCGCGCACGTTGATATCCCACATCTCATAGGCTTCGCGGCGGAAGCCCAGCACCGCATTCGGACCGGCTTCTACGCCGCCTTCGATCATGCGCGTGAAATGCACGCCCAGGAAGGGGAAACGCGGATCGGGCACCGGGTAGATCAGGTTGCGCACCAGGTACTGCTTTTCCGGACGGATTTCATAATATTCGCCGCGGAACGGGATAATCTGCAGGCCAGGATTTACTCCGCACATCTTTGCCACGCGGTCCGACTGCAAACCGGCGCAGTTAATCAGGTTGCGGGCATGCACTTCGCCGCGTGACGTCTCGAGCACGAATTCATCCGCGCGCTTATCCACGCGAGTAACGCGCGCCGAGGTGAGCACTTCCCCACCGCCCGCCTGCATGATTTCGCCGTATTTACGCGTCACGTGCTTGTAATCCACGATGCCGGTCTGCTGGACGAACAACCCGGCAATGCCGCTGGCGTGTGGCTCGTGCTCTTTAATCTGCTCGGGTGTCAGCCGGCGCAGCCCCACCAGACCGTTTTCCTGGCCGCGCTTTTCCAGGTTGTCCAGCGCGGGCAGCTCCGCCTTGCTGGTGGCTACAATCACCTTGCCGCAGTTGTCGTGGGCGATGCCATGTTCCTGGCAAAAACGGTACAGCGCTTCACGACCTTTGATGCAGTTCAGGGCTTTCAGTGACCCCGGCTTGTAATAGATGCCGGAATGGATTACGCCGCTGTTATGCCCGGTCTGATGCGCGGCCAGGTGGTCTTCGGCTTCCAGAACCACCAGCGAGATACCACCTCTCTGCGAGAGAGCCATGGCAGTCGCCATGCCGACGATGCCGCCGCCAATGATCGCAATATCATACGTCAGACTCATGCGTCTTCTCCGATCTATGAAGTATATAACCTGCCGGTGGTCGGTTCAGAAAACAGCCGGATCGCCCCTTGTGTTTTCCCTTCTGTTATACCGCGTTTGCGCGCGGGTTTGTAGAGGGGAATATAATGATCATACCCGGTATGCAACATTGTAAGGAGATCGTCATAAGCAGGTGGTCTGCGCTGATCGTTCATCACCGGGAACCAGAAGGAGGTTAGCTATGAACCGCTGGATGCCAGCTATGCTGTTGGCTGTGGCGTGCGCCATTCTGAGCGCGTGTGGCAGCAGCGAAACGCGGGATGGGACCACCACGCCCGCTGAAGTCAATATCGGTGAGGGGGACGCCGGCGAAACGGTGCAGCTCGCACCGGGCGATGCGCTGGTGCTCTCGTTGCCCGCAAACCCTGGCACAGGGTACACCTGGGAGGTTCAACCACCGCTGGATGAGGAGATCCTCAAGCCGGATGGCGAGCCGCAAAGCATTCAGCAGAACAGCGGCAAAGTGGGCGCGCCGGCAATGCTAGTGTTTCATTTTACTGCCATAAAAACCGGCCAGGCAACCTTGAAGCTGGTTTATCACCGCGTCTGGGAGACCAATATGCCCCCCGCTAATACGTATGAAGTGACAGTTAACGTGCAGTGATATCCTACATGCTATTTTGCACCAGGCGCAGAAGCGCCATCATTGAGCAGCCGCCGCACGCTAGCAGCGCTACGATGATGGCAATCACTACCCAGGTCAGATTGCGTTTGGGCGTCACCGGTTCGTAAGGCGGCGGATCCTTCCGCGCGAATGGCGGCGTGGGCGGCGGAATGATTACCGGCTCGGGCTCCGGCAGCACCGATTCCGTCTGCGCCGATTGTACGGGGATCGGGTCAGCGATCATCTCTTCGGGTGTAATGCGTTTCAGCGCCGGCTCGGTTTGGGTTGTATCAACGTCGAAATGGTTGCCACAAAAATCACAGGTGGTGCGACGCGTGGTCTCACTGACGCTGAGCGATGCGCCACAGGCTGGACAGTTAACATGGATAGCCATTCATCTTCTCCCTGCTAATCAAGATGATTTATTGTACATCTGCGCGCGCTTTTGATACAATTTCGAGTGCGACATAACTTTCGCCCGGAGTGCACGTGAAAATCGAACCGTTCCGCCTGGAGCGCTATTTCGCTCAGCATGAATTTTCCGCCCCGTACCTGCTGGGAAGCTCGGACTGTGAGTCGATCCGCGCGGGCGATTTGCTGCGTATGGAGCCTGGCGGGATAGAAGCCATGGAAGACCTGTGGCTGGGATATACCGAATCGCGCGGCCACCCGGTGCTGCGTGAGGCCATCGCCGGCCTGTACCAGAGCATATCAGCAGATGACGTGCTGGTACACAGCGGCGCGCAGGAGGCTATCTTCCTGTTTGCCAATGCGCTGCTGGAGCGGGGCGACCACGTGGTGGTCCACTGGCCATGCTACCAATCGCTGGTTTCGGTGCCGCAGGCGCTGGGTTGCCAGGTGAGCCTGTGGCCGGCGCTGCCCGAGGATGGATGGCGGCTCGACATCGAACGCCTGGAAGGGCTGCTGCGACCGGATACGCGCGCGGTCATCGTCAACTGCCCGCACAACCCCACTGGCGGCAGCATGGATACGGAAGGCTGGGAAGAATTAAACGAGCTTTCCGAGACGCACGGCTTCCTGGTATTTTCGGATGAAGTGTACCGCGGCCTGGAGTACCAGGACAGCGAGCGCCTGCCCGCCTGGTGCGACTTGAACCCGCGCGGCGTTTCGCTGGGAGTGCTGTCCAAGTCCTATGGGCTGGCGGGGCTGCGCATCGGCTGGCTGGCCAGCCATAACGCCGCGCTGCTCGAGAAAATCGCGACGCGAAAAGATTACACCACCATCTGCAACAGCGCCCCCAGCGAGCTGTTAGGCACGCTGGCCATCCGTCACGGCGAGCAGATTATCGGGCGTAACCGCGAGCTGATCCGGCGCAACCTTGCGCTGCTGGATGAATTCTTCGCGTGGCATGCCGAAATTTTCGATTGGCTGCGCCCGCTGGCTGGGCCGATTGCTTTTCCACGTCTGCGAGGCACGTCCGGCGCGACCGATTTCTGCCGCGCGCTGGTGGAAACGGCCGGCGTGATGCTCCTTCCCGGCGCGCTGTATGCCCCGGAATACAGCGCGCATTTCCGCATTGGTTTTGGCCGCGCCAACCTGCCCGAAGCCCTGGCGCGCTTGGAATCGTTTTTGAAATCGTATTACCAAGGAAACCCGCTATGACCGAGATGATCTACCAGACGGATAGTTATGTGAAAGAGTTCTCCGCGCGCGTGGTCGCCACGGACCCCGAGCGCAGCGCAGTGCTGCTCGATCGTACCGCGTTTTATCCGGGCGGCGGCGGCCAGCCCAACGATACCGGCGAGCTGATCACCGGCGGCGCGCGCCTGCCCGTGGTGAAGGTGAGCAAGGGACCAGAAGGAATCTGGCACCTGCTGGGTGAAGGCGCAGCTTTACCGGATGTGGGGAGCGAGGTGCAGGGCATGGTGGATTGGTCGCGGCGCTACGCGCTGATGCGCACGCACACCGCACTGCACATCCTGTGTGGGGTAGTGTTCCGCGATTACGGCGCGCACGTTACCGGCGGCGACATGGACCCACTCAAGGGTCGCATGGACTTTGAGTTCGAGACCATGAGCAAAGACCTGGTGGAGGTGATCGAAGAGGCAGTCAACCGCGAAGTGCAGAACGGGCATGACGTACGGGTAGCCATCCTGCCGCGCGATGAAGCTTTCCAAATCCCCGACCTGATCCGCACCAAGATCAACCTGCTGCCTCCCGGCATCCCCGAGGTGCGCACAGTGGAGCTGATAGGCCTGGACCTGCAGGCGGATGGCGGCACGCACGTGCGCAACACACGAGAGGTTGGCCGGGTGCGCGTGGTGGATTACAAGAGCAAAGGCAAAATCAACAAGCGCATTTATATCGAGCTGGCAGAAGGCGAATAGCAAAACAAGACTGCCCGGCGCAAATCGCGCCGGGCAGTCTTGTTATCCCGCGAGTGGTTTAGTGATGCTTATGCGACGCTTTTACCGGGCGCGGCATGGATGCATCCGGCTGAATGCCGAAGAAAGTCTGCGCGGTGGCAATCACCAGGCCGAGGAAGATCAGCGCCAGGTTACGGATCATCTCGTGCGCCGGGTCTTCCGGCCCGGATGTAACCCACACCAGGATGGCGGCGATGCCCATGACGATGTATACCAGCGTATACACCAGCGCCAGTGTGTTTTGCACGTTTTCGGTCTGGAATGGGGCGATGGTGCGCCCCAGGTTGCGCCAGATACCCTGGCGCGTGTACCCGCGCACCCCGCTTTGCCCGAGGCCCATGGCGGCCACGCCGCCCACCAGACCGGCCAGGATGGTGGCCACGTACGTGTAGCCTTCCGAGTATGACGGGGTCGTGCTGGTGGTGATGGCTTCAATGATGGCCCGGCCGTACAGGTACACGAACCCCAGCAGCGCCGCCAGGGCCAGGAACGCGCGTAACAGCACCAGGGTCTTGGTATTCATCGTGATCCTTTATTGGCCTTCGCCCTTGCGCCCCAGCACCAGCAGCGATTCGGGGGAGAAGAATATATCAATCTGGTCGCCAACCTTTGGCAGCGCCATGTTGGGGTTATTCAGCGTGTCAAAGAAGATCAGGTTTTCGCCCACGCGCACCTGGATGCGCACCACCGAGCCCAGGAAGGCAATCAGCACGACCTCGGCGTGGAAGCGGTTCTGCTCGGGTGTATCCTGCTCGAGAGTGATGATCTCAGGGCGCAGGCCGATCATCACGCGGCTGCCATTGGCGGCCTGCATCACCGGCCCGGGCGCGCGGAAGGTTTGCCCGGCCACTTCCAGCACGCCGGCGGAGGCATCCACCACGCGGGCCTCTACCTGGTTGAGCGTGCCAACGAAGGAGGCCACGAACTGCGTCTTGGGGAAGTTATAGATCTCGAACGGCGCGCCGATCTGCTCGATGTGGCCGTTGTACATCACTACCACGCGGTCGGATAGCGACATGGCCTCTTCCTGGTCGTGGGTGACATAGATCGTGGTGATACCCAACTGCTGCTGGATCAGGCGGATTTCCGTGCGCAGCTGCACGCGGATTTTGGCATCCAGCGCCGAGAGCGGCTCATCCAGCAGCAGCACCTGCGGGCGTATGGCGATGGCGCGTGCCAGCGCCACGCGCTGCTGCTGCCCACCGGAGAGCTGGTGCGGGTAGCGCGGGCCAAATTCGCGCATGTTGATCAGCTTGAGCATTTCATCCACGCGGGTGTTGATCTCCTCGCGCGGTTTGCCCGAAACGCGCATGCCAAAGCCGATATTATCTGCAACGGTCATATTGGGGAACAACGCGTAGGATTGGAACACCATGCCAATATTGCGCCGGTTGGGTGGTACGGTGGTCACATCCGTGTTATTGATCTTGATCTCGCCGCTGGTGGCGGTTTCAAAGCCGGCGATCATGCGCAGGGTGGTGGTTTTACCGCAGCCGGACGGGCCGAGAAAAGAAACAAACTCGCCTTTTTCCACGTCCAGGTTGAAGTCTTCCACCGCCACGGTACTGCCAAAGATTTTGTTGACGTTCGTCAGGGTTAAGAATGCCATAGCCAGGTCCCAATCTGCGACTTACCGCGCGCCAGCCAGGGTTTGCTGCCCGCCCCGGTTGAAGAGCTGGAGCAGGCCCATAAATGCCCAGGTGAGTAGGAACGAAATGACTGCCAGGGATGAAGACTCGTAGGTCTTGTTCTGGCCGATGAGCGACATGTACGGGCCAAAGGCGTTGACGCCCACCAGGAAACTGGCGATGGTGTATTCGCCGATCACCGTGGCCAGGGTGAGAAATGCGCCCGAAAGCAGCGCTGAGCGCAGGTTGGGGAAGATCACGCGCACCAGGATGGTGGCCCAACCCGCCCCCAGCGACTGCGCGGCTTCGGTCAGCGAACGCACGTCAATCGCGGCCAGGCCGTTATCCACCGAGCGGAACATGTAGGGCAAGGCCAGCACGCTGTACCCCGCTACCACAAGCGCGTTGGTTCCAAACGCGGTGTTGGTGAGGAAAAATGGCGCGCCGGAAAAGACGCGGATGAGCCCAAACACCAGCACGATGGCCGGGATGACAAACGGCATCATGGTGATAAATTCCACCAGGCTGCGAAGCTGCGGCAGCCGCAAGCGGATCCAGTAGGCCGTGGGCACCACCAGTAGCAGGCTCACCAGGATGGTGAACACCGCCATCTCCAGCGAGAACAGCAGGGTGGAGTAGAAGCGCGGATCGGCAAACACGCGCTCGTAGGCCAGGAAGCTGAGCACGCCGCGTTTGGCGCGCAGCGAGAAGTCAAAGGTGGCGATCAGCGGGACGACGAAATACAGCGCGCCGATGATAACCCAAAACCATGACCAGAAACGGTTCTTTTTCATTGGCGCAGCCACCTTTCACTGCGGCGGCGCAGCACGTAGTACAGGCTCATGGAAAAAGCCATAATGATGACCATGCCCAACGCCAGGGCATAGCCCAGGCCGGGGTTGTGCAGCACATCACCCTTGATCTGCGAACCAATCACAATCGTCACCAGGTTGAGGAAGCCGCCGGTAAGCGACAGCGCTGTAGCATAGGCGCCAAAGGCATTGCCAAACAGCAGGATCATGGTCGCCAGCAGCGAAGGCAGCAGGATGGGCAGCGCTACCATGCGCCAGTACTGGAACGTGGTGGCTCCCAGGTTTTCGCTGGCTTCACGCCATTCGCGTTTGAGGCCATCCAGCGCGGGGGTGATCACCAGTACCATCAGCGGGAACTGGAAGTACATATAGGTGAGCGACAGGCCCAGGAAGGAATACAGCGAGAAGCCCTGGTCGTACAGGTTCAGCCCAAAGATGGTTTTGAGCAGCACGGTGACCAAGCCGGTGCGCCCCAGGGTGGCGATAAAGGCGAAGGCCAGCGGGACGCCGGCGAAGTTGGATGCCACACCGGAGAAGGTAGTCAGCGCTGTGCGCACGCCGCGCGGCAGGCCGCCGACGGTTACGCCATAGGCCATGAGAAAACCGAGCAGCCCACCGCCCAGCGCGGTGACGGCGCTGATGCGGATGCTGACCCAGTAGCCCGATAAGATGGAAGGGTCGAACAGGTCGGCAAAGTTTTTCAGCGTAAACCCGCCCTGGTTATTCTGGAAAGCGCCAACGAACAGCGACAGGGACGGCAGGACGATGAACAAAAAGGTGAACAGGAAGAACGGCAGTACGCCCAGCCATCGTTTCCAATCACCTCTGGCGGGGCGCACCCCCTTTGCGCCCCGCTCCTTTTCAACGATTTGTGTACGGTTATTCCTTGACATCGGCGCCGACGACGGACATCCAATTGTCGGTGATAACCTGTTTGGCGTTATTGATCTGCTCAATGCTGGGGAACACGGCTTTGGCGTAGAGATCAGCCGGAGGCAGCTTGGCAGCCAGATCAGCCGGGATGGCGTTCTTGCCGGCCAGGTCGTTGTAGCGGATGGGGTGGCAGTAGCCCTTCAGCCAGACCAGTTGGCCAGCGTCAGAGTACATGTATTCCATCCACAGCTTGGCGGCATTGGGGTGCGGCGCGTAGGCGCTGATGGCCTGGATATACACACCGGCGATGACGCCCGACTGCGGGATCACCACTTCGATATTGGGGTTGCCGGCCAGGGAATCCTTGTCGGCCAGGGCATTGTAGTCCCAGCGGGTGATGATGGGGGTTTCGCCCTTGGCAACGGTGGCCTGCTTGGCGATCAGCGGGACAAAGTTACCGGCTTCATTGAGCTGCTTGAAGAAATCGAGACCGGGCTGCACGTTATCCAGCGAGCCGCCATTGGCCAGCGCCGCGGCGTACACGCTCATCTGCGCCTGGGCAGAACCGCGCGGGTCACCGGAGAGGGCGACCTGGCCCTTGTATTCGGGCTTGAGCAGGTCAGACCAATCCTGGGGCACGTTCTTGACGATGTCAGAGTTGACTTCGAAAGCCAGCACGCCGTAGTAGTCGCCGTACCAATTACCATCGGGATCCTTGGCATCCGCGGGGATGGAATCCCAGGTGGAAACTTTGTAGGGCTGCACCAGTTTTTCATCGATGAGCTGCGGGCCAAAACCAAAGCCAACGTCAATCACATCGGGGGCCTGCGGGCCTTTATTGTCTTTATTGGCCTTGATGGCTTCGATTTCATCGCCCGACGAGCCATCCGGATTGAGCTCATTCACCTGGATGCCGTACTTGGCCTTGAAGCCATCAATCATTTCGCCGTAGTTGCACCAGTCGCGCGGCAGGGCGATGGTGGTAAGCTGGCCTTCGGCTTTCGCAGCCGTTACCAGGTCGGCCAGCGGATCGGCAGGGGCAGCGGGGGCAGCGGGCTCAGCCGGGGCTTGCGTGGCGGCCGGAGCCTGGGTGGCGGCTGGGGTACAGGCAGCCAGAGCCATGCTAAGCACTACCAGCAGGCTAAGGTAGAAAAACGCGCTTCTTTTCATCTCATTCTCCAATAGGTTCATGGTACAGGAATAGAAGTGGAACTGGTGTAAAGCAGGTTACAGCCATCAACGTGCGTGGTTGAATCCTTTGTCCAGCATCGCCTCCTTTCGTTAGTAGATGAACGAGCGAAACGTGCAGTCGCGGGTGTATGGGTAATGCTCGCGAGTTGGAAATTCTCCTGCTCCAAAGTGTAGCACAATTCCGAACACGCGGGGTAAGAACGACTTCCTTTCTTCGACATGTCATACATCGTAAGAATGTATCGAATTACTAGGTGATATTTGCCGATGCTTTTATAAATCTGTATGTTACCGAACAAGAATGGTTTGTTATAATGAGCTTGAATTTCTCACGTACATTCCATCCAAATAACTGGACATGCAACCATCCGCGCAAAGTTTTTCAGCAACGCGCGATCGTGTGTTCATCATTGCGATGCAGGAGCGCAGGATGATCAACAACCACGTACTGGTCATTGAAGATGATAAAAATATCGCGGAATATTTCCAGGCCGTGCTCACCCTGGCAGGGCTCGAGGTGGAAGTGCTGCTTTCCGCGCGGGAAGGCTTCCTGCGCCTTTCCGGCAGCGTCCCCGGGTTGATTTTGCTGGATATGCGCCTGGGACAGGAAATTGGCGGCGAAGATATCCTCTATCAGATCCGCTCGAACCCGCGCTTTGATGACACCCACGTAATTGTGGTTACCGGCTATCCGAACACCGTGCACCTGGTTGCTGATCTGGCGGACCTGGTGCTGATCAAACCGGTGGGCATCGACCAGCTCACCGCGCTGGCAAAGCGCCTGTTGGCTTTTGAAAAACCGCCCAAGACGCACTCTTTTCGCGACCCGGTCACCAACCTGTTTACGTATGATTTCTTCCAAACGCGGCTGGAGCTGGCGTATGAGCGCGGTAAGCGCCGCGCTGAATTCCTGTACGCGGTGATTCTCTTCCAGTTGGATGTGCGCGGCGCGGATGGCGAGCCGGTGGATGCCAACCTGGAAAGCTCCTTGCCGCTGCTGGTGGAAGCATCACGGCGCTTGCAGCAAAACCTGCGCCCCACGGATACCATCGCGCGCGAAAACGGCTGGAAGTTTATCACCCTCAATGAAGACCTGCGCCGCGAAGATGATATGAATGTGATCATCGAGCGCATCATGAAAGTGTTTGAAGCGCCGTTGGGGGTTGGAGCCAGCCGCGTGGAGGTGACCTACGGCGCGGCCGCGCGTAACCCGAATTATCTCACTGCGCAGGATATTCTAAAGATCGCCAACCACGCGCTGGCTGTGGCGCTGAAAAAGGCCGCTGTTTCGGACGATGCAAGGCTTTAGACCGGGTGCTCGCTGTTGCCCATAAAGCGCGCGCGGTAGCGCAGCGCCAGCAGCAGAACGCAAAACTGAAGGATCGAATTGGCAATGGTGGAAAACTGGTCGAAGTAAAATACCAGCACGTTGACTACCGTCAATGAGAACAGCAGACCGAAGTAGATGAATGGGAAACCGCGCCGGTCGCGCCCCAGGGCGGCCAGCAGCGCTCCCACCAGCAGCAGCAGCCCGGCCGAAAGCTCCAGCGCCAGCATGGTGGTATACCATGTCATGCCTGGCGCGCTGGTTACCAGCTCGCTTTCCAGCAACTGGCGCAGAAGCGGGTGCATCGCGCGGCGCGTGACGGCCATGCCGAATACGACCAGCGGGTAGTACAGCGACCAGGCGGCCAGCGCCACCAGCGCCCCGGAGAGCACGGCACGGTAGCGCTGGCGGTTGATCGCTCGCGTCTCCCAGGCTTCGAGCCGCACCAGGAACTTTTGCCAGGCGGTTGGCTCTTCAGGCGCAACTTCGATCTCCTGCATGTTGATAAATTCTTCCAGATTGGTGGCCAGGGCAATCAGGTCAGGGTGGTTCGACTGCGTGCGCACGCGCTCCAGGTGGCGGATAATATCCTTCTTCTCGCGCTCCGAAAGGTCGTGGTCCAACACCTCCTGCAGGTCTTCCAGCGTGTAGTACAGCTCAGAGCGGAAGTTATCCGACCGGGTGCGGCTGACGCGTAAATACAGCGCCACCGTCAGCAGAAAAAAGACGTAGATGATGGGCGCGGCCCACGGGTAGAAGTAGTCGTTGGAGCTGGTGATGAATTTGCCAACTTCATCGATGAATAGCCCAACGCCCACGCCCGAGAGCAGCGCGCTGGCAGAGAGCGCCCAGCGGTTTGCCAGCAGCAGTGGTAGCAGGCAGGCGATAAACAACAGCAGGCCGCCCCACAACACGTGGGCAATGTGCAGCGCGCCGCCGCCGATCTGTGGGTAGCCGGTGAGGAACAGAAACAGGCGCGTCACCGCCACCGAGGCGGCAAAGCTCAGCAGCGTGATCAGCAGGTACTCTTCTGCACGCTGCCGGCGGATGCCGCTGCGGATGGCGGGGGTCTTGCGTTTCATCAACAGGGTTTACAGGCGCGGCAGCACGATGGACTGCTGCCCCTGGTACTTTCCTTTCTTATCGGCGTACGAACGCTCGCAGGGCTCGTCACCCTCGAAGAACAATACCTGAGCAATGCCCTCGTTGGCGTAGATCTTGGCGGGCAGCGGGGTGGTATTGGAGATTTCCAGCGTGGCGAAGCCTTCCCACTCGGGCTCGAAAGGCGTCACGTTGACGATGATTCCGCAGCGCGCGTAGGTGCTTTTACCCAGGCACACCGTCAACACGCCGCGCGGGATATGGAAGTACTCCACCGTGCGCGCCAGCGCGAACGAATTGGGCGGGATGATACATACATCACCCTGGAAGTCCACCATCGAGCGGCTGTCGAAGCTCTTGGGATCGACCACGGCCGAGTAGACGTTCGTGAAAATCTTGAACTCATCCGCCACGCGGATATCGTAACCATAGGAGGATACGCCGTAGGAGATCACCCCCGGCCGTTTTTCCTGATCGGCAAAGGGCACGATCATGTTGTGTTCCAATGCCATGCGGCGGATCCAGTGGTCAGGTTTCAGTCCCATTTTCGTTTCTCCCAGATCAGGCTTGTTCCAGCGGTAAATGCCCGCGTTCGATTAATGTCTGCCGGATTTCGGCTTCCAGCCCGGCGGCGCGCTGTTCCAGCGCCGACAGGTCATTGAGCATAGGCTGCGCGAAGGCCCGGTCGGCCAGGCTGAGCCAGTTGGTGCGCACGTTCAACCCCGCGCCGGTCAACGCGGCGCGCGCCAGGGCGGCCGCCGAGCCGCCGTCGGTGATGGCGTTGAGGTTACCTTTCTGCACCACCTGCAGCGCCAGCGCCATCACCTCCACCGCGGCCTGCGCCACACCAAATGGCACGGCCATTGCGCCGCGCGTGGCCAGCTCCATTGCCTCGCCGCGGGCAGCCTGCTGCTCTTCGGTGTCTTTGGGCAGCTTCATCGCCGCCATGATTTCATCGAAAGCGGCCGAATCCTGCTCTACGGCCCGGGTGAGCTGCGCGCGCAGGGCTTCGGATGCCTCGATCACTTCCCACATCTGGCTTTCCACGTCAGCGTATTTCTTTTTGCCCACTGTCAGCCGCGCCACCATCGAGACCAATGCCGCGGCTTCCGCGCCGGTGAATGCGGCTGCCGAGCCGCCGCCCGGGGTGGCCTTGCCCGCTGCCAGTTCGTCGATAAAGGCCGGCCCGGTTGGGGCGGCCGGGGCGCCGGTTTTGCCCTGGTACAGCCGGGTTTCCAGGATCTGCTGCGCCTCGAAATCGTCGAGCTGCAGGTACCAGGTGGCAGCTTCATTCAAGGCTTCCTGCGGAACCAGGCCAACCAGCTCGGTGTGGTGCACGCTGACCCCGTAGCGCTGCGCCTCGCGCCGCACCATTTCCACCACGCGCGCGATAGGCGACTGGCGGAAGTTGGTCAGGTTCATCGAGACCTGCGCTAACCCTTCTACCTGCAGGCCCAACGCCTTGACGTAGCGCATCCCGCCATTCGACTGGCGCACGGCGCGCGCGATTTTCTGCGCGATGCTGATATCCGACGTGGTCAGGTAGACGTTGAAGGCGATCAGCGGCTGGCGCGCGCCGATCACGGTGGCGCCGGCCGGGCTGAGCTGTGACGGGCCAAAATCGGGGACGCGCAGCGGGTTGCTGCCGATCTCCAGCTTGAGGGTTTCATACTCGCCGCGGCGAATGTTCTCCAGATTCTGGCGCTCGGGGCGGGTGGCGGCTTCTTCGTAAAGGTATACCGGGATATTCAGCTCGCTGCCCACGCGCTTGCCCAACCGGCGCGCCATCTCTACACATTCCTGCATGCTGATATCGCTAATCGGCACAAACGGCACCACGTCGGTGGCGCCCATGCGCGGGTGCTCGCCGGTGTGGTGGTCCAGGTCGATGAGCTGCGCGGCGCGCGCGATTGAGCGGAACGCGGCTTCTTCCACAGCTGCCGGCGCGCCGACAAAAGTCAGCACGGTGCGATTGTGGTCCAGGTCAGAATGGCGGTCCAACAGGGTCACGCCCTCCACCTCGACAATGGACTGGACGATGCTTTCTACGACTTCCGGGCGGCGCGCTTCGGAATAGTTGGGGATACACTCGACGACAGGGACGGCCATAAAATCCTCTCTGGAATAGAATAGGGTTATTATAAAGCACAACCGCGCGCTTCTTGTACAATATAGGTGTTGGATGTACTGGTAGAAGAGGAGGGTAAGGCAATGTGTGGCAGGTTTACGCTTACGTTGGATGCCAACGAGCTGAAAGAAGAGCTTAAATTGGGCGATATGCCCCCGGATTGGGGCGGGCGCTTCAACGTGGCCCCCAGCCAGCCGGTGGCGGTGGTGACCGACCCGACCAAACGCGACGTGGAGATGATGCGCTGGGGTCTGGTGCCGTCGTGGGCCAAGGATATTACCATCGGTAACCGGCTAATTAATGCGCGCGCCGAAACGCTGGTGGAAAAGCCGTCGTTCCGCAACGCGTTCCAGCGCCGCCGCTGTTTGATCCTGGCGGATGGTTTCTTTGAGTGGAAGAAGGCCGAAAACCGGCGCGGGCAGTCGGAACCGTATTTCTTCCAGCGCGTGGGGCGCAAGCCGTTTGCGTTTGCCGGGCTGTGGGAGTTCTGGAAATCGCCTGAAGGTGAGCCGCTGCGCTCCTGCACGCTGATCACCACCAGCGCCAACGAACTGGTAGCGCCGGTGCACGAGCGCATGCCGGTAATGCTTGCCGGCGACCGGATATGGGATTGGCTGCAGATCACCGGCCAGCCGGCGCTGCTGGAAATGCTGGCCCCGTACCCGGCAGAGGACATGGTGGCCTACCCGGTGGGCAAGCTGGTCAACGACCCCACAGTGGACGCGCCGGAAATCCTGCTGCCGGCCGGTCAGTAAAGCGGCAGCGCGCGGCAAAAAAGATGGTGCGATCCGGGGAGAAAATCTTGACACCCGGCGCATATCTGATACAATACACTTCGTCAGGCCCCCATGGTCTAGCGGTTAGGACACGGCCCTTTCAAGGCCATAACTCGGGTTCGAGTCCCGATGGGGGCACTGAAAGAAACGAGGCGCATTGCGTCTCGTTTTTGTTTGTGTGCCTGACGGATTATCCCAAAAAAGTAGGGGCGAGGCGGGAGAGCACAACCCGGCCATAAAGAACCCCAAAGCCTCGCCCCGGGTCGTTCGAGTGCCATCCCCGGGGCGAGGCTATGAGGCGATTTACGAGATTCGCGCTTTTTCTCGCCTCGCTCCTACGAAAAATGGACATATGTAATAGCATATCAACTGTAGGGGCGAGGCGGGGGAGCACAACCCGGCCATATGCAGCCTGATAGCCTCGCCCCGGCGCTGGCTGAAAGCGCAACCATACCCCGGGGCGAGGCTATTCGGTTATATACGGCCAGGTGGAATTCTCTCGCCTAGCCCCTACGCTTTTTGGGGTGATATATTCCAAACAAAACCCACCCGGAAGGCATATAAGCCGGTCGGGTTTTCCGGGTTCTCTCGGCAGCACAAGTACGCCCACCTTCGGCAGTACGGTCGGCCTATTCCTTTGGGACGTATTTTTGCAGCAAGTCTTGCAGATCGAGTTTCATCAGCTCGGCTACCCGGCTGCTGGGTGTCTCTTCAATAGCTTTTACGAGTTCCATCGCCTTTTCATGCCATGCTTCTCCTCGATATGGGCAGAAAAAATAATCATGGTAGGTCGACTTTTTGGCCAGTGCCGCAATATGGTTTGTGGGGGCATACTTATTTCTCTCGACGTCACAAGTGGTTCCGCACACGTGGCATATGTGAGACTCAATGGTTCCTGGGGCTTCAAAAAACGAGTCATAGCCTTTCATATCAATATGCTCCTGTAGATATTGGGATACGTTATTCATAACGCCGATAGAACGAGAATATTACACGGAGTAACCAACATCTCACGGAACAAATTGCTGATGGATTTCGTCAAGAATAGGAAAGATCAACCGAATGGGATGAAGAAAGGCTCTCGAATGAACATGCATAAATTCTTATCAACCATATTACTGGCCGCCGCCATCTTCCTTCTGGCCGCGTGCCAGGTGACCACGCCGGCCGCACCGACGGCTGTGCCAACCGCGGCTGTTCCCACCACGCCGCCGGCTACCGCCGCGCCAACAGCTGCGCCAACGGGCATCACGCTGGATGTTTCCGGCGTGGCGCAGGACGTATCTGTCGAGACTGTTCCGGCGGTAGCGGCCAGCGCCGGTGGTCCTACGTGGGACGTTGCGCCCGAGTTCCGCCGCCTGACGCTGCAGGGCTACCCGGTGGCGCAACACATGCACAAGCCGCAGGTGTTCGTCTACCCGGTGGCGGAAATGGCTGCGAGTAATGAAGGGCTCGGAACAATGCTCGCCAACCTTCAGGCGCTGCTGCAATCGCGCCAGCCCGGGGAATACCTGCCGTTCCTGCCGCTGTTCAACGCTACCCAGGTGATGCACGCGCAGGTGCAGTTCCTCGACTTCCAGAACGGGAGCGGGGTGCGCTTCCTGACCCAGTTCGACCAGGCCCCGCTGCCGATCAACAATAACGAGCTGTTCTACACCTTCCAGGGCCTGACCAGCGACGGCAAGTACTATGTCGCCGCGGTGCTTCCGGTGACCCACCCGGATCTGCCCGCCGGTTCGCAGGTGACTCAGGAACAGGCCGACGCGATGAATGACTTCCCCGGCTACCTGGCCAAGCTGACCGATCTGCTGAATGGGCAGCCGCCCGAGCGCTTTACGCCCGACCTGAGCAAGTTGGACGCGATGATTCGCTCGCTGGCGGTGTACCAGCCGTAAGCTATCCGTCGCGCAGGAACGCGGTCAGCACGCGCTCGACCCCGGCCGGGTCGTCGCGCTGCGGCCAGTGACCGGCGCCTTCGATCCATTCCAGCCGTGCCCCGGGGATGCGCGCCGCCGCCTGGCGCGCGCACTCCGGCGGCACGGCGCTGTCTTTGGTGCCGTGCAGGATCAGGGTAGGGGTGTGTATCTCGCCCAGCCGGTCGAGGTAACAGGTGCGCGTGCCGTTCCAGGTCATTTCGCTGTTTTGGAAGGCGGTCCAGGCGCGGTTCGCGCCGGGACGCGTGGCTTCGCGGTAGGCCAGCTCCACCAGCGCGGGTGTGATCGCGCCGGGCCGTTTGAGCAGCGCGCCCAGCGTGTAGCGGATGGCCGGGCGGTTGCGCATCAGCGCCCAGCTCAGCGCGTTGACGCCTGGCGCGCGCACGAACAGGTAGCTCAATTTGTGATAGGCCGCGGCGCGCTGCAGGCCGTAGCTGTCGAGCAGCGCCAGCTTTTCCACCCGCTCGGGGTGTGCCAGCGTAAAGCCCAGCGCGATGGCCCCACCCATCGAAATCCCCGCCAGGCTCCCGCGCTGCAAACCCAGCGCGTCCAGGAAACGCTCCAGGAAGGCGATATAGCTCTCGGTGGTGTAATCCATCTGCGGGTGATCGCTCTCGCCATAGCCCGGCAGGTCGGGAGCGAATACGCGGTGCTCGCGCGCCAGCGCCGGGATCAGCAGCTCCCACGACAGCCGCGCGCTGTCTACCCCGCCGCCGTGCAGCAGCACTACCGCGCTGCCACGCTCTCCAGCGCAGAAAGTGTGGATGCGCCACGAACCAACCGTAACGTACTGCTCGTTCATATGCATCTGGCCTTCCGGGAACATTGCTTTACCGCCGCCCGGCGGGCGGGCCGTGAATGATGAGGATAAACTCGGCTTTCTTCTGCCCCACCTGCTTGCGCACGCCGGCCGCGCCGCCCCGGTAAATCACCTCGCCGGGCTGGGTCAGGTCGCAGGCCACCGTCACCGGTTGGCCGGGGCCAAAGGTCTTGGCCACGTCATCCAGCAGCGCGCCCAGGCGGTAGGGCGTGTCCATCAGCACCACCGGCATGCGCAGGCCGCGCAGCCGCGCCAGATCAGCGCGACGCTTTTCCGGCTCGCGCGGCAGAAAGCCGCCAAACACAAACTGCTCGATCTTGAAATCCAGGATCGACAGCGCTGCGATGATTGAGTTGGCCCCGGGCACGGGGGTCACGCGCACCCCGTAGCTGGACGCCAGCGAGATCAGCGTGCTGCCCGGGTCAGCAAACACCGGCGTGCCGGTATCGGAGATCAGAGCCATGCTTTGCCCCTGCACCAGCCGCAGCGCGATTTGCGAGGCCTGCTCTTCTTCGTTGTGCTCGTTGAGCAGCACAATTTCTTTGGCTTCGATGCCCAGCCGCTTGAGCAGACTGGAGCCCACGCGCAACTCTTCGCAGATAATTACGTCTACCGCGCGCAGGGTGTTGATGGCGCGCAGGGTGATGTCATCCAGGTTGCCGATTGGCGTAGCAACAATATACAGCGTACCCATGTCAGCCCGCATTAGAACCTCGCAGAGTGGTGAGCACCCCGCGGCGCGGGGAGAAGAAAAACGCCAGCAAGAAGAAGGCTGTGGCGGTCAATACCACTGCCGCGCCGGATGCCACGTTGGCGTAATAGCTGATATACAGCCCGATCACGCTAGAAAGCGCACCGACGACCGCCGACACCAGCATCATTACCGGCAGGCGCCGGGTGAGCAGGTACCCCGTGGCGCCAGGGGTGACCAGCATGGCCGCCACCAGCCCGATGCCCACCGTCTGCATTGAGACCACCACGGTGAGCGAAAGCAGCACCAGCAGCAGGTTGCGCAGCAGCTCGCGCGGCATGCGCAGCGTGGCCGCCAGCACCGGATCGAACGAGATGACCAGGAATGGGCGGTAGAGCACGCCGAGGGTTGCCAGCACCGCCACGGTGATCACCGCAGTGATCGCCAGATCCTGTGGGCTGACGCCCAGCACGTTGCCAAACAGGATGTGGCTGAGGTCTACCGCGTAGGTGCGGATCGAGCTGATCAGCGCCACGCCCAACGAGAGCGCTGCCGCGAACAGGATGCCAATGGCGGTATCTTCCTTGATCGTCTCAGAGCGTGAGAAATAGCCGATAGCCAGCGCCACGATCACCGCTGCCACCAGCGCGCCGAGCATCAGGTTGGCGCCCACCAGGTACGCCACCGCCACGCCCGGCAAGATGGCGTGCGCCAGCGCGTCACCCAGGAAGGCCATCGAGCGCAACACCACAAAACAACCGATCACGGCGCACAGCACGCCCACCATCAGCGAGGCAAGCAGCCCGCGAACCATAAACGCATACGAAAAGGGTTCCAGCAGCCAGCTAATCATGCTCTACCTCGTGCGAATGCGCCTCGTGCGCGCCGCAGCAATCATCCACCAGCAGCGCCCCGCCGGCGGTCGAGAAGATCTGCCGCCCGAAGGCAGCCGCCAACGCGTCCTGGCTAAGCGCTTCTGCCGGGCTGCCGTAAGCCACCAGCCGGCGGTTGAGCAGCAGCACGCGCGCAAAGCGCTCGGCTGCCAGCGTCAGGTCGTGGGTGGATACCAGCACGGTCACGTTCTGCGCGCGCAGCGCATCCAGCAGGCGCAGGGTCACTTCCTGGGTGGTCACGTCCACGCCGTTGAACGGCTCGTCCATCACCAGGATATGCGGTTCCTGTGCCAGCGCGCGCGCGAGGAAGACGCGCTGCTGCTGCCCGCCGGAAAGCTCGCCGATGGCGCGCCCTGCCAGCGGTAGTAATCCTAGCTGATCCATGCTGCGCCGCACCATCGCCCGGTCGCGCGCCGTCAGCCGGCCGAGCCACTGCGCGCGGCCATAACGCCCCATGCTGACCACGTCTTCCACGGTGACCGGGAAGCGCCAGTCGACCTGCTCGCGCTGCGGCACATAAGCCACGCAGTCGGTATGGCTGCCCAGCGGCTTGCAGTGGATGCGGATCTGCCCGCCACGCAGCGGCAGCAGCCCTACCAGCGCTTTGAACAGTGTGGATTTGCCCGCGCCGTTCGGCCCTACAACGGCAACCTGCTCGCCCTGTGGCACCTGGAAGGTGATATCATCCAGCACGGGGGAGCCGTTATAAGAAACGGTAATATGGTCAAAGTCCAGCAGCGCCGGACCGTTTTCGCAGTCATCCGATTTCATTTCAAAGCCTGCACAATCAATTCCGTATTGTAACGCATCATGCTGATGTAATCGCCTGCACCGCCACCGGGTGCAGCCAGCGAGTGGGTCTGCAGCCCGCTCACCACGCGGATACCGGTTTCTCCGGCCAGCTGCCGGGCAAGCTGTTCATTGGTGCCGGTTTCGAGGAACACGGCCGGTGCGCCGCTGGACCGGATTGTTTCGATCAGCGCCGAAAGCTCCTGCGCTGAGGGGGCCGCGCTGGCGCTGGCGCTGGAAAGGATCGCGCCAACGATCTTCAGACCATAGCGGTCGGCGTAGTAGCCAAAACTTTCGTGGTTCGTCACCATCAGCCGGCGCTCGGGCGGGATCGTCTCAATCTGTGCGCGGATCCAGCCATCCAGCTCGCGCAGCTTACTGATATAAACCTCAGCGTTTTGCGCATAGCTATCCTTGCCATCCGGGTCAACCTGCGTCAGTCCGTCGCGGATATTTTCCACGTAATGGATAACGCTGACCGGGTCGAGCCAGAAGTGGGGGTCAGTCTCTTCGCCGGTCGCGTCGGGTTCGCGCGGTGTAAGACCCGCGGATGCATTAATGACCAGCCGCTCGCCGCCAGCGTTGTCCAGCACCGGCTGCAGCCAGGCTTCCAGTCCCGCGCCATTGATCACCAGCACGCGGCTTTCCGCCATGCGCGCCACGTCGCGTGGGGTGGGGTCGAAGGTATGCGGGTCCATACCTTCGGGGATCAGGCTGTCCACCGTCATCCGCTCGGCGGCCACATTGCGGGTGATATCGGCCAGAAAGCTCTCCACGGCGATCACTTGCGCGGCTACGGATGTTTTCGCAGCCGGCGCGCAGCCGGCTAGCAGCCAGGCCAGCAGCAGAAACAGGACAGTCAGGCGTATCTTCATGCCGCCTCGCTTTCCTGGCACGCGCGGCACAGCCCAAACAACTGCAACCAGTGATCCTGAATGGTAAAGCCACGATCGCTGCCCAGCTCGGTCATTAGCGGGGTGAGGTCGTCGCCTGAGAAATGTTCGGCCCGGTTGCAGCGCGTGCAGATCAGCAGATGCTGGTGGCCTTGCGCGGATGCGATATAGGAATGGCAGCCGTCCGCCAGGTGGACGCGTTCCACCAGCCCCAATTCTTCCAGTTTTTCTAGCGTGCGGTATACCGTCACCAGCCCCAGCCCGGGGTAGCGCTGTACAGCGATGCGGTAGATCTCCATCGGGTTACGCAGGTAGGCGCTGCCGGCTACCACTTCAACAACTGCCCGGCGCGAGCCGGTGACGCGATAGCCGCTGGTCTGCAGCCGCTCCAGCCAGTTGGTCATGCGATCCTGCCTGTCCAATTTTGTCAAGGTAACACTCCATTGATAATGATAATCATTTTCAATTGTAGCCCTGCTTGCGGCGTGTGTCAATGGTTGGCGAACCAGGGTAGTTATGCTAAGATTAGCCGTCTGGGAACCAAAACGCCGGTACGGCGTCTACAGCTATAGCCAACGAGAAAGGTTCGCCCGGCAGCGAATAAAGACGCCGGGCGCTGAGGCTGCATGTCGCGTTTATCTCGCACCACCTTACTGCTCACGTTCTTCTTCGGCCTGGATAAACTGGTCGCGGTGCTGCGCCAGCTTGTGATCGCGCGCCAGTTTGGCCTTTCGCGCGAGCTGGACGCCTTCAACGTGGCCAACAACGTGCCGGATATGCTCTTTGCGCTGATCTCGGGCGGGGCGCTGGCAATCGCCTTTATCCCGGTGCTTTCGGAAGTTCTGGCCAAAGATGGCCGCCCGGCAGCCTGGAACCTGTTTGCGCGCATTGCCAACCTGGCTTTCCTGGTCACCGCAGTGCTGGCGCTGGTGGTGGCGATGGCCGCGGGGCCGCTGGTACGCGCCGAGATCGGGATTGCGCCCGGCTTCGAGCGCGCGCAGCAGGACCTTGTAGCTGAATTGATGCGGCTGAACCTGGTGGCGACGATGATCTTCTCCATCAGCGGGCTGGTGATGGCCGGTTTGCAGGCGAACCAGCACTTTCTACTGCCCGCTATGGCCCCGCTGATGTATAACATCGGCCAGATTTTCGGGGCTACGGTGCTGGCGCCTTCGCCCGCGGATGCTTACCACATTGGGGCTTTCACGCTGCCCGCGCTGGGCATGGGCGTGCACGGTCTGGTGTATGGCGTGATCCTTGGCGCGCTGCTGCACCTGGGAATCCAGATTCCCGGGCTGCTGCGCTACCAGTTCCGCTGGGCGCCGGCGATTGGCGTGCATACCGAGCCGGTGCGCAAGGTGCTGCGGCTGATGGTTCCGCGCCTGGGCACAATGGCCTTCATTCAGGCCACTTTCCTGGTGCGCGACAACCTCGCCTCGCGGCTTGAATCAGGCGCGGTATCAGCGCTGACCTATGGCTACATGATTATGCAGGTTCCGGAGACATTGATTGGCACGGCCATCGGCACGGCGCTGCTGCCCACCCTCTCCGAGCAGGCAGCACGCCAGGACGAAGAACGCTTCCACCAGACGGTGGAGCGCGCGGTGCGTGTGCTGATTGCCATCACCCTGCCGGTAGCGGTGGTGCTGTCCTCCGGGCTCCGGCCGCTGATCGAGCTGGCTTTTGGCTTTGACGCGCAGGGCACCGACCTGATGCTGTGGGTAGCGCGCGGTTTCCTGGCCGGGCTGATTGGCCAGTCGGTGATGGAAGTGGCGGCGCGCTCGTTCTATGCGCGCCAAAACGCGCTCATTCCGTTGATGACCGCCGGTATCAACGCGGTGCTCTACACGTTGCTTGGCCTGCTGCTGTTCCGCGCGCTGGGACCGGCGGGCATTAGTCTGGGCGATTCGCTGGCCTTTACCAGCCAGGCCGTGCTGCTGATCGTGCTGCTCAACCGGCGCATGGCACGCCCGGTGCGCGTGGGCGGCACGCTGCTGCGAGCGCTGCTGGCCGGCGCAGCCAGTGCCCTGATGATCCTGCTGCTCAATACCGCCCTTGCCGGGCGCATACCGGTGCTGTTCTCCAGCGTGGCCAGCATGGGCCTGGGTGTACTGGTGGCTATCCCATTCATATGGAAGGAAATTCGCCTTTTGCTGCGACTGTAAAAAAGGGCGAAAATTTGGGTTATAATTCGGCCTATGGCAACTCCGTACCCCAATGAAGATACATCTCCGGTGAACGTTCCGCCGGAGAAACCCGGAAAGAAAATCCACGCGCGCCGCTGGCCCTGGATCCTGATCGGTCTGCTGGTGCTGGTGGCCGGCGCCGGGTTGGGCGGGCTGGCCGGCTATAACAACGGCATCCAGCAGCGCATGCAGAAACAGAACAATGAAGCCGCCCTTGCGGCGGCAACGCAATTTCAGCTTGGCGTGGCCGACCTGGACGCCAGGCGCTATGAAATGGCGCTTAAGCGTTTCCAGTACGTTATCCAGGTGGACCCCAATTACCCCGGCGCAGCGGAAAAGCTGACCCAGGTGATGTTCGCCATGGCGTCCACCCAGACCTCAACCCCCGCGCCAACGCCTACGCCTGCCATGACCGCCACGCCTGATACGCGCGGTGAGGAAGAGATCTTTGGCACGGCACGTGCGCTGCTGGCGGCGCAGGACTGGCAAAAGACGATCGAAACACTCGATTCGCTGCGCCGGCTCAACCGCACCTTCCACGCCATCGAAGTTGACGGCATGTATTATGTGGCGCTGCGCAACCGCGGCATGGATAAAATCCGTGGCGGGCAGTTGGAAGAGGGCATTTACGACATGTCGCTCACCGAGCGCTTTGGCCCGCTGGATAAAGACGCCAACGTCTACCGCGAGTGGGCGCGCCTGTATATCACCGGGGCCAGCTTCTGGGAGCTGGACTGGGTGCAGGTGATCAACTACTTCTCGCAGGTCTATGCCGCCACGCCCATGCTGCGCGACAGCTCGGGCATGACCGCCGCCGACCGCTACCGCGAAGCATTGATCTCTTATGGTGAGCAGCTCATCAAGGAAGAGAAATACTGCGAGGCGCAGCAGCAGTTCGAGCTGGCCTATCAGGTCAGCCCGGATGACGCCCTGGTGCACAAGTCGACCGAGGTGTACCAGTTGTGCAACCCGGCCACTGCCACGCCAGAAGCCACGGCCACGAGCGAGTTTCCCACGCCGTTTGAGCCTACTTTTGACCCCAACCTGACGCCTTCGCCGACCACCGAGGTCATCCCAACCGAAACGCCTCCGGGCGAACCGACGGTTGAGCCGACCCCGTAGGCCTGCGTATGGACTTCGCGACGCCCCCTTGGGTTTTGGCGGTTGCCTACTGGCTGCATATGCTGGCCACGGTGCTGTGGATCGGCGGGCTGGTGGCTATGGCGCTGATTGTACTGCCCGCCGCGCACCGCGTGGTGGGGGTGAAGGAATACGCGCTGTTCATGGGGTTTGCGCAAAAGCGCCTGCAGGCAGTGGGATGGTTCAGCCTGGTGGTGCTGGGGCTGACCGGAATGTTCCAGATGAGCTCCAGCCCCAATTACGCCGGGTTCCTGGCGATCCAGAACACCTGGGCGGTGGCAATGCTGCTCAAGCACCTATCGATTGGCCTGATGGTGCTTTTCAGCGGCTATATGACCTGGGTGCTGGGCCCGGCCATGCAGCGCAGCGCCATGCTGCTGGCGGCCGGCAAAGATGCCGACCCGGCGCAGCAGGCGAAGTACCAACGCCGGGAAACGCTGCTGCTCAACCTTAACGTGGTCACATCCGCTTTAGTGCTGCTGCTCACCGCGATCGCCCGCGCCGCCTGAGATATCGAAACTCACAAGCCAGACCGGGTGATTCGCGCCCGGTCTGGCTTCTGTATTCTTTTGTAACGGGCACGCACCTTGCATGGATTCCACGCGAGGTGTGAGATGAACGTACTGGAAGCGATTGCGATTGGGTGGTTTACCCTGGGCTTTGCCGGGGTGGTTGGCGCGCTGCTGCGCAGCACAATACATGGACGCGCGCTGCGCTGGGCTGTGATGCTGGTGTTCATCCTGTATGCGCTGGCGGTGCCATATCCCTGGCCACAGCGCGGCATGGTTTGGGCCGCGGCGCTGGCCGTGGCACTGCGCGCGGCGGGTTTCCCACGCCCACTGCCGGATTGGGCCGGCGCGCCGCGCTTTCTGCTGCGCTATTTTGCCGTAGCCATGCTGCTAATCGCTGCATGGGCGGCACTTTCGGCGCGCGCCGACCTGTGGCTGGCGCTGGGCACGCCGGCAGCCCTGGCAGGTTTGGTGCTGCTGGCGCGCGCTCAGCGCGTGGGCAGCGGCCGCGTGTAGAACGTGTAGGGGGTGTGCGCGTAGTAATGAAATACCGTCCGGTCGGGGAACATGGCGATCACCTGCGCATTTTTCTCCGGGCCGCGGTTGATGGTAAAGACGAACGGTGTGTCAAAATACGGGCTGCTGATGTCGGTGAGGCGGCCGTATTCGATCCAATCTTCCAGTGGGTGCACGATCACCAGAGCAGGCGTCAGCGCCAGCGCAGATGGCGAGCGGAAGGGCTGTAGGTATTCCTGGCGCACGTCGTACAGGCCGCGCAGGCCACCCAGCCGCATAGGCGCGTAGAACAGGGCGTTGCACGCTACCAAAAACAGCACGCCGCCGGCCACCAGCGCCAGTCGCATGCGCCCCAGCCAGCGCTTCCAACCCGGCGCGCCCATGGGGAACAAGCTGCCCGCCAGCCAGCGTATGCCCGCAGCGCTGAGCAGCACCGCTCCCAGCATCCCCTCGTAGTAATAGCGTGGGCCGATCAGCCACGAGCCAATCCAGTACAGGCAGTAGGCTAGCACCATCGAGGGCGCTACCGCGGCGGACATCAGCGCCAGCGGTTTTTTGCGCAGCGCCAGCAGCCCGAACGGCAGGAACAGCCACGAAAGCCCCGGCCAGCCGAACAGGTCGTAATTGCCAAAAAGCAGGCTGATCTGCAGGTTGGGAATGGCGTCCTTGGGCCAGTAGCCACCTGCCTGGCGGCCGACGTGCGCGCCAAACCCGATGGTATCGTATGGCCACCACAGCAGATACGGATTGGTGAGCGGGCTGCCGGTAACGGCGTACTGCCACACGAACAGCAGGCTGCCCACCAGCAGCGCCAGCCCGCCAATGCCCAGCGCGGCCCTGCGGTCGGCGGGCGAGCCTTTGGCCAACACGTAGACGCCCTGCACGGCGAACGGCAGCCCCACAGCGATTGCGCTCAGCGGGCGGGTGAGTGCCAGCAGCCCCAGGCTGAGCGCCGCCACCAGCGCCGTCAGCCAGCGCGGCGCGCGGCGCGCCGGATGGAAGGTGTCTAGCCAGCTCAGCGTAAACGCGGCGGTGAGGAACAGCGAAAACGGGTGCGCCAGCAGCGTACCCGAATTCATCAAGAAAAACGGCGAAGAGATGAGCAGCAGCAGCGCCACCAGCGCGGTGATTTCATCCGTCACCTTTTTTACGGCGCGGTACACCAGCCAGGCCGTCCAACCGGCCAGCAGCGGGTTGACCCAACCGCGGGCGCCTGCCAGCACGCCCAGCGCCAGCATGGCCGGCCAGCCGGGCGGGTATTTCCCTGAGCGCTGGCCGTTGGCGTCCACGACAAACGGAACCAGGAAGCAGTCCGGGCAGGGCGGCGTGGCGAGCGAGAGATGCCCGCCGGCCATCACCTGCGCCTGCCAGACGTAAGCCATTTCATCTTCCAGGTGCGGCAGATTTTCAAATACGCGCGCGCCGGCCAGGGCGGCCAGCAGCACGGCGATAAGACACAACACCAGGGCAACGCGGTCTATCAGGCTCATGGGAGAGAAGAAACCCCGCGCGGTTCTTGCCGTGCGGGGAATAACAAAATCAGGATTTTGCCAGCACGCCGGTCAGGTCGTGGGTCATCGCGCCAGTAATCCACACCGGTACAATCGCGCCGACTTCCGCCTGGCCTTCGATCAATACCATGCCATCGATTTCCGGGGCGTCGCGGTACGAGCGTCCGACCGAAATGCCGTTGTCGTAGCCTTCGATCAGCACGTCCAGGGTTTTGCCCACCAGGGCCTGATTGCGCGCCAGCGATATCGGCTGCTGGTGCAGCATCAGCCGTTCCAGGCGCTCGTCTTTCACCTGCTGCGCAACCGGGTCGCCCAGCGGCTCGCTGGTGGTACCAGGCTCAAACGAGAAGGTAAACGCGCCTACTTTATCGAATTGAATCTCGGTTAAGAAGTCGAGCAGCGTTTGGAATTCGGCCTCGCCTTCGCCGGGGTAGCCGACAATGAAGGTAGTGCGCAGCGCCAGGTTTGGGATCGCGGCGCGCATTTTCCCCAGGGTGGCATGCACCCAATCCATGTTGGCCGGACGGCGCATGGCACGTAGAACTTTAACATCGGCGTGCTGCAGAGGCATATCGAGGTACGGTACGATCTGTGGGTTGGAAGCCATCACGTCGATCAGCCGGTCGGTGACGTAGCCGGGATAAGCATACAGGATACGCAGCCAGGGGATTTCGGGTACTTCGCGCACCAGCCGCTCGAGGAGCAGCACCAGCCCATCTTTCATCCCCAGGTCGTGGCCATAGTCGGTGGTGTCCTGCGCGATGAGGATCAATTCCTGCATCCCGGCATCCCGCAGCAGGCGGGCATCTTCCAGCACCGATTCCACCGGCCGGCTGACGGCGGTGCCCTTGATCAGCGGGATGGCGCAGAAGGCGCACGGCCGGCGGCAGCCATCCGCGATCTTGAGATAGGCGCTTCCACCCTGTACGGCGACCCGCGCCACGTTATGCTCGTCAGTGCCAATGGTGGCAACATCTGGCAGGTGGTAGACCGGCTGCGGGTAAGGGGTGGCGCGCAGTTTTTGCACCACGTCGAAAATATCCATCCAGCGTCGTGTGCCGATGATGCCATCGATGCCCGGCACGTCTTCCACCACTTTCTGGCGGTAGCGTTCAGTCAGGCAGCCGGCGGCGATGAGGAGCTGGCCGCGCTTTTTGTTTTGCGCCAGCTCGCGCAGTACGTCCAGCGATTCCTGGCGCGCAGGGCCGATAAATCCGCAGGTGTTGACGATCAGCAGGCCAGCGCGCGATGCGCGGTCGACGGGCATGTAACCCTCTTCATTAAGAAGGGTCGCCATTGATTCTGAATCGACCGTATTTTTGGCGCAGCCAAGAGAGACAAGGAAATATGATTTTTGGTTCATCATGGAATAAAGGGGGTAACACTGGGAGTTGCCCGCGGTGTTTCGGTGGGCAGCGGCGTGACCGACGGAGCCTGGGTGGGGGTTGGGGTTTCCGTAAAGCTGGGTGTGGGCGTGACAATGCCTTCCAGGTTGAAGATCAGGCTGGCTACCTGGCCGTGCAGTCCCAGGGTTCCCAGTTCTTGCTGGTTAAAAAATACCTGTAATGCGGCGGCGTTGCCGGTGACCAGTTCGATCTGTTCATCCGCCGAGAACTGGTAGACATTACCGGCCACCACGCGGCCGGTAAAGGCCTCCTTGCCATCCTCCAGAACGCGCAGCCAGGCGCGGTCCTGGGCGCTGACGTATACCTGCAGCGGAGCATCGTCCAGCACCGGAAGCGCGGTAGGCGTCACTTCACCCTCCGGGTTCGCCGGCGGCAGGTTGCCGATCTCGCTGTTTGGCGCGACGGTAATTGCCTGTGGGCTGGGCTCGCCTGTGTCGCCAGGGGCTGGTGGGGTGGTCGTAAACAGCAGGATGTTGGCCAGCGGAGCTTCGGTGCGCGCGGTTTGCTGGTTGCGCAGCGCCGAAACGCGTGACGCGCCCCAAATGGCGAACAGCAGGATCACAATGATCACCCCGCCGCCAATCAGCAGATCGGGGGTGAGCACGCGCTTGAATGGCGAGGTCAGGCGCGGCTGAGTGGGGCGGTCTTTCTTGAGCGGGTTGGCTGCCGGCGCGACCGGCATCATCTCCATGCGCCGTTCCTGCAACGCCTCGGCAAAACGCAGCAGCAGTGCTTCGCTGTCCAGCTCGAGGAATGTGGCATAGTTGTAGAGCATACCGCGACCCTGTACCAGCGATGGCAAGTCGTTCATACGTCCCTGCTCGAGTGCGGTGAGGTAATGCTGGCGCAGCCGGGTGTAATGTTCCACGTCCACCAGTGAAAGGCCCAGCGCTTCTCGCCGCTCGCGCAGCTGCTGGCCAAGCTCCTGAAAGATTTGTTCGGAGGGCGCAACAATCGATGCTTCGATCTCGCCGGCGCTTTCGCGATCATCCGCGGCGATGATGATCGGAACCAGATCATCTTCCGGCGCTTCGGGCTCCAGCGGCTTGATGGTTGTGGCCACGAGGTCGGGCTCGTCGTCCGGTTCCGGCTCTTCCACCATCTCGATGATCGCATCGGGCAGCGTGTTGCCATCCCACAGGTCTACCAGCGCCTGCACCGGTAGGTTGAGGAAACCAGCGTACAAACGTAGAAAACCTCTGGCTTGCACCGGCGAAGGCAGCGCCTGGTGGATATCTTCTTCCAGGGCATGCAGGTAGCGCACATTAATCCGCGTGGATTGGTATACCTGCTCCAACGAGAGTTTGCGCGCTTCGCGCGCGGCTTTTAGCTGCTGCCCTACGGTATCTGCCATGCTGCCCTGAGATATATGAAAACCGGCCTGAAAGGATCTGACTGCTCCTTCAGGCCGGTGGGGGATCCTAATCTTTGCTGCGGGTCAGGGTGGATTTACTCAGCCTGTTCTTCAACGACAGGAGCTTCTTCTTCCACTTCTTCGACCACCGGCTGCTCAACGGCAGCAGCGGCAGCCGCGGCGGGGTTCTCACCCTCGCGGTGCACAACGATCTTGAATTCAGGGGTCAGATCAACCGTCAGGCGCACGTTACCTTTGTGCTCGCCCAGCGTGCGGATGGGTTGAACTTCCACCTGGCGGCGGTCCACCGTGCTGCCAACCTTGGCGGTCAGCGCATCGGCGATCATCTGGGTGGTGATGGAGCCATACAGCTTGCCGGTTTCGCCCGCTTTGCTGGGGAAGTACAGCGTGAGGTTAGCGATCTTTTCCGACAGACCGCCGAGTTCCTTGTTCATCTCGGCGCGGCGGGTGTTTGCGCTGGAACGGATGGCATCCACTTTCTTCAGCGCGCCGGCGGTCGCCAGCACAGCCAGGCCCTGCGGCAGCAGGAAGTTGCGCCCGTAACCATCGGCGACGCGTTTCACGTCACCTGCGCGACCCAGTTTGTAAACGTCTTTCAGGAGCAATACTCTCATTGGTCAAGCCCTTTCAACATGCTTTGGTGAGGTTTGCGCTCGCGGGCGAAGGGTACAACGCCTTTGAGCGGGTGGATTGTACCAGACGGCGGAGTATCCGTCAATCTTTGCGGTTTAAGCCGCGCGCGCGCGTCACTGGCAGCACCACCAGCATGCCGGTGTTGGGCAGATCGAGATTGCCGGTGATCGCCTCTGTTGCGGCGATCACCCGATCGATCAATTCCTGTGAATCAGTGACCGTGAACAGCGTGCGGTTTAAGTCTTCATCGCGGCTGATGAAGTCTTCCAGGCTGGGGATGAGCGGGATGTCTTCGCGCAGGCCATGCCTGCGCGCGTGTGCCAGCCCCAGGCTGCGCAGGATGGTGATGCCTTTCACCCCGGCCTTCTCCCAGGCGGCAAGTACCGCTTCCAGCTTTGAGATATCTTGCAGGACGAGCAAAATCAGATACATAAAGTCTCCTCGCCGGTCAGGCTGCCGGCGCCTTGGCGCCACGGGCAAACAGCGCCCGCAGCAGGGGTGGGGTAATTAAGGTAGTGACCAGCACCATCGCGACGATGACGGAAAACAGTTCCGGGCTGAGCAGGTTATTCACCATGCCCACCTGCGCCACGATCAAGCCCACTTCGCCGCGCGAGACCATGCCTGCGCCGAGCTGCAGCGATTCCAGCCAGGAAAAGTTTGCCAGCCGCGCGCCCAGGCCAGACCCAGCGATCTTGCCGATCACCGCTACCAGGATAATCTCGACGATCAGGCCCAGGGTCGAGAGGTTGATCTCTCGCAGATTCACCGACAGCCCGATGCTGACGAAAAAGATCGGCACAAAAAAGCTGTAGGCCAGCGCATGCACGCCACCTTCAAAGTCTTCTTTTTCGTTCAGGCGGCCGAAGAACAACCCGGCCATAAACGTGCCCGTAATGGCCGCCATATTCCCCAGCAGTTCCGCCGCCAAGCCATAAACCAGAACGATCACGATTGCCAGGGTCAGCGGGCCCTGTGAAATGGATAACCGTGAGAAGCCTTTCACCACGCGCGGCAGCACCCATAAACCAAACGCGGCGGAAAGCGCCAGGAAGGCCAGCATGCGCACAAACACCAGCAGCACCTGCACCAGCCCACCGCCTGCCCCGCCGACCAGCGCCAGAAAAATGGACAGCAGCAGGATTACCATCACGTCGTCGAATACCGCCGCGCCCAGCAGCCCCAGGCCAACCCGGCTGCGCAGCACGCCCAGCTCCATCAACGTTTGCGCCGAGATGCTCACGCTGGTGGCACCCAGAGTCAGGCCCAGGAACGCGGCATGGTTAAAATCCATGCCGTTCACTTCACCGATGATCAGCCCCAGCACTACCGGGACCAGAACGCCGAGGATGCCGCCATACGCGGAGACGCGCGTATTGCGCCGCAGGTCAGAGATGTGCAGCTCCAGCCCGGCCAGAAACATCAGCAGCAGCACGCCCAATTCGCCCAGGTGTTTGATGGTCTCTTCCAGGTGCGAATCGGTGATAAACGGCAGGTGCACCAAGTCGATCAGCGACGGGCCCAGCGCAAGGCCCACCAGCAGCTCGCCTAGAACCGACGGCTGGCCGATGCGGGTGCTGAGATACCCGCCCAGCTTGGCGGAAATCAATATAATTGCGAGGCCGAACACGAGTTGTAAAAAGGGGCTCATGCTACCTTTCAAAAAAAGAAGGAGTTTTGTCAGAATTTTAGCATAGAATGTACACTCTGTTTTCGCTTGCCGGCTGGTTTATACTGGTAGTACTGTGCATCTATCCAATAATCGACAGGGGTAACAATGAGCATCGAATCGGAACAGAAACGATGGGAAGAAGAAATCTTGCGCAAGGTGATGCAGAAGTTTCCGGAGCGCAAAGAAAAGTTTGCCACGCCATCCGGCATTGAACTGCCGCGCGTGGGCACCCCCGGCGAAGCGGACTATATGGAAAAATTAGGCTTCCCCGGCGAGTACCCCTTCACGCGCGGGGTGCAGCCCAATATGTACCGCGGCCGCTTCTGGACCATGCGCCAGTACGCCGGCTTTGCCACCGCCGAGGAATCGAACCGGCGCTATCGCTTTTTGCTCAGCCAGGGGCAGACCGGCCTGTCGGTGGCCTTTGACCTGCCGACGCAGATCGGCTACGATGCCGACGACGCGATGGCGATGGGTGAGGTGGGCAAGGTGGGCGTTTCCATCTCATCACTGCGCGATATGGAAATCCTGTTTGACCAGATCCCGCTGGACAAGGTTTCCACCAGCATGACCATCAACGCGCCGGCCGGCGTGCTGCTGGCGATGTATATCGCAGTGGCAAAGCGCCAGGGCGTGGCCGAAAAGGCGCTGCGCGGCACGATCCAGAACGATATCCTCAAAGAATACGTGGCACGTGGGACGTACATCTTCCCGCCTTCGCCTTCGATGCGCCTGATTACCGATATCTTCCAGTACTGCAAGGCCAACGTGCCCCACTGGAACACGATCAGTATTTCCGGCTATCACATCCGTGAGGCCGGCTCGACCGCAGTGCAGGAAGTGGCCTTCACCCTTGCCAACGCCATTGCCTACACCGAAGCCGCAATCCGCGCCGGCATGCAGGTGGACGAGTTCGCTTCGCAGCTTTCGTTCTTCTTCAACGCACACAATAATTTCCTGGAAGAGATTGCCAAGTACCGCGCGGCGCGCCGCCTGTGGGCGAAGATTATGCGCGAGCGTTTTCAGGCGCAGGACCCGCGCTCGTGGATGCTGCGCTTCCATACCCAGACCGCCGGCTCGACGCTAACCGCGCAGCAGCCCGAAAACAACGTAGTGCGCGTCACGCTGCAGGCGCTGGCCGCGGTGATGGGCGGTACGCAATCGCTGCACACCAACAGCATGGACGAAGCCCTGTGGCTGCCGACCGAGAAATCGGTGCAGGTGGCGCTGCGCACGCAGCAGATCATCGCCTACGAATCGGGCGTGGCCGACAGTGTTGACCCGCTGGCGGGCTCGTACGTGGTGGAATACCTGACCGATGAAATCGAGCGCCAGGCAGAAGAATACATCCGCAAAATCGACGAGATGGGCGGCGCGCTGCCCGCCATTGAGCGCGGTTACATGCAGTCGGAAATCCAGGACGCGGCCTACGCGTACCAGCGCAGCATCGAGCGCAAAGAGCAGGTGGTGGTGGGCGTCAATTCCTTTATGGCGCACGAGGAGCTGAGCCTGGAGCGCCTGGCGGTAGACCCAACCATCGAGCAAAACCAGCGCGCCAGCCTGGCCGACCTGCGCGCCACGCGCGACAATGCAAAAGTCAGCGAGCTGCTCACCCGGCTGGAAGCCGCGTCGAAGACCAGCGAGAACCTGATGCCACTTTTTGTTGAATGCGTGGAGAACTGGATCACCCTGGGCGAGATCAACGGCGTGCTGCGCCGCGCGTGGGGCGAGTACGTGGCCGCATCCTGGGCATAATCTGGAATCGAGGAAAACATAATGGCAAAAGTCACCAAAATCAATCACGTCGCGGTGGTCGTCCCCGACCTGGAAAACTCGCTCACCTTCTGGCAGGAAGCCCTGGGGCTCGACCTGAACCACATTGAGGACGTGCCCAGCCAGAAATCGGCGGTGGCGTTCTTTCCGATTGGCGAGAGCGAAGTCGAGCTGGTGAAACCTACCAGCGACGACTCGGGCGTTGCCAAATTCCTGGCCGAGCGCGGCGGCGGGATGCACCACCTGTGCTTCGAAGTGGACGACATCGAAGGCATGCTGGCGCAGTTGAAAGAAAAGGGCGTGCGGCTGATTAACGAAACCGCTCAGGTGCTGCCCGGGCGCAAGATGGCCTTTGTGCATCCCAAAAGCACCGGCGGCGTGCTGGTGGAGCTGTACGAGGTGACCGGCTAGGGATTGTACGGTCGCCAGGACTGGCGGGAATCAACTTACTGGTTCGTTATTTCGAAGGAAAGCGATTTATTTCGTGAGCAGAATACGAAAAACCGTATTTGTCCTGCTGGGAAGCGCGTGTGTGCTGTTCGGCCTGGTGGGTATGCTGGTTCCGGTGCTGCCCACCACGCCGTTCCTGCTGCTGGCGGTGTTTTTCTACGCGCGCGGCTCGCAGCGCGCGCTGGACTGGCTGCTGCATAACCGCTGGTTTGGGGCGTATATCCGCAATTACCGTGAAGGCCGTGGCATGACGCTGCGCGATAAAGTGATTACCCTGGCGCTGCTGTGGATTACCATCCTATTCAGCGCCACATTCTTGCTGCAAGCCTGGTGGGCGCGGATGCTGGTGGTGGCTATCGCCGGTGGGGTAACGCTGCACCTGGCGCGCATCCGCACCTATCGCGTGGATGCAATCGACGTTAAACCGGAACCCACGGCCGATGGCGAGTAAGCCGGCCGCACGTGGGATGGCATCCTTGAAAAAACAACCTTTTGCCCTGCATTTCTGGGTCGGCCTGGCGCTGGCGCTCGGGTTTTGGGCGGTCAACTGGCTGGTTGGCGGCCTGCGCACGGTGTGGGCCTTCTTTCCCATGTGGCTGGGCTTTGCGCTGGTGATGGACGCGCTGGCGCTGCGCCGCAACGGCACGTCGCTGCTGGCGCGCAGCCCGAAGAAATACGCCGGACTGTTCCTGGTGTCTGCGCCGGCATGGTGGCTATTCGAAGCGCTTAACCTGCGCTCGCAGAACTGGCAATACCTGGGCGTCGAAGATTTTAGCCGGCTGGATTACTTCCTGCTGGCCTCGATCAACTTCTCTACCGTTATGCCGGCGGTGTTCGGCGCGGCCGAGTGGTTCAGCGGGGCAGCCTGGGTGCGCCGCCTGGGGCGTGGGCCGGCCATCCGGCCGGACCGGCGCACAACGTGGGGCTTTTTCCTGGCCGGGTGGGCTATGCTGGCCCTGCTGCTGCTGTGGCCGCGATACTTCTTCCCCTTCGTATGGCTGGCGGTGCTGTTTATCATCGAGCCAGTCAATGCCTGGCTGGGCCACCGTTCGCTGTCGGATACCTCGCAGCGCGGCGACTGGCGGCCGATGGTCAGCCTGTGGGCCGGCGTGCTGCTGACAGCCTTCTTCTGGGAGATGTGGAACTTCTTCTCCTATCCCAAATGGATTTACCACGTGCCGTTTGTGGATTTTGCCAGAGTGTTCGAGATGCCAATATTGGGCTACACCGGCTACCTGCCTTTCGCGCTGGAGCTGTTCGCCCTGTACCACCTGGTGGTGGGGCTGCTGGGCCAGAAAGCCAGCCGCTATATCCAGCTCGAGCCGCCTGGCGCGGACGGCGGGCGATAAGCCGTAGTCCCATATTCAAAGGCTGGTTGCGCGATGATCAATATCACTTCTACAGTCGAATGGGGCGCAGCGCACCCGGGGGCCGCCATCGGCCTGCTGGAGTTATCCGTCGTCGAAAACCGCCTGCCCAGCCCGGAGCTGAACCGGCGCAAACGCGCGGTGGAAGCGCGCATCCGGCAGGACTATGGCGCTTTCCAGCGCGCGGATTTCCTGGCTTTACCCGTAATGGCGGCGTATGCGCAGTATTATCGCCGCTTCGATAAAACTTACCACGTGCTGCTGCAGGTCGAGTCAATCGCCCAAAAGGGTAAATCCCTGCCAGACGTCTCGCCGCTGGTGGATGCGAATTTTCTTGCCGAAGTTGATACGCTGGTGCTCACCGCCGGGCACGACGCAGCACAGCTGGACGAACCTGTATGCATCGATGTCTCCCGCGCCGTTGACGCCATGACGCTGATGAACGGCGTCAATCGCACAATCCTGCCGGGCGACATGGTGATGCGCGACCGGCACGGCGTTTGCTGCTCCATCCTGTATGGTCAGGACAACCGATCTCCCATCACTGCCGAAACCAGCCATGTGCTGTACGTGGCCTACGCCCCGCACGGCGTAACAACCGGCGCGCTGCAGGAACAACTGCGCCAGATTGAGCAAAACGTGCGCCTCTTTGCCCCGCAGGCCCGGTTGGAACAGAGCTGTCTCCTGACGGCCTGATGCGCGCTATGCGGCGTACGTCGCCGCGGCTTCTTCCGCCTGCGCCACGCGAATACCTTCTTCTACGTTCACCCGCGTCAGCAGAAACGCGCCGATGATGAAGAAGATCACCAGCGAGACGATTGCCAGGCGGCTGTTGCCCATGATCTGCCCCACCAGGCCGAAGACAAACGGCCCCACGATCCCGGCGAATTTTTCGGATACCGAGAAGAAGCCGAAGAACTCCGCCGACTTACTGCGCGGGGCCAGGCGGCCAAACAGCGAGCGGCTGAGCGCCTGGCTGCCGCCCTGCACCGTAGCCACGGCGATGCCCAGCGCCCAGAACTGCCATTCCTGGCTGAGGAAGTAGCCCATCACGGCGATGGCAGTGTAGACCAGCAGGCTGATGTAGATGGACGTCTTGGTGCCGATGCGTTTTGCCAGCCAGCCAAAGAAGAAGGCAAAGGGTACGCCCACAAACTGCACCATCAGCAGCGTGCCAATCAGTGTGGTTTGCCCGATGCCAATCTCATTGCCGTAGATGGTGGCCATTTTGATGATGGTGCCGATGCCGTCATTATAGAACCAGAAGGCTACCAGGAAGATGAACAACTGGCGGTAACGGCGGATATCGCGGAAGGTGGCGCCCAGTCGCCGGAAGCTGACCAGCACCGGATTGCCGCCAACTTCGTTCTGCTTGACGCGCCGCGCGGGTTCGGGCACATTGCGGATGACCGGGATGCTGAACACAAACCACCACAATGCCACGCTGAGGAACGACAGGCGCGTCATCAGCCCGGTCATGCTTTCCGGGGCGAGCATGATCATGGCCAGGTTGATGGCCAGCAGCAGCCCGCCGCCCAGGTAGCCAATGGCGTAGCCGCGTGTGGAAACCTGGTCGATCTCATCCGGCCGCGCCACGTGCGGCAGCAGCGAGTCGTAGAACACCAGAGAGCCGGCAAAGCCCAGCTCACCGATTACGAAGAAGATAGAAGCCATCAGCCAGTCGCCGGTGCGCACAAAGTACAGCAACGCCGTGCCTGCCACGCCGATGAACATGAAGATGGTCAGGAAGCGCTTCTTCATCCCGCTGAAATCGGCAATAGCGCCCAGGATCGGGCCAAGGATGGCGGCCACCAGCAGAGAGATCGAGCTGGTGTAGGCCCAATAGACGGTGGCAGTATTGCCGGGTAGATTTGCGCCCGCCACATTGGCATAATAAATTGGCAGCACCGCTGCCATAACCGTGGTGGCGAAGGCCGAATTGGCCCAGTCATACATTACCCAAGATCGGATCGCGCGCTTATGCTGTGCTTCATCAGCCATGATGCCCTGCCTTATAAAGTGAAGGATGGAATACCTGCGAATGAGCGTATTATATACCCGCGCGTAAAGCTGCGGAGAGCGAAAAATTGCGCAAAATGGATAGAACAAATAATCAAACTTGCGCTTTTCTGGTATAATACCCGTTTGCCCTTATAGACTGGCGTATGAGGCCCTGGTGGGCGAAGGAAGGCAAAATCATGACGCAAAATGTCATCCGCGTGGTTGGCGCCCGCGAGCACAACTTAAAAAATATCTCGGTCGAAATTCCGCGCGACCAGTTTGTCGTCATCACCGGGCTGTCCGGTTCGGGCAAGTCCTCGCTGGCATTCGATACGATCTTTGCCGAAGGCCAGCGGCGCTACGTCGAGTCGCTGTCCTCGTACGCGCGCCAGTTCCTCGGGCAGATGGACAAGCCCGACGTGGATTATATCGATGGCCTGTCCCCGGCTGTGTCGATTGACCAGAAAGCCACGTCGCATAACCCGCGTTCGACGGTGGGCACCGTCACGGAAGTGTACGATTACATGCGCCTGTTGTTCGCACGCGTGGGGATTCCACACTGCCCCATTTGCGGGCGCGAGGTCGTGCGCCAGTCGGCGCAGGAAATTGTTGAGTTTATCGAGCGCCTGCCCGAAGACAGTCGCCTGCTGATTCTTTCGCCGGTGGTGCGCGGGCGCAAAGGCACCTACCAGGCCGTGTTCGACGAAGTGCGCAAGGCTGGTTTTGTGCGCGTGCGCGTGGACGGCGAAGTGTACTCGCTGGATGATGAAATCTCGCTTGACCGTTACAAGGCGCACACCATCGAGGCGGTGGTTGACCGCCTGGTGCTGCACCACCCGGAAAACGGTGAAGAGGAACAGGTTACCCGCTCCCGCCTTACCGATTCGGTTGAGACTGCGCTCAAACTGGGCGAAGGTTACCTGACGGTGCAAAACCTTTCGGCCGAACCCGCGCAGGATATCTTTTTCTCCGAACACCTGGCCTGCCCGGAACACGGCGTCAGCCTGCCGGAGATTGAGCCGCGCACGTTCTCGTTCAACACTCCCCATGGCGCTTGCCCGGAATGCCAGGGGTTGGGCAGCCGCCTGGAAATTGACCCCGACATGCTCATCCCGGACAAAGAGCGCTCGCTGCGTGATGGCGCGATCGTTGCCCTGGAATGGAACGGACCACGCGAGCAGGGCGGCTATTACTGGCAGATGGTGGAGGCCGTGGCGCGCACCTACCACATCGACCTGGATGTACCGGTTTCGAGCCTGAGCAAGGAAAAACTGGACCTGGTACTCTACGGCACTGCCGGCAGACAGGTAAGCGTAAAGGTCAACACCCGCAATGATCGCCAGACATCCTTCCAGACCGCGTTTGAAGGCGTGATCCCCAACCTGCAGCGCCGCTACCGCGAGACCAACTCGGAATACATCCGCAATAAGATCTCCGAATATATGTCTGACCGACCGTGCCAGACCTGCCAGGGTACGCGCCTGCGTCCCGAGGCGCTGGCCGTCACTGTGGATGACAAAAATATCGTCCAGGTGACCGACTGGCCGGTAATGCGCACCCTGCAGTGGATCGAGCGCATCATGGCCACAGATTCACCCCTGACCATGCGCAACCGCGCGATCTCTGAGCGCGTGCTTAAAGAAATTCGCTCACGCCTGGGCTTCCTGGTGGACGTTGGGCTGGATTACCTCACCCTGCGGCGCTCGGCCGGGTCACTTTCGGGCGGCGAGGCGCAGCGCATTCGCCTGGCGACGCAGATTGGCTCGCGCCTGATGGGGGTGCTCTACGTGCTGGACGAGCCATCGATTGGCCTGCACCCGCGCGATAATTCCAGGCTGCTGGCCACGCTCAAGAGCCTGCGCGACCTGGGTAACACTGTGCTGGTAGTAGAGCACGACGAAGAGACGATCCGCGAAGCCGACTGGATCCTGGACCTGGGACCCGGAGCCGGCGAGCACGGCGGCCGCGTGGTGGCGGAAGGGCCGGTGGAAGCGATCCTGGCCAACCCCAACTCGCTTACCGGCGATTATCTCTCCGGGCGCAAGTTTATCAGCGTCCCTAGCAATCGCCGCGCCGGCAATGGCAAAGAATTGGTGGTGGCCGGCGCGCGCGCCAACAACCTGAAGAACATCACGGTGCGTATCCCACTCGGGAACATGGTGTGCATTACCGGTGTGTCCGGCTCGGGCAAGTCGACTCTGATGGTGGACATTCTGCACGCCGCGCTGGCGCGCGACCTGATGGGCGCGCACACCCAGCCGGGCGAGTACGACGAAATTCGCGGCATTGAGCACCTGGATAAAATCATCAATATTGACCAGTCTCCCATCGGGCGCACGCCGCGCTCTAACCCCGGCACGTATACCGGCATGTTCGACGAAATCCGCAACCTGTTCACCGAGATGCCCGAGAGCAAAATCCGCGGCTACAAGGCCGGGCGTTTTTCCTTCAACGTGCACGGTGGGCGCTGCGAGGCTTGCCAGGGGCAGGGACAGTTACGCATTGAAATGCAGTTCCTGCCCGACGTGTATGTGCCATGCGACGTGTGCCACGGGGCGCGCTTCAACCGCGAAACATTGCAGGTCAAGTTCAAGGGCATGTCCATCTCTGATGTACTGGACACCACCGTTGAGGCCGGCATGGATATCTTCTCCGCGTTTCCGTCGATCTACAACAAGCTAAAGACGCTAAACGACGTGGGCCTGGGTTATATCAAGATCGGGCAGCCGGGCACCACGCTTTCGGGCGGCGAGGCGCAGCGCGTCAAGCTGGCGCGCGAGCTTTCGCGCCGCGCCACCGGGTGCACCCTGTACGTGCTGGATGAGCCTTCGGTGGGCCTGCACGCCGCCGACGTACACCGCCTGATTGAAGTGCTGCAGCGACTGGTAGATGCCGGAAATTCGATCGTCATTATCGAACACAACCTGGACATCATCAAGGTGGCCGATTATCTGATCGACCTGGGGCCGGAAGGCGGCGATCGCGGTGGTACACTGGTTGCCACGGGTACCCCCGAAGAGGTGGCCAGCGTGCCCGAATCATACACCGGGCAGTTCCTCAAAGAATACCTGCCGCGCCAGCACTCCGAAGCCAGACTCGCGCAATCGGAAAATATGGGTTAGAATCGCAAATATCCCACAGGCTTTTCCGGGTAGCAGTCACTTTTGACCATACAGGAAAATAATGAGAAGAAAAGATTCTCCCCAAAACGTGATCGACTCGTACCGGCGCCGCCAGCACATGACACCTTTTATTGTGGGTGGACTGGCGGTGCTGCTCGTGGCGATCGGGATCATCATTCTGGTGATCTGGTTTACCGGCCCCAACCGCCCGGCGATTGCGCTGTTCGCCAGCCCAACCCCAACCGCGACCGCCACCTTTACGCCCACGCCCACCGTTCCCAGCCCCACACCTACCCTGACGCCGACCGAAACGCAGGTGCCCACCGCTACCATCACGGTAACGCCTTCCGGGCCGTTTGAATATACCGTCAAGGAAAATGATACCTGCTGGGATATCGCCGCGAATTTCAAGGTCGACCTGATGGTGCTGCTGGCGCTGAATAATTTTGAGCCGAATTCCTGCCCCATCGCCGCGGACCAGAAAATTCTTATCCCGTCCCCTGACCAGGCGCTGCCCACTGCCACCCCGCTGCCCCCGAACCTGGCTCCGGGAACCAAGATCGAATACATCGTGCAGTTGGGCGAATCGCTGGGGCAGATTGCCGCGCGTTTCAATACTACCGTGGACGCCATCATGGCGATCAAAGACAACAATCTGACGGATGCTGCCAAGCTGGTGGCCGGGCAAAAGCTGATCATCCCGGTTAACCTGGTGACGCCGGTGCCTACCAAGGCTACCACGCCCATCCCCACCTTCACTGCCACGCCGTAAGGTATACCAAAAAGGACCACTTGCCGGGGAATTGTTCCCCGGCAAGTTTTTATTTACCGGAAAGCTGATGAAACCGCGCGCGATTATCTTTGTACTTGCGCTGCTGGCCGGCCTGGGGCTGACGCTGGCGATTTTTACCTGGCTTTCACGGCCCAAGCCAGGAAATGAACCGCCTATCTCTACGCAACCAGACGCCGTGGCTTATCTCTCGCCGCTGGATGGCAGCGAGGCCTGGCTGCAGGCGCTGGATGGCAGCCCGGCTCGACAATTGACTGCCACCGGCGGCCGCGTTGCCGGCCTGGAAGCGCTGGCGGATGGCCGCCACCTGGCCGCAGTCGTGGAGAATGATCAGGGCGGCAGCGATCTGCTGCTAGTGCCGCTGGATGGCAGCGGCGCGGTTCCGCTGGTGGAGTGCGGCGAGGATACCTGCGCTGCGCCGGCCGCTGACCCGGTCGGACGCTGGCTGGCCTTCACCCGCGCCGCCCCAGATGCGCCCGAGCGCCCGGCCCCCTGGCTGCTGGATTTCACGACCAGCCAGGCGGCTCCGCTGGAGCTGGACGCGCTGATCCACGCACTCAATTTTTCCTGGTCGCCGGATGGCAGCCGGCTGGCATTTTATGATCCAACCTCGGGTGGTGTGCGCGTGCGTGATATGGACACCGGCCGCGAACGCATGATTGAAGCCAACGTGCCGCAGGCGGGGAGCTGGTCCGCGGACGGGCGTTACCTGACCGTCAACAACGAGGAAGGCGAGGCCGGCTTCGCGGTAATGAAGGTGTACCTGTTTGACATGCAGAACGGGAAGTCCAGCCTGTTGCTCGGCGAGCAGCCGGATGACGCCTCGGATTATTCGGTGCCACGCTGGTCGCCGGATGGGCAGTGGCTGGCGTTCGCGCAGGTGCGATTGGTGCGCAACCCGGCGCGCCAGGTATGGATCATCCGCCCGGATGGAACCGGTGCCCGCGCGGTGACCGATAACCTGGCTTACGCGCACGGCGGTTACCGCTGGTCACCGGACAGCACACGGTTGGTCTACCAGCGTTATGCGCTGGGCGGTTCGGAGAACGTGCCCGATGTGATGCTGTGGGACCTGCGCACCGGCCAGGAAACCCTGCTTGCGGAGAATGCCTACGCCCCGATCTGGCTGCCGTAGGAACCATACCGGCCAGCCCGGAAGAAGCATATATCGATGGTTTATCATCCGTAGAGGCGGGTCCCACCCGCCCGCTGTGGCAATGATGATTAACCTGTTTCAGCAGGCACAACAGACGCATGTCTCTTGTGCCTGTTTTGATTCGATACGGCTGGCACAGTAGCGGGCGGGTCCCAGACCCGCCCCTACGGGGCGCTTTCCAGCGCGACGCGGATTTCGGATTGCACGGCGCTGTCTGGATCGCTGCCCAGAGCCTGCTCCAGCGCGGAGCGGGCCACGTGGCCCCCAAGCTGCCCCAGCGCCCAGGCGGCGTGACCGCGCACCAGCGGCTCAGGCTCGGAAAGCAGGCTGAACGCCAGGTCGGGTGCGGTAGAGCGGTCGCCGGTGTTGCCCAGCGCCACAGCAACATTGCGTAGGTAACCGCGCCGCCTGGCGCGGCGCAGCGGGCTGTTTTTGAACTTGCGGTTGAACTCCTGAGGGCTCAGGCGCAGCTCGTGGCGCAGCACCGGACGCGGCACGCCGGCGCGCGGCGCAAATGCCTGCCCGGCATTGGGGTCGGAAAAGCGCACGTTCCACGGGCACACCATCTGGCAGATATCGCAGCCAAACACCCACTCGCCCAGCGCCGGTCGCAGCTCAGATGGGATTGTTCCTTTATTTTCGATCGTCAAATAGGAAAGGCAGCGCCCGGCGTCCAGCGTGCGGTCGGGCAAGATGCAAGCGGTGGGGCAGGCCTGGATGCAGCGCGTGCAGCTACCGCACAGGTCGCTGCGCAATGGCAGGGTTGGCTCCAGTTCGGCGGTGGTGAAGACTTCGGCCAGCAGGTAGTACGAACCACCCGTGGGAGAGATCAGGCAGGTGTTTTTGCCGGCCCAGCCCAGCCCGGCGCGCTGCGCCAGATCGCGCTCCAGCACCGGGCCGGTGTCCGTATAGATACGGCTGCCAAACCCGGCATGCAACTGCCCGCCGAGCAGGTCTGCCAGCTTTTGCAGCCGCGGCGGGAACATGTCGTGATAGTCGTCGCCCCAGGCATAAGCGGCAACGCGCCCGAGAGCTTCATCCAGCGCCGGGTCGGGGATAGCGCGCGGATCCGGGTAGCGCATCCCCAGGCTGACGATGGACGCGCCGCCATCGAGTACCATGCGCGGATCGCGCCGCGCATCCCGCGCGCGCGGTGTGTCCAGGTAAGCCATGCCTGCGTGGCGGCCTTTATCCAGCCACTGCGCGTAGGCATCGAAATGCGGCGGCGGGTCTGTGCGGGTTACGCCACACAGGTCGAAGCCGAGATTCCGGGCTTCATTACGCAGATCATCCAGATTAATAGGTTTGGGCATCATCCATCGGGTGAAAAAAGCGGGCGGGGTAATCCCTCTTGCGAAGGAAACGCCCGCCCGCCAGTGCGTCCAACGCGGCTTAGTAGACGTTAATCACGATATAAAAGTGGTAGATCTGCGTGCCATCGTCGTTGTACAGCGCCCAGTTGCTTTCATAGCGTCCGGGTGTGCCGGGGGCCAGGAAGTCGGCGGTCATGCTGATGCTGTCATTCTTCTTGACAGCCTTGGGCAGCATATAAATGTCCTGTTTGGGCTTCAGGTCACCGCTCAGGTACTTGATATAGAACTCGGTGTTCCAATCGCGGAAGCCGATGTTCTTGAACGTCCAGGTGACATCAAAGTCATAGCCGGTGGGGAAGCTGGCGCCGTCCTTAATGCTCTGGCCGGTAAGCTGCGCGCGATCAGTGTATACCGTAGCCGTTGGTCCAACGTAACCACCACCACCGCCACCGCTGGCGCGGGTGGGGGTCAGGGTAGGCACGGCGGTAGCCGTCGCAGCCTGAGTTGCGGTCGGCGCAGCAGTGGCTGTAGCCGGGACCGCGGTGGGCTCGGCCGTTGGGTTCGCCAGGGCGTCCGCGGTGATCTGCGCGACGACCGTCTGCGCGGCCTGGGTGCGCACCACGCTCAGGTCTGTGGTGGGGGCCAGGGTGGCCGTGGGCGGTAGAACGACAGTGGGCTGCGGCGCGGCGTTACAGCCGGCCAGTGCCAGCACAACCAGCAGCAACATGGAACAGAAGATCCGTTGAGTCTTCACAAAGTTTTCTCCTGAGGATTAAGGAGTGGCCGCAGTCGTGGGTGTGGTTTTCGGAGTTTCGTTGGGCTGCACCACGGTAATGGTAAGGTCAACGTCACCAATGTTGTTCCCCTGATCGTCTTTGATCTTCCACCAGGTGTAATAGCTGCCTGAGGTGGAGGGGGCAACCGCGTCTACCAGGATGGTGACTTCCTCACCCGGTTTGACTTCCTTGCGGAAGTTATAGCTGAGCCGTTCAAAGTACTTGGCACCCGAAAGATAGCCGTACGTGTAATTGGTGTTCCACGTGGTTGTGCCGGTGTTTTTGATCGTCCAGGCGATATCGAACTTGGTGCCAGCCAGGATAACCGCGCCGTCGGAGGGGTCATTCTTGACCCACTGCGCGGTAACACGCGAATTGGATGCCGGGGCGGTAGTAGGTAATGCGTTTGCCATGAGCGTCAGGGTGACGATGGCCGAGCCGGGCGCAGCCAGCGTGGGGGCCAGGGTGACCGAGCCGGGTCCGGGCAGCGTGGGCAGGCTGGTGTCAATGGTGGGGACGGCCAGGGTGGCGGTGGCTTCCTGCGTCGCGGTGGGCGACGGAGTGAGCAGCGCGGCCTGGGTAAACTGCGCCTGCACGGTTTGTGCCGCAGCAGTGTAAATCATTTGCGGGTCAAGGGTGCTGGTAGGCTGCGCGGCCTGGGTTGGGCCACACGCGCTGAGCAGGCTCACCACGATGATGAGCAGCAGCGCCGTGCTGCCTTTGGTTCTGAGTTGGTACATCCTGTTTTCCTCCAATTGGTAGTGTTTCGTTCTTCTCAGGCCCGAAACAAGCCATTTTCCAATTCTCACTTCCAATGGAAGAATTGTCAAGGCCAAGCTTAACAAATCGCCCCTGGTGGGTGGTTTTGATTGGGTTTGATGTGCACAGGGTGGATAGGAGCGGAATGAGGCCCTGGCGGGATAATTACGGCTCGAGCACGTCGCTGGGGCTGTAGAGCCAGCCTTCGGGCATCGGCGCTTCGGGCAGGTCGGTCTGGAAGCCGTCTTTGCCGCGGAAGGAGAAATAGGTGATCGCTCCTGGCTGGATGGTGGCGTTCAGGTGGTACAGGTCGTCCAGATAATTGATAGTAACCTCGTACGCCCCGGCGGGCAGGTCGCTTAACACCAGGTTTTCCTGGTAGTACGGATCGGGGTTGGCCACGTTGGGACCGTAGCTGCGCACGATCCACTTGCGGGTGCTGTCCAGCGAGCGCACTACCACTTCCTGTGCAGTGAGGATCGAGCCGTTGCTGTTCTTCAGCGCGCCAACCAGCACGCCCCAGCCCTGCGGCGGTGCAAGCCATAGTTCGGGGTTGAGCGTTGAGTAAAAGCTGTTGCTCTTGACGCGCACTTCAAAGTGCAGGTGCGGACCGGTGGTATTGCCGGTTTCGCCCACCAGCCCGATTTGCTCGCCGGCCTGCACTACCTGGCCGGGCGTCACGTCGATGCGGTCGAGATGAGCATAGATAGAGTACAAGCGCTTGCCGTTCCAGCCAAAATCATGCTTGATGGCAATGGCCTTACCATACGGATCCTTTTCATTGCGCGTACCTGAGAACAAGCCCCAATCCGCCCACACCACCGTGCCGGCGGCCGCTGCCATCACCGGCGTGCCTTTGCTCGCGCCGATGTCGATGCCGGTATGCACCACGTCATCGCGGCCGGGGAAAATGCCTCCGTAGCGATAGTCGGCCAGCGGCCAGTTGATCTCATCCGCGGCGATGGGGCGCGAAAAATAAAAATGATCATATGGCCCCAGGGCCCAGGGAGCGCGATACAGGGCCGGCCGCCACAGCGATACCGGCGCTTCGCCCGGCGTGGGCAGGGTCAGCCGCAGCGGCTCGGACGTAGCCGGCGCGGGGGTGGGAGCAGCATCCGCCGGCAGGGTCTCGACCGCGGGCAGGGCGGTCACTTCGGGCTGCGCCTGAGCTTCTACAATCAGGCGCGCCACCGCATTTGGCTCAGCCGCGGAGCGCAGGCCGGCGCCGCCCAGCGGGGTGCAGGCGGGCAGCAGGGCAGCCAGAAGCAGGCAGAGGGCGGCTTTGCGCAGGAACGTTGAGGGGGTGGTGTTCATGGGTCGCGCTCCAGGGGTGATGTCTACGGGGATGGCGCGGATGCGTCTGGGATACTGGCCGCCAGGGCTTCTGGCGGGTAAAGTTGCGCCATGGCCGCCGGCCAATCCAGCCCGTCACGCAGTACGAACTGGTTGAAGCGCGCGGCGGGATAATAGGTGAGCCAGTTGACCAGCGCCGGCTGGCGCTGCCAGCCATACCGGGCGGCCAGCTCGGTGAAGTCGATCCAGTAACCTTGCGGAATGGGCGCGAGCTGCCCCCCCTGCTCATACAGCAGCGCGTCACCGCTAAACCGCGCGTCCAGGTCCCAGGGCTGGTGGGTGAGCGGCATGCCCTGCGAACCGTCCTGGTAGCGCGCTTTGAGGTATACACGCCAATAGGTGCGCCCATTCAAGTCTTCGCGCTGCAACACCATCCAGCCGGCGTGCACCAGCACCGGATTGACGTTGAAGGCGCGGCCGGTGTACAGCCAGTCCTGCTCCATGCCCGGCGCGGATGGTTGGGTGAGCGGCAGGAACGCATTTTCCAGGCTGCCGAGGAAATCCCAGCCGGCCAGCGCAGCCGCTTCCTGGCGCAGCGCGCGGAATGATTCGTCGGCGGCGTCATGCAGCAGCGGGTAGGGCGCCTGCACATCTTCCAGTTCCACCACGGTGTAGCGCCCGGCCGGGGCGATGGGATATTTGCTAAACACAGTTTCAAACACCGGCGCTGGGGCGGCCACCTGCTGGCGCGCCAGCGCGGCCAGCAGCGCATCGCCAAACGCGGCGCTGTGCCAGTCCATGCCGCGCACCTGCCCGGGCAGGATTTCCAGCGGCATTTCCAGCAGCCCGGTGGCCGCGGCGTACATGGCGATGCCGTTCTCATCCGGTGTATTTACCTGCGCCACGAGCGTATCACCGGTTGGGTTCCAGATACCCTGCGCGCCGTAACCGGCCAGCCGCGGCGCGGAGTCAGGCGTCTGGCTGTCCCACACTTGCAGGCTGTCTACCCCATCAACCACGCTGGACCAGGCCAGCCAGCGCCCATCCGCCGACCAGGCCGGGTGTGACTGCGGCGCGGCCGTGTCACGGCTGAGATTGGTGAAGCGGTCGGCGGTGGTGCTGTCGAGCTTGAGCAGCCAGACCTCTTCCTCGCCCGAGCGAGCGGAAACAATGGCCAGCTCGCGGCCGGCCGGGCTCCAATGCGGAGAAAAATCGGGGGCGAGGTTATCCGTCACGCGGATCGCGGGGCGGGTGAGATCATTGACCGCGCACAGGTAGATGTCCAGGTTATTGTTGGCATAACTCTCATACGCCAGCCATTCGCCATCTGGCGACCAGGTAGGCGCGCCGTCATAATCCGGCGTGCTGGTGAGCTGCACCAGGTCGCCGCTGGCCAGGTCCAGCATGTACAGGTCCCAGAAACCGCTCTTGCGCGAGGCAAACACCACGCGGGTTCCATCCGGGCTGATGGCCGGGTGAATATCGTCCCAGTCGCCGCCGGTCAGCCGGGTGAGCGGCAGGAAGCGCGGGTGATAAGCGAACAAATGGGCGTGCGCGCCATCCTGTATGGAGAGCACCAGGGCTCCCTGCTGGCGCAAGCCGTCTTTCTGCGAGGTGTCTGCAGCCAGCGGCGCGACGGTAGGCGCACTGGTGGGTTGGGCTGCTGCGGGCAGCGTGGCCTGCGCGGGCGCGGCCTGGGTGGGCGCTTGCGCCGCGGGTGGAAAGAACGCCGGCCACACCAGCCGCGCGGTGAGCAGCACATTGAGGATGACCAGGATGAGCAGGACGGGGATCAGCACCCGAAGCCGCACAGGGGAGCGTTGTGACATGCGTTTTACCAGGGTTCGTGCCAGCAGGCGGGTAGAAATGCGCAATGGTGGCAATTTCAACGATTGAATGCCATTGCCATTGTAGCATCCGGCTTTCCCCGGCGTCAATGGGCGCTGATTTTCAAACTTGCAAGGTACAGTGGAGCGCTTTACGGCTGCAGATTGAGCACATCCTGCGGGTTTATCAATTGGAAGAGCTGGCTCACGCGCCAGGTGCAGTAACTGGCGTATTCTTCGGTGGTGGCGCTGGTGTCGTAATAGGCCATCGAGCCAAAGCGCGCCCCAGACGGGCCGACGCGCACTTCCAGGTGCAGGTGCGGGTTGCCCGACATGCCGGTATTGCCCACTTCGCCGATGGGCTGGCCGCAGGTAGCACTCTCGCCGGGTTGCAGCAGCGCGGGCGCGCGCAGGTGCGCGTAGAGCAGGTACAACGATCGCCCCGGTCCAGCGCCGGGCATGGACGGCGCGCCGGCCGGGCAGTTGACCATGCGCCCATCAGCGGGCATGGCCGGCGATGGGGTGGGCAGTGCCAGGGCCGCCAGCCAGCCTTGCGGCAGACGCTCCAGCGGCGTCTCAATCACAATCATATTGCCGTAGGGCGGGCGGTTGTTGGTCACGCCGGCCACCGTGCCGGCCAGCACCGACATCACCGGCAGGCCTTCCATGCCCTCGCGCGCGCCAAAGCGGTAGAAAGCGTAATCGTCGCCGTGGTGACCGTCATCCTGGCCGGGGTGCGGTGTCTGCATCGGTCCCTGCAAGATCTCGCGCATCTGGCTGAGGGCCACGCCTTCCAGCGGGGCGCATAGCCCGGTAGATGGTTCGCCGGGTTCCGGCGTGGCAGGCGCGGGCGTGGGGCTGGCAGCCCGGATATGGGTGGCGCTGGGCGCGGCCGTGAGGGATGGCTGCGGCGTGGCGCTGGGGGCCAGGGTTGCACTGGATTGCGGCAGCGGCGCGGGAGGGATTGGAGCGCAGGCGCCGAGCAGCAGGGCCGCGGCGCATAGCCAGCCACCCAGCCACGCCGTGGGAGAGCGTCTAGGCATCCGGCTCTTCGCGGGTGACAAATTCCAGGCTGCGCCGGTCCACCGCTTCCTGATCCTCGTAGCTCAGGCGCGCGTCCAGGCGGAACGGGCGCTCGTCGATCGGGCCGCGGATGTGCATGGTGAACACCAGCTTATTTTCCATCGTTTCGATGATGGAGATGCTGGCCACTTCGTCAGCATCCGCGTTGCGCAAAGTCACTTCCAGGTTGGGGCGCTGCTGGAACGGGGTGATGGCGACGTGCACGCGCACCCGGCGGCCATCCGGCCAGGGTTCCACGTGCACGTCGGTAAAGCGCACCTGTTCGGGGGGCAGGGCATCTTCCGGGGGGAATGGCTGGTAGTTATACATGCATACGCTCCCTATATGGTGGGGCTTATTGTACCCTGGTTGCTGCCCGACATCCGGTCAACACTAAGCGATCTGGCGGCACTCCATGTAGAAGCGCTTTTCCTTGGCTTCACCCATCGAGAAGGTCTTGCGCGGCAGCGCTCCGTCTACGATCACGGTCTTGAACAGCTCGCCCTTGTGCATGCCGGGCACGTACATGCCGGCGTTGCCCGGCTGCGCGCCCAGCCGCGCCACCACGTCTTCGCCGTGCACGTAGTCAATATGGCCCGCGCCGCCGGTCTTGATAAACTCATCCAAAAAAGCCTGCAGCGTGCCCACTGCCAGGTTCGACGTGGGCTGGGTAAAGGTCACCACCCGGAAGCCTGCCGGGTCGATCAACCCGATGGCCTGCCCGGGACCGGTGGGCTCATCCACAGCCTGCACCATGGCCGCGGCGCTGTCCACCGCCTCGACGCGCAGGCTGCCTTCATAATATTTCTCCATCGCTTCCAGGAGATCGCGGCGCACATCGAACAATACTCGGTGGATGGGCTCGAATTCCAGGCCTTCGTCGTGCACGTTTTCGATTTCCACCAGGGCATAACGCGCCGGGTGGTCCATGCCGGCAGTGGCCTTGATCTTCTCCCAGATGGCCTTGGCCGTAGCCAGCGAATGGTTGCCATCGCCCATCGCGAACAGCAGCACGCCCTGATCGCCGCTCACACCGTACTTCTGCGCGAAGGCGCGCGGATCGGCCAGCGCTTCCAGCGCCGCCACCACCCGGGCTTCCAGGCGTGGGTCGTCCACACGGTAGCCGCGCAGGTGACCGCTGCCCAGCATCAGATCAAAGTCATAGACTTTGGTCAGGCTGGCGGCCTGCTGGGCCACAGGTTCAATCACCGTGCGCTGCGGGTCGTCGATCAACACCAGGATGTGTGGCAGCTCCAGCGTGGCGCCCTCGCGGATGCGCATGCGCGGCGGCAGGCGATCGAGGATGGTGCCTTCGGTGGCGCGGATCAGGCTCTGCGAGCCTTTGTTGTAATCATATTTCTCCAGGTCGAGCGCCAGCACCAGGCCGCGGCGGGTCTTTCCATCGACGCTGCGCTCGACGTAGATCAGACCTTCCTGCGGCACCAGCAAGCCCTGTTCCATATATTGGCGCATTGCCTGCTGCGTGCTGAACAGGCGAGCGGCTTCCTGCTGCTTGCCCAGGAAGACCTCTGGCAGGATGAGGTTATAGGTGGATGGCGCATCGCCCACGCTTTCTTCCACCTTCTGCCAATACTCCGGCTCAGAGGTGAACTGGTCACAGGCAATCACCGCCCATCTGGCCAGGTCAACGCCCGGTTTGGGGAGCAGGATATCCGGAATTTGAATACCAATGCTGGGGTAGTTCCTCATGCTGCGCGTCCTTTGTAAGAAAGTGGGTTAGCCAACATTTCTATTGTACCCAACAAACCAGCCGGGGTAATCCGATGAGTGTCACTGGATGAATGGAAGAGCTTCCGGGTTTGGCGCATTCGCATTCAGATGATCAAAATATACCCGTTTCTCATATGATTTCCATCTATTTTATTGGTGACACATGGTATGCGTCTCAGGAACTTATCGTCGGTGATAATAGCAAAGGACATTTTGCTTGTTGATATTCTTGGCTAGAGCATATTCAATTAATTCGGCCGGTTCTTTATTCTTAACCGCAATCACCACAGGTGAAAAATGATAAAACGACTGCTTTGTATCTTGTTTCTGCTTGCGTTTTTGCTGCCGCAGAGTTCCGGGAAAGCCGCGCCGGCCCCGGCGCCGTGGATTGATGCACGCCAGCACGGTAATATCGCCTACTTCCTGTACAATCAGCCGGCGGTAATCCGACGCTATGATTTATCAACAGCCGCCTGGATGGCCGATATTCCTTTATCCGATACGCCAAAACACTTTACCTTCGATGGCAATTACCTCTACATGGTGTATATCTATCCGGGTGGTTTGAGCCGGATGAATCTTGATGGAACTGATGAGATTACTCTCTGTTCTTCGTGGGGTGGTGCTGATATTCTGATTTCCGGACAATTCTTGTTTCAAACATCGCAAGGAATAACTACCCGGGATCTCCAGACCTGTGATTACCTAAGCTATAGCACCAGCGGCGGCGCATCTTCTCGATATTCATCCATCGCTCATTCATTGCGCCGTATCTATTTGGTGGGATATCAGATGAAGCCATTAACATTTGATGCGGCTGGAAAATTCGAATATGAGGGAAAATTTGGCCCCACAGGCATCCCGGTTGCAAATAAAACCTGGGTATTTCCTGATGAAACCCGTGTGGCGGACAATGGCGGGACGGTCTATAACCCGCAGACATTGAAAGACATCGGCAGTTTTAATGGACCGGTAGATGACCTGACATTTGTGGGCAACCAGCCGATTGTGCTGCGCGGCAATACGCTGATTGCATACACGCCTAATGTTCTGGAAACTGGTCGGTACGCACTCAATCATCACCCGACACGCATCTTTGCACAGAACGAGACGATATTCGTTTTTTATAATAGCAAAACCGGTCCGCAGGTGGAACAGGTGGCATTAGACGATTTTTACGGCCCAACGCTGTGGGAACCGCCAGACCCGGACCATATGCGGTTTATTCCCGATCAGATTGTGATGGGAAATCATGAGGTGTTGTATCTTCTCAGTAAGGCTTATGCCAGTATTTTTCCATGGAGTGTGGCTGAACGGCGCTATCTGCCTGCCATCCCCCTTCGTAGCGCCCCGCTATTGATTACTGCCTCTCCGGTAGACGATTTTCTTTATACTGTTTATCCATCCGGGGCGGTATATCAAATCCGGGTTGGCCCGGATGCGCATGAAGTTGCGTTTACCGGCTTACCCAGGAATCCATGTGGTTTGCAGGCTGTTGATGCCTATGTCTTTACCTGTGATTACATCCTTGGCGGCTTTCATCGTACTTTCTCCAATATCGGAGATCAAATTTATGGCCTGGAGCCGGTCTGGACCGGAAAGGGGACGACCGCCTGGAGTCAAGGCAGCCGCACGCTTTTTTATCTCGCAGATGATGTCAGTTGGCATCAGGTGTGGTCAGAGCATATTGAAGCAGATGGGCGGATTACGCAGTTGAAGCAGGGATACAACCTGAATGGTTATCTCGAACCCATCGCGCCGCTACGCTCAAATTACGATGGTTCGCGTCTGTTCGTGGGTCCGGACCAGATGATTGATGGTTTAACACTGCGCCCGCTGGCCAGGCTTCCAGAAACCGCTTTTGATGCCGCATGGCGTACAACGACGCTATTCACTCTTCAGCAGACACAAACTGGAATGCAAGTGCAACGCTGGACGGAAATGCAGACTGCTGATAAGTCTGTTGGTCTGCCTGATACGCCCCTGGCAATATTTCCTATTGATGAGGGGCTGGTGACGGTTTCGCATCAGCTTGGTCAGGTGCGGATGATTATTTGGGACGAGTCTTTAGACCTGATTAGCGAATCTGGCGCTGTTGGTTTCCGAGCAGAACATCAGTCTGGTGATCAGCCAAAGAAATTAACCTTCACCCTGCAAAACCCAGGTTTATATCAATCTGTATTGTGGGATTTTGGCGATGGAACGACCAGCAGCGACGATTCCCCCGAGCACACCTACTCCGCGTTTGGTTCCTACCCGGTGACCGTGGAACTGACGTATCTCGATGGGACAGTAACCTTTCAAAGTTATGTCAATGCTGGCTCCACGCTTTACCTGCCGTTACTGTTGGACTTTACGAGTCCTAAGCGTTCCATCTTACCCGGTCTCTATCTGGTTGAAGATGCCTGTGATTTGCACAGCCCAAATCTGGGCGGGGATTACTCCAGCGAACTTGTGGAATGCATCGAATCGATTGAGGTACTGGAAGACGGCTCGATGCGGTTTGATTACTCATGGACCTGGAGAGCCAGGACAGATTCGACCTTGCTGTGCGGTGAAAAAGCATCCGATGTGGGTGACCGGCACATCTATCTGAAAGATGGATCCGGGCGTAAGTACTACCCTCTTGAAGCCGGTGGAGCAGCTGCAGAAGTTATCGATTGCATGGAAGATCACTTTACTTACTATGGCTGGTTCCTGTTTCCCGCTCCGGTGGGTGGATCCAAGGCGTTCACCTTGTATGACACGAACCCCGAAGTTATGATTACGTTCCCCACGCTGCGCTTTCCATAGGTTCTACTTCGCGATTGACATCAGAAATCAACACCATCTACCTGGAAGCTACTACACCAGGTAGATGGTGTTGATCTATCGGGCAATATCAGGATTTTACATTCCCACCATGTAGGCCATGCCGACGGTGCCGGGGCCGGTGTGCGTGCCGATGGCCGGGCTGACTTCAGAAAGAAGGATTTCCTTCACCTGGCCGGGCTGGAAGCGCTGCTGCGCCTTTTCGATGATCTGCTGCGCCTCGGATGGGGCGTCGGCGTGCAGGCCGGCGAGCCGCACCGGCTGGTTGCCGACGATCTCCGCCAGGTGGTCCAGCAGGCGGTCGACGGCTTTGTTCATGCTGCGCACGCGCTCGATAGCTTCCACTTTGCCATCATTGAGCTTGAGCAGCGGCTTGAGGTTGAGCGTGGTACCCAGGAAGGCCGCCGCGCCGCCAATGCGACCGCCGCGGTGTAAGAATTCCAGCGTGCTCACGGCGAACAGCGCCCCCACCTGTGGGATGGCCTGCACCGCCAGCGCTTTGCACTCGCGCAGCCCGGCGCCCATTTCGGCGGCGCGGGCGCACTGCAGCGCCAGGTACCCTAACCCCATGGCGGCCGAGAGCGTGTCTACCACCTCGATCGGTTTGCCGGGGAACATTTCGCGTGCCTGGATCGCGGATGCCATGGTGCCAGAGAGCTTGCCGCTGATGTGCAGGCTGAGGACTTCGTACTCCTGATCGAGCAGTTCCTGGTATACCCTGGCAAAATCTGCCGGGCTGGGCTGCGAGGTGGTGGGCATCACTTTTGCATTTTTCAGCCGCTGGTAAAACTCCTGCGGGCTGATGTCGATACCGTCGCGCAGGCTTTCTCCGCCCCAAATTACCTGCAGGGGCACCACGCGCATGGGGTATGGCTGCATCCATTCCTGCGGGATATTGGCGGAACTATCGAGCACGATCGCGATTCGAGACATGGATCCTCCGGGTGGGATTTGGGTGATAACTTTCCAGTGTTATAACCCAAAACGGGCATAAAGGGTGCTGTTTACGCGCCAGATTTGGTGGATATATAAGGTTTGCCCCGGCCTGTGGGGGCCGGGGCAGGGGTCAGTGGGGAAGAGGAGACCGGGTATTTTACCGGTGCGATTGTTTACTTGCCGCGCACCTTGATTTCTTTGGTCAGCAAAGTGAAGGTTCCGTTCTGCAATGAGCCGACAGCGTACACCAGGTAGGCGGTGAAGGGCTTGAGGTTCATTGACACCGGGCCGTAGACCGGGTCGGGGCTGCCGGCTGGGGCAATGGTGCCAGACCAGCGGCCGGGCTTCAGATCAACCGCGCCCTGCATGCCGTTGGCGACGCTGCTCAGCATCTTGGAATTGCTGCCGCGGTAGATCTTGATATCCACTTCGGGGGCGGCGGCGGTGTGGTGGGCGATCACGCGGGTGAAGCCAAAGCGTGAGGCCTTGAGCTCATTGACGAACTTGCCGGCGGTCGGGGTCAGCTCGGGGGTCAGGTAGGCCACCACCGAGGCATTCTCGCCCGCGGCGAAGGGCACATCCGCAGCGATTACGGCAGCGTTGGAGCAGGGCAATTCTTTATTGGCCAGGCTGATTTGAATAGCGTACGTTCCAGCAGCCAGCGAGAGCGGGCCGGCAATCTCACCGAACTTGAAACCTTGCAGCGCGCACGCGCCATTGACCGAAATATCCACCGGCAGCGCCGGGTCGGCGCCCAGGTCAATGCCCGGGATGCCGTGTACCACGTAGACCGTGGCGTCCTTCGATTTGGCCGAGACCGGGCTGAACGTGGCAGCCATCAAAACCGTGATCATTACCGCGAACAGGACAACCTTGCGAAACATCGTGAGCCTCCAATGGATAAGGGTGGAACCGGGTAGATTGTGTTGGATTACAGTAGGAGCATGGATGGGTCTTGCGCTTTGTGCAGCTCCTCAGTGGTGTGGGCTATATTGCATTTCTATACGGGATTATAGGGTTTCACATTATGCAAAGGAAGTATATGTATAATGTTTTGTAGCATCTTGTCCATGAATTGTCTAAAGTTAAATACACTTATGATAAGCCGGTCGCGCTTTGTGGGCCAAGCAAAATGATAAACATGTCATTCCCCAAAAAGCGGGGACATTGTGCGAGCGTAGCGAAGCAATCTCCCTCTCTAGGATTTCCGTGGAGATTGCTTCGTCGCTGCGCTCCTCGCAATGACATGACTATCAAATAAGAGAGAGATGGCGGGAACAATCCATCCCTTGACCTTTCGTGGCATACAGGCTAAAATCCAACGGTGTCCTGCCCCGGAGCGGGTGACCCAATCTTTTAAGACTGTGAAACGCCTTTGTTTGAAAATCTGACCGAACGCCTGAATAACGTCTTTACCCAGCTTCGCAAGAGAGGGAAACTCTCTGAGGAAGATGTTGACGTTGCCATGCGCGAAGTGCGCATGGCGCTGCTTGAGGCCGACGTGCATTACAGCGTGGTCAAGAGCTTCGTGGCCCGCGTGCGCGAGCGCGCCATTGGCGCCGAAGTATCCAAGGCGTTGAACCCCGCCCAGCAGGTGATCAAGATTGTCAATGAAGAATTGATCGCCACCCTGGGCGAGCCGGCACGGCTCAACCTTGCGGGTGCGCGCCCGCACGTCCTGATGATGGTCGGCCTGCAAGGCTCGGGCAAGACTACTGCGGCTGCCAAAATCGCCCGCCTCCTGCGCTCGCAGGGCGAGCGCGTGCTTCTGGTGGCCGCCGACCCCTACCGTCCGGCAGCTATCAAGCAGTTGCAGACATTGGGCGAGCGCGTGGGCGTGACCGTCTTTACGCAAGACAAGGTGATGCCGCCCGAACTCTCGGCGCGCGCCTTTGATACGGCGCAAAAAGGCGGTTACACGGTGATGATCATCGACACCGCCGGCCGCTCCCAGCTCGATCAGAACCTGATGGATGAGCTGCGCGCCATCCAGAAACGCGTCACCGCCCATGAGATCCTGCTGGTGGTCGACTCGATGGTGGGCCAGGAAGCCCTGCACATTGCCGAAGGCTTTCGCGACACCGTTTCGCTCACCGGCCTGGTGCTGACCAAAATGGACGGCGACTCACGCGGCGGCGCAGCAATTTCCATCCGCAGCGTCACCGGCGTGCCGATCAAATTCCTGGGAACCGGCGAGGGTATCGAAGCGCTGGAAGTGTACGATCCCGGGCGGCTGTCTTCACGCATCCTCGGGATGGGCGATATGATCGGCCTGATCGAGCGCGCCGAAGCCGCCTTTGACGAGAAAACTGCCCGCCAGCAGGCGGAAAAGATGATGAAGGGTGATTTCACCCTCGACGACTTCGCCAGCCAGCTGCGCCAGATGCGCAAGCTGGGCCCGCTGCAGCAAATTCTGGAAATGCTGCCCGGCAACCTGGGGCAGGCCGCGCGCGGCATCGACCCGAAAGATGCCGAGCGCCAGTTGAAAATGACCGAAGCGATCATCAGCTCGATGACCGCGCAGGAACGGCGGCGTCCCGATGTGCTCAACGCCAGCCGCCGCCGCAGGATTGCGCGTGGTTCCGGGACCGATGTGCAGGATGTCAACCGCATCCTCAAACAGTTCCGCGAAGCGCAGCGCATGATGAAAACGATACAAAAAACCGGTGGGAAGAGAGGCCTGCCCGGTTTATTTGGATAACCTGGCCGAGGCGGCCTGGCTTGCGCGCTCCCTTCAGCGCACCCCCCTCAAGCCATGCAGCCAGGGTCAGGCTGGTAAAACAAGTTTTTTGTTTCATAACAGGAGATACATTCGATGGTTCGTATTCGTTTGCGCCGCACTGGCCTGAAGGGCCAACCCAGCTATCGCATCATTGCCGCCGAGAAGGAAGCCCCTCGTGACGGTCGCTTTATCGAGATCCTGGGCTACTACAATGCTCGCACCAATCCATTCACCTTCGAAGTGAAGGAAGAGCGCGTGTATGAGTGGCTGAAGAACGGCGCCCAGCCGAGCGAGTCGGTGATGCAGCTGTTCACCAGCGTAGGTCTGATGGATCGCTACAGCCGCCTCAAGAAGGGCGAGGCTGTTGAGACCCTGCTGGCTGAAGCCCAGGCGGCATACGCTGCCCGCGTGGTCAGCCCCAAGACAAACAGCTAAGCCGGTTGAGCGGCCGTGCGTACGCGCCGGCGGCTACAGGCAATCGGAAGGAAGAAGGAGCAGCGGTGAAAGATTTAATCGATTACATCGCTCGTTCCCTTGTCGAAGACCCAACCCAGGTGCAGGTGAAACAGGACCGCAGCGGAAGCAAAGTCCGACTGGAGCTGTGGGTGGCGAAAGAAGACATGGGTCGAGTGATTGGCAAGAGTGGCCGGGTTGCCAATGCCATGCGTGTGCTGCTGCGTGTAGCCGCCGCGCGTGAAGGCAAGCAGGCTTCTCTGGATGTCATAGAGCCGCGATGAAACAGGACCAACCCGTTTCCTCAAACCAATCAGACGATCATCGTGAGACAGGCTCGCCCCAACCCGGCGAGCCTGTGTTTCTTGCGGTTGGCCGTCTGCGCCGCGCACACGGCATTCATGGCGAAATTCTTATGGACGTGCTCACCGACTTTCCCGAGCGCCTGCACGCGGGAAAGACCATCTACCTGGGTGATGAGCACCGCCCGATTAAGCTGACCGGCGTGCGCCGCCAGCACGTGGCCTTGCTGGTGCGGCTGGAAGGCGTAGAAGATGGCGACGCCACCGCGCCGTTTCGCAACCTGATCGTCTACGTGCGCGCCGAGAACCTGCCCGCGCTGCCGGAAGGCGAGTATTACCACCACCAGCTCTTGGGCATCAGCGTAGTGGACGAGGCCGGCCAGCCGGTGGGCTTTCTGACCGAGATCATGGAAACCGGCGCCAATGACGTCTATATGGTGGTATCGCCGGACGGTAAAGAGACCCTGCTGCCCGCGATCGAAGACGTGATTTTGGAGGTCAACCTGGAACGGCGCGAAATGCGCGTGCGCCTTCCCGAATGGAACTGAACGAGGTCCTGCGCTCATGGATGCACTCATCTACTGGATCGGATTCTCGCTGGTAAAAGGCATTGGAGCGGTACGGCTGCAGGCACTACTGGATTATTTCGGCAGCCTGGACGCCGCCTGGCACGCCCCGGCCGACGCACTGCGCGCCGCCGGGTTGAGCCAGAAGATCGTCGAAGCCATGACGCAGGTGCGACATACCACCGATCTGCCCCGTTACCTGGAGCAGATCCAGAAACAGGGTATTCAGGTGCTCACCTGGGAGCACGACGCGTACCCGCGCCGGCTGAAGGAAATCGACCAGCCGCCGCCGGTGTTGTACGTGCGCGGCACGTTGAGCGAAGATGATTCGATGTCTGTAGCTATCGTCGGCACGCGGCGCGCCTCACCCTACGGGCGGCAGGTGGCCGAAGAGCTGGCTGCCTACCTGGCGCGCAACGGCGTCACCGTGGTCAGCGGGCTGGCGCGCGGGGTGGACACATACGCGCACCAGGCGGCCATCAAAAACGGCGGGCGAACCCTGGCGGTGCTGGGCTGCGGGGTAGATATTATTTACCCGCCTGAAAACCAGCGGCTGAGCGAAGAAGTGATCGCGCACGGCGCGCTGATCAGCGACTATGCCCCCGGCACGCAGCCCGAGGCATCCAACTTCCCGCCGCGCAACCGCATTATCTCCGGGCTGACGCGCGCCAGTGTGATCGTTGAGGCCGGGGAAACCAGCGGCGCGCTCATCACCGCCAGCTTTGCGGCCAACCAGGGCCGCGAGGTGTTCGCCCTGCCAGGAAATATTTATGCACCGCTTTGCAAGGGTACTAACCGGCTCATCCAACAAGGCGCTACGCCGCTATTAAAAATGGAAGATGTACTCCAGGTGTTGGGGATGCAGTACGCCGCCGAGCAGGTGGGCGCGCGGCGCGCGCTGCCTTGTGATGAAGACGAGCGCCGCCTGCTGGACGCGCTGGGCAGCGAGCCACTGCACATCGATGAGCTCACGGCGCGCACCGGCTTGACCATCGATAAGGTATCGGCTACACTCGCGCTGATGGAGCTCAAGGGCATGGTGCGCCAGGTGGGCGGCATGAACTACGTAGGTATCCGCGAAACACCCGCGGCGTATGAATAAAGCATGATCCTGGCCGGCATGGGGGAACACGCCGGCGCGGGAAAGTCACCGGGAGGGAAGGATATGAAAGATCATTTTTACGCTGTCATTATGGCGGGGGGTGGCGGCACGCGCCTGTGGCCGCTTTCGCGGCAGAACCGGCCCAAGCAGCTCTTGCAGTTCAACGGCGAAGAAAGCCTGTTCCAGATGGCCGTCAATCGCCTGCGTGGATTATTTCCACCCGAGAATATTTATGTGGTGACCGTGGCGGAGCAGGCGCTATATTTGCAGGCGCAGGCGCCGCATATCCCGATGGAGAATTATCTGCTCGAGCCCATGCCGCGTGGGACCGCCTCGGTGGTGGGCTTCGCGGCAGTGGCTATCCGCCGGCGCGATCCGCAGGGGGTGATGGCCATCCTCACAGCGGACCATTTTATCCAAAACGAAGACCAGTTCCGCGCGCTGCTGGCCGCGGCGTACGAGGTAGCCCAACATGACTACCTGGTGACGCTGGGCATTGAGCCGACCTTCGCCGCTACCGGCTACGGTTACATCCAGCGCGGCGAATTCCTGGGTCAGTTTGGCGGGCACGAAGCCTATCGGGTACTGTCCTTCAAAGAGAAGCCCAACGAAGAAACTGCGCGCGGCTTCCTGGCCGCCGGTGACCATGCCTGGAATTCGGGCATGTTCATCTGGCGCGTAGAACGCATTCTGGCCGAGTTTGCGCGCCAGATGCCCGATTTGAACCGCACGCTGATGGAAATTGGCGCGGCGTGGGACACCCCGCAGCGCGAGAGCGTGATCGCGGCTTTATGGCAGGGCATCAAAGCCCAGACGATTGATTATGGCATCATGGAAAATGCGCAGGATGTGGCCACACTGCCAGCGCGCGGCCTGGGCTGGAACGATGTGGGCAGTTGGGATCAATTATTTGAAGTCTTGCCAAGCGACGCAAATGGTAATATCATCCTGGGGGCTCAACATATTGGACTTGATACATCCAATTCACTGATTTGCACCGAGAACCCGGGCCGGCTGATCGTCACCATTGGGGCCAGCGACCTGGTAATCGTGGACACCGGCGACGCCATCCTGATTTGCCCGCGCAGCCAGGCGCAGCGCGTGCGCGAAGTGGTGAATACCCTCAAAGCCGGCGGCCGGGGCGAGTATTTGTAGGAGAATAATTTTGGAAGCGTATTGCATCAAGTGTAAGACCAAGCGAGAAATGATGGACCCGGTGGCGGATTTCAACTCCGCCGGCGCGCCGGTAACGCGCGGTGTGTGCGGCGTGTGCGGCACCAAACTATACCGCACCGGGCGCACCGAGGCGCACGCCGGGCTGAAAGCCCCGGCCAAAGAACGCGCGCAGCGGCGGGATGGCAAGCTGGTGATCGTCGAATCGCCGGCGAAGGCGCGCACCGTGGGGCGCTTCCTTGGCAAGGGTTACACCGTGCGCGCTTCCGTGGGCCACGTGCGCGACCTGCTGCGCTCCGAGCTATCGGTAGACGTGGATAATAATTTCCAGCCCAAATATCGCGTGCCCAACGAGAAACGCCAGGTGGTTAAAGAGCTGAAAGAGCTGGCCGCCAAGGCGGATCAGATCTACCTGGCAACGGACCCTGACCGCGAAGGCGAGGCGATTGCCTGGCATCTGATGGAAGCCGCGGCGATTGACCCGCAGCGCACACACCGCGTAGTATTCCATGAGATCACCCAGCCCGCGGTGGCGGATGCGTTTGCGCACCCGCGCGACATCAACATGGACCTGGTAGACGCGCAGCAGGCGCGCCGCATCCTCGACCGGCTGGTAGGTTACAGCATCAGCCCCATCCTGTGGGAAAAGGTTCGCAGCCGCCTTTCTGCCGGGCGCGTCCAGTCGGTGGCGCTGAGGCTGATCGTTGACCGCGAGCGTGAGATCGAAGCGTTTGTGCCGCGCGAGTATTGGACCATTCACGCCGAGCTGAAGCCCGAAGGCGGCAAGACCACATTCCTCACCCGCCTGGTGAAGGTGGACGACAATGACGTGGACCTGCCAGATCAGGCCAGCGCGCAGGCCGTGGTGACAGAGCTGGAGCGCGCGGCCTACCGCATCGCCAAGATCAAGCGCAGCGAGCGCCGCCGCAAGCCTGCCGCGCCATTCATCACATCCACGCTGCAGCAGGAAGCCTCGCGCCGCCTGGGGTACACCGCGCGGCGCACTATGGCCCTGGCGCAGCAGTTATATGAAGGCCTCGACGTGGGCGAAGGCGGCACCACCGGCCTGATCACGTACATGCGCACCGACTCGACTAATGTGTCGGAAATCGCGCTCAAAGAAGCGCGCGATCACATCCTCAACACTTATGGCAAGGATTATCTGCCGCCCAGCGCGCCGCAGTACAAGACCCGCGCCGTGGGCGCGCAGGAAGCGCACGAGTGCGTGCGCCCCACATCTGTGTTGCGCCTGCCCGAACGGGTGAAAGGCCACCTGACCAACGACCAGTTCAAGCTCTACCAGCTCATCTGGCAACGCTTTGTGGCCTCGCAGATGGAATCGGCGGTGTTTGACACGCTTTCCGTGGATGTGACCACCGAAAATGCGCCGCACACCTACCTTCTGCGCGCTACCGGCTCCACGGTCAAGTTCCCCGGCTTCCTGGTGGTGTACGAAGAGAGCCAGGACGAAGACTTCCGCGCCGACGACGCTGAAAACGAGAACACCCGCATCCCCGTCAACCTGAGCGAAGGCCAGGCGCAAAAACTGGTACGCCTGCTGCCCGAACAGCACTTCACCCAGCCACCGCCGCGCTACACCGAGGCCACGCTGGTGCAAACGCTCGAAGAATACGGCATCGGCCGCCCGTCGACCTACGCGCCGATCCTTTCCACGATCCAGGAGCGCGGCTACGTGCTGCGCGAGGCCAAACGGCTGCTGCCCACCGAAACCGGCGTCCTGGTCAACAACCTGCTGGTGGAGCACTTCCCTGAGATTATCGACACCGGCTTCACCGTGCATATGGAAGAAGATCTCGACCGCGTGGCTACCGGTGACCGCGAGTGGCCGGACATCCTGCGCGACTTTTATGGGCGCTTTGAACCGCAGTTGCAGCGTGCCCAGGCCGAAATGCCGGTAGCCAAGGCCGAACTGGAAAAGGTGGGTCGTGCCTGTCCGGATTGCGGCAATGAGCTGGTCATTCGCTGGGGGCGTTACGGGAAATTCATCAGTTGCAGTAACTTCCCGCAGTGCCGCCACACCGAACCGCTGCTCGAAAAGATCGGCGTGACCTGCCCCAAGGACGGCGGCGAGCTGGTGATGCGCAAGACGCGCAAGGGCCGTGTGTTCTATGGCTGCGCCAACTACCCGCAGTGCGATTTCACCTCGTGGAAACAGCCACTGCCCGTGCCATGCCCGCGCTGCGGCGCGCTGCTGGTGGTCGCTAACAAGCGCGAAGCGCAGTGCACGAGCTGCCAGGAAACCTTCCTGCTGGAACAACTGAACGAGCCAAAAACAGAATCGGCATGATCCTTGCATCAAAAATGGAGCACTCCTGATACTTTCGTAAAGTAAAGGGAGTTGCCTTGCCATGCCGTTTGTCCTACAATAGACATGGTGTTCTAGTGTTAAATAACCAGAACCAAACGCGTGCCCTTCAGGCTGTCCATCGGGAGAGGAATCATGGATAAATATCGTGAGCAACTGAACAAACCAGTCGTTATCGCAGTGCTCGGGGGAATTGCCGGCTTAATCCTGGGCCTGATCATCGGTTGGGGGATCTGGCCGGTGCAGTGGTACGACGCGGCGATTTCCGACGTACGCCGTGACCTGCAGCAGGATTACCTGCGCATGACGATTGATTCGTATGCTCGCAACGGAGACCAGGCCCTGGCCATGCAGCGCTGGAAGGAGCTGGGTGATGTTGGCCCCGAGCTGCTCAGCGACGTGCAGATTAATCAGGGCGCTACCAGCGCCGGCGATATCGCCAAATTCAATCAGTTGGTCAACGCCGGCGCGGCCCCGGCCGCTCCGGCCGGAACCCAGGCGCCCGGCGGGGTGGTGGCCACGCAGCCGGCCGGCGCCGAAACCGTGCAGACCCCCGCGCCCACCGCGGCTCCGCGCAGCTCACTGCTAACCATCGCGCTGGTGGTGCTGTGCGTGGCCATGCTGGTGATTGCCGGCGCGCTGGTGTACATGTTCGTCTTCCGCAAGGGCCGTCCCAGCTTCTCGCTGGCGGGGCAGGCGCACCAGGCCAGCCGCGCCGCGGCGCGCACCGATTACACCGCGCTGGGTGAAGAAGCCCCGGTGGTGCAGTTCACTACCACCTACCTGGCCGGCGACGAGCTGTATGACGACTCGTTCAGCATCGACGCACCCACCGGTGAGTTCCTGGGCGAATGCGGCGTGGGCATCTCCGAGACGGTGGGCGTGGGCGAGCCAAAGAAGGTCACCGCGTTTGAAGTCTGGCTGTTCGATAAGAATGATATCCAGACCGTGACCAAGGTGCTGATGAGCGGCTACGCCTTCAACGACCCCACCATCCGCCAGCGGTTGGAATCGAAGGGCGAGCCGGTACTGTTGATGCCCGACGACCAGCCCATCGAGCTGGAAACCGCCACGCTGGTACTGCGCGCGCGTGTGATCAACATGGGCTACGGCTCCGGTCCGCTGCCGCCCGAGAGCTACTTCGAAAACCTGACCCTGGAGCTTTCCATCTGGCAAAAGCAGTTGAAGGTTTAAGTGAAATCAAAAACTCCCCGTGAGCTTGCCTCACGGGGAGTTTTTGATTTCACTGGCTTACTCGATCTTCAGGATTTTCAGCTGAATTGCCCCGCCGGGAGTTTCGACGACGACTTCGTCACCTTCACGGTGTCCCAGCAAAGCTTTTCCGATGGGCGATTCGTGTGAGATGCGCCCGTTCACCGGGTCAGCTTCTTTGGGGCCTACCATGTAATACTCTTCCGGCTCAAATCCGGCTTCCTGGATGGTGATGCGCGCACCGATGTCCACCCGGTCGCGTGTGGCGTTGGGGTCAATGATCACCACGTTACCCAGGATGCGCTCCAGCTCCTGGATGCGCCCTTCCAGGAAGCCCTGCTCTTCTTTGGCCGCGGAGTAATCCGCATTTTCCGAAAGGTCGCCCTGCTGGATGGCGGCGCGCAGGCGCTGCGCCAGCGCTTCGCGCTGCGGGCCTTTCAATTCTTCCAGTTCTTTGCGCAGTCGTTCCGCGCCTTCCGCGGTTAAATAGGATGGCTGTTCCGTCATACGTGCTCCTGCAAACAATGGCAATGGATATCCGTCCCGGCGCAGCCCGCGATCAGGGCAGCATATTGGGATCGAATAATTTCTGGTGTTCTTCAATCGCAAAGCGGTCGGTCATACCGGCGATGTAATCGCAGATGGTACGCTCCAGGCCGCGTTCTGGAATGGTGACCTGAACGTGTTTGGGCAGCGTGGTTGGCTCCGCGCGGTAATACGCAAACATGTCGCTCAGGATGCGTTCAGCCTTTACCGCCATGCGTACCACGCGGTAGTGGCGGTACAGGTTGGCATACAGGAAGTCTTTCAGCACCCGGTTCTGAGTGTGGCGTTCTTCGCTAAACCCCACTACATTATAGGGCAGGCGCTGCAATTCATCAACCGAGCGTACACCACTTTCGCGCAGCCGCTGCGCGGTGGTGGTCACCATATTATCCATCTCTACGCCAATCAGCCTGCGAATGATGCGGTGGCGCATCAGCTCGTCGATCTGCCCGCTGCGCCAGCCCACGCTCTCCAAAACGATTTCCCACAGCGGCATGCCGGCCAGCATGGCGGTGGTGATCATCCCCGAACGCAGGCCGTCGTCCAGGTCGTGGGCGGTGTAGGCCAGCTCGTCGGCGACGTTGGTGATCTGCGCTTCCAGGTTGCCGCGCAGGTTGGGCGAAAAATCGCGCGCGTCGGAGATGTCGTACTCAGTCTCGTGCTTGACCATGCCTTCCAGGACTTCGTAGGTCAGGTTGAGGCCGGGGAAATCGGGGTAGCGTTTTTCCAGCTCGGTGACGATGCGGAACGACTGTTTGTTGTGATCGAAGCCGCCGTAGTCGCGCATCAGCCGCGCCAGAATCACCTCGCCCGAGTGTCCGAAGGGCGGGTGGCCCAGGTCGTGCGCCAGGCAGATGGCTTCCACCAGGTCTTCGTTGGCGCCTAGCGCGCGCGCCAGCGTGCGCCCGATCTGCGCCACCTCCAGGGTGTGCGTCAGCCGCGTGCGGTAGTAGTCGCCCTCATAGTTGATGAAGACCTGGGTTTTGTATTCCAGCCGCCGGAATGCGGTTGTGTGGATGATGCGGTCGCGGTCGCGCTGGAACGCGGTACGGTAATCCGGCTCATCGTCGGGGAAAACGCGTCCCTTGGAATTGCGGCTGTGTGCCGCGTACGGAGCGAGGGCTTGATCCTCGTGGGTTTCCAGAATTTCACGGTTGTAGTACACACGAACCTCCCAATAATTGGTTATGCAGATATGCGCGTGCCACGCGCCTCGCCCAGCAGCGCGGCCTGTACTGCGCCGGGCTGCTCGCCGGAAAAGATCCAGGTTTCGATCCGCGCATCCTCGCGCGCCAGCTCTACCAGGCTGCGCACCTTGCCGGCCATGCCGCCGGTCACGTCTACGCCGGCGGATTGGCCCAGAAAGGGCAGCACGGTATCAAAGTTACGCGGCGTGATGCGCTCGACGCGCCGGGTGCGGGCAGGAAAGTCTTCATACACGCCATCTTCCAGCCCGGCCAACAGAATACGCCGCGGGTGCAGGCAACGCGCGACGTGCAGGAACAGGTCTTCGGTGGAGAGGATGGTCCCGCCGCGCAGGGTGTCAAAGATAACATCGCCATTAATCACCGGGACCAACCTGTGGTCCAGCGCGGCGGTGAGCGGCGCCAGCGGCCATTCCTTCACCCGGCCGTCCTCGGCCAACACCGCGGCGGATGGCGGCAGGGCGATCGCCGGCAGGCCAGCGTCCAGCAGAGCCTCGACTACGATCTGGTTGAGCGCGCGCGCCTGCTGCCATACAGCCACAAAGCCGCGCCATTGTTCGGGCGTGCGCACGCCGCCGCGCGTGCCGTAGCGCCGCGCGGGCACGTGGCCGAACGAGCCCGAGCCGTGGCCGAGCACTAGCCGCAGGTCCGGGCGCTGCTCCAACGCGGCGCGGATTTCATCCGCCAGACGCGCCAGCACCTCGGCGCGCGGCGCGCGCTCGCGCAGCTTGTCGGTGATCAGCGAGCCGCCCAGCTTGAGCAGCGTTAGGTCAGTCATGCTGCACCTCGCGCGCCGGCTCGGCCAGCAGCCGGGTGGTGAGCACGCGCACCGCCCCGGCCGCCTGCAGCGCAGACGCAATGGCTTTGGCGCGTTCGGGGGTTACCAGCGCGATCATATTGCCGCCGCGCCCGCCGCCGGATAGCTTGGCCCCCAGCGCGCCGGCATCCAGTGCCGTGCCCACCAGCCGCTCCAGCTCTGGGCTGGAAACGTTCAGCGCGGCCAGGCAGCGCTGGTCTTCGTTCATCAGGCTGCCCAAAGTTTGCGGGCGGCCGCCTTCCAACGCGGCGCGGCCTTCGATCACGATGCGCGCGATGTGGGCGAACAGCGCCTCGCTGCGCGCCGGTTCGGCCTGCCAGTCCTGGCGTACGGCGGCCACGGCCTCGCGCGTTGGGCTGCGCACGCCCGTGTCGCCGATGACAAAGGTCAGCGGCGCGCCCACTGTAAGCGGCTGGAAGCCGTGCTCGCGCTGGTAGAAGATCGGCCGCGCGTAGGTGATCACGGTGTTGTCGATGCCGGATGGCGTGCCGTGCAACCGCTGCTCCACAGTGTAGGCCAGCGCGTTCACTTCAGCATCCGGCAGCGGGTAACCCAAAAACGCGGTGAGCGCACGGATCAGCGCCACAGAGACCGCCGCGCCGGAGCCCAAACCGGCCGCGACCGGCAGGGTTGAATCGATGCGCAACAGCAGCGCGGGCGGCTGCTCCACGCCTACCGCGCGCAGCGCGCCATCAATCGCCAGCGAAAGCGGGTGATCGTCGGCCAGCAGGCCGCGCTCTGTGTCAATGTGGATTTTGGGCGAAAGGATGCGTATGCGCCCGCGCGGCACGCCGATATCGGCGCTGGCTGTCACTTTGGCCTGCACCTGGTGCACCGGGATGGCCAGCGCCGGGTGGCCGTATACCACCGCGTGTTCGCCCAGCAAGATGATTTTTCCAGGAGCCGATGCCGTGATGGCTGGCATACTTCCCCCCGCGCTCAGGAAAGATACAGGACGGCGATCACCGTCAGGCCAAACAGCAGGATGGTGATCTGCAGTGGGCGGTCGGTGAGCAACAGCTCTTCCGGCGCGCCGCCTTCCTGCTTGATCTGGATCAGGTACAGGTAGCGGAACACCCCGTACAGCACAAACGGGATGGTGAGCATCATGGTGTGATTGGCTGGCAGGTTGGGGGCCGAAAAGGTATACAGGCTGTAGGTGATGATGGTGGTGGCCGAAACGATGGTGATGAGCTGGTCGAGGAAGGGGATATTGTAGCCATCCAGCACGCGCCGGTAGGTGGCCGGATCGCCGGCATCCAGGTTCAACTCGGCGCGGCGCTTGCCAAAACCCAGATACAGCGCCAGCAGGATGGTCACCACATACAACCACGGCGAAAAGCGCTCCACCTGGATCAGGCTGACGCCGGCGGCCACGCGCAATACGAACCCGGCGGCGATTAGCAGCACGTCAATCAGCGGCACGTGCTTGAGCGACATGGAATAGGCCAGGTTGAGCAGGAAGTAGGCAACACTGATGGCCAGGAACACCGGCGAAAGAAGATAGGCCAGGGTCAACGTGGCCAGCACGAATCCTACCGCCGCGGCCACCGCGGTGGAAACGGGCAGCCGCCCGCTGGCGATGGGGCGGTTGCGCTTGGTGGGATGCTGGCGGTCGGCTTCTCCGTCGAGGATATCGTTGAGGATATAGACCACGCTGGACAGAAAACAGAACAAGACGAACCCTGCCAGGGTGCGGGACAGGGCTACCGGGTTGGTGAGCTGGCGATCAAACACCAGCGCCGCCAGGATGAACCCGTTCTTCGGCCACTGGCGGATACGCATGGTTTTGATCAGGGCTCTCAACATGGGTTTAATATATCACAACACGGCGTTTGACAGTACAATGGCGCTATGCCGGAGAAGATGCGCCTCGACGTGCTGCTGACCGAACGCGGGCTGGTGGAAAGCCGCTCGCTGGCGCAGCGTATGGTGATGGCAGGCCAGGTGCGTGTAGCCGGGCAGGTGGTGCTGAAGCCGGCGATCAAAGTGGCGGCGGACGCCGAGATCAGCATTGACCAGGGACCGAAGTTCGTCTCGCGCGGCGGCGAAAAGCTGGAGGGCGCGCTGCTGGCCTTCGGGCTCACCGACCTGGCGGGTAAAACTTGCGCCGACGTGGGAGCGTCCACCGGCGGATTCACCGACTGCTTGCTGCAGTATGGGGCAGCCAGAGTGTATTCCATCGACGTGGGCTATGGCGAGCTGCACTGGAAGCTGCGCAATGACCCGCGCGTGGTGGTGATGGAGCGCACCAATGCGCGCTTCGTCGAGCGCCTGCCCGAGCCTGTTGCGCTGGTGGTGATGGATGCATCGTTTATATCGCTTAAGATTTTCTTCCCAGTGATCCCTGCCTGGTTTGGCCCCGCGGGCGGCGAGGTGGTCGCGCTGGTCAAACCGCAGTTTGAAGCCGGGCGCAGCGACGTCTCACGCGGCGATGGCGTGATCCGCGACCCGCGCATCCACCATCAGGTTCTGCTGAACGTGCTGCAGGCTGCGCGCACGGGCGGTTTTGCCGTGCGCGGGTTGGCGCGCTCCACGCTGCTGGGGCCGAAGGGAAACGCCGAGTTCCTTGCGCGGCTGGCCTATCCTACGGTCGAGGAAGCGAATGTGGACATCCTCGCGCTGGTGGATGCGGTCGTTCCGCCCGCGGAAGATTGATCTGGTACTGGTATTCCGCGCCGGTCTGTGCGATAATTTTTCTGTCGCTCATCCCATTTGCACAGGATAACAGCCATGCCCGACTCCTACATCGAAAACCTGCTAGGCGAAAAAGAGCGCGTGGTGTTCACCACGCACCAGCATATCTTCATCCTGCTCAGCACCATGACCTGGGAGCTTCTGTTTACGCTGGTCACATTGGTGGTGGTCACGCTGCTGTGGATATTCCAGGTGTCGCCGCTGGCTCCGGTGGGTTACGCGCTGCTGCTCATCCCACTGGTGGGCATGGTGGCCGACTTTATGGATTGGACCAACCGCGAGTTCATCATCACCAACCGGCGCGTGATCCAGGTTGCGGGCGTGTTCAATAAGAATGTCACCGATTCGTCGCTGGAGAAGGTCAACGACGTCAAGCTGGAGCAGAGCTTCCTGGGGCGCATGTTCAACTACGGCGACGTGGAAATCCTCACTGCCAGCGAGCTTGGGGTCAACGTATTCAAAAAGATTGGCGACCCGATCCGGTTTAAAACCGCCATGCTCAACGCCAAAGAGCAGATGGGCTTTGAGGAAAACGGCTACCCGCGCGCCGCGGCGCAGCCGGTGCAGCCGGCCGAGCTGAGTGCTAACCAGATCCCGGACCTGATCGCCCGCTTGGACGAGCTGAGGCGCCAGGGCGCGATCAGCGAGTCCGAATTTCAGAATAAAAAGGCCGAACTGCTGCGTAAGATTTCGTAGCCTGTCAATAAGTTTATCGCGCCTGAAAGTGCCGATGGTGCAAAATCGTAGACAGGCATCCTGAGCCCCGTCGAAGGGTGCGGTCCGGCATATCAGTGAACGGTAAATTCCGTCTTTTCCTCCTGCCCGCCGCGTACCCGCCGCGAGCAGGATCGCATTTTCCTGCCTCTGCACTGCCCGGCGGCGCTTTTTCCCCGGGAAAATGGGGTATACTAACCTCCATTGTATGACTGACCATATTCGTAACTTCTGTATTATCGCGCATGTTGACCATGGCAAATCAACCCTGGCCGACCGTTTGTTGCAATTAACCGGCACCATCTCCGACCGTGAGATGACCGAGCAGGTACTGGACAGCATGGACCTGGAACGCGAGAAGGGCGTCACCATCAAGGCGTCCGCGGTGCGCATGAAGTACCAGGCCAATGATGGCAAAACCTACGAGCTGAACCTGATCGATACCCCCGGCCATGTGGACTTTGGCTACGAGGTCAGCCGCGCGCTGGCGGCGTGCGAAGGCGCGCTGCTGGTGGTTGATGCCACTCAGGGCATTGAGGCGCAGACGCTGGCGAACCTGTACCAGGCGCTGGAGCTGGACCTGGTGATCATCCCGGTGATCAACAAGATCGACCTGCCCTCGGCAGTGGTGGAACGGGTGGTGGAAGACCTGAACAGCCTGCTGGGTGTGCCGGACGAGGAAATCTACAAAATTTCGGCTAAAGATGGACTGAATGTCGACCAGGTATTAGAAGCTATCGTGGCGAATGTGCCGCCGCCCAAAGGTGACCCGGCTGCGCCGCTGCGTGCGCTGATTTTTGACTCGCACTATGACCCTTACAAAGGCGTGGTGGCCTACGTGCGCGTCTTTGAAGGCATGATCCGCTCCGCCGAAACGCTGCGGCTGATCACCACGGCCATTGACCTGCGCCCGGTGGAAATCGGCGTGTTCGCGCCGGATATGCGCCCGATCGATATTCTCGAAGCCGGCGACGTGGGGTATATCGCCACCGGGCTTAAGACGGTACGCGAATGCCGCGTGGGCGATACTTTCACCAGCGCGCAGCGCCCGGCCACCGAGCCGCTGCCCGGTTATCGCCATCCCAAGCCGATGGTGTTCGCCGGCATTTACCCGGTGGAAGGCGAGGATTACCCGGACCTGAAGGAAGCATTGGAAAAGCTGCAGCTCAATGATGCCTCGCTGGTGTACCAGCCCGAGACTTCACAGGCGCTCAACTTTGGCTTCCGTGTCGGCTTCCTGGGCCTGTTCCACATGGAGATCATTCAGGAACGGCTGGAGCGCGAGTACGACCTGGACATCGTTGTCACTGCGCCCTCGGTGGAATATGAAGTTGAAATGAACAATGATGAGGTGCGGCTGGTAGATTCACCCGCCTACCTGCCGGATGAAAACGACGTGCGCGAGATCCGCGAGCCGTGGATGGCGGTGGAAATTTTCACCCCCACCGAGTTTTACGGAACGATCATGGATCTGGTGACCAAGCGACGCGGAGCGTTCAAGGGCCAGGAATACCCCGCGCCCAACCGCGTGCAGCTCAATTTTGAAGTCCCGCTCTCCGAGCTGATCGTCGATTTCTTTGACGATCTTAAGTCGCGCACGCGCGGCTATGCCTCGATGGACTACCAGTTTATCGAATACCGGCCAGGTAACCTGGTGAAATTGGAAGTGCTGGTGAACACCGAGCCGGTGGACGCATTGGCGGCTATCGTGCATCGCGAGGATGCCTATCACAAGGGCCAGCGGCTGGTGACCAAGCTGAAAGAGCTGATTCCACGCCAGCTCTTCGACGTGCCGGTGCAGGCTTCGGCCATGGGGCGGGTGATCTCCCGCGCCACGGTGAAGGCCACGCGGAAAGACGTGCTGGCCAAGTGTTATGGCGGCGACATCACGCGCAAAAAGAAGCTGCTGGAAAAACAGAAGCGCGGTAAGAAGCGCATGAAGATGATCGGGAATGTGGAAATCCCACAGGAAGCGTTTATGGCGGTATTGCGTTTGGGGGATGAAGAGTAAATGGAAGAAGAGCCGAAGCAAACCAACCGGTGGCAGGAAATTCGCCGCTGGTTGCCTGGCCTGCTGATCAGCCTGGTCGCCATCATCGTGGTGGCAAATGTTATCAACTTCCGCGATCTATTGAGCGCGCTGCGCTCGTTCCGGCCCTTGTACCTGGCGCTGCTGGTCATCTTTACCGTGATGTTCCTTCTTGGGCGCGGCATGGCATCCAAGACCCTGCTGGAAGATAAAGTTACTTTCAAGCAGGCCTTTTTTGCGATTAACGCCGGCTATCTGCTCAACAACCTGTTCCCACTGCGCGCTGGTGAAGTGGGGCGCGCCGTGCTGCTTGGGCAGACGTCTGGCCTGGGCGTCATGCACGTATTATCGACCATCGTGATTGAACGCGCATTCGACCTGGCGATCGCCGCCGGGCTGCTGTTGAGCACGCTGCCGCTGGCGCTGGAGATGGATTGGGCGCGCCCGGTGGCAATGCTCACCCTGGTGCTGGTGGTAGCAATGATCGCGGCAATGTTCTTTGCGGCGCGTTATCGCGAAACTGTGCAGCGCTGGGGGCATTGGCTGGGCAAGCGTATCCCGCTGGTCGACCGCTATATCGTCCCACAGCTCGATTCGCTGCTGCGCGGGATGAGCGTGCTAGTGCAGCCCAGGCGTTTCCTCATCAGCCTGTTCTGGATCCTATTCACCTGGGTGCTGGCGGTCATGTCGTATTATGTCATGCTGCTGTCGCTCAAACCGGATGCGCCGCTGTGGTGGGCCGCATTCATCGACGCGGTGCTGGCGATGGGAATTGCCGTACCGTCTGCGCCGGGTGCGCTGGGCGTGTTTGAGGCCGCCATCGTTGGCGCCATGAGCATCCTGGGCTTCACGCCCGAAGCCGGCCTGGCTTACGCGGTGATCATCCACTTCCAACAGTGGATCATTACCGCAGCGCTGGGTATTTATGGTCTGGTCAGCCAGGGCAAATCTCTGACCACGTTCTTTAAAGACTTACGCACGCGGGCCGTTACCCGCGATGCGCAATAAACGGGAGAAGAAAGCATGTCTCGACGTTTTTTGATCACCGGCGGGGCCGGTTTTATTGGTTCGAACTATGTTGCCCGCCTGCTAGGGCGCGGCGAGCAAGTAACCATCTTTGACAACCTTTCACGGGCCGGCGCGCAGCGCAACCTGGCCTGGCTGCGCCAGCAGTTCGGCGCAGACGCGGTGCATCTGATCCAGGCCGACGTGCGCGACGCCGAAGCGCTGCGGGAAGCCGCGAAGGATTCCAATGTGATCGTACACCTCGCGGCGCAGGTGGCGGTGACTACCTCGGTAGTGGACCCGCGCGAGGATTTCGAAATTAATGCCCTGGGCACCTTTAACATGCTCGAAGCGGCGCGGCTGTCCGGCCGCCAGCCGGCCGTGCTGTACGCCTCGACCAACAAGGTCTACGGTGGCATGGAAGATGTGCGGGTAGTGGAAGAGCCAACCGAATACCGCTACGCCGACTTCCCTCAGGGCATCCCCGAAAGCATGCCTCTGGATTTTCATTCACCTTATGGCTGCTCAAAGGGCAGCGGCGATCAGTATGTGCGCGATTACAGCCGCATTTACGGCATCCCTTCGGTAGTGTTCCGGCAGAGCTGCATTTACGGCCCGCGCCAGTTTGGCGTGGAAGACCAGGGCTGGGTGGCGTGGTTTATCATTGCCGCTGTCACCGGTAAGCCAATCACCATCTATGGTGATGGCAAACAGGTGCGTGACCTGCTGTACGTGGAAGACCTGCTCAATGCATATGACGCCGCGCTGCAACACATGGATACAGCGGCGGGGCAAATTTATAACGTGGGTGGCGGCGCGGATAAGACCATGTCGGTGTGGTTGGAGTTTGGGCCAATCCTCGAAAAGCTGTTTGGGCGGCCGATCCGAGTGGCGCATTCCGACTGGCGGCCCGGCGACCAGCGCATATACGTGTCCGATATTCGCAAGGCGGAAGCTGAGCTGGGCTGGCGTCCGGCTGTGGGCGTGGAAGAAGGCATCCGGCGGCTGTATGAGTGGGTGCGGGCGAACCCGGAAAACTTCGCCCCTAGTGGGGAAATTTAACGGTATGAAGATCCTGGTCGTATTAACCTATTATCGCCCGCATACCAGCGGGCTGACCATCTATGCCGAGCGGCTGGCAAAAGCCTGGGTGCGGCGCGGCCACCAGGTGACGGTGCTCACCTCACATTTTGAGCATACGCTGCCATTGGAAGAAGTGGTCGATGGGGTGCGCATCGTGCGCGCGCCGGTGATGTTTCGCCTGAGCAAAGGTGTGATCATGCCCACCTTTGGTTTTTTGGCCAGCAAGCTGGCGCTCGAGCATGATGTGATCCAGCTTCACCTGCCGCAGTTTGACGCGGCGGGCGTGGCGCTGCGCGGGCGTATGCTGCGCAAACCTACAGTAATCACCTATCACTGTGACCTGATCATGCCATTTGGGCCGCTGTCGTGGCTGGCGAACCAGGCAGTGCTGTTTATGAACAACCTGGCCGGGCTGTTAACGCACCGGATTGTCACCTACACGCGCGATTATGCCGAAAATTCCAGCTACGCGCGGCGCTTTATGCGCAAGCTGCGCGTGATCCCACCGCCGGTGGAGCTGCCGTCTGTGACTCCGGAAGAGGTGCAAGCATTCGCGGCTGCGGCCAATCCGGAACAATGCGGCCCGGTGATTGGCATGGCGGCGCGCTTTGCCACGGAAAAGGGCGTGGAAGTGTTATTAGACGCGCTGCCGCGCGTGTTGGAAGCCTTCCCGCGCGCGCAGGTGCAGTTTGCCGGCCCATACCAGAATATTATCGGTGAAGAGCGCTACGCCGCGCGGCTGATGCCACGTATCCGCGGCTACGAGCAGAGCGGCCATTGGAAATTCCTGGGCGTACTCGACCCAAAGAAGATGGCAATGTATTACCCCAACCTGGATGTGCTGGTGCTGCCCAGCCTCAACTCCACCGAGGCTTTTGGCCTGGTACAGATCGAGGCAATGATGAACGGCGTGCCCTGCATCGCCTCGAACCTGCCGGGCGTGCGACAGCCGGTGAAATTGCATGGCATGGGCAGCATCATTCCCATTGGTGATTCTGCGCGGCTGGCGGAAGAGCTGATCGAAGTGCTGTCGCACCCAGAAAACTACCGCGGCGACCCGGCCGAAATTGCCGAGCGCTACCGGCCGGATACGATCGCGGCTGAGTATGAGCCATTGTTCGCGGAGATCGAGCGCCAGCTTATCAGCCAGTAGCCGCGCGGCTTGCCCGTTCAGCCTGCTTGCAGTAAGATTAAGAGTTGTCACCGGCGGGCAAGGGCCATTTGCGCACCGCCATACACCATCTGCGGACGAAATTCAGGAATGGAAGAGCCCAGCGTCCTCGATTATGTAAAGTCCCAATTGATGCCGTGGAAGAACGGGCGCGTTGTGCTGCCGCAAACCGAACCGGCGCCTGCCGCGCCGGAACCGGCTCCCAAAGCTGCGCGCCGTATTGCTCCCTGGATATTGCTGCTGCCGCTGGCCTTCGCGCTCGCCGCGCAGCGTATGCTGGAGCCCACCCCCGAGCCTTCGCCACGTATCGGCATTTTCCTGTACCTGCTGGCCGGCGTGACGTTCCTGTGGGTACTGCTGCGCTCGCCGGGGTTGATCCAGCCTGTACCGGGCGAAGAACCGCCCGTGTTCCAGGGTGCTGTGTTGGCACTGCCGCTGGCATCCGCCACGCTACTATTGCTGGCAGCGTTTGTGCTGTTTAGCGGCAACCGCTTTACCATCTTCAACACACTCATCTGGCTGGCTGGGCTTGTGTATCTGCTGATCGCCATATGGCAAAGACGGCCGGGGTTATCCGCGCGCGCTCCACTCAGCGCCCGGCTGCGGATGAGCGAGTGGAATTTGCGCATCACACGCTGGGCGCTGCTGCTGGCACTGGTGGCCGGGGTGGTGATCTTTTTTCGTTTTTACCATCTGAACAGCACCCCGGCGGAGATGTTCAGCGATCAGGCCGAGAAGCTGCTCGACGTTAGCGACCTGCTTGCGGGCAAGACAAAAATCTTCTTTGAGCGCAACACCGGCCGCGAGGCATTCCAGTTCTATCTCACCGCGGCCATTGCTCGCGTCTTCGGCACCGGGCTGAGCTTCCTTTCCCTCAAACTGGGTACGGCGCTGGCCGGGTTATTTGCGCTGCCGTTTATTTACCTGCTGGGGAAAGAGATCGGCAACCGCTGGGTGGGGCTGCTGGCGTTATTCCTGTGCGGCGTAGCCTATTGGCCCAACGTGATCGCGCGCATCGGGTTGCGCTTCCCGCTCTACCCGCTGTTCGCCGCACCGGCGCTGTATTTTACTATCCGCGCGCTGCGCACCGCCAACCGCAACGACTATTTGCTCGCCGGGCTGGCTGTCGGATTGGGGCTGCACGGTTACAGCCCGTTTCGCTTTGTTCCGTTCGTGTTGGTGGCGGCGGCGGTGGTGTATATGCTGCATACCCGCTCGCGTGAAGGCCGGCTGAGCGCCGCCTGGGGCGTGATTCTGATCGGCGTGGTGGCGTTTGCTGTGTTCCTGCCGCTATTTCGTTATCTGCTTACCAACCCGGAGATGGTGGCCTACCGCGCGCTTACGCGCCTGAGCACTGCCGAACGCCCCCTGCCAGGCGCGCCAGGAGAGATTTTCCTGGGTAACCTGTGGACGGCAATGATCATGTTTTTTTGGAAGAATGGCACCACCTGGGTGCATTCCATCCCCAACCGACCGGCGCTGGACATGGTGACCGGGGCGCTGTTCTTTCTGGGGTTGATCCTGGTGCTGGTGCGCTACCTGCGCTATCGCAACTGGGTAGACCTTTTCCTGCTGCTGTCTGTGCCGCTGCTGATGATGCCTTCGATCCTTTCGCTGGCCTTCCCGGAGGAGAATCCATCGCTCAATCGTACAGGCGGGGCAATTGTGCCGGTATTCCTCATCGCGGCCATCGCGCTGGAATCGATCCTGCGTGGGGTGGCGGCACGCATGGGCCGGCGCTGGGGCAAGACCGCTGCCGGGCTGTTGGCCGTGGTGCTGCTGGGATTGACCGCGCTGCTCAACTACAACCTGGTGTTTGTGCAGTTTCATCAGAACTTTCTGCGCAGCGCGTGGAATACCACCCAGATCGGCCATGTAATTCGTGGTTTCGCCGATTCAGTCGGTACGCCCGATTCCGCCTATGTGATCCCATACCCCTACTGGGTGGACACGCGCCTGGTCGGGATCAATGCCGGCTACCCGACCAAAGACTACGCCCTCGATGTGGATCACATCGCGGATACCCTCTCTAATCCGATGGTAAAGCTGTTCATTTTTAACACCAACGACCAGGCCGCCCTGGATACGCTTACCAGTATGTACCCGCAAGGCACGCTGTCGCGCTACACCAACCCGCTGGAAGGCAAGGACTTCCTGGGTTACCTGGTGCCGGGCATCGTGGCCACGCATCCATAAGGACCGCATGCAAAACGAAGCCACCCCCAGCCCCATCACACACACCCCGGCCCGGCGCGCCTCGCTGCTGTGGGCAATCCTGCTCATCGCGGCGCTGCTGGCCGGCGCCTACCTGCGGCTGGTGGGCATGAATTGGGACCAGAACCAGCACCTGCACCCCGACGAGCGCTTTATGACCATGGTCAGCACCGCAGTCAGCCCGGTGAACAGCCTGCGCGAATACTTTGACACCAGCACATCGAGCCTGAACCCCTACAACAAAGGCTTTGGTTTCTTTGTTTACGGCACGCTGCCGCTATTTATCGTGCGTTACGTGGCCGACGCAGTGGGGCAGGTGGGCTACAACGAAATTACGCTGGTGGGGCGCTATGTTTCAGCGCTGATCGACTGGCTGACGATCCTGCTGGTGTTCCTGGCCGGCACGCGAATGTACAACGACCGGCGTGTGGGCGCGCTTGCCGCCGCATTTTATGCCTTTGCCGTGCTGCCCATTCAGCTTGCGCACTATTACACCGTTGATAGCTTCCTCGGATTTTTTACCACGCTTACCCTCTTGTTGGCAGCGCGCGTGATGACCGCTCCCTGGCGGTCAGCCGTGGAGCATCCGGCCGTGGTTGAACCGGCCGTGGAGCAGCCCGGGGCGCAGTCGTTTCCCGTACTGGAAGCGGACGAAGAGCGCGACCCGGAATGGTGGCGTGGGCTGCGTGGCAATTGGGGCAGCGCGGTTCCGTTCGCGCTGTTTGGCGTGGCCGCAGCTGCCGCGGCGGCGTCGAAAATCAGCGCCGGGTTAATCGTCATCCTGCTGCCAGTGGCGGCCTACATCTGGTGGACGCGCCTGCCCGAGCGCGAGCAGCCTTTGTGGGCGGGTGTGTTGTGGCGCAACCTGGTGATCGCCGGCGTGGTGGCGTTCATCGTGCTGCGCATCTTCCAGCCGTATGCCTTCCGCGGGCCGGGTTTTCTTGGTATCTTGCCCAATGAGCAGTTCCTCAACAATATGCGCGAGCTCAGCCAGCAGAGCGGCGGCGACGTGGACTTCCCACCTGCGCTGCAATGGGCGCGCCGCCCGCTGACCTACCAGCTCACCAATATGCTGCGCTACGGCTTTGGCTGGCCGCTGGGACTGCTGGCGTGGGGCGGCTTTCTTTGGATGGCGTGGCGCATGCTCAAGGGCGAATTCCGGCGGCATATCCTGCTGTGGGCCTGGACGCTGCTGTACTTCACCTGGTGGTCGCTCAATTTCAGCCGTAACATGCGTTATGAGATTGTCGTTTACCCCACGCTGGCGATTATCGCCGCCTGGGCGCTTGTGCGGCTGTGGGAGCAGGCACGTGCCGCCAACCCGCGCTGGCTGCGCCCGGCCGCGACAGCGCTGGGCGTGGCGGTGCTGCTGGGCAGCGCTGGGTGGGCTTATGCCTTTACGCGCATCTACACCCGCCCGGTGACGCGCGTGGCCGCCAGCGATTGGATCTACCAGAACGTACCCGCGGCGATCAACCTGAAAATTGACGGCGCCGGTGGCCTGGTCAGCCAGCCGGTGGGGTATCCCTCCACCTACACGCTGGATTCCAGCCGCGCCTGGGTGCTGGCCTTCCAACCGCGCGAAAAAGGGCTGGCAGAGCGGGTGGACTTTGCCTATATCACCGACGTGGCGGGTGACCCGAACCCCAAAAACCTGACCCTGGAGCTGCTGGAAGCGCCGCAGTCATCCAACGTGCTGGCAACAGCGCGCGTGATTGACACGTTCCCGCAGGAAGGCGAGGGGCGTGGCCGGGCCTACAGCCTGCTATTCGAAAACCCGCCACAGCTCAACGCCGGGCAGACGTATGGGTTGCGCCTGTACCTGGATGATCCCGTTGTTCAACTACGATTTTCCGGCCCGGCCTCGATCACGCTGCGCACCGCGGATGGAGCGCTGGCGCAAAAGCTGCCCGAGCCGGTGGACGCACTGCGCGAAGGGCATGCCACCTTCAGCCAGTCCTTCGAGGCCGCGCAAAGCGGCGCGCTGCGTGAGGTAGTGCTAAACCGCGTGGTGGATTGGGAAGCCACGCCCGACGATAAAACGCTCATCCTCAGCCTGTCCGACCAGCCGCCGGGTGGAGCGGTGGTGACCCAGGCCGAAGTGCGCTCAACCTTCGCGCCCTCACAAGATGCGCGCGGGCAGACGGTCACATTCCGCTTCGACCCGCCGCTGGAGGTGCAGGCCGGCCAGACCTACTTCCTCACGCTCTCTCGCGCGGATGGTCCCGGGGCGCTGGCGATCTATGGCAGTAAAACTGCGGTAGAAAGCTCGTGGGATGATCCCTTGCCGCTTCCGATGCAGGGCTACAGCCCGTTTGATATCAATAATGGCCTGTACCGCACCGATCTGAACTTTGAGATGTACTGGGATGACAACCCCGAAAAGCTGGCGCGCTTTCAGACCATCCTCAACCAGGCGGATTACCTGTTCATTACCTCGAACCGCCAGTATGCCACCACCGTGCGCGTGCCCGAGCGCCACCCGCTGACCACCCAGTTTTACCGCAGCCTGATGGGCTGCCCGGAAGATGCGGACATTATCCACTGTTATGCGTATGCTCAACCCGGCCAGTACCAGGGCAGATTGGGCTATGAATTGGTGCGGGTATTCGAATCCGAGCCGGCACTCGGCCAGCTTCGCTTCAGCACCCAGCTCGCGGATGAGTCTTTCACGGTTTACGATCACCCCAAGGTGTTGATCTTCCAAAAGCGCGCCGATTACGACTCGCGCGCCGTCAGCCGGCTGCTATCCAGCGTTGACCTGTCGTACGTGGTGCACGTCATCCCTGGCGATGCCAAATCTTACCCGGCGAATCTGCTGCTGCCGGCCGAACGCCTGGCCAAACAGGTTGTGGGTGGCACATGGTCGCAGTTGTTCAACACCACCGCGCTGATCAACCGCTTCCCCGGGTTGGGACTGCTGTACTGGTACATCGTAGTCACGCTGCTGGGCTGGGTGGTATACCCATTTGTGCGCCTGGCGCTGCGCGGATTGCCGGATAAAGGCTACCCGTTCAGCAAGCTGGTGGGGATGCTGCTGCTGGCCTATCTGAGCTGGCTGGTAGGCTCGGCGAATATTGCCGTCACGCGCGGGACGATTACCCTGGTGGCGCTGTTCCTGCTGCTGATCTGCGCCACGCTGGCCTGGTATCAGCGTGCCGAGCTAAGCGCCGAATGGGCGTCCAAAAAGCGCTACTTCCTGCTGGTGGAAAGCGTGACGCTGGCGTTCTTTGCCATCGATCTGCTCATCCGCCTGGGCAACCCGGATTTGTGGCACCCGTACAAGGGCGGCGAAAAGCCGATGGACTTCTCCTACTTCAACGCGGTGATCAAATCCAGCACTTTCCCGCCCTACGACCCGTGGTTCGCGGGCGGCTACATCAACTATTACTATTTCGGTTTTGTCATCAGCGGCATTCTGGTCAAGTGGCTGGGGATCGTGCCGGCGATTGCCTATAACCTGGTTCTGCCCACTTTCTTTGCCTTCCTGGCGATGGGAGCATTCTCGTTTGGCTGGAACGTGCTCACCGCGTGGGGCGCGCAGAGGTCGTCTGAAGAGGGTGAGGAGACCGGCGGCCGCCGCCGCCCGCTGTTGGCCGGGCTGACCGCCGCTACCGGGCTGCTGATTTTGGGCAACCTGGGCAGCATGCGCATGATCTGGCACGGGTTGATGCGCCTGTCGGCGCCCAATGGAGCCTTTGCGGACGGTGGCCTGTTCCAGAAAATGGCCTGGACAGCCAAGGGGCTGGTGCGGGTGGTGGCCGAAGGCGCGAAGCTGCCCTATGGCCCCGGCGAATGGTACTGGATCCCCAGCCGCGCCATCCCAGAAGAGCCAATCACCGAGTTCCCCTTCTTCACCTTTCTGTATGGCGACCCGCACGCGCACCTGTTTGCCCTGCCGCTGACTCTGCTGGCGCTCTCGTGGGCGCTGTCGATTGTGTTAGGACGCTGGCAGTGGGGCGAACCCGGCCGGCGCGGATCGGCGTGGTTACATTACGCCGCCAGCCTGCTGCTCGCCGGCCTGGTCATTGGCTCTCTGCGCCCGGTGAATACCTGGGACCTGCCTACTTTCCTGGCGTTTGGCGTGCTGGCACTGCTGTACGCCGGGCTGCGCAACCTGACTTTGTGGGAGCGCCATGCCGATGGCGGACGGCTGAACCTGTGGAGCGCAGGAGCGCTGGCCGGTAGCCTGGTGCTGCTGGTGGGATTGTCGTTTGTGTTATACCTGCCGTACGCATCCTGGTACGCGCAGGGCTACAACAGCCTGCGACTGTGGGACGGCAGTCACACCCCGTTCTGGTCGTACTTCACCCATTGGGGCCTGTTCCTGTTCATCATCACCACCTGGCTGGTGTGGGAAACGCGTGAGTGGATGGCGGCCACGCCGGTATCGCACCTGCGCCGGCTGCGCCCCTACGCCGGATTCATCTGGGGCCTGGCAGTCCTGCTGGTGGTGGCCGTGTTGGGGCTGATCATCGGCCTTGAGGTGAAGATCGCCTGGGTGGCGCTGCCACTGGCGGCCTGGGCCGCGGTGCTGCTGCTGCGACCCGGCCAGCCGGATGAAAAACGCTTTGTGCTGTTTATGGTGGGTACGGCGCTGGTGCTCACCCTGGCGGTGGAAGTGGTGGTGCTGGTTGGCGATATTGGCCGCATGAATACGGTCTTCAAGTTTTACCTGCAAGCCTGGACGCTGCTTTCACTGGCATCGGCGGCGGCGCTGTGGTGGCTGTGGGGCGCGGTGCAGCGCATCTGGCACCCGGCGTGGCGCGGCGGCTGGCAGGTGGTGTTCACCGCGCTGGTGTTCAGCGCGGCGCTCTTCCCCATGCTGGCGACTGCCGATAAGGTGCGCGATCGCATGAGTCCGGCTGCCCCGCATACACTGGATGGCATGGCCTACATGCCCTATTCAACCTACTCGGAAAACGGTTTCGACATGCGCCTGGTGGAAGATTACCAGGCCATCCGCTGGATGCAGGAAAACGTGCAGGGCTCCCCGGTAATCGTGGAAGGCAATGTGTCGGAGTATCGCTGGGGCACGCGCTACACGATTTACACCGGGCTGCCGGGCGTGGTGGGGTGGAACTGGCACCAGCGCCAGCAGCGAGCGGTGATCCCATCCGAATGGGTGACTCAGCGCATTGACCAGATCACCGCGTTCTATAATGGGGAAGATCAGGCGGAGAGCAGCGCGTTCCTGGCGCGCTACAATGTGCGTTATATCGTCGTCGGCCAGCTCGAGCGCGCCATCTACGACCCGGCCGGGATTGCCAAATTTGAACGCTGGAGCGGGACGCTGTGGCAGCCCGTGTACCAGAATGAAGCCACAACCATCTACGAGGTGCTGCCATGAGCTCGCTGGAAGAAAACGCCATCTACCACATTACCCCCCGTGCCGATTGGGAAGCCGCCCGCAGCGCAGGCGTGTATCGCGCCGCCAGCCTGGAAAGCGACGGCTTTATCCACTGCTCGACCGGAGCGCAGGTGTTGGGCACAGCCAACCTGTGGTTCCCCGGCCGGCGTGGGCTGGTACTGCTGGAGATTGACCCGGAAAAGACCGGCGCAGAAATGCGCTTCGAGGGCCAGCCGGGGGCAGATCTGTTCCCGCATCTGTACGGCGTGCTTCCGCTGGATGCGGTGCGGCGCGTTCTGACCTTTGAGCCGGACGCAGATGGGGAATTCCGGGCCGCGGGCGAGGAGTGGAGCGACTAAACCATGCTGGCCTTTCTGGGGTGGTATCTGCTCGTCACGCTGATCGGCGTCCTGGCGTTTCCACTGGCTGCGCGCCTGCTGCCCAACCTGGCTGACCGCGGCTGGGCGCTGGCGCGGCCGCTGGGGCTGCTGGCCTGGGCGTTCGCTTTCTGGCTGCTGGCCTCGCTGCAAATCCTGCAGAATAACGCCGGCGGGGATGTGATCGCGCTGGTGCTGCTGGCAACGGCCAGCGCCCTGGCATTACGCGGTCGCTGGGGCGAGCTGCGCGGCTGGCTGCTTGAGAACCGCCGCCAGGTGCTGGCATCTGAACTGCTGTTCCTGGGAGCGTTTGCGCTGTGGGCGCTGGTGCGTGCCATGAACCCGGATGCGACCGGCACCGAAAAGCCGATGGAGCAGGCATTTATCAGCGCCATCCTCAAGTCGCCGGGCATACCACCACATGACCCGTGGCTCTCGGGCTACGCCATCTCGTATTACTATTTTGGCTATGTAATCGTGGCAATGCTCACCCGGCTGACGAGCGTGACCAGCGGCGTTGGCTTCAACCTGGCGGTGGCATTGTGGTTTGCGCTCTCGGCGCTGGGTGCGTACGGCGTGCTGTTCAATTTCCTGGCTCGCCGTTTCGCGCAGGAAAATGGCGAGCGCGCGGCTTCCATGGCGCGCGGATGGGCCGGGTTGGGACCGTTTTTCCTGCTCATCCTCAGCAATGTGGAAGGCTTCCTGGAAATGCTGCACGCGCGCGGCATTTTCTGGCAGCAGACCGCCGCCGGCCAGGTTTCGCCATTCTGGCGCTGGTTGGCGCTGCAGGAACTGGTCGACCCGCCCAATCACGATCTGAGCTGGGTTCCGGAGCGACCGGGGGGCATCTGGTGGTGGCGCGCTTCGCGCGTGTTGCAGGATTTCAACCTCACCGGCCAGGGCCGTGAAGTAATCGACGAGTTCCCATTCTTCTCCTACCTGCTGGGCGACCTGCACCCTCACGTGCTGGCCATGCCTTTCGCGCTGCTGTGCATCGGGCTGGCGCTCAACTTCTATCTCGAAATGCGCGCGCGGCCGCTTCCCACATTGGGTATCGTCCACTGGTTGCGTGAATGGACGCGCGAAAGCAACCTGACATGGCGTGATTCGCGCCTGGGGGCCTGGATGCGCCGTCCGGATTTCTGGCTCAGCGCGCTGGCGCTGGGCGGCATGGCGGTGATCAACACCTGGGACTTCCCCATTTACCTGGCGCTGTTCAGCTCGGCTTATGTGTTGGCGCGCTACCAGCAGGACGGGTGGAATGTTGGCCGGCGGCTGGGTGAGCTGATGGAGCTGGCCGTGGCGCTGGCGCTGGCCGGCGTGGCCCTCTACCTGCCGTTTTACTTTGGCTTTTCGTCACAGGCGGGTGGTTTCCTACCCAGCCTGAGCTTCTTCACCCGCGGTGTGCATTTCTGGATTATGTTTGCCACGCTGCTGGTGCCGATTTGCGCCTGGCTGCTGTACGTCTGGCGCTGGCGCGGCGGGCGACCGGCCGGTCTGGCAGGCTTGAAATTTGCCGCGCTGGTGATCTTCGGTCTGTGGGTGCTCAGCTTTGGGCTGGCGGCGCTGGCGCTGTTTGTGTTCAATACATCTGTGCGCTTTGGCGCGCTGGGGCAGCTCTTCCTGAGCCTGCATGGCGCCGAGACCGGCGCGTTCCTGCTGGGCGGGTCGCTGGCAGCGCGGCTGGCGCAGCCTGGAGCGTGGCTCAGCCTGCTGCTAATCCTCACCCTGGTGTGGGGGCTGCTGTCAACGTACCGCCGCCAGCCGGCCGCGGATGAAAGCACGGATGCCGTCCCTGAGCGGCAATTGAGCGACACCAGCCAGGTCAATAGCTTTGTGCTGCTGCTGGTACTCCTGGGCTGCGGGCTGGTGGTGGCGCCTGAATTTTTCTACCTGCGCGACCAGTTCGGCGGGCGCATGAATACGATCTTCAAGTTCTATTACCAGACCTGGGTGGTCTGGTCGCTGGCCGCGTCATACGCAGTGGCGGTGCTGTTCACCGCGCTGCAAAGCCGGTGGAAATGGCTGCTGCGCGTAGCCATTCTGGCTGTTATTCTGATGGGGCTGGCATACCCGGTCTTTGGCGTGTGGAATAAGACCGGTAAATTCAATACCGCCGGCATGACGCTGGATGGCAACGCTCACCTGGAACGCTATAACCCCGAAGAGCTGGAAGCCATTCGCTGGCTGCGCGCCGCGCCGCTGGGAACGGTGGTTGAGGCGATTGGCGGCAGCTATGATTGGGCATATGCACGCGTCTCGGCGCTCACCGGTCAGCCGGCAGTGCTGGGTTGGCCGGGTCATGAAAGCCAGTGGCGCGGCGGGGACGCGCTGTTCGCCGGGCGCAGCGAAGATGTGCAAACCATCTACCGCAGCCGGGATTGGAACGCCACCCTGGCGCTGCTGCGCAAGTATAACGTGCGCTATATTTTCGTCGGGCAGGCGGAGCGGGTGGCCTACGGCGATTTGCAAACGGGCAAATTTGACGCCAACCTCAAACCCGTATTTCAGAATGCGGGCGCGACGATCTACGAAGTGCCGCAGATCCTGCTCGCCCAGCCACCGCAAGGACAGTAACGCATGAAAACAAAAGGCTACACCCTGGAAACCTTTCTCTACCTGCTGGCCCTGGCGCTGGCGCTTCTGGTGCGCTTTGCCAGCCTGGGCCACGTGCCGTTGAGTGACGCTGAAGCGCGGCTGGCGTTGCAGGCGCTGGCGCTGGCGCGTGGCGAGCCGGCGCTGCTGGCCGCGCAGCCAGGGTATCTGGTTCCCACGGCGCTACTGTTCGCGCTGTTCCAGCCCACCGATTGGCTGGCACGTTTCTGGCCGGCGCTGGCGGGCAGCCTTCTGGCCATCGCGCCTCTGTTCTACCGGCGCTGGATGGGCCGCTGGCCGGCGCTGCTCCTGGCATTTGCCCTGGCGCTCGACCCGGGTTTGGTTAGCATCGTGCGCTCGGCGGGCGGCATGAGCCTGGCGATCAGCGGGCTGGCGCTGGCCGTGGGCTGCGCTCTCTCCGGTCGCGCCCTGCTGGCTGGAGTATTTGCCGGGTTGGCGCTGCTGGGCGGAATTGCTTTCTGGCCGGGCGCGCTGGCGCTGGCATTGGCGGTGCTGGCGGCCTGGCTGCTGCTTCCACGCTTGCAGTCACTGGAAGCCGGGCAGCCCGCGCCTACCGCCAGCATGCGCATGCCGGCCATCCTGGTGGCAACGGCGTTGGTGGCGGCCGGTTTTTTGCTGGTACAAAGCGGTTACCTGTTCCTCAGCGTGGGTGTCTGGCTGGCAGCCTGGTACGCCGGACGTTCCGGCGTTGAGGATGAGCCCGGATTTCGATGGCCTGTGCCGGGGTTTGATGGGCGTCTGGCGCTGCTGGCCCTGCTCCTGACCGTTCTCGTAGCCGGCACTGGTTTCTGGCGCGTGCCCGCCGGGCTGAGCGCGCTGGGGGGTGGTCTGCCGGCGTACGCGCAGAGCTACAGCGATTTTTCGGGAGTTTCGGCGCTGCGCATGCTGGTGGCGCTGGTGATTTACCAGCCGCTGGCGCTGATCCTTGGCGTGTGGCGCATCGTCGCAAATCTATTTCGTCGCAGCCGGGTGGATGCCTTTCTGAGCATCGCCTGGTTCTTCGCGCTCGGGCTTGCAGTTCTCCCTGCCGGGCGACAGGTGGCCGACTTGGGCTGGTCGCTCCTGCCGCTGTGGGCGCTGGCGGCGCGCCAGGCCTGGGCGCTGCTGCCCCGGCTGGATACGGAAAGCCGTTTTCCCGCGCTGGCACAGATGGTGGTGCAGTTCGTGCTGCTGGTATTCGTTTTTCAGGACTTGCTGGCGCTCAATAACGATATCAATTCCATGATCGAGAACCCGCAGTTGCGGCTGGTGCGGATCATTGGCGCGCTGGTGCTGATGGTGCTCAGCGGGTTGATGCTGGGGGTCGGTTGGAACTGGCGCGCCGCGGGGAGGGGACTGGTACTGGGTTTTGGTCTGGCGCTGGTGTTGTACTCCGTCTCTGCACTGGCGGCATCTTCCGGCGCGCTGCGCGCGCAACCAACCGATGAACTTTATCGCCCTGGCCCTGCGCCGCTGGATGCGCGCCTGCTGGCTGAAACCGTGCATGACCTGGGCCTGTACGCGCACGGCAATGGCAGCCTGCTGGACGTGACGTTGGTAGGCGTGCCTTCGCCCAGCCTGGAATGGGCGCTGCGCGGGGAAGAACGAGTGGATTCCGCAGAGGTTCTTCCGGCCGGGGTGCTGCCTGCGGTGGTCATCACCCCCGCGCGGGTGCAGCTTGCCGCCGCTGATGCTTATCGCGGACAAGATTTCTACTGGGTGCAGCAGCCGGCCTGGGAAAGCCTTACGCCGCGCCAGTGGATTAACTGGTGGTTTTACCGGCGCACACCACAGCCCCTGCCTGACCTGATTTTGTGGGCACGCGGCGATCTGTTTTTCGGTGGCGCCGGCACAACCCCAATGCAGCCCTGATTCTCCAGCGTCGCGCAAATTTGTGGTAGGATAGAGGCCAGCAAAAATCCGACCCGCGAGGAGCAGCGCATGCCCATTCCGAATATCATCGCCATCGACGGCCCGGCGGCTTCCGGCAAGTCAACGCTGGGGGAGAAGCTCGCGGCGCGCCTGGACTATCTTTATTTTGATACCGGGATCATGTACCGCGCGGTCACGCTGGCGGCGCTGCGCGGCGATTATCGCATGGATGACGAACACGGCATCACTGTGCTGTCTGAGCGGGTGGACATTGATGTGCGCCCACCCAGCATAGATGATGGCCGCAGTGCCGACGTGCTGCTGGATGGCGAAGACGTCACCTGGCTGATTCGCGGGAAGGATGTGGATGCAAACGTCTCACAGGTTTCGGCGTATGCCGGCGTGCGCACCGCCATGACCCGCCAGCAGCGCCGTATTGGCGAGCGCGGCCGGGTGGTGATGGTCGGGCGGGATATCGGTACGGTGGTGCTGCCCGAGGCCGAGTTAAAGATATACCTGGATGCATCCGTTGAGGAACGCGCCCGCCGCCGTTATGAGGAACAGGCGCAGCGCGGCGGCAGCGTACACTACGAAGAAATCCTTGAATCGATGAAGAAGCGCGACCGGATTGATTCGACCCGGGCGGTAGCGCCGCTGAAGGCCGCGGATGACGCTGTGATCCTATGCACTGATGGGTGGAGCATCGAGCAGGTGCTGGAGAAGGTCTACGATCTCGTCCAACCGGGTGGCGTGCGCGTCAGCGCGGCCTAGCCGCACCCCGCGCCGCCCGGACCGAACCACAGGAGAACAATCATGTGTGACACGATGGTGGCGCTGGGTAACGTGACCGCGGATGGGTCGGTGATTTTTGCTAAGAACTCCGACCGCGAACCCAATGAGGCGCAAGAACTGGTGCTGGTTTCGGCGCAGGATCACCAACCCGGCAGCGCCCTCAAGTGCACCTACATTGAAATCCCGCAGGTGGAGCACACCGCGGCGGTACTGCTGTCTAAGCCGTTCTGGATCTGGGGCGCGGAGATGGGCGCGAACGAGCATGGTGTCGTGATCGGCAACGAGGCAGTCTTCACCCGCGCCGGGTACGACAAAAAACCCGGCTTGATCGGCATGGATTACCTGCGCCTGGGGCTGGAGCGCGGAGCTACCGCGCGCGAAGCACTGGAAGTCATCACCACGCTGCTGGAGCAGTGGGGCCAGGGCGGCAACTGCGGCCTCACCAGCCCGTTTTTCTACCACAACAGCTTTCTAATCGCCGACCCGCGTGAGGCGTGGGTGCTGGAGACCGCCGGGAAACAGTGGGCGGCCGAGAAGGTGAAAGATGTGCGCACGATCTCCAACGGGCTGACCATCGGCAGCACCTGGGATCTGGCATCCGCGGGCCTGGTGGATTACGCCGTGCAGCGCAAGTGGTGTCGTGGCAGCGAAGATTTTGACTTTGCACGCTGCTACAGTGATCCGCTCTACACGCGGCTGGCCGACGCGGTCAAGCGCCAGTGCGCCACTACCAACGCCCTGGCTGCGCGCAAAGGCCGCGTGACCACCGCGGATGCAATGATGGCGCTGCGCGCGCACCTGCCCGGCCCAGATGGCACTTACCAGCCCGACCGCGGCATCACCGGCGCGGATGTATGTATGCACGCCGGGTTTGGCCCGGTGCGCCACAGCCAGACGGCCGGCTCGATGGTTGCGCACCTGGCGCAAGGCCAGCATACGCACTGGCTGACCGGCAGCGCCGCGCCCTGCACCAGCATTTTCAAGCCGGTGTGGATGGACGCCGGTCTTCCGGATACCGGCCCAAAGCCGGCAGCGGTGTATACCAGGGGCAGCCTGTGGTGGCAGCACGAGCTGCTGCACCGCGAGGTGCTGCGCGACTTCGAACCGCGGCTGGCAGCCTTTGCCGCTGAGCGCGAAGCGCTGGAGCGCGATTTTTTGGCGCGTGCAGCAGAGTGCTCCGGGGCGAGCGCAGAAGAGCGCCTGGCCTTCTCTCGCGCGTGTTTTGAGGAAGCGGTCGTGGCCGAGACCGGCTGGCGCGCGCGCATCCGTGACTTGCGTGTTTCGCGCCGCCTGCGGCTGCCGTATGCCATGGCCTGGAAGCAGTTCAACCGCGCGGCGGAGCTGGGTTGATCGATGGTGAAGCGCGCCTATTAGAATTGTTAGGCGTGGTGGTCTGCATCCTGCATCGTTTTGATTTACATGTCGCAATGCTATAATGCAGGTAGATTCGGAGCTCTGGAAGCAGGAATGCAAAATTTGCTAAGCAGGCTATCGACCTCTTTCTATATCGATCTGCCCTATGGCTGGGTGGGTTGGTTCGGTTGGGTTGCGCTGCTGGCGGGTTTTGCGCTGGCGCTGTGGAACAACTGGGAAGCGCTGCAGGTGCGCCGGCTGCCACGCCTGGCGCTGCTGGCCGGCCTGGTGGTACTCGCGCCCGTGGGCGCGCTGCTGGTAGGCATACGGCTGCCGGGAGAGACCACGCTGCCCTACATGCCGGTGGAACCCAACCCTCCTGCGCTGATGTTTTTCGCGGCGCTGCCCTGGGTGCTGGCTGCCGGAGCCCTGGGGCTTAACTCCAGCGCATTGATCGCCGTGTTCAGCGGGGTTTTCCTGGCGCTGTCGGAGACACACAGCCTGTACACGCCGCTGCAAATTGGCTTCCTGGCGCTGCTGTTTGCCTATTTTGTGCGCCAGCGCTACCGCACCCCGGTATACCGCCTGCTGCGTCACCCCCTGGCCGCGGCGATCGCGTCCAGTATCCCGTTTGCGCTGCTGGTGATCCTCACCGGCTTCTTTGAGGTACGGGGCGATCTGGCAGTGCGGTTGGATTACGGCATCACCAAAACCTGGCCGTTTATCCTGGGGCGCAGCCTGGAGCTGGTGGTGGCGGCGTTGATCGCTGAAATCCTGCTGCTGGCGCGCCTGTCGCTGTGGCAGCGCCCGGGCATCCTGATGCCTTCGCCGTCAGAATCTAGCCTGCAAACGCGCTTTGCCTACACCACGCTGCCGCTGCTGCTGATCTTGATTTTCACACTGATCATTGCCGACTGGCTGGTGGCAGGAAGCGCCGCGCGCGAGATGATGCGCAAGCAGCTATCCAGCACCGCGCGAGTAGCGGCCGACAGCCTGCCATATTTTATGGAATCCGGGCAAAACCTGATCCTGAATCTGGCTACGCCTGACCTGGTGAATACGCCGCGCTCCGCGCTGCGCGATGCGTTGGCTGAGCGGCTGCGCTGGGTCCCGTACTACCGCCAGTTATACCTGTTTGACGCGCAGGGTGAGCCTGTGGCCGGCTACCCGGAGGACAACCTTAGCGCTCTGCAGCTGGTAGATGAAGAGACCACCGGTATCACCCTGGCTCTCAAGGGCGTGGGTGTGCAGAGCTACGTGGTACCGCCGCTGCTGGGCGAAAAAACGGCGCAAATCTCATTTCTGGCGCTGATCCAGGATAGCAGCGGGAAGAGCCTGGGTGTATTGCTGGGCCGCACCGACCTGGACTCAAACCCCTTCACGCAGACCGCCATACAGGCGCTCAATGATATTTCTGCATTGCAGGGCGAGGGGCTGGTGCTGGACGAAAACAACCGGATGCTCTTCAACCCTGACCCGGCCATGCTGATGCAGAGCTACCTGGGCAATGTGCCCAGCGGCGAAAGCTTTTTCGACGATCTTTCCGCGCAGGGCACACGCCAGCTGGTGTATACCCAACCGGTTCCCGGGCGCTTATGGAACGTGGTAGTAACGGTTCCGGCGCAGCAGGTGCAGCAGGTGGCGCTCAATATTGCCGTGCCGCTGCTGGGCATCTTGCTGGCAGTTTCGCTGATTGTGATCGCGCTGATGCGCCTCAGCCTACGTGGGGTAACGGCTTCGCTGCAAACGCTGGGCACCGAGGCCACGCGCATCAGCCAGGGCGAGCTGGACCACGCGCTCAACGTGGATGGCGAAGATGAGGTCGGGTGGCTGGGCGCGGCGTTTGAGCGTATGCGCCAGAGTCTGCAAGCACGCCTGGAAGAGCTGAACCGGCTGCTATTGGTCAGCCAGGGCGTGGCCGGGTCACTGGAAGTGGGCGACGCGGTGCGACCCATTCTGGAAGCGGCGCTGCGCGATGGCGCCAGCAGCGCGCGCATTGTGCTGCACCGCGACGTGACGCTCGACACGCATTCGGGCGAGACAGTTTCTTACGGCCTGGGCGATTCCACCCTGGCGTACGCCTTCCTCGACCGGCAAATCTACGATGCGGTGCGCAACCCCGAACCGCTGATTATCCCCAACACAGCGCGCACCCGCCGGCTGGCATTCCGGCCTGGCAAGAACAACCCCCTGGCGTTGATGGCGCACGCGCTGTATCACGAGAGCCGTCATTACGGCGTGCTATGGGTGGCGCATGATCAGGCGTATGCCTTTACCGACGAAGAAGTGCGCTTCTTCTCCACCCTGGCCGCTCAGGCGGCGATTGCCGCGGGCAACTCCAGCCTGTATGCCACTGCCGAGGTCGGCCGGCAGCGGTTGGAAGCGGTGCTGTCTTCGACGCCCGAGCCGGTGCTGGTAACGGACGAAAGCGGATGCCTGTTATTGCTCAACCCTGCCGCGCTGCAGGTTCCCGGGCTGGTGAGTTCGTCCACGCCGGGGAAACCGGTTCAGGAAATTACCAGCGTGCCGGCGCTGCAGGAAATGCTGCTTGCCCCGCTGGACACACGCCCCTCGGCGCAGGAGATCAGCCTGCCGAACGGACGCGTGTATTACACCAGCCTGTCGGCCGTGACCGCGGAAGGCCGGCCGGTGGGGCGCGTGTGCATTTTGCGCGATATCACCCATTATAAGGAACTGGACACGCTCAAGTCCGATTTTGTCGCTACTGTCAGCCATGACCTGCGCGCCCCATTGACATTGATGCGCGGCTACGCCACCATGCTGCAAATGGTGGGCGAGCTGAACGAGCAACAGAAGAGCTACCTGCGCAAGATTAACCTGGGGGTCGAGAATATGACCCGCCTGGTGAACAATCTGCTTGACCTGGGCCGCATTGAGGCCGGGATCGACCTGCAGTTGGATAAGGTGCCGTACCGTGATATCGTCGAAGCGGTGCTCTCCAGTGCGCAGCCACAGGCGGCGCAGAAGAACATCAACCTGGTTCAGGATATCCCGCCGCTGCCGATTATTGTTGAAGGCGATGCATCGCTGCTGCAGCAGGCGCTGTTCAACCTGGTGGAGAACGCCATCAAGTACACCCCGGTAGGGGGGCAGGTGCACCTGCGCCTGCAGGCGCGCCCCAACAGCGCGCTGGTGGTGGTGCAAGACACAGGCATTGGCATCGCTCCGCTGGACCTGCCACGGCTGTTTGAGAAGTTCTTCCGCAGCGGGCGGCGCGAGGCCTATCAGCAGCGCGGCACGGGCATGGGCCTGGCAATCGTCAAGTCCATCGCCGAGCGCCACGGCGGCAAAGTGTGGGTAGAAAGCACGCTGGGCAAGGGTAGCAGCTTCTTTATGGAGATCCCGCTGCTCCAGCCACAGCATGTCCCGGCAGATTAACTGCGGGCAAAATCAAAATTGGTTGGCAATTAACTTGACATTCTTCATGCAAATGTCGTATAATCACCGTTTGCATGTATAGCTCATAATTGCCACCCTTTGCATGTTCAGCGCGAAAGAAACATAACTTTGCCGCGCTTTTCTTGTTAAAACGTGTTTGTCCAGGTTCTTAAGAGGAGGCGTTTAGTGGAAACTAAGGGATTAACCTCGCTGCGTATTAGCCTCGCTTCACCGGAAACCATCCGAAGCTGGTCTTATGGAGAAGTCCTGAAACCGGAGACGATTAATTATCGTCGTTTGCGCCCGGAAAAGGACGGTTTGTTTTGTGAAGCTATTTTTGGCCCTACCCGTGATTGGCAGTGCTACTGCGGTAAGTATAAGAATCCCCGTTATAAGGGCATCGTCTGTGATAAATGCGGCGTTGAAGTGACCCGCTCTTCCGTGCGCCGCGAGCGCATGGGCCATATCGATCTGGCTACGCCGGTCGCGCACATCTGGTATACCCGCCGTATTCCCTCTTATCTGGGCCTGCTGCTGGATATCTCGCGCCGCAATCTTGACCGCGTGTTGTATTTCGCGCAGTACATCATCACCTATGTGGATGAAGATGCGCGCCAGAAGGCGTTGAAGCGCCTGGAAGATGAAATCAGTGTTTCGGAACGCGAGCAGGCGCAGCATATCAACACCCGCATTATTGAGGTGAAGACCGGCCGTGACCGCAAGATTGCCGAGCTTAACCAGCGCAAGTCGGACATTGAAAACGGCGCGGATGAGCAGGTAGCCTCGCGCCTGGAACCGGTGATCCAGGAAGGCCAGCGCCTCGAGCGCCAGATTCAGGAAAAACTGAACAGCGCTACCCGCACCGCCGTCGTTTTTACGGCCGCCAATATCACCATCGCCGAAGCCGGTGAGACGCTGAATAACCAGCACCTCACCCGCGTGCAGCGCGCGGTGAAAGAACAGTTGGATCTGTTGGAGCGCGAAGCCAAGGACAGCCTGGCGCGCGACCTGGAACAAATCAAAATGGACATCCAGCAGGTGCGCGCGGAAGCCGAAACCTCGATGGAATCGCTGCGCAACCAGCTCGAAGACCAGTCAACCGAATCGCAGAATTCCAATTCCAAGATGCGCGATGAGCTGCAGGAGCTGCGCCCATTCACGTTCCTGAGCGAGAGCCGCTTCCGCGAGCTGAAAGCCCGCTGGGGCCAGGTGTTCCGCGCCGATATGGGCGCTGAAGCCTTCTATGACATTCTGCGCCGCCTCGATCTGGACACCCTGTCGCAAGACCTGTGGCACGAGGTGCGCACCTCGAAGAGCAAGCAGAAGCGCAAGAAGGCCACCACGCGCCTGAAGGTGGTGGAAGCCTTCCGCCGCTCCGGAAACCGCCCCGAGTGGATGATCCTGACCGTGCTGCCGGTGATCCCGCCCGACCTGCGCCCGATGGTGCAGTTGGATGGCGGGCGCTTTGCCACCTCGGACCTTAATGACCTGTACCGGCGCGTGATCAACCGTAATAACCGCCTCAAGCGGTTGCTCGAGCTTGGCGCCCCGGACGTGATTGTGCGCAATGAAAAGCGCATGCTCCAGGAAGCAGTCGACTCGCTGATCGACAATTCGCAGCGCGGCAAGGCGCTCTCGCGCCGCGGCCGCCGCGAGCTGAAGAGCCTGAGCGATATGCTCAAAGGTAAGAAGGGCCGCTTCCGCCGCAACCTGCTGGGCAAGCGCGTGGACTACTCCGGCCGCTCGGTGATTGTGGTCGGCCCCAACCTCAAGCTGTACCAGTGCGGCCTGCCCAAGACGATGGCGCTCGAGCTATATCGCCCGTTTGTCATTGCCCGCCTGGTTTCGCACAATTATGCTGCCAACGTCAAGGGCGCGCGGCGCTTCATCGAACGCAACCGTCCCGAGGTGTGGGAAGTGCTGGAAGAGGTCATCAAGGACCGCCCGGTACTGCTCAACCGTGCCCCCACGCTGCACCGCCTGGGCATCCAGGCCTTTGAGCCGACCCTGATCGAAGGCAGCGCCATCCAGCTTCACCCGCTGGTGACTACCGCCTTCAACGCCGACTTTGACGGCGACCAGATGGCGATCCACGTGCCGCTCTCCAAGAAGGCGGTGTGGGAAGCGCGCCAGCTCATGCTGTCGTCTCGCAACCTGCTCAAGCCCGCTGACGGCGAGCCGATCATCAGCCCGTCGAAGGATATGGTGCTGGGCGTGTACTACCTGACGGTGAAGGACAACAATCCGCACAATGGTGATGGTCGCATGTTCGCCGATATGGACGAGGTCGAGCTGGCTTACAGCCTGGGCCAGGTGGACATCCACGCCAATATCCGCGTGATGGTCAATACCTGGTATGGCGAAGAGAACGAACGCCTGGTCGAGCCGCGCGGCGTGCTGATGGATACCACCGTGGGCCGTGTGATCTTCAACCACATCCTGCCCGCCGACGTTCAGTTTGTTAACGAAGTTCTGGATAAGGGCGGCGTAAAGGACCTGATCGCCGAAGTGTACGAGATTGCGGGACAGGAAGTTACCACCGATGTAGCCGACCGCGTGAAAGACATTGGGTTTGAATTTGCCATGCGCTCCGGTTCCACCATCGCCGTGGCAGATATCACCGTGCCGCCGGAGAAGACCGAAATCCTGGCGAAATCGCAGGCGGACGTGGAAAACGTCAACCGCCAGTTCCGCCGTGGCCTGCTCACCGAGCAGGAACGCAATGAGCGCGTGATTGAAATCTGGCAGCAGACCACGAAGGTCGTTGCCGACGCCGTGCGCCGCTACATGAACCCGTCGGGCAACCTGGCCACCATGGCTAACTCCGGCGCGACGAAGGGCGGTTTCGGCCCTATCTCGCAGCTCGCGGGTATGCGCGGCCTGATGGCTGACCCGGCCGGGCGCATCATCCGCCTGCCCATCCAGTCGAACTTCCGCGAAGGCCTGACGGCGCTGGAATACTTCATCTCCACGCACGGCGCGCGCAAGGGCCTGGCTGATACCGCTCTGCGTACCGCGGACGCCGGTTACCTGACCCGCCGCCTGGTGGATGTAGCTCAGGACATCATCATCAACGAAGAAGATTGCTACACCCAGGACGGCATCTGGATCCGCAAGTCGGACGATGTTGCGGGGCAGTCGATGGGCGCTCGCCTGTATGGCCGCCGCCTGGCCGCCCGCATCGTCGACCCGATGACCGGCGAAGTGTTGGGTGAGCGCGATGACATGCTCGATCACGAGCGCGTGCGCAAGATCACCATGGCAGGCGCCGACCTGGTAAAGGTGCGCTCTCCACTGACCTGCGAGCTGGTGCACGGCATCTGCTCCCGGTGCTATGGCATGGATCTGGGCCGCGGCACGCCGGCTGAGCTCGGCGCGGCGGTGGGCATAGTTGCCGCGCAGTCCATCGGTGAACCGGGCACGCAGCTAACGCTGCGCACCTTCCACACCGGTGGCGTTGCTGCCGGCGGCGATATCACCACCGGTCTGCCGCGCGTGGAAGAGTTGTTTGAAGCGCGCCGCACTCCCAAGGGCGAGGCTGTTATATCGCGCATCGCTGGCGTAGCGCGCATCATCCAGAATGACCGCTACACCGAGCAGCGCGTAGTGCGCGTGGACCACAGTGAAATGGTCAGCGACGAGTACGATGTGCCCGAGAGTTGGACGATTGCGGTGGAAGATGGCTCTAACGTATCGCTGGGCGACCTGATCGCCTCGCAGGGCGATGCCACCATCAACGCCACGCATGTAGGCCGCGTGCGCATCGAAGGCCGCAAGGTGATCGTTTCCTACGAGCTGCGCGAATCGGAAGAGTACGAAATTCCGAGCACCTCGCGCCTGCTTGTCAAGGATGGCGAGCACATCGGCGCCGGCCAGCCGCTGACTGAAGGCTCGCTAAACCCGCACAGCATCCTGCGCATCAACGGGCGCGAAGCTGCCCAGATGTACCTGCTGACCGAAATCCAGAAGGTGTATCGCTCGCAGGGCCAGAACATTAATGACAAGCACTTTGAGGTGATCATCCGAAAGATGCTTGGCCGCGTTCAGGTCACCCGCCCGGGCGACACGGCCTACCTGCCGATGGACCTGGTGGACCGCCTGGAGATCCGCAAGGCGAACGAACGCCTGGCCGGTGAAAGCCGCCAGCCGGCGCGCTTTATGGAAGTGCTGCTGGGTGTCACCAAGGCCTCGCTGAGCACCGACTCGTTCCTCTCGGCTTCGTCCTTCCAGCACACCATCAAGGTGCTGGCCGGCGCGGCAATCGCCTCGACCGAGGACCCGCTGTTTGGCCTGAAGGAAAACGTGATCATCGGCAAGCTCATCCCGGCGGGCACCGGCTTCATCCACGGCCGCTTCCAGGTGGATACCGATGACCTGGCACAGAAGGTGGCCATGGTTTCCAATCTGCCCAGCTCGGACTGACAGAATCCAAAAATCCTCCGGGAACAGCCGTTCCCGGAGGATTTTTCGTTTAAAATGAGGACGTATACCCAATCGTTTGGAATTATGATAAGATTGTTGAGTAGAACATTAATTCTTGTCTGGCGGACAAGATCCTTGTAGAATGGAGAGCCTTCATGGAAGTTGGTCTGGTTCGTAAAGTTGATATTGACCGCGAAATGCAGCAGTCCTATCTGGACTTTGCCATGAGCGTGATCGTCTCGCGCGCGCTGCCTGATGCGCGTGATGGGCTTAAGCCCGTGCAGCGGCGCATCCTGTACGCGATGTATGACATGGGGCTGCGCCCAGATTCGGATTTCAAAAAGTCGGCCAGAATTGTGGGTGAGGTGCTGGGTAAGTACCACCCGCACGGTGATATGGCCGTGTATGAAGCTATGGCGCGCCAGGCGCAGGATTTCTCGATGCGCTACCCGCTGGTGGATGGCCAGGGTAACTTTGGCAGCGTGGACGGCGACCCGCCCGCGGCGATGCGCTATACCGAGGCGCGGCTCAAGTCGTACGCGGTGGATATGCTGGCGCAGATCGACCGCGATACGGTGGACTTTGCGCCAAATTTCGATGGCTCGCTCAACGAACCGGCGGTGCTGCCCGCGGCCCTGCCCAACTTGCTGGTTAATGGCTCGACCGGCATCGCGGTGGGCATGGCCACCAACATCCCGCCGCATAACCTGGCGGAAGTGGTGGATGCGCTGGTCTACATGCTTCGAGAGTGGGAGCGGCTGGATGATATCAACGTCGCGGACCTGATGAATTTCATCAATGGCCCCGATTTTCCTACCGGCGGCATTATCCTGCAGAACGAAGAAATGGATTTGCTGACTGCCTACGGCAGCGGGCGCGGACGCGTGCTGGTACGCGGCCGGGTGCACATGGAAGATACCGGGCGTGGACGCAGCCGGTTGATCATCACCGAACTGCCGTATATGACCAACAAGTCCAATCTGATCGAGCGCATCGCCGAACTGGCGCGCGAGGGCGACCTGGACGGTATCGCCGACCTGCGCGATGAATCTGACCGCCAGGGCATGCGCATTGTGGTGGAACTGAAGGCCAATATCGAGGCGGAAGATATCCTGCGTAAGCTGTATAAGCGTACCCCGCTGGAGACTACCATCGGTATCACCCTGCTGGCGCTGGTGGATAACGAGCCGCGCCTGTTGAGCCTGAAGCAGGCGCTACGCGTGTATTTGGAACACCGCCAGACGGTGGTGCGGCGACGCGCGGAATATGATCTGGAGCGCGCTCGCCAGCGCGCGCATGTGCTGGAAGGGCTGCGCATTGCCATTGCCAACCTGGACGAGGTGATCAAAGTCATCCGCGCGGCCGCGGACGTAGACCAGGCGCGCGAGCGGCTGATGAAGCGTTTCAAGCTGTCGCTGGTCCAGGCGAATGCAATTCTCGAGATGCCGCTGCGCCGGCTGGCCGCGCTGGAGCGCAAGAAGATCGAGGACGAATATAAAGAGCTGGTGCGGCTGATGAAAGACCTGGAAGCACTGCTCAAATCGCCCAAGAAGATGCGCGAAGTGGTGCAGGCCGAGCTGCTGGAGATGAAAGAAAAATACGGTGATCGCCGCCGCACGCAGATCGTTTCGCTGCGAGAAGGCGAAACCGCGCATATGCTGCTCACCGCCACCGACCTGATCAGCGCTGAGACGGCTTGGGTTGGGATCACCGCGGAAGGGCTGATCGGCCGCATCCGTGGCGGCGAAACGCCGCAGATGGACGGGCGCTACGCGCCGCGCTGGATGGTGCGCACCAATACGCACCACACCCTGTATATGGTTTCGCCACAGGGGCAGGCGGTAGCAGTGGCGGTGCACGCCATACCTGAGGTAAGCCGCCTGGAAGAGGGTGTGCCATTGCACCGCGTTAGCGCGCTGCCGGACGGCGAAATGCTGGCTGGGTTGTTTACCGTGCCGCCGCGCAATGGTGATCCGCACGCCGACCGTTTTGTGATGACGGCCAGCGCTCAGGGGCTGGTGAAAAAGTCTTCGGTTGCGGAACTACCCGGGCCTTCTTCGCAGCGCTTTGCCCTGGCCAGGGTCAACCCCGGCGACTGGCTGATCGGCACGGTGCTGACCGGCGGCAGTGACGAACTGCTGATGGTTTCCGCGCACGGCATGGCTATTCGTTTCGCGGAGAGCGAAGTTCGCGCGATGGGCCTGGTGGCCGCCGGTGTGAATGGCATGAAGCTGGGTGCCGGTGACCAGGTTGTGGGCTTTACCCGGTACCAGGCGGAAAGGGATGTGCTGCTGGTCGCCTCGAATGGCGCCGGCTGGCGCATCTCTACGAAAGAATTTCCGCTGCAGGGGCGCTATGGCATGGGCGTGATTGCCGCCCGTCCGGCCCCACGCGAGAGCATCGCCGGGATACTGCTGGGCAAACCCGGCCAGGCCGGGCTGCTGCATTTCGACCCGGTCAATGCGCAGCCAGTGCGCGTGGATGCCATCCCGGCGGTCAAGCGCCAGGCAGGTGCGCGCCCTTTGGGTGGCGGTAAGGGCGCGGTGATCACCGGGCTGAGTGCTGCCGCGGATGGGCTGGAGTACTGGAATCCCGAAGCGGCGCTGCCGGTGGAACCCCCGGCGCGCAAGCGCGCTACAGCGGTGAAAACTCAGGCTGAACCGGCGGCGATCAAATCCTCGGTCAAAACCAGCGCCGCCGCAGCCAAAAAACCGGTTGCTGGAAAAACAGCCGCGGCCACAAAGAGCACTGCCGCCGGAAAGACGGCTGCACCCAAAAAGCCCGCGGCTGACACAAAGACGACGAAAGCCGCTACCGCTGCGGCCAAAACCCCAACAGCAGTCGAAGCCAAACCCGCCGCGCGCAAAAGCGGTGCGAAGGCTGCCGCGGCTGAACAGGCTGTGAAACCGCCCGCAGCGCGAAAATCCACAGCCAAAACCGTGCAGGCTCCCGCCCAGGGCGCAGTCAAAACGGCCGCAAAACGCGCCACTTCTGCCGCCAAACCCGCCGAGATACCCACCAAACCGGCGGCAAAGGCCACCCGTGCGGCGGCCCGGCCTGCCGCGGAAACTCCGGCAAAAGCTGTTCCAAAGACGACCACCAAAGCGGCGCCAAAGTCGTCCACGCCGGTCGCCAAAACACGCGCCGCGACCAAAGCCGGTGAGACACCCGCCGCGAAGGGGAGCAAAAAACCGGTTGCCAAACCGCGCTCGACGGTCAAAAGCGCGGGAAAAGATGAACCGGCTGCGAAACCGCGCGCCGCTACGAAGAAACCACCTGCGCAGCCCACGCTGCAGCTCTTTGAAGACGAAGAAGCGCCGAAACCGGCGCACAAGAAGAAGGGTGCGGGGTAATTCGAAAATCAAAGCCACCCGGCAGGCGTGGTTGCGCCTGCTGGGTGGCTTTATTGTTGGTTATTCCTGTGGTGGAATGTTACCTTCTAACCCCAACTCTGGCGCGATTTTGCGCATAGCCATTATGACGTTATCCACGTGCTGCCAAAGCTCCACGCCGAATTCCTCGGCGGCCGCGGCCATCTCTTCGCGGTTCGTGCCGGCGGCAAAGGCTTTGTCTTTCCACTTCTTTTTCACAGATGAAGCCGTCAGGTCGTACAATGAGCGCGATGGGCGTACCAGCGCCACAGCGGTGATCAGCCCGGTGATCTCATCGCAGGCGGTGAGGGCCTTTTCCATCAGCGTGGTGCGCGGGTACTCGGCGCTTGAGCCATGGCTGAGTATGGCGGTAACTATCTCTTCCGGCACGCCGCGCTCGCGCAGAATAGGCGCACCCTGTGAGGGATGCACCTCGGCGCTGGGGTGAATTTCCCAGTCAAAGTCGTGCAGCAGCCCGGTGACACCCCATTTGTCCACATCCTGGCCCAATTTTTCGGCGTAGAAACGCATCGCGGCTTCCACGCACAGCATGTGATTGATCAATCCGGGGCTTTTGATATATTCCTGCACAATTGCCATTGCCTGTTCGCGGTCCATCATCCATCCTTATCTGTATCTGTTTGCCCGGCGCGTGGAAAAATGGGTTCTTCCTGCCCCAGGATGGGCTGCGGCCGGGTGACGTACACTTCCCAGACTGCCACCAGCGTGGCTCCCACTTCGCGCATGCGCCAGAAGCGCAGTGAACGGGTGCCGTAGGTGCGCCGGTCGGCGTTGACGCCCTGTGCTTTGAGGCCCAGGCCGTTGCAGGTCAGCACGGCGCGCGGCAGGTGATAGGCCTGGGTCACCAGCAGGGCTTCGTCGAGGCCAAAAATTACCCGCGCGCGATAACAGGTATCGTAGGTGCGCTGACCGGCGTAATCCAGCACGATATCATCGGCCGGCACGCCCAGGCGGATGGCGTATTCGCGCATGGCGGCCGGCTCGTTATAGGTGAGGGTGCGGTTATCGCCGCTCATCAACAGCTTTTGCACCTTCCCGGCGCGATACAGGTCTACCGCGGTGGCCACGCGGTCACGCAGCACCGGGGTAGGGCCACCATCGCGCGTCAGCCCCGCGCCAAAGACGATGGCTGCCGGCGCAGATGGGGCCAGATCCACGGCATGGATCATCCCACGTGCCAGCAGATGCGCGGCCAGGTATGGCAGCGCAAACAATGTCACGGCTGCAATCAGGCTATAAATCATCCAGCGCCAACCTCTGAATCGTCGTCTCACCACAGGCCGAATTGTACCACGCGGCTTGCGCAGCAATCTCTGGCTGCACAGCCTTCCGGCTATTTGCCTACCAGCGTGCGCAGGTTGACGCGCGAGTACTGCAGCAGCTCGCGCAGCGGATCGTAGAAAGTATCATCCACCTGTTTGAGATCGGTGATCTCGTATCCGGCCGCCTGGTTGACGATCTCCAGCCCATCCGGGCCGAGCACGTAATCTAACAACGTTTGCGTCACCTTTTCCACGATCTCGTCCGGAACTTCGCTCTGGAAGGCGAGGTTGAGGTTGGGAATCACCTCACCACTCTGCCAGATGACCGCCACCTTTTGCAGCACGTCTGGCAGGTCTTCCTGCAGCACCGCAGCAGTGCGCGGGTCGCCATAAATGGCGTAGGTCGCGCCGAAATCGCAGATGCCCATCACGTATAACGCGCGCACCACCGCCGTGTGCGACTGCATAAACAGCGCCGGCTGGATGGTGATGCCCTGCAGGCCCAACTCGCCGGATGGCACCACATAGCCGGATGCCGAAAGCGGGTCCACCCAGCAGGGGCGTTTCTCCGCGAACTGCGCCAGGGCTTCAGCCGCGTCGGCGGTGTTGCTGTTGGTGCTAGTATCAAAATAGGGTGTGATATCACTGGCGGTGTTGGCCAGGAACTGCATCCCGTAGGCGTATACACCAAAATGCTTGGTCACCAGCGCCACTTTCGCATACTCGCGCCGGCTGGCGAGAATATATGTGAACGGCTGCATCCAGGCGATATGAATCGCGCCAATCTGCATCCCATTGAGCAGCTCGGTGGTGCTATTCACTTCGACGGCCTCGATGCTGTACCCGCTGAGCTGTGCAATCTGTTCCGCAAGCTGCCGGCTGGCATCCAGCAGTTCGGGGCGTTGGCCCGAATTGGTCACAACGCCCAGGATCAGCGGGTTGCCCGGCTGCCCCAGGGGGATATCCGCCGGGGTAGGTTGGAACGGCCCTTCCACGGGTGTTTCCACCGTATCCAGGTTGGATTCATCGCCTGCATCCAGCGTTTCATCCGGTTGTGGAGTTTCATCCTCTGGGAAAAGCTGGCCTTCCTCGGTGGGCATGCCGCCATTCTCATCTGGTAGGACATCTTCGCCTTCCTGGGTTGGCGTGTCGCCTTCCAGGGTCGGCAGCGGGCTTTCCAGCGTCTGCGTGGCGATCTGCTCAGTGGTGGGGCTGGGTTGCGGACCGGGCGTGGCCGAGGGAGGCACGGCGGCGGTTGGCGTGGTCGGCGTTTCAGCACCGCCGCAGCTCGAAAGCAGCAGGGCGGCGATGAGGAAAGTCAGGACGATTGTTCGTTTCCAGCAGGGTGTCTTCATAAATACCGGCGCTCTCCGGTGGCAAACCGCCGCGTGATTAAGCTACAATAGGCACTAACGAGCTATTTTCCCTGAGGGGCAGGCTCTTGATACCGATTATAACCAATTTCAGGTGAATCCGTTTTCATCTGAGGAGCAAAGCGAATGGAACAAAAAACGAGCGGTAGCGGGCGCTGGCTGGTGATCTTTATCGGCCTGATCCTCGGATTTGTTGTGCTGACGGTGGGCGTAATCTGGGTGGTGAACCGCATCATACAGAGCGCCGCAGAGCAGGCCCTTGCCCCCGTGCAAGAAGTGAACTCAGGACTGCGCACGCAGGTGGCTGTGTTTATGAACCCAACGCCGACACTCATGCCCGACCCGGTGACCATTATTCACGATATCCGCAGCATGGCGCGGCTGGAAACGATCCAGTACACGGTCGAGAAAGTTATCTCGGCGGAGACGAACCAGAATTCGTTTGGCTTTCTATTTGGCGATAAGCTGCTATTCGTGGCGCACGGCGTGGTGATCGCCGGGGTAGACCTGGCCAAGATGCAGCCCGGCGATCTGGAGGTGCAGGGAAACGTTCTGTATGTACGCCTACCGCAAACCGAGATCTTTGTTGCTACGCTGGATAATGAAAAGTCGTATGTCTATGACCGCGAAACCGGGCTGCTCAACCGCGGCGAGAAAGACCTGGAGACTTCCGCGCGGCAGGCTGCCGAGCAGGAAATCCTCAAAGCCGCGGTGGATGATGGCATCCTGACCACGGCGCAGACCAACGCAGAAAATTATATGTCGCGCATGCTGCGTGACCTGGGCTTTGACGAGGTAATCTTCGTCAGCGCCGATCAGCAAATGCCACAGGCCCCGGCCGCACCCACCGCCACACCTCAGCCCTTGCCAACGCCGTAAGTTGGGAGTGCTGCGTACTATATAGCAGGTAGGTGGCATGCCACCCACCTGCTATAGAATCGTGGACCATCCAATCAGCATGATGTCGTGTTCAACCAAACAATTTGACCTTTATCAGATATCAGTTAAAAAACTTGACAAATAAGGAAATATTGTTTATATTGATTACTGTACAACGAGAGGGATATGAGCACGATCTTCTGGACGATACCGACGCTCAATATGCGCAACCTCAACCGCCACGCGGCCGTGGACCTGATCCGGTTCACGCCTGGGGGTATTTCCAGAGTAGAAATTTCTCGCCAATTACAATTGACCCGCGCCGCCATCACGGAGATCATCAACGATCTGCAAGCGATGGGCGTTGTGCGCGAAGTAGACGAACCTCATGCCGGCGGGCGCCACCCCATCGCTCTGGAGATCAACCCGCAGCTGGGCAAAGTCATTGGCGTTGATATGGGCGCCACGCATCTCACCCTCTTGTTAAGCGATTTCTCCGCGCATGTGCTTGCCGATCAAGAAATTGAAATCAACATAAATGACGGCCCGGAACGCGTGCTACCGCTGGTCGAGGCGGAGATTGAGCGAATGCTGGCAGAGTCTGGCACCAGCCGCGAGGAAATTCGCGCGGTAGGCGTAGGTGTGCCTGGCCCGGTAGTTTCCGCGGCCGGCACTGTAGGCACGCCACCCATTATGCGCGGCTGGGATCGCTACCCCATTTATGACCGATTTTCCAAGTTCCTGGGATGCCCAATTTCGCTCAACAATGATGCCGAGCTGGGCGCACTGGGCGAGTGGGCGTATGGCGCTGGGCGCGGCGAGCGCAACCTGGTGTACGTGAAGGTTGGCACGGGGATTGGCGCCGGGTTGCTGCTGGATGGGCAGATCTACCGCGGCGCAACCGGCAGCGCGGGTGAGATCGGTCACATCACGATTGATGAATCCGGGCCGGTTTGCTCGTGCGGTAACCGTGGCTGCCTCGAAGCCCTGGCGGGCGGGCGCGCCATCGCGCAGCGCGCCATTGAGGCCGTAGCTGCCGGCCAGCGCACGCAGCTCGCGCTGCTGCCCACCGGCAGTGTCCAATCGCGCGCTGTCATCGAAGCAGCCCGGCATGGTGATTTGCTGGCACAGACCATCGTTGCCGAGGCCGGCGCTCACCTGGGTACGGCCATCGCCAGCCTGGTCAACCTGTTCAACCCCAGCATGGTTGTCGTTGGCGGTAACGTATCGCAAATTGGCGACCTGTTCCTGGAGCCGGTGCGCAGGACGGTCGAGCGTCGCAGCCTGGCGTCTGTCTCGCGGGCGGTGCGCATTACCACCGCGCTGCTGGGACGGCGCTCCACCGGAATGGGTGCGGTTGTACAAGCGCTCTCATTGGCCTTACACAAAATCACAGAAAAAGAGTAAGATTATCCCGGTACATGTATACACAACACAGGGGACTACCGGGAAATCGTTATACTGCACTGGTGAGCATGTTGCCAAAACGCTGAAACCAGAGCAACACCCAGGCATGTATAACCGGTAGCCAGAGCACGAAAACATCAGATCGACAAATAAGGAGGTGAGGCAAGAAGCGCAAACTGTCACAATACTCACACGAAACAAGCTGATACTCGGAATGTTAGTATGGAGTTCAGTGAACCCGATGAAAATAAGTAATACCAAACAAGGAGAGTAAGAGATGTCGAAGAAGTTGTTCACCCTGATCAGCACCCTGCTGATCGCCGTCTTTGTCCTGGCCGCCTGCGCCCCCGCGGCGACCGAAGCCCCGGCCGCGACCCAGGCTCCTGCCGCTGCCACGGAAGCCCCCGCGGCCCCCGCCGCCACCGAAGCTCCTGCCGCTGCTACGGAAGCCCCCGCGGCTCCTGTTGCCACCGAAGCCCCCGCGGCCACCGGTGTGTCCGGCACGATCACCCTCTGGCAGTCGTGGAAAGAAAACGAAATCGCCAGCCTGAACGACGTGGTGGCGGCCTTCCAGGCCAAGAACCCGGACGTCAAGTTCGATATCCTGTACGTCCCCTTCGATGACCTGCGCGGCAAGTTCGAGACCGCTGCCTCGACCGGTGGTGGCCCAACCGTCCTCATCGGCGCTGCTGACTGGGGTCCCGCTCTGTTCGATGCCAACCTGGTTGCTGACCTGAAGGGCAAGATCTCGGATGCCACCCTCGGCACCATCAGCCCGGCCGCCCTGGGCGCTGTGCAGTACAAAGACGCTCTGGTGGGCCTGCCCGAAACAGTGAAGGGTGTTGTGCTCTACCGCAATACCAAGATCATCGCCGAACCTGCTACCGATCTGGATGACTTCATCGCCAAGGCGAAGGCTGCCACCAGCGGTGACGTTCAGGGCGCTGACTACGAGTACGGCCTCTTCTTCTCGGCTCCAACCCTGTATGGCCTGGGTGGTAAGCTGATGAACGAAACCGGCGATCCCGCCTTCAACGACGCCAAGGGCGAGGAATGGATGAAGACCCTGCTGAAGATCAAGGACGCCGGCATCCCCATGGAAAACAACAACGACAACGACGTCAATCTGTTCAAGACCGGCAAAGCTGGCTGGATCATTGACGGAACCTGGAACATGGCCGCGCTGTCGGAAGCTATCGGCGCTGAGAACCTGGCGATTGATCCCTGGTTCACCCCGCTCTCTGGCTTCACCCAGACCGAAAATATCTACCTGAGTGCCAACGCTTCGGAAGAAGATGCCGCTGCTGGCGCCGCCTTCATCGAGTTCTTCCTGTCGCAGGAAGCTCAGGCCCTGCTGGCCGACCCGACCAAGGCTGCCCACATCCCCGCGGTGAGCGGTGTTGAAATCTCGGACCCGCTGATGGCTCAGGCTAACGAAGCCCTGTCTGGTGGTACCGCCTTCCCGGTGATCCCCGAAATGAACGCCTACTGGGACGCTGTCAACAACGCCCTGCTGGCCGTCGTCACCGATGGCAAGGACCCCAAGACCGAGCTGCAGTCCGCGTTTGACCTGGTGACCCAGAAGGTTGCCGACATCCGCGCTGGCTCCAACTAAGCTTTTCTCGTAGCGGGAGCATGATCCGCTAAGCTTTACACAGGCGCAGGTGGAAGCAGGTTTTCCACCTGCGCCTGTCCAAAATGTTGCTACAATATTGATAGATCCTTTGGTGTTTCATTCCCGGTTTTTATTTCCATGGAAAGGAGAACGCAGTATGGCCGCAACTCCGACACCACAACCCATCATACGCGCCGAGAAAGCCCCTGCCCGCTCTACCGACTGGAAACAGCTGATCAAGCAGTCGCGCATCGCCTGGTTGTATATCGCTCCATCCGCGATCTTGATGGCCTTGATCTCATTCTTCCCCCAGGTGTTTCAGGTGTGGATGTCCTTCACCGACTTCCGCATCCGAAACCTGCGCTTCAACGTCTTTAATCCGGATACCTGGGATAAGTTTGCGCCGAATTTCGTGGGCATTGACAACTACGTGCGCATCATCACCGGCAAGCTGGCGCTGGAAAACTTCGATTTCTGGCGCATCCTGGCCTTCAATATCACCTGGACAGTGGTGAATGTGATCTTCCACGTGGTGCTGGGCGTGTTGATTGCGCTGGCATTGAATGAAAAGAACCTGATCGGCCGGCGCTTTTACCGCTCCATCTTCGTTCTTCCCTGGGCTATCCCCGGTTACATCGCCGCGCTCACCTGGCGCAATATGTTCGATGACCGCTTCGGCGCTATCAACCAGCTCATGGGTATCATCAATCAGACTTTTGGAACATCCTTTGCCACCAACACGCGCTGGTTGACCGCCACCGAAACACCCATCGGCGGGCTCATGGCCTTCCTGCCACTGGCATTCTATGCCGTGCTGCTGGCGAATGTGTGGCTGGGCTGGCCGTTTATGACTGTGGTCGCCACCGGAGCGCTGCAATCCATCCCCAACGAGATGTATGAGGCCGCCAGCATGGACGGCGCGAACGCCTGGCAGCGCTTCTGGAATGTGACCGTGCCGATGATCCGCCCGGCGATGGTACCGGCCATCATGCTTGGCACGATCTGGACATTTAATAACTTCAACGTGATCTACTTCATCACCGAAGGCAAACCGTTCGGGCGCACGGAAATTCTGGTCACCCAGGCATTCAAGCTGGTGTATTCGCAGCGTATGTACGGCGTGGCCGCGGCGTTCAGCCTGATCGTGTTTGTCGTCCTGTTCATCATCACCATGCTCAACAACCGGGTTACGCGCGCGACGGAGGCCTACAATGCCTAACGCAAAACGCAATCGTATCCTGCGCCAGATCGGGCTGCAGATCTTCCTGCTGCTGATCACGGCGATCGTGCTGTTTCCGCTGCTGTGGATCTTCTCGATGGCGCTCGACCCGCGCAATATTGATAAGCCGCTCACGCTCACGTTGATTCCACCAGGCGCTTCGCTGGCTGCGTTCAAGCGAGTGCTCTTCGAGCCGTTCAAGCTGTTGTGCTCCGACCCAAGCAATGTGGGCTCGTGCATGACCTTTGGCACCCTGCTCAAGAACAGCCTGCTGGTAGCGCTGGGCACCAGCCTGATCGCGGTGCTGCTGGGCGCTTCGGCGGCCTATGCCTTCTCGCGCTTCCGCTTTATCGGCCGCCAGGTGGGCATGCTTGGTTTCATCGTGCTGCTGATGCTGCCCTCGACGGCCACGATCGCACCGATCTTCGTACTGCTCAATTCGGTCAAAATTGGCGATGAAACGCTGCGCACCACGCTTATCGGGCTGATGGTTGCCTATGGTGCGGGAACGCTGCCGTTCTCGATCTGGAATCTAAAAGGCTACTTCGACACCGTGCCGAAAGAGTTGGAAGAGGCGGCCTGGATTGACGGGGCAAGCGTCACCACTACTTTCTTCCGTGTCATCCTGCCGCTTTCGGTGCCGGCCATGGCCATCACGATCCTGTTCAGCTTTATGACCGGGTGGACCGAATTCGTGTTTGCCTGGACTCTGCTGGAAAACCCGCAGCGCTTTACGCTCGCCATGGCCTTGAGGTCCATGCAGGGCCAGTACGCCACGCCCTGGTCGGAATTCTCAGCCATGTCAATTCTGATGAGTATCCCGATCATCATCCTGTTCTTCGCATTGCAGCGCTACCTGGTGGGCGGCCTCACGGTAGGCGGCGTCAAGGGGTAAGGCGCGGGCTCTGGCACTTAACCGGTTAAACCAACATGGGAAGCGTCGCAGTCGGGGCGCTTCCCATTGTCGTCTCATATAAAGGTGAAGTTGATGAAGTCCTCGCATACCGCACGTTTTCTGATTTTCCTGGTTTGCGCAACGATCCTGGCTGCGTGCGTTCAGCCGGGCACGGATACGCCGGCGCCGGCCGCTTCCCCCGCCGCGCCAACCGCAACCGAATTGCCGACTACACCGGCAACAGCCGCCCCGACTGCCGCACCTTCCCGGGCGCCGGGCGTGATCAATCTCACGCCGCGCGAGCTGCCCTGGTGGAACGACGCCGTATTCTACGAGATCTTCGTGCGCAGCTTCGCGGATGACAATGGCGATGGCATTGGTGACTTTGCCGGGCTGACCGCGAAGCTGGATTACCTTAACGACGGCGACCCGGCCACGACCACCGACCTGGGGATCACCGGGATCTGGCTGATGCCCATCCACCCATCGCCGTCGTACCACGGTTATGACGTGACGGATTACACCGCGATTAACCCGGACTACGGCACGCTGGACGACTTCCGCGGCTTTCTGGATGCCGCCCACCAGCGCGGCATCCGCGTGATTATCGACCTGGTGCTCAACCATACCTCTGAGGAGCACCCCTGGTTTCTTTCAGCGCTCAATGGGCCAGGCGCGCCGTATCACGACTATTATCTGTGGTCGGATACCGACCCCGGTATCCGCAGTTCGGAGGGCAAGGCCGTCTGGCACCGCGCCGCGAACGGGCAGTATTACTACGGCTTTTTCTGGTCGGGCATGCCGGATTTGAACTACACCAACCCGGCCGTCACGCAGGAGATGGAGCGGGTGGTGGACTTCTGGCTGTCGGATGTAGGCGTTGACGGCTTCCGCCTGGACGCCGCGCGCCATTTAATCGAAGAAGGCTCGCAGCTGGCCAACACCCAGGCCACGCACCAGTGGTTCGAGGGTTTCCGCCAGCAGTATAAGGCCGAAAAGTCCGATGCGCTCACTGTGGGCGAAATTTGGGATAAAAGCAGCGTCGTCGCCACCTACACAGAAGGCGATGAGCTTGACCTGGCGTTCAATTTCGACCTGGCAGGCGCCTGGCTGACCGCCGCGGCCGCGAAAGATGCCCGTACCGCGAACTTCGTGCTGGAGCGTGATCTGAAGGCATTTCCACCCGGCCAGTTCGCAACGTTCCTGGCCAACCATGACCAGAACCGGGTTATTAACCAGGTCAATGATGACGTGGAGCGCGCCAAATCCGCGGCTGCGCTGCTCCTTACTGCTCCGGGCGTGCCGTTTCTGTATTATGGCGAGGAAATTGGCATGCGCGGGCAGAAACCCGACGAGATGATCCGCACGCCGATGCAATGGAGCGCGGAGGCCGGAGCGGGTTTTACCACCGGACAGCCGTGGGAAGCGATCAACCCCGATTTTGACCTGGTCAATGTGGCCGCACAGACCGGCGACCCGGATTCGCTGCTCAGTCGCTACCGCAGCCTGATCCAGCTGCGCAACGCCAGCCCGGCGCTGCGCTCGGCGGACGCCTGGGTGGTCGACAGCGGCAGCAAGGCAGTATACGCGCTGCTGCGCGCCAGCCCGGAACAGGTGCTGCTGGTGATTGCCAACCTGAGCGATGACCCGTTGCAGGACTACGCTCTCACGCTGGAATCCGGGCCATTGGGCGGCAGTTTCGATGTGGCTGACCTGCTCAACGGTACGGGCGGCGAAGTGCCGGTACTGGCGGCCAATGCCGGCGGCGGCTTCGACGCGTACCGCCCGCTGCCAGAGCTAGCCCCTGGTGCGGTGTATGCCTTCGAGCTGCGCCCGTGAGTCTGCTTATTGGCTGACCCCGCCAAAGATCATCCGGTCGAACAGGGCGCGCTGCAGGATCAGAAAAATGATCACTACCGGCAGGCTGGTGAGGATAGCCAGCGCCGCGAGCTGGCTCCAGGCGTAACTGCCCATGGTCAGGATGCCCCACAGCGCCATCGCCAGGGTTACATTCTTGCTGTTTTCCACGAACAGCCAGCCGATAGCAAATTCGGAGTAAGCCGTAAGGAAGGCCAGCAGCGCGGCCACGCCAATAGACGGCAGCGCGTTGGGTAGCGTGATGCGCAGGAAGGCGGTCAGCGGGCTGGCCCCGTCCAGAAAGGCTGCCTCTTCCAACTCCAACGGCACGGCCTGGAATGCTGCGCGCATATTCCAAATGCAGAACGGCAGCGCGAAGGCAGTGTACACCAGCACCAGTCCCACCAGGCTGCTGCGCAGTTTGAGGGTTTCCAGCAGGATGTACAGCGGAGTCATCAGCGCCACCAGCGGCAGAAACGCACCCACCAGAATGGCCACCAGCCCGGGTTCGCGTCCGCGGAAGCGGTAGCGCGCAAAAGCATACGCCATGCTGGCGCCCATAACTACTGCCACCAGCGCCGAAGCCCCGGAGACCAGCAGGCTGTTGCCCAGCAGCGCCGGGAAAGAAAGTGACTGTGAAGGTGTGTGCCAGACTTTTTCGAACACCGCCAGGCTGATTTGCGCCGGGAACAGGTCCAGGTGGGTGGGCACACTCTTGATGCTGGCGTCCAGCGCCATGCGCAGCAGCCCCCAGATGGGCAGCATCGTAAACAGCCCCACCAGTAGCAGCGCCAGCTGTGTGAAGAACTGCTGGAGCGGGGAAATTGCGCGCGGCGAATGCCCGGTTTTATGCATAGCGCACTCCTTCACTGGCACGAGTCAGTCGGTTGAACCACAGAACCAGACCCACCAGGATTAGCACGGTCACCACGTTGATGATGGCTGAAGTGGCGTAGTTGCCGTCGCGGAAGATGAAGTATGACAACGCCGAAAGCGTTATGACCGGTGTATTGAGCACGGTGAACAGGTAAAACTGGTTGAATGAGAATATTGCGCGCAGGATAATTGCCGGCAGAAGCAGCGGGAAGATCAGCGGCAGTGTGAAGTGGCGGAAGATCTGCCAGCCCCCGGCGCCGTCCAGCGCGGCGGCTTCGTACACCTCTTCCGGGATCAGCTTGAGCCCGGCGCGCGCCGAGAGCAGCATGAAGGGGAATCCATACCACAACCCGGCGATCAGCAGTACCAGCAGGGCGAGGTTGGGGTTCTGCTGCCAGGATGCGCTGGCCTGCTGGATGGCCGGTGGGGTCTGCGCCCAGCTTTTCGCTGCCAGTGAAAGGAAGCCAAAGCGTGGCTCAAATACCTGGCTCCACGCCAGCGCGGCCACAAATTCGGGCACGGCCCAGGGCAGGATAAACAATGCTGCCCAGAATTTTGTGAAGCGCACGCCGCGCCGCTGCAATAACAGCGCCACAGCTACCCCCAGCCCGGCCTGCGTGGCTACGGCCAGCACGGTCCAGATGACTTCGAACACGTACAACTCACCGGCTCCAAACAGCACCCCCAGCACGCCGTACAACCCGGTGTAATGCACCTGCCGGCCGCTTCCGCCGCGAAACAGGTCGAAGGGGCGGGCGGGCACTTGTCCGGTGAGGCCACGTAAGACTTCGCGCCATACCCCGCCATTGACGCCATCGCGAATGGCGCTGGCCTGAAAGTCAGTCATCGACATGGCAACCTGGAAAAGCAGAGGGAAGACGGTGATCACCCCTAATGCCAGCAGCCCGGGCAGCAGCCAGGGCAGCGCCTGGCGGAAGTGACCGCGCACCGGCACGCTGAGGCCTTGGGGCGCGGCCTCTTGGCGGTGAAAACGGCGCGCCAGCGGCGCGGCCACGCTGGCTGCAAAGCCATCGGCGGCGACGATCGCCAACGGGGTAGTCAGCATCAGCGCGTACTGCGGCCACTTGGTGGGCCAGGCCAGTAGAAAGGCCAGCGCCAGTGCCAGCCACAACAAGTACACCGGGTGGCGCTCGCGCGCGCGCCGGATGCCGAACAGCGCCAGGAACGGGAATAGGATATCCACAGCGATCACGAACACGCCCGGGTGCCAGGGCACATTGATGCTGATCCATACCAGCGGCTGCCAGAAGGGGTAGCCCGCCTCCTGTACTGCGGCGCTCTGCGCATAGCCACTGTGGTAGCTGACCGACTGCCACAACCGCCCGGGAGGATCTGGCCACAGGTATGGATCGAACATCAGGAAGGCCAACATAGCTCCGCCGGCCCAAGGTAGCAGCCGTTTCCACCAATCGCGGTCACCTGCCTGGCGTGCCGCATACCACCAGTGTAGCGCCACCGCCACACCGGCAATGGCGTAATAATACTTGGCCGCGGCAGTCAGTCCCAGGGCCAGCGCCGAAAGCGCCAGCCATCCAGTTTTGCCGCGTTTGCGCCACAGCAGGTAGGCAGCCACTACCAGCAGGCTGGTGAAAGATGGTACGCTTTCCAGCATCACCTGGCTGGTGTACTTGATGTGAAAGGTGTTAATCGCCACCATCAGTCCGGCCAGCGGGTTGACCAGCGCGGTACCTCCCGCTTGCAGCACGCCGAACAGCGCCGACGCGCTCCTCGCCGCGTGCAGCGGCTGTGAAGGCAGATCGTCATCCGGGCCGGCGGTGGTGGGGCGGTCCGGGATGGCAGGGAAGACGGGCACGCGCAGTAGAGCTAATCCGTAGACGATCTTGCTCAGCGGCGGATGTTCGCTGCGGTAGTTTTCGCGGGTAAAAACGTTCCAATCGCCGGCGCGTAACCCCTGTGCAATTATCTGCCCGGCGCGCAGGTAATCGTCCTCATCGTAATCGACCGGAAGAAGTTCCACCGCCCGCGCTCTAAGCACGAAGGCCAGCAGCACAACCACCACCGCCGGCAGCAGCCGGGTGAGAGTGAGAACGAAAATCCGTCTGTTCATATCCACTCCTGGTACACCAGACTCCATGGACGTGGGTGCGAATGCATTACAAAACTATTGGGAATAATTTGACTGCTAATCCGTTATTATAAAGAGGGGGGAAATTCCGACCGTGAATGCGCCTTAAATACCAAGTATAATTGCGCGGGGGAAATCCTACAATAGGTTTGAGGGTTTACGGATTCATGAAAGCATTCAACCAGAATATTCAAATCGTCACGCCTCGCACCACGATTGAAGTCCACCTTCCGGATGGGCGCGTGCTTTGCGGCCCGCGCGGGGAGACGGTGGAAGGCTTCTTACGCGAGCTGCCCGAATGGGATAACCCGCCGATGATGGGCGCGATCGTGAATGGCGAGCTGCGCGAGCTGACGTATGCGCTGGAGATGGATAGTAAGGTGCGCCCGGTGACCATGGCGGATGCCGACGGCGCGCGCATATACCGCCGCTCGATCACTTTCTTGCTCGAAGCTGCCTTTACCGAAATATACCCGGATGCCCTGCTGACGATCGACCATTCTGTCTCGTCGGGTGGGTTCTTCTGCCAGGTCAGCGGGCGCGAGCCGTTGAACGCTGATGAGCTGGCCGCGCTGGAACAGCACATGCATACCCTCGTCGACCGCGATCTGCTATTCCTGCGCCAGGCAGTGCCGATTGATGAAGCTATTGCGTATTTTGAAAGCAAGGGCCAGTACGATAAGGTGCGGCTGCTGAAGTACCGCAGCAAGAAGTTCCTGATGCTCTATACCCTGGGCGATATGCGCGACTACCATCACGGTTACATGGTGCCCTCCACCGGTTATCTGCCCTGGTTTGCCCTCACGCCGATGGGTCTGGGATTTGCGCTGCGCTACCCGCGCCGTTTTGCGCCAAAAGAAATTCTGCCCATGCCGGAATATCCGCACCTGTTGGAAACTTTCCGGCGCTATGGCAACTGGCTGGCGCGGTTGGGGATCGAGAGCGTGGGCGCGCTCAATGACGCCATCACCACAGGCCAGGCGCGCGAGGTAATCCTGGTGTCCGAAGCGCTGCACGAGCAGCAAATCGCTGATATTGCCCAGAAGATCGTGGAGCGCGCTGACCGCGCGCGCATTATCCTGATTGCAGGGCCGTCATCTTCGGGCAAGACAACGTTCTCCAAGCGCCTGGCAGTACAGTTACTGGCGCAGGGGCTGACGCCCTATGCCATCGAGATGGATAATTACTTTGTCGATCGCGAGCTGACCCCCAAAGACGAAAATGGGCAGTTCGACTTCGAGCATGTACGAGCGCTCAACACCACGCTCCTCAGCGACCATCTCAAGCGCCTGATCGCCGGTGAGCGCGTGCATCTCCCGCATTACAACTTCAAGGCAGGCCTGTCGGAGATGGGTGAGTGGGCCAGCATCCACAACGACCAGTTTATTATCCTGGAAGGCATCCATGGCCTTAACCCCGAGCTGCTGCCTGACATTGACCCGGAGACTACGTTTCGTATCTACGTCTCCAGCCTGACGCAGCTCAACCTCGATCGACACAACCGCATCTCCACCACTGATACGCGCCTGCTGCGACGCATCGTGCGCGACGCCACGGAACGCGGGTACTCTGCGCAGCAGACGATTGGGCGCTGGGAATCGGTGCGCCGGGGAGAAAAGCGCTATATCTTCCCGTATCAGGAATACGCTGATGAGATTTTTAACTCCGCGCTGGTGTACGAGGTTTCCGCGCTCAAACCGCTGGCCGAACCGCTGCTGCGCCAGGTGCCGTATGGCACAGATGAATACATCGAAGCCAAGCGCCTGCTGGCCTTTCTGGAGTGGTTCTTCCCCATTGACCCCAGCCTGATCCCCGATAACTCGATCATGCGCGAATTTATCGGCGGGTCGATCCTCAAAGACTTTAAGCTGTGGGAGCTAAGTCGTGGAATGGGTTAGGCCGGCGAGTTTTCGACACGTTGGATGATACGCCAGGCGAACAGCGTCAACCAACGCGATGGCTGCTTCTTTTGCCCGAATTCCCATTCCTTCCAAGCCGTCCAGATGGACTCCAGTGTAAAGCGACCCTGCGAGTCCATTTTGTCTTTCAACAGCGATAATATTTCCAGCAGCCGTGGGTCAGTGTGCAACCAGGGGAAGCGGGAAAGCACGTCTAAAACATGCATCAGGTCATACCATACCAGGGGTACTTTGAGCTTGCGGAAATCGCTACCCATGAAAAACATGTAAGGGTGTTCGTGCATGCTGTGTGACCATAATCGCAGCAGGGTTTCCGCTCCGGTGTGGCACACCGGGTGGTCTCGCCACGCTTCCTGTACCGAGAGCAGCTTCAGCATGGCCAGTGTGGCAAACGGGCAAGGGTCTGCTTTGCGCCCTGGGCCGCGCCAGTTGCCTAATTCCTTGGATACTGCGCACGGCCAGCGGTTATCACGCGCCAGGCTGGAAAGGTACGTCGTGGCGGCCTGGACTGCCGGATGGTTCTGATAGCCCATCTGTGCCAGGGCATACGCCGTCAGTGGAGCGTCGCACAGCGCCCAGGCCTGCTGCTGTTGGCCGACCACGGTGACCGGGATGGTAAATGGCCCCTCTGGCGACTGCTGCTCCAGGATTGTGCGCGCCAGCGCATCAATGCCCGTGTCACGTGCGCGGATGCCCAGGTCGGAAGCAAAGGTAATCTTATGGAATAGCTGCCCGGCGCTTTTATGGCTGGCAATCACCACTCCCGGCCAGGCTGCCAGCTCAGCCACCAGACTTTGCACCTGTGGATCGTTCAGCATGGCTGCGCGGTCGCGGCGCACTTCCGCGTCCTGCTCATTCTGCCGCAACAGGTCCAGCCGAGTGCGGTAGGCAACCCAGGATTCGCCATCCAGTAACCAATCCAGTGGAACGTTCATCCCGCGCTCCTGATGTCGTGCAGGCACCGGAAAATCGAGGGGCTTCTCATGCGAGAAGCCCCTCGTAGATCCACTATCTGACCGGTACGCTGGCCTGCAGGTGCTTGCGCACCACCCGCGCCAGCCGCGCGATGCCTTCGTTGATCATCTCCGGGTTCGAGTTGGAGAAGTTCAGGCGAGCGGTGTTATGCACATCGCCGCGCGGGAAGAAGGAGAACCCGGGCACAAAAGCTACCTTTTCCTCCACCGCGTCTTTGAAGATATCCACTGTGTTCGAGCCTTCCGGTAAGGTCATCCACAGGAACAGGCCACCCTCCGGGTGCGTCCAGGTGACGCCGGCGGGCATGTGTTCTTCCAGCGCCTCCAGCATCACATCGCGCCGCTCGCGGTACACGCGGTTGATCAGTTCGACGTGCTTATCAATAAAGCCGCCATGCCCAACTTCGTGGGCAATCACCTGGTTGAATGTGGGCGTGTGCAGGTCGGTACCCTGCTTGGCCTGCACCAGCTTGCTGATCACCACCGGCGGGGCGATGACCCACGCCAGGCGAAAACCGGGAGCCAGAATCTTGGAGAAAGTGCTCAGGTAGATCACGTTACCCGTGTATGTGCCATGGTTCAGCCCGCGCAGCTCGCTGTCCATCACGTTGACCGCCGGCAGGTGCTCGCCTTCAAAGCGCAACTGGCCGTAAGGGTCATCCTCAATAATCGGCACGCCATAGCGGTCTGCCAGTTCTACGAGCTGGCGGCGACGTTCGAGGGAGAGCGTCACGCCGGTTGGGTTCTGGAAGTTCGGCAGCACATAGATAAATTTCGGCCCAAAGCGCAGCGCCTGTTCCAGCTCCGAAGTAATCATGCCATGCTCGTCGGACGGCACGGTGATGTACTCCGCGCCGTATGCATTCCAGGCTTGCAGCGCGCCCAGGTAGGTGGGGTTTTCGACCAGGATGCGGTCACCACGGTTAATGAAGATCTTACCCAGCAGGTCGAGCGCCTGCTGCGAGCCGGTGGTGATGAGGATGTTATCCACCGAGATTTCGATATTGAAGCGCGACGTGTGGCGCGCAATCATCTCACGCAGCGGCATATAGCCTTCGGTTGCGCCGTACTGCAGGGCCTTAGCGCCCAGGGGGCTGTGCAAAACGCGCTCGGTTGCCGCCAGCACTTCTTCAATGGGAAACACATCTGGCGCGGGCATCCCGCCGGCGAAGGAAATCACTCCCGGCAGCTCGGTCACCTTAAGCAGCTCGCGAATCGCAGAACTTTGCATGCGTTGGGTGCGTTGTGAGAAGCGATGTTCCCAGGGTGTCTGCATAAAACCTCTCCTTTAGATCTTCCAGTGAACCAGACGGTTGATTGGGATACGATGCGGGCGCACAGCGCCCGCATCCGTCGGAGTTAGCCAAGTTTGGGGAAGCGGCTGACAATCACAGCCGCGCCGGGAAGCGTAACGCGATCGCCGGCCTTCAATTCGGCGGGAGTCTTACCGGTGGTTTTGGGCGCGCCCTGGTAAATGGCAACCGGGGTGCCTTCCACGGCCGCCTTCTCTTCAACGATCGCCTGCCCGGTGAGGAAGCCTTCGCTGTCGATGGCGCAGCTTGTCACCTTGCCAATCACACGCCCCTTCTGGTCGACCAGCGGGTCGCCATTGTGCGCCATGCGCACGCCCTTCTCGTTGAAGCGGAAACGCACCAGGATGTTGCTGCGACCCTTTTCGCGCTCCAGGTAGGCATCGCGGCCGATAAACCAGGGTTTATAGGTCTTCACATATGAGCCAAACCCGGCTTCGGCTACACCCAGGCCCATATCGCCGGCCATTTCGTGGCCGTACAGCGGCAGGCCGGCTTCGGTGCGCAGCGAGTCGCGTGCGCCCAGCCCGGCGGCTTTCAGGCCCAGCGGCTCGCCGGCGGCCAGCAGCGCGTTCCACAGGTCTACCGCGCGGTCCGGGTGTACGAACAGCTCGAAGGCCATCTTCTCGCCGGTGTAGCCAGTGCGCGAAACCACCAGGTCAAAATCGCCCACGCGGGCTTCCGCCAGCTCGGTACGCTTGAGCGCCATGATGCGCTTGCGGTTGGCCGGGTCGACGCCCAGCGCGAGCAGAATATCACGCGATTTTGGCCCCTGCAGGGCAATATCCACGCGCATATCCGTACCTTCTTTCGGATCGCGCAGGTTGCGCAGCACGGCGTTGCAGCCAAAGGCGCGCGCGCCGGGGTGGCTGCGATCTACCAGCACTTCTCCGTGCAGCACGGCATTCAGCCAGGCCCAGTCTTTGGCATCATTGGATGCATTGACCACCACCAGGTATTTGTCCTTGGCGCGGTAATACACCAGCGTGTCATCAATCACATTGGCATCTACGTCGAGGAAGTGGGTATAGAGCGACTGCCCAACTTCCAGCGCGCTGATGTCGTTTGCGCATACGCTGTCGAGGAACAGTGCCGCATCCGGGCCTTCGGCCTGGAACACGCCCATGTGCGAAACATCAAACAGGCCGGCTGCCTTGCGCGTAGCCAGGTGTTCTTCCACCACTGAGGTGTACCACACCGGCATATCCCACCCGGCGAACGGCACCATCTTAGCGCCCATCTTGCGGTGCGTTTCATTCAGCGCGGTGCGCATTACCGTTTCCGGTTCTTTCTCTTCCCAGGTAAACGCTGGTTTCTCGGCACTCTGAGCTGCGCTCATGCCAATGAAGTAAGGTTTGGTAGCCGAAAGGCGCTCGCCGGCGGCGGATGTGACCGGGTCACCGGCCGCTTCGCGCACCACCACCGGGCCGGGGATACGCCGGGTGGGGTCGCCATCGAAGGCCACGTAGCCGTCCGAAAGGTCACGCAGCCAGGTGGCGGCCAGCCCGCTCTTCTCGGCCGGCAGGCTAAACTGATAGGCGGCCTCGCTCTGGCAGGTCAGCACACCATCCACCACGCCCGCAGGAGTGTGCAGGCTGGTGTTCTGGCTCTGACCGGGCTGCAGCGCTTCCACGTCGCTGCTGAATACGTAGCTGGCGAACTGGCGGATGGTACGGCCGGTCAGCTCCAGCGCCGCCCAGCCGTTCTTGCCGGGCAAGTTTTCGTCCATGTAGTAGAAATGTGGGTAGCCGTGGCGGCCAACCGTCAGGTCAGTGGCGGCCTTTTCAGCCAGCGCGCGCACGCGCAGGCGCGCATCTTCTAAAACCTGGAAGTTGACCTTGGCGCGCTGTGCAATGCCGGTGCGGGTATTCACCGAGTAGGGCGTGGCAGCCTGCAGCACGTCGGCCATGATGTCGGCCACGACGCGCATGTCATCTTCCTTCAGCCCGCGTTGGGTCATCCATGGCGTGCCAAAGCGGATGCCGGACGAATTGAGCGCGGTCTTATCCCCGGGGATCGTGTTGCGGTTGACTACCAGCCCGGCGATGTCGAGGATGCGCGCAGCCATATCGCCCGAGAGCGCCGTTCCGTCCGGGCCTTTGACCGTCTTGCAGTCCAGGTTGGCCAGGTGGCTGTTGCTTCCGCCAAACGGGATGCGCATTCCGCGCTCCTGCAGTCGTTCTACCAGGGCGGTCATATTCTTGAGGATCTGCGCCTGGAGCTGGCGGAACTGGTCGGTCTGCGTGAACTTGAACGTGGTTGCCATGGCAGCGATGGCGTGCACGTGCGGGCCGCCCTGCTCGCCGGGAAAGACGCCGCGATCAAGCTTCTTGGCCAGGGCCGAATCGGTGGTGATCACGCATGCGCCGCGCGGGCCGCACAGGGTCTTATGCGTGGTGAAGGTAATGACATGCGCAAAGCCCACCGGGCTGGGCACGACTTTGGCTGCCACAAGGCCGGCGATATGCGAGATATCCGCCAGCAGGTAGGCGCCTACGCTGTCGGCAATGGCGCGGAAACGCGCCCAGTCCGGAATGTAGGGATACGACGAATAGCCGGCAATGATAATCTTGGGCTGGTGTTCCGTGGCCAGTGCCTGCACCGCGTCATAATCGATCTGTTCTGTCTGCTGGCTGACGTTGTAATGCACCACTTTGAACAGTTTGCCCGAGCGGTTGACCGAAGAGCCATGCGATAGGTGGCCGCCGTGCAGCAAATTCATGCCCAAAATGGTGTCGCCCGGGTTGATCAGTGCGGTGTACACGGCATTGTTGGCTGGCGCGCCGGAGAGCGGCTGCACGTTGACGAAGAGCTGGTTGGGGCCAAACTTTTCGGTAGCGAAGGTTTCAGCGCAGCGCCGGCGGGCCAGGGCTTCGATCACATCGGCGTACTCTACACCCTTGTAATAGCGCGGGTCGGCGTAGCGGCGGTAATTGGCCAGCCGCGCTTCGTAATCCAGGATCTCGTCTTCATTCATCAGGCGCGTGTCTTCATCCGGGTAGCCCTCGGCGTACAGGTTCTGGAACACCGAACCCAACGACTCGCGCACCGAAGCGGGGGCGCTGCTCTCACTGGGAATAAGGATCAGCTTGCGCACCTGGCGTTCGGCTTCGATCTGAATCAGCTCAAATACGTCCGGGTCTACATCAGCCAGCGAGCCACGGAAGAGAAAATCAGTCATTGCTGTTCTCCTTGATTGTGTAGAGATGAGATATGCAGATATCGCAATAGAATAGCCGGAGAACTGTTTCCCCGATTCTCTCCGGGCTGCGTATTGGCTTCCAGGAAAAACTTCCAACCTGACAGATCACCAGTTGAACCATCCTTTGAGCATGCGCCTGGCTTATACAGGAAACCTACCAGGATTATTGTAGCCCCACGCCGCCAGCCGGTCAAGATTGTGAAAGTCAGGTTCCACGTGACGGTTGTCATACCCTATCAGGGGAATTCCCCATTGTTGGGCGGCATAGGCTAAATTAAAATAGAATCTGGCATAAATTCATCTATAACTGCACAAACCCGGGCAGTCACAGGTTGCCCGGGTTTTTTTGAGAAAAGCACTTGTACATTTACGAACTATTCGCAAATCCGAGGGAGGGAATATGCGCGAATATACAGTCTGGCCTGGGAGCCCTTACCCGCTGGGCGCGCAGTGGGACGGCAAGGGGGTTAACTTTGCCATTTTTACCGATGATGCGTCCAAAGTAGAGTTATGTCTGTATGATAAAAGCGGGCGCAGGCAGCAGGCATGCCTGGAATTCACCGAGTACACGAACGAGACGTGGCATATGTATATCCCCGGGCTAAAACCGGGGCAGTTATACGCGTACCGCGTTCACGGCCCCTATGATCCGCAGAATGGGCAGCGCTATAACCCTGCCAAACTGCTGTTAGACCCGTACGCCCGTGCGATCGCCGGCGATATTCAGTGGCACGATGCGTTGTTTGGCTACACCGTAGGCTCGCCCGATCAAGATCTATCGCGTGATGCACGCGATAGTGCGCGTTACTTGCCCAAGTGCGTGGTGATTGATCCAAACTTCAACTGGGAAGGTGACACCCAGCTCAAAATTCCGTTTTACCAGACGATCATTTACGAGATGCACGTCAAGGGTTTTACCATGCAGCACCCGGGCGTGCCCGAAGCTCTACGCGGCACGTATGCCGGGCTGTGCCAGCCAGCGGTGATCGATTACCTTAAGTCGCTGGGCATCACCGCCATTGAGCTCATGCCGGTGCACCAATTCGTCTCCGACCGCCACCTGATCGACAAAGGCCTCACCAATTACTGGGGCTATAACTCGATCGGATTCTTTGCCCCGCACGCCGGCTACGCCAGCCGGGGCGTATATGGCGAGCAGGTGAATGAGTTCAAGGAGATGGTGAAGGCGCTGCACAGTGCGGGCATCGAAGTAATCCTTGACGTGGTGTATAACCATACCGGCGAAGGCAACCATATGGGCCCTACACTCAGCTTCCGCGGCATCGACAATGACTCGTACTACCGCCTGATGGAAGACAAGCGCTTCTATATGGATTACACCGGCACCGGCAACACGCTCAACATGGTATCGCCCAATGTGCCGCAGCTCATCATGGACAGCCTGCGCTATTGGATCGAGGAAATGCACATCGACGGCTTTCGTTTTGACCTGGCGTCGGCGCTGGCGCGTGAGCTGCACGATGTCGACCGCCTGGGGTCATTCTTCGACATCATCCGGCAGGACCCGGTTATCTCGCGCGTGAAGCTGATCGCCGAACCGTGGGACCTGGGGGAGGGTGGGTACCAGGTGGGCGGTTTTCCCACGGGATGGGCCGAGTGGAACGGCAAGTACCGCGATGTGGCGCGTGATTACTGGCGCGGCGCCGACAGCACCCTGGCGGAATTTGCTTCGCGTTTTACCGGCAGTTCTGACCTGTACAGCGCCAACGGCCGCCGGCCCACCGCCAGCATCAACTTTATCACCGCGCACGATGGCTTCACACTGAATGACCTGGTGAGTTACAACGATAAACATAATGAAGCCAACGGTGAAGATAACCGCGATGGCGAAAGCCACAACCGCTCGTGGAACTGTGGGGAGGAAGGCCCGACCGAGAACCAGGAAATCAACCGGCTGCGCGCGCAGATGAAGCGCAATTTTCTGGCTACGCTGCTGCTCTCGCAAGGGGTACCCATGCTGCTGGCCGGTGATGAGATCAGCAATACGCAGAACGGCAACAATAACGCATACTGCCAGGATAATGAAATTAGCTGGCTGGATTGGGGCAATGTGGATGAAGACCTGCTCCAGTTTGCTCGCAAAGTGATCCGCATCCGTAACGAGCATCCCGTATTCCGCCAGCGGCGCTGGTTTGAAGGCCGCCCGCTGCGCGGCGGAGAGACGCGCGATATTGGCTGGTTCACACCCGATGGCAATGAAATGACGGATGAAGCCTGGGGTGAAGGCTTTGCTAAGTCACTGATGGTATATCTCAACGGCGGCGCGATCCGCAGCCCAGACCCGCAGGGCAACCCGATCACCGATTGCAGTTACCTGCTGCTATTTAACGCGCACTACGAGCCGCTGGAGTTTACCTTTCCGCCACAAAGTTGGGGCAATCGCTGGCGCGTGATGCTGGACACCGCAGCGGATATGGAGCAAAATGGCGAGGTGTGCGGCGCGGGATGCAGCATCACCCTGCAAGGCCGCTCGATGATGCTGGTTGAGCATGTCAATTGAGCCGCGGGCCACGTACCGGTTCCAGTTTCACCCCGGTTTTACCCTGGACGATGCCGTCGCCCTGATAGATTATCTGGACGCGCTGGGGATCAGCCACTTGTATTCTTCGCCGGTACTGCAGGCTGCCCATGGCAGCCTGCATGGTTATGACGTGGTGAACCCGCAGCAAGTAAACGTAGAGCTGGGCGGAGAGGAAGCGCGGATGCGCCTATCCACGGCGCTGCAGGCGCGCGGGATGGGGTTGATGCTGGACATCGTTCCAAACCATATGGCCATCGGTGGCGCGGATAATCCGTGGTGGTGGGATGTGCTCAAATTTGGCGCGGCCAGCCGTTACGCCGGCTATTTTGATTTGGAATGGGGCCCACCCGAGACGCGGCATAAAAATGAAGTGCTGGTTCCTGTGCTGGGAGACCAATATGGCCGCGTGCTGGATCATGGCGACATCCAGGTGGATGCTTCCGGGCCGGAATTCCTGGTACGCTACTTCGATAATAGCTATCCGGCGGACCCGCGCACCATTGGCCCTGTGCTGCTCCAGGCGGCGCATGACTGTGGCTCAGAGGAGCTGGAAAAGTTGGCAAACGCCTATGCCGACGAATGGCAGCGCCGCGCGCGCACCGAGCGCAGCGCCGCGGCCCTGGATGCGCGCCTGCGCAAGCTGCGCGCGGAGGACCCGGCTGTGCATATGGCCGTGTGCCGGGTGGTGGACCAGCTCAACCACGACCGGGAAGCGCTGGATGATTTTCTCACCCGCCAGAATTACCGCCTGGCTTACTGGCGCATCACCAGTGGTGAGCTGGGCTACCGTCGTTTCTTCGACATCAACACCCTGATCGGCCTGCGCATGGAAGATGAAGAAGTCTTTGTGGAAACGCACCGGCTGATCCTCGATTGGCTGCGCAGTGGCCAGGTGGACGGGCTGCGGATTGACCATCCCGACGGCCTGCGCGACCCGAAGGGTTATTTTGAGCGCCTGCGCGCGTCAGCGCCGGATGCCTGGGTAGTAATCGAAAAGATCCTTGAGGCTGGCGAGCGTCTGCCCGCCGATTGGCCGGTGGATGGCACTACCGGCTATGATTTCCTCAACCGCGCTAACGCAGTGTTAGTCGACCCGCGCGGAGAGGATGCGCTTCTGGATTTTAACCGTCGCTTTACCGGCCGGGACGCGGATTATTTGGAATTGGTGCGCCAAAAGAAACTGGAAGTGATCGGCAGCCTGTTAGGCAGCGATATCAACTGGCTGGTGGAGCTGTTCTACCAGGTGTGCGAACGCCACCGTAACTACCGCGATACCACCCGGCGCGAGGTGCGCACTGTGTTGGCAGAAATGGCAGCCTGCCTGCCGGTCTACCGCACCTATGTGCGCGCAGCCGAGGGAGAAGTCAGCCAGACCGACCGCGATTTCACCCGCGCGGCAGCGGAAATGGCCAAAGCCAACCGTCCGGAAATCGATCCGCGGCTGTTCGACTTTTTCTGCGATATGCTGCTGCTCAAGGTTTCTGGCGAGCTGGAAAATGAGCTAGTGATGCGCTTCCAGCAGTTTACCGGCCCGGTGATGGCCAAGGGCGTGGAAGATACCGTCTTCTATAATTATCTGCCGCTGATATCCATGAACGAAGTGGGCGGCGACCCGGGGCATTTTGGACTGAGCGTGGAAGAATTTCACCAGGGGAATGCCGCCGCGCTGCAGCAGGCGCCGCGCGGCCTGCTGGCCAGCACCACGCATGACACCAAGCGCAGCGAGGATGTTCGCGCGCGGATTAATGTGCTTTCGGAGATCCCCGGTGAATGGACCAGGGCGGTAGAGCGCTGGTCGCAGATCCTCAAGCGCGCGCGACGCAAGTTTCCTATCGACCCGAATGACGAGTACCTTCTGTACCAGACCCTTGTGGGCGCATGGCCGATCGAAGAAGAGCGTCTGCTGCGTTACATGGAAAAGGCGGTGCGCGAGGCCAAGCTGAACACATCCTGGACCATCCCAAACGCGGAATATGAAGCCGCGGTAGTTGGGTTCACGCGCGCTGCGCTGCGCAGCCGAACCTTCCGCAAGGAGTTCCTGGCATTTTTGGAGCGCATTCAGCCGGCCGGGTGGGTGAATGCGCTGGCGCAGGGGCTGGTTAAGCTGTGCGCGCCCGGCGTACCCGATATCTACCAGGGCGCCGAGCTTTGGGTGTATACCCTGGTTGACCCCGACAACCGCGCTCCAGTCGATTACGGTCTGCGCCGGCGGCTGCTGGCCGAGCTGGATCGCTGCACGCCCGAGGAGATCTGGGCACGCGCGCCGGAAGGCCTGCCAAAAATGCACGTGCTGCGCCAGGCGCTGGCGCTGCGCCGCCGCCACCCCGAGTGGTTTGGGCCGGGGAGTGACTATCGCCCGCTGTACCCCAGCCAGGGTGATAGCATGTTGGCCTTCCGCCGCGGTGGGGCCATCTGCGTGGTGCCGCGATTGAATCTACGCGCGGGAAATCGCAAAGAAATGCAGCTCAGGCTGCCGCCCGGCCGCTGGCGCAACGTTTTTACCGGTGACGTGCTGCGCGGGGAAATCAGTGTTAGCGACCTGCTTTCGCGCTTCCCGGTAGCGCTGCTGGAAAAAATCTAATAGGCGGCCACGCGCTGGTCCAGCCAGGTCACCATCGCGTCCAGCACCTGCTGTTTCTCCGGCTCGTTGTGCAGCTCGTGGTACATGCCATCCCACACGCGGTAGGTCAGATCGCCGCGGAAATTTTTGGCGAACTGGTCGGTAACCTGCGGCGAGACGATCTTATCCCCGGAGCCTTGCATCAACAGCAGCGGGATATCCGGAAACTCCCCGGCATGGCGCACGATCTCCTGGCCGTGGTTGAGCAAGTCAATCCCCAGCCGGGTGGATATTTTGCCATGCACCAGCGGATCAGCCTTGTAGGCTTCCACCACAGACGCATCGCGCGCCAGCCCGCTGAGCAGCAGGCCATTGTCCATCTGCATACTGGGGGCCATGTTGTACAGGGCCTTGCCCAGCATGCTCTTCCAGGCAGGCACCGGGTCGGCTGTGCCCAGCCCGGGGCTGGTGACCACTGCACCGGCCAGGTTGGGGCGGCGCTTTAGCAGGTAATAGAGCATAATATTGCCGCCCATGCTGTGCCCGTACACGAAGCGCGGCTTGTTGGGGTACTTCGCGGTGGCCTCTTCCAGCAGGCGATTAACGAAATCCATCACCAGATCGTAGGATGCAATGTGGCCGCGCACGCCGTCGCTCTTCCCATGCCCGGGCAGATCGAACGCGGTGAGCAGGTAGCCCGCCTGGGTGAGCGCCGCCGCGACGTGCTCATAGCGGCCAGCATGCTCTCCCAGGCCGTGCACCAGGACGATCACGGCTTTTACCACTTCCGGCTGCCATTCGTACACTCGCACGCTTTGCTGATTGGGCAGCATAACCGTCCGCTCTAATCGTTGCATCTTGCGCTCCTTCAAATGGGATACAATACAGTATAGTCTTCGCGGTCGGGAAAATCAAACCCGCGGGGCGTTGACTTGCTCCAACCAAACCTTTTCGGGGGAAATTTGCTCGTGGTTGTTCGCGGTAGTTTCCCCGGTTCATTTTCTTGCAGGAGCCTGCCGCATGGATGACCAACCCATCTCGCCTTCCGTTTCTCAACGACCTGTGACTCAACCGGCGCAGCCGCAGGGCTGTTCCGCCGGTATTGGGCGCTATCTGGTTGGGTTTTTTATCATCGGCATGACCTTGCTGGTGCAGGTAATGCAGTGGTCGCTGGAACAGGCCCTGTTTGAAGGCTCGCTGCCGGTAAGCGACGTGCGTTGGCTGGTTTCGCTGGGTTACGCCGCCGGGCTGGCGATTCTGCTGGGAATCCTGTCGGTCAGCGCGCCGTCACTGCGCGGCAAAGCCGTTTTTCGCGCCTGGTTAGGAGCCAGCCTGTTCGCCTTGCTGCAGGTACCCAGCCGCATCCCCGAGCTGGCTAATGCGGACGCCATCGTGGCGCTGCAGATCGCCGGCGGTCTGGTGTTCGCGCTGGGCGCTGCCTTGCTGCTGCGCCGGCGGTTGTTCCCGGCCGCGCCCGGCGCGCTGGCCATTGCCGCTGCGGTGGGTGTGCTGTTGATGTTCCCCTGGGTGGTGTGGGGCGCGCTGGGCTCCGTGCTGGACCTGGCGCTCAACCTGCTGGCCGGGATGCTGCTGGGCGTGGCGGCCAGCTTCTTGCTGGCCGGTCTGCTGGATACCGCACCGGCGGATACCTGGTCGGATGGGCTGGTGGGCGTGGTGATCGTGCTGATCCTGGCCACCGGAATGGGGGTCAACGGGCAGCAGTGGATGCTGGCGGCTGTGCTGCTGGCGCTGGCGTGGGCCAGCGTGGCGGTGATCAGCCACGGTGGCGCGAATGGGTGCGCCGGTTGGCCGGCGGGAGCAGTGTTGTTCGGGCTGGCGGCTGCCTGGCCGCTGGTGTGGGTAGATGCCGACGAGCTGGCGCTGGTGATCAGCTCTGGGGCCGGCGAGCTGACGCAGTGGGTAATACGCATGACGCTCGATAACGTGGGAATGGCGCTGCTGGCCAGTTTCCTGCTGGCACTGTTGGTGCGCCGGCTGGGTGGCCGTTTGCCCGCGGCGCGCGCGGTCTGGCTGCTGCTGCCATTCATCATGATTGGTTTAGGCGTGGTGTATGCCTTTGCCGGGCAACCCGGCTTTTACGGCGAGCACCTGTTTGCGATCCTCAAAGATCAAGCGGACGTATCTCAGGCCGCCGGGATAGATGACTACAATGCGCGGCGCGCGTACGTCTACGATACGTTGGTGGCGCACGCCGACCAGACCCAGGCGGACCTGCGCGCCGCGCTCGAGCGGCGCGGGCGTGCGTACCAGCCTTATTACCTGGTGAATGCCCTGGAAGTGAGTGGTGGTCCGCTCTTGCGCGCCTGGCTGCAAGCGCGCCCCGAGGTCGACCGCGTGCTCTCCAACCCCGAGCTGCGCCCGCTGCCGCAGCTTCCGCAGGCTTCGTCCGGCACTGCCAGCGCGCCCGATGCTCCGCAGTGGAATCTAACCATGATCGGCGCAGACCAGGTGTGGAGCGAGCTGGGCGCCAACGGCAGCGGCGTGATCGTTGGGCAGTCTGATTCAGGCGCGGAGGGCGAACACCCCGAGCTGGCGGCTGCCTATCGCGGCGCGGGCGAGGGCGATGATTATAACTGGTTCGACCCTTGGAACGGTTCCACCCGGCCAACCGATATTGGCGGGCATGGCACGCACACGCTGGGCACCATCCTGGGAAAGCGCACCGGCGTAGCCCCGGGCGCAACCTGGATCGGCTGCGTCAATCTGGCGCGCAACCTGGGCAACCCCGCGTATTACCTCGACTGCATGCAGTTTATGCTGGCACCCTTTCCGCAAGATGGCGACCCACTGCGTGATGGCGACCCGGCGCGCGGGGCGATGGTCCTGAATAATTCATGGGGCTGCCCGGAAGTGGAAGGCTGCGACCCCGCCAGCCTGCAGCCGGCGGTAGCCGCGCTGCGCGATGCGGGCATCTTCGTGGTGGTCTCGGCCGGTAATTCCGGTTATAACGGCTGTGGCAGCGTCAGCGACCCGCCGGCGATTTATGATGAGGTATATAGTGTTGGCGCGGTAGATAGCAGCGGACAGCGCGCTGATTTCAGCAGCATGGGTCCGGTGACGGTGGATGGCAGCAACCGGATCAAGCCGGATATCGCCGCGCCGGGGGTAGACGTTCTGTCATCCTACCCCAATTCGAGCTACGAATATGCCGGCGGAACATCGATGGCCGGGCCGCACGTGGTGGGCGTAGTGGCGCTGATGTGGTCAGCCAACCCGGAATTGATCGGTGATATTCAGACCACCACGCAGATCCTCAATGAGACAGCGCGCCCGTACCGCGGGCCGCTGCCAGCCTGCGCCAGCGGGCAGGGCGTGCCCAACGATGTAGCCGGGTATGGCATCGTGGATGCCTATGCCGCGGTGCAGCGCGCTCAAGCCGGGCGTTGAGCATGGGCGATCATCCGTCCACCATCAGCACGCGCCAGCTTGGAATGAGCGAAGGCGGTCAGGCGCGCGATGTAGCCGTGGCGATTGACGTGCTGCGCGCGTTTAGCGCTGAAGCCGTGGCTTTTGGACAGGGCGCGCGCGAGATTATCGCCGTCAGAACGGTGGAAGAGGCCTTCGCCTGGCGCGAGCGAGACTCGTCTGTGCTGCTGATGGGCGAGGTGATGGGCGAGCACGTTCCTGGTTTTGACTTTGGCAATTCGCCTGCCGAGTTGGCCTCGCAGGATTTGCGCGGTGTACGGCTGATCCACCGCTCATCATCCGGCACGCAGGCTGTGGTGGGTTGCACCGGCGCGCGTGTCGCCCTGGTGGCATCCTTCCTGGTGGCGCGTGCCACGGCTGAATATATCCGTGTTTTGGGCGCGCGTCAGGTCGATTTCATCATTTCCGGCCGCGAAGGCCATTTCGTGGGCGATGATGATGAAGCTTGCGCCGATTATCTTGCCGCGCTGCTGCGCGGTGAACAGCCGGACCCGCAGCCGTATCTCACGCGGATGCTCGATTCGCGCGCCGGGCGGATTTTCCTGGAAAAGAGCCCCGATCACCCATTTCGCGCTGATCTGGAATACTGCATGCAGGTGAATCGCTATCCTTTTGCCATGCGCGTGGCTTGGCAGGATGGTCACTGCGTAATTCGCAGCGTGACGGTACTCCCTGGCCCTGGGTAGCGAAAAACCGGCCCTGTTCTTCTGGCCGCTTTCGGTTAAAATGGAGCAAGATTGACCAATTATTGCGCAACATGCCCGCGCGGCAAAACCAAACGGGCAGGTGCGTGTTATTAATTCTAAACCGACCGGTAGGAACCCGTGACCGAGCCCGAACCCAACGAAGTTGCCACGCTGACCAAAGCGGTACAGGGGGATACCGAAGCTTTTAGCCTCTTATACGAGCGTTACGTCAACCGCATCTACAGCTATATCTATTACCGCACCGGCAATGCCAACGATGCTGAAGACCTCACTGCACGCGTGTTCCATCGTGCACTTGGTCACATTCAGCGCTACCACGATAAAGGTGTGCCTTTCTCTGCGTGGCTGTACCGCATTGCCCACAACCTGGTTGCCAACTGGCACCGCGATAACAGCCGCAAGCAGGAAGTCGCCCTGGAAGATAACGTGGAGCTGGTGCATCGCGGCGATCTGCCGGAAACGGCTCTGGTGAATACGCAGGAGACCGAAACGCTGCTGCGCGCCATCCGCACGCTTTCGCCGGAACGCCAGCAATTGGTGATCCTCAAATTTGTGCAGCGCCTGTCGAATGCGGAAATCGCGGTCATTATGGGGCGCAGTGAAGGTGCGATCAAGAGCCTGTATCACCGCACGCTGCTGGCGCTGCGGGATGAGCTAGAGAAGGTGGCATCGTAAATTGGGGCGAACGATCTGGAACACGAGAAAGAGGTAAGTCAAGTATGAGCGCTGCGCGACATGCATCCCGGCAAGAAATGATCCAGTACGACGAGGCGCTGGAAGGCAAACTGTTCGCTACGCTAAACCCGGTGCAGGCCAATCCGGAATTCGTCACCAGCCTGAAAACCCGGCTGACGTCATCTCCGGCGGTGACTATGGAACGGCGTGAAGATCTGGCCGCGGTGGTGGTGATCGGGTCGGGATTGTTCGCCGGGGTGTTTCTGACCTGGCTGGTTTTCTTTGTCCGCTATCTGCTTGGGCGGCGCAGAACCGCCTGAGCGCAGATCCAGAGAACCACGCGGATTAAGACTGCTGCGTCAGGCCTAGTTTGACGCTCAGCTCATCATTGCTGGGCTCAACCAGAATACTGCCATCAGGAAAGACAATCGTAGGCACGCTGCGGTAACCTTTGTTCGTCTCCTCGACGAACTTGCGCCCTTCCATATCTTTATCGATATCTACCCACTGGTAGGGGATATTGTTTTTATCGAGGATTTTCTTGGCGCGGAATGTATCGTAACACCAGGTAGTGCCATAAACGATGATCTGCTTTTCTTCCATACGGTTCCCTTCAGGTATTCTGCTCTGCGGGGGGCTGCGTGCCTGCCAGCCCTGCGAGGGTTTGCGCCAGCCAGCGAGTTTCGGCCAATAAATCCGCCTGGATGGGGAGCTGGTATTCCGGGGTGACCCGCTGCAGCAGGTGTCCGGCGACCGCACGTACCGCTTCTGGCAGGGTTTCGTCGGCTTGTACCTGGTTGAGAAGGTCGACCGCCGAAGTAGACCGGACCGGCTGACCGGTTGCCAGAAGATATTCGCGGATGGCTATGCCGGCCGCCCGGCGCGCGCATACCCGCGCCATGCCTTCATTCCCCGCGGCGCGAGCCCGGTCGCCCTGTTCCAGCTCTGCATTGATACGCTCCTGTGCTTCTGTTCGCGCCATAGGTGTATTGTACCAAACTCCAATACAACTTTGCCGCAACTTGTAAAATTATTGAAAGGTGTGTTTCCCCTGGGCATGATTGACAAAACCGGTTCGGAATGTTATCGTATTCTTGTCTGACGCGTCCAGGGGGTAAGATGATCCGGCAAGTCCTTATGACAGCTATCAAACAACAGGAATGGAAACGCTTTGCCCGGTTTCTAGCGGTGGGCCTTAGCGGTACGCTGCTCGATTTTGGCATTTTGACCCTGTTAAAGCTGGTGTTTGGCGTACCGACGCTGTTTGCCAATACAATTTCGTATTCGGTTGGGGTGGTCAATAACTTCACCCTTAACCGCCTGTGGACGTTTTCCGAATCGCGCAGGAAGCAGTGGTTTGTTCAGTTCGGCCAGTTTGTGCTGGTTAATATCATCGCGCTGGTGTTGAACAACCTGATCGTATTGGGCCTTGAACACCCGTTGGGACTGCTGCTGCATAACCCCGAACACGGTTACCTGCCCGCGAAAGCTGTAGCGACCGGGATCGTGCTGGTGTATAACTTCCTGGCCAACCGCCTGTGGACATTCCGCGTGTAAATCATCACGAACGATATTTTGTACACAGGCTACCTGTTACTTGACATCTGCATGGCCGCCGATATAATTCGCTGTAGCGAATTGTTAGGAGGGCTAACTGATTATGGCGGTACGAGCAAGCGTGGCGCAGCTCCTGGTTGAAATGATGCCGCTGTTAATGCGCAACCTGGGGGCGCATATCCGCTGCTATGGCGCCGGGCTTGCACTGGCGCACGTGCGCCTGTTGGGCATGCTTTCCGGGCGTTCATACAGCCTGTCTGAGCTTGCGGACATGCAATCCGTAACACCGGCCACGATGTCGAATACGGTTGCCGTGCTGGCCGAGCGCGGGTACATTCAGCGTGCTCCACTGGCCAATGATCGCCGCGTGATGCAGGTGCGCCTTACACCAGCAGGCCGCGCCGTGCTGCAGGGCGTATACGACGCGATGGCAGAGCAGATGGCGCGCGATCTGGCCGACTTTTCCGACCAGGAACTGGAAACGTTGGAATCCGGCGTGCAGGTACTGCTGCGTTTTTTGCACCATGCCAGCCGCCAGGCATCAGCCTGCGCTGATGAAACAACCACGGAGAAAATTTGATGAAACGATCCAGAATCCGGCGGTCAGGTTCTCGACCTTTGAGGCATCAATGATAGACCAATCACAGTACATTCCGGGGAAAATTGCCCTGCTTGGTTCTGGAGAGACCAGCAACAGCGGCGGACAGGTGTTCGAAGCTCTGGCAAGCGGGTTGCCCGACCCGCTGCAGGTGCGGGTGCTGGAAACTCCGGCCGGGTTTGAGCTCAACGCCGGACAGGTGGCCGGCCGCGTGGCCGATTATTTGCGCGTGCGCCTGCAGAATTACCATCCGGATGTGCACCAGGTTGCCGCGCGCCGCCGCGAGCCTTTGCGCACCATTCAGGCGCCAGGGGAAAACCAGGCGCTATTCGATGCCGACCTGATGTTTCTCGGCGCGGGCAGCCCCAGTTACGCCGTGCGCGTGCTGCGCGACAGCCTGACCTGGGAGCTGATCCGCGCGCGTCACCGCCTGGGCGCGGCGCTGGCATTTGCCAGCGCGGCCGCCATCGCAGCCGGCGCGCTGGCCCTGCCAGTGTACGAGGTCTACAAGGTAGGCGAAGACCCGCACTGGAAGCCCGGCCTGGATCTGCTGGCCCCGTTTGGCCTTTCGCTGGTGATCGTCCCGCACTGGAACAATCAGGACGGCGGCGTGGAACTGGATACCAGCCGCTGTTTCTTCGGCCGCGAGCGCTTCGATCCGCTGGCGGCTGCTGTGCCGGATGCGCTGACGATCATTGGCCTGGATGAACAGACCGGTCTGGTCATGGATTTGCAGGCAGGCACGGCGCGGGTGATTGGTCGTGATGGCGTGCACCTGCTGCGCGCCGGGCAGGAACGCACCTATGCACGCGGCGCGGTCTTCTCGCTGCGCGAGCTGGGTAATTTTGCCCTGCCGCCCACACCTGACGCCGGTATCGACCCGCTGGTATGGCAAGCGGCCCAGGCTGCGCCTGTGACACAGCTTATTCCCCCGGCGGTGCTCGAGCTGGCCGACCTTCGCCAGCAGGCGCGGCAGGCCCGGGCATGGACGGTTTCGGATGATTTGCGCCGGCAGATCGCGGCTTACGGCTACCGCGTGCAGGATACGCCTGAAGGCCAGAAGCTGGAAGAGGACCCTTCGCTGCTCATCGATTGATCACATTCCGCGCCCATTCACTGATGCGCGGGTAGGAGAACTCCTGCCCATTCCATTGCAGCAGTGCGCCGGTTCCTGCCACCAGTGCTCCCACCAGCGGTACCAGGCTGAGCAGGAAGGCCGTGGGCAGCAGGAAGATCGAGAAGAATGATGCCGGCAGCGCGGTGGACAACCGCCACGCGCCTAGCGCCACCAGCCCGCCGCCAATCCACACGATGACCTGGAAAGCCAGCGCCTGCAGGGCATGAAAGGCAACATAAGGCGAGCGCCGGCGCGTCATCAGATACAGCACCAGTACGCTCATCGTCCCCAGAATCAGCGTGACGAGATTGAGCAGGATGCTGGCATGCGCCAGCGCCGCCCACAGGCGCTCGTTCAACCCGGAAGTGCGCATGGCTCTTCCGGGTTGAACGACATTTGTGAATGGGACCAATCGGTACCGGGCACGGGCTTAGTAGCGCTGCATCAGGCTTTCGGCCCAATCCGCCATTTTGTAATAGCGGAAGTTGACACCCTGGCCAACCTGCACCGCGCCAACCACGCCATAGACCAGCGCCGCCACCGGCACCAGACCAATCAGTATCGCAAACGGCACCAGGCACAGGCCGATCAGGATGACGGAAAGCGCAGCGGTGATCATGCCCACGATGGCGGCAATAATCCCCGCGCCCAGCCATAACACTGACTGCATCACCAGCGATTGCATGGCGTGGAAAGCCACAAAGCGCGAGCGATCTTTGTACAACAGATAGATAATCAGTGCCGCCAGCAGGCCAAAAAATCCGGTGATAGCGTTTAACAGCACGCTCAGATGTGCAAGAACCGCCCATGTGCGCTCTTCATCGGCGGTCAGCGGCGCGGGCGCCGGGTTGGAAAACTGCTCCGGTTGCACGGGGTCGGAACCAAAGTTGGGTTCGTCCATCGATTGCTCTCCTTTGATATCTATATCTCCAGTATAACCGCGCGCCAGGGAAGGTCAAGGCACACAGCGGGTGGTTTTGTCGCCTTACAGGCAAGATGTGTTAAAATCTTCGTGTGGACGCGATCAGGGTCGTTTACATGGGTTCGCCCGAATTTGCCATTCCCAGCCTGGCAGCGCTGCATGCGCGCTATGACGTGGTAGGCGTGGTCACGCAACCCGACCGTCCAGCGGGGCGCGGTAAACAGCTTGCTCCACCGCCGGTAAAGATGGAGGCGCTGCGGTTAGGCCTGCGGATCATCCAGCCGCAGCGTATGCGCGAACCAGAGGCGCAGGCGCAGTTGCAGGCCTGGGCGCCGGATCTGATCGTCGTGGTTGCTTTTGGACAAATCCTGCGAGCCAGCGTGCTCGACCTGCCGCGCTATGGCTGCATTAACGTGCACGCCTCGCTGCTGCCGCGCTGGCGCGGAGCCGCGCCGATCCAGGCGGCTATCCTGCATGGCGACCAGGAAAGTGGGGTGAGCATCATGCGCCTGGATCCCGGTATTGATACCGGCCCGGTGCTGACGCAGCGCGCCACCCGTATCCTACCCGAAGACACTGCCGAAAGTCTCGCGCGGCGGTTGGCGGAAATCGGCGCGGAGCTGCTGGTGCAAACCCTGCCCGGCTATCTGGATGGTAGTATTCTTCCACAGCCTCAGGCGGACGACACGGCCACCTATGCCGCCATGATTAAAAAAGAAGAAGGCGCGCTGGATTTCACCCGCCCGGCCGTCGAGCTGGAGCGGCGCGTGCGCGCCTTTTATCCTTGGCCGGGAACCTACACGTTGTGGCAGGGGCAGATGTTGAAGATTCTGCGCGCTCACCCGGCGGGCGGAGACGGAGAAAAGCCCGGGCTGCGCGGCGTTGTAGAAGGAATGCCGGCGATCGCCACCGGAGATGGTTGGCTGGTGCTGGAGGAGGTACAGCCGGCCGGGAAAAAGCCCATGCCCGGTACGGTATTTCTGAACGGCGCGCGCGATTGGGTGGAAACAGATGCTCCACCAGAGGAGAAAGTAGCCTGATGCGCGTTTTATGCTTTGGAGCCGGGGCTATCGGTACATATATAGGCGGCAGCCTGGCGTTATGTGGGGAAGACGTGGTGTTCCTTGAACGCCCCGAGGTGGCGGCTGACTTGGCGCGGAGCGGCCTGAAGCTCGAACTGCCTGAAGGTCCACGCCAGATTCCTGCCCCGCGCATGGTCGATTCGATTGGCGCAGCCCTCGACGGCGGCAGCTTTGATTTTGCCATCTTTGCGGTCAAATCATTTGATACCCAGAGCCTGCTGGACAGCCTGGAACCAGTTCGCGAGCACCTGCCCGCGTTTCTATCGCTGCAAAACGGCGTGGAGAATGAAGACCGGTTGAGCGCATTCCTGGGCCCGGAGCGGGTGATCCCCGCCACGGTGACCAGCGCCGTGGGCCGCCGTGCCGCGGGTGATATTGTACTTGAGCGCCTGCGCGGGGTGGGCGTGGCGGACACCAGCACACTGGCGCGGCATATTTTTGCCGCCATGCAGCCGGCGGGCCTCAAGCCACGCCTGTACGCCAACCCTTCGGCGATGAAGTGGTCCAAACTGCTCACCAACCTGGTGGCCAACGCCAGCTCGGCCATCATGAACATGAGCCCGGCAGAGATATTCTCCGACCCGCTCCTCTTCCGGCTGGAAGTGCGCCAGCTGCGCGAAACGCTGGACGTGATGCGCGCGCTGCGCCTGCCGGTGGTCGATCTGCCCGGCACACCTGCGAGGCTGCTGGCGTTCGGCGTGCGCCGCCTGCCGTCGATGCTGCTCCAGCCGTTGCTGGGGCGCGCGGCAGGAAGTGGGCGGGGTGGCAAGATGCCATCCTTCCACATTGATCTGTATAGCGGGCGCAGGCAGAGTGAAGTGGAATACCTGAATGGGGCGGTGGTACGTTTTGGCGAAAAATTGGCCGTGCCCACGCCGGTCAACCGCGCCCTGACGAGCATCCTTAGCGGTATGGCCGCTGGCGTGATATCCAAGGAAGATTATGCCCGCCAGCCACAGGCGCTGCTTGACGCGCTGCGCGCATACGGCGCGCAGCAGTAATACCAACCAGATGATAAATTTCGCATAGGTATTTACAGAGGTCTGATGAGCATTCCCGATTGGGTTCAAGACAGTATCATGTACCAGATTTTCCCGGATCGCTTCCGCAACGGCGATCTTACCAATGACCCGCCGGTGGTGTTGCCCTGGGATACTTGCGCCACGCCCAAAGGTTTTCACGGCGGCGACCTGGCCGGGGTAACCCTGGGGCTGGACATGCTGCTGGACCTGGGCATCAACCTGATCTACCTGAACCCGATCTTTCTTTCGCCCAGCAACCACCGGTATAACACGGTGGATTACTACCGGATCGACCCCAAGCTGGGTACGCTGGATGATTTTCGCACCTTAATCCGCGAGGCACACCGGCGCGGTATGCGCGTGATTCTGGATGGGGTGTTCAATCATTGCGGACGCGGCTTTTTTGCCTTCAGCGATGTGCTGGAAAATGGCGAGGCTTCGCCGTATAAAGATTGGTTCCATATCCGGCATTTCCCGGTGGATGCCTATTCCAGTCATGAACTGAAGGATTATGACGGCTGGTGGAACTTCAAAAGCCTGCCCAAGCTCAACACCGCCAACCCGCAGGTGCGTCGCTACATCTTTGATGTGGCGCGCTACTGGATCGAGCAGGGCGCGGACGGCTGGCGGCTGGACGTGCCCAACGAAATCGACGATGATTCTTTCTGGGCTGAATTCCGCCAAATGGTACGCGGCGCTAACCCGGATGCCTACCTGCTGGGTGAAATATGGGATGCGCTGCCGCGTTGGGTAGGCGAGAACCACTTTGACGGCCTGATGAACTATCCCTTCCGCACCGCCACGCTGGGTCTGCTGGGTGCCAACTGGTCTCCCGAGCGTTATGCTGCCTTCCTCGCGCGGCTGACTGCCACCTACACCCCCGAGCATAACCGCGCCATGATGGTGCTGCTCGGCAGCCACGACGTGGAGCGCGTGCGCACCATGCTGGGCGGCAATATGGCAGCCGTGCGGCTGGCTGCGCTGATCCAGTTTGCATTTCCAGGCGTGCCTTCCATCTATTATGGCGATGAGATCGGTCTCGAGGGCGGCAAAGATCCCGCCTGCCGGGGCGGTTTCCCATGGGATGAACGCCGATGGGACGCCGACTTACGCGCCTGGTTCCAGAAGCTCATTCGCGCCCGCAAGTCTACGCCCGCGCTGCGCCGGGGAGACTTTGCGGTGATCCATGCCAGCGATGTTGAGCAAACCGTGGCCTTCGCCCGGCCGTTTGCAGCTGAGAGTGTCCTGGTGGTGATCAATGCCGGGCCGCAGTCGCGCCAGGTGGGTGTGCCGGTGGCTGCGTTGGGTTGGGCCGACGGCCGGCAGGTGCTTGATCTGCTCTCGGGTGCCAGGACGATTGTTGAAGCAGGCCAGGCCAGGTTGGATTTGCCCGCATGGGGTGGCGCCTGGCTGCAAGCGGGTGAATAGCATGTTTTCACAGCGCGTGCAGCTCACCGGGGTCAGCCGGGCAATCCTCAGCTTTTTAACCACGCTGTTGGTGATCCTTACCGTGCCGTCAGTGTTCGTCATTCCGGCCGAGGCGGTGCTTTTCCGCCCGTATTCGTACCAGCGAGCATTGGCCAACCAGCAGTTTGCCCAACGCTTCCCTGATCTGCTGGCATCCGCCATCCTGGGCGGCGATGTGCCTGCCCTGCAGGGTAACCAGCAGGTGGCATATTTTGACCGCGCTCAGCTTGCAGCGCTGCTGGCGGGCGTGTTCCCGGATGGTTGGGTGGATACCCAGACCAGCAATATCCTCAACGGCGCCGGCGATTACGTTAATTTCCAGCGCTCCGACCTGATGCTGCAGGTGGACATGCGCGAGGTCAAGGCCCGCCTCAACGGCCCAGAGGGCGAGCAGCTTGCCAGCCGCATGGTGGATACGTGGCCGGATTGCAGCATGGAAGACGCCGCGCGCATCATGCAACTGGCATTGAGCGGGCAGTTGGCCGGCATGCCGGTCTGCCGCCCGCCGGACACCCTGCGGCCGGCCTTTGCGCAGTTCGTCCAATTATCGCTCCAGGGAATGGCCGCCATGCTGCCAGACCTGGTTGACCTGGGCAGCCCACTGACGAATGAGACCGTGCTGCCGGGCGTCAGCGGTCCGCTGGTGCCGAACTGGTACGGTGTCTTTCGCGCTTACGCGGTTTTGCGCTGGGTATTCCGCCTGCTGCCAGTGGTTGCGCTTGCGGTGCTGCTGTGGATTGTGCTGCTGACCATTCGCTCGCTGCCCGATTTACTGCACAGCGCGGGCGGCCCGCTGCTAACAGCCGGGCTGATCGCGGCCGTCATCGCGGCAATCTTTGCTGTGGTGGTAAACCCGCTGGTGGCGCGATTGATCGGCTCCGCCTTTCCGCTGCTGCCGGATGCCTTTACCGGCGTTCTGACAGGGGTGTTTCAGGAAGTGTTCAACCGTGCCAGCCTGTGGAGCGCCTACACTGGCATGGCGGTTGCCGGTGTTGGCCTGGCGCTAGTCATTGGCGCGCGTGTATTCGACCGCGACGATGAAGTTGACGTGTAATTTTTACCAGTAAGCTACGTTATCACTAAAAGAGCCACAATTGGGGTGGTTTTTCATTGGCTGCAAAATTCTACTTGAATACTTGATCGATCCTGGTAATTTATTTTGAAACCATCGAATTCACCTTTCCCGGCTTTTCGGCCGGGAAATTCCCAGAGGTTCGCTGGCAACCTGGCTCACGGAGAGTGGGTCGCAAACTCGCACCCCGTTTTTTTTATTTAATGGTCTGGAATTCTTACCGGTAAGATCTGACGCATAAAGCATGCAACCCACTTGGGCAATGCCCGCCCAAGAACAGATTTCAGGGAGGAACCACAATGTCGTTGCATCTGTCTCAGCGGTCTGTATCTTCCGTGCGTTGGATGGTCGCGCTCGCGCTCCTGGGAGCGCTGTTCGCTTCCGCGCTGATGCCCCAGGCAACCCACGCCGCCTCGCCAATCTTCGTTGATGATGATGCGGCGGATGGGGGTGATGGCCTGAGCTGGGCCACGGCCCTGAATGACCTGGAAAGTGCTATCGAGATGGCGGCCCCGGGCGAAGAAGTGTGGGTGGCGGAAGGCACGTATTATCCCACCTACCTGGTAGATCCGGCTGACCCGCGGAGCGCTACCTTTTACCTCAAAGGGAATGTTGCCGTATACGGCGGTTTCACCGGTACAGAGACACAGCTTACCCAGCGAACGAACCCGCTGGATCATCCCACCATTTTGGATGGCCTGATCACCCCGGAAGCGCCGGATACCCCCTATCGGGTGTACCACGTGGTACGGCTCAATAACAGTTTTTCGGCGGGCACGCGCCTGGACGGCTTTATTGTCATGCATGGCCAGGCGGACAATGCCATACCGGCGATGGGGCGCGATCGCAGCGGTGCGGGCGTGGAAATCTTTGATGCCCAGGTGATCCTTGCCAACCTGATCATCCGCGATAACCAGTCGCAGGAGATGGGCGGCGGGTTGGGCCTTTCCAACAGCACCGCCACGCTGCTGAATGTGCGCGTGGAAAACAACAATTCCGGGCAGGGCGGTGGTATTTTCCACTACGGTGGCTCGGGCAGCAGCTTTACCAATGTGACTGTAGCCAATAACCAGGCGACTGGTGATGGCGGCGGCATGTTCGAGGTTTACACCAATTCGGTTTTTGAGAGCGTCACTTTTCAAGGCAATAGCGCCGGTGGTGATGGCGGAGGTATCCTGGTAACCAATGCCGTGCCGGTGCTGCGCAACTGCACATTCAATGGGAATAGCGCCGGCACGCATGGTGGCGCGCTATCTATCCCTGTAGGTGGAGCTATTCGCATTGAAAATTGCGTTTTCGATGGCAACCATGCCGGTACGATTGGTGGCGGCATTTATAATAACGAATCTGATACGTTAATTTATCGTTCCACCTTCACCAACAACTATGCGGTCATCTACGGTGGCGCGCTGCAGAGCCGCTCATCAACCATGCAGATTATCAGCAGCCGGTTTATTGGAAACCACACCGACTCGATGGGCGGCGCAGTGGATTATACGGCGAACTCGGATGGCATCGTCGCCAATTCGGTCTTTATTGGCAACCACGCCGCGCAGGGCGGCGGCATGCGCATCGAAGGCCTCAACACCACGCCGGTGGTGTATAACTCCACTTTTGCCAACAACTATGTGGGTGGAACCAACCCGCACGGCGCGGGCATTATCCATATCGGCATGGACGAAACCGCGCACAGCCGCGTGATCAATTGCGTTTTCTACAACAACACCGGCGTTCTGGAAGATATGCGCGTTTACAACGCCAACATCGAGGTTTCATATACCATCACCGGGCACATGAGCGCTGCCAACGGCGGCCAATTCACCAACCTGGAAGCTACCAGTGCCGTGAACCCGCAGTTCCTCGACCTGGATGGCGCCGATAACATCGCGGGGACCGCGGATGATGATCTGCGCCTGGCTTCCACCTCGCCCGCAGTCGACGCCGGGATGAATTACGGCGCGGATGTGATCGATGCGGATAATGACGGAGATACGGCGGAACCCTTCCCCTTTGACTTTGACGCGCGCGCGCGCGTGGTCGACGTGGCTGGCGCGACGAACGCCAGCAGCCTGCCCATCGACCTGGGCGCCTATGAAGTGCAGCTACCGGTGCTGGAAATGACCAAAGTCGCTGGTTCCGGCAGTATTTTTGAAGCTACGGCTTTTCCGGTTACCATCACCCTCACCAATACCGGGCTGGGCACTGCCAGCAGTGTGGTGCTCTCAGATGACCTTGACGGCCTGGAAATGCTTCCCGGTACGCTGACCCGCTCGCGCGGCTCGGCGGGCACGCTGCCTGTGCTTGCCACGGGCTTCGCGCTACTCCCGGGTGAAAGTATCACTGTGTCATACCAGGCACGTGTGGCGGATGGACCAGGCATGCTCAACCGCGCCGCGCAGGTCACTGCTTATGAGCTGGCGGCCCCGGTAATGGCCAATGCAGCCATCAATGTGCAAAACCTGCCCCCCACGAGCATCGCAATCACCCTGCCGGGCGGAACCGTTTACGAAGGCGACCCGGCGCAGTATAGTGTTACCTACAGTGATGCCGCCGGAGACCTGGATGCTCCCTTCAGCGCATACTGGCTGTTTGACGATGGCAGCGCCGAGGTACCCGGTATCCCGTTGGTTCAACACACCTATGCGGACAGCCGCACCTACAATCTGCGCGTACGCGTATGTGACGGGGATAGCATTGACGGCAATGACGCCAACTGCACCACATCTGCCCCGGTGGCAATGACGGTCACCAACCGCGCCCCGCAGCTTAGTCTCAACCCGGTGCTGGGCAGCACCGAAGGCCAGCTGATCAGCTTTACCGGCTCCTTCACCGACGTTGCCGGCGCGCTGGATGTACCTTATACGTATCAGTGGACGCTGGATGCCAGTACACCAATCGAAAATGGCACAGTGAACACTTACACCGGGCAGGTAATCCTGACCAGCACGGCGCGCGCTTTCCCGGCCGGCAATCACACCGTCACCCTGCGCGTGCAGGATCAGGACGGCAGCGCGACATCGATCACTTCCAGCCAGTTTACCATCACCAATATTCCGCCCCAGGTGAGCGTCCACGTCCGGGATGACGCGGCGGTGTATGAAGGCGAACCGGCAACTTTGGAGGCCGTGGTCACCGATCCCGGCTCGACCCTGGGCGAAACGTATTCCTACGCGTGGAACTTTGGCAGCGGTTTTGGCACTCCGGACGCCAACGCAGACGAGCAGCACACGTTTGCCGATAGCGGCGCGTACAGTGTGCAGGTGCGGGTCACTGACAGTAACGGCGGCGTCACTACGTCAACGCCCTTCAACCTGACTGTACTCAATCGCGCGCCGGTAGCTTCCATCCAGCCTGTTGGCGCGGCCAACGAAGGCGATAGTATTATCTTCCACGGCTCGTTCATCGATAACGCCGGCGCGCTGGATACGCCCTACACCTACGAGTGGGAACTGGATGGTACAGTTCTTTCCACCAGCAGCGTGAGCAGCTATCCGGCAGCCCTGACCGCTACGGAAGACCTGCCCAGTGGCGATCATACCATCCGCCTGCGCGTGCGCGATGCCGACCTGGACTACGGTGCGTGGGCCAGCGCCGCGTTCACCGTTAGCAATGTCGCTCCCACGGTGGGCGTCCCGAACCACACTGGCGCCGCTGTGGAAGGCAGCACGGTCAGCTTCAGCGGCTCCTTCACCGACCCGGGGCAGCAGTACGGCGGCGAAACCTACACCTACGTGTGGAACTTCGGCGATGGCACGGGCAATTTTGACACCACCGCCACTACCGGCCTGTCCACGACGCACATTTTTGCTCAAAGCGGTACGTATGATGTGACTCTTATGGTCGGTGACGGCCAGTCCCCCGCGGTGCAATCCGCGGCCTACCACCTGACGATTGCCAACCAGACGCCTACGCCATCGGTCAGCCCGGTGGTGGGCGCGGTGGAAGGCACGCCGGTGACCTTCACCGGCTCCTTCACCGACCCGGCTCAGGCGCTGGACTTGCCCTACAGCTATCGCTGGCTGCTGGATGGCGTCGAAATCAGCGCCGGCACGGTCAGCGCTTACCCGCCGGGAACCATCAGCAGCACACCGGTGGCCATGCTGGCTGGCAGCCACATGGTGCGCCTGGAAGTGCACGATAAAGACAACCTGGCCTGGAGCGGCGTTGACCGCGCCTTCAGCGTCGAAAATGTGACCCCCACGGTGACGATCACGCCGCTCGCGGCAATCGATGACGGCAGCGCCGCTGCGTTCAGCCTGTCGTTCACGGATCCTGGGCAGGCGTTCAGCGAAACTTATACCTATCAGTGGCTATTCGACGGCGTGCTCAACGGTATAACTACCAGCAGCGTGTCGTTCAACTTTGCCACGCAGGGGGCGCATACCGTTACCGCGCGCGTGACTGACGGCCACGGCGCGACCGGCGCCACCACCATCACCGTCACGGTGAACAACGCTGCCCCGGCAGCCAGCATCAGTGGCATCACCGGCGTACGCAATGAAGGTACTACCCTGTCTTTCAACGGCAGCGGCAGTGACCCCAGCCGCGACCCGGCGCATACCGGCATTGCCGGCTATGCCTGGGACTTTGGCGACGGCGCGACAGGCAGCGGCACGGCTGCTACCCACGCCTACCGTGATAACGGCACATATATCGTCACGCTCACGGTCACCGATAACCAGGGCGCAACCGGAACAGCCAGCATAACCGTCACCATCGCCAATGTGGCCCCGGTGGTAGATGCCGGCCAACCGGTTGCTGGTAAAGTTGGCGTCGAGCTGGCCTTCCACGGTACGCTGACCGACCCGGGCGTGGACGATACCTTCACCATCCGTTGGGATTTCGGCGACGGTATGTTTGTGGAAGGCACCGCGCTCAGCCTGCTCGATACCACCCATGCCTACACCAAGGAAGGCGCTTACACCGTCTCCCTCACCGTCACGGATAAGGATGGCGGCACGCACACCGACACCACCATCGCCAACGTAGACCAATACCGCTTCTTTGTCCCGCTGGCAATCGGCGGCGGGAAGTAAGATAGAGAAACGCAACCGCCCGGGGCGCTGGCCCCGGGCGGTTGATTCTGTATCCATCCGTTTCACTTGTTGGCTGAATACTTCTTCTGCCATTCATACAGCTTATTCAATGCCTCGATCGGCGAGAGCGAATTGACGTCCAGCCCGGTCAGCTCGTCGAGCAGCGGGTTGGTTTCGGGGAACAGGCGGATTTGCTGCGCGGCCATTGGGTTGATCTTCACCGCCTTGCCGGATGAGGCTTCGAGCTGCTGCAAGATCTCGCTGGCGCGCTGGATCACCGGCCGTGGGATGCCGGCGAGCTGCGCCACGTGGATGCCATACGAGCGGTCAGCGCCGCCGGGGACGATTTTGTGTAGAAATACTACCTGCCCGCCGGCTTCGCTCACCGCCACGTTGTAATTACGCACCCCGGGCAGCAGGTCGCTGAGCTGGGTCAGCTCGTGGTAATGCGTGGCAAACAGGGTGTGCGCGCGGTGCTGCGGGTGGTTGTGGATGTACTCGATTACCGCCCAGGCGATGGACACGCCATCGTAGGTGCTGGTGCCGCGGCCAATCTCATCCAGAATAAGCAGGCTGCGCGCGGTGGCGTGATTGAGGATGTTGGCGGTCTCGATCATCTCCACCATAAAGGTCGACTGCCCGGCGTGGATCTCATCCTGCGCGCCGATGCGGGTGAAGATGCGGTCCACCAGCCCGATGTGCGCGGAGGCTGCCGGCACATAGCTGCCCATCTGCGCCATCAGCACAATCAGCGCCGTCTGGCGCAGGAAGGTGCTCTTGCCGCTCATGTTGGGGCCGGTGATCACGCGCACGATCTCGCCCGGCTCAAAGATGGCGTCATTCGGCACAAAGCGCTCGGCGCTCAGCCCGCGCTCCACCACCGGGTGACGCCCATCGCGGATTTCCAGCCGCGTGTCCGCGCTGATCTCGGGGCGGGTGTAGCCGCCCAGCGCGGCGGCCTCGGCCAGCGCTGCCAGCACGTCAAGCTCAGCCAGGCTGCGCGCCGTGTCCAGCAGGCGGCGGCTGCTGCCCGCAAGCTGCGCGCATGCCTGGCGGAACAACCGCCCTTCGATCTCGCGGATGCGCTCTTCGGCGTTGAGCACCAGCGCTTCGTATTCTTTCATCTCCGGGGTGATGTAGCGCTCGGCGTTGACCAGCGTCTGCTTGCGGATGTACTCGGCCGGCACGGACGTGGTGTTGCTATGCGTGATCTCGATGTAATAGCCGAAGACTTTGTTATAGCCTACTTTGAGCGAACGGATGCCGGTGCGCTCGCGCTCCACGGTTTCCAGGCTGGCGATCCAATCACGCGCGTTCTGAGAAGCGGTTACCACGTTATCCAGCTCGGGTGAAAATCCGGGACGGATCACGCCGGTGTTTTGCAGCGTGGCCGGTGGGTCATCGCTGATGGCGGCATCCAACAGGCCCAGCTCCTCAATGCAGGGCGAAAAGCGCTCCAGCGGACGCACCAGCGCCTGAGACTGCTCGGGAAGCAGCGCGCGGATGTCTGGCAGGCAGCGCAGCGTGGCGCGGATGGCCACAAGCTCGCGCGGGTGGGATGTGCCCGCCAGCACGCGGTTGGTCAGGCGTTCCAGGTCGGCCAGCGGTTTGAGTGCGGCGCGCAGCTCGGCGCGCAGCATGCCATTTTCCAGGAAGAATGCAACACCATCCAGACGGCGCTCGATGGCCCGCGAATCCAGCAGCGGCTTGTTTACCCAGCCGCGGATGGCGCGCTTGCCCATTGCCGTCACGGTGTGGTCCAGCACGCTGAGCAGCGAGCCTTGCACCTCGCCACCACGGATCGTTTCCACCAGCTCCAGGTTGCGCTGTGTGGCGGCATCCAGGGTCATAAACTCGCCGGTGGAGTAGGTGGAGATGCCTGTGAGCAGCTTGAGCGCTGCCGGCTGGGTTTCCTGCACGTACTGTACCAGGCTGCCCGCGGCGCGCACCGCCAGCGTCAGACCGCGCAGGCCAAATCCGTCCAGCATGGTCACCTGGAACTGGCGCAGCAGCGCATCGTGCGCGCGGCCGCTTTCAAAATGCCAGGCCGGCCAGCGCGTCAGGTGGCCGGCCTGAGGCGTAAATTTTTCGACGCTGTCTGGCAGCAGGATCTCCGCCGGCCGCAGCCGCGACAGCTCGGCGCGCAGCAGCCCGGCGATGTCTTCGCCAACCAGCTCGGTGGCGGCAAACTCCCCGGTGGTGATATCGACGTAGGCCACGCCCGCCTGGTGCTCGCCGGGCACAATGGCGGCGAGGTAATTATTGCGGTCGCTGGCCAGCAGGCCTGGTTCTACTACTGTGCCGGGCGTGACCACGCGCACTACCTCGCGCGGAAACAACCCTTTCACCGGCTGATCGCCCACCTGCTCGCAGATGGCCACGTGGTAGCCGCGCTCGATTAGCCGCGCCAGGTAGTTTTCCACAGCGTGATACGGGATGCCCGCCATGGGAATGCGCGTGCCCTTGGCCACGCTGCGCGATGTCAGGACGATATCCAGCTCGCGCGATGTTGTTTCGGCGTCATCATCAAACGTCTCGTAGAAGTCGCCCAGGCGGAAGAACAGGATGGCATCCGGGTACTGGCGCTTGATGTCCAGGTACTGCTGCCGGATCGGGGTGACATCATCTTGCATAGGGGCTTGCGCTCGGCTTTCCGGGGAGATGGGGCGTACGCGCCGTTGCGGCGTGGAACAAATTATACCACCCGGGCCGCGGGCAGCCCACCGCACGTGCGGCAGGAAGCATCTTCCCGAAAGCCGGTTACAACTGCCGGCCCACCCGGCGCAGCACGGTAATTACGCGCTCAGGCAGCTCGTTCTTGCAGATCACTGCGTCCACTCCGGCATCTCGCGCCAGAACGCAATCCTCATTGGCCGGGCCTAATGCCACGATCAAAGACCGGCCGCTGGCGCGTAATGCGCGGATGTGCTGTCCCTGAGCGCTGCGCGCCATTCCCGGTAAATCCCATTCCAATAAGACCAGGTCGGCGTCTTGCAGCCGGGCGCAGGTCTGCAAGCTGCCGTAATCCGCCACCTCGGCCACCACCGACCACGAGCGATCGAGCGTCTCCAGCAGCAGCCGCAGCGCTGAACGAACTTCCGGGTGGGCATCAGCAATTACAATGCGCATGTCATGGTTGTTTCCTTTTCGTTGCTAATCAGGATACCATTGCCCCGCCGGTATGCCCATCCGCGGATGGCCGGAACGGGCCCTGACCAGGCTGGCAGACTTGCCCTGGCCGGAAGGCCAGGGAAAAAGCGCGCGGATGTATAATCATCTCATTCTATGCGAGGGAGAGATCATGACCGCACAAATCGCGCAGCGTCACCCGGTACTGGAAGGGATCGAAATTGGCATTGGCACGTGGGCCTGGGGCGACCGCCTGTATTGGGGATATGGCCGCGGATATTCCGACCAGGATTTACGCGCCGCCTTTGATCGCTGCCTGGAAGGCGGCGTGCGCCTGTTCGATACGGCCGAGGTCTATGGCCAGGGGCGCTCGGAAACGCTGCTGGGCCAGTTCTTACGTGAGTCCGGGGCGCAGGTGGCAGTCGCCACCAAGTTCGCGCCATACCCCTGGCGGCTGCGGCGTGCCAGCCTGCTGCGCGCGCTGCGTAGCAGCCTGCGCCGCCTGGGCTTGCAGCAGACGGATCTGTACCAGATCCATTTTCCCATGCCGCCGCTGACCGTGGAAACCTGGATGGCGGGCATGGCCGAAGCGTATCAGAACGGATTGATCCGCGCGGTAGGCGTATCGAACTACGACCGCGGCCAGATGCAGCGCGCCTACGATGCGCTGGTGCGCGAGGGCATATCGCTGGCATCCAACCAGGTGGAGTACAGCCTTGTCAACCGCGCCATCGAAAAGAATGGGCTGCTCAAGCACTGCCAGGAGTTGGGAATTACCTGCATTGCGTATAGCCCAATTGGCATGGGAATGCTGTCGGGTAAGTACACGCCGCAACACCCGCCCAAGGGTATGCGCGCTTCGCGTTTCAACACGCGTTACCTGCAGGCTTTACAGCCCATGATCCAACTGCTGACGCGGATTGGCAATGAACACGATGGCAAGACGCCCGCGCAGGTGGCCATCAATTGGACGATCTGCAAGGGCACGCTGCCCATCCCCGGCGTAAAAAACACGGCGCAGGTCGATCAGGACCTGGGCGCAGCCGGCTGGCGGCTGACGGACGACGAGGTCGGCCTGTTGGACGAGATGAGCGACCGCGTGGAAAGCGGATCATCATCCCGCCGCAGATAATTCTGCAACTTTTTTGCGCGCTTTCCGTATAGGTATTAAGATATAGCGTTGAGAAAGGGTAACGAGAGTAGAATGAACACGCAAAACACATTACGCAGATCGCGCAGTGACCGGGTGTTAGCCGGGGTATGCGGTGGGTTAGGCCGCTTTTTTGGTATCAGCCCCGCCTGGTTCCGCCTGGGCTTCCTGATTGCCTTCCTGCCCGGCGGCGTGCCCGGCACGCTGTTGTACATCCTGCTGTGGCTGATTATCCCCTCGGAATAAACAGCCGCGCAGCCTGTGGTTGAAAAGCATCCCGCGCACCCCTGTGCGCGGGATGCTTGTGCTTTAACCCTGCTGCTTTTTCTCCAGGCGCTGGGTGAAGCGCTCGCAGTCGATGATAAAACGCTCATGCTCGCCCTCGGCGATCTTTTCCACGGCGTCCCAGGCTTCGATATGGAAGCGCATGCGCCGGCCGTCGACTTCCAGCAGCTCGGCTTTGGTCACCACTTCCATGCCCACCGGTGTGGCTGCCAGATGACGGATATTCACCAGCGTGCCAACCGTGGACTGCCCTTCCTGCAAGAAGGGCACGATCATCTGGTGCGCCGTGCTTTCCATCCAGCCGATCACGCGCGGCGTGCTCAGCACCGCGGGCAGCGTGCCCCCGCCGGATGACTGCGCGGTGTCGCTTTCCTGGACTACGCCTCGCAATTCATGGGTCATTCCCGCCTCGATCGCCATTTTTCCTCGCTCCTCCTCCGGTTTTTCTCTCCAAAATTTTATCATAGCTTGCCTTGCGACGCCCCGGCGCTGTTATAATGGGGGGTATGGACAATTCCCAGGTACAATTCCTTCCGTTTGCCGCGATTAATAACTTTATGCTGCCGGAGTACCGGCTGCAGGTCATCAGCTACGTGCTGAACCGGCTGGACCAGCTCACTGGTGAGCGCCGCGGGGCGATCAATGGCCAGTTGAAGCGCCATTTGCAGGTTCCCGGCTTTCGCAATTCGGCCCAGGCACCGCTGCCGATCAAGATCAAAAACAGCGTAGCGCCTTTCGAGCGCAGCTCCGATTTTGTGGCGCAGATCCTCTCCGGATGGTATGAGCTGCACCCGGTATTGCTGGAGCAGGTCAACCAGCTCCTGGTGGAGCGCGGCTGGGAGCTGCTGCCGGTAGACACCGACCGCGCCAAGCTGCCCGGTTTCCTCACCCGCTGGCCCAAAAAAGAGACCTTTGAGATCGTCAACGCCGCGTTTCACGCGCGCTTTCCCAATGAGCCGGCCGAAGATAACGACGTCAGCCTGATGACGGTGTGGCTCAGTGGGCGGCTGCCCTACGAGCTGGTGGAAACTGACGAAGAAAGCGAAGAAGAAGGCGGGGAGGCCGCTGCGGGCAGCGTGGCAGCCGCGCCGGCCTGATCCCGGCTTATTCGAATTCGATACTGTCTTCCTGGGTGTCGTCCCACTCGCCCAGGCGCGCCAGCGAGATTTCGGTGAACAGCGCCGGCTGCTGCGCATCGACCACGTGACGCTTGACCAGTTCCAGCATCGCCAGGAAGGTTACAACCACTTCCAGGCGGCTGGGCTGGCTGGAGAGCAGGCTGTCAAAGGTCAGCCATTCGTTTTCCAGCAGCCGGTCGAGGATGACGCGGATCTTTTCACGGATGGTGATGCGCGGCGCGGCAACCACCTGGCTGAGCGCGGGCAGGTCAATTTCTACCGCAAACACTTCACGGGCAATCTGTGCCAGGTCTTGCAGGCTGATCCCGGCCAGGTCGACGCGCGGCTCCATGCGCGGCGGGGATGATACACGCAGATAGGTTCGCAGCCCATCCATATCGCGCTGGTTGAGCACGGCTGCCAGCTCTTTAAAACGCTTGTACAGGATAAGCTGGCGAGCCAGCGCTTCGCCGGGGTCTTCCTCTTCATCTTCATGGCGTGCAATCGAGGGGCGTGGCAGCAGTGCAGAGGATTTAATCTGCACCAGCCGCGCGGCGATCACCAAAAAGGCTGAAACTTCGGCGGCGTTGCGCTCCTGCAGCGTGCGCATGTAAGCCAGATACTGGTCGGTCACCTGGGCCAGCGCCAGCCGGGTGATGTCCAGCTCGGCGCGCTCGATCAGCTCCAGCAGCAAATCCAGCGGGCCCTCATACACCTCGGTGGTGATGCGGTAGCCCTCGGTCTGGTGGCTGGCGACTTGCATGTTCATGGCGCTGATTATACTATGCTCGCCGGGCAGATCGCCCAAAACGTCCATTCTCTCTTATAATTACCACATGGCAGACCAACTATCGCATATTGACGAGAGTGGCAGCGCCCACATGGTGGACGTCAGCCAAAAGGAAGATACGCAGCGCACCGCGGTGGCCAAAGGCGAGGTGCATCTGCGCCCGGAAACATTGGCACTGGTGCGCGACGGGTTGATGAAAAAGGGTGACGTGCTCACCGTAGCGCAGCTCGCTGGCATCATGGCCGCCAAGCGCACGTCCGAGCTGATCCCACTGTGCCACCCGTTGCCGCTGCACCAGGTGGACGTGCGTCTTGAGCTGGATGATGCCCTGCCGGGCATCCAGATCACCGCCACGGCTCGCACGCTGGGCAAGACCGGCGTGGAGATGGAAGCGCTGACCGCCGTTTCTGTGGCCGCGCTGACGGTGTACGATATGGTCAAGGCCGTCGAAAAGACCGGACGTATCCACAACATACGCCTGGTGGAAAAGCACGGCGGCCGCAGCGGAGACGTGGTCAATGAGTGATATGCCTGTCCATTTACCCATCACGGTGCTGTTCTTCTCGCACCTCAAAGCCCGCGTTGGCGCGGCGCGGCTGGCGCTTGAAATGCCCGCCGGCGCCACCGTGGCCGATCTGAAAGCACGCTTGAGTAGCGATTATCCCCAGCTCGAGCCGGCCATGCACACCATCATCGTTTCAATAAACCGCGAGTTCGCCTTTGACCACGAGCTGCTGCCCGCCGGGGCTGAGGTGGCGATTTTTCCGCCAGTCAGCGGGGGAGCAGATCTGCCCACCATCCTTAAAGTAACCGATGCAGCCCTGGACCTGGACGCGCTGGTAGCGCAGATAACCCTGCCCACCAGCGGGGCGGCCTGCCTGTTCACCGGCATGGTGCGCGGCGAGACTACGCGCGGCGAGGCGCACCACACCGCCTGGCTGGAATACGAGGCATACGTGCCCATGGCCGAGGCCAAGATGGCCCAGGTGGCGCGCGAAATTCGTGAGCGCTGGCCATCGGTGGAAGGCATTGTGATGGTACAGCGCACCGGCACACTGATGCCCGGCACCCCCACCGTGCTGATCGCCTGCAGCGCGGCCCACCGTGACACCGGCGTGTTCGAGGCTGCGCGCTACGGTATCGATCGCTTGAAAGAAATTGTGCCGGTTTGGAAGAAAGAGGTCGGCCCGCAGGGGGAGGAATGGGTGGAAGGTGATTATCTGCCCCGGCCTGGCGATCAGGAACATTCCACCGGGCAGGGGTAGAAGAATTGCCCGGGTTCGAGTACAATACAGGCAAGCAAACACAATCGTTACTGCTCGCGCAGAACTGATGGAACGCAAGCGACTTGACCCGCCGCGGTGAGGTAGCTGGCGCTCCCTGAGTTCTGGGGAAGGACTCGAACCTTGACTGGAAACTCTCAAGCGGCGCTGGAAAGCCCACTGGAGCTGGCGCATCGCCTGAATCTGAATATCCGCGATACGCTGCTGTTGAGCCGCGCGCTGACCCACCGCTCTTACCTGAACGAACACCTCGATGCGCTGGAAGACAACGAGCGCCTCGAATTTTTGGGCGATGCCGTGCTGGATTTTGTCGTTGGGGCGTGGTTGTACAATCGCTACCCGGAAATGCCCGAAGGCGACCTGACGCGCATGCGCTCGGCGCTGGTTCACACTGAGCAACTGGCCGAGTTCGCGCGCGGGCTCAACCTGGGCCGTGCGATGCGCCTGGGACGGGGAGAATCACAGGGCGGTGGGCGCGAGCGTTCGGCGCTGCTGTGCGACACGTTTGAAGCCCTGATCGGTGCGCTGTACATCGACGCAGGCATCGACGCGGTGCGCAGCTTCATCTCACCGCTGCTGGAAGAGGCATCTGAAGAAATCCTGGCTAACCGGCTCAACGAAGACCCCAAGAGCCTGTTCCAGGAGTGGGCGCAATCGCAGGGTTATCCCGCGCCACGCTATAACACGCGCAGCGCCACCGGGCCGGACCATTCCAAAGAATTCACCGTAGATGTGGAGATTAACGGCGAGGTATTTGGCACTGGGCGCGGTCATAGCAAGCAGGCTGCCGCCAAAATGGCCGCGCAGGATGCCCTCAACCAGCTAGGGTTGGGCAAGTAGCTTTCCTAGGCATGGGGCAGCATTACGATTACCACCAGGGAGAGCAATGACGCCGCGCTTAAAGTCCCTTGAGCTACACGGTTACAAGACCTTCGCCAGCCGCACCCAGTTCGACTTTCCCGGCGATATCACCGCGATTGTCGGTCCCAACGGGTCAGGCAAGTCTAATATTGCCGATGCTATGCGTTGGGTGCTGGGTGAGCAGTCGTTCAGCCTGCTGCGTGGACGGAAAACCGAAGACATGATCTTTGCCGGCTCCGAGCAACGCGCCCGCGCCGGCATGGCTTCGGCGTCGATTACGTTTGATAACCAGGACGGCTGGCTGCCAATTGATTTCACCGAAGTAGCCATCACCCGCCGCGCCTACCGCGACGGCCAGAACGAATACCTGCTCAATGGGCAGCGCGTGCGGTTAAAAGAAATTTCCGAGCTGCTGGCGCAAAGCGGGTTGGCTGAGCGCACCTACACCATCATCGGCCAGGGCCTGGTGGATGCGGCACTTTCATTGAAACCTGAAGAGCGCCGGCGCTTCTTTGAAGAAGCGGCTGGCATTGGCCTGTATCGTGGCCGGCGTGATGAAGCCATCAATCGCCTGGAGACCACCCGCCGTAACCTCGAACGCGTGCAGGATATCCTTAGCGAGCTGGAGCCGCGCCTGCACAGCCTGGAGCGCCAGGCGCGCCGCGTGCTGGAATATGAGCGCATCAAAGCCGACCTGCGGCTGCTGCTGCGCGATTGGTACGGTTATCACTGGCGATTGAACCAGAAAGAAATTGGCCATACGCTCGAGGTGCTGCACACGCAAGAGGAACGGCTGGAAGCCGCGCGCCTGCGCCAGGATGAGATCGAGCGCGCCATGCACGCGCTGCGCAACCGCCTGCTGGAGAACCGCGCCCGCCTGAACGATTGGCATGCGCAGTCCGCCGGGCTGCACACCCAGCGCGAGCAGGTCAGCCGCAAGCTGGCCGTGCTGGACGAGCGCCAGCGAAGCCTGCAGGACCAGCAGCAGTCGTTATCGGTCGACCTGGCGCGATTGGGAGAAGAGCATGCTCAGCGGGAAGATCGCTACCAGCGCGCCCAGGAAGAAGCCGCGCGGTTGCAAACCGATCTGGAAGAAGCCGAAGACCAGGCGCGCCAGGCTTTGGGCAGCCTGAACCAGCGCCAGGGCCAGCGCGCGCAGGCCGAGCGAGCGCTGCGCGACACACGCCGCGACTTAGTAACGGCCGAAACGCGCCAGGTACAGCTAAAGGCGCGCCTGAACGAGCTGGCGAACCGGCGCGAAGAGCAGTGCCGTTCGCAGGCCAGCCTGCAGCAGGCGGTGGAAAGCGGCGGCAAAGCGATGGAAGAAGCCCGCGCGCGGCTGGAAGCGGCCGAAAAGCATCGCCAGGAAGCTGCCGCCGCGCAGCAGCAGGCGGAATCGGAACAGCAGTCTGCGCAGCGCGCCATTGTTGAGGCCGATACGCAGCGCCGTAAGGCGCTTGATGAACGCACCCGGCGCGAAACCGAGCGCACCCGCCTGCAGGCCCAGCTTGATGTGCTGGAGCAGGCCGAAAAATCGCTAAGTGGGCTGAATAACGGCGCGAAATGGGTGCTGCAGGCATCCCGCCAGGGGAAACTCAAAGGCGCTACCCAGGCGTTTAGCAGCCGGCTGGTGGTGCCGCGCGAGTACGAAGCCGCCATCGCTGCCAGCCTGGGTGAGAGCCTGGACGGCGTGGTGCTGGATGATGACGCCGACCTGGAAGACGTGATGCAGGCGCTGGAAGACGGGCAGAAAGGGCGCGCGATTTTGTTCCCGCGCGGCAGCGCCCGCGCTGCCGGCGTGCTGGACTGCCCTCAGGATGAAGGCTGCCTGGGCATGGCTGCTGCGCTGGTGCAGTTCCCCGCTGAGTTGGAGCCGCTGGTGCGGCTGCTGCTGGGGCAGGTGGTAGTAGCCCGTGACCGCGCCGCCGCGCGCCGTATTGCCGCGCAAATCGAACCAACCGCGCGCGCCGTCACCCTGCGCGGCGAGGTATTCTGGGGCAGCGGCATGATCGCCACCGGGCAGGAAACGCGTTCAGGGGTGATCGCCCGGCCGCGCCAGATGGTTGAGCTGCGCGATTCGCTCGCGGCGGTAGATGAAGCCCTACGCGCCGCGCAGGATGCGCTGCGTGCGGTGGAGAGCGACCTGGCCCAACGCCAGGAGCAGGCCCGAGATCGCGAACGCGCCGCGAAATCTGCCGGCGGGGTGCTGGCCGCGGCGTCACAGGCGCACCAGCAGGCGGTGCTGGCCGCAGAGCAGACGCGTCAAAAGCAGGAGTGGCAGGCCGGCCAGCTCGCTGGCATGGATGGCCAGCTTAAGCGCACGGATGAAGAAATTACGCAAGCCAACCAGCAGGTTGAACAGGTACAGGGCCAGATTACCAGGCTCCAGGATCAGGTGCGCGAGAACAGCCGCGAGCTGGGCGCGCTGCCGCTTGATGAGATGCAAAGCCAGGTGGTGCATTGGAACACACAGACGGCGGTGATTACCCGCGCGGTGAAGGATGCCCAGGCGCGTGTGGCCGAGTATCGCCAGGCGCTGGAATCCAACCAGCGCCAGCAGCAGAGTTTGAGGCAGCGCATCGAGGAGCTGGCCGGCACGCTGGCACGGCTGGAACAGGAACGCTCTGAGGCGCGCGAGCAGGAAGGCGCGCTCAACGTGCAGATGGACGCGCTGCAGCGCGAGATTGAGCCGGCGGAAATGGCCTTACAGGCGGCCGAGAAGGAAAATACGCTCCAGCAAAACAACCTGATGGCCGCGCAGCAATCCACGGCAGTAGCCGAGCGCTATGTAGCGCAGACCCAGCTAGAGCTGGCGCGCCAGCGCGAGACCAACGCATCGCTGCGCCGGCGCGTGGAAGAAGATTTTGGCCTGGTGGCCTTTGATTACAGCGGCGATACCGCGGGTCAAAGCCCGCTGCCGCTGGAAGGCATGGTCGAAGAGCTGCCGGTGGTGGAAAGCCTGTCACCGGAGATTGAAGAAAGCATTAACCGCCAGCGCGCGCAGTTGCGCCGCCTGGGAGCAGTCAATTTTGAAGCGCAGAGCGAGTATGTGTCGGTCAAAGACCGCTTTGATTTTCTCTCCGGCCAGGTGGTAGACCTGCGCAAGGCCGATACCGATTTGCGCCAGGTAATCTCTGAGCTGGATGAGTTGATGCGACGCGAGTTTCGCAAGACGTTCGATGCCGTGGCAGCCGAATTCAAGCTGATGTTCTCACGCCTGTTTGGCGGCGGCAGCGCGCGCCTGCATCTGACCGATGAGGAGAACCCCAACGAGGCCGGCATTGATATTGAAGCGCGGCTGCCGGGGCGGCGCGAGCAGGCGCTCAACCTGCTCAGCGGTGGGGAGCGCAGCCTGACCGCCGTGGCGCTGGTCTTCAGCCTGCTCAAAGTTTCGCCCACTCCGTTTTGCATTCTCGATGAGGTGGATGCAATGCTCGACGAGGCGAATGTAGGGCGTTATCGTGACCTGCTGCGCGAACTGAGCGGCAACACCCAGTTTATCGTGATTACCCACAACCGCAACACGGTGCAGGCCGCGGATGTGATTTATGGCATCACCATGGGCCGTGACTCGGCCAGCCAGGTGATCAGCCTGCGGCTGGACGAAGTCGGCGAAGATATGGTCAAATAAGCAATCTATAAAAGCGCCGCCTGGATTTCCAGGCGGCGCTTTTTCGTTACAAAAAATGTAGCTTTAGCCTTGCGGAGCGAAGGCTGGTTCGGTGGGAACCTTGCCCGTCCACACATCGGTATTGGTCACCACGCGACCTTCGGTTTCGCGCAGGCCCGAGAGCCAATCCGCGAAGGCCTGGTCTTTGGCGGCCTGCAGGTCGGTTTCGCTCAGCGGGCGCACTTCGTGGCCCAGCACCTGGATGATGTGATAGCCGAACTGGCTCTTCACCGGCTTGCTGATCTGGCCGACTTCCAGCGAGAAGGCAGCATCGGCGAATTCCGGTACCATCTTCGCGCGGTTGAACCAGCCCAGGTCGCCGCCCTGATCTTTCGAGCTGTCAGTGGAGTACTCGGCGGCCAGCTTGGCGAAGTCTTCGCCGTTGTTCAGCCGTTCGAGCACGGTGTTGGCGGTAGCTTCATCGGCCACCAGGATGTGGCGCGCCCAAACCTGTTCTTCTTCGGTCGCCACGTCCGCAGTAACCTGTTTTTCCACCTTCTGGCGCAGCAGATCGTAGTAGAAGATCTGGCGCAGGTCTTCTTCGGTGATGTTATATTCGCCCAGGCTGGTGAAGTACTCGCTTTTGGTCGATTCAAAGCCTTCCTGGGTGTAGGGCGTTGCGGTAGGCTCGGGGGTGGGGCTCAGTTCCGCGGTCGGCTCGGCCGTCGCTTCCGCGGGTGCTTCACCTGTGGCCTGCGGCGTGCCTTCCACGGCCAGAGTGGGTTGCTCGGTCGGGATTTCGGTTGGCGGTACCAGGGCCATCTGCGTCGGGCTCAGGGTTGAGGTAGGCTTGGCTGCGAAGGTCGGTTCGGCGGTGGGCGTGCCCTCGGGGAAGTAGCTGAAGTATTCCTGCAGGCGCTTGTCAACTTCCGCGTCGGTGACGGTGATGCCCATCTTTTCGGCCTCGTGAGCGATCAAGCGCTCGTTCACGAGCTGGTCAACCACCATGGTTCCCATCACACTCACATCGGTGAGCTGTGATTGGATCGACTGCAGCGTGCTGCCGAAGTAGCCGGTGGTGGGGTCTTGCCCGAAGAACTGGGCGAACTGGTAGGTTTGCTGATACTGATTGATGAGCTGGATGCGGTTGAACTTGACCCGCGACTGGAACTGTTGCAGCGAAATCGCTTCACCGTCCACGGTAGCGACCGGGCGACGCGGCTGCAGCACCGTCTGGTCGAGGACGCCATACAGGATGACGAGCAGGACCAGGGCCAGGATAATCGAGCTGCCAATCAGCAGGTAGCGGCGCTGGGTGCGTTCCCGTTCCAGGCGCGCCTGATGCTTCTTGGTAACAAATTTCGGCGTTGAGGATTTTGCCATTGGGCGACCTTATCTATATGGTAAAAGGGCATGGGCACTTTCTACCCATGCCCTTTTCGATTCAAATGGAAACGGCTTAGCGGACGACGTCAGTCCAGGCCTCGCCCACGTAGGGCAGAAGCGCGATGTGGCGCGCGCGTTTGATGGCGCGTGCGAGCTCGCGCTGGTGCAGAGCGCAGGTCCCGGTCTGGCGGCGTGGGCGGATCTTGCCGTCTTCGGACACAAAGCGGCGCAGCATATCGGCGGCTTTGTAATCAATCTTGGCATTTTTATCAGCGCAGAACTGGCAAATCTTTGGGCGCGCCTGGTAACGACCACGGCGATCCATCGGTTGCTCGTTCTCGACGACGTTTTCTTCACTCATACGAACTTACTCCATCGCAAGAAACAATTTAGAACGGATAGTCTTCTTCCATATCATCGGACAGTGGCAGGTCGGTGCCCTGGGCATGGTTGGCATCACGCCGGTCGCCCAGGATCATCATTTCGCTGGCCACAATTTCCACGCTGGTATGGCGCACACCTTCGGTGTCTTCCCAGCGGCGGGTTTGCAGCCGGCCTTCGATGTATACCTGCTGGCCTTTGGTCAGGAACTGCTTGCAAATTTCGGCCAGGTTGCCCCAGGTGACCACATTGAACCATTCGGTTTCGGTATGGCGCTCGCCGTCCGTGGTGTTCCAGGTGCGGCTGGTCGCTACGGTAAACGTAGTGACCGGGCGGCCGGAAGGGGTATAGCGCATTTCCGGGTCACGCCCCAGGTGTCCAATGATCATTACTTTGTTCAAACCACGGCTCATGTGTGTCTCCTGGCCTGCCGGCCAAATTGCCTGGAAACCTGGCGATCTTATTCGATCGCGGTGATCATGTATCGCATTACGGGTTCCAGCAGGCGAATGTTGCGTTCCAGGGCAGCGGTGGACGCGGGTTCCATCTCCGCGTTGAGCACCACGTACTGGCCTTCGCGCTGCTTGCGAATCGAGTAAGCCATGCGGCGTTTGCCCCAGGTATCAACTTTCGCAGTTTGCCCGCCAGCGTCCGCAATCCAGCCCTTGACACGATCGACGACGCCGGTAAGGGCCGTCTCGTCAAGTTCGGGATGGACGATGATGATGACATCATAGTTGCGCATAAAAAGGGATCCTCCTTTCCTCGGGTATGCCCCCAGAAAGCGCCGTAGGCGCCGCCGGGAGCGGAAAGCAGCAATGGACATGCCATGCTTCGTTTATCGAAGCTTGAGTTTAACACACTTCCACGCTTTTGAGTAGGGCGGCATGTGTTATCATGGATGCGTCCAACTCATCACGATCCCAGGAGTAATCCCATGCAGGTCGAAGTTCTCCACCGTCCATCTTATGCCCTGGCGCGCGTGCGCCTGGTGGGCAACGAAGTGTTGTTGGCGGAACCCGGAGCGATGGTCGGCATGTCAGCCGGCGTAGCGATCGAAACCAAAATGCGCGGCGGGCTGCTGCAATCGCTGGCACGCTCGGCGTTTGGCGGTGAGTCGTTCTTTACCAACGTCTTCCGCGCTCCGGCGGGTGGTGGCGAGGTGCTTCTGGCCCCGGCGCTCCCCGGTGATGTTTCGGCATTCGAGTTGGCCAACCAGACTGTATTGGTTCAGTCCGGCTCGTTTCTTGGCTCCGGCGATGGCGTTACCACCGATGCAAAGTGGTCGGGCGCACGCACGTTCTTTGGCGGCGAGGGCCTGGTAATGCTGTGCTGCTCCGGCAGCGGCATGTTGATCCTTTCCAGTTACGGGGCGATCTACGAGCTGGATCTTCAGGCTGGCCAGAGCTACACGGTGGATACCGGCCACCTGGTGGCGCTCAATAGTACGGTCAATTTCCGCGTGCGTCCGGTGGGCGGTATCCGTTCCACCCTGTTGGGCGGCGAAGGCCTGGTGATCGATCTGCAGGGGCCCGGCAAGGTGCTGCTGCAAACGCGCAGCGAGGGTGCATTCCTGGAATGGCTGCTGCCTAAGGTGCCAAAAAAGGGTGGGGGCGGATAAACCGTCTCAGGCCGGCAGGCTGATGGGTTTGCCCGCGCGCGCCGATTCTAGCAGCGCGCGGATCACGGCGATGTGCATGCGGCTCTGCTCCAGCGGCAACCCCTGCGGGCTGCCGTCAAACACCGCGGCAGCCATATCATCCACTTCGCACAAATAGGGATTTATGTTGCTGGTGGCGATGTTGCGGTCTTTGTCGTCGTGGCGCACAACGATTTTGCCGCCTTTGTGTGGTTGGAACGGCGCTGCTACTTGAATATCGCCATGCTCTCCGCGCAGGTGCATAAACGTGTGCGACGGTAGCCCAAAGCTGCTGGATATATGCGCAACGATCCCATTGGCAAAGCGCATTTGCCCATTGAAGGTGAGATCCACGCCGCTGGGGGCAGTCACTTGCCAGCCAAAAACTTCCACCGGGGCCTGCCCGGCGGCGCGCAGGCTGTAGCTAACCGGGTAGCAACCCACATCCCAAAGGCTGCCGCCACCGTAAGCCGGGTTCCAGCGAATATCATCCGGGCGCAGCAGCGTAAAGCTGAACTCGCCACGCGCCAGCCGTAGCGCGCCGATCTCGCCTTGTGCCACAAGTTCCATCACGCGCCGGGTCTGTGGGTGGTGGTAATACATAAAGGCTTCGGCCACAATCACGTTGTTTTCACGTGCCGCAGCGCGAATGGTATCCACTTCTTCCACGCTGAGCGCCAGGGGCTTTTCGCACAGCACATGTTTGCCGGCCTGCGCCGCGCGGATGCTCCACTCGGCATGCAGGTGGTTTGGTAGTGAAATATACACCGCGTCAATCTCTTTGTCGGCCAACATGGCTTCGTAGCTGCCAAAGGCGCGTGGGATGCGCCATTCGCGCGCGTAACTTTCGGCGCGTTCCAGGTCGCGGCTGGCCACGCCCACCAGGCGCGAGCGCCGCGAGCTTTTGATGGCCGGGATCAGCGCGCGGTTGATGCGCGCGGTACTGATCAGGCCCCAGTTCAACAACATGCCGGTGATTGCGTGGGTGGGCATCCTGCGCTCCTTATGCCTGCCAACCCCTGAAGTGGGAAGTGCAGGCTGCTATCTAGTCGGTTTCATCCAAAATTACCAGGCGCTCAGGCGCGGCGCGCAGGTAATAGCCGCGGTAGGCGGCGGTTTCCTCCAGTAGGCGCTTGATTTGCGCCATCAGCGCGGCCTGGCGGGTCTCATCCGGCCGGCTGCCGTCCATCAGTATGATATTCTGGTTGGCTTCTTCTACCAGCAAGAATGCGCCTTTGGCTTCCCACCACTGCAGGCCCTTGCGCACCGTTTCTTCGCGCTGCGCGGTGGCTGCTGCCAGCCGTTCGAGCGGCACGCTGCCGTGCATGTGCGCCATGGCATGGCGTGCCAGCCCGGCCAGCCGCGCCAGAAAAGCCTGAGGCGTGTCCTGCGAGGGGCTGACGGCAAACAGATAGGCTGTTTCCGGCTGCACCGCGCGCAGCGCGGATTCCAGCGAGCGCCGGTCGGGCGGCGGGTTCCAGATGGCCAATGCCTGCGCCGGGGCAAGGTGATAGCGGTCGCAGCCGGGCTGCTGGCTGGCGTGCTCACCTTCCTGCCACACCATCAGGCCGGGAGTGCCGGCCTGCGCGGCAAGCGAGGCCAGGGCAGCATCGGGGTCATCTTCCGCGCGAAGATCTACCACAGTGATCGTGGGTACAGGCGCAGCGTCTGGCAGCGGCGCTTCGGTGATGCGAAATCCGGCGAATTCCAGCGTCACTTCCGGCTGGCCGCGGAAGCTGCTGGAGCGCGCGTGGAATGCCAGGTCAAAGCGGCCTTCGGGCATCTGCGCGCCTGCGCCTTGCCACCACACCACGCGCCGTACCGTGCCGGCGCGGTCTTCCACCAGCAGTTGAATGTGCTCGGCGTTGCGCCCCATGCGCGCGATGCCGCGCAGCTTCAGGTCGCGCGCGGCCAGCACCGGGGCCGGGTTACCCGGGCCAAACGGGGCCAGCCGGTCGAGCCCTTCCACCAGCGCCAGGTTGATTTCATCCAGGCTGAGGAAGGCGCCGATGTGCAGCCGCTGCGCCAGGTCTTTTCCCTGTGCCTGCTGGCTCACGGCGCGGTTAAGCCCGGCACGAAAATCCGCCAGCCGTTCGGCATCCAGCGAGAGGCCGGCCGCCATGGGATGGCCGCCAAAACCACGCAGCAGCTTTTGGTTGGTAGCAATCGCGGCGGTGATATTGATGCCCTCAATCGAGCGCGCTGATCCTCTTGCGGGCGCACCGGGCGGCGAAGTCAGCAGGATGGTGGGGCGGTAGAACTGCTCCACCAGGCGGCTGGCAACAATGCCAACCACGCCAGCCGGCCACTGTGGGTGCGCCAGCACCAGCGCCGGGCCATCCAGCAGGCCGGGGTCGCGCTCTATCTGCGCCATGGCGGCCTGGAATACCTGGTCGGTAAGCATTTTGCGCTGCGCGTTCATACCTTCCAACCGCGTGGCGGTGACGCTGGCCAGGGTCTTATCGGCGGTGAGCAGGAACTCCACCACCGCATTGGCATCGTCCAGCCGGCCGATGGCATTCATTCGCGGCGCGATCTGGAAGCTGATATGCTCCTCGGTCAGCCTGTCGCGGTTGAGGCCGGTGCGCTCAAAGATAGCCGCCAGCCCAAGCCGGGTGTTCTGGCGCATTTGCGCCAGACCGCGTTGCACCAAATAGCGCGCGTCGCCGCTGAGGATTGCCAGGTCGGCCACCGTGCCCATTGCCACCAGGTCGAGCTGCTGCTCTGCCAGTTCGGGCTTGCCCGCGCGCCGCGCCAGCTCTTCGGCCAGCTTGTAGGCCGTGCCCACGCCCGGCAGCGTGCGCAGTGGATGGCCTTCCGGCAGGCGCTGCGGGTTGACAACCGCGTACGCATCCGGAAGCTGCGGCGGCAGGGTATGGTGGTCGGTGATGAGAAAGTCGACCCCACGCTGGCGCGCGTAGTTTGCCGCCTGGTGCGCGGTGATGCCCGTGTCACAGGTCAGCACCAACTGCACGCCGCCATCCAGAAACTGGCGCAGCCGCTCCACGCCCACGCCATGCGACTCGACCGCGCGTACCGGGATGTGATACTGCACATTTGCACCCAGCCCGCGCAGCACCGCCACCAGCAGCGTGGTAGACGTCTGGCCATCCACGTCAAAATCACCCCACACCCCAATGCACTCGCCGCGCTGGATGGCGCTTTCCAACCGCTCCACCGCTTTCAGCAGGTCGGGCAAATCGGTGGATGGAGCAGGGGTATAGCGCTCGGGATAGAGAAAGGCCAGCGCGGCGCTCTGCGTGGTCAGGCCCAGCCGCACCAGCGCTTCGGCCACCAGCCGGTTACCACCCGCCAGGATCAGGATCGCATCCGGCACGTTGACCGGCTGCGGCTCCACCCAGGTGACCGCGGCGGACAGGCTGGTTTTCAAAAACGAATTTCCCCCATGGCGCCGAAGTCCAGGCCTTCGGCGCTGCTGGCGTCGAGGTCATCTTCATCCCAGGTATCCCAATCGCCGCCGCCATTGCCACGCCCGCACATCGAGCGGTAGGTACAGTAGGTGCACGCCCGGTCGATGGTGGTGAGGAAGAAGGTCTTTTCGGTGGTGGACGCAATCTGCGTTACCAGGCGGTAAATCTCCTGGCGATCGGCCTCAAACTGCTCCTGGCTGTAAGCAAAACACTCGGGGTTATTGGGCTCGGACGCAAACCAGTAGATCATGGTCACCTGCTCGGGCAGCACCTCGATACCGCCAGTCATGCGCATGCCGGCCAGCACCGCCAGCAACGGGTACATGCGCGTCTGCATGCGCTGCGCCAGGTAGGCGCGCGCCGGGCGACGGCGTGAAGTTTTCCAATCAACAATCACCACCTGCCGTCCGGGGTCAACTGCCAGCAGATCAAATTTTGCTACCAGGCGGTAACCCGCAAACGGCGCGCTGAGGGTGAACTCGGGGTGGCGCTGCGGGGGCAGCTCCTGCAGCGGATACTGCAGGTAGTTGTGCCACCAGAACTGCAGCGCGTCGTCGCCGCTGGGGCAGGCCAGCGCATCTGCCGGCACGCCGCACAGGCTCTGGTACACCATGTGGTGAAAGCGCGTGCCCTGGCGCATGTGCTTTTCCTGCTCGATGGCTGGCTGGCTCTGCACCGCGGGCCAGCGCTGGCGCAGCAGGTGGCGAAGCTGGAAGCGGCGCGGGCAGTCGACGTAATCCTGCAGGTTGTTCTGGCTGAATTGGAAATCAGGCGGGATGGGCATGGTGTTGTTCCTCTTCCAGGTGAACGCGCAGGGCGCTGAGTGGCAGGGCTTCGTTGTATCGGGCGTCACGTCCCGTGTTCCAGGTGATCACCAGTTCTTTGCGCGCGCGGGTGATGGCCACATACAGCAGCCGCAGCCGCTCCGCGGCGTATGAATAGCGCGCTTCTTCGGTGGCGATGCCTTCTTCCATGTGCAGAGCGCCGGCATCATTATCAACCAGCGCGCGCAACCGCGCCAGTGTTTCCGCCGCCAGGTTTTGCTTGCGGCGCACAAACCACGACTCACCGATAAAGGTATCGCCGGGCTGGCAGGAGGGGAAGTCATAATTGTTGACGGAAAGCAGGTATACGCGGTCCCACTCCAGGCCTTTGGCCTTGTGCACAGTGGCTACCACCACTTTCCCTTTATGTTTTTCCGGGTCAAAGCCTGAGTCGTCGTCGCTAAAGCCCACCAGTTTGCGGCGGCTGCGCGCGATATCGTCCAACTCAACCACCAGGTCGGGCAGCCGCCAGGTGGGGTGCGCGTTAGCTGAGCTCTCCACCATCAGGGCCAGCTTGTGCGCCAACGCCAGGGAAGAAGCATCGCCGAACAGGTCTTGCGCGACGAGCAGGATGAGCTGGTCAGGCGGCAGCAGGCTGGCGCGCTGCCAGCGCTGGACCAGGCTGCGATAGTTCTCCAGCCGCTCGCGCAGCGCGGGGCTGGCTTCCACCTCGGGCAGGCGGTCGAGCCAGTCGCCGTTGAGGGCCACATCCGGCCACAGGTAATCTTCGGTACGCGGCAGCCGCGCCAGCAGGGCGCGCGTCTGCTGCACATCCGCGGCCGTTTCGGGATCGGCAGCCTCTTTGTAATATGCCTTTTCGTAGGCTGCGGCCAGTTTGAGAGGATCGGCGGGATACGCCAGGCAGGTGAGCACGGTGGCAACCACGCTGGTGATCTCGCGCGTCTGCGTGGTGCTGCGCAGCAGCTCTACCACTTCCAGGCCGGCCTTTTGAAGCGCCTCAACCACGGCTTTCCCGCGTGTATTGCGGGGAACCAGCACCGCCACGGTAGAGTCGGGGTTTTGCGGCAGCCAGGCTTTGAGTGATTTAACCACGCGGCTCAGCTCGCCATCAGCATCCTGGCGGCTGGGCATGATGATCACGCGATCGGGCTGGTCTGGCGGGTTGGGCTGAGGATCGTCAGGCGCGTCCGCCTCGCGGATATAAGGCGTTACCAGCGCCTCGCGCAGCGCCATCACCGGGTGCTCATCGCGCGTCCACGCTACCAGGCGATTCGCCAGGCGGAGGATGGTGCGCGTGGAGCGGCCGCTGTTGGGCAGCTCGCGCCGCTGCACGCCTGGCTCCTGCAGGAAGCTGAGCAGGTATTTGGGGTTGGCGGTGGTAAACGTTTCGTAAATCGCCTGGTTGGGGTCACCCACGCGCACCCAGTTGCCATTTTCGCCGGCCAGCAGACGCAGGATTTGTTCCTGCAGCCGCGAGCTATCCTGGGCTTCATCTTCCAGAATGTAGGGCCAACGGTAGCGCAGCTGCGCCAGGTATTCCTCGTCGGATTGCAACACCTGCAGCGCGAGGCGAATCAGGTCGTCAAAATCGACCGCGCTGCGGTAGCGCAGCGCCTGCTGGTAAGAGTCGTATATCTGGCAGCCCATATCCAGCAGCGGCTGCGCGCCGCGAAAAGCCTTCATCCGCGCGCGGATTTCCTGCGGGCTGACCTGCAGGTCTTTGGCCATGTGGATAAAGTTTTTTGCCGTTTCGCGGATCACGCGCGGCCATTCCTGGTTCTTCACATTGGTCTGCTTGCTCAGATCGCAGTTTTCATCGGTCCAATCGTAGAGGAACTCGGGATGCGAGCGCATCCAGCTTTGCGCCGCATCCCCCAGCGCGGTATCCTGGGCGGTCTCGTCGAGCACTTCAAACTCATTGGACAGTCCAGCCAGGTCCGGCCGCTCGCTGACGATATCTTTGGCCAGCCCGTGCAGGGTGCGCACCCGGCAGCCCATGTTGGGTAGCAGCCCGCGCGCCTGGGTAAATTCTTCCACGCGCTGCTTGAAATTATTGACCGCTGTGTTGACCAGCGTAACAATCAGAATTTCCTGCCCGCGGCGCAGCGCCTGGCTGTTGATGAGCTGCCCGGCGAGGTACGAAAGCGTCTGCGTCTTGCCGCTGCCCGGCACGGCAGATACGCCCATCTTGCCCTGGCGGTAGGCCAGCACTTCCTGTTGTTTTTCACGCGGGATAAACATAGCTCACCTCACCAGCGTCCCGGGATAGGCCAGCAGGATATGCTCGAGGGTTTCAAACAGCTTGCCGCGCTGCTCGTTGCCCTGCTCGTCAACTTCGGTGTAATACAGGTACAGGCGCTCGCGGCAGCGGCGCACCAGGCCGTGCACCAGCCGCCCGAGCGCTTCCTGGTTGACTTTGATTTCGTGCGCGTGCGTCCATTTCTGGTTGCGCTGCCAACGCCGGCTGAGCACGTAAGCATGGGTGATCGGTTGATCCAGCCTGCGCCACCAGTTGTTGTTGCCAATGTCCAGCCAGAACTGGTAGGCCACCGGGCGGTTGCCGACCAGGAAGGTATACGCCGGGGCAATAAATACCGCATCTTCGGCCTGGTCAAACCACACCGGCAGGTACTGTGCTCCCAGCACACCCTGTTCCACCATGCGCACATATTCCTGGCCGGCGGGGAGCAGGCTCGGAGCCAGCCCGGCTTCAGAAGTGTTCCAGCGAAAATTCTGCACCGATTCGATCAGCCGGTCAGCCACATTGGCGGCGTCATACTGCAGGTGGAAGCCAAAACCTTCCTGCGAAAGCAGCTCACCAAACAACCGGCGCAGGAAAATATCCAGGTCGAGCGGCTCGCCGGCGCGGTAGGCTTCCAGCCATCCGCGCAGCTTGTCGTAGCGCTGGCCTGCCAGGTACGTAATGCGTTCCTGGCTCATGGCGGGGATGCGGTCGAAGGGCAGCAGCGGCAGGTCAGGCTGGTTGGCATGAAAAACCTTGCTCGCCAGCAGCTCAGCGCGGGTCAAATCCAGGCCTTCGATGCTCTGCATCAACGTGCTGCGGAAGTCGAAGGCTGAAACGGGCAGTTTCCAACCCGGGTGGGCCAGTTTCGCCAGTGTCAACAGGCAGCGCGTGGCCGACTCGTCGCGCAACGAGCGCGACGGTCGGTGCGAGCGCGTAGCGATGCCCATCTGCGCAAGGCGGTTCTCCAGCGAAAAGCGCATTGAGCCTGAGAGGAATGGCGCCAATACGGCAATCTCGCCCGGGCGCGCGCCTTCACGCAGCACCAGCCGGGCGATTTCCTGGCTTACGCGCTCGATCATCTCGGGGAAAAAGCGATCGTGCGATACCTCCAGGTGCTGCTCCAGCTCTGTGCCGGGGGGCAGGGCGGGGGCATCCTGGCACAGCATATTTTCCACCATCTGGCCAAAATCCAGCAGCGGCTGCGGAGCCACCAGCGCGTCCGCGAAGCGCACTGCGGTTTCGCATTCACTGGCCAGCACGCGCGCGCTTTCCGGGTCTGCGCCCAGGAAAGAGCGGTAGCCGGCCTGCGTGTCGCTGATCAACAGTGCCGAGTCGAAATCCGGCAGCCATTCGCGCAGCACATCATGCGCCACTGGGATATCTTCTTCGATATTATCGTAGATCAAATGGCGGTAGTGGCCGCTCAGGTACTGGCGGCCCAGCAGCGACGGCCAAAGGTGACGGCAAAAAATCTCCAGTGATAGCGAAAAGTCCACCAGGTTGTGCTCATAGCAGTACTGGCGGAAGCGCAGCGCGCACTCCTGCGCGTCCTGGTAGATGCGTAGCTGCTCGGGTTTCCCGGTCCAGGCGTCTATCAGTCGCTCGCCAATCTCATTCACCGGGAAGCCAATGCCGGCCGCGCTGTTGAGGTTGCTGAGGATCTGGCTGAACAGGCGGTTGGGGTCGATGGTAACCGTCTGGAAGAAACCTTCCGCCTCACGCAGCGGCTCGACGATGCGCCCCATGTAGTATTGGGCCGTTTCGACGTTGAGGAACACCGGCGGCCGCTCGGGGTGAACAAAACCGGCCTCGCGCGCCACCATCGGCCAGAACAGCTCCACCATGCGGCGCGCCAGGCCGCCCAGGGTGAATACATCCGGCACGGGGCCGGCGGGCAGCACCGGCTGGTCGATGACATCATAATAAGGGTAAGCCAGGGTGCGCTGTGGCACCAGCATAAGGATGCTGTGACCCGGGATTCCGGCTTCAATCATGCGCTGCAGGCGCGCGGCGGCCGCGCTCGATTTTCCCGTACCGGAAGGCCCTTCCAAAGATACCCGGCCAGAATACGGCATGGTGATGATATTGGCTTGAAGTTCCGTAAATCCAGATGAGTACAACCGCTTACTCCTTGAAAGGGTTATTTTTCGAAAATCTACTCGTTCTCCGCCATGTAATGAAATAAAGCCCGCGCCAGCAGCGCATCGTCCAGGGCGCGGTGGGAGTTGGGCAGGTCGATCTTGCAGTGCTGGCCGGCTTCTTCCAGCCGGATAAAGCGGTAGGCGCGGCGCTTCATGTCCCATTCACCACGATAGCGCGCATACAGCTCCATGGCGCAAAGGGTATTCAGGTTTTCACGCCAGGGCAGCTTATAGCGCGCGTGCGACTGCTGCATCATGCGCAGGTCGAACTCGGCGTTGTAGACGACTACCAGCCGTCCAACCAGCAGTGGGCGGATAACCGGCCACAGAATGGGCCACGGGCGCGCGTTTTTCACCATTTCATTGGTGATATGGTGCACTTTCGATGCCGCGGCCGGGATTGGCTGGCTGGGGCGCACCAGCGAGTCGAACAGGCAGTTGCCATCATCATCCACGATAGCAATTTCCACAATCTCATCCCCGCGCTCAAGGCCGGTGGTTTCGGTATCCAGGTATACCGGACGCTCCTGACATTTTTGGCGCACAAACTGGGCAACGTCGCGACGGTTGGCAGAAAAGCTGGCTGGCATGAACAGGCTTTCTCCCGCGCTGTTTAGCGCAGATTCCAATAGGCAATCTGGTCAAAGTCGACCGCGAAACTTGCGGTTTTGTTGGGGGCGAGGAACACGCCATAATAGCCGGAATCGACAAAAGAAGGGTCGGTGATTTCTTGCAACAGTTTGCCATTGGCATACAGCATCAGGCGGTCGCCTTGCATGCGCATGCCCAGGCGGTTGGTCTGGTTCGGTCCGCTCAGGATCGCGGCGTTTTGCGTGTAGTCAATTACATCCACGATGCCGCTTTCGACCCACTTGCCCAGGGTATAGCGGCCGTCACAGGTTACGCCAAAATAGTAACCCTTGCCGGATTCGAAATCGGGGGCGCGCGCCACCAGGCCGTAAGTGTCGCTCTCAAAGCAGTCGCGTGTCCGCGCGGTAACCTCCAGATAAACGTCGCCAATTTTTGGCGACGTCAGCCGCCAGGAGTGCCAGCCGTTGGCGCGACGCGCGCTCATGGTGAGGAATCCGTTTTCGACCACGATACGCACGTTGTCGTCTTCGTACGGTTCTGCCAGGCCAAAACCGCGCCCGGTGTCCATTGCATTGCGAAAGGCCGGGTCGCCCAGCGCCGCGGCGGGGTCATCCGGTGCGACGGTGAGCGTGGCGATGGCGGTGGGGGTTGGCCCGGCAGGCGTCAAGGAGGGTGCCGCGGTGGGGCTGGGCAGTACGGCGGTCACCGTGGCGAAAGGCTGCGGCGGCTGCGTGGGTGGCAGCGGCATGGCTGTCAGCGTGGCACTGACCGATGTGGCCACCAGCGCCGGCGCTGGGGTGGCCGTGCTGCTCTCCGACACGGACGGCATATTGCAGGCGCTCAGGCCCAGGCAAACCAGCAAACAGAGAACCGCGAATCTACGCAAAATACCCTCCTCAACCGATGAATATCCACAGGTACACACACCAATATTCTGGCGGCAGCTACCGCACAGAACATATTTCTTATTATAGGCTGAAATGGCGTGCTGAACCTTAAAGAACCGCCTGAAATTCGGATTGCTCGGTGATGGTTGGCGCGATAGTCAACGCGATGGCATGCATCCTCAGCTCGCCCTGTACCAGGTCGATGATGGCCTGCTGCGTGGTGGCATCCCGTGCCAGGAGCTGCGCCGATCCATCGCCCTGCGAGCCCATGCCTTTTCCGCCCCAGGCAAGGTCTTGTAGGGGTGAATAATTCAGCAGGCGGTGCAGCACCGGCGCATGAAGCTCCTGCGGGCACAGCGGCGCGGCATAGCGGTCAAAATTTTCCTGCGCGCTGGTCATTAACCTGCCCAGCGTGCGCGCATCGCCTGCGCGCAGCGCTTCTACCGCCAGCATAACGGTATCGCGATTGAGTGGTCCTAAGAGATTTTGCAAATCCTGCTGCTGCTGGTTCGTGGCATAGGGGTAAGCCGCGTTGAGGTCTGCCAGAATTTTGCGCGTGTCTTTGTGCGCCAGCAAGTCCACGATCACCAGTCGCAACTCGCCTCCCACTGCCAGCGGCGCGGTTTCCAGGTGGTCGCCGTCAAATTTCATCAATACCGGTGGGCGGCCAAATGCGCAGCACTGATCCATGCGCCCGCAGCGCGATGGCGTGGTGATCTCGCCCTGGTAAGCCAGCTCCATTTCTTCGCGTACGCTCAGCCCCAGTCCATACACCTGATTGAAGGCGCGCGCCGCCAGCACGCAAATCGCCGCGCTGCTCGAAAGACCCTTCTGCACCGGCAAATCGGTGTGGTCGTTGTGGATCACCAGACCTTTCACCGAGAAGCGCTGCTGCGCCTGGTAGGCCACTCCGGCGATGTAGCTCCAAAACCCACCGCTGCGGGCCATCGCCAGCAGTACATCCGGCTGCATGGGGATGATCACCGGCCCGGCGCTGCTGTGGTCCATCACTGCCGACAGCTCAAGGTGGGTGGGATGTGGTTCTACCAGCGCGGAAATGCCCTGGTCGGTTCCACACACAATCGTATAGCCTTTTTCAATTACCGAGTTTGACCGCCGGTGGCCACCGGCCCAATCCGAATGTTCGCCAAACAGGCATACTCTACCGGGAACAAATAACCGCATATGCACTCCCCTGGTCTTGCGCTGCCGCGCTGTGTATTGTGCTCATGTTGCAATGCCAAGTATAATCAATCTTGGCCCAATGAAGACGACCATTTTGCAATTAGAAGCGCATGACGATATCATATCCACGCGAGATAAGATGACGTGGAGCCAGACGCCGCGCATCCTGCTGGTCTGGCCGCGCCGCGCGAGCATCCTCAACCGCCGGCTGGACCTGGCGCTGGTCCAGCGTCGAGGCCAGGAACTGGGCGCGCAGGTGGCGCTGGTGACGCACGAACCGCTGGTGATCTCGCACGCGCGCGAGCTTGGCATCCCGGTCTTCGGCAGCTCGCGCGAGGCGCAACGCCGCGGCTGGGCCAGGCCGCGCCCCGCCGCGCCAAAACCGCGCGCCATGAACACACTGCGCAGCCAGCGCGAGCTGCGGTCGCAACGCGATACCCTGCGCGCTCCGGTGAGCGCTGCCTGGGGGCAGCCCGCGATGCGCTTCGCGGTATTCCTGCTGGGCGTGCTCAGCGTGGTGGCTCTGGCGCTGTTCTTTGCACCCACGGCGCGGGTGCGTATTACCCCGGCAAAAATTGAACAGCAGATCCGGCTGAATGTGGCTGCTGCGCCAGAATACCTGGCTCCCAGCCCGTTGGGCGAGCTGCCGGCCGAGGCACTGAGCGCCGTGGTTGAAGGCCGTCGTGAGATGCTGACCAGCGGCATGGTCTCCGCCCCGGATGGCAGCGCGCGTGGTGCCATCCGCTTCACGAACCTGACCGCTCAGCCGGTCTCTGCGCCGGCCGGGCTGGTAGTGCGGACTCTGGGCGATCCTTCCCTGCGTTTTGCCCTGCGCGGCGGGCTGGACGTACCGGCCGGCGTAGGCCAAATGGCTGACAGCGAAGTGTATGCCTTGCAGGCTGGCAGCCCCAGCAATGTGCCGGCGGACGCGATTGTGGTTATTGATGGCGAGCTGGGGCTACAATTGACCGTGACCAACCCCGAGCCGCTGCGCGGGGGCAGCGAGCGCCTGGCGCGCGCGCCGTCGGCGGCAGATATGCAAAAGCTGCGCGCGCTGCTGCTAGACGATCTGTACCATGCCGCGCTGACGCAGATGAGCACCGGGCTGGGCGCAGACCACCAGGTGATTCTCGAGAGCGTACAGATGGCGGAAACGCTGGAAGAGACTCCTGACCCGCCGGTGGGCCAGGCCGGCGATTTGCTGGTGTTGAGCATGCGGGTTGAATATCGCGGGCTGGCGGTGCGCCGCGCCGACGTGGAGCAGGTGGCGCGCGCCGCGCTGGACGCCAATCTGCCGGCCGGTTTTCACGCTGTAAACACCACGCTGCTGCTGGCTGATGAGCCTGCCAGCCTGGATGATAATGGCGCGCGCTGGGCTATCCGCGCGACACGCCAACTGGAGGCCGACTGGTCTGCCGAAAGTGTGGCCCAGGCAGTGCTGGGCCGCAGCCTGAGCGAATCGCGCCAGCAGGTGCAGCGGGTGGTGGTGCTGCAAGGTGAGCCGGAGATGGAAGTGCGCCCCACATGGTGGCCGCGCATGCCGTTTCTGGCGTTTCGCATCCACGTGGAGGCACAATGAACGCGCGTATATTGGCCGTGGACCCCGGCGAAAAACGTATCGGGCTGGCACTCAGCGATCCGACCGCCACGATTTCCAACCCACTGCAGGTTATCGCGCACGTTTCGCGCGCGGTGGACGCAGCGCTGATTGTGCAGATTGCTGCCGAACGCGAGGCCGTGCTCATCCTGGTGGGGCAACCGCTGGATGAAGAAGGTCTACCCAATACGCCCGAGGCGCGCCATGCCGCGCGCCTGGCGGATGCAATCCGCGAGCAGACCAGCATCCCGGTGCAGTTATGGGATGAAAGCGGCAGTACCCAGGCGGCCCAATCCATCCGCCGCAGCATGGGCGTCAGCCGGCGCAAGCGCGCTGGCCACCTGGATGACCTGGCTGCCGCGGTGATCCTGCAAAGCTATCTGGACGCGCTGCGCGATGACCCCGATTTGAATGCCCCTCTTGCATGACGTTGAGGACACCATGACACGCAACCGACGTCGTTCTTCCCTTCTACCCTCTTTGCTCATCCTACTGCTGGGATTGGCCATCGCGCTGGCGGCGCTGCTGGCCCTGGGCTTTGTGCTGCTGCCCGACCTGGCTGAGGAGAATTTTGGTCCGGTTTCGCCGCGGCTGTCGTCTACCGAGCGCGTGCTGTATTCGGGGCGGCTGTTTCTTAACCGCGCGGAAATCCTTGAACCGGTGGATACAGGGGGCGAGGCGGTCCTGTTTGAAGTCGAACTTGGCGAGAGCGTGCCAGAGATGGCCGTACGGTTGCAAAACCAGGGCTTGCTGCGCAGCGCTGAAGCTTTCCAGACCTACCTGATCTACTCCGGGCTGGATACAGGCGTGCAGGCCGGACAGCATTTGCTCAGCCCGGCGCTCAACGCGCTGCAGATTGCCCTGGCGCTGCAAGACGCCACCCCACTGGAAGTGTCGTTCAGCATCCTACCTGGTTGGCGCGCTGAAGAAATCGCCGCTGCACTGCCCACCTCGGGTCTGTCGGTGACGCCCGAAGACTTTCTGCGACTGGTGCATAACCCGGCTGGGCTGAATATGCCCGCCGGGCTGGAAGGCCTGGAAGACCTGGAAGGCTTCCTATACCCGGACGTTTACCGCCTGAAACGCGAGATCAGCGCCGAGGAGCTGGTGCTGACTTTTGTGCGCCGTTTTGACGAATCCGTGCCGCAGCCGGTGCGCGCCGGGCTGGAGAAACAGGGTTACAGCCTGCGCGAGGGTGTGACGCTGGCCTCACTGGTGCAGCGCGAGGCGGTGGTAGCAGACGAGCAGCCAATGATCGCTTCCGTGTTTCTTAACCGCATGCGCGACGGTATGAAACTGGACAGCGACCCCACGGTTCAGTATGCGGTGGGCTTCGATGCCGCGCGGGAAAGCTGGTGGGTGAACCCGCTCAGCGCCGTGGATTTGCAGACCGATTCGCCCTACAATACTTATTTGTACGCCGGGCTGCCGCCCGGCCCCATCTGCAGCCCGCCGCTGTCGGCAATCCAGGCGGTGGCATTTCCGGCGCAGACCCCGTATTACTATTTCCGCGCGCGCTGTGATGGCTCTGGGCGACACCTGTTTGCGAAAACCTACGAAGAACACTTATCCAACGCCTGCCCATGATTAGACAATCCGCGCTATTTTTGCCATAATACAGGGGCACATACAGCGCGTGTACACTGCGACCACCCATGAAAACCTGAGGAGATGATGCAATGGCAGTATTAGGCATTGATATTGGCGGTTCCGGCATCAAGGGCGGGCTGGTAGATATTCAGACCGGGGCGATGGTGGCAGCGCGCCACCGCCTGCCCACGCCCGATAAGGGCATGCCGGATGACGTGGCCGCGGTGGTAAACAGTGTGCGTGATCATTTTGGTTACGAGGGACCGATTGGAGCGGGTTTTCCGGCTATCGTGCGATATGGCGTGGCAAGGAGCGCGGCCAATATTGATGAGAGCTGGATCGGCACCAACGTCGAGACGCTGATTTGTGAAGCCACCGGCTGCCCGGCGCATGTGCTCAACGACGCTGACGCGGCCGGTATTGCCGAAATGGAATTTGGCGCCGGGCGTGGGTTACGCAACGGCGTGGTGTTGATGCTGACGATCGGGACCGGGATCGGTTCGGCGGTATTCGTTGACCGCCACCTGCTGCCCAACACCGAGTTTGGTCACGTGGAAATACGCGGTAAGGATGCAGAGCGCCGCGCATCGGATGCCACGCGCAAGCGCAAGAACCTTACCTGGGAAGACTGGGCGCAGCGCTTTCAGGAGTACCTGGAAACGATCGAGCTGCTGATCAGCCCGGACCTGATCATCATCGGCGGTGGGGTGTCGAAGACCCCTGAGGATTTCTTCCCCTTCCTCAAGACGCGCGCGAAATTGGTTGCCGCCGAATTGCGCAACGAAGCCGGGATCGTCGGCGCGGCCATGTACGCTGCCCAGCGATCAGGTTTGACAAAGTAACGGCGAGATATTCTTACCCAAAAAAGCACCCTGAGTTCGTCGAAGGGTGCTTTTTGGGTTTCTAAATCGGTTGAAAAGTTTATCCCCCGCCGCCGCCGGTGCCGTGGATGCCGCCCTCGGTCAGCCGGCGCAGGTCGCCCAGCGCAGCTTGAATTTCTTCAGCGCTCACGGTGCGATCTTCGTCACGGTGGCGCAATGCGCCCTGGCGCGCCTTTTCCATAGCAACTTCGCCCACCGTGCGGTTGGTGGCCAGCGATTCCTTGACCAGCGCCGCGCCGGCCAGGTAACCGATGACCGGGTTGAGGGCGGTTACGATGATGGCGTTGCGCGCCAGCCAGCCTTCCGCCTTCTCGCGGTTCGCGCTAATGCCGCTGACGCAAAATGTGGTAAAGGCGTTGATCGCGCCGATCATCACCTGCATCATTTCAAACAGGTTATGGGCGATAATGGGCATCATTACGTTCAATTCAAGCTGCCCGGCTTGCGCCGCCAGCGAGACAGTCAGGTCGCAGCCCTGCAAGTGGAACATGGCCTGGTTGAGCATTTCAGCCAGCACCGGGTTGACCTTGCCGGGCATGATGCTCGAACCGGGCTGTACTGCCGGCAGCCGCAGTTCATCAAGCCCGGTGGATGGCCCGGATGCCAGCAGCCGGAAGTCGTTGGCAACCCGCGTCAGGGTGATAGCCAGCGTGCGTAGCGAAGCCGAAAAATCCGCCGCGTCTGCCAGTGATTGCATGCTCTCAAACAAGTCGTCCGAGGTGGTCAACTCCAGCCCGGTGATCTCTGACAGGCGCGCCACCATGCGGCGGTGGTATTCAGGGTGGGCGTTCAGCCCGGTGCCCGTGGCCGTGCCGCCGATCCCCAGCCGGCGCAGCCCTTCGGCCGCCCGGTGGATGCGTTCGCGGTCGCGCTCAATGGCGCGGGCATAACCACCAAACTCCTGACCCATGCGCACCGGTACCGCATCCTGCAAATGGGTGCGCCCCGATTTTACAATGTCATCAAACTCGGCCGACTTCTCCCGCAGCGCGCCGGCCAGCCGGTCCACAGCAGCCAGCAGCTCATCCAGCCGCCACAGCGCCCCCAGGCGGATGGCGGTGGGGATGGTGTCGTTGGTGGACTGCGACATATTGACGTGGTCGTTCGGGTTTACCAGGTATTTGCCGATCTCCCCGCCGAGGATCTGCGTGGCGCGGTTGGCCAGAACTTCGTTGGCGTTCATGTTATGGCTGGTTCCCGCCCCAGCCTGGAACGGGTCAACCACGAATTGCGCATCCCACTGGCCTTCCATCACTTCGGCCCCGGCCTGGCTGATCGCCGCGGCCAGTTTCGGGTCCAGTAGGCCCAGGGCACTGTTCACATCTGCCGCGGCGCGCTTAATTGCCGCCATCGACCAGATAAACGCCCGCCAGGGTCGCAGCCCGGATACGGGGAAGTTCATTACCGCGCGCTGGGTCTGCGCGCCATACAGCGCATCTACCGGGACAAATACTTCACCCAGCGAATCCTTTTCTTTGCGCAAATTTTGCATATCCACCTTTGCCATCCCTCCTACGAGTAAAGTTAATTGAGAAAAAGAGGAAGTCGGTGACTTCCTCTTTTTGGTGTACTCAGTTCTTGCTTAGCCGGCGGCGCTGTAACCGGGGCCTTCGGTGTAGAAGCGGCCGTTATCGGGGATATCCACGGTCAGATCCACCACTTCACCGGCCGCCAGCGCACGCGTGGCCTCCAGGTGCACGGCGTCGCCATCGTGATTGGTGCCATCATACGCAAGGTCATAGCCCGGGGTGCCGGGGCGCTGTGAGAGCAGCTCGCCACCGCGCGCCTTGTAGGCATCCGGCACTTCGTCTTCCGGGAAGATCGCCGCGAATGGGCACTCGGGCACGCACGCGCCGCAGTCGATGCAGGTATCAGGGTCAATGTAATACCACGGCCATTCCTCAACCGGCTTGCCGGGAACAATACACTCGACCGGGCAAACCGTTGCGCAGCCACCATCACGCAGGCACAGGCTAGTGATTATATGAGTCATCGGGTCCTCCAGGGTAAAGCGAATGGTTGCTTAACAAAACGCATAAAAAACAATGGGGATGGTTGAATGCGCATTCCCATACGGCTTGAACTGCTACATTCTAGAAAATTGTAGCCACGCCACCAGTCTTTGTCAAGCGTGGCAGCGACGGAAAAGTCTCTACGCGCTAATCCGCCTCTGCGTAATCAATATTGGCGTGCGGCGGGGGTGTTTTTTCCTCACCTGCCACGCGGTTATACAGGAAATTATGCTCGCGGATGCGCTCGATCAGGGCTGGGTCCAGGGCGTCGGGCAGCATGCGCCAGCTCCAATTACCGCTTGCTCGTCCGGGGTAGTTCATGCGCGCCTCGGTGCCCAGCACCAGAAAGTCCTGCATTGGCGCCAGCGCGAATACCGCCGTGGAGCCCCACACCGCGCGGATCATATCCCACACAATATCCTCTCCCGAGCGCGCCAGGTAGCGGCGAATAAAATCGCGCTCGCGTTCCGGTGCCGAGATATACCAGCCAAGCGAGGTGTCGTTATCGTGCGTGCCGGTGTATGCCACGCAATTCTGCGGGTAATTATGCGGCAGGAATGGATCGCGAGGGTCGTTGAGAAATGCGAACTGCAAAATCTTCATCCCTGGCAGGCCGAACATATCACGCAGGTCGAATACATCCTGCGTAATTTCCCCCAGGTCTTCGGCGATGATGGGCAGGTCGCCCAGGGCTTCCTGTACGGCGCGCAGAAAATCAGCCCCCGGGCCTTTCACCCAGCGCCCGATTTCGGCGGTGGGCATGCCGCCCGGCACTTCCCAATACCCGGCAAAACCGCGGAAGTGATCCAACCGCAGCACGTCCACCATGCTCAGGCTGGCCTGCATGCGCTGGATCCACCAGGCATATCCTGTCTGCTGGTGCACCGACCAGCGGTACAACGGGTTACCCCAGAGCTGGCCGGTGGGTGAGAAGTAATCCGGCGGAACGCCTGCTACGGCCTCAGCTTTGCCTTCGATGTTGAAATAGAACAGCTCTTTGTGTGCCCAGGCATCGGCGCTGTCGAAGGCGATGAAGATGGGGATATCGCCCACGATCTGAATGCCCTTCTGGTTGGCATAAGCGTGCAGTGCATCCCACTGGCGGAAAAACAGGAACTGGCTGAAGCGGATCTGTTCGATCTGCGCCGCGTGTTCGTTGGCAAAGGCTGCCAGCGCCGCCGAATTGCGCAGGCGCAGGCTGGCATCCCAGTTGTCCCACGAAACGCCGCCATTGGCTTCCTTGATCGCCATAAACAGCGAATAGTCTTCCAGCCAGTGCGCGTGGCGCACCTGGAAGGCCTCAAATTCTTCGGCCATGGGCGGCACTTTCCCACTTTTGAATGCCTGGTAGGCGCGGCTGAGCACGGTCAGCTTCCAGCCGATCACATCACCATACTGCACCTGTTCTGCAGGGAACTGCGGACGGTCGGCCAGGTCGGCACGAGCCAGCAGGCCATCTTCCAACAGCATGGCCGGGCTAACCAGATACGGGTTCCCGGCGAAGGCCGAGAAGCACTGGTAGGGAGAGTCGCCATATCCGGTTGGGCCCAGTGGCAGCACCTGCCATAACCCGCAGCCAGCTTCCGCCAGAAAGTTGACCCACCGGTAGGCTTCAGGGCCGAGGTCGCCAATGCCATCCGGGCCGGGCAGGCTGGTGGGATGCAGGATGATGCCTGATGCGCGTTTATAGTTCATTCGGTAGTCTCCGCGTCTGGATATATTCTCCGGGCAACACAACGTTGCTGGTAAAGTCACTGGGGATCACGTCGCATCCGACCATCGCTCCGGGTTGCATGGTCAAACCTTCGGGGGTGCGGCAGTTCTTGCCCACCATGGCGATGTGGATTTCTCCACCGGTATCTGCCAGACTGCCGATATGGCTGTTGGGAGACAGGTGCGTGCGCTTATCGATAATGGCGCGCTCCACCATGCTACCACCGCCGATGAGCACATCGGTGAGGATGATTGAATCCTGCACAACCGCGCCGGATTTTACCACCACGCCCGGCGAAAGCACGCTGCGGATCACCTTAGCGCCACTCTCCACCACGCAGCCGTCACACATCAGGCTGTCTTCGAAGATCGCACCACGCTGCACGCGCATGGGCGGGCGTTCTTCCGAGCGGGTGTGGATAACCCAACTCGAATCATGCAGGTTCAGCGTGGGCGGGGTGGTCAGCAGGTCCATATGCGCCTGCCAATAGGAATTCACCGTGCCTACATCCACCCAGTAGCCGCTGTACGGGTAGGCATATACGTTCAGCCCTTGCTGGATCAGATGCGGCAGGATGTCTTTGCCAAAATCGTGCGATGAGTCGGCGCGCTGGTGGTCTTCCCACAGCGCTTCGTTGAGTGTGTCCATGTTGAACACGTATACGCCCATGTTCGCCAGTTGCGAGGGCGGATTGGCGGGCTTTTCCACGAAGGATTGAATGCGATTGTTCGCGTCGATACCCACAATCCCAAAGCGCGAGGCTTCTTCGATCGGCACGCGGATCGTCGCCATGGTGACATCTGCGTGGCGATCACGGTGATACTGGATCAGGATATCGTAATCCATCGAGTAGACATGATCGCCGGAGAGGATCAGCACCACGTCAGGCTTGCCGCGTTTTATGAACGAGAAATTCTGCTGGATGGCGTCGGCTGTGCCTGAAAACCAGGCGGAAGAACGCGAGCGATAGGGCGTGTAGATGCGCACGCCGCCGGTATGGTCTCGGTCGAGGTCCCACGGGCCGCCGGCGCCGATATGGTCGATGAGCGAGTGCGGGCGGTATTGGGCCACGATGGAAACATCGAACAGGTTGGAGTTGACGCAGTTGGAAAGAGGAAAGTCAATAATACGGTACTTGCCGCCAAATGGCACGGCAGGTTTGGTGCGCTTGGCGGTAAGCACGCCCAGGCGCGTGCCTTCGCCACCGGCCAGGATCACGGCTCGTATTTTCATGGCTGCTTCCTCAGGGATTGGTAGATTTGCGCATAGGCGATGGCCGAGCGCTGCCAGTCAAAGTCCTGCTGCATGCCAGACTGCTGGCGCACGCGCCACAATGCGGGTTGCCCATATTCCACCAGAGCGCGGCGCAGCGTACCGGCCAGCGCTGCGGGTGTGGCGTCCTGGAACAGGAAGCCGGTACTATGCGCCGGGTCCTCTGGCCGGTCGATGATGGTATCGCGCAGCCCGCCAACGGCGCGCGCCACCGGCACGCAGCCATAACGCATAGCGATCATCTGCGCCAGACCGCACGGCTCATAGCGCGAGGGCATCAGCAGAATATCAGCGCCGGCATACATGCGTTCCGAAAGCCGGCTGTCAAAGCGGATGGCGGCCCGCACCCGGTTGGGGTGCTGCGCTTCCAGCCGGCGCAGCTCATCTTCCAGCACCGGATCTCCGGTGCCGAGCAATACCGCGTTCCACTCCAGGTCGGTGATGAGCCGCAGCGCTTCCACGGCGATGTCTACACCTTTTTGCTGGTCCATACGGCTGATGAGGATCAGCAGCGGCGCATCCGGATTGGCCGCCAGCCCGAACTCATCCAGCAGCGCAGCCTTATTCGCCGCGCGCCGTTCCAGGTGCTGCGCATCGAATGGCTGGTGCAGGCCAATATCCTCTGCGGGGTCCCAGGTTTCCTGATCCAGCCCATTGAGAATGCCGGTGATGTGCTCCGCGCGCGCCTGTAGCAGGTGTTCCAGCCCGCAGCCAAAGCCGGGTGTGAGGATCTCGTGTGCATAACTGGGGGAAACCGCCACAATCTCATCCGCGGTCGCCAGCCCCATGGGCAGGGGGAAATAGCGCGCCCATTCCGGCACAAAGGCCGCATCGCAGGGGGGGATGCCATAAGCGCGCAGCGCGCCTTCTACGCCACCGCCCATGAAGGGCAAATTGTGAATGGTGATGACGCTGCCCGTCGCGCGGAAGAAGGGGTCTTGCTTCTTCCGCAACTGGTCGAGCATGTATACGCTGATGGCAGTATGCCAGTCGTTTGCATGCAGCACATCCGGCTGCCAGTTCAGCGCGCGCGCCAGCTCCAGCACCGCCAGTGAGAAGAAGGTGTATTTGTCGCCATCTTCGGCGGTGTTCATGCTATACACCGGCATTTCGCCCTGGAACGGGTCACCATCGATGAGATAAATAGGCGTGTCGCAGCGCTCGGTTAGGAAGGCGCGCGCTTCCATGTCGCCGCCAGGTTTTGGCACGGAAAATGTTGCCACCAACTTTAAGTCTTCCGGCGCAAGCGAAATGGCGCAGTGATACGGCAGCACCACACGCACGTCTAGCAGCGGCCCGCCGGTCTGCTCGGGGTCCAGAGCGCGCAGGGCGGGCGGCAGTGAACCGGCAACATCGCCCAACCCGCCCACCTTTATTAACGGGTCTGCTTCGGCCACCGCAAACAGCACCTGGAGCATTCCTTTAGGCGCATTTTGAGGATTATTCACGGATTCTCTCGGTTCAGCAAATTTTCAAATCCTTCCTACTGCTTGACCTGCACCATCTTAATATAATCATCCGGCAGGATGCTGTCGGCAGCGCCACCCAGTCGTTCCAGCAGCTCAGCCACGATTTGCGATTTGTTCTCGGCATCGCGGCGACTCCAGGTGCGGCTCTTGACTTCGATGAAATAACCCATCTCCGGCCGGGTAACGTGGTCGATATTGATAAAGAATTCGATATTCTGATAGCGCACCAGGTAGCGCCGGCGCTCTTTTTCCACTTCGGTCTCACTCTGAGGCTTGAAGTACTCGCGGTAGAAGCGCAGCGATTGGGTGGCCGGGGCCAGGTAGCGGCTGCGCGAGAGCAGAATGCGCTGGGCGAACTGGCGTTCTCGGGTTGGGCCGATCAGCGTCAATCGTGAGCGCACGTGACTTACCTCGTTGTTATCTTCCACAAAGTGGTCTTCGCGGTAGCGCAGGAAGCCCTCTTCCGGGTTGGTGAACGAGAAATACGTATCGTACTCGCGGTAGTGGCGCGAGCGCAAGATCTCAAAATCGGGGCCGTGCAGCGTTTTTATGGCCGCTTCAGGCTCGGTGAGGATGGCCTTGCCCTGCACTTCAAAGCTTTCTTCTTCTGTCGCGCCACCAATCGCAATCAGCTTGGAAAGGATGAATTTTTCGCGCTGCATCAGGAAGGTATCAATCTGGCGCGCATATTCCTGGCTGGCATACAGCAGCTCCTGCTCATCGAGGGTGAGAAGCTGTTTATCGCGCATCACCCACTGGCCGTTAATCATCACATCCTGCACATCGCTGGCTTTTCCCGCATAAACGATCTGCGCATAAACGCCGTTCGACGGGTCACGGCGAAACTGGGGAGCATTATGCAGCGCGAAGATGTCTACAACGATCATATCCGCGCGCTTGCCCGGTTCCAGCGAGCCGGTCAGGTGGCCGATGTGCATGGCATTGGCACCAAGGCGGGTGGCCATGGTCAGCGCGGTGCGCGCTGGCAGGGCGGTGGGGTCGCCACTGTAGCCCTTAGCGATGAAAGCCGCGAGGCGCACCTCTTCGAACATATCCAGGTCGTTGTTCGATGCGGGGCCATCCGTGCCGATGCCTACGTTAAGACCCAGATCGAGCATGCGTTTGACAGGCGCGAACCCAGAGGCCAGTTTCATGTTGGAAGACGGATTGTGCGCCACACCCGCGTTGCTGTGCTTAAGGGTACGGATTTCCCCCTCGTCGATGTGCACGCAGTGCGCCGCCAGGACTTTCGCGTCGAACAAACTCTGCTTCTTCATGTAGGGAACCACCGGCATTCCCTGCTCGTTGCGCAGGTTCTCCACCTCGAATGAGGTCTCGGCAATATGGGTGTGCAGTGGCACGTCAAATTCGGCCGCGAGCTGCGCCGTGGCGCGCAGAATTTCCGGCGTGCAGGTATACACTGCGTGTGGCGCAACTGATGGCACGATCAGGGCGTGGTTTTTCCAGCGCTGGATGTATTCGCGGGTCATCTCCAGCGATTCATCGTAGGAAGCTGCATCCGGTGTGGGAAATTTCATCACACTCTGGGCGCACAACGCGCGCATGCCGGCTTCGGCCGTTGCCCGGGCAATATCCTCTTCAAAATAGTACATGTCTGCGAAGGTGGTCACGCCGCTGCGGATCATTTCCGCGCAGGCCAGTTTGGTGCCCAGGCGAACGAAGTCGGGCGAAACGAATTCGCGCTCCACCGGCATCATATAGCCCATCAGCCACACGTCCAGGCGCAGATCGTCCGCGAGGCCGCGCAGCAGGGTCATGGGTACGTGGGTATGCGAGTTCACCAGACCGGGCATCAGCACCTTGCCGCCGCAGTCAACCACGCTGTTGGCATCATAACGCGCGCTGAGGTCGGCTTCGCTGCCTACATCGATGATCGAATCGCCCAGCACTGCCACAGCGCCGTGCTCGAAAATGCGGAACTGCTGATCCATCGTCAAGACAATGGCATTGGTGAGGAGAATATCCGCCTTCTGCATGCTTGGTTTCCTTTTTTTGATTATCCGTTTCGTCCTGAATCAGCCTGTTATTTTGGAAGCGCCAGATTGCGGCGCAAAAAATCGAGCACGGTATTGGTGGCCCAATGCGGAGCCATGCTTGCTGGCCCCCCATAAGAACGGTTGGTATGCACTTCGCCAGCGGATTGGACCAGCAGCACATCCAGCACCTGGCGATCGCCTTCGGCGCGCAGAACTGCGCCAGCGGCTGCGGCTGCGCCCTGGTCACGCAGCGATAGCAGCGTTGCGCGCAGCGCATCCAGGCTGAACGGCGTCAATTCCACGCTCGCGCCGGGAAGGTTCAATCTGCGGCTTAATTCTTGCTGTAATCCTGATTCTACCACGGCCAGGGTTTTGAGGTCAGAACCCACCAGCCCCAGAACACTTTGATCCAGCGTTTCGGCGTCTGCGCCGTAAATATCCACGCCCAGCCGCCGGCGCAGCTCAGCTTCCGTGCCGGCGATCAAGCGGTCGGCTTCCTCTACGGTATCCGCCTTGGCAGTGATGCGAATATCCACCTGGCCGGCGTGCGCCAGCAGCCCAACCGTAGGGTTGGCGCCTTCCTCCAGGTCGCCGATCAACGCGTCCACCTGCGACTCGCCCACGCCGGCGGTATGCAGCACGCGCGCCTTGATCACCCCGCGCAGATCAAAACGCCGGCGCAGGTAGGGCAGAACTTCATTTTCAAACAGGTATTCCATCTCACGCGGCACACCCGGCAGGCTGATCACAGCGCCATCGCGAATCTCGGCGATGAACGCCGGTGCGGTTCCCACCGGGTTCGCCACCGGCATCGACCCGGCAGGAATATATGCCTGGCGGCGGTTATTTTCGGTGGCGGCGCGGCCGTAGCGCTGGAAGCGCGCGGTAATCTGCTCCCACAGTTCGGGCAGATAGACCAGCTCGACACCGGCAGCCAGCGCCACCGCGGCGCGGGTAGGGTCATCCACGGTGGGGCCAAGCCCGCCGGTGGTAATCACAATTTGCGCGCGCCCCAGCGCTTCCTGGATGGCTCGCGCGATGCGATCAATGTTATCCCCTACCACCATGGTGCGGTACAGGTCAATCCCCACGTCGCGCAGGTTCCGCGCCAGGTAGCGTGTGTTGGTGTCTTGAATTTCACCGAGCAGCAGCTCGGTGCCGATGGCGATGATTTCGGCGGCCGGCATTTGCACTCCACCCAGAAGCGGCTGCCAGGGACAGATTCGGTTACAATAGTTGCATGGTTACTGGCCGCCCTCTGGTTCTGGTTAGTTTAGCATGAAACCCGGAAAAGTCAACGAAAAGCCACGGCGGCGGAGAACGGGCACGCAATCACCTCCATGAAAAAAGCCATTATTTTCTATGCATCCATCGGATCCGGGCACTACACCGCCGCGCTGGCCCTCCAGGCGGCGCTGTGCGAGTTCGGCGCTGGCTGGCAAGTGATTCTGAAAGACGTTTTTCCAGCCCGCGCGCGGGAATCAGGTTTGACCGATTTGCTTTCGGCGCTTTCCACCACGTTGCTGGCGCGGCCTTATACCTGGGCCTGGCACAGCGGCTCGATGGCCGCGCTGTTCCAGTTCTCCGCGCGCCTGTCCTGGACGCGCCAGCGCGTGCTGGCGATCGTACGTCGCGAGCAGCCGGATGTGATCATCTGCACCCACGCGCTGCCTTGTGCCATCCTGGCCGGCGAGCGCCAACCGCGTGCAGCCCTGCTGGCCGTTTCTACCGATCTACAGGTGCATGCTTACTGGCCCAGGCGCGGCGTAGACGGATACGTGGTGGGCAGCACGGCCGCCGCGCAGCGCCTGGCAAAGCAGGGCGCGCCCACAGAGAAAATTCGCGTTCTGGGCGTACCGGTACGCCCAGAATACGCGCGCATGGCTACCAACCGCCGCGAAGATACCCCGCAGATGCGGCCTACTCGCGTGCTGCTGATCGCCGGGGGTGGGCGCAACGGGCCGTATCTCACGCTCTGGCCGGGATTGCTGCGTTTCTTTCAATCCCTGGCTGAGCAGCCGCTGGCAAGTGTGGAGTGGCGGCTGGTGTTTGGCAGCGCCAACTGGCTGCGCGCGCGCGCCGAGCGCATGCTTTCTGGTCGTGTGGACGTGACTATTCTGGGTATGACGCACGAAATGCCGGCCCACATGCAGTGGGCCGACCTGGTGGTGACCAAACCTGGCGGGCTGACGGTGGCCGAAGCGCTCGCGCTCAGCAAGCCGGTGGTGCTGCTTAAGCGTGGTGCCGGCCAGGAGTTTGCCAACACCGCCATCCTCACTGCGGCTGGCGCGGGAAAGCTGGCGCGCGGCGCGGGTGTGCGCGCGCAGGTGGCGCGGCTGGCGCACAATGGCGAAGTGTACGCGCGCATGCGCTCGGCCGCCGCACAGCTTGCACACCCGGCATCGTCGCGCGCCATCGCTGCCTGGGCAGTAGCGCTGGCAGGTGGGCAGAGTTGAGCACGCGCCAGGAAATCGGCCGCTGGGGAGAAAACGTGGCCGCCGAGCACCTCAAAAACCGCGGGTGGACGTTGCTGGAGCGTAATTACCGCACGCCCTACGGCGAGCTGGATCTGGTGGCGCGCAAAGGTGGCACGCTGCTGTTTGTGGAAGTCAAGACCCGCACCAGCGAAGCGTTTGGCATGCCGGAAGAAGCCATCACCCCGGTCAAGGCTGAGCACCTGCTTAACGCAGCCCGTCATTATCTTCAGCAGCACCCGGAGTTCGATGGCACCTGGCGCGTGGATGTCTGCGCCATCCAGGGCCAACCAGGGCACACCGGAACGCAGATTGCCTGGTTCGAAAATGTATTATCCTGAGCACCCGCGCCCACTGATCGTCATCGTCGGTCCCACGGCCGTTGGTAAGACCGAAATTGCCCTGCAGCTTGCAAGGCGGCTGGGCGGTGAGATCATTTCCATCGACTCGCGCCTGTTCTATCGTGGCATGGATATTGGCACCGCCAAGCCCACACCCGAGGAACTGAGCCGCGTACCGCATCATTTGATCGATGTGGCCGACCCTGACCAGCCCTGGAGCCTGGCCGTGTTCCAACGCGCCGCGCGCGAAGCAATCGAGGCGGTACACGCGCGCGGGCGATTACCATTCCTGGTGGGTGGAACCGGCCAATACGTGCGCGCTGTTACCGAAGCCTGGGAAATTCCGCCACAGGAACCGGACCCGCGCCTGCGCGCTTACCTCGAAGCCTGGGCCGCTGAAATCGGGCCGCTGGCGCTGCACAACCGCCTGCGGATACTTGACCCGCTGGCTGCGGAGCGCATTGATCCCAGCAACGTGCGTCGCACCGTGCGCGCCCTGGAAGTGACCCTGCGCAGCGGCCGGCGCTTTTCCGAGCAGGGGGGCAGGGCAGCTTCGCCATACTCCCTGCTGCAAATCGGGCTGATCCGCCCGCGCGGCGAGCTGTACGCGCGCGTGGATGCGCGCATCGCCGCCATGCTGGATGCCGGCCTGCTGGACGAGGTGCGCCGCTTACTGGAGAAAGGCTATTCACCAGATCTGCCGACGCTTTCGGCGATTGGTTATCGTGAGATGATTGCCTACCTGCAGGGCCGCATGAGCCTGGAGGAGGCCGTGATGCAAATGAAGCGCCTGACGCGCGTATTTGTTCGCCGCCAGGCCAACTGGTTCTCGGCACACGATCCCAACATCCACTGGTTTGGCGTTCATCCCGGCAGTGCGGATGAAATAGAAGCGTTTATCCGCTCCGGCCAGGGATGGATTTTGCCAAAAGTCTGACCGGTTCGCAGCAGAAAACCAGCAATGAGCGAATTATTGGTGGCCCACAACGGCATGTGGCACGTACAGCTCTTCGAGATAGGATATCTCTTCCTCGGTCAGCTTCACAGACAACGCGCCGCACGCCTCTTCCAGGTGGGAAATCTTCGTAGCGCCAATGATTGGCGCGACCACGGCCTTCTTCTGTAACAACCAGGCCAGCGCGATATGGGTGCGAGGTGCTGCATGCTTTTTTGCGATTTCGGCAGCGCGCTCCACGATCTGCCGATCTGAGCCGGCGACTGTCGTATTGACCGCGTCATACTTACTCCTGGCAACTCTGTCGGTTTCGGAACGCAGCGTGCTTTCCGAAGACCAATCCCTTGTTAACCGTCCCGAAGCGAGCGGGCTGTAGGGGGTAACACCAATCTTTTCTTCTCGGCACAGTGGCAACATTTCGCGTTCTTCTTCGCGGTAGATCAGATTGAGGTGATTTTGCATCGAGACGAAGCGCGCCCAACCATGCTGACTGGATACATACAGCGCTTTTTGGAACTGCCAGGCCCACATGGCCGAAGCACCGATATAGCGAGTTTTGCCGGCCCGGACAATGTCATTCAGTGCTTCCATTGTTTCTTCAATGGGCGTCTCATAATCCCAGCGGTGGATAATGTACAGATCGATGTACTCTGTCTGCAAGCGTTTCAGGCTGTTATCAATCTCGTTCAAGATTGCCTTGCGTGACAGGCCAGAACCGTTGGGCCCTTCGCGCATTTTGCCATGCAGTTTTGTGGCGATGACTACCTCGTCCCGCCTGGCAAAGTCGCGCAAGGCGCGGCCGAGGATCTCCTCGCTCGCGCCAAGGGAATACACATTGGCTGTATCGAAGAAATTGATGCCCAGGTCAAGGGCTTTCTGGATTATTGGCCGGCTGTTGTCCTCGTTGAGTACCCACTGGTGAATCCAGCGCGTTGCATCGCCGAACCCCATACATCCCAGGCAGATGCGCGATACTTCCAACCCGGTGTTTCCCAATTTGGCATATTCCATGAGTTGCCCCTCTATTTATGCAAGGCCTTCCAATCGACTTTTTGGAGTAAATGGTAAAGGTAGAAAAGCGCCCCGAGGTTCTCCGGGGCGCTTCTTGCTTCTTGTATTTATGCGACGGCTGGCTGGCTGCCGTTGTCGCGGTCTATGAACACCGGCGTGCCGCTGGTCTTGGGAACAGGCGGCGGGAAGATTCGTTCAAACTCTTCCTTCGAGATGGTTTCCGCTTCCAGCAGGCGCTCGGCCACCGCATCCAGCTTATCCTGATACTGGCGCAGGATGACGCGTGCTTCCTGGTAAGCATCGTTCACCAGGCCGCGCACCTCCTGATCGATCTTTTCAGCCACTGCTTCCGAGTAGTCGCGCTGCTCGGAAATCTCGCGGCCCAGGAAAATCAGCTCTTCTTTCTGGCCGTACACCATCGGGCCCAGCTCCGAGCTCATGCCCAGGCGGGTGACCATCGTGCGCGCAAGCTGTGTCACGCGCTCAATGTCGTTGGATGCGCCCGAAGTGATATCGTCAAATACCAACTCTTCAGCAGCGCGCCCGCCCAGCAGGCCGATCATATCCGCCAGCAGCTTCTTGCGCGGCATCAGGGTGCGGTCTTCCTGCGGCAAAGCCAGGGTGTAACCACCGGCCATACCGCGCGCGATAATCGAAACCTTTTGCACCGGGTCGGCGTTGGGCAGCACATTCATCACCACTGCGTGCCCGGCCTCGTGGTAGGCCACGATGCGTTTTTCTTCCTTGCTGATCAGGCGGCTCTTACGTTCCGGGCCGGCGATCACGCGCTCAATGGCTTCTTCAAATTCGCTCTGGCCAATAATGCGCTTGTTACGGCGCGCGGCCAGGATGGCAGCTTCATTGACCATGTTCTCCAGATCCGCGCCCACAAAACCGGGGGTGGAGCGCGCCAGGACGCTCAGGTCCACATCCGGGGCCATGGGTTTGCCTTTGACATGCACGCGCAGGATAGCCTCGCGGCCGCGCACATCGGGGCGATCCAGCACCACGCGGCGGTCAAAGCGGCCGGGGCGCAGCAGGGCGGGGTCGAGGATATCGGGGCGGTTGGTGGCGGCCATGATAATGATATTGGTGTCGGTGTCGAAGCCGTCCATTTCCACCAGCATCTGGTTGAGCGTCTGCTCGCGCTCGTCGTGGCTGCCGCCCAGTCCTGCGCCGCGCTGGCGGCCGACTGCGTCAATTTCATCCACGAAGATGATGCATGGCGAGTGGCGCTTGGCCTGGTCGAACAGATCGCGCACGCGGCTGGCGCCAACGCCCACGAACATTTCGACAAACTCCGAGCCGGAGATCGAGAAGAAAGGCACACCCGCCTCGCCGGAGACGGCTTTGGCAAGCAAGGTCTTGCCGGTTCCCGGAGGGCCTACCAGCAGCACACCCTTTGGAATGCGCGCACCCAGGGAGATGAACTTCTGCGGTTCGCGCAGGAATTCCACCACCTCCTTAAGCTCTTCTTTGGCCTCTTCCACACCGGCCACATCATTGAAGGTCACTGTGGGCTGGTCGCCGCTGAACATGCGCGCGCGCGATTTCCCGAAGGACATGGCGGCGTTGTTGCTGCCCTGTGCCTGGCGGAAAATGAAGAAGAACGCGCCACCCAGGATCAGGAACGGTAGGATGTATCCCAGGGCAGTTACCACGCCCAGCCATGCGCTGGGCGGCCGGATTTCGATCTTTACATTATCCGGGTTTAGCTGTTGCGTAGTAACGCCCAGGTCGAGCAGTTGCTGCACCAGGGTAGCGTTGGTCTCTTTGGTAGAAGTGCGCTGGCTGCCATCCGCGTACGTGATCCGCAGCCGGTCTTCGTCTTCAACGATCTTCTTAATTTGATTGCTCTGAATGTGCGCGGCCACCTCATTGATGGTGAGCGCTTCTTGTGTACCGCCTTGCTGGCTGAAGTTGTAAACCACCATTGCGATGATCGCCACGAACAGAAGCAGGTAGATCACATACGATTGGTTCCGTGAACTCACTGATACCTCCAAATTGCAACCAATTCCCCGCGGTGGGGAATAACTATATCTGCATTATACCAATCTACTTCTACGGATTCCATAGAAAGTATAGGAAATTTGTACTCTCTAACACAATTCATACGAATACCGCTATACGATGCCCGGAAGGGCATTTTCTTGCAGGCGATAAAAATGAGCGAGCCCCCTCTCTCATGCTTCGATTATAGCCCACAGGGAAGGCATTGCACAGACCGGGGAAACCCCTATTCACCACATGGATTACACCACACCTGCTGGATATGGTTGCGGTCATGCGTAACAGTAAAGCTGACCAACTCCAGCAGCGTGGTAGGGCCGAAGATGGCGTGTCGCGCGGGCAGGTTCCAGCCGCTATCGTCCAGCCCTTCGAGCAGCGCGAGAATGCGTTTGCGCGCGGCCAGGAATTCGTTGAGGGCGGCGGGGCCATCATATTGCGCATAGTCGCGCTCCACGGCCCATACATCCGAATTAATGCCGGGCAGGAACGGGTTTTCGCCGCGGACAATGCGCTCGAAGCGTGGCAAATTGATTTCGGCATCCACGTCGCGCAGGTGGCACAGAATTTCCCCCGCCGACCACTCGCTCTCGCCGGGGCGGGCGGCCCAATCAGCATGGGTATAACCGGCAGTCAGGGTGTTCAACGCCGCCGGGGTAGAGCGAAGGTATGCCAGCAGCGCTTCGGGCGTCTTTACAACTGGAACACACTGTACTTCTGCAGCCACGTGTTCAAGCCAGTCTCGCACGCCTTCCAGCCGCCCATCACGCGCTGCCAGGTCGCTGCCGTTGCCGTTGCCTGTATCGTTCAGGTAATAGGTGGGCAGTCCCAATGCCCTGGCCGGGCGGATATCATCCGAAAGGTCATTGCCTACCATCACAGCGGGAGCATCCGGCCAGCCGAGCTGGCCCAGAATTTCCGCGTAGTAGGCAGGGTTGGGCTTGGTGAAGTGCATGTTTTCATAGGTAGTGATCAGCGCGAAAGGATATTCCTGCGGCGAAAGGCCGGCCCATTCCAGCCGCTGATAGATCGCCGTGGCTGGAAAAAGCGGGTTGGTGGCTACCACTACGCGGTAATCGCGCTCAAAGGCTTTGCGCACAAGCTCCTGCGCTTCGGTCTTTGGCCGGGTAAGCGTTTCCAGGCCCGGGTAGATCTCGCGGTAAAACGTCTCCAGGTCAGTATTCAGTGCAGCGCGCGTGGTGCCGAGCGCAGGGTAAAAGGTCTGGTCGAATACTTCTTCCAGTGTCATCGCCGGGTCATGGTTTTCCACCATGCAGCGCGTGGCCGAGAGGAGCTGCTTCACGAATGGGTCCGGCTGGAAGCGGGACGAGAGATGGCCGCTCAACGCTTTGAGGTAGCTGGGCAGGAAGGTATTGATGTTATTATGCAGCAGGGTGTCATCCAGGTCGACCAGCAGGATCATTGTCATCGTTCGATATCCTTGAAGGCATCCGGCAGGGGATGGCATTTACCACAGCCGACATGCGGTTCTTTCACCACTTCATCGCTCAGTTTGCAGTACGCGCTGACATTCATGCGTTTGATCAGCCCAAACAGGTTTTTCTCAGCCTTACCGTTCAGGATCAGGTTGGGGCAGGCATTGGCGCGCACAATACCTGGCACGGGGCAGGTTTTGCACATATCCGCGCTCCACTGGTGCGCCGTTTCCGGGCTGACCAGACGGCATTCTTCCTGCTTTCTGCCGCGGTAGTAGTTACCATAAAAATATGGGCATTCAATACCAGCAGGTGTTCGCATGGTTACTCAATTCTATTCCAGATATAGAAAACTGTCCCCTTCCGGGGACAGGTCAGGGCATTTTCAGGTTACCGCATTTTTGCGGTAGGTCAAGTGTCGATGCGTGAAGTTTATACGCGCGTGACGTACGAGCCGGTGCGGGTATCCACGCGGATGGTGTCGCCTTCGGTGACGAAGTACGGAACCTGCACTTCCGCGCCGGTTTCGACGGTAACCTTCTTGGTCACGCCAGTGGCAGTGTCACCCTTGACCGCCATTTCGGCGCGGGTCACCTTGAGGTCTACCGAGGTGGGCAGATCAATATCGATCGGCTCGTTGTTATAAAAGGTCAGCTTAACTTCCATGCCTTCTTTCAGGAAACCCGACATATCCGCCACCACGCTTTCGGGGATACCGGGCTGTTCAAAGGTTTCGACGTCCATGAAGACGTAACTGTTGCCATCCTTGTAGAGGTAGGTAGCATTGTGAAAATCGAGGCGGGCATCCGCCACGCGGTCGCCGGATTGGAAGGTCTTTTCCAGCGTGGTGCCGGAGCGCAAGTCACGCGCTTTGATGCGGATGGTAGCATTGCCGCGGCCAGGTTTGTTGTGTGAATATTCCAGGACTTTATACAGCTTGCCGTCCAGCTCGAAGGTTACGCCTTTGCGAAGGTCATTTACGTCAATCATGGGTGTTTTTGCCTTTTGGTTCTAACGTTCTGAGTTCAAGAGCGGAGCAATTATAGCGCAGGCAAACAGGACTGGCAAGATGCCAGCCCTGTTTCCTGTAAGATTGGCAATGCGGCTTACTTTATGTGTTCCAGCGCGGGCTGTTCGATGTACACCGGTATGGGTTGCGGCATGGGGCGCGGCGGTTTGGCTTCATACTGCGCGATGCGCAGGATGTTCGCCTTGTGCAGCAGGTATTTACCCAGCACTCCCAGAATGCCCAGGCCGTACTTGACGCTGCGGCGGAAGTTGATCGACGAGGCCTCTTTAAAATAACGCGTCGCAATGGGCACTTCCTGGAAATACAATCCACAGGCCATGCCTTCGGCGATGATTTCGGTATCGAAGATAAAGTCATCGCTGTTGCTTTCGAACTGCACCGTTTCCAGGTAACGGCGCGAGTAGGCGCGGAAGCCGGAGTGGATCTCGGTCAGGTAGCGCTGGAAGACGATGTTGGACAGTGCCGTGAGCAGGATGTTGGCGGTGTATTTCCACCACGGCATTCCGCCCTGCATGGGCGCACCGCCCAGCATGCGCGACCCAAACACCGCGTCGGCGCGGCCCATCAGGATTGGCCGCAGCATCTCGGGGATCACTGTGGCGTCGTACTGATGGTCGGGGTGCACCATTACCACGATATCGGCGTCCATGGCCAGCGCGGTGCGGTAGCAGGTTTTCTGGTTGGCCCCATAGCCCATATTCTTCTCGTGTACCACCACCGTCAGGCCGGCTTCGCGCGCCATCTCGACGGTGTTATCGCGCGAGCCGTCATCCACCAGGATGACGTTATCCATATATTCCTGCGGGATTTCCGCCAGCGTCATCAGCAGCGTGCGTGCGGCATTATAGGCTGGCAGGACGATCACAATTTTGGGGTTCCTGGTTTCGATGTTCATGGTTTTCCCTGTGCGATGAAGAACAAAAACAGTTCAATGGATGCAGATGGATGCCGACGGCGGTCAGGTCAGAGGAATAAAAGCGCTGACCGCATATTGAAGAATCGAAAGCAGCACGGCGACCACCGCGGCGATTGCCGGCCAGCGGCGCATGCCAATTGCAGTGAGCAGCAGCAGCGGTACGGTGAAGTCGAGGGTGTAGCGTGGCCCATAAGTCACAAAACCGGTGCCCATCAGCAGCAGGATGGGAATATTGGTGAGCAGGATCGAAGCCACCAGCATCCAGCGCGAAACCTGTTCGCGGCGGCCGGTTTTGTCAAATGCCCAAAAAATGGCAAAGAAAAGTGGGCTGAGCAGAAACAAGCTGCCACCCATTAGAGAATCGAGGCGGAACGGCAGCGGATAGAAGATGTACTGGTAATACAGGTTGATGGGCAGGTAGTGCAGGTTGAAATACCCGTAGCGGGCATAATCCTCCACAAAGATCTGTCCCATCTGGTGATACGCGATACCCACATCGGTCAGGCTGCCGAAGCGCACCAGGTTGTGCAGAGCCAGCAGCGCCACTGTCAACAGTACCTGCGCGGCTCCCGCGGCTGCAAGGCTCGCCAGCCGTTTGTGCCCGATGCTCCAGTGCTCGCGCAACAGGTAGTACGCCGGCCAGATGGCGGCGAAAACCATGCTGTTACGCGTGGCGGCCGCTCCAGCCACGGCCAGACCGGCCAGCAGGAACGCTTTCCAGCCGCGATAACGCAGGGCAACAATATAGGCCAGCAGGATACACAGAATGCCGATAAGCTGCCCGGTAAACCATACCCGGCCGCGAGGCGCCAGGGTGAAATACACTGTGCCCGCAGCAAAGAACAGCACCAGCAGTCCACGCTGTGAACGAGTCAGCGAAATCACGCCGCGCGCATTCACCTGGCGCATCAGCACTGCCACCAATCCAACATTCATGGCGCCGATGACCAGGGTAAAAGCGATATCGCTGAAGTTCAATCCGAAGACCGCTACGAACGGCATAAGTAGGATGGCCGGCAGTGGCGGCCAGTAAAGATAGACTTTGCCACCGTACAGCACCAGGTCATAGATGCTGGGCGGGATCACGCGCAGCGCGAGCTGGCCGTGGAGATAGGCATCTGCCAGGTAGTTATAATACGGGTGTTCGGAAAGACCGAAAATTGAGCCGTGCAGATTGGCAACCGCGGCATAGATTAGCAGCGCCAGCATGCTGCTGCTGGCAGGGTTTTCCCAGACCCACAGCAGCATGCGCGCGGAAATTGCGCGCGGGGCGGAATGCGGATGTGTTGCGGGCTGCGATACTGCTTTTTCGTACATGGTTCGGCCGGTGGTGTGATGTGGTTGCAGTGCGGCGAAGTTGGGGCAGGTCCTCCGCCAGCGCGGGGGACCCTGCCGGTTGCGCGAAAGGATCAGCCGACTTTCGGCTCAATCAGCCCGTACGTACCGTCGCGGCGGCGGTACAGCACGTTAATCTGGCTGTTATTCGCATTGTAGAAAATAAAGAAGTTGTCGTGGCCGAGCAGTTTCATCTGTTCCACGGCTTCCAGCTCGTCCATCGGGGTAAGGGTGAATTCCTTGCGGCGGGCAATCACCGGAACCACTTCGTCCTCTTCCAGCTCCAGCACAGTCTCCATTTCCGCATCGGGAGCCACAATCGCGGGCACTTCCGAGGCAGGAATGCCGTCACCCCGGCCGCGCGAGCGTTTACCCTTCAGCCGCTCGATCTGTCGCTGCATCTTGTCCAACGCGGCATCGACCGCGGTAAAGATATCGTCCGCGCGCTCTTCGGTGCGCAGAATAAAGCCCTTGCCCCACACTGTGATCTGCGCCACCTGGCGATCAGATTGGCTGCGGGCGGATTTAATATAAGCCAGGTCTACGCGGGTCTCTTCGATGCCGTTGAGAAAACGGTCTAACTTGGATACTTTCTTGGTGACATAATCGTTCAGTCGCTCGTTCACATCCATGTTTTTTGCGAAGATATCAACCTTGAGAGCCATAGCTTCCTCCTGATTTGGGATAGAAAGATCGGCGCCGGCCGCTCGCGTGCCCTTAAAGCGCATCCGCAAGCGCGCCAGCCGTTCCAGCCTGCCGGCCCGCTCTTGCCAGTGTAAGCCCATATACGACCGCTGCACCGGCAATGCGCAGGGCCCGGGCGCAGGACTCAATGGTCGCGCCAGTGGTGGTCACATCATCAATTACCAGTACTGTTTTTCCAGCCACCAGGCTGGCGTTTGCTTCAAATGCATCGTGCACGTTCGCGCGGCGTTCCAAAGGTCCCAATCTCACCTGAGAATCGGTTTCGCGTGTGCGGCGCAACGCGCGTGAATGAAATGCTACCCGGGTATATAGCGCCAGCGGCCGAGCCAGCATGCCAGCCTGATTGTACCCGCGGTCCACGGCGCGTTTCGCGCCCAGCGGCACGGGGGTGATCAGGTCTACATTCCAGCGCATGCGATCTGCGATTTCGATCAGATGCACCGCGAGAGCTTCGGCCAGTGCGATATCATGCTTATATTTTAGGCGATGAATCGCTTCTCGTAAAGTACCCTGATATACTGCCCACGAACGAATCGCCGAAAATGGGGGTGATTCTTTCGCACATTGCGCGCACATCCGGCCATCTGCCTGTTGCTGGCCGCACACCGGGCAGATATCCGTGCCGATGACCTGCGCGCTGGCCTGGCAGACCGTGCACCAGCGCGCGCCTGGCTGCTCGCAGCCACCGCAGTAGGGTGGATAGATCCAATCCAGCGCTTGCCACGCCAGGTGATACAGCCGGTACGCCGGCCGGGTGCTGCTGGGCCATCCCCCTGCGGTCGCCGCCATTATTTTGAGAACATCGCGCCCAGGTCGGAATGCATCAGGCGCAGGCCGGCGGGGGTGAGCAGCACCACCATCAGCGCTGGGAACACCAGCAGCGCCATGGGGATCAGCATCTTTACCGGGGCTTTATGCGCTTCTTCTTCGGCAATCTGGCGGCGCTTGACGCGCATCTGTTCGGATTGGATGCGCAGCACCTTGGCCATGCTCACGCCCAGCATTTCCGACTGGATCACCGCGGCCACAAAGCTGGTCATTTCCGCCAGCCCGATACGGTCAGCCATATCCCGCAGGGCTTCGCGCCGCAGCTTTCCGAGCTGGATTTCCTGGATGACACGCGAGAAGGCCAGCGAGAGGTCATTTTCCCATTTCTCGCTCACTTTCGCCATCGCGGCGTCAAAGCCCAGGCCGGCTTCCACGCAGATGGTCAGCAGGTCGAGCGCGTCCGGCATGGCGCGGCGGATGCTCTTCTGGCGGCGAGTAATCTTGCTGCCCAGGTAGAGCTGCGGGAAGTAGAAGCCCAGCGCGCCAATACCGATGGTCAACAGGATCACGCGACCCAGCGGCCAGTTGGCGCTGCTCACGGTAAATACCAGGATCATCAAACCGCCGAACACCGCCATGCAGATAAACTGGATCGCCAGAATGGTAGTGGCGTCAATCTTCGAGGAAACGCCCGACAGCTCCAGTTTTTTATTTATGGATTGCAGCGCGTTCTGTGGGGTAAAGCGCACCGCCAGTTCGCCCAGCGAGCGCGCCAGGGGGAAGAACACGCGCTCCGAAAATGGCTGCGCCATTTCGATCTTTTCCAGGTTGACTTCCTCGCCGCGCTTCTCAAATTCTTCCAGGCGCGCGGCCAGCGCGCGGTCATCCTGCCGGCGCGGGTTACGTAGCCCGATGTAGACCATGATTCCACCACCCACCAGGATGATGGCCAGGATAATGCCAAAGACGATCAAGATATTGTTCATTGTTCCCTCTGGTTCTCCCGGTCCGGCTAGATTTCAATATCCGCGAGCTTGTTCATTGCGAAGTAGCCCGAGATAATCAGGATGCCTGCCAGGCCCAGGGCTATGTAACCGCAGGGCTGGCTGTTTTTATTGAAGAATTCCATCATGTATTCGCGGTTCATCACATACAGGATGCCCAACAGGATGACAGGTAGCATGGCCAGGAAGCGGCCAGAGTACATTACCTGCGCAGTCATAACGCGGATTTCGCCTTTGATGCGCACGCGCTCGCGAATGGTAAAGGAGATGGTGTCGAGGATTTCGGCCAGGTTACCGCCCACCTCGCGCTGCACGTTGATGGCGGTAATCACCAGATCCAGGTCGTCGCTGGGGATACGCCGCAGCAGGTTATCCAGCGCGCGCTCCATGGAAACACCGAGCTGCATCTCCTGCACCACGCGGCGGAATTCATCCGAGATGGGTGCGGGCAGCTCTTTGCTCACCGCTTCCATGGCCTGCATGGTGGAGTACCCGGCGCGCACGCCATTGACCATCAGGTTGAGCATATCGCCTAATTGGTCATTGAACTTGATCAGACGCTTGCCCTGCAGCCGCTTCACGTAGGTGTTTGGCAAGAACAGGCCGATGATCGCCCCGATTAGCGCTACCAGCACAGACTTGCCACCGATAAACCAGGCCACAAAAGCAACGCCAAAGGATGCGATCATCATCAGCGCGATATACTCGCCGGGTTTTAGCTTCAGGTCGGCACGCGCCAGGTTGCGGGAGATTTTGCCCCCGGTGGAGGTATTCTCCACCCGTCGGTTGAGCCAGTCAGTGAGCGCGCCCTGTTTTTGCTGCTTGCCCTTCTGCTCGACTTCCTGTCCTACGGCCACATATTTTCCCAGGCGGTCATCTACCACCGAGCGCGGCGTAGAGACCACAATGCCAATGCCAATCATCAGCAGGAGCACTCCCAGTCCACCACCAAGCGCGAAGAGTATCGTTAGGTTCATAGCGGTTTTTATCCTGTTGACAGTTAGTGGCGTTTGCGGTCACCCAGCCCAAAGATCGCCGGGGGCAGGTGGATGCCGGACATTTCAATCTTGTCCATAAATTTGGGGCGCAGTCCGGTGGGCCGCAGCATCCCAATGACTTTGTTGTTATCGTACCCGGTTTGCTCAAAGACGAAGATATCCGTCATGGTAATGACTTCGCCTTCCATCCCGGTGACTTCGGTCACGTTGACGACCTTGCGCGTGCCATCACGCATGCGTTCCTGGTGGATCACCAGCTCGATGGCGGAGGATACCTGCTCGCGAATGGCGCGTACCGGCAGGTCCATGCCGGCCATCATCACCATTGTTTCCAGGCGCGCCAGCGTGTCGCGCGGGCTGTTGGAGTGGGTAGTGGTCATCGAGCCGTCATGGCCGGTATTCATGGCTTGCAGCATATCCAGCGCAGCTTCGTCGCGGATTTCCCCTACGATGATGCGGTCGGGGCGCATGCGCAGTGCATTGATCACCAACTGGCGGATGGTAATCTCGCCGCGGCCTTCAATATTGGCCGGGCGCGATTCCAGCGTGACGACGTGCTCCTGGCGCAGTTGCAATTCTGCCGCGTTTTCGATGGTGACAATGCGCTCATCGCCGGGGATGAAGCTCGACATCACGTTGAGCAGGGTGGTCTTGCCGGAGCCGGTACCGCCGGAAATGATGATGTTGACCCGTGCTTCCACGCAGGCCTTGAGAAACGCTACCGCTTCCGGCGTGAGGGAGCCAAATCCGACCAGTTGTTCGATGGTGATCGGGTTTTTGGAGAACTTGCGGATGGTGATGGTGGGGCCAACCAGGGCAATTGGCGGGATGACCACGTTGACGCGAGAGCCGTCGGGCAGACGTGCATCTACATACGGGCTGGATTCATCCACGCGGCGGCCCAGCGGCGCCACAATGCGCTCGATGATGCGCATCACATGATCGTTGCTCTCAAAGGCCACCGGCACGCGCACGATCTTGCCTTTGCGCTCGACGTAGATATGCTTGGCCCCATTGACCATGATTTCGGTGATGCTGTCGTCCATCAGCAGCGGTTGGATCGGCCCGAAACCCAAAATTTCCGCGGCAATCTGTTCGAACAGCCGCGCTCGCTCCGGGCGCGAGAGCACGATATTTTCTTCGGCCAGGATTTGCTCAAACAGCCCCAGGATCGTCTTGCGCACTTCGGCAGTGCGGGTGACATCGATATTATTATCAATCCCTGAGAGCAGCTTGTTCTGCACGCGCGTTTTCAGGTCCTGGTAGTTGTCCTTCGGTCCACCGGGCATTCCGGGTGGGCGAGCGTTGGCTGCGGGGTTCGCGCCCGGGGTAGATGCGCCTAACCCGCCGTTCGTATTCTCGGCGGGTCCGCTATCACCCCCTTGCAGGCGTTTGAGGATGGACATTGCGTTCCTCCTTCTCCGCTACCGTTGGGCTAGCGCTTCCCGGCAGCTTCCGGGGCGGCTTCTTCCTGGGTCAGGTGAGTCTTGATCTGCTCAACCAGGCTGAAAATGGCTTTGCTGACCGGCTGCACTTTGTTGTCAAATACGAAGGGTACGCCGCGGTTCACCGACTGCCCCACGATCTTTTCTTCATAGGGTATCGTGAGCACGACTGGCTGGCGCAGGCTTTCACCCACGCGCTCGGGCGAAATGCCAATGCGCCGGTCAAAACGGTTCATCACGAACAGAATGCGGCTGCGCTTGATCCCGGAAGCATCCGCCAGGCCGAGGAACAGGTTGGAATTTTTAATGGAAGGGATATCCTGCGTGGTGACCAGCACGATCACATCCGCGGCATCCAGCGCGGCCTGCACCGCTTCCGTCAGGTAGGATGAAGTATCCACGATGATGTACGGGTACATGCCGCGCAGGTAGTCCAGCAGTTTGCCGAAAGGCTCTGCGCGCAGCTGGTTCGACATTTCCGGCTTGGTGGGCGATGCCAGCACCTGCACCCCGGTGGATGCGTGAGTGATGAGTGCGCTCTCCACAATTTCCGGTTCCATCTCGTCCACGCGCGGGGCCAGGTCCAACACGGTATTCTTGACCTGTTCGTTGAGGAAGACCGGCACATCGCCGAACTGCATGCTGGCATCCACCAGCAGCACTTTGGGCTCTTCACTCTTGAACGCCACGGCCAGGTTGATGGCCAGGGTGGTGCAGCCAGCGCCGCCCTTAGGGCTGTACACGACGATCACCTTGCCCTGGCTGCTGGCATAGGCCATTCCGGCCGGGCTGCCTGGGGCGGCGGTGCTGGCGAAGGACATTGCCGCTTTGGCGCGCTCGTCCTGTGCCATTTTGCCGGCCTGGCGGATGGCTGAGAGCAGTTCATCAATCATCGGCGGCTTGGTCAGAAAATCCCGCGCGCCGGCCAGCATGGCGCGGCGCATATAGCTGGGATCACTCTGTACCGATAAGATCACCACCTGGGTGGGCGGCGAGTTGCGCCGGATGGCTTCTGTTGCCGTAATGCCGTCCATATCCGGCATATTGATGTCCATCAGCACCACATCGGGCTTCATCTGGCCGGTCAGCGAGATCGCCTCGCGGCCAGATTGAGCAGCGCCGATGACTTCAATCATGCTGTCGAACTGCAACATGCGCCGGATATTGTCGCGCGTTTCGGCGATGTCGTCTACGATGAGAACACGAACTTTATCTTGTCCGGCCATACCTGCTCCACCAGTGAAACCTTGTTGCTACCAGTGAATACCACCCGATTTAGGGCTGGTTGGGGTCGACGTAGGGGTTCACCTGGGCGGCGTTATCATCTTTCTGCATTGCGTAGGGCAGTTTCGCCGGGTTGGGGATGGCGTACTGGTCCATGAGGAACTGCAGCGTGACCGCTTCGGTATTGATCTTCTCGTTGTCGCCGGCTGAGCGCAGCACCAGATTCAGTTTTCCGCCTACTTGCATCAGGTAGTTGAGCGTCACGGCATCCTGCGGGCTGACCACCAGGGTGATCTCTTCCGGTTCGGCCGGTTTGGCCTCTTCACCTTCAGCGCCGGCCTGCGGCACTGGCGTAGGCTCCACCAGGTCGGCGGCCGGGGTCTGCTCGGCAGGTTTGTCATCCAGATAGTTGCCCATGTGCAGCACGATGGCGTTCTGCACCAGCGTTTGGCTGACGGTACGCGCGCGCTGCGCTTCTGAAGGAACCACATACAGGGCTTCGTTAAGCGTACCATCCAGCTCCACGCGGCCCTGCACCGAAGCCGGCCCGCCGCTCTGGATTTGCGCTGAGCGGGTGGGGGGCTGGCTGTCGCTGCCGGGGAACGGCGGCGTGACCGAGGCTGTGTAATTGGGCAGAATGCTCTGGAAGTTGGGGTCCACATCCACCAGGCTGAGCGCCACGATGATGTTCACGTGATCGCCGGGCTGTGGGGCGAAGGAGACCGCCGTCAGATGCGAGATGGGAATCGAGATGGCGACCATGCCCTTGGGGATCTGGAAAGCCGCGTACGAGCCCACCGGGCTATCAACAATGAGGCTGGATGTCAGCGGCAGGCGGGCGTCCAGGTCATACTTGGCCTGCTTGCCTATCACGCTGGCGATATCGGTAAAGAATGTACCCTGCACCAGGTCCTTCTCGGGGTAGGGCACCATGGTCAGTACGCCTTCGCTCAGCTTGGTGCCGCGTGCGACGAACTGGGTGGTGATCACGATGTTCGTCATCGGCTGCTGGGAATCCAGCGCCGGGGTTTCTGCCGTGGGCTGCTGCGGGGCGAGCTGGTTGCGGAACAGGAAATATGCTCCACCCAGGCCAACGATTAATAAGATTGCGAGGAGAATAATGAGTAGACCACTGCTGCGTCTTCCACCTGCTGCCATGCTTGCCTCCTGATCATTGATGCGTGCGATGCTATTCTTTTGCGGTCTTGTATTGGCTGCTACTATTGTAACGAGGAAAATCCCCGTTGCCATGCTTTTGACTTATCAAAGTTGTTATTCAGGCCGCCTTCTAACAGGATTGCAAACAGAAAAGCCCTGCCGAAACAGGGCTTTTCGTCTAATCATATTTCGATATTGAGGGACCACGACGATGATTAGATCGCGTTCACAACCGTCTGGAATACGTTGCGGATGGCGGGGCCGAGCAGGGCGAGGACGACGATAACGACTACAGCAACCAAAACGAGGATCAAAGCATATTCCACGAGACCCTGGCCTTTTTCTTTCGGAGCGAATAACATGTTTTTCACCTCCTTCCTTCGCAAAAATTTTTCTTACTACACTTGTTTCTGAAGTGGATTAGATCGCGTTCACGACCGTCTGGAAGACGTTGCGGATAGCGGGGCCGAGGAGGGCAAGGACGACGATTACGACGACGGCAACCAAAACGAGGATTAAAGCATATTCAACCAGGCCCTGACCTTTTTCTTTCGGAGCGAATAACATGTGTGTTCACCTCCTCCCTGCTCAAATATGGTTACTGCTGAATTTCTATTGCTTATTATATGCACGCACTCGAGGAATACAAGTATTTTAAAATTACAGCAACCTTACAACAAGCCAGGGAAAAAACAACCAGAATCCAACCATTTGACCTCTCCGTTCGATTAACATCCCCCGGTTGTTTTCGTCTACAATAGAGACTATAATCATCAAGGCATCGAATCTGCCTGTTTTGCTTGCCTGCGTTCAACTTGTTTCCCCAGAGGAGGGACGGAATGAGTGATTTATTCGACCGAGTAACGGACGACCGCGATGTCTTCAAACAGTTGCTATCCAAGCTGCCCGGTTTCAAGGGCTACTTCGAGCGGCAGGACCGGCGCAATTCCGACAAGATTCTGCGCGAAGCCGTGGCCAATCGTTTTGAAGAACTGTGGCAGCGGGTTTCTACCGTGCAGCGTGACCTCATCAGCCAGGGGCAGATTGAGTACGTGGACGATATGGAATCGGCGGCCATCAAGCTGCGCCAATTCATCGACCGCGTGCGCACCGCAGCCTACGGCTATGCCGGCTTTTTTGACCCGGTGAAAGTACGCGAAGACGAGCTGTCCCAGGTGTACCAGTTCGACCTGGCGATGCTCCAGTCCACTGACGAGGTTGGCCACGCGATTGACAACGTCGAAGCCTCGGTTGGTACCGATGGCCTGCCTGCCGCGATCCGCAACCTGCGTGGTGTCGCCAACCAGGCCGTAGAAACTTTCAACCGGCGCAGCGAAGTGCTGATCGGTGGCATTAACGAGAACCCGGCCCAGTAAGCCCGTTCCAATCTTTTCCAAAGGGAGAACCAGGATGGCTAGAATTTTTGATGTTGTCGAATATCCCAGCGAGATGACGGATGAGATCGTCCACCGCTTCCCCGAAGCCGGTATTGCCGATCTGCGGCTGGGCTCTCAGGTTATCGTGCGTGAATCGCAGCGTGCCGTGTTTTTCCGAGACGGCCAGGCGCTGGATGTCTTTGGACCCGGGCGCCACACGATCACCACGGCCAATATTCCACTGCTCATCAACCTGGTGGGCAAGCTGTTCAATGATCGCACACCCTTCACCGCGGAAGTGTATTTCGTCTCGATGCGCGAGTTTGTCGACCATAAATGGGGCACACCGCAGCCGATCATCGTGCGCAACCCCGGCATGGGCCTGGGCGTGGCGCTGATGCAGGGCTTTGGCTCGTACAGCTTCCAGGTGAAAGACGCGCAGCAGTTCGTCACCCAGGTGGTGGGCGCGCAGGGCATGTACCGCAGCAGCGATATCGAAAACCGGCTGCGCTCGATGCTGCTCTCCAAGCTGCAGGACCTGCTGGGCGAGACCGCCGCGCGGAACAGCGTAGTTGAGCTGATCGGCCTGACGGAAGAATTGGGCGCGGGCGTGCGCGCGAAAGCGCAGGATGATTTTGCGGCGCTTGGTCTGTTGCTGAAATCCTTCTATATTGCCAACCTCAAGCCGTCGGATAAGTCGGCAGAAGAGCTGCGCGCGATGGGCATGCTGGATATGCAGACCTACACCCAGCTCCAGGCCGCGGATGCGCTGCGCGACGCGGCGCAGAACCCCAGCGGCGGCGCTGGCCTCACGGCCGGCATCGGCGCCGGCATGGGCCTGGGCAACGTCATCGGCGACAGCTTGCGCGGCATGACCGGTAACCAGCAAGGCGGCGCGCCTTCGGGCGGCGGCGGTGGCGGCGCTCCAGCCGGCGGCGGCACGCCCGCGGTGATGACCCCCGCCGAAGCGGCCGGCGTGCTGCGCGTCTCGGAAGAGGATATCCTGGCGGCCATAACCGCCGGTGAGCTCAAGGCGCGTAAGATTGGCTCGGCCTACCGCATCAGCAAGGAAGCCCTCGACGATTACATGAAGGGCTAAGGCAAACACAAAACTGACCCTCCCCAGCCCTCCCTTCCCGTTTCGGGAAGGGAGGGAGTTTTTTCCATAGCATTGCTTTGAACCTTCTACGCCTGTCAAGCATCCTGGGGCGGCATGCTATAATGATTGCGTTGCATGGTACATTCACCAGCCATGGATGGGGAAATGGAATGAAACTACACGAGTATCAATCGAAACAAATTTTCGCAAGGTACGGAGTCCCCATTCCCAGGGGACAAATCGCATCCACTCCCGAAGAGGCCGGGCGCATTGCCCAGGAACTCGGCGGGAGGGTCGTTATTAAATCACAGGTGTTGGTTGGTGGGCGCGGCAAGGCCGGGGGCATCCGCCTGGCCAAGACGCCCGAAGAGGCCGTCGACCTGGCGCGCGCCATTCTGGCCATGGAGATCAAAGGCCTGCCGGTGCGCAAGGTGCTGGTCGACCAGGCGGTCAACATCGTCAAAGAAATCTACCTGGGCATCACCAACGACCGCGCCGCACGCCGCCCGGTGTTTATGGCTTCCGCGGCCGGCGGGGTGGAAATCGAAGAAGTGGCGCGTGAAACGCCTGAGAAAATCATCAAGCTGCACATCGACCCGCTGCTGGGGCTGCGCGAATACCAGTCGCGTGACCTGGCAATCGGTATGGACCTGCCGCGCGAGCTTTGGAGGCCGTTCCAGGCCATCGCGCAGGGCCTGTGGCAGGCCTACAATGACACCGATGCCACCCTGGCAGAAATCAACCCGCTGGTGATCACCTCGGAAGGCAACCTGATGGCGCTGGACGGCAAAATGCTGGTGGATGATAACGCCATGTTCCGCCACCAGGAGATGGACAGCCTGCGCGACCTGGACGTGGAAGCCCCGGCGGAAATCCAGGCGCGTGAGAACGGCCTGTCATACATCAAGCTGGATGGCGAGATCGGCTGCATGGTCAACGGCGCGGGGCTGGCGATGGCCACGATGGATATCATCAAATTATCCGGTGGCGAGCCGGCGAACTTCCTCGATATCGGCGGTGGCGCCGGCGCGGATAAGGTTGCCGCGGCATTTCGCATCATCCTCTCGGACCCCAACGTGCGCGCGGTGCTGATCAACATCTTTGGCGGCATCACGCGCTGTGACGAAGTGGCGCGCGGCATCCTCAGCGCGATGGAGCAGGTGCAGACCAGCATACCCATGGTGGTGCGGCTTGTGGGAACCAATGCCGAGGAAGGCCGGCGCATCCTGGCGGATGCAAACATGGGCACGGCGGAAACACTGGTCGAAGCGGCGCAGAAGGCTGTTCAGGCGGCCAGGGGAGGGCAGGCATGAGCATTCTCATTAATAAAGACACGCGCATCCTGGTGCAGGGCGTCACCGGACGCGAAGGCCTGTTCCACACCGGCCAGATGGTGCAGTATGCCGGGAATGTGGTCGCCGGCGTGACGCCTGGAAAAGGCGGCGAGTGGGTGCTGGATGGCAAAGTGCCGGTGTTTGACTCGGTGCGCTCCGCGGTGGACATGACCGCCGCCAACTGCTCGGTGATCTTTGTGCCGGCGCGCTTTGCCCCGGATGCCATGTACGAGGCTGCGGATGCCGGCATCCCGCTGATCATCTGCATCACCGAAGGCGTGGCCGTGCAGGATATGATGCGCGTGCGCGCCTACCTGGACCAGAAAGACGTGCGCCTGGTGGGCCCCAACTGCCCCGGGCTGCTGACGCCCGGCGAGGCCAAGGCCGGCATTATCCCCGGTAATATTGCCATCCCGGGCAGCGTGGGCGTGGTGTCACGCTCCGGAACGCTGACCTATGAAGTGCTGTACGCGCTGAAGAGCCGCGGGCTAGGCGCCAGCACCTGCGTTGGCATCGGCGGCGACCCGGTGAACGGGACGAATTTTATCGATGTGCTGGAAATGTTTGAGGGTGACCCGCACACCGACCAGGTGGTGCTGATCGGCGAGATTGGCGGCACGGATGAAGAAAAAGCAGCCGACTTCATTTCCAGAAGTATGTCCAAACCGGTGGTGGCCTTTATCGCCGGCCAGACGGCGCCCCCCGGCAAGCGCATGGGGCATGCCGGCGCCATCATCGAAGGCGGCGCGGGCACAGCCGAAGAGAAGGTGGCGGCGCTGCAATCGGCAGGGGTGCGAATCGCGCAGCATCCCGAGCAAATCGCCGATATGATCCGCGGCTAAATTTCTGAGGATAGGAAAAAAGGGTATGCCACCGGGCATACCCTTTTTCGATGCAATTATGCCTTTTTGTGGCCGTCAATGTAGCTGACGGCATCCGACACGGTACGGATGTTGCGCGCATCCTCATCCGAAATCGCAATATCAAACTTCTCGCAAAAGCCGTCAATCAGGAAAAACTGGTCCATCGAATCGGCTTTCAGGTCTTCAATGAAACGGGTATCCAGGCGGATGTCATTGGTATCGATCTTGAGCACGTCACCGATGACGGACTTCACAGCTTCTAACGTATCATTCACGGGGCAATCCTCCGGTTTGGGATGAGTACTTGGGCTCGATGTATTGTAACGGTTTCCGGCGCTTTGTGTCAATCGCCGGCATGGGTTCTCTGGTATACTATTCCATTGTTCGCCGCGGCCAGGAGTGAGCGCGCGGCAGGAGACTGAGGTCATTCGAGAATATGACAGACGACTCAAGCACCTCCTCACGCAAAGCGGACCACATCCGCATCAATCTGGAAGAAGACGTACGCTCAGGCCTGACGACCGGGTTCGAACGCTATCGTTTTATCCACCAGGCGCTGCCCGAGTTGGATCTCGACCAGGTGGACCTGGGCCAGGAGATATTCGGCCGTCGCGTGCAGGCTCCGCTGCTGATTTCCTCGATGACCGGTGGCACCGCCCAGGCCGCGCAGATTAACCGGTTTCTGGCTGAAGCTGCGCAGATGGCCGGTATTGCCATGGGTCTTGGCTCGCAGCGCGCTGCCCTGGAAGACCCCTCGCTGACGGCCACATTCCAGGTGCGCCGTTTTGCTCCCAACATCCTGCTGTTCGCAAACCTGGGCGCGGTGCAGCTCAATTATGGTTACAACATAGAACACTGCAAACGCGCGGTAGATATGGTCGAAGCGGATGCTCTGATCCTGCACTTCAATTCGATGCAGGAAGCGGTGCAGCCGGAAGGCGATACGCGTTTTTCCGGGTTGCTGCGCCGCGTTGAGACGGTTTGTCGCGCGCTGCCAGTGCCAGTGGTGGCGAAAGAGGTTGGCTGGGGCTTTTCGGGTCGCGCCGCGCGCCAGCTTGCGGATGCCGGCGTGCAGGCCATCGACGTGGCCGGCGCGGGCGGCACAAGCTGGTCGCAGGTGGAGCGCTATCGCATCCAAGATGCGCGCCAGGCGCGCGTGGCGGCAGCATTCCGCGGCTGGGGCATCCCTACCAGCGATTCGATCCAGATGGTGCGCGAGGCTGCGCCCGAGCTGCTGGTATTTGCTTCCGGCGGGCTGCGCGACGGTGTGGACATCGCCATGAGCATTGCGCTGGGGGCGCGGTTGGGCGGCATGGCCGGCCCGTTCCTGAAAGCCGCGGCGATATCGGTTGAAGAAGTGCTGGGAGTGATCGCGGAAGTGCGCCGCGAGCTGCAAATTTGCATGTTTGGCGTGGGCGCCGCCGACCTGGAACACCTGCGTAACACGCCGCTGGTAAAGGTGGGGTAACGCAAATGACTGGATTGCAGGTTTTGATCGCTGAGATGCGTCCCGAAATCGAGCGCAAGCTGGAGCAAGACCTGGCCGACCTGCTGCCCACGCGCCACACGGAGCTGCGCCGCATGCTGGCGTATCATATGGGTTGGGTGGGCGAGGGCGCCGGCCCGGATGCGCAGGGCAAGCGTATTCGCCCGCTGCTGGTGCTGATTAGCGCGGCCGCGGCGGGCGGCGACTGGCGCGCCGCGCTTCCGGCGGCCTCGGCGGTAGAATATGTGCACAATTTCTCGCTCATCCACGACGATATTCAGGATGGCAGCCCGCTGCGCCGCGGCCGGCCCACGCTGTGGGTGCAGTGCGGCACGGCGCAGGCCATCAACGCGGGCGATGTGATGTTTACCCTGGCGCACCGTGCCATCTATGCACTGGAAAAGACCCATTCCGCCGCAGTCGTGATGGAAGCCGCGCGCGTGCTGGATGAAACCTGCATGGCACTTACCGAGGGCCAGTACCTCGACCTTTCTTATGAGCAGCGCAGCGACCTGGCGCTGGCCGATTACTGGCCCATGATCCGCGGCAAAACAGCCGCGCTGCTGGGCTGCTGCGTCGAGCTGGGCGCGTTTGCCGCCGGCGCGGGGGAAGAGCGCCGCGCAGCGTTTCGCAAATTCGGTGTTTCCCTGGGGCTGGCCTTCCAGGTGCTGGACGACTGGCTGGGCATTTGGGGTGATTCGGCGTTAACGGGAAAATCGACCGAAAGCGATCTGGTGGCAGGGAAGAAGTCGCTGCCGGTGTTGTTTGGCCTGGAGCAAAAAGGCGTATTTGCCGTGCGCTGGCAGCGTGGCAACGTGCAGCCTGAAGAAGTGGCTGCCCTGGCACAGCAGTTGGTGGAAGAAGGCGCGCAGACCTACACCGAGCAAACTGCCGCCCGCCTGACCAGTGAAGCCCTTTCTGCGCTGGAGCAGGCCGCGGGGGACAACCCCATGGCAGACGCGCTGCGCGAGCTGGCGGAAAGCCTGCTTGGCCGCAAAAACTAAACTTTGTTGAAAGAAGTAATCGTTATGACCGATGATGATGCCCTGTACCGCGCAGCCAACCTGATTAATAGCCCGGAGATTGACCAGAATACCATCCGTGCCGCAGTGGAAAAGATGCTGACCGCCTTTGGTGAAGACCCGCTGCGTGAAGGTCTGGTGGATACGCCCGACCGCATGGCGCGCATGTATGAAGAGCTGCTGGCCGGCTATCGCACCGACCCGGTGGCTCTGGTCAACGATGCATTATTCGATGTGGATTACGATGAAATGGTCATCGTGCGGGATATCGAATTTTACAGCCTGTGCGAGCACCACATGCTGCCTTTTATGGGGCGTGCACATGTGGCGTATATTCCGCGCGGGCGGGTAATTGGCCTGTCGAAGATCCCGCGCGTGGTAGACCTGTTCGCGCGCCGCCTGCAGGTGCAGGAGCGCATGACGCGCCAGATCGCCGATTTCCTCAATACGCTGCTGCACCCGGGTGGCGTGGCAGTGGTGGTGGAATCCCTGCACATGTGCTCGGCCATGCGCGGGGTCAAAAAGCATGACGCGCGCATGACCACCTCGGCCATGGTGGGCGCGTTCCGCGAGGATATGATGGTGCGCATGGAATTCCTCGACAGCATCTCGCGCTCATCTGAGCCGTTTCACCTGTAACCCTTCGCTATTCCCGGTAGCGTTCAATCTCCACGCCCACCGATTGGGTGAAACGCACTGCGCCGGGCTTTTCCACGCGGATGAGCACGCCATCCACCGGATACTCACCCATCAGCAGGCCGGCCAGATCGGTTGCCAGCGCTTCCACGGTATAGCGCTTTGATTTTTCGACAGTGGCCAGCACCAGTTTTGCCACCGTACTGTAGTTAATCGTGTCTTCCAGGCGGTCGGTCGTCCCGGCGTGACGGATATCGGTCAGCAGCGTCACATTCACCAGGATGTCCTGCGGGTGTTCGCGCTCCCGGTCGGAGATGCCGATGACACCGCGCGCGAGGATGTTGCGAATAAAGATCTGGTCCATACTTTGGTCCTTTCAGGATTTTTTCTGCAGCCGGGGGATGAGCGCCAGGCAAACCGCCAGGATGGCAAACGCTGCTAATTGAGCCGCGCGCAAACCTCCCGCCAGTGTTATGCAATCCGCGCGGAAATATTCCAGCACCAGGCGAGCCAGCGCGGTAAGCGCCGCCAAAATAAGAAAACGCACGCCTGGCGCCCAGCCGGCGGATGCGCGCGGCCAGATAGCGAGCAGGATCAGCAGCGCCGCAACGGTTTCATAGAGCTGGGTGGGGTGGCGCAGCGCGCCCCACAGCGGAATCCCCCACGGCAGCCGGGTGGGCGTGCCAAAAGCGCTGCCGGAGGCCAGTGCCGAGATGTGAATACCCACCATCAGAATCGCCAGTGCCGGGGCCAGCGCATCCGCCGCGCCGGCCAGGGGTATTTTGACCCTTTGCGCATAGACAATTCCGGCCAGGGCGGCGACAAGGATGCCATCGAAGCTGCTCAGCATCTGCGCTGAGAGGGACAGCACGCTGCCCGGGCTGGCGAGAAAGGCGCTCAGATGGCGCGCAGCATAGCCCAGCCGCGCGCCGATCAGCCCGGCGATGATCATAACCAGCGCCAGGTTATAGAACTGGTCCGGAGCCACTCCGGCGCGCGGAGCGGTCTTTTCTGCGCGCGCCAGGCCAATCCACACCGCCAGCAGCAGGATCAGCCCGCCAGTGGGCAGGGTCAGCGGGCCAATGTGCACGGTGGGCAGCATCAGGGCACCTCGTCGAGCAGGTCCTGCACTTCGGCGCGCAGCAGCGCTTCGGACATTGGCCCGCCAATGATCATATCGACGATATTGCCATCGGCGTCAATGAAGAAGGTGGTGGGCAGCGCGCGTACCTTGTACAGCGCGCCCGTGCTGCCATCCACGTCGGTGAGGATGGGAAAGGTCAACCCGCGATCGGCGGCAAACGCGCCGGCTGCGGACAGGGTGTCCTGATGCGTGGCATTCACGGCCAGGATGGTGAGCCCGGCATCCCGGTACTCGGCATACACACGCTGCATGGCCGGCATTTCAGCTTTGCATGGCGCGCACCACGAAGCCCAGAAGTTGAGCAGCACGGGTTTGCCGCGCAGCTCGCTCAGCCGCAGGCTGCCTCCATCCAGGGTGGCCAGGGTAAAATCCGGGGCCAGGAAACCGGGCTGTGGCGCGGGGATACGCCCCTGCGTGCCTTGCGGAGCAGTACGCGCGGTGAAAGCGATCCATCCCGCGGCGAGCAGCAGAACCGCGATGGAAATCAGCGTCCAGTATTTTGGCAGTGTTTTCATGGCGTTCTTTAATGGTAGGAAGAAACGTGCGAAGTGTCAAGCCGTGGGGTGGGGGAACACGCGGCCTTGACAAATCGGAGCATTCTGGTAAAATATATTTACTCCCCCCCACCCGGGGGGGGTAATAAGGAAATACGATGGCAACTTCAGAAGCAACCGCCAGATTGAAGACAATCGAAGGACACATCCGCGGCATTGAGCGAATGCTGGATGAAGACGTATACTGCATCGATGTCATCCGCCAGATCCAGGCGGTGCAATCGGCGCTGAATAAAGTCAGCGGCATGATCCTCGATAATCACCTCAATTCCTGCCTGATCACTGCCGTGCGCGGCGACGATCCGGCGGAACGCGAGCGTGTATTGCGTGAAATCGCCGAGGTTTTTGACGCGGCGAATAAGATTTCAACCTGATTTTTCCCAGAGGAGAGAACCCCCATGACTTCCGTCACCTATACCGTTCCCAACATTTCGTGCAAGCACTGCGTCCACACCATCAAAACCGAGTTGCAGGACCTGGCCGGCGTTCAGTCCGTGGAAGCCGACGAGACGAGCAAGCAGGTCAAGGTTACATTCGAACCACCTGCGACCGAAGGTAAAATTGAAGATCTTTTGGCCGAGATTAATTACCCGGCCGCAAAATAACGTATTTTCCATCACCAGGAGCCGCGCGGGGGAAACTTGCTTGCTCCGCGCGGTTTCTTCTTTTGATTAGAGGTTGATATGAGTGATAGCAAACAGGTTGTATTACCCATCACCGGTATGACATGCGCAAACTGCGTCGCCACCATCGAGCGCAACCTGAAGAAGCTGGACGGCGTGGAAACCGCGAGCGTCAACCTATCTTCCGAGCGCGCTACGGTAGCATTCGACCCGGCGCAGCTCGCGTTGGATGATATTGTGACGCGCGTGCGTCGCGCAGGTTATGACGTAGCCGAAGGAGAAGCCGACCTGATGATCCGGCGCTTGAGCGACGCGTCTGATGCCGCACGGTTGGAAAAGGCCATCGCCAGGCTGGAAGGTGTTGAGTCTGCTCAGGTGAGCCTGACCACCGAGCGCGCTCGCGTGCGCTACATTCCCACCCTGGTCAGCCAGGCGGACATCCGCCGGGCGGTCAGCGCAGCTGGTTTTGAGGCCGTGGAGTTGGGCGGTGAGGCGGAAGACGCCGAAGCCCAGGCGCGCGAAGCCGAAATCAACGAACAGCGCCGTTTGTTGATCATTGGCGTCATCTTCACCCTGCCGCTGTTCATCCTATCAATGGCGCGCAGCATGATGGTGCTGCCTATGGAATGGGCGCACGCGCGGTGGATGAACCCGCTGTTGATGCTGCTAGCCACCCCGGTGCAGTTTTACGTGGCGCGACAGTATTACATCGGCGCGTATAAGGCCATCCGCAACGGCTCGGCCAACATGGACGTGCTCATCGCTATGGGTTCCAGCGTGGCCTACCTGTATTCGGTCATCCTGACTATCTTCGGCGCTCCGTCGGAAGAAGTGTACTTTGAAACCGCGGCGGTGATTATCACCCTGATCCGCCTGGGCAAGTTCCTCGAAGCGCGTGCAAAAGGCCGCACCAGCGAGGCGATCAAGAAGCTGATGGGTCTACGCGCCAAAACGGCGCGCGTGATACGTGACGGCGAAGAGCGCGATTTGCCCATCGATGAAGTGCTGGTGGGTGATATGGTCATCGTGCGCCCGGGCGAAAAAGTACCGGTGGACGGCGTGGTAGTCGATGGGCGCTCGACAGTAGACGAATCGATGCTGACTGGCGAGAGCCTGCCGGTGGAAAAAGGCCCTGGCGACCCGGTCACCGGCGCGACACTCAACCGCCAGGGTCTGATCCGCTTTGAGGCCACACGGGTAGGGCGAGAGACAGCTTTAGCGCAGATCATCCGCCTGGTGGAAGAAGCACAGGGGAGCAAAGCCCCTATCCAGGAGCTGGCTGACCGCGTCTCGGCGGTCTTTGTGCCCATCGTGCTGGCCATCGCCGCGCTGACCTTCCTGGCATGGTTTTTCGCCGTGCCTGCGCTGTTACCGGATGCCAATGCGCCGGTGCTTACTCGCGCGTTGATCCATACCGTGGCGGTGCTGGTGATTGCCTGCCCGTGCGCTATGGGCCTGGCCACGCCTACCGCAGTGATGGTTGGCACTGGCAAGGGCGCTGAGCTGGGTATTTTGTTCCGTTCTGGTGCAGCGCTGGAACGCGCCGGCAAGGTGCAGATGGTGGTGCTGGACAAGACCGGCACGATCACCCGAGGCCAGCCGGCTGTTACCGATATCAGCGCCGGAGATTTTCCCGGCGGCGAAAATGAGCTGCTGCGCCTTGCGGCTTCGGTCGAAAAAGGCAGCGAGCATCCCATCGCCGAAGCGCTGGTGGCCGAAGCCGGCAACCGCGGCCTGGCGCTCAGTGATCCGCAGGGCTTCGCGGCCGAAGCGGGGCATGGCGTGCGCGCCAGCGTCGAAGGCTACGAAGTGGCAGTTGGCAGCCCGCGCATGATGGCCACGCGCGGGTACCACCTGAACGGTTTGGAGAGCGCCATCGAGCGCTACCAAACCGAGGCCAAGACCGTGATGCTGGTTTCGCTGGATGGCGTGGTGCGCGGCGCCGTGGCTGTGGCTGACACGGTCAAAGAAGGCTCACGACAGGCGATTGAAGAGCTGCACCGCATGGGCCTGCAGGTGGCGATGATCACCGGCGACAACCAGCGCACCGCCGAGGCGATTGCACGCCAGGTGGGCGTGGATGTGGTGCTGGCGGATGTGCTGCCCGAAGGCAAAGCCGCCGAGGTGAAAAAATTGCAAAGCAGCGGCAAAGTGGTGGCAATGGTTGGTGACGGCATCAACGATGCCCCGGCGCTGGCGCAGGCGGATGTAGGCCTGGCGATTGGCACCGGTACCGACGTGGCTATGGCTGCCGCCCCGGTCACATTGATCAGCGGCGACCTGCGCAGCGTGCCGCGCGCCATCGCCTTATCGCGCAAGACCATGCGCACCATCCAGCAAAACATGTTCTGGGCCTTCTTCTACAACGTAATACTCATCCCGGTAGCAGTGATCGGGCTGATGAACCCCATGCTGGCTGCCGGCGCGATGGCTTTCAGCAGCATTTTCGTGGTCAGCAACAGCCTGCGACTACGCAAGGTTAGAATTGGCTAAGATGGATACACCGCCCGGAGTTCAACCCCGGGCGGTGTAATTTTGCCTGCTTTTTCCCAGGCTGCAGGCGGGCCAAATGGTACAATGGGGGAAACTATAACGAGAAGGGTTTTTCATGGATACGACGATTGATCTGTCCAACCGAAGCGTAAACGCAATCCGTTTCCTTTCAATGGATGCGGTACAAAAAGCCAATTCCGGCCATCCCGGTCTGCCCTTGGGCATGGCCAGCGTGGCCTACGTGATCTGGACGCGCCATATGCGTCATAACCCGGCCAATCCTGAATGGCCTGACCGCGATCGCTTTGTGCTGTCCGGCGGGCACGGCTCGATGCTGCTTTACAGCCTGTTATACCTGACCGGCTACGACCTGTCGCTGGATGAGCTGCGCAACTTTCGCCAGTGGGGCAGCCTGACCCCCGGCCATCCCGAATACGGCCTGACTCCCGGCGTTGAAACCACCACCGGCCCGCTGGGGCAGGGTTTTGCGAATGGCGTGGGCATGGCGATTGCCGAAGCCAGCCTGGCGGCGCATTACAACCGTCCCGGCCATGATATCGTCAACCATTACGTTTACGCCATCGTCACCGACGGGGACCTGATGGAAGGTGTGGCCTCCGAAGCGGCATCGCTGGCAGGTCACCTGAAACTGGGCAAGCTGATCTACTGCTACGACGACAACCGCATTTCGATCGAAGGATCTACTGAGCTGGCGTTTACCGAAGACCGCGGCGCGCGCTTTGAAGCCTATGGCTGGCAGGTGCTGCGCGTGGACGATGCCAACGACCTGGATGCGATTGACCACGCCCTGGAAGTCGCCAAAGCCGACCCGCGCCCTACGTTGATTATCTGCCACAGCACCATCGGTTACGGCCTGCCCAAGCGCGCGGGTACTGCGAAGGCGCATGGCGAGCCGGCCGGCGAAGAAGAAATTGCCGGTGCGCGCCTGGCGCTGGGCTGGGAGCCGGAAGCGTTCGATATTCCCGACGATATCTTGCAGCACTACCGCGAGACGCGCACGCGCGGAGAAGCGCAGCAGGCCGAATGGCAGCAGCGCTTTGATGCCTATCAGGCCGCATTCCCGGCCGAAGCCGCCGAGCTGGAACGGCGCATCCAGGGCAGACTGCCGGAAGGCTGGGAAAAGGACCTGCCTGTCTTTCCGGCTGACGCCAAAGGCATGGCCACCCGCGCATCTTCAGGGAAAGTGATTAATGCCATTGCCGGCGAGCTGCCCGAGTTGATGGGCGGATCGGCCGACCTTGCTCCGTCTACCAATACCCTGGTAGATGGCGGCGGAGATTTTGAGCCGGCCAATTACGCCGGGCGCAATCTGCACTTTGGCGTGCGCGAGCACGCCATGGGCTCGATTGTCAACGGCATGGCCGCGCACAAAGGATTTATCCCTTACGGCGCTACCTTCCTGGTCTTTTCGGATTACATGCGCCCGGCGGTGCGGCTTGCTGCGCTGTCGCATTTCCATAGTGTGTGGGTCTTCACCCACGACAGCATCGGCCTGGGCGAAGACGGTCCCACGCACCAGCCGGTGGAACACCTGGCCGCTCTGCGCGCCATCCCGCAGTTGGTGACCATTCGCCCGGCGGACGCCAATGAGGTCAGTGAGGCGTGGAAGGTGGCGATCAAACGCGCCGGTCCGACCGCGCTGGCGCTCACGCGGCAGGTCGTGCCGACTCTCGACCGCGAGCAGTACGCGGCTGCTTCCGGGTTGGAAAAAGGCGCCTATGTGCTGGCCAACCTGGGTGAGTTACGCCCGCAAATTATCCTGATGGCCAGCGGATCAGAGGTCTCGCTCGTTCTGGATGCTGGCTCGCGGCTGGCGGCAGAGGGCATTGGCGTGCGCGTGGTGTCGTTCCCAAGCTGGGAGCTGTTTGCCAATCAGGACAGCGCTTACCAGAACAGCGTGCTCTCCCCTGCCATTACAGCGCGTATCGCGGTGGAAGCTGGCGTCTCGATGGGCTGGGAGCGTTGGGTGGGCAATGCCGGTCGTGTGATCGCAGTCAACAAGTTTGGTGCGTCGGCCCCGGCGAAGATCGTGTTCCAGAAGTACGGTTTTACGGTCGACAATATCGTTGCCCAGGCGCGTGAAATGATTGGACGCGTGGACTAGACGCGACCCGGGAGCACATCATGATCGTTGCGGTTGCCAGTGACCACGCGGGTTTCCCACTAAAAGAAGAAGTGATCCAGACGATTCGAGCCGCCGGGCACGAGGTGATGGACCTGGGCACAGATGACGTGCAGCCGGCGGTGGATTACCCTGATTTTGCTGAAAAAGCTGGGTTGGCCATCCAGGGTGGTCAGGTTGAGCGCGCCGTGATTGTGTGCGGCTCAGGCGTTGGGGCGTGCATCGCTGCCAATAAGATGAAGGGCGTGTACGCTGGCCTGTGCCACGACACCTACTCGGCCCACCAGGGCGTGGAGCATGACGATATGAACGCGTTGTGCATCGGCGCGCGGATTATTGGACCTGAGTTGGCGCGCGAGATCGTCAAGGCATTCCTGGGCGCGCGCTTTACAGGCGAAGACCGCCACGTACGCCGCCTGAACAAAATGAAGGATATCGAAGCGCGCAACAGCGCTTAGCCAGCCACTCAGACGAACAAACGACTGATGCGCAGCACAGCGCGAAATACGGCGCGGAGCAACCCAATGCTCCGCGCTTGTGCTTCTGGCAGAGCAAGTGATGCGTCCCACTCCAGCGTGGCGATGCGCGAAAGGAAATCCTGCATCACGCAGCCTTCCAGACTGAACACATACACTTCCGCGTTCATGCGCGATGCCTGCAACAGGTCGCGCCGCAGCGCCGGCCAATCCAGCGGGGCAGTAGCCACCAGCCCTTCGATTGTTACCCCGCCACCGGTGCTGCCCAGCCCAATCCCACCCGCATCACAGCCATAGCTCCACAACAGCCCGGAGCCGATTTTTGGCCAAAAGCTCGAATACAGCATCAGCACTTCGCGGTCTACTGGCAGGTCCAACACGCCGGTCAGGCGCTGTACCAGCCGCGAACCGGCGCGGCGCTCATCCACGATGAACGCGAATTGGTAAGCTTCTACGGTGTACCCTTCGGTTTGAAAATCGCGCACCAGGTGAGCATAGATTTCGCGCCCGGCCGCCAGCCGCCGCGGATTGGCCTGCCGCAAGAAGCGCGCCAGCCCGCGCAGGCCGCCGGATGACAGCCTGCGCAGCGCGTTAATGTCCGGCTCGATGTCCATGCCGATGGCTTTCCAGGTCAGGCCAAAATCACTGCTCCACCGCCGGAATGCCGCGCAGCGCGCCGCCGCCTGCGGAGCGTTATCCAGGTTGAACCAGTAGCCTTCCTCTTTGGGCAGCAGCAGCCAGGCTGTCACCGGCAGGCCGGCAGCATTGAGCTGCCGCACCACGGCTGCGCGCTCCGCCGTCAGGTCCAGGATGCTCAGGCTGACTGTTGCGCGCAGGCTGCGGAGCTGCTCGAGCAGCCCTGGCGTGGCAAACAGGCTATGCAGTTGGTCTGTCTCCAGCTCGCAGAAGAAGGTCAGGTTGGGCATGTTGCAAAAGGCTCAGGGGTTGTGCCTGATCCAAGGAACAGGCCGGTAGGAATTCGAGTGCAATTCAAGTATAATGGGAATCCCCGGGCGCAGATTTGCGTTTCGGTGGAGCATTTCCCTCTCTGCATTACCCTTTATTTTCATCCCCGGACACGACTTATCCGCGGCCGGGAAAGCACCTTTTGTTTTCATTGCGAGGCAAAACATGGATATCTTTGAGAAGTGCTACGGGTACACCGAAGCCAAAGAAGCGATGGCGCATGCCATCTACCCGTACTTCCTGCCACTCAGCGAGAATGAGGGCACGGAAGTGGTATTCCGCGGCCACCGCATGATCATGTGCGGCTCCAACAACTACCTGGGATTGACCACCCATCCCAAGGTGCGTGAAGCATCGATGGATGCGCTGCGCCGCTTTGGAACAAGCTGCACCGGATCGCGCTTTTTGAACGGCACGCTGGAGATCCACGAACAACTGGAAACCGAGCTGGCGGCATTCGTGGGAAAAGAAGCTGCGCTGGTTTTCTCCACCGGAATGCAGACGAACCTGGGCACGGTCAGCGCGCTGGTGGGCCGCGGCGATTATGTGATCCTCGACAAAGAAGACCACGCCAGCATCGTGGATGGCGCTCGCCTGGCGTATGGTGATATCCAGCGCTTCCGCCACAGCGACATTGGCCACCTGGAGCGCGTGCTCAGTTCGCTGCCGGAAACGTCCGGCAAGCTGGTGGTGGTGGATGGCCTGTTCAGCATGGAAGGCGACCTGGCTCCACTGCCGGAGATCGTCCCGGTAGTCAAAAAGTATGGCGCGCGATTGATGGTGGACGACGCGCACGGCATGGGCGTGATGGGTCAGGGCCACGGGACCGCCTGGCATTTCGGCCTGACCGAAGAAGTTGACCTGATTATGTCGACCTTCAGCAAGTCGTTCGCATCGCTGGGTGGCTTTATCGCTGGTTCCGAGCCAGTGATCCATTACATCAAGCACCACGCCCGCGCGTTAATTTTTAGCGCCAGCATCCCGCCGGCCAACGCGGCCGCAGCTCTGGCCGCGCTGCGCGTGATGATCGAGGAGCCAGAACGAGTTGAGCGTGTACTTAAGAATGCCGAGCGTATGCGCAATGGATTCAAGTCGATGGGCTTTAATATCGGCAATTCCGTCACTCCGGTAGTACCGATCTTCATTGGCGATCAGGATCGCACCTTTATCATGTGGAAGCTGCTATTCGATGCGGGCGTGTTTGTCAACCCGGTGATCTCGCCGGCCGTGGCGCCCGGCAACCAGATGCTGCGCACCAGCTACATGGCCACCCACACGGAAGAGCAGCTTGACTGCGTGCTGGATATTTTCCATCGCGTGGGCAAGCAGGTTGGGCTGATCTAAATTTAGGAGATAGATGAACAAACGGGCGGCGCTGAATTTGCGCCGCCCGTTTTTGACTGATTCCAGGCAGGCTATTTCAGCCGGTAGAGGATGCCAATCGTGTTGGGGCCGCAGTGGCTGCCAATCACGCTGCCAGCCAGGGTGACATCCACGTGCTCAAATGGGCCCAGCCGGTTCAGCTCTTCGCGCAGGGTTTCAGCATCTTCATAGCACCCGCTGTGGGTGACAAACACTCGCTGCATATCCATGTGCTCCAGGTCAGCCTGTAAGGAATCGAGCATGCAGCGCAGAACTTTGGCGCGCGAACCGCGCAGGCGATCTTTTACGCCCAGCGTGCCATCCGGTTTGACCTCGATTACCGGGCGAATTTTGAGCAGGCTGCCAACCACATTTTCCATGGCCGAGCAGCGCCCGCCTTTGTATAGATACTCCAGGGTATCGATTGTGAAGGATGTGCGCAGCTTTGGGATGGCCGCGCGTACCGCGTTCTCGATCTCCTCCGCGCTCTTGCCGTCTTCGCGCAGCTCGGCAGCCAGCATCACCAGGTGTCCGATGCCGGTAGACAGGTTCAGCGAGTCAATCCGGCGCACGGGTTTTTGCAGCATATCGGCTGCCAGCGCTGCATTTTGCTGAGTGGCAGAAAGCTGCGACGAAATACCGATGTAGATCACTTCTCCCTGCCGGTCGAAATGTGGCAGGAATTCCGCCACCGGTGGGGCGGACGTCTTGGGTAACTGACCGGTTTTCTCTACCATGCGAAACAGGTCAGCAAGCGTGATTTCAATCTTATCGCGATAGGTTTTTCCTTGTATGTTGACCGCCAGCGGCACGACCCCAATTTCGTATTCCTGGATCATCTCCGGGCTTAAATCCGCAGTACTGTCGGTGACGATATGAATCATGAAAGGTTCCGCAAAAATGGATGAATGACGAAAGATATTGTCCATTATAAGCGCTTTTTCCCATTTTCCTGATCGCCCTGCTCGCATGCGATATAATACCGGCAGCCTGGAGCAAAGAGAGCGAGCATGGAAAAAACCAAAATAGTGTTGACCGACCTGGATGGCGTACTGGTGCGCCCGGGCGGATATCGCGCGGCCGTGACAGGCAGCCTGGAAACCATCATCCGCCGTATGGGGCTGGACGCGCCCGCGCCAACCGAGCTTGTGCCGGCGTTATTTGAGTCGGTTGGTATTACCAGCGAATGGGACATGGTGCCTCTCAGCGTAGCCATCCTGCTCAACGCGGCAGCGCGCCAGGCAGGCGAGCCGCTGCCTGCGCTCGACCTGGACGGGCTGATGGCCTGGATGCAGGCGCGCCAATTTGGCCCGCTCGCGGTGGAATATGAGAACAGCGTGCGCGCGCTGCGCGGTCTGGTGAATACGCGCGTCACCCCGGCCTTTGCGCTGTACCAGATGCTGCTGAGCGGCGGGTTGAAACACGTCTTGCCGCACCTGAACCACCAGCCTTTTGTGCGCGACCTGTTGGAAGATACGCGTGACCCGGCGCACTCATTAACCATGCGGCTGGTGCAATCACACGTTCTTGGCGCGCAGATCTTTGAGCAAACCTACGGTTTACCGGCCGAGGTGCCGGGGGAATCCACTTTACTGGCGCTGGATCGCCCGGTGCTCGATGCAGGCATCAGCCGGCGGCTGCGCGCGCTACACCGGGATGGCGTTCTGCGGCTGTGCGCGTTTACCGCGCGGCCGTCGCTGCCGCCCGCGGATGGCGGTTTTTCCGCAGCCGGCTATTCCCCCGAAGCCGAGCTGGCGCTGCAACTGGTTGGTATGCGTGACATGCCGCTGATGGGCTACGGCCGCCTGATTGCCTATGGCAACCACTACGGCGTTCCGGCAGATAGCGTGCTCAAGCCCGCTCCATTGCAGTCGCTGGCGGCAGCCCTGGCCGCGGTTACCGGGCAGGAATGGGCTGCGCTGCAATGGGCGCACGATTTCCTGCTTGCCTTGCAATCCGGGCAGCCCCCGGCGCTGCCGCATGGGTTGCCGCGCGCGCTGGACCTGCACGTCTTTGAAGATGCCAGCGTAGGCATTCAAGGTGGTCGCGCGGCCGTCGATTTGCTGCGCAGCGCAGGTCTCGACGTAACCTATAATCCCTGGGGTATTGCCACGATCACGGATAAAGAAGCAGCGCTGCGCGCAGCCGGCGCCCCAGTGTACCCGGACGTTAATGCTGCAATGCGCGCGGCCTTTGGCGCGCTGCTCGAAGAAGACTGATCCGGTTTTTGGTGCCAGGCTTACTGGCGGGGCGCGGAATTGCCTTTTCCGCCGCGCGCCGACAGGCTGTGGAACGCCGGGATATACGTCGGGTCCGGGATGTATTCGGGCTCGTCAATACTGTCAAACAGATCGTCGTCCTCAACCGGTGGCAGCGGTATGGGCGGCTGCGTGTTGGGCCGCGGGTTGTTCTGCGGGCGGGCAGCGTTTGGGCGCGGCGCTAATGCCGGGCTGTTCGCGCCGTTGCCCTCTTCCGGGCGGCGCGGAGCCGGCGCGCTGGTCGGCCGCTGCGGGGTGGGGCGCTGGCTGGCAGGCTGGCTGCCCGCCGGGCGTGCCGGGGCGGTCGTCGCGGGCCGCGTGGAAGCCGGGGCAGGGCGCGCTGCGGAAGGCCGCTGGGCAGGCGTTTCTGCCTGCGCCGGGCGAGATTGAGCGATCGCGGCATTCCGCTGCGCAACCGCCAGACCGCGATCATTCTTCACCACAGGCTGATCGTCTACTGGAACAAAGCGCGAGCCGGTGCTGGAAATGGCGCTGATCAGTAGGATGCGCGTTACCCACACCATCACCGCCACGAAGATCGGCACGGCGCGCATCAGCACGCCAGGGTCAACCATGTTGGTGCTCATCATCTGGTGGTTGACCAGCGCGAGTGAAACGCCCCACCAGGTAAGCGTGGCATTCAGCGTGGCGGCGAGCAGCCAGGCAATGAACAGGAACCAGACCTCGCGCCCGGCGGGCTCGTTTTGATCATCGGTGAACATGCGCGCAATCCCGGCGAAGTCGATGCTCGAAAACGCCAGCGCCAGAATGGTAGCCCAGCGGATGCCCGCGAAGCGCATATCGCCCAGAAGGTCGTTCAGGGCGGTGAAAGTGGTCGAATAGTTAAATGCTTCGAAACCAATCAGCGCCGAGACCAATATGGCGCCGAGCCAGAGATTTCGCCGCTGAAAGAGCGACCCAATAAATTTGCCAAGCACCTGCTCGGTAGAGTTTGTATTATCCATGTTGTTCTGCCTGTAATTGAACCATTTGTTCTACCACCGATAATAGAACATTATTTCAAATCTGTCAAGTGCTAAATCAAAAACAGCGCGGAAGCTCCGCGCTGTTGCATTCTATTTCGCCAGGCTTAGAACCACCTGCGCCGGCGGAAGACCACCAGCATGCCGATGGCAATGGCAATAAATACTATCCAGGTCGCGTAGAAACCCAGCGGGTGGTCGGCGAAGGGAATATAGCGGAAATTCATCCCAAACACGCCAGAGAGGAAAGATAGGGGTAGGAAGATGGTGGAGACGATCGTGAGGGCTTTCATCACCTCGTTCAATCGCAGTGAGTTGGAGTTGAGATAAATATCCATCATCCCGGCCAGCATATCGCGCATCGATTCGGTCAGGTCCTGGATGCGCACCAGATGATCGTAAATATCGCGGAAGTAGATGCGGCTCTGGCGGTCAATCATAGGAAACTCGTCGCGGCTCAGGCGATTGATCACTTCGCGCTGTGGGTTGAGGATGCGCCGCAGAGTCATCACCGCGTGCTTTAAGTTGAGAATACGGTCGAGAATTTGCGGTTCTGGTCGCGCCAGAACCTTATCTTCCAACTGATCGATTTCCTCATCCATCGAGTCGAGCAGTGGCATGTAATTATCCACCAGATCATCCAGAATCGAATGGCACAGGAAGTCCGCCCCATGCTGGTACAGGCGCTCATCCTGCGCCAACCGGCGGCGAATATCTTTCACTGGCGGCATCACCGGATCGCGGTAGCAGGTCACCAGGTAATTCTTGCCCAGGAACATGTTCAGCTCCATGGTTTCCTGGTCTTCAAAGCGGCATTCCGGCAGAATGGCGTGCACAATGATAAAAATATACTCACCAAAATCGTCAACTTTCGGCACCTGGTAACCCTTACTCATGCAGTCTTCCACCGCCAGCGGGTGGAAATGAAACTGGTCGCGCAGGACGCCAGCGATTTCTGCATCGCTAGGTTCTTCCAGGCTGATCCATACCAGCCCGCGTGGATCGCGCAGAGTTTCCGCCACCACTTCTGGAGAAGGATTTTGAATCAGAGCGTCGCCATTATGAAAGCACAGGATCCGTATCATACTGCCTCGCTGCCAGCGAAAATTTTCTTTAGTATACTCCGCTTTCGTGCCCGCTTTTTCTCATCAAGTTATGCGAATCCGTTACAATGAGATGCATGCCGCTGTTCGATCACTTCAAATGGATTGCGCCGTATTATGACCGGCTGGCTTCCGCGCCGGACCTCGACTTCTGGCGCCGTGCTTTGCGCCTGCCAGCTGATGGCCGCCTGCTGGATGCCGGCGGCGGTACGGGACGCGTATCGCATCCCCTTGCTGGTGAAGTCGAACAGGTGGTGCTGGTGGATGAAACCGCCCGCATGCTGGTTGAGGCGTACCAAAAGCCGCCGCTGGCCCCGCTGCTGGCGCAAATCGAACGCCTGCCGTTCGGAGATGCGAGTTTTTCACGTGTAATGATGGTAGATGCGCTGCATCACGTGCGTGAACAGCGCCGCTGCGCGCAGGAGCTGCTGCGCGTGCTGCAGCCGGGTGGCCGGCTGGCTGTGCTGGAACCCGATCTGGGCCGCAACAGCGGAAAATTTGTCGCGGTGGTGGAAAAACTGCTGCTCATGCGCACGCATCTGCTGACCGCCCGGCAATTATCCGACCTGTTTACCAATCCGGGTGTGCGCGTGGAGGTTCACCAGGTGCGCGAACAGGTTCTGCTCCTGGTGGACCGTCTCTAAATTCGTATTATTTCCCCGCAATTGTCAAAAATAGTTATAATGGATGTAACCCTGATTTCCCTACTTGCCGGTGACAATGGATGAAAGGAGAATCGCATGGCCGAAGAAAGAGAAAAATGCGTCAAACCTGCCGGTGGGCCAATTCTCGCCCAGACCCAACCTGAACAGGTGGGTGGTAACGGCAGCCAGGTTCAGGAGGTAACCAAAATGCTCGCTCGCGTCGGAAAACCTGCTCCCGATTTTGAGTCTACCGCGTTCGTCAATGGCGGTTTTAAGAATATTAAACTGTCTGATTACAAGGGCAAGTGGATTGTCATCTGCTTCTACCCAGGCGATTTCACCTTTGTCTGACCGACGGAACTGTCGGCAGTTGCCGTCAAATATCCTGAACTGCAAGAAATGGGTGTCGAAATCTTGGCGCTGAGCACAGACAGCCGCTTTAGCCACAAAATCTGGCAGGAAGAAGAACTATCCAAGATGGTGCCGAATGGCGTGCCATTCCCCATGCTGTCGGATGCCGGCGGCGCTATTGGCCAGGTGTATGGCGTGTACGATGAAGATGCCGGCGTAGACATCCGCGGCCGCTTTATCATCGACCCCGATTTTAACATTCGCGCCATGGAAGTGTTGACGCCTGAAGTTGGGCGCAATGTGCAGGAGCTGATCCGCCAGGTGAAAGCCTTCCAGCACGTGCGCGCCACGGGAGAAGTTACTCCCTCAGGCTGGCAGCCCGGCAGGCCTACGCTGACTCCCGGCCCCAAGCTGGTCGGTAAAGTCTGGCAGGTGTGGAAGCCGGAGCAGGCCTTCTAGAAGCTCCTGCTGTAACCGGTAAAACAGGGAAGCAGTGCCGGGCAGGGTAACCTGCCCGGTTTGCGTTTCCCTGCCGGAGCGCGGTACAATACACCCACCTTTGGAGGAGGTTGCGGATGGAATACACAATCGATCAACTGCTGGAGATGCTGCCCCAGGCATTTATCTCCGATAAGGCGGCCGGGGTGGACTTCGACGCCCAGCTTCATTTGAGCGGCGAGGGTGGGGGTGATTACGCCATCGCGATACACGACCAACGCCTAGTCGTTACACCGGGCCGCGCGGCCAATGCGGATGTTACCGTGAACGCCAGCGCGCAAGACATGGTGGAAATTGCCAACCGGCGCATGGATCCCATGCGCGCTTTTATGAGCGGCAAGGTGAAGGTTTCTGGCGACCTGCGCAAAGCCATGTCGCTGGTCAGCCTGTTCCGTATGCCTTTTTAACCACTACCATGTTCGGATGAAACAATACCCCCTGGGCGAGCCCAGGGGGTATGTATTTCTCGTCCGGTGAGCCGGACGTCGCGCCAGTGTTACGGCTTGACGGGCAGCTCGAACGATTCCAGGGAGAAGTTCCCCTGCAGGTAGGCGTTGCGGAACATGAACAGGATGCCCAGATCGCTCGGGGAAGCCACATTACCACCCGGAACCGGCGAGACCTTGACGGTCTCGTAGTCGTTGGGGGCGACAACCACATCGGCAACGTCGGTATTGAAGCGCGGTGTACCGAGGGTGTGGGTCATACCTACGATCGAGTCGGTGAGGGTGCCGGTGAAGTAGTTGTCATAGGCGTACACCGAGAAGTCGAATTGGGTGTCCAGGGTCATGCCCATCACGTCCAGCGGCACGGTGAAGATGGCGTTGCTGGAGTTGAAGTTGGCATCCAGGTAGAAGTACGCGCCGCCAGTGCCAGTGGCGAGGTTGACCACATAGACCAGGTTCTGGCCAGTGACGCCGAAGCCGCCATTTTCCGCGTTGTAGACCACGAAGTCATCCGTGCCATCGCGGTTCACATCGATGTAGATATCAAACTCCGCGGGATAGCCGGGGAACGCGCGCTGGCCGAAGGTGGTGAGGGCAAACTGCATGCCGTAATCACCATCACCAAAGTCCACCGGGCGGACGCCCACCGAGCGCAGGTCGACAATGGCGAAGTTATCGCCGGGACCGGGCAGCTCTTCCGCGGGGATGCGGGTGCTGGAGCCAGTCCAGGAGAAGATTTCCGCCACGCCGTCGGTTGCGCCGAGGACGTTCACCAGTTTCACGCTGCGTTCCTTACCGCCCAGGGTCAGCTTGGTGGGCAGAACCACCACATTGGCTGACTTCTGCGGCAGGATTTGCCACGGCACATGGATGCTGTCGTACTTGTCGCTGAGGAAGACATAGCCGTCGAACTCAGGATCATCCAGCAGCATACCATTACCGCCATTCCGGCCGCCATCCAGGGTGTAGTCGGGCAGTTTCTTCGCATCGACCTTGAGGGTCACGGTGAAGGTACGCAGGCTCTTACCCGGGACAGTGATGGTCTTGGGAGCGGAGATCTTTACGGCGCCAGTCATGTCGTTCTCAAACCGGTATTCCGTTTCGATCTTGTATGTGCGGGTCTTGCTCATGTAGTTGAAGACGTTGACCGTCTTGGTGAAGACCTGCGTGCCAATCACTGGCTGGAAGCCAAACGAGAGGCTCGGGATGTTGGTCTTCTTATCGGCGGCAATCGTCATCGCGGCTACAGCGCGGTCAACGCGCACTTCGCCAGCACCGATGCGGGTGATGGGAGCCAGCAGGCCGGGGTACAGCGCAGGGTTGGTGTAGATTTCCGTCTCAGCGGTGTTCATCAGCAGGGCTTTGACTTCCGCGGGCAGCAGCTTGGGCCGGGCATCGAGCAGCAGCGCTACCGAGCCGGAGACCATAGGAGCCGCACCCGAGGTGCCGCCGAAGGCGGCTTCGCCGGTGCCAGTGCCGTTGAGGGCTGAGACCGAAGCGCCAGGAGCACCAATGTCAGGCTTGATTGCCTGGTAACTGATGCTCGGGCCGCGCGACGAGGTAGCGGCCATGCTGCCCACCAGCGGGATGCCCTGTTCGGGGCTGACGGTGACATTCACCGGGGCCGCCAGGTTGGCCTTGATCAAGTTGGAGTAGGCCTGGGTGATGACCAGGGTCTGGATCATCACATCGCCGCCGCCATAGCTGAAGCTCACGGCATCGCCTGGGGCGATGAGGCCGAGCAGCATGCCGATCGCGCCGGCCTTACCGGCCACGTCGACCTTCAGCGAGATGGAGCAGGTACCGCGATCGACCAGGGCGACCTTACCGGTCGGGTCGGCCAGCAGGGTATCGCCGGGGCAGGCGCGGCCGACGTACACCACGTCACCGGTGAAGCCGGTGGTGATGGGGGCCCACTCAACGGTGGCTGTATTGCCATACACACCGGCGATGTTGGCCGGCGAGTTGATAACCAGCGGGACCGCCACAGCGCCCGGAACTTCCGTCTGGGCAACGCTGATCACTTCGGGGGTGGTGGAAGGCGAGCCAACCACGTATGGCTTGTTGGAGCCGTTACCGGCCGAGGTGACGACCACGACGCCCAGCTTTACCGCGTTGGCGCTGGCTTCGCTGAGGTCATCTTCCTTCTGGCCGTAGTTGCTGCCCAGCGACATGTTGACCACGTCCACGTGATCGGCGATGCTGCCATCACCGTTCGGGTCGAGGGCGAAGTCCATGCCAAGCAGCAGCGACACGCCGTTGCAGGAAGTGGAAACCGAGGAGCAGACCTTCACCGCGTAGAGCGAAGCGCCTGGGGCTACGCCCACGTGCTTGCCATCCAGGCTCTTGCCGCCGATGATGTCCGCTACGTGCGTGCCGTGGCCGGAGCCGGGGCCCATGTCAATCGGGTCGGGGTCTTCGGTGCGATCGCCGTAGGTCGGCCAGTCTTCACCGACGAAGTCGTACCCGCCGACAACCTTCCAGGTGGGGAAGGTTCCGGGCTCGATCACGGTCGGGTCGTTGGCTTCGAAATCAGCTACATTGCCCGAGCCACCCAGGTTATAGTGGGTATAGTCAATACCAGAGTCGAGCACTGCCACGCGGATGCCTGTGCCATCATAACCGGCCTGCTGCACAGCAGTTGCGCCGATATAGGGTACGGTTTCGAGCAGGTCTACCTGGTAATTGATCACCGGGCGCACCGACTTGACGCCGGGCAGCTTGGAAACAGCCACGATCTGATCGGCAGGAATGCGCACCATGACGGCATTCAGCGCAACGCTGGTGCGGCCGATTTCCTTGCCGCCCAAGCCCGCGATTTTGGCCATCAGGTTGCTCTGGCGCGCGCCGAGGGCAGCCTTGTAATTGGTCTGACCGGCGCCGGTCATGTTTTTGCCACTCGAGGTCTTCTTGAGCGCTGCCACAACCACCGGGTCATCGGCCAGCTTCACGACGATCTCAACGTCGCCGGACGCCGCGGCCAGTGCAGGCGCCACTTCCGCTTCGACGACAGTTCCTTCCGGGATCAGCCATTCGCTGACATCATCGGTGGGTACCACTGGAACGGTGCCATCCTGTGCAAATGCAAGCTGCGGGAACGCCAGAAGCATGGCCAGGACTACCAATCCATTCAAGACTTTGCGCAACATAGAACCTCCTCCGAAACTTCATAAATATGGGTTAATGCGGACTCGTGCTGGTGGAAGTTGTGCGTAACAATTGGCTTTGATCGATATACCCTCCCTTCAGGCCCTCACAACTCCGGTTAACGACTGTTTTTGTTTCGTTACAGCCGTCCTTTTCTGAGCAAACCCTGGAAAATAAAAAAAGCCGAAGTCGATGACTCCGGCAGCCTGGCGATCTGCGTGCGCAGACCCATAGCTTTGCGTCCCCATCTCGCGGTGGGTTTGCTCTTATCGGGCAGGCCAATATTCAGATGTCTTTTTTTATGAGTTTTGGTAGAGCGTGGATGCGATAGAAAAAAACTTACCGGCATAGCCGGGGTAGAATGCGCACCCCCCATCTCTATTCATGATAAGGATTTTGTCAGCAAAAGTCAATATCCAGGGGTTGCATAAACAAAAAAAGGATGGACAAAAGTCCACCCTTTTTGTGACAGGTCTTTGATACTTCTGGCTTTTCTTTAGTACAGTCCCCAGTCGCCACCCAGGCCTTCTTCCATCATCGAAAAGTCCCACATTTCCATGCCCAGATCAATGGAAGTGGGCTTGCCCAATGCCGACTCGGCTTTGGAGCGCGTGGCTTCCAGCATAGCCGGGCCATACGGGCAGAAGGGCGTGGTCAGGATCATGCGCACTACCGCATCTTCATCCGCGATTTTCACATCGCGCACCAGCCCGAGCTGGATGATGTTGAGGCCAATTTCCGGGTCAATCACCTCGGCCAGCGCCTGCTTGAGGACTTCTGCCTGCTCAGGGTGGGTCGATTCGGCTTCCCAAGGGGGCCGGTTGGTTCCAGGAGTAGCGTTCATCATAGCGGGTTACTCTCCGTTTGTACTTCCGCGTCTTGCACGCGGTTAATCAGGTAGGTGCAGTGCATGTCGCCTTGTAAAATGCAGCGGATCTTCTCAACCGGGATCGCAAGCACTTTGGAGATGATGGTTTGATCCACGGTGCAGACTTCCGGGTGGCTCTGGCCGACATGATAATAGGGGCAGGTGATTTCGTGGATGGCGTAAGCGTCGCCCTGTTTTTCCCACTCCACCGAGAAGCCTTCGGCTGCCAGCAAAGTCTTCACCAGGTCGAGTTTTTCTTCCATGGGTAGATTCTCGACCTGCTGCGCATAGCCGGAAGCCAGGCCTTCCGCCATCTGCGTAAACAGGTTGGCTACCACGGGGGCGGGCAGGTTTTCCTTGAGCTGGTCGAGCAGGCGGTTGGTCAGCCGGAAATAATTGCTCGGGAACCGCTCCAGGCCCTTCTCGGTTAGAAAATATACCAGGCGCGGCCGCCCAACACCATGGCGCTCTTCCTCCGCCGCTACCAGGCTTTCAGCCTGCAGGCTGGTGAGGTGATGGCGCACGGATATCGCGTTAATATTTACCGCCTCCGCCAGATCGAGGATCGTTGAGCGCGGGTGACTCAACAGGGTTTGGAGTATTCGCTCGCGCGTGCTTTTCATCTCGTGTTGATTTCCTTCAGGGTAATCCTACAGGTAAGCTGAAATCTATGTACAGATGGCTTTCTTCTTGGTTAGTATAGCATATCTGTAGGGAATTTGTCAATAAAATAGAATTTTATATTAAATATTGACCTATCTTGTTGTCTGTGCTATAATCGCTCATGATTGATTAAGACCCGATTATTCCGATACGAAAAGACTGCTTTTCGGGTTCAGATCCCGGGGGCAGAGGTCAGAACGAAAAAGGAGTCCCGCTTTTATGTCGCAGCTTGATATCCGCAATCTTCACGTGAGTATTGAAGGTAAAGAAATTCTAAAGGGCCTGAATCTGGTGATCCCGCAGGGCGAAGTTCATGCCATTATGGGACCCAATGGTACAGGAAAGTCTACCCTGGCATACACATTAATGGGGCATCCCAACTACGAAGTCACCGAGGGCGAGGTCTTCTTTAAGGACCAGAATATCCTGGAACTGGAACCGGATGAGCGCTCACGCCTGGGACTGTTTCTGGCCTTTCAATACCCGGTTGCCATTCCGGGTGTGACCGTGGCGAACTTCCTGCGTACAGCGATCAATGCGCGCCGCCGTGCGGCCAACCCGGCAGATAAGGGCATTGCCATCCCCGAGTTCCGCAAGATGATGAAGGAACGCATGGATTTGCTGCGCATGGATAACGCCTTTGCCGGCCGTTACCTGAACGAGGGTTTTTCGGGCGGCGAAAAGAAGCGCGCGGAAATTTTGCAGATGGCCATGCTGCGCCCAGAAATTGCTGTGCTGGATGAAACTGACTCCGGCTTGGATATCGACGCGCTGCGCGTGGTTTCCGAGGGCGTAAATGCGCTGCGGGGGCAGGAACTGGGCGTTCTGGTGATCACACATTACCAGCGCATCCTTAATTACATCAAGCCAGACGTAGTGCATGTGATGATGGATGGCCGCATTGTTGAATCGGGCGGCGCCGACCTGGCCCTGCACCTCGAAGAGCACGGCTACGAGTGGGTGCGCGAAAAGCTCGAAGGCGAAGTCGCCTGAAAGGCAAAGGTTTCTTATGGGTAAAGACGAACAGGTGAATTTCCTCGATAACATTGCCGACTACCAGTACGGGTTCTCCGACCCGGATGTGTCGGTATTCAAGACACGTAAAGGTCTGGACGAAGAAGTGGTGCGCCAGATTTCGGCCCTGAAGGGCGAGCCGCAGTGGATGCTGGATTTCCGCCTGAAGGGCCTGGCGCATTTCCGCCAGCGGCCGATGCCCAAGTGGGGCGCGGACCTCTCCGGCCTCAACCTGGACGATATCTACTATTACGTACGCCCTTCCGATATGTCTGGCAAGACGTGGGACGATGTGCCCGACACGATCAAGAAGACTTTCGACCGCCTGGGCATTCCCGAGGCCGAGCGCAAGTTCCTGGCCGGCGTTGGCGCGCAGTACGAATCGGAGATGGTGTATCACTCCATCCAGGAACATCTGGAAAAACAGGGTGTGATCTTCCTCTCCATCGAAGACGGCCTGCGCCAATACCCGGAGCTTTTTAAAGAGTACTTCGGTACGGTTATCCCGATCGAAGATAACAAGTTTGCCGCGCTCAACAGCGCGGTGTGGTCGGGCGGCTCGTTCGTCTACGTGCCCAAGGGCATTAAAGTCGATCTGCCGCTGCAGGCTTACTTCCGCCTGAATGTGGCCAACATCGGCCAGTTCGAGCGCTCGTTGATCATTGCCGACGAAGGCGCGCAGGTGCATTATGTGGAAGGCTGCACGGCCCCCTCGTACACCACCGATTCATTCCATTCGGGCGTGATCGAGATTGTGGTGAAGAAAGGCGCACGCGTGCGTTACACCACTATCCAGAACTGGTCGACCAACGTGTATAACCTGGTCACCCAGCGCGCCATTGTGCACGAGCACGGCACCATGGAATGGGTCGACTCGAACCTGGGCTCGAAGGTTACGATGAAGTACCCGTCCTGCTACCTGGTGGGCGAAGGCGCGCGCGGCGAGATTCTCTCGATGGCGTTTGCCGGCCCCGGCCAGCACCAGGACGCGGGCGGCAAGGTGGTTCACTTTGCCCCCAATACCAGCAGCAAAATCACGTCCAAGTCGATCAGCAAAGGTGGCGGGCGTGCTTCGTACCGCGGCCTGCTCAAGGTCTACAAGGGCGCAGAGAATGCTAAGTCCAACGTAGTGTGCGATGCGCTGCTGCTCGACCCGCAGTCGCGCTCCGATACCTACCCGTACATTGAGATCGATGAAGAAGATGTCAACATCGGGCACGAGGCTTCCGTATCGAAGGTGGGCGAAGAACAGCTCTTCTACCTGATGAGCCGCGGCCTGTCGGAAGAAGAAGCTACCACCATGGTGGTATCCGGCTTTATTGAGCCGCTGGTGAAAGAACTGCCGATGGAATACGCGGTGGAAATGAACCGCCTGATCCAACTGCAGATGGAAGGCTCGATCGGGTAAGGGAAGGCTCAGATAGAATGAACGAAACGCCGCACATTGTCTCTCGCGCGCGACGTGGCGAGAGCACGCAAGCTAAAGAATTCAACTTTACCGCTGACATGCTGCGCTTGCCGGAAAATGCTCCCTGGCTGGCTGCCTATCGCCGCCGCGCCTGGGAGCTTTTCCAGGGTACACCCCTGCCTACCGTGCAGGATGAAGCCTGGCGACGCACCGATTTGAAGAACCTGCGCCCCGACCTCTACCGCCTGCCGGGCGCGGATGCTTACCTGGACCTGCCTGCCGTCAACCCGGCGCTGCTCCAACCGCTCACCGGTGATGCCCATGGTGGCCAGGTGGTACTGGTGCCGGGCGGCGCGCAGATCGAGCTGAACCCAGCGCTGCAGTCCCAGGGCGTGATCTTCACCGATCTGCGAACCGCGGAAACCCAGCATCCAGACGTGCTGCAGAAAGTCCTCGGCCAGGTTATCAACGTGGATGAGGGCAAGTTTGCCGCGCTGACCGGTGCGCTGGCGCAGAACGGCGTGCTGCTATACGTGCCGCGTGGCGTGCAGGTGGCGCAGCCGCTGCAGAGCATTCTGTGGGGCCCCGGAACCGGCCTGGCTTACATATCACACCTGATGGTTTACCTGGAAGAAGGCGCATCGGCCACCTACGTACACGAATCGGCCTCGACCGAAGAGACCGCCCCGGTGCTGCATTCCGGCATCGTCGAAATTTATGTTGGTCCGGAAGCGCGCCTGCAGTTTGTCGAATTGCAGTCATGGGGCGAGCACGTGTGGAACATCAGCCACGAGCGCGCCAAAGTGGACCGCAATGGTAACCTGGATTGGATCTTTGGCGCGGTCGGCAGCCATCTCACCAAGAACTTTACCGAGCTCAATCTGGTGGGCGAGGGCAGCGTGGGGCGCATGTCGGGCTTTTACTTTACAGACCACGACCAGCACCTCGATCACGACACACAGCAGAACCACCTGGCGCAGCATACCACCAGCGACCTGCTGTTCAAGGGGGCGCTGTTGGATACCAGCCGCTCGGTGTGGCAGGGTATGATCTACGTGGCCCCCGGCGCGCAGAAAACTGATGGCTACCAGGCCAACCGCAATTTGGTGCTCAGCCGCAAGGCGCGCGCCGACTCGATCCCCGGCCTGGAAATCCTGGCCGATGATGTGCGCTGCACGCACGGCGCTACGGTCGGCCGTATTGATCAAGACCAGGTGTTTTACCTGATGGCGCGCGGCGTGCCGCGCATTGAAGCAGAACGTTTGATCGTTGAAGGCTTTTTTGACCCGATTATGCAGCGTATTGCCTTCGAAGGCGTGCGCGAGCGCTTCCAGCAGGCCATTCACGACAAGATGAACAGCTACGCTGGCAGTTAGCCCGCCTGCATGCTACAATACGAGGTTAGAATACCGATGCATCCCGGGTCAGGAGAGTGTAAATGTCAAAATATCCGTTCATGAAGGCGCCGAACCCTGAATTTTCGTTCGACGTTGGAGATACCGTCGAAGTTTTCTGCGATCACGAAAAAAATGGCCAGCGCGTGCGTGGCTGGCTGAAAGGTATTGTGGTGCAGGTCGACCCTAAGATGGTTGCCGTCCAGTTCCGCTCTAATGTGTTCCTCACCGACGGCTGGATGGTCCCTGACCATATTCTCTGGTATCCCCAGCATTCGACGAACCTGCGGCCTCCGCAGCGCAAGCCTTCATCGAAATCTAGTACCCTGCCGACGGTCGAGTAACACGGCTCACCGCCAGCGGTGATCGGATCGTACACCCATGACCCATACGCAGTATTCCAGCAGCGAGGCGCAGTCGAAAGTGATGCGCATCCGCGAGGATTTTCCCGTGCTGCGGCGCGAGATACACCCGGGCACGCCCCTGGTGTATCTTGATTCTACCGCCACATCGCAAAAGCCGGCCAGCGTGCTGGCGGCAATGGATACCTATTACCGCGAGCATAACGCCAATATTCATCGCGGCGTGCACACCCTGGCTGAGGAAGCTACCGCCGGGTATGAGGCCGCTCGCCAACGCGTGGCCGCATTCATCGGCGCGCGCAGCCCACGCGAGCTGATCTTCACCCGCAACACCACTGAATCGATCAACCTGGTGGCCTACACTTGGGGCCGTGCATTCCTCAACGCCGGCGACCTGGTGATCCTGACCGAGATGGAGCACCATTCCAACCTGGTGCCCTGGCACATGCTGGCCGCTGAGAAAGGCGTGCGCCTCGAGTTCATCCCCGTCACTGAAGACGGCCTGCTCGACCTGGAAGCCTACCGGGCGCTGCTGGAGCAAAACCCTAAGCTGGTGGCGTTCACGCACATGTCGAATGTGCTGGGCACGATCACTCCGGCCAAAGAGATCATCAACCTGGCGCACCAGGCCGGCGCGGTGACGCTGGTGGACGGGGCGCAGTCGGTGCCCCACCTGCCTGTGAACGTGCGCGACCTGGGCGCGGATTTTCTGGCTTTTTCGGCGCATAAGATGCTGGGACCCACTGGAATCGGCGCCCTGTACGGCCGGCAGGAGCTGCTCGAGAAGATGCCGCCCTTCCTGGGTGGCGGTGATATGATCAAAAAGGTGACCCTGCGCGGCTTCACCCCCAACGACCTGCCGCACAAGTTCGAGGCCGGCACCCCGGCCGTTGCCGAGGCCATCGGCTTTGGCGCGGCGGTGGATTACCTGGAGCAGCTGGGCATGGAGTGGGTAGAAGCTTACGAGCAGGATATGATCACGTATGCCCTTGACCGGTTGAGCGAGATCAGCGGTCTCGCGTTATTCGGCCCCAGTGCCGAGCATAAAGGCGGGGTGGCTTCATTCACGTTGGGCAATATCCACCCGCATGACGTGGCGCAGCTCCTCGACCGCGATGGCATCGCCGTGCGCGCCGGGCATCACTGCGCCATGCCACTGCACCAGAAGTTCAATCTGCCTGCCACTACCCGCGCCAGCTTCTATCTCTATAGCACGAAGGAAGAAGTTGACCGGCTGGCGAACGGATTGGAAAAAGTTAAGCAGATGTTAGGCTGAAAGCGGATATGGACGACTTATACCGGGAATTGATCCTTGAGCATTACAAAAACCCGCAGTACCGCGGCGAGTTGGACCCGCACGATGTCAGTTTTGAAGACGAAAACCCCCTGTGCGGCGACCATATCCGCATAGATTTGCGCGTAGATGAAAGCAACCGCGTCACCGAAGCAGCCTTCAGCGGGCATGGCTGCGCCATCTCACAGGCATCGGCCGATCTGCTGCTGGAAAGCATCATCGGCAAAGACCTGGAAGACGTCAAGCGCCTGAACAAGCAGGATATCCTCGAACTACTCGGCATCGAGCTGGGGCCGGTTCGTCTGAAGTGCGCACTGCTCTCGCTCAAGGTGCTCAAAGCCGGGGTGTATGGTGTCGGCTCAGCGGACGAGATCGACGAGGACGCATGAGCAGCCCGAACGCGGTCGACGAGAGCTTATATACATTCTATGCGCTGGGCAGCGTGGATGAAGTGCCGCCGGGTGAGCGTATTTTCATTGAAATAGGCGATACGCCGGTGGTGGTGTTCAACGTGGGTGGGCAGTTTTACGCCATTGGCGATGTTTGTACGCATGATGGCGGTCCGCTGGGCGACGGCGAACTGGAAGATTATCAGGTGATCTGTCCCCGGCACGGCGCCCGGTTTGACATTCGCACCGGCGAAGCGCTCACCCTTCCCGCAGTGACGCCCACCACATGGTATCCCACCCGCGTGGTAGATGGACAGATCGAGATTGGTGTATCCAAAGGGGGATAATCCTGTTTCAGTTCGTGGTTGGGAAGGGGAGAGAATAATGAAACTGAGCGCGAGGAACGTATTGAAGGGAACGGTAAAGAGCATCCATCCGGGTGCGGTCAATTCCGAAGTGGTGATCACCCTGAATGGCGGCGCAGAAGTCGTCTCGGTTATCACCAAAGAGTCCGTCGAATCGCTGGGGCTGGAAGTCGGCAAGCCGGTATACGCCGTGATCAAAGCCTCCAATGTGATGGTGGCGGTGGATGATTAAGAGCAAAAAACGGTGGCAGAGTTTGTCTGCCACCGTTTTTTGCTCGTTTTCCCTACGATTCACCCACTGATGCACCCGAAGCGCCCGATGACGCGCAGGATGTCGAATCCTTCGGCATAGGGGCGCTCGCAGATGGCGCCATTGCGAACCAGCGTGGCGCGGGTGATATCTTCGCGAAAGTAATAGCGGTCGGCGTAAGTGGTGTAGGCTGCCAGTGCGTTGGCTTTACATGCCACATCGACCTCATCCACTTCAACCAGGAAATTCGGGAAGAACCCATAGCTGGAGCGGATCACGTCGAAACCCAGCACGGTGATGCCGCGAAAGGCGCGCAGCGCTTCTTCGGTCATCGTGGCGTGATCCTGGTGGATATCGGCTTTTGTGTGCACGAACACGATCTCTGGCCGGTAGGTGCGATTGAGGCCGATCATGTACTCCAGAATTTCCTGGCGCGACTGCGGGAAGCGGCGCGTCTCGAACGGGCCGAGGATCACGTTTTCCTGCGGTACGCCCAGGATGCGCATGCTTTCGCGGTGTTCTTCCACCAGATGCGTGAGCGCCGGGTTTTTCTGATTATCGGAAAGCGTCACGCAGCGCAGGTCGGCCTGGCCGGTGATGTGCGCGATCAGCGCGCCGCAGCCCAGTTCAATGTCATCCGGGTGCGCGCCCAGGAACAACACGCTGCGCCCGTAAAAGGTCATATCATGCTTCATCGCGTCCGGCTTACTTGGTGGCTACAAAACCGCCCACCACCTTCGTCATTACCAGTTTGCCGTCCTGCTCCAGCCGGCGCTGCGCCGCAGCCTGGATGGACTGCATGATGCGCTCGAAATCGTCTTTGCCCTGGAAGAAGCTGCTCCATAGTTTGCGGTCTTCCGACAGCGAAGCGCGGGTGTAATCCACAAAGGGCTGGACACTGTCGAAGGTCAGCGGGTTTTCGAAGATATTGACTTCGACTGTAGAGAACAGCGACTGCATGCTGGCGAGGATCTCACTGCCATAGCGCGAGCTGCCTGGCATAGGGGGAATGGTTTTGCCGGTAGCTTCGCGGATCACGTCGTAGAAAAGCTGCTTGTTGGCCGGCATGGGCCCGGTGGTGAACAGTCGCCCTCCGGGTTTGAGCACGCGATGCATCTCGCTGATGGTAAAGGGAATGTTCTCGGCGTAGTAAATGGCAAAGCAGCACGATTCCAGGTCAAAGGTGTTGTCTTCGAACGGGAAGCGTTTGTTGAAATCCAGTTCAATGACGTTCCAGGTGTTGCCGGCCGCGGCGTTATTTTCGCGTGCCTGCTTGAGCAAATCCTGGTTGACATCGCCGCCGGTGATATCGGCCTGGCCGTTGAGCTGCTTGTGGAAGGAAAGCAGTTGCTTGCCCGCTCCACAGGCCACGTCCAGAATTTTGATGCCCGGCTGCAGGTTGAGCAGCTCCAGCATCCACTGGTCAATATCGCGCCCACCAAATTTATTATGGATATCGATGCGGGTGAGTAAATCGCTCGTCGTTTCCTGATAATCAATTTTCATACGTCCTCGCTCCAGGGCTGTGGTTGAATACTGCACAAGTATAAAGGGTTGGGGGTGTTTGTCAAGCCTGGATGTGGGAGAATCATCATGCGACCGGCTTCAATGCCGGTCGCATGATGATTGGTTTTCTTTAACAAATTCTGGGCAACATCTCGCCGGCGAGCATGTCCAGGATGCGCGTGCCGCCGATCAGCGTCTTGACCAGCACGCGGCCGGGGTCGCTGGCGCGCACCGTGCCCACCTGCGCGGCGTTAGCGCCATAAGGATGGGCGCGCATCGCCGCCAGCGCGGCTCCAGCTTCTTCAGCCGGGGCGATGACAATCAGCTTGCCTTCATTTGCCACGTATAAGGGGTCGAAGCCCAGCATTTCGCACGCGGCCTGCACTGCCGGCTGCACCGGGATGGCTTTCTCGTCCAACCAGATGCTGACGCTGCTTTGCCCGGCAATCTCATTCAGTGTGGTTGCCAGGCCGCCACGCGTTGGGTCGCGCAATACGTGAGTATTGGGCGCGGCGCGCAGCACATTAGCGATCAGGCCGTTGAGCGGGGCAACGTCTGATTCCACGCCGGTTTCAAAGCCCAACTCGCCGCGCGCGGCCAGCACGGCGATGCCGTGGTCGCCCAGCGTGCCGGAAACGAGGACAACGTCGCCCGGCCGGGCCTGTTCGCCGCCGATAGCGCGTTCCTGGCTGATCCAGCCCACGCCGGCGGTGTTGATGAACAGCCGGTCGGCCTTGCCCTTCTCCACAACCTTCGTGTCGCCGGCCACGATCTGCACACCGGCTTCATCTGCCGCGGTGCGCATGGATGCCACCACGCGCTCCAGCTCGGCTACCGGCAGGCCTTCTTCGAGAATAAATCCCGCGGTGATGTACAGCGGTGTGGCGCCGGACATGGAAACATCGTTGACCGTGCCGCAGATCGCCAACCGGCCGATATCGCCGCCGGGGAAGAACAGCGGGGTGACAATATGCGAGTCGGTCGAAATTGCCAGTCTGCCGCGCAGCGCGGCATCCGTGGGCAGGCCCAGCCGCGCAAAGTCGTTGCCGGCGCGCAGTGCATCCCCGGCCAGCCGTGGCAGGAACACTTTGCGGATCAGGTCGTGCGTCATGCGTCCACCGCTGCCGTGGCCGATCACAATCTGCTCATCGTGCGCCAGCGGCAGCGGGCAAACCGGGCCTTCAAAAGTTGGAGGAAGAGGAGAATTGCTCATCGGTTGTGTCTTTTCTCAGCGTTAAACCGCGCCCGGTTCGTCCACAGTCAGCCGGCTGCGGTGATATCGATAATATGCCGCGCATGCGCCTTCTGACGAAACCATGGTCGCGCCCAGCGGCTTTTCCGGGCTGCACAGCGTGCCAAAGGCGGGACAGTCGAACGGCTTTTTGAGCCCCTGTAGAATCTGCCCGGCAATGCACGCGCTCGATTCCTGGGTCTGGATATGCCCGACCTGGAAGCGCTTTTCGGCGTCAAAGTCGGCATAAGCCGCGTTGAGCCGCCAGCCGCTGTTAGGGATCATGCCAATGCCGCGCCAGTTGCGGTCGCATTCTTCGTACACCGTGTTGATAATCTTCTGCGCGGCAACGTTGCCCTGCTGGCTCACCACGCGTGAGTAGGCGTTTTCCACGTCGCAGCGCCCGGTTTCAAGCTGGCGCACGGTCATCAGGATGCCCTGCACCAGGTCGAGCGGCTCAAACCCGGTGACCACCATCGGGATGCCGTATTGTTTCGCAATCGGCGGGTATTCCCAGTAGCCCATCACCGCGCACACGTGCCCGGCCGCCAGGAAACCCTGCACACGGTTGTGCGGCGCGCCGAGGATGGCGTGCATGGCCGGCGGCACGCGCACCTGCGAGACCAGCATGGAGTAATTCTTGAGCCCCAGAGCTTTGGCCTGCATCACCGTCATCGCGTTGTTGGGCGCGGTAGTTTCAAATCCGATGCCGAAAAATACTACCTGCTTATCCGGATTTTCCTGGGCCAGTTTGACCGCGTCCAGCGATGAATACACCACCTTCACCTGCCCGCCGGCTGCGCGCACCGAGAACAGATCGCGATGCGAGCCGGGCACGCGCAGCATATCCCCATAGGAGGTGAGGATAACGTTCGGCTGCGCGGCGATGGCCAGGGCTTTGTCGATCAGCTCTAATGAGGTGACGCACACGGGGCAGCCCGGGCCGTGCACAAGCTCCACTTCCGGCGGCAGCAGCTCATCCAGGCCGTAGCGCATGATCGAATGTGTCTGCCCGCCGCAGATCTCCATGATCACCCACTTGCGCGTCACCGTGCGGCGAATCTCCTGGATTACGCCCTGCACCAGGTGCGCGTCGCGGAATTCTTCCTGGTATTTCATGCTTAGCCTTCCGGGCCGGCTTCCGGCCCCAGTTCTTGTTCGAGGTCAAACTCGCCTATTTCACGCAATAAGTCAAGCGTCTCCTTGGCTTCAGCCTCGCTGAGCAGGTTGAGCGCGAACCCCGCATGGATAATCGTGTAATCGCCGGGCTGAGCCTCGGGAAGCGTTTCAATACAGGCTTCGCGGGTTACGCCGCCAAAGTCAATTTTGCACATGCGCAGCCCATTGGACTGGTAGATTTCGAGAATTTTTCCGGGAACAGCGAGGCACATGATCTTTCTCCTGAATTCATCGTTCCTGTTTTACGGTGTACCCTGCGACAACCGCAGGGAACCGGTCATTATCAAATCAAAGGGATGCGTGGGCCGCGATCATCGCCTGGCCCAGGGCAATGCCGCCATCATTGGCTGGAACCTGGTGGTGCAACAAAACGATAAAGCCACCAGCTTGCAGCAGCGCCAGCGAGCGCTCCAGCAGCAGGCGGTTATGCCACACGCCGCCACTCAAGGCCGCGGTGTGGCAGCCGGTGCGTTCGCGCACGTCCAGCGCCGCGTCCAGCACTGCGCGGGCGATGCTGTTATGGAAGCGCCCCGCGATGCGGGATACATCCATGCCGCCGCGCCAGTCGTCCAGCAGCGCAGACCACAGAGGGGCCGGGTCAATCTGTCCATCCGCCAGGGTAAGCGGATAATACCCGCTTTCGTCGCGCTGCGCCAGGGCTTCTAACTCGATCGCGGCCTGGCCTTCATATGTGGCCGTCTGGCATACGCCCAGCAGCGCAGATGCAGCGTCGAACAGCCGCCCCATGCTGGATGTCAGCGGCGCGTTAAGCTGGTAGCTGATCTGCGAGCGGATGGCGGTGCGGTCCTGCGCGCAAAAGGCATCTACTGCCGGCAGCCCGCTTTCCCATTCCAGCCCGGCGGCCTGCAGGTGCGCCAGCGCAGTACGGCCCGGCTTGCGCACTGCCAGGTCGCCGCCGGGCAAAGGCACGTAGTGCAGATGGTAGAAGCGCTGGTAGCCGGTATAGCCGCCGTAGAGCACCTCGCCGCCCCAAATGGCGCCATCCGTGCCATAGCCGGTCCCGTCAAAGCAAAAGCCAATCACCGGGTCGCCGGTAACCCAACCGTTATCGGCCAGTACCGCGGCAAGGTGGGCGTGATGATGCTGCACTTCCACCAGCGGGAGACCCTGCTGCTCTGCGCGCTGGCGCGCGTAGCGCGAGGCCAGGTAATTGGGGTGCAGATCACAGGCGAGGCGCTCGGGCTGCACGCGGAACAGGCGCTCAAAATGAACGATGCCTTCTTCAAAAGAACGCAGAGTCTCGTAATTTTCCAGGTCGCCGATGTGATGGCTGAGGAAAGCGTAGCGCTCGCGCGTCAGGCAAAAGGTGTTTTTCAGCTCAGCGCCGGCGGCCAGGATAGGCGGCACGTCGAGCGGCAGCCGCACCGGTTCCGGGGCGTAGCCGCGCGCGCGCCGCGCCAGGTATGGGCGGCCGGCCGCCACGCTGGTGACTGAATCATCCACGCGTATATGGATCGGGCGGTCGTGAAGCAGGAATGCATCTACCAGTGGCGAAAGTCGCTGGATGGCATCCTGATCTTCAAAAGCAATCGGCTCTTCGCTCAGGTTGCCGCTGGTCATCACTAACGCATCGGGGTAGCCTGGCGTTGGCTCCAACAGCAGCAGGTGCAAGGGGGTGTAAGGCAGCATAAAGCCCAGCGTGCGCTGGCCGGGCGCGCACCCGGCATAGATGCCCGCATCCACGCGGCGCTCCAGCAGGACAATCGGGTGCTGGGGCGATTCGAGCAGCGTCTGTTCTTCCGCGCTGACATGGCAGTGGCGCCGGACGGCGGCCAGGTCGAATGCCATCAGCGCGAATGGCTTGTCGCTGCGTTTCTTACGCTGGCGCAGCATTTCGACGGCCGCGGGGTTAGCGGCATCACACGCCAGGTGATACCCGCCCAGCCCTTTGATCGCCAGGATTTTGCCCTGCGCCAGCCAATCTCGCGCCATCTGGATCGCGTTGTCACGCTCACTCAGCCGTTGGCCCTGGGCTTCAAACCAGACCTGCGGTCCGCACACAGGGCAGGCCACCGGTTGTGCATGGAAGCGCCGGTCAAGCGGGTCGTGATATTCGCGGGCACAGTCAGTGCACAGGGCGAAGCCCGCCATGCTGGTATTAGGCCGGTCATAGGGAATATCGCGAATGATGCTGAAGCGCGGGCCGCAGTTGGTACAGTTGATGAACGGGTAGCGGTAGCGCCGGTCGCTCTGGTCAAACAGTTCGCGGTGGCAGTCGGCGCAGATGGTCATATCTGGTGAAACGGGGAGAAAATCGCCCTCGCGAGGCAGGCTTTCTTCGATAACAAATTGCGCGTAGCCATTAGGGGCTGTGGGCTGGCTTTCGATACTGTCAACATGCGCCAGCGGCGGCGGATTGCGGTAGATTTCCTGCTCAAAGGCTTCCAGCGCCTCAAGTGCGCCATTAATTTCGATCTCGACACCGCTGGACGTATTGCGCACCCACCCGGTGACATGGAATCGCGTAGCGAGGGAGTAAATAAACGGCCGGAAGCCGACTCCCTGCACGATGCCACGCACCCAGATCTTACGCCCAGTCAATGTCTGGTTCATTTCGTCCTTGCGCTAGCAGCCTGTTCCTTCAACCAGATCACCCAGGCATCAATACCCTCATGGGTCACGCAAGAAACCGGGAAGGTCATCAATCCGGGGTTGAGCATTTCCACGCCCTGGCGGAAGTAATCCATGTTGAAGCGCACGTAAGGCAGCAGGTCCACCTTGTTGATAATCAGCACGGCCAGGTTGCGATAAATGTTGGGATACTTGTAAGGCTTGTCGTCGCCTTCGGGCACGCTGGCGATGAGCACGTTGGCGTGCGTGCCCAGGTTGAAAGCCGCCGGGCACACCAGGTTGCCCACGTTCTCGATGATCAACAGATCGATTTCATCCAGGTTGAGCTGCTGCAGGCCGTAGCTTACCATCACCGCGTCCAGGTGGCAGTCGCCGCCAGTGTTAATCTGTACCGCCGGCATGCCGGCCTCGTTGATTTTGTCCGCGTCGATGGTCACCGGGGCGGTGTCGCCTTCAATTACGCCCACGCGCAGGTCTGGTGCGATGGCGTGGATGGTCTCCAGGATGAGGCTGGTCTTGCCAGCGCCGGGGGAAGCCATCAGGTTAATGCCAAAAACGCCGGCTTTGTCCAGCGCTGCGCGGTTCTGCGCCGCGACCTGGTCATTGGCACTCAGGATATTTTCGATCACAGGAATACGCGATGGTGTCACGATACAGTCTCCTCATTCGCATGCTCGATAGCAATGCTGTCCACGTAAAATTCTTCTCCGGCGGTCACCCGCACCGAGAAACTGCCACAGGTGGGGCAGGGCTCCAGCGCTGAGGTGATCGCGTACTCGCTCCCGCAGCTCTGGCAGGCCAGCCGGGCCGGGATTCGCTCAAAGTGCAGTGTGGCACCCTGGCACAGCGTGTCCGCGCTGATCACGTCCCAATAGAACTGCACCGAATCGTCCACGATGCTGGAAAGCTGCCCGATCACCAGGTAGATATCGGTGACTTTGCTGGCGTTGGCCTGGCCGGCGTGCTTCAATGCGATGTTCAGAACACTTTCGGTTACAGCGAGTTCGTGCATGATTTTCAGATCATCCCAATAAAGGCCTAAATTGTGCGATTTTTTTTCATGCTGCAATGTACTATTTTACTGTACAAACGCAGGTCTGCACGGCTGGGTTTAGCTGTCGCGAAGCATCAGGTTCGACATCACCAGGCGGATGTTGAGCATGCGGCTGGCGACCAGGTTGGTGACGCGGCGGTAGATCACAAAGCCCAGCTCGTGGTCTTCCTCGCATAACTGGCGAAGCGCATCACCGGCTATGGCCAGCAGCAGCGATGGCTTGCGCGCATGCGCGCTGCCAAAACGCTGGCGGATAACCGGGGTAAGCTGGTCCCAGCCAATAACGTCTAATGGCTGCGCATCATAGATATGCACTTCGCCACGCGTGGGAACCAGCATTTCCAGCGTAATTTCACCTTCCAGCAGGATGTATAAGAAGTCCTGTTTGCCGCATTCGCGGAACAGATCCTGGCCAGCGGCGAGCTGGTGTAAGCGCGAGATACGCGCAATATTTTCGATCTGGTCTGTGCGTAAATCGACAAACCAGGGAATGCCTTGTAATGTGTCCGTTAAATCCACCTGATTAAACATACATGCGCCCTTCCCCGAACTGGATGAGTTCGGGTCACGTTTTAGTTTTACCATTCTCACGGCGGCCGGGTAAGTGTTATCTTTCCCACGCGCTGCCGTAAATTGTCACCCGAGTAGATGCGGAAAAAGCGCATTGTCACACTACAATTATGATGATAATTATAAGAATAATTCAGTTCTGCTCCGCCATCCAAAAAGAGGCGCTCAGGGGTGAGCGCCTCTTTTTGCGTTTGCGATAATCGATTTACTGTTCGAGATAGGAGCGCAGCTTGTACTGCGACAGGGGAGTGCGCAGACGGCGCAGCGCTTGCGATTCGATCTGGCGCGCGCGCTCGCGCGAAATACCCAGCCGGCGGCCGACCTCGTTGAGCGTCAGCGGATCGCCGTCCAGCAGCCCATAGCGCATCTGCAGCACGCGAAGCTCGCGTGCGGGGAGCTGTTCGAGGATATCCTTCAGGTCGCTGCCCAGTAAGGTCTGGATGGTAGTGTCCTCCGGGTTAGGCGTGGTGGTGTCTTCAATCAGGTCTCCCAGCGCGTCATCTTCGTCTTCATTGATCGACATCTGCAGCGAGAGCGGCTGCTGGATGGCCTTCATCATGTCTTCCACTTTGTTCGCCGGCAGCTCCATCACCTCACCCACCTCCTGCGGGGTAGGCATGCGGCCCAACCGCTGCTGGAGCTGCTGCTGTACGCGCAGCATGCGATTTACCTGGTCACCCATATAGGCGGGCAGGCGGATCGTGCGGCTTTGATCGGCGAGCGCTCGGGTAATTGCCTGGCGGATCCACCACGTGGCGTAGGTGCTGAACTTAAATCCGCGGGTGTAATCAAACTTCTTGGCGGCGCGCATCAGGCCAATGTTGCCTTCCTGGATCAGGTCAATAAAGGGCACGTTGCGCCCAATGTACTTTTTGGCAACGCTGATTACCAGCAGAGCATTGGCCTGGATCAGGCGCTCGCTGGCGCTGCGGCCATCTTCGATCAGCCGGCGGAGATGTTTGAGGCGGTTGGGCGAGGTATTGCCGCGGCCCAGTTCCTGCTGTGCCATGCGCCCGCGCTCGATGCGCTGCGCCAGATCAACCTCTTCTTCGCCGGTCAGCAGGCGCGTGCGCGTAGCTTCCTTGATGTACATCTTCACCATATCATCGGTGTCGATGTTCTTCAGGTCATCTTCTTCCAGCAGCTCCGGTGCGGGGGTCAGGGCTGCCGCTTCGGGCATGTCTTCTTCTTCCGCCACGGTTTCCGCGTCCATTTCAAACTCAGCAGTCAGTAGTTCTTCGTCCCGCGGCGCTGCCGGTGAGAATTCGAATTCTTCGTCCAGCTCAAAATACTTGGCGGGCTCCTGCGTGAGATGAAACACGTCCAGGCGGGAACGTTCGACGCTGTCGTCGTCGAAGTAAGGGGCGTATCGTTGTTCGGTCATTGTGCACATCCTACCAACCTTCGCACCAGCAGGGCATGAACGAGCGTCACATGCCAGGTGGCGAAGGACAAATGAACGAGATTACCAGTAACAATATGCCGGTGCGGTTTTCCGCGAGCCTGACAACACGCCACACTGGGTGGCGATACGATCGTTTACAAGCCCCAGCAATAATTAAAGAAGGGGATTGGCCCACTTCTGGTTTCATACAGGGGAATATGTATGAACATTATAGAGAAAAATGTTCGATTGTCAATGTATTTGTGGATTTTCTAACAAAAGGTTAATCTTTCTTCCGCTGTTGTAGAACGTTGAAGCATCAACCGGGTAGGGGATTCCCTTATGTTTCGTCCGCAAGGTCCGTCTTGCGCGGCGTGACCTCAACCGCTACCATAGGATCGAGAATAGATTAGTTTAGGACAAAGGGAGCAGGTATGTCACAGGTCAATAACGATGACACGCGCTCGCCAAACTTTCAAGGCAGCGCATACGATTTCCAGAACCGCCAGGATCAGGAAGAAGCCAAAGAAACATTTGGCGACCCCGGCGTGAAGGCCGAGCCGAAAGATCCGTCCGTGGGTGATACCCGGGCCGAGAAAGAGCAGCGCGAAGGCTATGAAGAACATCGCAACAAAGAGCCGCAGACGCACGAATATGCGCGCAGCATGAACCATGGCCGCGATGTTAGCGAGGATGGCGAGAAGAAAGCCGATGATCCTCGCAATCAGCAGGTACCGTACGCGCCGCACGACGACAGCGGGGCGAGCAAAGAAAGCCCGAGCGCGCGCGAGCCGGAAGACCGGCACGACGCCTGATCAACGCATGTGCTTTAATCTCGCCTGACGATATCGACGGAGATCTCCACCGCCGGTATCGTTCCCCGGTTCTCCAACCAGTGCAGCGTTTTGTGGTCCTCAGGCCAACCGGGGCCAGGCCCATAATCCGTCGCTATGCCATTGCGATAATCGGTGATGGTTCCTTGCAGGATATATACAAGGCCAGGCCGGTCTTTGTGATCGTGTACCGGTCCGAAGACGCCACCTGGTTCGATGGTCACCTTCCGCATTCGAAACTCACGCCCTGCCATGCCTTCGATCTCTAAGCCAAGGTCTACCGTTACCAGTAACTCTACCGTTATACCATGTGTTTCATGAGCCACCTGTTCACTGCTCATTGTGTCCTCCTCCTGCTACTTCCTGGTCGTGACTGTTGATTGTCTCGCCACTACCAGCCTGGAAACATTATATTGCGGGGGAGAGATAACGTCATCCAGCATGCATAAAGATCAGCGCTTGTGCGGGTCGTTCACAAAACGCAGCAGCAAAATTGTAGTCAGCAGCCCGGCGATGGCCGCCGCAGCGAACGTAGCCGGGTAACCGGCACTGTCAGCCAATACTCCACCTAACAATGGAGCCAGGATGGTAGCCGGAGCGATGAGGGTGTTTGCCATGCCCACGTACATTGGCCGTTCAGCGTCGGTGCCAAATTCCAGCGAGAGGGCCAGACCAATCGTCCAGTACGATACGTTCCCAATGCCCATCAATACCATAATGGGATAAAACCAGGCAAGGGACGGCGCCCAGAATGCCAGCAGCGCGCTGAGGGTGATACACACCGCGCCCGCGGTAAGAACCGCTTTCCGGCTCCAGCGGTCCGCCACCATACCCAGCAGCGGGTTGGCGACGGTTTGCGTGATCATCAATACACTGGTCAGCAGCCCGGCCGAGATTTCACTCATTCCCAGGTAGCGCACCGCGTATACCGTGTAGAACGCGGATGCCATGCTGGCGAACTGGGTGAGCACGCGGCTGGCCAGAAACCAGCGGAAACTGCGGTCAGCGCGCAGGATGGCGAGCATGTGGCTGCGAATGCCGGTGGTAGGAAATTCCAGCGGTTCCAACGCTTGCGCCGGCTCGCGCGTCTGGTACAGCGCCATCCAGGAAATGGTCAGGAACAGCACCGCAATAAGGAAGCAAAGCGCGAAACCGCGAGTGTCGCTGTAGCGCGCGAGCAGAAACCCTGCAGCCAGCGCCCCTCCGCTGCCCAGCAGGTTGGATGCCGCAGATTGTAATCCAAAAAAGGTGGCGCGCATATCGCCCGGGATGATGCGCCCGATCAGGTTTTGCCACGGGTTGGCAGCCAGGCCGGCTCCGAAGCCCTGCCACACCAGGAAGAAAAATGTCAGCGCCAGCGCTGCTGGTTTGCTGACCTGGGGCATAAACCAGGCCAACAGCGCCAGACCGGCAAAGGGCAGCCGTTCATTAATGGTCATCAGTAAAGTGATGGGCTTGTAATGCTCCAACAGGCTGATGCGTCGTGCAAGGAATAACTGCGGGAACTGCCAGCCCATGTTGTGGATGGCCGGGATCAACCCAATCAGAACCGCTGAGCTGGTGAGCGTGGCTACAAACAGCGGCAGCACGGTGGTGAACGATGCGAAGCCGATTCCCAGACCGAAAAAGCCTCCGTCCAGCAGGTTGAATATGTAGTTGTGCTTCAAATTACGGCGGGTTTCGCTTTGCATACGTACGTTACTTTCCAGAAAAAAAAACCCGGCCAGGCGCCGGGGTCCATAAAGGCTAATTCTCCGCCTCGCAATGCTGATCCGTCTGCGCGTCTTGCGCTCAGCCGGTGCACCACGGGGTGGGTAGGCCGGTGGCTAATAATCTTCTTCTTCGTCGTCCAGCCAATCGCTGTCGTCTTCTTCTTCTTCGCCCTCAAGCTCTTCCCATTCTTCCAATTCTTCTTCCTCTTCGCCCCAATCATCCTCGGTGGCGGCTTCGGCGTTGGGCGAATAGGTCATGCAGCCCGAGTCTGGGTCTAGCTCGATTGCCGCAGCGGAGCAGTACCCATCGTCCAGAAATACGCAATCCAGGTAGTGACAACGGATCCTTGCCATAATTCCTCCTACATTGGTTTCTTAATCAGTCTGGCTCGCACTGACCAGCCTGGCAATCGAAATGCCAAGCAGGCCGAGGATCATGATTGCAGAAATGACACAAAACGGACAAATTGCTTTGATGACATAAATTTCCACGTAGGTCAGGTAAGCGGAGTACAACGTTCCTGCCAGTGAAATGCCAAAAATCATCATCGGGCTGTTGTTTTTCCAGAATTCTCCCCGGTTCTCCAGCACCAGCAGCGCCAGGATCACCAGGTAAGCGCCCATGCCCAGCACGGCGATCGGGATACCGGCAATTTCCGAATATTTGCTGGTGTTCACGGACCAGCAATCGCCGACACCCTGCAGGCACAAGCTCTTGTTATTTGTCCATTTAATGATCACCAGGTAAAGAGAGTCAATCGCTCCAATGACCGCCAGAATGCCAGCCGTGATGCGTAATTTCCGGTCCAGTTTCATTCGCCCTCGTTACCGATACGGATAAAATTTACAGCCGATCCGACCGGGAGCGATTTTACCCCAGACGGCACAATCAGTAAAGCGTTTGCCTGAGATAATGCATAGATATTGCCCGAACTCTGGTTTTTGGCCTGGCGAGCGCTTGTTTGTCCATCTACGGTGATGACTGAGCCGCGCAGGTAACTTTCGCGGCCGTCCGATTCAAGCGCTTCTTCCAGCACGGCGCTGCCGGTGACGGGAGCGCGCTCTGGCAGGCCTGCCAGGCGGTGTATGGCCGGCGTGACGAAAATGAGAAAGCCAACGAAGGCAGAAACCGGGTTACCCGGCAGGCCGATGACCGGCACGCCATGATATGCCCCAAACGCCAGCGGCTTGCCGGGGCGCACGTTCACCCGCCAGAAAGTCAGCCGCCCTTCCTGTTCCAGGATGGCGCGCACATAGTCGAACGCCCCCACGCTCACCCCGGCCGAGGTCAGAATCAGATCCGCGCCCTGACTGACGGCTGTCTCCAGCCGTTCGCGCACCTGCGCCGGGTCATCGCGCGCCACGCCCAGTGCCAGCAGTTCAGCGCAGCTCTCGGCTACCAGCGACGCCAGCGTGATGCTATTAGCATCGTAAATCTTGCCCGGGCCTAACGGCTCACCGGGGGCCACCAGCTCATCGCCAGAAGAGAGCAGCGCCACGAGCGGCTTGTGGTAGGCACGCACCCGCGCTACTCCCAGCGCTGCCAGCAGGCCCAGGTCCTGCGCGCGCAGCCGGTGGCCGGCGCGCAGCACAACTTCGCCGGCCTGCAGGTCCGAGCCGCGCGGGCGCAGGTAATCGCCGGGCTGCACCTGCTTCTGCGCCAGCACGCTATCCCCTTCTGCCTGGGTGTCTTCTACCGGGATTACGGCATCTGCGCCGGGTGGAAGCATGGCCCCGGTCATTATGCGTGCCGCCTCGCCCGGTTCGATCGTGCGTTCCGGCGCTACGCCAGCGGGGATATCCGCCACCACGCGCAGTCGCGCCGGAGCGTGTGCCAGGTCCGCGGCGCGCACGGCGTAGCCGTCCATGCTCGAATTGGTGAACGGCGGCAGATCCAGCGCGGCGCTAACATCTTCCGCCAGCACGCGACCCAACGCGTCGGCCAGATCGAGCCAATGCGCAGCCACCGGCGCGAAAGCCGCGCGGATTCGATTTTGGGCTTCTACAACGGGTAAGAGATCGCTCAAAAACGCTCTCCCATCCTTTGAATTGGGGTTATAGGGGATGGTTTATCCCGGTTTGTAGCGGTACGCTTCCATGACGTTGGGCAGGTTCTCAATCCTGGTCAGCACGCGGCTGAGCTGTTCAATGTCCCCAACTTCCAGGACGAGGTGAATGACGGCGTGATTATGGTTGACTTTCAGGTTAATGTCAACCAGGTTGATATTCTCATTATTCAACACGCTCGAGATATCTACCAGCAGCCCCTGGCGATCGAAGGCTTTAATCTCGACTGACACCGGGAAGGTATGTTTGGCTTCGCCCCACGAGACCTTGACGATTCGGTCGCGATCGCGCAGTCGCAGGATATTGGGACAGTCCTGGCGGTGGATGGTTGCGCCGCGGCCGCGGGTGACATATCCGATGATTTCATCACCCGGAGCGGGATTGCAGCAGCGCGCCATGGTGCTGAGGATGTCTTTCAGCCCTACCACGTTGACCGCGTTGCTCGATTTTTTGGATTCCGGGTGCGGGGTGAGCGCCTTTTCCATTTCCTGGCGCGCTTTTTCCGCCTCCGACAGCTTATTAATCACCCGCCCGATGGAAACATCACCGCAGCCCACACCCACGTACAGGTCGTCGATGCCGTGATATTCGAAGTCGTGTGCCAGCAGGTCGAGGTTGACATCCGCGAGGCCCAGACGGCGTATCTCGCGCTCCATGATGATCTTGCCCTGCGATAGGTTCTGCTCGCGGTCCTGTTGCTTGAACCACTGCTTGACCTTGGCGCGGGCGCGCTGGGTTTTGATCAGCCCCAGGTTGGAATTCAGCCAATCGCGACTGGGCCCACCCTGCTTGGCGGTGAGAATTTCAACCTGGTCGCCGGTTTTGAGTGTATAGTCCAGGGTCACCAGTTTGCTGTTGACCTTGGCGCCGCGGCAGCGGTGGCCTACATCCGTGTGCACATGATAGGCGAAGTCGATGGGAGTAGCACCGGCCGGCAGATCAATGATATCGCCGCGCGGAGTGAAGGTATACACCCGGTCCTGGAACACGTCCGTTTGCATGCTGTCCATGAATTCGGCCGCGTCGTCCACGTCGGTGCGCCAATCCATCAGCTTGCGGATATAGGAAATACGCCGCTCATAGGCTTCGTCGCGCCGGCCATGCTCTTTGTAGCGCCAGTGCGCCGCGATGCCATACTCTGCATTCTGGTGCATTTCTTTCGTGCGGATCTGCACTTCCAGCGGCTTGCCATCATCCCAAAGTACTGCCGTATGCAGCGATTGGTAAAAGTTGTCTTTGGGCGCGGCGATATAATCATCAAATTCGTGCGGGATCGGCCGCCAGTGGGTGTGAATCACACCCAACGCGGAGTAGCAATCCTGCACGCTGTCCACAATTAAACGGATACCGCGCACGTCGCGCACCATATCGAACGGGCGATTCTTCTCGAGCATCTTGTGATAGATCGAGTAAATGTGCTTGGGGCGCCCGCTGATTTCGGCCTGGATATTGATCTGCGCCAGCACTTCCTGCACGCGCTGGATGATTTGCGCCACCTGCTTTTCCCGGTCGGGCCGGCGCGCTGCCAGGTTTTCGGCAATTTCTTTATATCGTTCTGGCTCAAGGTAGCGGAACGCCAGGTCTTCCAGCTCCCACTTCATCTGCCAGATGCCCAGGCGATTTGCCAGTGGAGCGAAGATATCCAGGGTTTGTTTGGCGATGCGCTTGCGCTTGGCCTCGGGCATATAACCCAGGGTGCGCATATTGTGCACCCGGTCGGCCAGTTTGATCAGCACCACACGGATATCGTCGCCCATGGCCAAAAAGGTTTTGCGCAGCGTCTCAGAAGTCATATCACGCTTGCGCCCGCGCGGGCTAATTTCTGCGCCAAAGTTGATATCGTCAATATCCGGCCGGCCGGCCAGTACCGGTTCTTCCACCACCGGAGCGCCATCGCTCACCGGTTGATCTGCCCGCGAGACACGCGGCAGGTTGGTCAGTTTGGTGACGCCATCCACCAGCTTGGTGACTTCATCGCCAAACTCGCGTCGCAGGTCGGAAAGCGTGACAGGGGTATCCTCAACCGTATCATGCAGCAGCGCGGCCATGACCACCGCGGGCGGCACGCGCAGCTCGGCCAGGATGGCGGCCACTGCCACACAGTGCGTGATGTAAGGCTCACCAGACGCGCGTTTTTGTCCCGCGTGGGCCTGTTCCGCAAAGCGATATGCTTTGAGGACATGGTCGCGGTCGATCGCGGTATAAGCATCTGGTAAAACTTCCATCAGGCTGTCGATCTTCATGGCTCTTCCTACGCAGCAGGGTTGTTTGCGACTTTTCGAGGATTAGCATAGAGTATAACCATTAAACCAGTCGGAATGCAAGCTTGCGATAAGCTATTTCGCACAATTTTGCAGAAAACCGGCATCTCCCATGACAGGCGAGATGCCGGCTCGGTTTCGGATTCTGGCGTCAGGCTTGCGGAATACTCGCCGCCCAGGCCAGGATGAGTAGTCGCGAACGGTCGCGCAGCAGGCGTGGCGAGATGCTGACAGCGCGGTTCACAAGCGCCGCGTCGCGCAGCAACTCGATACTTTCTACCAGCGCGGGGAAGTCTCCGGCTGGCTGGACGGGTGGGGCGGCCTGCGCCGCGCTCTCCGCCAGCGCCTGCTGCTCCTGGCTGCCGGTCTTTTGCGCCAGCTCAGACAGCACCACCGCACGCATGGATGCTGCCCGCCCGGTAGCCTGCGCCGTGGCCAGCCAGGCCGCGGCTTTGCTTAGCTGCCGCCGGAAGGTGCCAGCGTGGGTGGTGTGCCCGTTGCGCACAAAAGCCAGCAGCGCCGACGAGGTGAACTCCACGTCATCATCCCACGAGCCGTTGGCACGCTGCGCGCGTGCCAGGGCGCGCAGCACATCTTCACGGCGCAAGGCCAGTTCCGGTGTTGGTGCAGCACTTTCCTGAAGCTGGCGTGGCGCGTTTTTGGCGCGCGCCGGGGCGCTGAACGATTGCATGGCGTTCACCAACGGGTTGAACCCACGCGGCATAGGCATGCTGGATGGCGGCATGGCTGCCTGGAAGCCAGCCATATCCAACCCCTGGGGCAGTGGCTGCGCCACCGCGATCACCACCGGCTGGCCGCCGGCAGCCACGATTTCATCGTCCACGGCCACCAATGCTGTGACCGGGCTGAGGAGCTGGTGGCGCAGTGCCAGCCGCAGAAATTCATCGCGCGCCGCTTCGGGGGAAAGCTCGCCCATATCGCGCCGGTCAATGATTTCCTGGATGCGGCCGCGCGCCCACAGCCGGGCGATAGCCGGTTCTTCCACCAGCATAATTTCCTGTTCATAGCGCACATTTGCGCCGTCTTCTTTACCGCGCAGGATGGCAACCGGCCGCGTGCCCTCTTCTGCTGCCATCTTCCCGGTGACTGTGATCGGGTCGCCGCGGTACAGGTCGGGCAGGCGCGCTGGAGAAACGTCCCACACCTTCGCGCTGGCCCATTCCAGGCTGAGATCGGTGGTGACCGGGAAGGATACGCGATCCTGGAAGCGGATAATCGCACCCTCGATATCCTCGTCTAATTGCAATAACTCCGACGCGCCGCGCCCCAACGTGGCCAGCTGGCGCAGCAGCGCGCGGTTGACCGATGGCCCGATGCCAAAGGTGAACAGCCGGGCCTTGCCAATGTGCCTGCGTACCTGTTCCAGTGCGCGCGCTTCCGCCGAGACGGCCCCGTCGGTCAAAAAGACCACATAGCGTTCGTGTTTCCGGCTGGCCGGCACGCTTAATGCGCTCTCCAGCGCGGTGATGATATCCGTTCCGCCGCGCCCTTCCACCCCGCTGAGGTATGCATCTACCTCGTCCAGCGCTTCCTGAGACAGCGCTGCGGGCTCAAGCTGGTACCATTCCATTTCATTATCAAACAGCAGGATGCGAAAGGTGTCATCCGGGCTGAGCGCGCGCAGGGAGGCGCGCAGCGCGTTCCGTGCCTGCGCGATCGGCTCACCCATCATCGAGCCGGAACGGTCGAGCACAAAAATGAACTCGCGCTGGGGCGGCAGACGCATTTGGTCGAATGGTAAGGTTGGCAGCAGGTTGATCAGGAAAGTATCGCCTTCTGCATCGCTGTGCCGGTACGCCGTCACCCGATATTGGTCTAACGCCGAACCAAAGCGCAGCACCAGGTCGTGGTCGGGAATGGCTTGCTCCGCCAGCGCTACCTGGAAACGGCCCGCGTCCAACCGCTGCACGCGCAGGTCGTGAGAAGGGCTGGTGGGCTCGGGGCAGTCGAGGCCGCAGTTAAGTGCCAGGCTAATCTCCACCGGGCCTATGTCTTCGCCGCGAGCGGCCACGGGGAAGTCGGTACCTTCGGCTTCCTGCGGATGCCCCGGCGCGTGGTAGCGCGGGGTGAGGCCCATCGGGAAAATAAATTCCCACTGGTTATCCACGTAGCGCAGTGCGTCGGTATAGCGCAGGCTGGCGATGACCGGTTTTCCGGGCAGCACGTTGGCTACCTTTACGGCAAACAGGTTGGGGCGGCGCTGCTCCACCAGGGCGGCCTGTTGGCCGCTGTGTTTGGCGAAGTCATAGCGCTCGCGCGCCTGTTCCAGCTCTTGTATCTCGCCATGTACGTTGCGTTCGCCGAGGCGCAGTTCAAAGCCGAACACGGCTGCCGTCTCGGGCAGGGGGAAGAGATATTCGATTTCCGCCGCCTGGCTCAGCTCGTTGCGGAAGTGCTGCTCCACCATCAGCGAGGCGATAGAGCCGGTGATCTGCCCGGTCACGCGCGTGCGCTCCAACGGGAATGCGCTGCGAAGTTCGCCCGGCAATGTGATCATGCCAAACGGGACTTCTTTTATGGTACGGGGGTTGCTCATGCGCGGCTCCTTAATCCTTGGTAAGTCGGGGTTGAGATGGCAGGCTGTTCTCACGAAAAATTTTGGCCGCGGCTTCCAGCAGCGCAGCCACCTTCTGGCGGTCATACGAATTGAGCACGGCCGGCACCACCAGCGTGATCCCAGCGGAGAGCGGGTAGTGATGGTATGCCGTCTGCGCGCGCGCGGCACGCGGCATATTTTGCGCTTCGCGCATTTCCGGCGCCGGCGTCGCGATTGAAGGCTCATCAATCAGGCGCTCGAGCTCTTCGAGCGAGGACTGTTGGAAGCGCTCGCGGATCTGGTCCAGCCGTAGCCCCCGCCGGCGCAGCAGCGGGATCAACCGCAGCCGCTGCAGATGAACGTCTGAATAGCGCGCGCCCAGCCCGGCCCCGGCCGGAGGTGGTAGCAGCCCCTGCTGGGTGTAAAAGTGGATCGTGCGCCGCGGCAGCCCGGTGCGGTCGCAGATTTCCTGAATGGAGTATTCGGGTCCGTCCATCGTCTCTCCTTGATCTATCATGACAGTATTATAACAGCAGTCATGATTACTGTCAAGTTAAATGTAAAGTTTCGCGAGGTGATGGTTAAGAGCGCGACCAGAAAACGACTGGAGGGCACGCCAGCTCGAAGAGCACCCTGTGGGGGGTGCACAAGGCTCAGGCCAAACCCAGTAAGAGCGTTAACGCAACATGCCACGGCTTGGTGCGCCGAGGCGCATCCACCGCTGGCGCTTTACCCTAGACCAGCTTTTTCCTTTAATCCATCCGCCAGGCGGGTGATCTCGTCGCGCATGGCGAGGCGCTCCAGCCAGCGGGCAGGGATGCCGTGCTCGCCGTAATACGCGCCGGCGAATTGGCCGCACACTGCGGCGGTGGTGTCGGCGTCGTCTCCCAGGTTGGCAGCCTGCAGTACGGCATCCGTAAAGCTGCCGGTATGCCAGAAGCACCACAGCGCGGCTTCCAGGCTGTCGACCACGTAGCCGGAGCCGCGAATTTCATCGATCGATTTGCGCGCGTAGCTGCCCGCGGCAATGGCGCCTACCCTGGGCGACGCCAGCGCCATGCCGCGCACTGCTGCCAGGGCATCATTTTTCTGCGCGCCGTCCAGCAGGTGATACAGGATATGGCCCATCAACCTGCACGCATCCAGGCATTCCTGCGCGGCGTGCGTGGTGCGTGAGCTTTGCGCGCTGTATCCAACCACCTGGTCACGGTCCGGGTAATAAAACAAGACCACCGGCGCAAGCCGCATGATGGAGCCATTGCCGGCGGATTGCGGGTCGCTGGAGCCGCTAAACGGCTCGCCGCTGCGGTGGTACTGCTCCAGGGCTTGCCGCGTGGCGCCACCAATGTCAAAGCAGCGCCCGGTGCTGGACAGATAGCCGTGGCTGTACCAACGCCAGTAGCGCTCCATCTGGTCGCGGGCGTCGAAGCGACCGCATTCCACAAGGCTGGTGGCCAGGCACAGCGCCATCGATGTGTCGTCGGTCCACTGGCCGGGCTGCAAGCCAAATGGCCCGCCACCGATCATGTCGGTCAGCGGAAGGAAATGCCCACGCTGGGTGAACTCCAGCGTGGTGCCCAGCGCATCCCCAACTGCCAGCCCCAACAGGCAGCCGTGGAAGCGGCCGGCAAGCGTAGGTTGTTCTTCCAACTCAGTCATTATTCACGAACCTTTCGCATCACCGTTCACCCCGATTTCACGGTAGAACTCCTGTGGGGTGAAGCCGCCGTCGCGGATCACGTTGCGGTACCAAAAGCCGCTGTTCTTGATGGTACGTTTGAGTGTTTGAAAATCAACGTGCACCAGCCCAAAACGCTTATCGTAACCCAGCGCCCATTCGAAGTTATCCAGCAGCGACCACACCAGGTAACCGATCAGCGGTACGCCCGCCTCGAAGACCTTGTGCAGCTCGGCCAGATGGTCCTGGAGATACTGGATGCGGCGGCTGTCGCGGTCCTGGCCATCAAAGTCCACGCCGTCTGGAACGCAAACACCGTTTTCGGTCAGGAAGATCTGGCGCGGGTGATAATCATTCCAGATGCGCAGCACCAGGTCGGCAATGCCGCGCGGGTAGATTTCCCACATCTGCGAATAGCTGCTATCAGTAGGGCGCACATCGTTGAGCTCTATCAGCGGCACATCCGGGTTATGCTGCACCACCGCTCGGGTGTAATAGTTGACGCCCAAAAAGTCCAGTGGGGTGGATATGATCTCCATATCATCCGGGTGGATGGTGGGCAGGAACGGGCCGGCCAGATCCAGCAGCTCTTGCGGATATTTGCCCAGCAGGATCGGGTCGAGGGTGGTGCGGTTGAGCAGCATATCATAGCGCGCAGCGGCGGCGCGGTCTTCGTCGCAGTCACGCGCCGGATATACCGGGTTGAGGTTGAGCGCGATACCCACCTGCAGGTCGCGCCGCGCGCCAGCGCGAATGGCCTGCGCCGCCAGCCCATGCGATAGCAGCAGGTGGTGCGTCGCGGCCATGGTACACACCAGATCGCGTATCCCGGGGGCATGCTCGCCGCTCAGGTGACCCATCATCGCGGTGACGATGGGCTCGTTGTGCGTGATCCACCACGTCACACGGTCGGAAAAATGCTCGCTCAACACGGCAGCGTAGTCCTGAAAGGCATACGCAGTGTCGCGGCTGGGCCAGCCGCCTTTTTCCTGCAACGCCTGCGGCAGGTCATAATGGAACAGGGTCAGGATCGGCTCAATGTGATTTTCCAGCAAGGTGTCCACCAGGCGGTCGTAAAAATCCAGGCCCTTCGCGTTGACCTGGCCGCGCCCATCCGGTAGGATGCGCGTCCACGCCACGGAGAACCTGTAGCAGTTCAGGCCCAGGCTGCGCATAATGCCGATGTCTTCCGCGTAGCGGTGATAATGGTCCACGGCCACGTCGCCGGTGTGGCCCAGGTAAGTCCTGCCTTCCTGGTGCGCAAACACATCCCAGATAGACGTACCCTTGCCATCTTCCTGCGCCGCGCCTTCAATCTGATACGCGGAAGCCGCTGTACCCCACAGAAAGTTTTTTGGGAAAGCGAGGAAATTGGCCATGTTGTCTCCTGTTCTATGCAAAACGGTTAAGGATACTTTCTAAGGAAAGGGCGCACATCGATGGTAGCACCAGGTCGGCGGCACGGAAATCCAGCCCTGCGGTAATGGCGTTGGGGATGGCGACGGTGTGCAGCCCGGCGGCGCGCGCCGAGAGAATGCCGTTGAGTGAATCTTCCAGCGCCAGCGCGTCGCCCGGCGGCAGCCCCATCCGCTCCACCGCCAGCCGGAATAACGCCGGGTCGGGTTTGACCGCGGTCACATCATCCCGCGTGACGATGACTTCAAATGCCTGTTCCAGCCCCAGCCGGCGCAGGTGACTGAGCACCCATGCGCTGGACGAGCTGGATGCCACCGCCAGCCTGAGACCCAACCTGTGCGCGGCCTGGATCGTTTCCAGCACGCCGGGCATGGGCTGCATCCCCTGCAGCAGCTCCAGCGTGCGCGCGCGAGTGTAGGCTTCAACGTGCTGGCGATTGATGGCTGCGCCGGTGAGCGTTTGCAGGTCCAGGTAGGGGTCAAACACGCCAAACGAGGTGCCGATGACATGCACCCAGTTCTCCAGTGGCAGCTCGTGACCGTTAGAGCGATAGACTTCCTGCCATGCCTGGTAAGATGGCACTTCAGTATCGAGGATCAGACCATCAAAATCAAAAACCAGACCGCGAATGGGCATATTACAACCAGAAAATAGAATGCGCGGGCCGGTTTGCCCGCGTGATGATTGTAACCGCTTTTTTTAGATCGGCAACACTCGACACGCAAAATAAAAACCGGTGGGGCCGCGTCGCGGCCCCACCGGTAGTTTTACTTGAGCAGTTCCTGCCCGGCGAACTGCCGGTACGGCGAGAGATACGACAGCGTCTCCTCATCTTCCGCGGTGATGCTGCCATCCACCAGGCGTGCGATCAGCTCACCCAGGCCCGGGCCAAGCATAAAGCCCTGGCCGCACATGCCTACCGCCAGCAGGTACCCCGGCACTTCCTGCGACCAGCCCACCAGCGGGAAACCGTCGGGAGTCATGGGGTACAGGCCGCGCCAGGTGCGGCGCACGCGGATATTCTTCAGCCGCGGCATCAGGTCCACCATGCGGCGCGCCACCATGGGCAGAAACGAGCTGGTCTCGCGCATGTCCAATCCCCAGATCTGCGGGCTGGGGGTGATGCAGAACACGATCTGCCCGGTGTAGTGCTGGTAGAAATAATAATTGGATGAACCGGGCATAGGCTGGATGTCGACGATCATCGGGTCGAGGAAGCGCGCCACCGGCTCAGTGATCGCGGCCTCGTGCGAATCGGGCGTGACCGGGATGGTCATGCCCACCATCTTACCCGCGTCGGCTGCCCACGGGCCGGCCGCATTAATTACTACCTCGGCAGCATACTTGCCTTTATCGGTAACCACGCCGCGCACTTTGCCGTGCTCCACGATGACTTCGGTGACCTTTTCGTTGAAGCGGAACTCGGCGCCCAACGCGCAGGCTTTACGATAAAAGGCGTGGATAGCCAGCAGTGGCGAGGCGTTGCCGTCATCCGGCGAGTACGTGCCGCCTACCAGGCCCACCGGGTTGAGGTCCGGAACCAGCTCGAGCATTTGCGCCTGGTTGAGCCAATCAATCTTTAAGCCCAGCGATTTTTGCGTCACCAGCAGGTCTTTGAGCGTCTTTTCCTCGCGCGGGGTGCGCGCTACAAAGACGTACCCACCCTTAATCCACTCAATATCGTCGCCGTACAGCTCTTTCCATGTAGAGAAGATTTCGATCGAACGCAGGCTCAATCGGATTTTGGCCGGGTCGGAGTGCGTTGCGCGAATACCGCCAATGGCTTTCTTGTTCGAACCCTGCCCGATGCTGGCGAACTGTTCGATCACCAGCGTTTTGAAACCCGCCTGGCGCAGCGAAAGCGCCAGCGGCGCGCCAATCGAGCCACCGCCAATTACAATTACATCGTAGTGAGGTTGGTTGTTCCCGTTCATGGATTATTCCTCATTTCCATCGGCAGCGGCAAATACGCCCAGTGGCACTTCGACGAACATTGGCCGGCGGGTGTTATCCACCACTTCACTGGCGGGCACGCCTTCCTCACGGAACAGGCGGTAAATCAGGCTGTTGCAGGTCTTGGAGCCACACGCGCCCATCCCGGCCCGGCTGACAGCCTTGATCTCGTTGATGTCGCGGTAGCCCTGGCGGATCATAGCACGGATTTCGCCAGCCGAAACGCGCTCGCAGCGGCAGATGATGGTGTCATCCGTCACGTGTTCCACGTACTGTTCCATTGGGGTAATAATCGGGCTTTCCTGGATGCGGATACCGGCAATGCGGCGGGCATACGCGCGCGGCGCCTGCACCTGCACCACCAGCGTGCGGTCGTTGTTGGGGATGGTGTGCATTCCCAGCACTTCCAGCACGCCCAGCTCGTTGCCGTCGGTGTCCAGCGCCGTCACCTGCTCACGTTCCTGCAAGACTTCGCGCGTAAACTCATAGGGGATGGAGACAATCGGCTCTTCCGGGTTGTTGCGGTAATCTACCAGTGTGATAGCCAGCCCGGGGCAACCCACCACGCAGCACTCGCACACTTCGCAGCACATTTCATTGCCCAGGAAAGTGGGAACCTGGCGGATATCGCGGTTGGAGATTTCGATCAGCCCGTGCGAGCACAGCGCCGCGCACGGGTTGCAGGGGATTTCCTGCGTGCAGTGGATCACTGGCATGACGCCGCGCGCCACTTCGGGGAGCTGTTCTTCAAAAATCCTGCCTGGCTTGGATTTGAGAATTTCTCCGGTGCGATACCATTCTTCCGGCACCGGTGGTACATCCGCGCCCAGGTAGCGCGCGATTTCCACGCCCTTGATTTTGCCCGAGAACATGGCCGCAGAAGCTTCGGCGATTTCTTCCGCGTCGCCAGCGGCAAACACCGGCAGGCCGAACTCTTCGGCCTTGTGCGTAAACTCGTTCACCGGGTCGAGGCCCACAGCGATCAGTACCGTATCGCAGGCAAACGACTTTTCGGTGCCGGGGATGGGCTGGAATTTCTCATTCACCTGGGCAATCGTAACCGATTCGACCTCATCCTTGCCGTTGGCGCTCAGGATGGTGTGTGATGTGTAAATGGGCACGCCCATGCGCGCCAGCTTATCTTTGTGTACCTTATAACCACCACACTCGGGCAGGGCTTCCACCAGGCCCACCACGCCAATGCCAGCCTGCAGCGCGTGGTATCCGGCGATCAGCCCCACGTTTCCGCCGCCGACGATAAACAACTTTTCCGAAGGGCGCACCAGGTCGCGGTTGACCAGCGTCTGGAACGCGCCAGCGCCGTAAACGCCGGGCAAAGTATTGCCCTTAAATGCCAGCGATTTTTCGCGCGCGCCGGCCGCCACCAGCAGCACCTCTGGCCGCACCAGCACGTAAGTGTTGCCATCCTTGAGGATGCCAACGTTATGGTCGCTGAATACCGCCAGGGCGGTTGATTGCAGCCAGATATCCACGCTGGGGTAGCGGCGCACCTGCTTTTCCAGCCGCGTGGCGATATCAATGCCGCGCGTGCCCGCAAACACGGCCTGGGTGGAACCAAAGAAGCGGTGGGTTTGCAGCACCAGCTTGCCGCCCAGGCGGTGCTTGTCATCTACCAGCATCACCTTTAGCCCCAGTTTTCCCAGCTCACTGGCCGCGGACATGCCCGCCGGTCCACCACCGATAATCAGCACCTGCACGTCCATCTGCTGCACCGCGCCGGTGGTTGGCGCGGCGTTCACCTGCGGCAGTACCGGCAGCCCATCCGCCGGCTCTACCTGCAAGCCTTCTTGCACCAGCTCCATGCACGATTTCACCGGCTTTTGGTTTGCGATCACCATGCACTGCGCGCACTGGCCGTTAGCACAAAAAATCCCCTGGGGGGATCCGTCTTTATGATGGTGTCCGAAGGTACGGATGCCATTCGCGAATAAGGCTGAAGAAATCGTCTCGCCTTGAAAGGCGGTGATTGGGGTTCCCTGCCAGAAGAAGGTAACCTTCTCCCGGTCAGGGATAGATAGGATTGGGTGCTTTTTGATCCTGTACTCAGCCATAGAGGTATCCTTTTCAACGGGAACGGATAGACGCGCACTGGCAGAAACAATTTTCCATTACGTATTATGCCACGTGGACGCCGTCCGGCTCATGTTCCGTTCTTCGGGAAAATCCTTGATAGATATCACATATCGGCGAAATTCGTCCTATTACGAGTGGAAAACCCATATTTTTGCTACCATAAACGCTTGCGGCACGATCAGCGTGCGTTCATGATAAAATCTAACCGACAAAGAAGAAGAGAATGAGGTGTTTGCATGATTCGTAGAATTGGCGTATTAACCAGCGGCGGCGATGCGCCCGGCATGAACGCGGCCATCCGCGCTGTAGTGCGCATGGGCGCAGCCAATAACCTGGAAGTATACGGTATCCGCAACGGCTACCAGGGGTTGATCAATGGCCGCGTGCAGCCGCTGGGCCCGCGCGAAGTTGGCGGCATCATCCAACGCGGCGGCACAATGCTGGGCAGCGCGCGCGCGCCGGAATTCCATACCGAAGAAGGGCAAATCCGCGCGCTGCGCACACTGAATGAATACCATATTGACGCGCTGGTAGTCATCGGCGGCAATGGCTCACAGACCGGCAATGAAGCCATCTCGCGCCGTGGCTTTCCCACGGTTGGTGTGTCTTCTACCATTGATAACGACCTGTATGGCTCGGAAATCACCATCGGGGTGGACACGGCGCTAAATATCTCGCTCGAAGCGATTGACCGCCTGAAAACCACCGCGTCCTCGCACCAGCGCGCCTTTCTGGTGGAGGTGATGGGCCGCGACTGCGGCTACCTGGCGCTCATGTCCGGCATCGCCGGAGGCGCGGAAGCCGTGGTGCTGCCCGAAATAGAAACCAACCCGGAAGATATCGCCGGGATCATCGCCTCAGCGTACCAGCGTGGCAAGGAACACGCGCTGATTGTGGTGGCCGAGGGCGCGAAGTATAATGCCCAGGCATTGATCGATTACTTCAGCACGCACAAAGAGCGGTTGGGTTTTAGCGTGCGTGCCACCCAGCTTGGCCACGTACAGCGCGGCGGCGTCCCCAGCGCGTTTGATCGTATCCTGGCTTCACGTCTGGGCACGGCTGCCGTTGAGACACTGCTGCGCGGCGAATACGGCGTGCTGGTCGGGTTGATCAAGAGCGAGATGAAAACAACGCCATTGAGTGAAGTGATCGCCAATCACAAAACGCTCGACCCGCGTATGATCACCATGGCAAAAATTCTCGACTGACATCGATCTAAGAATCCCCCGGCCTGCGGGGAATGCCGCGGGCTATTTTTGTTGAAAGCAAAGAAGCTACCATGACTCAGACGTATGACCACAAAATCGCTGCTAGGCTGAATGTGCCGGCCGGCAAAGTTGCAGCTACCATTCAGCTTCTGGATGAAGGTAACACGCTGCCATTTATTGCACGCTATCGCAAAGAGGTCACCGGCGGGCTGGACGAAGAACAAATTCGCCAGATTGAGGAGCAGGTGCAGACCTTGCGCGCGGTGGATGAACGCCGCTCCACCGTCCTGGCTTCGATTGAAGAGCAGGGTAAGCTAACTGATGAACTGCGCGCGCAGATCATGGCCGCCGATACGCGCACGCTGCTGGACGACCTGTACCAACCCTATAAGCCCAAGCGCAAGACACGCGCCAGCGTGGCGCGTGAAAAAGGCCTGCAAGGGCTGGCCGACCTGATTCTGCAGCAGCCGGTGAGCAAACAGACTGCCGATCAGATTGCAGCGCCATTCCTCAGCGACCAGGTGGAGAGCGCTACTGCTGCTCTGGAAGGAGCGCGCGATATTGTCGCGGAATCGATCAGCGACAGCACCGAAGTGCGCCAGGCTGCGCGCGAGCGCGCCATGAAGTGGGGCATGCTGCAATCTGATCTGGTGGAGGGCGCGGAAGATGCGCGCCGTGTGTACGAGATGTATTATGATTACGAATGCCGCATTGATCTGCTGCGGCCGCATCAGGTGCTGGCGATGAACCGCGGCGAGGTGGAAAAAGTACTTCGCTTGCGTGTAGTCATTTCAGAACGCGATTGGCGTGGCAGCATCGAGGCCAGCTATAAACCCAATCCGCGCTCGCCACTGGCCGAGCAGATGGAGCTGGCCATCCTGGATGCCGCCGAGCGCTTGCTGCTTCCGGCTATTGAGCGCGGGGTGCGCACTGCGCTGACCGAGAAAGCCGAAGGGCATGCCATCGGCGTGTTTGCGTCCAACCTGCGCGCGCTGCTCAGCCAGCCGCCGCTGGCCGGCCACACGGTAATGGGCGTAGACCCTGGCTACCGCACCGGCTGCAAGGTCGTGGTAGTCGATCCCACCGGAAAGGTGCTGGAGCAGGCGACCATTTACCCGCACGAGCCGGTCAAAAAATGGGCCGCGGCGCTGGAGACGCTCTCGACGCTGGTGCAGCGTCATGGCGTAGACCTGGTTTCCAGCGGCAACGGCACGGCTTCGCGCGAGACCGAGCAGCTCATCGCCGACCTGATCAAGCGCCATCCGGGCGTGCATTACGTCATTACCAACGAAGCTGGGGCCAGTGTCTATAGCGCCAGCCCGCTGGCGCGCGCAGAGCTGCCGGATATGGACGTATCGCTGCGTGGAGCGGTATCCATTGCGCGGCGCGTGCAGGACCCGCTGGCCGAGCTGGTCAAGATCGAGCCGAAAGCCATCGGCGTGGGCATGTACCAGCATGATGTGGATCAGCCCGCGCTGGCGCGGGCGCTGCAGGGTGTGGTGGAAAGCGTGGTCAATCGCGTAGGCGTGGATCTGAACACCGCCTCACCCGCGCTACTTACCCACGTCTCCGGCATCGGGCCAAAACTGGCTGAGAATATTGTTACCTACCGCGATGCCAACGGGCGTTTCGCCAGCCGCGCGGCGATGAAAAAGGTCAGCGGTTTGGGACCTAAGGCGTTTGAGCAGGCGGCCGGTTTCCTGCGTGTGCGCGACGGCGACCAACCGCTCGACGCCAGCGCAATCCACCCGGAGAGCTACGCGGTGGCAAAGCAGGTGCTTGAGCTGGCCGGTATTCGCATCGACGCGCCGCTGGAACACAAACGCGCTGCGCTGGATGCGCTTCTGGGCGTCACAACCCTCGAAGAGTTGGCGCGCGAGCTAAACACCGGCATACCCACGCTCACCGATATCTTCGAGCAGATCCTGCGTCCCGGGCGAGACCCACGCGAAGACCTGCCCGCGCCCATCCTGCGCAGCGATGTGCTTTCAATGGATGACTTGCTGCCAGGCATGGAGCTGAACGGAACAGTGCGCAACGTGGTCGACTTCGGCGCGTTTGTGGATATCGGCGTCAAACAGGACGGCCTGTTGCACCGTTCGCAGATTCCATCCGGTACGGCGCTGCAGGTAGGCGACGTGATCACGGTCTCGATCCTCAAAGTCGAGGCCGAGCGCGGGCGCATTTCACTGGCGTGGGCGAAAACGGATTAATTATCCGCGAAGCCCTGCTCCCAGGTGTAGACTGAGTCGTGGTTGCGCAGGTCAACGCCATAATCCACGGCGGCTTTCAGCGCCATCAGCACCGACACCCACCCGGCGATCACTTCAGCGCGGTCGTTCACCGGCACGCCTTCGTCAGTCAGTTCCAGCAGCGTGCCGGTCTGGCCATCGCCGGAAAGGGTGAAGGTAGCCTTACTGCCGCCGTAATACTCCACCTGAAAACGCCTGTCCGGCTGGCTATCGAGGATCTTGCCGCGCCAGATTTGCCCATCCGGGAAAACGAACTGGATATGGTGGTCCAGCTCCATCGCTGATTCGGCCCAGAACTGCGCGCGGCCGTCGTTCGAGGCCAGCAGATCATATACCTGCTGGGGCGAGCTGTGCAGGTGCAGTTTCCAGCGAATGATGTTGGGGTCGCTTTGAAAGCTCATTGGAATCCTCGCATCGCAAAGAAAATGGGGAGCAGATTGTTTCTGCTCCCCATCCTTGTTGCAAGTTCTATTCCTCGCCCGCGGGCTGGCGCAGGTAGGCTTCGATAAAACCCCCAATATCGCCATCCAGTACGCTTTGCGAGTTACCAACCTCAAAATCGGTGCGGTGGTCTTTGACCATCTGGTACGGGTGCAGTACGTACGAGCGGATCTGGCTGCCCCATTCGGCCTTGGTGTACACGCCGCGCAGTTCGGCCTTTGCGCGTTCCTGCTCTTCGCGTTTCAGCTCCAGCAGCCGGGCGCGCAGCACGCGCATGGCATTCTCGCGATTCTGTAACTGCGAGCGCTCGTTCTGGCACGAAACCACAATCCCGGTGGGGATGTGCGTCAGCCGTATCGCGGTAGCATTCTTCTGCACGTTCTGGCCGCCCGCGCCGGAAGAGCGGTAGATATCGATACGCAGCTCATCCGGGTTGATCTGAATATCGCTGTCCGCGCCCATTTCGGGCAGCACTTCCACCTGGGCAAAAGACGTGTGCCGGCGGTGGGCCGCATCGAATGGCGACAGGCGTACCAGGCGATGCACGCCTTTCTCCGGGCGCAGGTAGCCATAGGCGTAACGCCCGTTGACGGCAATGGTCACGGTCTTGATGCCGGCCTCTTCGCCATCGGTCAGGTCGAGGATTTCCGTGGAATAGCCCTGGCGCTCAGCCCAGCGTAGATACATACGCTGCAGCATAGAGGCCCAGTCCTGGGCTTCGGTGCCGCCCGCGCCGGCGTTGATCGTCAGCAGGGCGTTGCCCTGATCGTACGGCCCGTCGAGCAGGGTGCTCAGCTCGCGCTGCCCGACTTCGCTTTCAATTTTGGCCGTCTCCGGCTCCAGCTCGGAACGCAGACTATCATCACCCAGCTCGGCCAGCTCCAGCGCGTCTTTGGTGCGCTGCTCCAGGTTGCGCCAGGTCTCGACCTCGTTGCGCAGGTCGGCAATCTTTTTCATCAGCGCCTGAGCATCGTCAGGCTGGTTCCACAGGTCGGGGTTCTCGGATTGTTTTTCTAGTGCCGCGAGTTCATTTTCCCGGTTGGGTAAGTCAAAGACGCACCAGTAGTTCACGGATGGTGTCCGCGCTCCTGCGCAGACGGTCAATCAGGTCTTGCATTTCTCGCTCCTTGTTTGGCTATTCTGTAGACAGGATCGTACAAACGTCTTTACGGAAGTCTGCCTTATCTTCCCGCGAAGATACCATCCACAAAGGCATCGCGGTCAAATACCTGCAAATCTTCCGGCTTTTCACCCAGCCCGGCGTACAGGATGGGCAGTCCCAGCTCGGTCTTGATCGCAAAAGCCATCCCGCCACGCGCCGACGAATCCAGCTTGGCCAGGATCACGCCATTAATTTTTACCGCGTCGCGGAAGGCCTTAGCCTGGTTGAGCGCGTTTTGCCCGGTGGTGGCATCCAGCACCAGCCAAACGGCATGCGGCGCACCCGGCATAGCCTTGCCCACCACGCGATGCACCTTCTTCAGCTCTTCCATCAGGTTGTAGCGCGTATGCAGCCGGCCGGCGGTGTCGATCAGCACAATGTCCATATTGCGGGCGATGGCGGCCTGTACCGCGTCATAGGCCACTGCGCCCGGGTCGCTGTTGGGCTGCCCGGCCACCACCGGCAGGTTGAGGCGCTCGCCCCACACCTGGAGCTGGTCAATTGCCGCGGCGCGGTAGGTATCCGCGGCGGCCAGCAGCACCTTTTTGCCCTGGTTAGCAAACTGCCGTCCTAGCTTGGCCGCGGTGGTTGTCTTGCCCGAACCATTGACGCCTACCAGCAACACGACTGCCGGGTGATGCGCGTCCAGATTCACACTGGGCGGCTGTTCCAGTCGCTTGATCATTTCGCGCCGCAGCGCATTAAGAACGCTGTCAGAGCGGATAATGCCTTCGTCTTCCACCACACCCTGCATCGAGCGGATCACCGCTTGAGTGGTATCTACGCCCAGGTCGGCCTGCACCAGGATGGCTTCCAGCTCGTCCCAGGTTTCTTCGGTTATCTCAGTCGCGCCCAGCGCGGTGGCGATGCGGCCAAAGGTGGCCTTGCTGGTTTTCGCCAGCCCATCTTTCCATTTGCTAATAAAATCTGCCATAGGGATGATTATATCAGGGGTTCAGGTTCCTTCGAGGAAGGTGAAAGCGCATCACTGCGCCTTGTACTCGGTGGCGAGCTGGCCGCAGCCAGCCTGGATGTCAATGCCGCGGCGGATGCGCACCGTGCAGGGGATCCCATACTTACCCAACTCGGCGCAGAACGCGTCTGCGCGGGCGCGGGTGGTGGCCTGGCCGGTGAATTTTTTGGTCGGGTTGAGGGGGATTACATTGACGTGGCACAGCATGCCCTTCAGCAGCTTGCCCAGCGCGCGCGCATTTTCCGGCGTGTCGTTGACCTCGTTGATCAGCGCAAATTCAAACGTCACCCGCCGCCCGGTCTTATCAATATACTCGCGCACCGCCGTGATCAGCTCACTGATCGGATAGCGCCGGTTGACCGGCAGCAGCGCCGAGCGCTCGTCATCACTGGGGGCGTGCAGGCTGACGGCCAGGTTGATCTGGTGTTTTTCATCGGCAAAGCGGCGGATGGCCGGAACCAGCCCGACAGTGGAAATGGTGAAGCGCCGCGCGCCCAGGTTCATCCCATCCGGGTGGTTGAGCCGGTAAATGGCCTTGAGCGTATTTTCATAATTATGGAACGGCTCGCCCATACCCATCAGCACCACGTTGGTCACGCGCTCGCCCTCGCCCTTAAGCTGGCGCGCGTAATACATCACCTGTTCCACGATTTCGCCGCTGGTCAGGTTGCGCTGGAAACCCATCTGCCCGGTGGCGCAGAACACGCAGCCCATAGCGCAGCCCGCCTGCGAGGAAATACACAGCGTGCGGCGCTGGTCATCATATTCCATCAGCACGGCTTCGATGGCGCGCTCATCCGGCAGGCGAAACAGAGTCTTCACCGTTTCGCCGTCGCTGGATTGCAGCACCTGCGCCGGTGTCAGGTTGGAGAAGCGCAGGTGCTCGGCCAGCTTTTGGCGCAGCACCGCCGGCAGGTTGGTAAACTCTTCGGGCTGCGCCCACAAATTCTGATACAACCCTTGCCAGATCTGCTTCGCGCGGTATGTCGGCTCACCCCACGACTTCAACAATACGGCCAACTCTTCCGGTTGCAGGTCATAAATCAACGGTCTGGTATCGATCATCATAGGATTTCATCCAGATCCGCGGCCACCAGGTCAGGTCGCGGTTTCCAGGCCAGCGCTTCTTCAGGGGTCGATATGCCGCTCAGCACCAGCGCGGTGCGGCAGCCGGCGCGCTGCCCGCCAAGAATATCGGTATCCAACCGGTCACCTACTACAAGCGTTTCTTCCGGAAGCGTGCCCAGGCGCTGCAGCGAGAAGGCAAAAATGGTGGCAAAGGGTTTACCCGCCACCATTGGCACGGTCTCCGAAGCGGTCTGAATGGCGGCCAGCACGCTGCCCGCACCCGGGTAAATGCCATCCGGGGCGGGGAAGGTGGTATCCGGGTTAGTCCCGTAGAATGGCGCCCCGGCGCGGATCAGGTTGTTGGCAATGCGAATTTTGTCATAAGTCAGGCCGCGATCCAGCCCCGCTACCACCGCCAACACATTTTCCTGCGCGGGATGAAAACCGGCTTCGCGTAGCGTGTTCACCAGCGCCGGCTCGCCCACCACGTACACCGGGCCACCCTGTGGGAAGCGCTGTTGCAACTGGTAGGCCATCGCCATCGCCGAGGTAACCACCTGCCATGGTTCCAGCTCCACGCCAAAACCACGCAAGGTTTCCAGCGTCTGGCCGGCGTCACGCGTTGCGTTGTTGGTTGCCAGCACCACGCGCAGCCCGCGCGTGCGCGCACGAGCGAAGAAGGCCGGCAGGTCAACCAGCGGCTGGTGGCCGCGCCACAGCACGCCATCCATGTCGAGGATCAGGGCTTTGATGGCCGGGGTGAGCGTATCAATCATGCATACTCCATAACAACAGGCCGGATAGCTGCGGTCGCCATCCGGCCTGGGTTTTCATTCTGTAAATCGAATTACTTGGCTGGCACGGTGAGCACCTGGTCAACCAGGCCGTAATCCACGGCCGCCTTGGCATCCAGGTAGAAATCACGCTCGGTGTCGCGCTCGATCACTTCCAGCGGTTGGCCGGTGCTGTTCGACATGATCTCATTCAGGCGCTGCTTGAGGCGCAGGATTTCACGCGCCTGGATTTCGATATCCGAGGCCTGACCCTGCGCACCACCCAGCGGCTGGTGCATGTGGATGGTGGCGTGCGGCAGCGCGTAGCGCTGGCCCTTGGTGCCAGCCGCCAGCAGCACCGTGCCGAACGAGGCAGTCACGCCCACGGCCACCGTGCTGATCTTGTTGGGGATCATCTGCATCGTGTCGTAGATCGCCAGGCCGGCATAGATTACGCCGCCGGGGCTGTTGATATACATCTGGATGCCCTTCTCAGGGTCTTCGCGGCTCAAAAACAGAAGCTGCGCCACAATTACGTTGGCAACCTGGTCGTCAATCGGCGTACCCAGGAAGATGATGCGCTCCTTCAGCAGCAGCGAATAAATGTCATAGGCGCGCTCGCCACGGCCAGACGACTCGATGACCATGGGGACAATATTCTTATAATCCGGGATCGTCATTGTTTCCTCCTCTTGAACTATCCCACAACAATAAATCAGGCTTGCGGTTCTTCCGCGTCACTGGCCGGGGTGCTTTCCGGTCCGGTGACCTCGCTTGCGGTATCGGCGATTTCTTCCACCGCGGCCGGGGTTTCGATTTCGGCGCTCGTTTCGGCGGGCGCGGCTTCTTCGGTGGCAGGCTCGGTGATTTCTTCGCCGCTGGCAATCTGCTTCAGGCGCTGCATCACGCGGCGGTTGAGCGCGCGCGAAGCGGCTTCGTAGGTCAGGAATTCGGAGATGCGCTCATCCGAAACTTCGCGGCGCATCTTGGTGATGTCGGTGCTGCTCTGCAGCTCGCTGAAAGCCTCGTTGAAGGCTGTTTCCAGCTCGCTCTGCTCCAACTGGATCTTCTCATCGCGGGCCACCTGGTCTAACACCAGCGAGCGCTCAAGGCGGCGTTTGGCGGTGGGGGTAACTTCCTTGGCGATGAACTCTTCGCGGCTCAGCTCCACCATTTTCAGGTAGGTCTCCAGGTCGAGGCGCTGCTGCGAGAGGTTCTGCTGAATGCTCTTGAGCACCGATTCTTCTTCTTCTTCAAGCATCTGCGGTGGGTACTTGATCGTCGATGTTTCCACAATCTCGTCCACCAGGCCGTTGAAGTATTCGCGCTCGTACTCGGCGTTCTTGCTCTCTTCCTGCTGCTGGCGAATCGCCTTGCGCAGGTCATCCATGGTCTCAAACTCGCCCAGAGTCTTGGCAAATTCGTCGTTCAGCTCGGGCTTTTTCATTTCTTTCACGTTCTGAACATCCACGTGGAAGATGATTTCGCGCCCGCGCATCTTTTCCATCTCGGAATCTTCCGGGTAGACGTACGTGATATCTTTTTCGTCGCCGGCGGAAAGGCATACCAGCTCTTTAGAGAAGCCGGGGAAGGGCCAGTTGTCACGCTGTAACGTGCTATCGCCAATCAACGCCTGGAAGGAAGTCTGCTTGATGAACTCAGGTTCTTCACCCTCATTTGGGCTGGTCAGCGTGCCCTGAACCTGTACTGAAACCAGGTCACCTTCCTGCGCAGCGCGTTCCACCGGCTCGGCGGTCGAGTAGCTGGTCTGCAGGCGGGTGATAAAGGTATCGACATCCTCATCCGTCACCGTGGCGGGGGTGTAGTCTTTGCGCAGGGCGCGGTAGTCGCCCAGGGTTACTTCGGCAGCCAGGGGAACCAGGAACGACATCTTGGGCGGTTCCAGGCTGATCACTTCTTCCAGCGCGCCGGGGTATGATGGGTGCAGATCGGCTTCTTTGAGCATTTCGGGGTACACGGCATCGACCATCAGCTCTACGGCTTGCTGCGTCAGAGCTTCTTCGCCTACGATGCGGCGCACCACCGAGAGCGGCGCTTTGCCGGGGCGGAAGCCAGGGATTTTGGTTTCGCGCGAAAATTTGCGCGCAGCCTGCAGGCGGTACTGTTCGAGCGCTTCCGGTTCGAGCTCGGCAATCACCTTTACCTGGTGATCATCACGGTGTTCGGTTTCGATTTTCAAAGCAGTTCATCCTTATGACGAAAAATATGGTGCGGTAGTAGGGAAGGTGGGGGTCGAACCCACACGCCCCGGAGGGCACAAGATCCTAAGTCTTGCCTGTCTGCCAGTTCCAGCACTTCCCCCGACCAATGAGCAATTATACCATAGGGAGAACCGGTCAAAAATAGCTGCCGCGCCTCACAGGCGGCTTGTGCAGGGTTTTTTTATACAACTCTTATAATTGCGCGGCCCGTTCCATGCGGCTGGCTTTGCGTATATAATGGGAGCAGAATTACGAAAACTCTTTCATTTTGTGGAGGTTGGATTGGGTCGTTTGATCAACACAGAAGGGGCGGGCAAGCTGCGCACGCAGCTTACGCGCTCGGTCGTCCTGGCGCTGCGCGAGCTGATGCGCCAGACCCAGCCAGATGACCACAGCCGCGACCTGGCGGCGTATATTTCGCTCGCGCTGGCCGAGACTTACCAGACGATTGAGGAATCGGTGGCGGCCTGGGAGAAGAAGGGTTACTGGGTGAAAGCCGACCGCTTTCGCATGGATTGGGAGTGGGCCAACCGCTTTTCCGGGCAGATGCGCACCGCGCTGGGGCAGGATGATTGGGCCAGCGTGGCCATGCTGGCAGCGCAAATCGCGCAGAAACTGATGAATGTCAACGTCCCGGTGCGCAACAAGATTGGTACGCCCTGGGAAGGCGCGTGGCAGCAGTTACAGAAGACACCCCCCAGTGCGTGAAACCAACAAAAAAGGCCGGGGAGTAAGCCCCGGCCTTTTTGATTCGACGTTCTTACTTCTTCTTGAGGATGATGCGCGCGTCCACAACCTTCAGGCCGCGGTTCTCTTCGTACACCAGCACCGGGTTGGCGTCTGATTCAGCAATCTCGTCCTTCAGGTCAAGGATCATGTTCGAGTACTGGCTGATCACGCCTGCCAGAGCTTCGCGATCGCGCGGGGCTTCGCCGCGCACGCCGGCCAGGATGGGCGCGCCACGGATCTCGCCAAACATGCGGTTGGCCTGCGTGGCCGAGACCGGCGCCACGCGGAAAGTGACGTCTTTCAGCACTTCCACGAAGATGCCGCCCAGACCGAACATCATCGTCGGGCCAAAGGTTGGGTCGTTGACCGAGCCCAGAATTACCTCGGTGCCCCAGGGCGCCATTTCTTGCACAGCGATACCGTGGATATTCGCGTCGGCCTTGTACGATTTGGCGTTGGCCATGATCGTCTTGAAGGCTTCGCGGGCGGACTTTTCGTCCTTAATGTTGACCTTCACGCCGCCGGCATCCGACTTGTGCAGGATGTCGGGCGAGACGATCTTCATCACCACCGGGTAACCGATTTCCGCGGCCAGTTTCACCGCTTCTTCTTCGCTGCGCGCCAGGCGGGTCTTCGTCACGGGCATACCGTAGGCGGCGAAGACTTCCTTCGCCTCAATCTCGGTCAGTGAGTCGCGGCGCTCGGCGCGCGCGGCAGCGATGATGCGCTTGGCCTTTTCGACATCGCATTCACCACGCGGGGTTTCTGGCTCGGCCACCATCTGGCGGATTTTGTAATACTCGCGCAGCGCGGCCATTGCATTCACCGCGGTGTCCGGAGCGCCGTAGGCGGGCACACCGTTCTCTACTAGCCAGCGCATGGCGGCGTCAGAGCGCTCGCCACCAACGAATGATACCGTCACAGGTTTGCCGATGTCACCGGCCTCATCCATGGCGCGCTTAATGCCTTCCGCGATCTCCTGCGGGTTGGTCTGAGCGGTTTCGCAGTACAGCACTACCAGGCCATCTACCCACTGGTGCGGGTAGGCGGCGCGCACCGAGTCGTAATACCACTCATAGCCGGCCATACCCGTCAGGTCAATCGGGTTCTTGGCCGAGCCGAACTCGGGCATGTGCTTCTTCATTTCTTCCTGCACGTCGCCAGGGGCAAACTTGAGCGGCAGGCCGAAACGTTCGGCCGCGTCGGTGGCCAGCACGCCCACGCCGCCGCCATTGGTAACGATCAGCAGGTTGTCGCCCTTCATAGGGGGCATCAGTGAGAGCGCCAGGGTGCGGTCGAACAGGTTATCCAGGTCGGTGGCTTGCACCACGCCCGCCTGCTGGAAAGCCGCGCCATATACCTTGACCGCGCCGGCCAGCGAGCCGGTGTGCGATGCGGCCGCGGCCGCGCCGTGCGCCGAGATACCCGATTTGAGGGCGATAATCGGCTTATGGGCATTCTTGCCAGCATCGATAAAGGTGCGGCCGTTCTTCAGGCCTTCGATGTACAGGCAGATGCAGGTGGTGTTTTCGTCATCATTCAGCCACTCGATCAGGTCGGCGAAGTCGACGTCCGACATATTGCCAATCGAGATCAGCTTGTCAAAGCCCACGCGGCGCGTGTAGGTCGAGGCGTCCATAGCGATCAGCAGCGCGCCGGACTGCGAAATCAGCGAGGCCTTTCCTTGCAGGGGCAGGAACGGAGCAAACGACGCATTGAACTTGTCCGAGTTCGACAGCGTGCCCACGATGTTCGGGCCGAGGATGCGCATGTTGTAACTGCGGGCGATGTCTACGAGCTGGTCTTCCAGGTCGCGGCGCCCCGACTCGCTGAAGCCTGAGGTGATGATGATCAGGCCTTTGACGCCCTTCTTGCCGCATTCTTCCAACGCCTGAGCTGTGATCTTTGCCGGGACGGTGATAACCGCCGCGTCCACCGGGCCGGGGATATCCGCCAGGGTCGGGTAAACTTTCAATCCCTGGATCTCCGTCGCCGTCGGGTTCACGGGGTAGATCGGGCCGGTAAAGCCATCATTGATCAGGTTATACACCACGGTATAACCAATTTTTCCCGGCGTGCCCGATGCGCCGATGACGGCAACCGATTTTGGCCTGAGTAAAGCGTTGAGCAGTTCTTTATCCACGTCTTTCCTCCTGAAAGATTTCATGCAATTGCTTCGTGCAGATTGGAAAACATCTATCCCACCGGGATAGAATTATTGCGCGGAAGATCAGATCTATTTTAAGCCTGATTGGTCAAAACAAATGTCCCTTTTCCGGGGGAACATTATCCCATCCTCGCTTGCCTGAATCGTCACAACAGGCGCATAATAGGAATGTATGGATCCCGCTGATATGCAGGCCAATTCTATCATGCTCTGCCCGCGGCGCGAGCACGTCCAGGCGGTCATCGGTGCAGCGCTGCAGGCCGCCGATCCGCGCGAGGCGGTGCACCGCGCGCTGCGCCTGGTGGGCAGTACCCTGGAGGCCGGCGAGCAACGCATTGATCTGGCGGGCGTAGAACGCATATTTCTGGTGGGCGCGGGCAAGGCAGTCGAGAACATGGCCATCGGTGTGGCCGATGTGCTGGGTGAGCGTATCTGCGGCGGCGTTCTGATTTCCAAGTATGCGCCTGCCCACGGCGATCTGCCAATGCCAGCCGTGGTCGAACGGCTGACTGGCGGGCACCCCATTCCCAATGAAGACAGCCTGCGTGCTACGCGCCAGCTCACCAACCTGCTGCAATCCTGTGGCGCGGAGGACCTGGTGCTATGCGTCATTTCGGGCGGCGGCTCGGCGCTGCTCACCCTGCCTCAGCCGGATATCAGCCTGCAGGCCATTCAGGATCTCACCCGGCTGCTACTGGCCAGCGGAGCAAGCATCGAGGAAATTAACTGCCTGCGCAAGCACCTCGATCAGGTGAAGGGCGGCGGACTGGCGCGTATCGCGCACCCGGCCAGGTTGATCACGCTGGTGTTGTCGGATGTAGTCGGCGCGCCGCTGTCTACCATCGCATCCGGTCCTACTGTCCCCGATACCACCAGCTATGCAGATGCCCTGGCGGTAGTAGACCGGTACGGTCTGCGAGAAGCGATCCCTGGCACGGTGCGCTGGGCGCTGGAAGAAGGCCAGCTTGGCTTCCGGCCAGAAACGGTAAAACCTGGCGAAACGCTGTTTGCGCGTACGCACACCATGATTGTGGGTAGTAATGAGCGTTCGGCGCGCGCCGCGCTGGAGCAGGCGCGCGCGCTGGGGTTCAACACGCTGCTGTTGACTACCTACCTGGAAGGTGAAGCGCGCTATGCCGGGCAGGTACTGGGCGGCGTGCTGCGCCAGGCCGCCACCAGCAGCGACCCGCTTCCGCGCCCGGCGTGCATCGTGGCCGGAGGGGAAACCACAGTGGCGCTGCGTGGCGAGGGCTATGGCGGGCGCAACCTGGAAGTTGCGCTGGGCGCGGTGGAAGCCCTGGATGGCGTGGAGAACGCTCTGTTGGTGACGCTGGCAACCGATGGCGAAGATGGTCCTACCGACGCCGCCGGCGCGGTGGTCAGCGGACAGACGCTGGCGCGCGCGCGCGAATTGGGCCTCCACCCGGCAGCCTACCTGCGAGAAAACAATGCTTACCGTTTCTTCGCCGCGCTCAAGGATGTGCTGCTCACCGGGCCAACCGGTACCAACGTCAACGACCTGGTGTTCCTGTTCACCTGGTAGATCAAACCAATCGAAAACGCCCCCTTATGGGGGCGTTTTCGATCTGTCTTATTCGTGCTTCTCCAGCGCGGCTTCCATCAGTTTCTGGATGCGCTCGACCATGCCGGCCGGATCGGGGTGCTCGCCTTCGATCAGCAGCGCATCTTCATAGATCTGCTCCATGATTAATGCGGCTACCGGGGAAATGGCCGGCTGTGCAGCCAGGCGGCGCAGGATGGGATGGCGCGGATTGATCTCCAGCGTTTTTGCCGGGGCGTCGAACTTGCGATCCAGCAGGCGGTAGACCCGCTCCAGCTCCGGGCCGGGCGCGCCGCTGGCGTCTACCAGCCGTGCCGGCGATTCTACCAGCGTTTCCGACACGCGCACGCCGCTGACGCGCTCGCCCAACTGCTCCTGAAAGCGCTGCACCAGGCTTGCGCTCTCCTCAGCGTTGAGCGACGGCTGGGTTTGACCTTCCTCCGCGGCAGCCTGTTCGCCCGGCTCCGGCGTTTCGGCAGCGGCATTGGCCAGCTCGTACTCCCCGTAGTGGCGCGCGCTGAGCAGCATAAACGAGTCGATCGGATCGGTAAACAACATCACTTCTATGCCCGCCTTGCGGAAGGGGTCGAGGTGCGGGCTGCGCGCAGCGCTGCGCTCATCGCTGCCCAGCAGATAATACAGCTTCTTCTGTTCAGGCTGCATGCGATTGACATACTCATCCAGCGAAGAATAGGTATCGCTGCGGGTGTTCGTGTGGAAGCGCAGCAGTGGCAGCAGGCTTTCCGTATTTTCCGGGTCGGTGGCAATGCCCTGCTTGATATAGCGCTGGTAGACATCCCAGAATTTCGCGTACGTGTCAGGCAGTTCTTTGCCCAGGTTTTTCAGCATGTCAATTGCTTTGCCGGTCAGCAGCTTGCGTAGCTGGGCGATCACCGGGTTTGCCTGCATCGTTTCGCGGCTGACGTTCAGCGGCAGGTCTTCCGAATCGACCACGCCGTCGAAGAAACCCAGGTATTCGGGCAGCAGGTCGGTGCAATATTCCTGGATCAGGATCTTGCGCACGTACAACTTCAGCCCATCCTGACGGCGAACGGACAGCATGCCGCGCTCCGGGCTGGACGGCACGTACAGGATGGCATACATCTGCACCGGCGCGTCTACGTTCAGGTGCAGGTGCGCCAGCGGCTCGGCCGGGTCGAGCGTGAGCTGCCGGTAAAACTCGGTGTACTTTTCTTTCGCCACCTGGCGCGGCTGCTCGCGCCACAGCGCGGCGCGCTGGTTCACCTGCTGTGCGTCCGCGCCAAGGTAAATGGGGAAGGGGATGTAATCGGAGTGCTTCTTGATGATCTGCCGCAGCCGGTCTACGTGGGCAAATTCACCGGCGTCTTCCTTGAGCTTGATTTCCACCGTTGTGCCGCGGTCGTCTTTTTCCGCGGGGGAAATTTCGTAGCTGTCCGTGCCGGTAGAAAACCACGCGGCGGCTTGCGCATCCGGCCGATAAGAACGCGAGGTGACGCAGATCCATTCCGCCACCATGAAGGCCGAGTAAAAGCCGACGCCAAACTGCCCGATGATACTGGACAGGTCACCTTTGCTTTCTTTGGCTGCCTGGATGAATGCCCGTGCCCCCGAGTGCGCGATAGTGCCCAGGTTTTCGATCATTTCATCGGCCGTCATGCCGATACCGTTGTCGCGGATGGTAAGCGTGTTGTTCTCCACGTCTGCGCTGATCCAGATACCCAGGTCATCAGGCGCGTGCAATACATCGCGCTCGGTGAGCAGGGTAAAGTCCATGCGTGTCAGAGCGTCGGATGCGTTGGAGATCAGCTCGCGCAAGAATACCTCGCGCTCGCTGTACAGCGAATGGATCAGGATCTCCAGGAGCTGGTGGGTCTCCGCGCGAAAGGGGATGGTCTGGCCGGGTGCCGGGTTCTCTTCAGTCGTCATATGCGGTTCACTCCCATTGTGTATTTTTAACTTTTATCATAATCAAGATTTATTAGAAAGCCGTAAATGGCCAGCGGTGAAATACTGCGGCGCCTTGCAAGGCACCGCAGTATTTCACCAAAAACATCCACACTTCCCTCGGGAAGGGCGGGAGGGGGATGCGCTGCGTTAACCTGTGCGCGTGGCAAACAGCGTGGTCGCCTGGCGTACCATCACAAACGGAACCTTCATCGCCCCCAGGCTGGGTTGGATCATATTGCTGATCTCCACCTCATACAGCGGCGTGAACGTTTCGCGCGTGAACTCCAGGTAGCGCTTGAGGTTGGCGCTGGATGCCATGCGCATGCGCGCGTCCATCCGGAACGAGCCAACCACTGCCGTCATCGGCTCCATCTTGCGATTCGGCTCGGTGGGGTCATAATCCAGCGGTTCCTGCGCCGGCGGCAGGATGTGATATGCCAGGATATATGGAATGACCACGTGCACTTCCTGGAAGGGCATTGCCCTGGGCGTGCCCGAACCAATCACCATCACCTTGCTGTTGTAGATCGTGAAATCGTCTGGGGCAGTGTTGGTGCGCAGCCATGTTCCTACCCGCACCACGTTTTTGACAATCATATCGCCCCAGATCACGGATGTATCGGTATAAACCATTACCGGCACCACTTTTTCATCGGCGTTCACTGGCTGTGTGGAAGGAATCGTGGCTGGGTTCATAGCAAACCTCGCTGCGGTTATCTGGTGGGCACGCTCGCGTAGCGTTTCTGGATGGCGGGCATCAGGTATTCGTCAAAGGCGCGGGTCACATCGTAATCCGGCGCCCAGCCCCAATCTGCACGGGCGGCACTGTCATCAATATCCGCCGGCCAGGTGTCAACAATGCTCTGGCGCGCCTGGTGGGGTTGGAATGTGATATCGCAGCCGGCAAACGAGCGCCGGGCAATGTCGTAAATATCCTGCGCGGTGACCGAGAAGCTGGTGACGTTGTACACCAGTCGTGAAAGATTCTCGCGCGGCGCTGCTTCCAGGTGCAGCAGCGACTTGATTGCATCGGGCATTACCATAAACGGCAGGGTGGCATCGGCGCGCACAAAGCAGGCGTAAGGCTTGCACTGCGCGGCAGCGTGCAGCATTTCCGGCCCATAATCGCTGGTGCCGCCGGTGGGCAGCGTTACCGCCGAGATCAAACCCGGGAAGCGGATGCCGCGAAAATCGACGCTGTTTTTCAGCCGGTCAGCGGCGAGCTGGCGGTAATAGTTGGCGTAATAGCGCCCCAGGTGCTCGCAGTACAGCTTATTGCAGCCGTACATGGTGGTTGGCATCAGGTATTCGTCCTCTTTCACCTTGCCGGCGCGGTTCTTGACTTCGAGCGAGGGCAGCCCGTAGGCCGCGATCGAGCTGGGGTAGATGAACTTCACCGGCCGGCCCTGCCACGAGGCCTGTTCTACTGCCAGCCGCAGCAGGTTGAGCGTGCCTTCCACGTTCACCCGGTGCGCGGCTTCAGGGTTGTACTCGGCCTTGGTGGAAAGGATCGAGGCCAGGTGGTAGATCGAGCGGATCTCGAACTCCGCCACCAGCCGGCCCAGCAGCATCTGGTCGAGGATATCGCCCTGGATAAAGCGGGTGCAATAGTGGGACAGCGATTCGTCCAGGGGCTGTACATCCAGCGCGACGATATCCACGTCGCCGCGTTCGCCCAGATAGCTGATCAATCCGTGACCGATCTCGCCGTTCGCGCCAGTGATGAGGACAACTTCTTTGCGCATACGCATGCTCTCTTTCTTGGATGGTATTAGAGAATCAGGCCTGTCAACCAGGTGGGAATACGCATTGATTGTACCAACCTCTCCGGCTTTCGATACCTGATAATGCACCTGATTTTCATGGAAAGAAATAAGGGGATTTTGCCTGGGCAAAATCCCCTTATTGTGGGTCGTTTGTATCTACCTTAAGCGGCCGCGGGCTTATTGCCCTTGAACCAGTTGCGCCACTCTTTGTTCTCCCACAGCACCAGGATTGGCGCGGCGATAAAGATCGAGGAGTAGGTACCACTGAACAGGCCGACCAGCAGGATCACGGCGAATTCGCGCAGCGTGATGCCACCAAACAGCGCCAGCGCCAGCAGCATGAATTCGACGGTCATGAGCTGGGTGTTGATCGAGCGCTGCAGCGTCTGTACGATGGAGTGGTTGGCAAGCTTCTCAAACGGCAGGCGGCGGAAGATCGCGCTGTTTTCGCGGATACGGTCGAACACCACGATCTTGTCCTGGGTCGAGAAGCCGATGACGGTCAGCAGCGCGGTCAGGAACAGCGAGTCGATTTGCCAGCCAAAGAAGTGCCCGCCGATGGCCGCGATGGAGATTACCACCAGAACATCGTGGATCATGGCGATGATGGCGCAGATGCCGTAGCGGAAGGCGTGCGGAATACCGCGGAAAGCGTAGGTGATGTACAGGATCACCGCCAGCGCCGCGACGCCTACGGCCAGACCCGCGCGCGAGGTAACTTCACGACCGATGGTGGGGCCTACGCTGTCGTAGCGCACCAGCTCTACCGGGTCGTTGAATCGCGTCGACATCTCGCCAGTGATCGTGGAGCGCATGGTATCGTCCAGGAATGACGAGCGCACCAATAGGGTATTCTGGCCGGTGGTCTGCACTTGCGCATCGGTCACGCCCAGGTCGTTGTATAACTGCACCACATCGGCCGCCGGGGGCAGCGTGCCCGAGGCGAAGCGTACTTCCAGCAGCGTGCCACCCTGAAAGTCGATGGAGAGCGGCAGGCCCCAGATTGCCATCACGATCAGGCCGGGGATGATCACCAGCAGCGACAGGGCAAAGAAGTAATAGCGTTTTCCAAGGATGTTCAACATGAAGTGCTTCCTTTACGCGCCAAACCACTTGCCGTGCTTGGCGGGATCAATAAAATCGGTGACCAGGTTCAACAGCGAGCGCGTGACCACAATGGCCGTAAAGAGCGAGATAAACACGCCCAGGAACAGCGTCACGGCAAACCCCTTCACGATCGTTGCGCCGAACGAAGAGCCAAACCAGAACAGGATCGCGCAGGTGATCAATGCGGCGATGTTCGAGTCGCGGATGGATGGCCAGGCGCGCTGCCAGCCAAGCTGGATGGCGGTGCGGATGTTCCGCCCGCCGCGCAGCTCTTCTTTCATGCGTTCGAAGATCAGGATGTTGGCATCCAGCGCGGAGCCGGTGCTGAGCAGGAAACCGGCGATGCCTGGCAGTGTGAGCGTAACGGGGATGAGCTTGTAGATCGACAGGGTGATCAGCGCAAAGATCAGGATGGATACATCCGCTACGAGGCCGGGCAAACGGTAGTAGATTGCCATAAAGGAAATTACGATCAGGAAGCCCACCAGGCCGGCAATCAGGCTTTTGTTGAGCGAGTCCTGGCCGAGCGTGGGGCCGATCACGCGCGTTTCCACCACCTTCAGCGGCACCGGCAGCGAGCCGTAGCGCAGCTGCACGGCCAACTGGTTGGCGGTTTCATTGGTGAAGCCGCCTTCGATCAGACCGCCGCCTTCGGTGATGGCATTGCGGATGGTCGGCGTGGAGATCACGCGCTTATCCAGCACAATGGCCAGGTACTTGCCAATATTCTTGGAAGTGTAATCCGCGAAAATGGTGCGGCCTTCGGGCTTGAGCTCAAAATTGACCACGTACGCGCCGGTCGTCTGGCGCGACACAGACACCGAGCTGAGCTGCGTGCCGGTCATCACCGTGTGATAGACCTTCTCATCCACAGCCGGAGTAGCTTCGGCGGAAGGGGTAGCTTCTGTGGTGGGGGCGGCAGTCGGCGTGGTTTGGGCGCCGGCTTCCGTCTGGCCCCAATCGGTCTTGATGATCGTGCCTTCGGGGGCGGGGGAGTCACCCATGTCGACAAACTCGAGCTGGCCGACCTGCTTGACCACCGTGATGACTTCATCCGGGTTGGTCAGGCCGGGGAACTCGCCAACGATACGGCGGTTGCCTGCAGCCTGATACTGAATTTCACTGACGCCCAGAGCGTTGGTACGGGCCTCCAGCACGCGGATGGCATCTTGCAGCGACTGCGCTTCTACGGTGGTCGTTTCGGGAACATCCGCTTCCAGCAGCACCTGCACGCCGCCGCGCAGATCGAGGCCGAGCTGCGTTTCCAGGCTGCGCTTAAAATTGCCAATGGCAATGCCCGGGTTATTGGGGAGGTTGATCCAGATACCCAGGATGACAACCAGGAGGATGATTACGAGGAACAGATAACGTCGATTCATTCGAGGAGTGCCTCCGATTCACGCAAATGCCAGCCCTGGGCTGGCGGGGAATGGGCAAATTATACTCGCATTGGCTGAAAGTGACGAGAGTAGCCGCCAAAGTCTCTATCTGATTAGCGACTTTGTTATGCGGAAATTGCTTACTCCACCAGGCGCACGCCCTGGTCACGCAGGAATGCCAACACCTGCGCCAGTACCTCCTGCGGCGTCAGCGGATCGGTGTCTACATATAGGTTCGCGTGCTCGCGGGCGTGACGCAGGCGGTGCTGCTGTTCAGCATATTCTTCCGGCAGCCAGTTGAACCTGCGCCGGCGCATTGTCATTTCGTAGGAAGCATCCAGGAAGATCAGAAGATCCGGGTTGGTGATGCGCTGCCACATGCTGGGCACGTATGAATGCTCCTGGGCGATGTGGCGCAGCGCAATGCCATGCTCGCGCAGGCCGGCCACCAGGGTACTCTTGCCCGAGCCGCATACCCCCACCACGCCGATTACATACGCTCTGCCATCATCATCCATAGAGGTGAATATCAAACAGCCAGCCGCCCACGCGGCCAATAGCCGGTTCTGTAGCGGTTTTGCAGAATTGCTCTAATCCGGCCGCATCAGCGGCGGTACCGGCAGGCGCACCATCATGCGCCGGATCGGGTCGCTCTCGCGCGCGATCACCTGCAGGACGACAATGCTCATATCGTCGTTGGGCCGGCCCTGGTCAAGGGCAATGGCCTGGTTGAGCAGCGAATCAGCGATTTCCTGCGCCAGCGGGTCCTGGTCTTCGAGCATCGATTCCAGTGAAGTGCACACGTCCAGCCGCCGGCCGTAGCGGTCTCCGGCAAAGGAGATGCCATCCGTGTACATCACCACGGTGGTTTCGCCATCCAGCGGGATTTCCGCAATTGCCGGGCGGGTGTTACGCTGTGTGCCGATCGCGCTGCTTTCGCCCAGCAGGCACTCGATGCGGTCACCGCGGGTGATGAATACCGGCGTGGGGCTGTTGCGGGTGATCACCAGGGTGCCGGTCTGCAAGTCCGCAGAAAGGACGTTAAGGGTGGCGGAGACTTTCCCATCGCGCTCGGCGTACAGATAATCGGCAGCAGCGCGCGCCGCCGCGCCATCGCGCACGCCTTCGGCCAGCAGGCTGATCACCCGGCGTACCACCATCATCGAGATATCTTTGGCACCGCGTCCCGATGTTTGACCATCCGAAAGCACCACAGAAACCCCGCCGTTGGGTCGCTCGACAATTTCCAGTGTGTCTCCGCTCTCGGATGAGGCGTATTTGTTCGTTTTTGCTACCGCAATCTGTATCTCCATGAAATTATTTTACAATAAATTTGCCAATATGTTCGCTCAATTCGGCCTCATGGCAGCTTTTTCTGCCACTATTACCAGCAGCCGGCCTCGAGGCCCTTCCACCCATTTGATTTGGGCTGCAAATCCGGCCGCGGTGTAGGGGGCAACCAGGCGTGCCTGGTATGCCGCGTCCATCAGCGGGCTTTCGCCCGTCACGCGGAACAGCCAGGCCTGCGCGCGTTCAAAAGCGCTGCGCCCGGTGTGGTATGCTGCCAACAGGATCACTAACCTTCCTCCGGGGCGCAGCACGCGTGCCATTTCCGCCACCGTTGCCGCCTGAGCGATGTACGGGGCAGGGAAGGTGGCCATCACGCTGTCGAATGCTGCCGCAGGAAATGGGATGGCATCGCCACGCGCGCGCACCAGGCGCGGGTGAATATCCCCTTCCGCCCGCGCCGCCCGGCGCAGCCGCCGCATGCTGATCGTCGCCATTTGCCGGCTTTCGTCCAGCCCGAAACATTGGTATCCGCGCTCGAGCAGTGTTTGTTGCAGATGGCCCGTGCCATAGCCCATTTCCAGGATGCGCTCGCCGCTCAGGAATGGGATGGCAGCCTGCGTCCAGCGATACCATCGGCCCAGTGAAACGACCAGCGCCACAAGATCATATGCCCAGGCGAGCCCATGGTATAGCAAGTGGAAGAAGAAGCGCAGCAGCAGCCTGATCATTACGCTTAATTATAAGCGCCTGCTGCCGCAAGGCTTGACGCGCGCGCTTCCATCCTTTATAATTGGCCGGCTTACACCAGAGCTATTATCAGCAGGCCAGAGAAACAGGAGTAGATCATGGTTCCACAACCGAAACGCAAGCATTCCAAAGGTCGCCGCGATCGCCGTCGCGCGCAGGACTTTTTGGTCGCGGCCAACCTCGTTCAGTGCAGCAACTGTGGTGAGATGCGCCTTCCGCATCGTGTTTGCCCCAAATGCGGTCACTATAAGGGTCGCGAAGTAGTCAGCATCTCGGCTGACGACAAGAAGAAGTAATTCGCCCGCGAGCGGGTTTCGCAAAAGAACAGGCTTCCTGGCGCATAGCGCGCCAGGAAGCCTGTTCTTTTTACAGCGCCCAGGCCATCAAAACGCCGAAGAGCCCGAGGATGACGCCCAGGTGCAGCAGCAGGTCGCTTTGCGCCAGGAAACCATCCGAAGCCAGCCGCACCACCAGGTTCGCCGCCACCAGCCCAATGCCAATCAACGGCAGCAGCCCCTTGCGCTGCGAAAAAAAGCCGGAGAACCAGTCCAAAAAACGCGAGAAGCGGTCACGCATGCGGTCAATCCTCGTCGAGCGGTCTGGGAGTTTCGGAAAGTGGAACGCTGAAAGGCTCAAAGCGCGCCAGCAGACGACCGGGTACGCTGCCGGTAATTACCACGCCGCTGCGCTCGTTATCCACCCGTTCCACCTTGCCCTGTTCGTGGATCAGCGAGATCAATTGGCCTTGCTGGAATGGCAGGCGCACCTTCACCGGGAGGAAGATTTCAAACAGCTCTTTCTCAATCGCGCGCAGCAGATCACTGATCCCGTTCCCCTTGATGGCTGAGATCGGGATGGCGTTGGGAAACTCGGCCAGTGCTTCCATGGCGATCTGCGGGTCGGGCAGGCGGTCCATCTTGTTCAGCGCGGTGAGCGCGGGGATATGGTCGGCGCCAATATCGGCCAGCGTGTTGTTCACCGATTCCCACTGCGCCAGGGCGTTGGGGTGGGTGATATCCACCACGTGGATGAGCAAATCGGCTTCGGAGATTTCTTCCAGCGTTGCGCGGAACGCCGCCACGAGCTGAGTGGGCAGCTTCTGGATAAAACCCACCGTATCGGTGAACAGGCTGGCGTGGCCGCCGGGCAGCTCCACCCGGCGGGTGGTGGGGTCGAGCGTGGCAAAGAGCTGGTCGGCCACGTATACTTCGCTGCGCGCCATACGGTTCAGTAGTGTAGATTTCCCGGCATTCGTGTAGCCAACAAGGGCTACAATAGGGATATGAGAGCGCTGCCGTTGGGCGCGGTAACGCCCACGATGCGCACGCACTTTTTCCAACTCTTCCTTCAGCTTGGTGATGCGCCGGCGGATTTCGCGGCGGTCGACTTCCAACTGGGTTTCACCAGGGCCGCGCAGGCCCACACCGCCCACACTGCCGCTGCGCCCGGCAGCGCCGCCGGTCTGGCGCGCAAGGTGCGTCCAGGCGCGGGTAAGGCGGGGCAGGCGGTATTCATACTGCGCAAGCTCCACTTGCAATGCGCCCTCGCGCGTGCTGGCGTGCTGCGCGAAGATATCAAGGATCAGCGCGGTACGGTCAATCACTTTCACCCGTGGCCCCAAGATTTCTTCCAGTTCGCGCTGGTGACGCGGGGATAGCTCATTATCGAACACGACAACATCGGCCAGCAGTTCTTCCACCATGGCCTTCACTTCTTCCACTTTCCCTGAGCCGATGTATGTATTGGCGGAAGGAGTGTCCAGGCGCTGCGTGGCTTCGCCCACTACGTCCAGCCCGGCCGTGTCTGACAGCAAGGCCAGCTCTTTAAGTGAATCCTCCAGGCCCAGCAGCGCGGGCTCGCTGCGTATTTCCACACCAATCAAAAATGCTTTTTCGCGGGGAGCGCGGGTCTCTTCGATCCTATTTTTTGGCATACGGTTTCCAATCAGGCTGCGGTATTGATTTGGCCGGGAGAATTCCCGGCGGCACCCATCTTGCGAAGATCATATCACAGGCACGCCGGGCGGGCTATCGCCACATGGGGGGAGTTTCCCCCGTCACCGGTACAGGATTGTTCACACACCGTTGATTGCCTGGTTGTTTTCCCGCGCAGCGCCGGCCTGCACCAGAGGCGCGTAGAGCTGCGCCAGGCGGTCATCCGGCGGGGTGGTGTGAATGGGCAGCAGGATGTGGAACACCGAACCCGGCCGGGTTTCCTCATTATATTCTCTCGATTCGACCCATACCGCGCCACCGTGTGCTTCAATGATCCCACGCGCAATGTGCAGCCCTAACCCTGGCCCGCCACCTTTGTACTTGATCTTACCGCTGGAATGAAGCGCAATATTCCCAAGGCGAGTGAACTTCTCAAAAATGAGCGGCTGGTCTTCCGGGGCAATGCCAATGCCGGTATCGGTGATTGTGATTTCTACAAACCCGGGCAGCTTGCGCCCATCTACCAGGACAGAGCCTTCATCCGGTGTGAACTTAATCGCGTTGGTGAGCAGGTTGCGAAATACCTGCAGCAGGCGCTCGGGGTCACCAAAGTTCATTTCGTCATAGCCGGGGAAGCTGCGAATTTCAAACGTCTGGCGGCGCTCCTGGATAGATGGCTCCAGTTCCAGCGTAAGCACGTGGAACAGGCGATTAAGCCAGAACGGCTGGTAATTGAGGGATAGCAAGTTATTGTCTATCAGAGAGACGTCGATCATATCATCGACAATCGCCTTCAAGCGGTGCGTGCCATTGTTGATGCCGCTGAGCAGCATCATCTGCGGCGAATCCGGACCGTTTTGCGCCAGGTTTTCGCGCAACATGGCGGTGTAGCCTTCCACCAGGGTCAACGGGGTCTTGAGCTCGTGCGCAGCCACGGCGATAAAATCCGATTTGCTGCGGTCGAGCTTCTCCAGCGATTCCTGCGCCTGGTGCAACTGCCCGGAAAGGTACGCAATCTTGATGCGCATTTCCTGCTGCGCAGCCTTTTCGAATGCATCGGCAAAGCATGGCACCAGCACGCTGATCACCACCAGCGCCTGGTCATCGGGCAGCTCGATGCGGCTTACCTCATGAAGCTGAAGCATGGCTTCTTTGAGGAAGCGCGTCAGGGTGCTGGGCGCGCCTTCCAGGTCAGTCTGCGTCTGCGCCGCGGCCCAATCCGAGAGGACCGTATCAAACCAGGATGAATCGCCTGTTTCCACCACCTGCACCAGCATGGTGAAAAAGCGGTCGAGCAGATCGCGGAAGTCGTCTCGCAGCCCGCTGCCACGCGCGATGCGCTGGGTCATCATCTTGATCCAGGTAGGTCGCAGGGTTTCAAGCAGTCTGGACTCTTGCATACGCGATTAGTGTACGACAGATGAGGCTTTTTGCCAATTGATTGCAAGTATAATTAGATTTCAAGATTGTTAGGCGAATAAATTCACTGGCCGGTTGGCCGGCTCATTAATGGGAGGAACAATGTACCGGATTGAATCGCTCCTCGCAGCGCGTACCTTTGCCGTTCCACAGCGCGTGGGAAATCGCCTGTTCTTTATTTCCAATCTGTCTGGCCACCTGAGCCTGTATGCGATGAACGTGGGCGGTAGCGTGCCTGAGCCACTGCTCCCGCCGCACATCGCCCTACAGAACCCGCACCTGATTGGTGTCTCATTCCAGGTATTTCCCAAGCCGGGCAAAATATTGGTGATGATTGATCACGATGGTGATGAAAACTACCAGCCGATGCTCATCTCGCTGGAAGGCGGCTTTCCCGAGCCGGCCTTTGGCGATACATTTGCCCGCAGCCGCGTTCACCTGGTCGACTTTGACATGGAACGCAATATTACTTACATGGTCGCAGAGTCGCGTGACGCGGAGCTGATGACCGCCTACCAGGCCAACGTAGAGACCGGCGAAGTGATTGAGATGGTGGGCAACGTCTGGGGGCCAACGCCGGTGGCACATACACGCGATCACCAGCGCGCTTTGATGGTGGAAGGTTATGTCACTGGCGACACCAGCCTGTACCTGTGGAAGCGCGGCCAGGATGGCATGCAGTTGGTCTACGGCGTGCCTTATGAGCAGCGCCAGCCGGAGCAGCAGGTGCCGTTGTATAGTTTTGGCGCGGGCGTATTTACACCCGGCGAAGAGGCAGTTTTGATTTCTACAGCGCTGTTTCAGGATACCTTCGGCCTGGGCTACCTGGCGCTGGATGGGAATTCTGAACTGCAGGAAGTGCGCATTGAGGGTGCCGCGCACCAGGGCGTGGGCGAGCTGGTGAACTTTGCTTCCCTTGGTGACCAGCGCTACAGCCTCGAGTACAACATTGACGGTGTTTCCTGGCTGTACGTGGCCACGTTCGACGCAGATACGCGGGTGATGCGCATCCAGCACGTGATATGCGGGCAGGGCGAGCTGGCCGGCGGCGTGCTGCAGGGCAGCCAGTATGACCCCAGCACGCGCAGCTTTGCGCTTTCACTCACCACTGCCAGCACCCCCACGCAGATCTACACCGTGGAAGGTGAAAATTTTGATCAGGTGCAGCGCCAAACCAATGAGCGCATTTTAGGTATCCCTGACGGGCTGCTATCGGATGGCGAAGATGCTTCGTATATTTCATTCGATGGCACGCGTACATCGGCGCGGCTGTACCTGCCCGCCCCAGCGCTGGGTTTCCAGGGACCGCGGCCGGTAGTCTTCTACGTCCACGGTGGGCCGCAGGGTCAGGAGCGCCCGGATTTTTCGTGGTTCTCCATGCCGCTGATCCAGTTCCTGACCCTCAATGGGATTGCCGTGTTTGTGCCCAATGCGCGCGGCAGCACTGGCTACGGCCTGACCTATACCAAGCAGGTTGACCACGACTGGGGTGGCCAGGACCGCCTGGATCACATTCATGCGCTGAAGCTGCTGGCGCAAGACCCGCGCCTGGATGTTTCGCGTGCGGGTGTAGTCGGCCGCTCGTACGGCGGCTATATGACGCTCACCCTGGCCGGACGCCACCCACAGCACTGGTCGGCGGCAGTGGACATGTTTGGCCCCAACAACCTGATCACCTTCTTCTCCCGCCTGCCCGAAACATGGAAGCCCTACTTCCGCATCATCCTGGGCGACCCAGAAGATGCGCAGGGACGCGCGTTCTTGCTGGAGCGCTCGCCCGACACCTATATTGACCAGATCACCTGCCCGCTGCTGGTGATCCAGGGGCGCAACGACCCGCGCGTGGTGGCGCAAGAATCGATTGATCTTGTGGAACGCCTGCGCGGCCTGGGCAAGCCGGTGGATATGATCATCTTCGAGAATGAAGGCCACGATGTGTTAAAGTACGAAAACCGCGTGCGCTGCTACACCGCGATAACCGATTTCTTCCGTGAAAACCTGAAACCATAAGCAAATGCCCTGCGCCTGTCGCAGGGGCGTTCAGCACCCACAACCAAGGAGTCTCTTTTGACCTGGAACATCAACAGCACCATTGCACAAGACGGTGACCTGGCGCAGCTCGTAGGGCTGCGCCACAAGCACTTTATCATCCGCCTGCGCGCCGGCGCGGACTTTCAGACCCACCGCGGCGTATTGAAGCACGATGAAATGATTGGCCGGCCGTGGGGTACGCAGGTATTCAGCCACATGGGCAGCCCGTTTTTCCTGCTGCAACCCTCGCTGGCCGACCTGCTGCGCGACACCAAGCGCAACACGCAGATTCTGTACCCGAAAGATGTGGGCTTCATCCTGGTAAATATGGGCATTGGCCCCGGCCAGCACGTGCTTGAAGCCGGCACCGGCTCAGGGGCATTTACCAGCGCGCTGGCATATGCGGTTGGCCCGCAGGGGCATGTCACCAGCTATGAAGTGCGGCAAGAAATGCATAACCTGGCGCGCAACAACCTGGAAAAAGTGGGCCTGCTCGATCGCGTGACGCTCAAGATGGGCGATATCGCCGATGGCTTCGAGGAGACTGGCGTGGATGCGCTGTTCCTGGATGTGCCCAACAGCTATGACTATCTGGCCCAGGTGCGTGCCGCGCTTAAACCAGGCGGGTTCTTTGGCAGTATTCTGCCCACCATGAATCAGGTCAGCAAGCTGCTGGTAGCCATGCGTGAGAACACCTTTGCCTTCCTCGAGATCCTGGAGACCATGCTGCGCTACTACAAAGCCGAGCCGGAACGCCTGCGCCCCACAGACCGCATGGTAGCACACACCGGCTACCTCGTCTTTGGCCGCCCGGTGCTGGTGGATGCGGATGAGCGCGCCCAGGCTTTGCTGCGTGAAGCAAACCTGGCGACTGAAATGGACGACAGCGAGGCGGAATGAACCAGGGCGGCACCCGCAATCAGCGCGAACGTGCTATGCGCGATGAAGCTTACCGTCTGCTGCGCGGCAGGGAATACCTGGCCGCAGCCGAGCTGTTTACCCAGATCGCTTACCTGGGCGAGCTGCGCAACCGCGCGGTAGTGCCAGAGAGCTATCTGCGCGCCGGTCAGGCCTATCTGCAGGCCGGGAATACGGTCGAGGGGATGGCGCGGCTGCAGGCCGGCGTGGAGTTCGTGCATGGCGTTGCCGATCATCCACCTCTGCTGGAGTATGGCAGGGCAATCCTGCGCGTGCTGCGCCGGCTGGGGCAGGATGCCCAGGCGCTTGAAGTGGCCGGGTGGTTGGAGCGCGCGCTGGAAACGCCAGGCCTGGCGCTCAGGTTGATCCAGGAGCTGCCGGAAACCACTGCCAACGAAGATGATTGGGAAGCGTCGGGCCTGGACGCGCTGTGAGCATCACTCCTCTCGGACCTGATGCGTTGACAGAAGAAAGTATCCGCTTGCGGCTGCAGATCGAGGCGGAACTGCCGCCGACCATTCCGCCCGAGCAGCGCCGCTGGCGTCGCGCCTCAGTGCTGGTGCCCATGCTGCTGCACGAAGGCGCATGGCATCTGTTGTATATTCGCCGCACGCAGACGGTTGAAACGCATCGCGGGCAGGTGGCCTTCCCTGGCGGAGCCATGGACCCGGAAGACCCTACACCCGAAGCCACCGCGCTGCGAGAAGCCTACGAAGAGATCGGCCTGCCTCTGGGTAAGACGCGCATTCTGGGCCGGCTGCCAGAATTTTACACCATCAGTGATTTTCTGGTCACTCCGGTAGTCGGCGTGATCCCCTGGCCATTCCCGGTGCGCATGTCCAGCGAGGAAGTGGACCGCGTGTTTACCATCCCCCTGGGCTGGATGGCCGACCCACGCCATTGGGAAGAGCGACCGTTTGTGCGCCCTTCCGGGAAAATGGTGATGAACGTATATTTTGAAGCTTATGATGGCGAGGTAGTATGGGGTGCCACCGGCATGATGACCCACAACTTCCTGCGCGTGCTCGGATTGATCGAATAACACAAAGCCCCGCCGGATTTCCGGCGGGGCTTTCGATTGCCATAACAGCGGGAAGTGGATTACTCCTCTTCCTCTTCTTCCTTCTTGCCCTTCTCAATTACTTCTGGCTCGGAGCCTTCAGTGACTTCCTCAGCCACTTCTTCCGCGGCCTGGCCGCTCACATTGACCACCACTTCTTCTTCAGGGGTCAGCACGGTCACTCCCGCGGGCACGTGCAGATCGCGCACGTACACGGCATCGCCGATGTTCTTCAGCGCCGCGATATCCACCACGAGGCTTTCGGGCAGATCGCCGGGCAGAGCCTCAACTTCAACTTCCGACAGGTTGGAAACAACCACGCCGTTGTAATCTTTCACGGCAGCCGAAACACCTTCGAGAACCAGCGAAACATTGGTGCGGATTTTTTCGGTCATCGAAACGACCTGGAAGTCCACATGCAGCAGCACGTTGCGCAGATAATCCTTCTGCTTTTCGCGCACCAGAACGGCGTGTTCCTTGCCCTCCAGCACAATCGTCACGATGTGCGACTTGCTCAGGGGAGCCAGCGTACGGCTGGCATCGCGCAGGTCAAGCAGGATCGGGGTCGATTCAACATTATAGCCATACAGAACCGCCGGCAGCTTGCCTTCGCGGCGCAGCACGCCAACCTTCTTCCCGGTAACCGGGCGGCGTGTTGCATTGATTACAGTCTTTTCCATTCGTTCCATCCTTTGAGCGCCTCTCACCGCCCGGAACATCCGGGGGTTACCCTCGCTCGTTTGGGGTAATAAAGATTAGTGACAGCGACGCTGGATTTTAGCCTTGATCGGCTGTTTCGTCAAGAAGAAGTTTTAAGGTTTACGCCTTGCCGAACGATACCACCACCGTCACTAGCCAGATACCGTATACGATCGACGCCAGGCCCACTACCACGAATAGCCCGTCCAGCAGGCGCAGCAGGCGCGCAGATGGATTCAGGTCGAGTATGATGCTGCGCAGGCCAATCAACGCATGGCTGACCACGACGATAAGGAAGATTACCTCGATGATAGGGATGATCGGGTTCTGATAGTACGCCACTACATCACTCCACGAAAGCAGGCCTTGCGGCGCAACCATATGGTTGATGATAAAGTGCAGTCCCAACAGCAGCACGATCAACACGCCCGCGATGATCTTGTACAGCCACAGGCCAAAGCCTTCGCGCGATTTTGGAGCATAGAGATTTTGCATAGATGGCTCCGGATTTCGAAAACTAGCTGAAGAAGAACATTTTTACGCCGAAGATGGCGATGCCTACCAGCGCCAGGGCCATCAATCCCAGGAATAGTGGCCGCTGGTAGCGCGTGCCGATGCCAAAGGAGTTCAGCGCGATGCGGATACCGTTCAGCCCGTGGATCAGCCCGGCGGCAATCACCAGCATCTCGCCCAGCTTGAGCAGCGGGTGTTCCACCAGCGCGATAAAGTTATCGTAGGCGGAAGCACCCTGGGCCAGTTGACTGAGCGCCAGCAGGTGCAGGAACAGGTACAGGGTCAGCCCCAGCGCGGTGATGCGGTTGAGAATAAAGCCCCAGGTGCCCATCTGTCGCCGGCGCGGGTCAAACCAGCGCGGAAAATTCTGCGGGGCAGAAGCATTTTTCATTTTGTGTTTCCTTTCTGCGGTCGCAGGCCGAAAAAGCGGCGCACGCGGTTACCGGTAACCATTCGGCGCAGATTCATGATGCGCCAGCCTGGGTCGACATTCGATGGACACACCGCCGAGCACTCAAACGCGCTGTGGCAACGCCACACGCCATCTTCGCGATCAGCCATGTCTAACAGCGAGAGATCATGCGATTGCTTAAAGGCGTGCTCAATGCCGGCCAGTACAGCCGGGCCCATGTAGGTGGATGTGGTGGTGGCAATTGGACACGCGCTGATGCAGCAGCCGCATTCAATACAATCCACCAGGCGCTCAAAATGCGGGTCTTCCGTGGCCGGGTCACCCTCGTAGGGCAGGCCGGTAGCGGGCAGCGGGGCTACCTGCGCAAACGCTGCGTCTTCCAACCGCAAGTACATGCTGCTCATGTCTACAACCAGGTCACTGACCACCGGGAAGTTTCGCAGCGGCTCCACTCGAAGCGTGCCGCCGTCTTGCGTCACCGAGCGGATGGTGGTGATGCAGGTCAGTTTTTCCACGCCGTTTACGCGCATGGCGCACGCTCCGCAGGTGGAATGGTGGCAGGCATGTCGGAAGGTCAGGCTGCGGTCATGGAACGCCCAGATGCGCTCCACACCATCCAGAACATACTCATCCGGGTCAACTTCGATGGTGAAAGATTCATCGCGCGGTTCCTGGCTGGCTTTCTGGCGCCGGATGATATACGTGACGTTCCATTTTTTGTTCACGCGCGGCTCTCCTGGTAGCGGTAGAAGGAACGGTAGGATTCGAGCGGGATGTGTTTGGTCTGGCAGGGGATGGATAGCCCGAGATTATCGCAGACCGTGTCGGCGGTTTTCTCCGCCATGGCGCGGCAGGTGGTAGCCTTACCACCAGTGATGGTCACCAGTCCGCCCACACCATCCGTCTTCTGATGGTCAATAGCAATGAAAGTGCGCGACATGCTGCGTCCCGCCTCCAGCTTGCCCACCAGCGGCCGGGCAGACATCCACGCGCCGCGTTCCTGCGTGTTCTTTACCCCCGGAACAAGCTCTACCGCGCTGCGGTGCATCAGTTCCACCTGTTCGTCGAAGACCGGGATGTAGTCGATATCTTCCACCTGGAAGGATGTGGTGCCAATGCACATCATGCGCCGCTGTGGGATGATAATATCGCCATCGCCAGGGCGCGCCAGGCGGTTGATCACGCGTTGGATCAGGCGGCAGTTGTACGCCACCATCACCCCGGGCGTGGGCACCACCGGCACATGCAACCCGGCCATTTTGGCAATCTCGCCGGCCCATGCTCCGGTTGCGTTGACCACAATATCGCCGCGCAGCTCATAACGCCGGTCACTGCTGCGATCCCACACGTTGACGCCAACCACACGCCGCTGGCCATCGATCAGCAGACCTTCCACCTGCGTGTACGCCGAAAAGCGCGCGCCATTTTTCGCCGCGGTGGCCGCGAATGCCAGCGCCAGGCGCAGCGGGTCAAAAGCGCCGTCCGGCACCAGGAATGACATGAGTACTTGCGGGTTGACTGCCGGCTCCAACTCCAGCGTGCGCTTCGCGTTCAGCCGCTCGATGGGGATATGGCAGGCTTCCGCGCCTTGCGCGAAAACCTCGGCGTAGGCTTCGTCTTCGTCATTTAGCGCCACATACAGGCCACCATTGAATTCAATGCACTGTTTGGCGATTTTGCGCAGCAGGATATTTTCATCAATGCATTCGATGGCCGCTTCCTGGTCATTGACACAATAGCGCCCGCCGCTGTGCAGCAAACCATGCGTTCGGCCGCTTGTACCCGAGGTCAGCTCGCCGCGCTCCACCACTTGAACGCTGAAACCGCGCAGGGCCAAATCGTGGGCCAGGGCGCAGCCGGTGAACCCCGCCCCAATGATGATTGCATGAGGTTTGTCCATGTGCCTTCCTTCTCGTAATCACGCAGATCTTTTCTTGCTCGCTGGGATGTTTGGAAAGACCCGGCAACCGTTAACTTTCAATCCAGTTCAGGGTGCGCTCAACCGCTTTTTTCCAACCGCTAAACAATTGGGCACGCTGCGCATCCTGCATCTGCGGCGACCATTCTTTGGCCTTGCCCCAGTTGGCGCGCAGTTCATCCAGGTTTTGCCAGAAGCCCACTGCCAGCCCAGCGGCATATGCCGCCCCCAGCGAGGTGGTTTCTGCCACCCGCGGGCGCACAACAGGGACATTGAGCATATCCGCCTGAAACTGCATCAGTAGGTCGTTATATACCATGCCGCCATCCACTTTGAGCGTTTTGAGACGGACACCTGCATCCAGCTCCATCGCATCCAAAACTTCACGCACCTGGTAGGCGGTAGCCTCCAACGCCGCGCGAGCAATATGCCCGCGGTTGACGTAACGCGTCAGCCCCACCACCACGCCGCGCGCATCGCTGCGCCAGTACGGCGCAAACAGCCCGGAGAACGCCGGCACAAAGTACATGCCGCCGTTATCTTCCACCGACTGCGCTAACTGCTCCACGTCGGACGATTTCTCGATCAACCCCAGGTTATCGCGCAGCCATTGCACAAGCGCTCCGGCAATAGCAATCGAGCCTTCCAGGCAGTAGACGGCCGGCTGGTCGCCCAGCTTGTAACCCAGCGTGGTCAGCAAGCCATATCTGGATTGCACCGGTTGGGTGCCGGTATTCAGCAGCATAAAGCAACCCGTACCATAGGTGTTTTTGGCATCTCCCGGGTCGTAGCAGGCCTGCCCGAACAACGCAGCCTGCTGGTCACCCAGAATACCTGCCACCGGCACGCCATTCAGCCCGCCGCCTGCCGTCTGGTACACTTCGGAGGACGAGCGGATCTGTGGCAGCATGCTGCGTGGGATACCCAGCACATCCAGGATCGTGTCATCCCAATCCAGCGTGCGCAAATTCATCAGCATGGTGCGTGACGCATTGGTTACATCCGTGATATGAAGGCCGCCGTGCGTACCCCCGGTCAGGTTCCACACCAGCCAGGTATCCATATTGCCAAATAGCGCTTCGCCGCGGCCGGCTGCTTCGCGTAGACCGGGAACGTTTTCCAGCATCCAGCGGATTTTTGGGCCGGAGAAGTATGTCGCCAGCGGCAGCCCCACCTGTTCGCGGAAGCGGTCCTGGCCACCCTGCCGGGCGAGCTCGTCGCAGATGGCATCGGTACGGGTGTCCTGCCAGACGATGGCATTATAGAATGGCCGGCCGGTCAGGCGGTTCCACACCACCGTCGTTTCACGTTGGTTGGTGATGCCCACGGCTGCCAGGTCGGAAGGAATCAGGTCCAGCTTGCGCAGCGCACCCAGGATCACCTCCTGCGTACGCGTCCAGATCTCCAGCGGGTCGTGTTCCACCCACCCGGCGCGCGGGTAGATTTGCTGGTGCTCACGCTGCTCGAGCGAGATCACGCGCCCGAAATGGTCGAAAACCATGCATCGCGTGCTGGTAGTGCCCTGGTCAATCGCGGCAATATATTCAGCCATTTTTCACCTGTGGGGTATAAGGAAAAGAGGCAGAAGCCCCTCTCCATTATAGTCAAAAAATGAAAAGGGACCGCTGCCTCGGGGTTTTGGTTTTCGTTTTCTCGCGGGCTGCTCCGCGGGCAGTGCTTGAATTACTTGACGAACAGGCTGTCCAGCTTACTCTTCACCGGGCCTAACTCGTTGTCCTTAATGATCATCGTCTCATCCGCCAGAATGTTCATCTGGGCTTTGGCGATGGTATCCGCGCTGATTGTGTCAGCCGTCACCTCATTGCCCATGCAGGCCAGGGTGCGGATCTGCTCCAGGCTCAGGTCGGTAACAACGCTCTGCTTTACCTGCTCGTACAGCTCGGGGGCTTTGAACAGGCTGCCGGGCTGGAACAGTTTGACCGCCAGGGCTTTGAAGAGCACTGCCTGGCGATCCAGACGTCCCCATTCGTCCTGGCTGGCGAGGCCGTTTTGCAGGTAGCGGCTGTAAAGCATGGCAGTCTGGCCGTTCATCGTTTGCTTGCCTGCCTGCACGGTCAGATCGGGGCTGCTGATCGCCTGCGGGACGGTCAGCTCAACACCGCCCACCGTGTCAACAATCTTCGGCAGCACGCTCTCTTCGATGGTCATATAATGATCTACCACCACGCCGAAATTGTCATACAGGGTTTGCGCAATGGCGCCGCTGGCCTTCGAGTCCGCTTCGGGAGTCACGTTCCCTTCTTTTTCGCGAACAAAGGTATACAGCGGACCCAGGCGATATTCTTTGATGTTGTAGATGGATTCGAGGTGCTGAGTCTGCACCAGAAGGTCACGCGGGAAGGCAAAGACGGCTACCCGTTTCTGGCTGAAGTCAACCTTGACGACGCGGATGGCGTCCGCGCCGTAGGGCGGCTCCCAGAAGTACTCATCACGGCCAATAACCAGGATATTCATGCTGCCGCTTGTGCCGCAGGTTTTCCCGGCAGCCGGAACGACCGTGGGGGGCGGCGTAGGCTGATCGGCGGCTGGCGCTGTGGGTACATCTGTGGCAGCGATGGCCAGGCTCAATGGCTGCGCAAGAGGAGCCCGGTATGCCTGCACACCCGCAATCGCGGTAACCAGCAAGCACAACAGCGCAAGACCGGCAACAATTTCTAAAACGATTTTCTTCGACATCTTTGCCTCCTTAGAAGACCAGAACCCCAAACAGAATCAGGAATGTGGACGCCCCCAAAGGTCAGTGCTTCAGGGTTGATTGGCAGGTTCTACGCGTGGAATCAGCACCCAGGTAGGCCCCGGCACCAGGTCAATGCCATCTTCGATCACGATGGAGCCGGGGTTATATAATTTGAACAGCTCGGCAGAGCAGCCGAACGATTGCGCGATCTGTTCCACGCTGGTACGCTGCTGGATTTCAACCGGCTTAAATTTTGGTAAACCATTAACATCCTGAAGGTCAACCGGTATAACGATAACTTCATCTACCCATAAGGGCACACGCATCGAGTCGTTCAAATCAATAATCGCCTGCTCGCTGGTGTTGAATTTCTCGGCTAGCGCGTACAGATTATCACCATAAGCAACGCGCACTACCTGCAGGTTGGGGTATGCGGCCGGTTTGGCCTGGGGCGTTTCGCTGGAGCCTGGAGTTTCCTGCCAAATTAAAATGGAGTCTTCATCAGGCGTACTTAAATTCGGGGCAAGCAATATGCGGGGTGCGTAGTTCTCCAGGGTAGGCTGCGCATTTTCATAACGGGGTATGTTGTACGCTGGAACCTGGGTAGGCTGCGCCGCCGCAAAAACGAACGCTGGTAGTTGGACCTGGTACAGGTATACTCCGGCGGCTGCGATCAGCACCACAGCCAGGAGGATGAGAATGCGCTGTGCCCAATAGCGTACTGCCCGGCGGCGGAGAAAATCTGGCGCCACCGCCTCTTTCGGCAGCTTCTCTCTTCCTTCCGAGCGAAAAACCGGGCATTGCGCGTGCGCGCCGGCCAGGCAAACCGCTTGCTGGTATTCCACCTCGATATGGGTGATCCGGCGCGCGCGGTGACAAGCGTTGGCCGGCGATGCATACGCCAGATACGATGAGCGGTCTACCGGAAGGCCCAGGAATGGGCAGGAGTGCGCGGGCATATCAGGACAGTCGTTTCTCCCGTATTATGGTGTGACGACAGGCGAAGGGTCTGTGGGTGGGATTTCCGTTGGCGGTTCGGGGGATACGGCGGCGGTGGGTGGGGCGGTCGCCGCTACGGTTGGGTTCTCCTCTGTTGGCGGAACCTGTGTATCGGTGGATGGTATTTCGGTGGGTGGCACCGGGGTATCACTGGGCGATACCTGCGTGGGTGGGATGGCTGTCTCCGTGTCGCTGGGAATAGCAGTGGGGAAAAACGGTGTAGGTGGCACCCAGGGCGTGTAGATAACCTGGCCGGCATAGATTGCCGTGCTGCTGCCCATGCAGTTCGCGTTCTGCAACTGCGCGATGCTGACCCCAAAGATGCGGCTCAGGTTCGACATCGTATCACCGGCGCGCACCACGTATACCACCCAACCCGCCGGCCGCCCGCATTGGGTTGCCGGCATCACCACTGCTGTCGCCGTAAAGGGCGCCTTTGTTGCACTGGGCGTTGGCGCAGTCGAGGTGGGCGGCGCGGAAGGCGAGGCTTTGGGTGTGGGCGTAAGCGCGCTGGTATTGCCCAGCACAATGCTTCTCAGGTCGCGCGTGGCAGTGGGGGGTTGCGCCAGCGCGGTAGTGGTCGTAGAAAGCGGGGCCGGCCCAACGCTGGGCGTAGGTGGCAGGATCAGCATGACCGCCAGGAAAATTGCCAGGATACCCGCCACCGCCATGACTGGCAGCACAATTTCTCTCGCGCGTCGTTTTGGCCGGTCAAGGGGTGGGTAGCCTGCTTCCATGTGCCTGGCCGTGGAGCCTTTGACTGCGGCCAGTTCACCTGCTCCATGAGCGGCAGGAGGAGGGACACTGGCATTGGCAATTTGATTGAAAACCGGGCAGGCCGTGTGGTTTTTCAGCATGCAAAACTTGCCCTGATGAACGACATTAATCGGGCGGGGCGGCGATACGCGATGACACATATTCCGCGGCGAGGGGAACCCCAACGCGGTTTCGCGATCATGTTCTACACCAACAAATGGGCACATCTCTTCCGACATGATAACCGGCCCTTCTCTGGTCTATTTGCCATAGACCTGCTTCCCCCCTGGTATATCAGTTGTTGTTTGCTTCGGAGTTTGATTCCCGGTCAGACAACCATCCAATTTTTCCACCCGCGGGTGTTTTCCCATTGCTCTTGCCGTTTTTAGACTTCGGCGCGTCTGCGTCATGCGCGTAATACGAGTTATACGCCTGGTAACCAGGATAATAATAGCCTTTATAGTGCCGGTAACCCCCATAGTAATAACCGCGCGTGCGCGGAATGCGGTTGAATACCATGCCCAGCACGCGCGCTCCCACCCGGCTGGTCTGTTCCAGCATCACTTTGATCGAATCAGTATGGGTTTTGCCGGGCCGGATGACGAGGATCACGCCATCCACTCGCGCGGAGAGAATGGAAGCATCGGATACCAGGAACGGCGGGCTGTCAAGCAGCACGATATCCGCGAACTCCTGCGCTTCCTTTAGAAAGCGCACCATCTTTTCCGAAGTCAGCAGCTCGGAGGGGTTGGGTGGCAGGCTGCCGCTGGTAATCAGCATCAGCGGGCTGTTTTCCATCTTGCGGATGATCGACTGCACCGGTTTCTGGTGCGCAAAATAGTCGCTCAGGCCGACCCGATTGGTGAGGTTGAAATATTTATGTACTTGCGGCCGGCGCAGATCGGCGTCCACCAGCAGCACGCTCTTACCACTCTGCGCGATGGCGGCTGCCAGGTTGATTGCGACAGTGGTTTTGCCCTCGCTCGGGTTGGCGCTGGTCACCAGCACGGTACGCAGCGGTTGATCGACGCTGGTGAATTCGAGGTTGGTACGCAGCGAGCGGAATGCCTCTGCCACTGGCGAGCGTGGCTGGTCCAGCACAAAAGCGTTTTTGGCTTCGCCTTTTATTACTTTCATCTGCGGGATATACCCAATGACGGGTTGGTCAAACAACCGGCTGGCGTCATCCGGGGTTTTGATCGTATCATCCAGAAATTCGATCAGCAGAACCAGTCCAGCTGCCAGCGCTATGCCGATCATCCCACCGGTCATGGCGTTATTCATCGGGCGCGGGCTGATTGGCGCGTAGGATGGCAGGGCCGCTTCCACCTGCACCACATTGGTGGTGGTGCGCAGGCGCGCCAGGCGTACTTCTTCGTAACTGGCCAGTAAGTTGGAATAAATTTGCTGGTACAGCGCCAGCGTATTGTTCATTTGCCCCAGGCTGGATCCATCCAACGACACCACCCCGACCTGATTTTGATTGGCACCGCCCACCAGGTTAAGATAGATCTGCTGGTAAAACTTGAGACTGGACTCGAGCTGATCGAGGCGCAACTGCTTTTCCTGCAGCAGCGCGGTTTGCTCGGCGTTCAACGTGGGCTGGATGCCGGGCGTAATCGGATCGATGTCCGGCGGCTGGATAATATTGATTTCTTTCTTGACCTGCAAGATTGAATCTTCCAACTGCTTGATCTGCGTCTCAATGGCTGTTTTCTGCGTGTTGTATGACTCTTTCGAAGCCTGGGCGATTTGCGTTTGCAGCGTGGCGATCTGGTTTTCCACCTGCTGCAACTGCAGCTTGAGGTTATCTTCCGAGGTGGCATACTGAGTGGACTGCATGCGCTCGTTCTGGTCAATCAGTACCTTCACCAGCACATTGGCAATGTCCGCGGCATGCACCGGATCGCTGTCGTAGACGCTCAGGCGGATGAGCTGAGTGTCGCGAACAATTTCGGCGGTGAACTGGCCGCTGCTCACCGGGTATCCCAGTAGCTCCGAGGCTGAGTCGATTACCGGCTTGGTGTTGAGAAGCAGGATGTACGTCTCAGCCAACTGCTGGTTGGTGAGATACGAGTAATCGTTCACCGAGGTGTATGAGGGCCGGTTAAACAGCAGTTTGGTCGATGACGAATAACTGGGTGTTTGCTGCGCAGCCAGGTAGTATGCAATCCCTGCTCCGGCAATTGCACCCAGGATCACCAGCCAGATCCATTTTTGCAGTATGTATAAAGAACGCTTTACATCCATTATTGCTGTCCTTTGATAGTTCGGCCTGAAGATCGTCGCGCTAAAGCGTGGCCGGATTCGCCGTGTTTATTCTTCAGCGCAGGCAGCGAGCGACTTCCGCGCCGCCTGCACCACATATTCCACCTGTTCGCAGCTCAACGAGGGATACAGAGGCAGGGTTACCTCTCGCTGCGCGATGTTTTCCGTTATTTCCAGGCCATCGGCCGGGTGATCCCGATATGCCGTGAACCGGTGAATGGGCGGATAGTGAATACTGGTCTGTACCCCCTCGGACTTCATGCTTTCCATAAATTGCTGGCGGTTGGTTCCTTCAGGCAATAGGATGGGGAAGATGTGGCCGGAAGAAATTCCGGGATGGTGCTCGAAGGGAATTGTCACCTGCGGAGCGGCCTGTTGGAACGCGCTGCGGTACTGCGCCATGATGCTGCGTCGCTTATCGTTGCCTGCCGCCAGTTTATGTAGTTGCTCAATACCCATCGCGGAACGGATTTCGTCTATACGATAATTATAACCCACTTCAACCACATCATAACTGAACGCGTGCCCATGATGGCGGTCCCAGGTTAGGGAGGTCATGCCATGCGAGCGCAGGAGGCGCAGCTTTTCGGCGATGCTTGAGTCATTGGTCACCAGCATTCCGCCTTCGCCAACCGCAAGGTTCTTGTTCGAGAAGAAGCTGAAGGCCCCCACCGCACCCCATACGCCCATATGCCGGTCATTCAGATACGTGCCGGCGGCATGCGCGGCATCTTCCAGTACCACCAGGCCGTGCTTTTGCGCCACTACCTGGATGGCTGGCATATCACAGGCATAACCGGCGTAATGCATCACGATAACCGCGCGCGTGCGCGGGGTAATATGGCGCTCGATGCTTTCGGGTGAGATGGTCAGGTCTTGCGGGCTGCAGATGTCGGCGAAAATCGGGGTCGCGCCCACATAACGCACGGCATTTGCCGTGGCAACAAAGCTCAGCGATGGGACGATGACCTCATCCCCCAGGCCCAGACCGGCCGCCAGGCAGGCCATGTGCAGACCGGCTGTACAGTTGGTGACGGCAAACGCGTACTGCGTGCCACACAGCGCGGCAAATTCGGCTTCGAACCGCTGCGTGCAGCTTCCCATGGTCAGCCATTTGCTGGCCAACACGTTTAACACGGCCTGTGTTTCAGCCGCGTCAAATTCAAGGTCACTTAACGGAATATTCCAGGCCATGCTTTCCTTTATCGCTGGTCTCTATGCAATGGATAACGATTGGCGACAGAATTTGTTCCACCGAACATGCGCAGCTCAGCCAGGCGATCTTTCAACGCGTCCCATTTTTCCGCCTGGGCCAGTGCATCCAGCTCGGCCAGCAGCACCGGGTCAATTTCATTCTCGCGTGGTTCCTCACGAAAGTCGATAATCGTATTGGCAATGACAAAGCGCTCTTGCAGCGTTTCAAGCATATCCGGCAGCACAGCCACAATCGCCTCGCACTCAGCGCAGCGCGCCAGGATGGCCAGCCGGTCTGCTTTGGAGATATTGGTGATCGTGTAAAAAATTACTCCAATATCATATTTCTTTGCCAGCTCGGGGATCTGTCGCGTGGTGCCGATCACGCGATTGCCATCGTATTTCAGACCCAGCTTGCGCGGATCGTCATCCACCATGCCAACCACGGTGAAGGCGTTTGCCAGCTTGCTCTGGCGCAAGAACCAGGTGGCCACCTGGCTGTTTTCTCCCGCTCCAACAATCAGGATGCGCTCGCCGATGGCGCTGGCCCCGCTGCGGAAATTCAGCCAGCGCGTAGCCAGCCCGGTCAGCAGGCGTTCTTTGTAGCGTACGGTAATAAATCCGGCCAGCGAGAGCACCGCCGACACAATGATCAGGCCGCCCGGCAGCAGTCCGAACTCCGGAATGAAATAGCTGAGCGGGAACAAGATTACCATCGTGGCCACGGTAATGGACAGGCCCAGGTTGAACGTATCCGACGCCGGGGCGCGGCTCCATTCCACCGCGTATAAGCCCAACAGTGCATTGATCACGCTGAACAACACCGAGACGATCAGCGCCAGGCCGATCGACGGAAGCACGCCAATATCCAGCGGGCCGCTGGTGCGCCAGATCAGGCCGGTCAGACCGATCGCTGAAAAAGCAATCAGCGCATCGATGAGGAACCAGGATAAGTACCGGCTGGTAAAGATTGCCAACGGCCCCCAATATAGGCGATGCTGCGGGATGGGGATACGCTTGATGTATGGCAGCAGTACCACCACTGTCCAGAAAACGATGTCCAGGTCGGTGAGGATCGAGCGGTTTTTGATGTATAGCGTGTCCAGGCGCAGCTTGGACGGCATGATATCGCGTAGGTAATCATCCATAACCGAATGATGACTTTGCAGGAACGCTTCCTCATCGCGGTACAGGATGGTTGCGGGGCTGGTGATGCCCGGGCGCACTTTAAGCAGCATCGAACGCACGCTGGCCGGCCAGTTTTCGGCGATCTTGGGATCCTCGGGGCGCGGACCGACCAGGCTCATGTCGCCCACCAGCACATTCCATAATTGCGGCAGCTCATTGATCTTGGTATTGCGCAACCAGGCGCCAAATGGCGTAATGCGCGGATCGTCTCGCGCCGTCACCAGAGCGCCGCGGTAGCTTTCAGGGCGCTCGTGCATGGTGCGGAACTTGAGGATGCCAAAGTTCTTACCAAAGCGTCCGATGCGCGGCCCGCGATAAAAGATCGGTCCGGGTGAATCCTGGCGGATGCGGATCGCGATCCAGATAAAAAATGGTGCCAACACCAGCAGGCCAAAGATCGAGGCGCATATATCCAGCCCACGGCGCAGAAATGCATCTATGGCTGCCAACCAGGCCGGCGGCATACCGGGTCCTGCTGTCGAAATATCGGGAGAAAACGCAGCGGTTGTCTCACTCATCTTCTACACATTCATACAACCTACAGCCAGTTCGGAAATTACTGAATGCATTGTAGCACGCCAGATGCCCAGGATTGTTTTCAATCTGGTAACACCAGAGTAGAAAACGGGTATCGATGCATGGAGCGTGCCGCCAGGTTAAGCAGATTTTGGTTTTTGCAGAAACACGAGGTAATGCGTGTTGAAAAGTTGCACCGACTCGAGCATCAGACCCATACCCCAGGAGATAGGCACCAGCCGCCGCGCGATAGGCGGAGCCAGGGTGATCTTGCGCACGCGCGCGCTGCAGCCGGGAAATAGCGCGCGGATCTCTGCCGGGCGTATCCCGCGGGTTTGCGGGTTGGTAGGGTTCCACCAGAAGTCATACCACACCACCTGGCCGCCCGGTTTGAGCACGCGCAAGATCTCACCAGCCATGCGCGCGCGGATTTGGCTGTCCAGTACCGAGGAAAAAGCGGTGTATTGTAGAACCAGGTCAAAACTGGCGCCGGCAAAAGGCAGGTGCTGGCCGTCGGCGCAGGCCAGCGTGCTGGCGCTCAGCTTGCGCCGTGCCTGCACCAGTGGATCGAACAACAGGTCTACGCCGGCCAGGTATTCGGGCGCTGCGCCGGCTGCCTGGTATTCCAGCAGTACGCCGCCGCTGCCGCAACCCACTTCTAGAATGCGCTGCCCCGTCAGGCTGGAGATGCCATACCGGCTCAACGCGGCCAGCACGGCTCGCTGGCGCTGCTGGATAGTGAACAGGTACGCCAGGTTGAAAACCGAGTAACGCATATTCCCGCCCGCCGCGTGCCGGCGGCGGTCGTATTCGGCGCGCATGCGCTGCAGGTCATCCGTTTTGTTCACCCACGCTGCTCCATGCCGGCACGCGGCCAGCCTTATCGTTCCAACGGTTCCAGAATTTCCCCAGGCCGGCCAGGAACCCCAGCCCATAGCTCAGGTGCAGGATGGCGAAGCACACCGGCAGCAGCGGCAGGAAGCGCCATCCACGCCGCACAGCCGTATAGATGGATGCGGCCAGGTTGGCAGCCATATATGCACCCAGCACAAGCCCCAGCAGGGCGCCGCCCCACGAGCTCAGCAGCGCCGCCAGCGCGGCCCCTGCCAGCGCCAGCACGAATGCTAATGGGACGAACTGGCGCAGGCTCATCTGGCGCGGGTGCTTTTGCAGCACGCGCACTTTCCACAGGCCATACTGGAAATACTGTTTCCACAGCTTGCCCAGGCTGCCACGGCTGTAATATACCGAGCGCACATCGTTTGCCAGCAAGAGGCGCCCGCCTGCTTCACGAATGCGATAGTTGTATTCATCATCCTGGTTGCGAACCAGCTCTTCGTCATACAATCCAACCCGCCGGGTGATTGCGCACCCATACGCCGGGAAAGGCACCGTATCCGTATAGAGCGTCAGACCTTCCAGTGTGCGAAAGGCTGATCCACCCACGCCAAATAGAGAGCTCATGGCTACGGCGATTGTCTCGGCCAGTGGTGTTTCGCCGATAGCGCGCATTGGCCCGCCCACACCTTCCGCTTCACCGGCGAGCAGGTGGCGCACATTATTGGAAAGAAACCCCGGCAGCACCTGGCAATGCCCGTCCACGCGGATAATGATCTCACCCCGCGCCTGGCGCAAGGCCAGGTTCATCCCGGTAGGCACGATGCGCCCCGGGTTGGGGATGCAGCGCACCGGGCAGCTCGCTGTGGTAGCGATTTCTTCCACCACGCGCTGCGTGCTATCCGTCGACATGCCATCAGCCACGAGGATTTCCATGCGCTCATGCGGGTAATCCTGTTCCAGGATGCTGCGCAGGCAGCTGCCAATATAATGCGCTTCATTGCGCACCGGAATTATGATCGTGACAAAGGGGAGTAGATTCATGCTTTCAGTGTTTTATTTTCGAGATCACCGCGCGGAATTTGCCATTTGGCCCGCGTTGAATGGCGTCTACCTGGTGAAAGATAATGTGCATTTCACCCAACCGTTCATGCAGGCGGGCTTCCAGGGCGACCTGGTGCTTGGCAGTATAACCTTCGGCTGGCGCATAATAGACTTCCACCGTGTCTGGCAGCGATTGCACGATCTGTGCTTCGCGAATGGGAAAGTCGGCTTTGAATACCGGGTCAAGGCGGCCAATCCTTCGCCCATCGGGGGTGACGATGCTATCATCCGTGCGCCCTTCTATCTCTCCCAGAAGCGGCAAAGAGCGGCCACAGGCACAAATGGTCCCAGACTGGTTTCCACACAGGCAGCCTATATCTCCTGTATCGTAGCGGATGAGCGGCATGGCAGGGTTAAGCAGGCCGGTCGATACCATACGGCCAGTCTGACCGTCCTGCAGGCGCTGCGCTCCTTCCATATCCACAACCTCCAACAGCCCGGCTTCTGGCCAAAGGTGCAGTTGCCCGGCTGCGCACTCACTCGCGCCGCACACCTGTTCCGACAATCCATAACTACTGCGCACTGCACAACCAAACACTGCGCTGATAGCTGCGCGCTGCCCGTCCAGCAGCGGTTCAGCGTTGCCGATCGCGACAACCAGATGGGGCGCATCCAGCCTGGCTTCCGTGGCGAGCTGCGCGATCAGCGCCATTGCCGAGGGGTAGGCATACAGGTACTGAACCCGATAGGCGCGTAGCGCGTCCAGGTAGTCTGCCACTGTGCGGGCTGATAAGTGATACGAAGAAAGGTAAAGCTGCAAAAACGCCTGGTTCCACACCCAGTAGGGCGGCTGTGTGGCGCTGGCGCCGGCCACCATCTGCCCGCCAAAAATACCCCACCGCGAGGCCATATCAACCCCGTTCCAGCGCCGGCAGCGCGCCTCGAACAGCGCATACCAGGCTACCAGCGCTTCGCGGCTCTGCCACAGGGTTAGCGGCGTGCCGGTAGTTCCGCTGGTATGCTCTACGTACAGGTGTTCCTTATGGTAGTCATCCGCCAGAAAGGCCCCGGGTTGCGCGCGCACCTGTGCTTTGGTCAGCACCGGCCAATTTTCCAGCATATCGATCGCACGCCGCGCACCACTGCGGCGCTGTTCGGCCCAGTACGCGCGGTAATAAGGCACGCTGCGTGTGGCGTGTTCCAGCGTCTCGGCCAGGCGATCCTGCTGCCAGGCAGCCAGCTTCTCCGCGGGCCAGTACTCGCGTTCCAATGCTTCGGCCACCAATCGCTCGGTGTCACGGCTGTAGCGCCAGCGGCGCAGGGCGTAGCCGCGCGCGCTGGCAACTGCGATTTTGAACGGGTAGGGTAGAGAATGGTATATGCTCAACAGGTTCATGGCGCTACCGACCGGAACAGCTGCTCCCACTGCGGCAGCACCGCAGACCAATCCATCTGTACAACGCGCTCGCACGCGCCGGCAGACAGGCGCGCGGACAGCCCAGGCATGGTCAGCACCTCCTGCACCGCGGTTGCCAGCGCGTCCACGTCCCCTGGCGGGCAAAGCAGTCCATCCACCCCATGACGGATGAGATGCGGCAGCCCACCGGCGTTGGTGGATACCACGCACAGCCCGCTGGCCATGGCCTCCAGCACGCTCACTGGCTGGTTATCAGCATCAGTGGTATTGAGGAAGATATCCCCCTGCGCCAGCTCAGCCGGTACTGCCGCTTTGGGCACACCAGGGATGATGGTAATGCGCTCGCGCACACCCAGCGCATCCGCCGCGGCCAGCGTGCGCGACAGGCTGTCATCCTTCACCGGGCCGACCATGCGGATATGTATATCAGGGAAAGCGCCTTGCAGCCGCGCCAGCACCGGCGGTACCAGCATGGGCTGATACAGGCGGTGGAAGGCGCGCAGCCAGACCAGCCGCGGACGCGCCGGATCGCGCAGCCGGTAGGCATAACAGGTAGTATCCAGCCCATTGGGGATGATAGTCAGGTCTGAGCGATACGCCAGCATCGATTCGTACAGGTATTGGGAAGGCACCGTCACAACTTGCGCCCGCGCCAGCAGCCGCCGCACCCGCGCCGGGTTTTGACCAGCAAATTGTGGCAGGCTGCCGCCATGCAGGCTGAGCGTGACCGGCTTACCAATTGCTTGGCTCACGATAGCCGTCCATTCTGCCCACAGGAAAGCACTGCCACTGAAAACAGCGATGTCCGCCACCTGATATTGACCTCGCAGGCAGGTGAGCAGCATATCCGCCATGCGCAGTGCCTTGTTGCGGTAACCGGATGTGCGCATGACCTGCCAGCCATTCTTGGCCAGCATTTCTGCCAGATCGGCGCTGGCAGTATGCGAACCGCCCGGTAGGAAGTTATTTACGAACAGCAGTGTGGGGTTTTGCATCCACTTCTTCAGCATCATCTGCCAGGTTGGCAACGGTTGCCATGCCAAACATAAACCCAATTGCCGCGATGCGCATGGCCGCGTGGCTCATTTCCATTAAGGACCAGGCCAGCAGCGCCACCGCCCAGGCCTGAGCCAACCCGGACCGGTTGCGCCAGGCGGCTTTCCATGCCATGATGAACATCAGGACCAGCGCAAGCACGCCGGGGATGCCATGTTCCGCGATGATGCGTGTATATTCGGTGTGTGAGGCCACCATAAAGCCGATCAACCGGTAGCGCTCGAACTTACCCATTCCTGGACCTGTTCCCAGCAGTGGGTTGTTCAGAAATGTTTCCCACTCGGCCTGCATAATCTCCATGCGCCCGGTAGTATTGGTATCCTGAAAACGCTCGGTGACCATGCCACCGGTATACTCATTCAAACGCGGGTAGACCCAAAAGCCGCCTACCAGCAGCAAAACTGTGAGAATGCCCAGAAACGGCGCGCGCAGGCGTTGATCACGGAAGAAAACCGTGCTGGCGCACAGCATGGCCGCGACAGTGTTATACACGCCTCCCCGCGAGAAAGTTAAGGCGCTCAATGCCACGAAGCCGATACCCAGCGGCAGCGCAGACCAGCGCGATTTCGAGTCCTGGATGGCGAGCATGAACAACAAGACCGCGCCCAGCCCCATAATGGCCGATACCTGGTTGGGGCCAAAGCCGCCGCTGGTGATAAAGTTTGATTCATCAGTGAATTGAAGCGACTCCGCACTGCGGATGCTGTTTGCGATCAGCGCACTGATGGAAATCAGCGGCGCGGCGAGCATCCACGTGGCCGGGCGGCGGTCGTCCGGCCGCAGGCCCACCTGGCGAAAGAACATGACCGAAACGGCCAGGCACAGCGGCCCGGATAGGTTAAAGCTGATGTTGTCGCGCGCGGAATGCCAGTCCATGGCGCTGACCGTCAGCGGAACCGATAACATCAGCAGCGCCATAAATACCACGGGCAGCGCCACGCTTTGCGTGCGGCGCATGCGCAGGTAGGTAATCCCCAATACGGCCACCGTGGCATATTTACCGATCTCGTAAAACACTTGCGCACCGGTCATGCGCCACAAAACTTCCGCCCCGCAGATATAGCAAGCAACCCAAACGGCTTTGCGCGGCTCCTGCGAGCGGAACGCAACCACCCCGGCAACCAGCAGTGTGGCCCAGGCATGCAGGGTGGAAGTAAAGGGAACGTAGTGCAGCAGCAGCGCCAGCGGCGCGTGCAAAGCGGCAAATGCCAGCAGAGTAGTGTTATTGAATACCATGCTGGTCTGGATCTTCTGAGGTTTTGCCAGTAATGTCATGCGATCGTGGTTCCTTGAAGAACGGCGTGGTAGATGGTTTCGACCTGGCACAGGATAGTATCTTGAGAATACACCGTTTGGGTACGCCTGCGCAAGCGCTCCCCCAGGCTGCGCGCCAGGTGCGGGTCATCCAGCAGGCGCAGGACGGCCGCGGCCAGTTGGTCCGGGTTGAGCGGCGGCACCAGCAGCCCGGCATTACCCTCATCGAGTATTTCTGCGCACTGGCCCACGCGCGTGGCAACCACCGGCAGCCCGGCCTGACCGTATTCCAGCAGCGTGAGTGGGAATCCTTCCGAGCGCGATGGCAGTACCGCGATGTCGCAACCGGTCAGCACGGCCGACACATCACCGCGCCTGCCCAGCAGGGTGACGCTGCTCGACAGTTCCATTGCTGCGATGGCATCCTGGACCTGGCGCGCATACTCCGGCTCGACCGGCGCGCCGGCCAGCAGCAGGTGTGCATCCGGCCGCTGCGCGCGCACCGTCCGAAATGCCTGAAGCAGCCCGAGCTGATCTTTTTGTAAGCGAATGTTCGCCACGCAAATAAGTCGTCCCCCACGGTGGCCTGGAATTTCTACCGGGGACACTGGAGTGTTATTCGAAAGCAAAAAGTTTGGTAGATAAACTACCTTCTGACCAGGAATATGAAATCTCTTATTAGATTCACTGGCCAATGCCTGGGTAACTGCAAATGCGGCGTCAATTCTGGTTGCGAACACTTGATACATAAATGGTGAACGATGATCTGTGTCCCCTTTGCCAAAATGATCATGCCATACCAGCTTGCAGCCCGCCAGCCGGGCCGCGATAGCCCCCAGGAACAGCGAGCTGCTGTGCGCGTGGACAATCTGCACTCGCTCAGCGCGTATATAACGCACCAGCCGCAGGATGGCAGCAACATCATACCGGTTTTTGCGCCGCAGTAGATGGATCTGTACGGTGGAAGCAATCTCGGTTTGCAGCGGGCCGCCGCGCCGGGTGGCGCACAGGTGTGATTCCCATCCGCGCAGCGCCAGCGCGTTAGCCAGATTGACCGCCACGCGCTCTGCGCCGCCGGCATCCAGCGTATCAATCAGCTGCAGGACTGCTGGCATGTTGCTGTTCCATTTCACCCGCCGGGTTGAGGTCGTTCTCGTCCAGCTTCCACCACTGTACCAGCAGCGCGCGGATGGCGCTGCGCAGCCCTTCCAGCGAATACTGCCGCGACCAATGCGCCGCGCGAACCGACATTTCCGCGGCCTGCTGCGGGTCAGCGATGATGCCCAGGATCGCCGCGGCCAGCGCCTGCGGTGTGACCGGGTCAATTATCACGCCACGGCCATCAGCCAGCATTTGCGGGATCAATCCACGGTGCGAGCCGATGCACGTCAGCCCAAACGCCATGCCTTCGGCAATGGCTTTGGGCCAGCCTTCAGCGTTATTCGAGGCCAGTACCAGGATATCCGCCCAGGCATACTGCTCGAGCACCGCCGAGAAGGGGATTGCCCCGGTGAATGTGACGATATCGATTAGATTCAACTGCTGCGCCTGTTCATGCAGCCGCTCACGCTCAGCGCCGTCGCCAACAATCCGAGCGATCACCGGCCGCCCGGCCGCGTTGAGCTGCGCAATTGCATCCAGCAGTACGTGTGCGTTTTTGCCACGGTCAAAGCGGCCGACGAACAACACCCGGGCGGGGGTGTGGAAGGTCCTGTTTCGCGTAGCCAATTCAGCCAGCGCTAACTGGTCTGAACTCAGGATGGAAGTGAAATAGGGCACGATGTGGGCAGGCTGGCCGGGCCACGCACCGTACACCGTTACCGGGCCGCGGAACCAGCGCGAGCGCAGCAGCGCCTTTTGCGCGCGGTAGCTCAGCGGCTCGCCGCGAAAATCCGGCCAGGTGCCCGCGTACTTGGCGATGATCCGGGGACTATACAACGGGGCGAGCAGCGCGCCCAGCGCGCCCAGGTTGCCCGGCAGCCGCACGTGAATGGCCCATGCAGATTTCATCTGGCGGGTGAGCGCGCGCACTACACCCGGCAGGGATGCCGCCACGCGCAGCTTATCGCGCAGCCGGTCCCCGCCCCGGGCGATTGCCACGGGTGTGATGCGGATGTTGGCGCGGGTGAAGGGCAGGCAGTCGCCGGTGGGGGGGCCGTCCACGCAGGGCGAAGCAATCACCACTTCGGGAAACAGGTCGGCCCAGATGTCAATTTCGCGCGCATACGCCCCGAAGGCCCATAACTGCCCTTCCCAGCGATAATGCTGCACATGCGAGACAACCAATAGATTTCGCGTAGTCATTCGAGAAGTTTTTCCAGACCGGCAAACAGCCGGTCATAGGTTTCGCGTTCCGAAAATTGAGCTTCCACCTGCCGCCGCGCGGCGTGGCTGTGACTGGCGGTCAGATCCATGTCATTGATCAGGCAGAGCGCCTGCGTGGCGAACTCGGCGGGGGAGCCGGCCAGCAGCAGCCCTTCGCCGTCGCGAAGGCCCATGCCCGCCACTGCATCCGGTGCAGCCACTACCGGCACGCCGAGCGCCATCGCTTCCACCAACCGGCTGCGGAAGCCGAACTGCCCCCGCCAGGGGCAGAGCAGCGCGGTCAGCCCACTGAGCGACGGTCGCAGGTCTTCTTGATAGCCGGTAACCACCACGCGCGAGTTGCGCCGCGCGGCGCGCAGCAGCGCAGGCGCGGGGTCGCTGCCGATTAACCAGAGCTGCGCGTCTGGCCGCTGCGCCCAGACACGCGGCATGATCTGCTCCAGCGCAAACAGCGCCCAGTGGTGGTTGATCGGGCTGCCAAGTCCGCCACTGAACCCCAGCCGCGGCGGCTGCGCCGGCGCGTGCCGGTATGACCAGTGCTGCATATCGATTGCCATGGGGCAGTAGAAGCAGGTAGATGGGTCACGCGTCTGGCGGATTTCTTCCATCTCCAACCGGTTAATGGCGATCAGCCCGTCAAAGGCGGCCCAGGTGCGGTGTTCCTGGCGCGCGTAGCGTCGCAGCATCCAGCCGCGCAGCGCGGCGGGCAGCGCCTTGCGTCGCGTGAGCTGCTGCTCGTAGGCGTGCGCCAGCACGTCGTGCATGTCCAGTACAACCGGAATGCCCCGCGCGCGGAAGGCTGCGGCACTCTGCCACGCATGCCAGTACTCGTACAGCGCCAGGTCGACTGTTTCGCCTTCCAGCGCTTTGCGGATGCGCCGCGGCGTCAATTCGACCTGCCCGATAACATAATTGGATTTCTTCAGCCCGCTGCGTAACTGGAAAACGGCGGCCCTCAGCGCGTGCGCGGCCCGCGCCATAGGGTTCGCGGTGGAGCGCGACGGCAGCACGATGCAGCGGTCAACCAGCGCGGCCATGCCGTGCTGAACTTCCGCGGTCTGCGCGGCGGGGGCTACGGTGAGAAAGACCACGCGGAAGCGCTCGCGCGCGCCGCGCAGCATTTGCAACACGCGCTGCTGCTGGCCCGAGCGCGGCCGCAGTGGGATGACGTGCGAAACCACCAGCAGCGTGGGTTTCACCCTTTCCCTCGCAGCTTGCCCAACAGCGGGTTGATGACATTAAGCTTGAACAGCACCGGCAGCGGACCGAGGAATGACAGCAATGCATAGGCCAGTAGACTGGGGGAAAAACGCACGCGCAGGCTCTCGGCGAAGGCGCGCATGGCGCGCAGCGGGCGCCACTGGTAGGCAAACAGGATGATCAGCTGTTTGTAGCAGAAATGCAGGTTGTGACGCGTGGTGGCGAGCAGGTCGCTGAAAGCCGGGTCTTGCAGGCAGCGCAGGTAATAACCGATCAGTTTGCGGATGCGCGGCTCGGTCATGCGCGACATACTCCCGGGCCGCCAGTGGCAAATGACCCCCGGCTGATAGTGATAGGCGAACGGCCCGCGTGCCGCCAGCCGCAGCCACAGGTCCAGGTCTTCCATGCCATAGCAGGCCGGGTCGAAGCCGGCCAGGCGCTCGAAATCCGCGCGGCGCAGCACCACCGTGGACAGGTTGATGAAATTGCCACGGTAGATCTCTGCGCGCAGATCGCCGTCCAGGCGGTAGAGCCGGCGGGTTTCATCCAGCGGGGTGAAAGACACGCGCTTTTGGAACACCTTGTTGATCACTGAAATGGGCGTTTGTTTGCCGCTTTGCTCATCCAGCAGCATGCCGTCACAAAACGCCAGGGCGACCTGGGGATACGCGTCCAGCACGGCGAGCTGAGCGGACAGCCTGTCCGGCAGCCATTCATCGTCGGCATCCAGGAAGGCCAGGTACTCGCCGCGCGCGGCTTTAGCGCCCGCGTTGCGCGCGCCGGCCGGCCCGGCGTTAACTTCCAGCCGCAGCGGGCGCACGCGCTTGTCCTGCTGCGCGAGCTGCGCGCAGACCCGCGGCGTCTCGTCGGTGGATGCGTTGTCGATGACGATGACTTCGATTTCCGCCAGGTCTTGCGCCAGGGCGCTTTGCACCGCGCGCGGTAATTCCTTCGCATTTTGATACGTGGGGATGATTACCGAGACGCGCGGCGCGATGGCGTTCATTCTTCGAGGCCCAGCGCCTGTTCCAGCGTGTCGACCGAGAACCACGCTTTGGGATACACAGCCGACACCTTGAGCTGTCCCAGGGCGATCAGCCCGTTCCAGATGGTGTAAAAATTATCGTCCACGCCAGGCAGAGCAGCGGCTACCCGCGCCGGGTTGAGCACCTGGATGCCCGAGCAGTAGATTTCGGTGGGTATGGCGCGGTCTACCGCCGTGACCAGCCCGTCCTGGTGGGTGATGTAGTCGCCGGCGATGCCGGGGATGGGCCGCACCGGAACCAGCATGCAATGCGGGCGACCCAGGCGGACGTATTCCCGGGTGAGAAAATCGATATCAATCTCGGTGATGTTATCGGTGGTGAGCACCAGCACCGGCGCGTCCAGGTGGCGCAGCAGGGTATGCGTCACCCACCAGCCGTTGCCGTGGCCTTCTGTGTTGAGGATGGTATCGACGCCGCGCGACATCAGGTATTCCGACAGCATGGCTTTTTTGTAGCCCACGGTAATGTGCACGTAGGTGACGCACCCGGCCAGCGCTTTGAGGCTGTTGCCGATCAGCGTGTCGCCTTTGTAGCGCACCATCGGCTTGGGGATCGAGTCGGTCAGCGGGCGCATGCGGTTGCCGCGCCCGGCGGCCATGATCAGCGCGTGGTCGATGATGCGCTCGCTCATTAACGCTCCTCGAGCGGCGGGTTGTTGATGATGGCGCGGATTTCGTCGTCGGTGAGCATGGTGGTGTTGCTGGATGACAGCGGGGCAGCCACCGGGTGTTCTACCTTGCGGTTGAACGAGATGACATAATGCGGGATGCCGTTGAGGGTCACTTCCTCGGTGTAGGGCAGCTCCTGCTCGCCGAACAGAAATTCCTCATTGCGCTCGCCTGGCCGGCCGGCGATCTGCTCGTAGCGCGCGCCGGCCTGCGCCGTCCACACGCGCAGGATGTCGCCCATCTGCGCGGCCTTCATGTGGCGCGAGAGCACCTTGCCGCGGAAGCGCTCGGCGTTCTCCAGCGCGGCCATCACCAGCGCCACGGCTTCATCCACGGTGAAGAAGAAGCGGTACATCTCCGCGCCGGTGGTGCCGATCACCCCGGTCTCTTCCAGCATGCGCTTCCAGATGGTGAGCACCGAGCCGGTGGACCAGGCCACGTTGCCGTAGCGCACGCACAGGAATCGCGTGTCGCTCTTGCCGTCCAGCGCGCAGAACATGCGCTCCATCAGCGCCTTGGTGAGGCCGTAGGTGTTGCGCACCGGCGGCGAGGCTTTGTCGGTGGAGATGCCGATCACCAGGCCCACGCCCTTATCCATCGCCACGCGCGCCACATTCTGCGAGCCAGTCACGTTGACGTCCACCGCTTCCATCGGCTGCTTTTCCGACAGGTCGACGAACTTGGTGGCCGCGGCGTGGATGATAATCTCCGGGCGCACCTGCATGACGATGTCGCGCACCGATTCGATCGAGGCCACGTCCAGCGGCAGCGCCTCGCAGCCCGAGAACTGCGCCGCGAACAGGTTTTGTTTGTTGTTGCGCCCGGCCAGCGTCACGCTGTGGCCGGCTTCGCGCAGACGCTTGCCCAGCCGTTTCCCTAAGAAACCGGTTCCCCCGGTGACCAGCACTCTTGCCATGCTCTGCTCCTCAACTGCCGGAATGGATTTTGGACCGCAGGAATTCTTCCAGCGCGGCGGCTACGCGCTCCGTCGAGTGCCCGTCGGTGTAGGTGCAAATCTCCGCCACCATGCGCCGCCGGCCTTCCCGCCCGCGCTCGGGGTGCGCGAACCCGTCATTGATCGCCGCCACCAGCGCCGCGCGGCTTCCGACGATCTGGATGCCGCCCGAGCGGGTGATTGGCAGGTAATGCTCGCGCAGGTACAGCTCGCGCATGGCGCGGTCGAAGGGCCGGCCGGGGCGGTCGTCGTAGGCCGGGTTGATCTGCGGGCGGTCGAAGATGGCCCCGTCAATCGCCATGGTGGAGCTGCCGCTGACGTGCACCCTGGCATAGCACAGCGACGACGCCAGCCGGCGGATGTCCTCATCGCTGACGTTGGTCTTGCCGATCACCTCGGCTCCCGGCTGCCAGGGCTCGTCGAACACGATGTGCTTGCCCTGGCGCAGCAGCGGCAGCCAGCGCCCGGCCGGGTCCACCGGGTGGCGGCGCAGCAGGATCACCGGCCGGCCGGCGATGCTACCGTCCTCGATGGCCGCGTCGATCTGCGCCACCCAGTGCGGCTCGTGCGGCACAATCGAGGCCGGCCCGGCGGCGTACAGGATCACCGGGCGGCCGGGGGGCAGGCCCAGCTTCGCGCGCCAGGTGGCCTCGTCCCACAGGTACTCGGGCCGGTAGTAGAAATCGAACTGCGGCGTGCCGGTGATGCTGACCGGGCGTTCTTTCGTCTCGGGGTACAACCGCCACAGCTCGTCGCGGTTGTAGGTGTTCCACAGGAAATAGTGGTCGAAGGGCGCGGGCAGCCAGCCCTTGGTGGTCAGATTGTCAAACGAGAGGATGGCCGCGCCCAGCGGGATGCCGCGCCGCGCTGCGCTGCGCAGCAGGAACTCCTCTTCGGCGTAGTAGGGCGTCAGGCTGAGCAGCGCGTCCGGGCGGGCGGCGTCCAGCAGCGCATCGGACTGGCGGATGCTGGTCTCTTGACACACCAGGCGGCTCTCGCGACGCTGCAGCGCGCGGTAGGCCGGCTCCACAGCGCCCAGCGCGCGGCACAGCGCCCCGCGCAGGGCAATTTTGGCGTTCTCCGCGTCCGAGCGGCCCAACGCGTCGCGGCGCGCGTCGATGCCCACGGTGGCGCTGCGGCTGCGGGCGAAGAAGGCATCCTGCAGCCAGCGCCGCAGACGGCGGTAGCGCTGTGACTGCGCCGCCGGCGCCAGCCGGTAGACCGGCACGCCGCAGCCTTCCAGCTCGGCCTGCAGCGCCGGGTCGTCCCAGCCCAGGGCCACGGCCGGCGCGGCAAACGCGCGCATGTGCTCCAGCAGCCCGCTGCGCACCACGTAGCGCACGCTGAACTGGATAGAGATGGGGATCAACAGCCGGGGTTTGGGCATGGGTTATTCCGCCAGGGCGTACGCCAGCATATCTCGCACCACGCGGCGACTCTCGTAGCAGGTCTCATAGGTTTTGCGCGCTTCGCGTCCCAGCGACTCGCGCAGATCCGGGTTGTTCAGGCAGCGCGCGATGGCCGCGCGGAACTCCGCGCCTGTCTCGGCCAGCAGGATGTTGCGGCCGTGCTCCAACTCGGGCATGCCCGCCGCGTTGCTGCGGTGCGCCACCACGCAGCAGCCGTGGGCAAAAGCCTCGGCGATGCGCACGCGAAAGCCCAGCGGGATGGGCGTGGGCACCAGCACCACGCTCGCGTTGCGGTATTCCGCGCCAATATCATCCACGTAGCCACTGCGCTCGATCCATGCCTGCCGCAGCAAACCGGCCAGATCCGGCTGCAGTTCGCCGCCGCCGACGATACGTACGCGCAGGCCGGGGATGCTTTCGATCTCGGGCGCAATTGCGTGCTGGAAATAGCGCAGCCCGGCCAGCGTGGCCGTGCCGCTGACGCTGCCCACCAGCGTCACTCGCCCGGGGACCGGCGACTGCGTACCCGCCGCGGGCGGCTCGGGAACCGGCACGGGGAAGTAGCGAATATTGGCCACGCCCTGCGCTCGCAGCCATTCCTGGTGGTGGTAGGCCGAACCGCATACCCGGTCGCAGCTTTTTAGCAGGCTGGTTTCCAGGCGCGGAAAGCCGCGCTCGGCCAGCGTGTTGCGCAGGTAGTAGGCCTGGCCGCGCAGCCCGCGCCGCGGGGTCACCTGCTTGCGGTAGCGCCGCACCAGGTGATCCAGATCGGTGACAAGCGCCACCAGGCGGAAGCCGCCCGACTGGTGGCAGGCCTGCACGGCGCTGACCGCGTCGGCCATGTAGGCGAACACCACCCGCGGCCGTGCTTCGCCCAGCACCCCGGCGGCCCAATCCGCGTAGTGGTAACCGGTATAAAAGTGCCCGGGGCGGGGAAACAGCGCGTGGGTAAAGAACGCGGCGCGGCCTTCACCGGTATCGACCGGTCGCGGCGGGCAGGCGTGCAGGTGGATGCCATCCGCGCGCAGGCGCTGGGCGTGCGCGGCGCTGTCACCCGGCAGGTTGTAGGCGAGGAAATGCACGCTGTGACCCTGCGCCACCAGCTCGCGGCAAAAGGCGGACAGCAGCAGCGATGCCCCATCGCCGGCAGGGATGGGCAGCATACCTTGCGCCACGACCGCCACGTTCACCGGTTCACGCTCCAAACGCTCCGGCCCGCGCCCAGCCGCGCCGCAGCAGGCGCGCGTAGCGCAGCGCCAGCTCGGCGGGCAGCAGCCGCGCCGCCAGCCGCACGCTCTCCAGCCCCGCGCCGGGCCACACCTGCCGTGCCGCGCGCAGGCACTCCCGCGCCGGCCGCGTTTGACGCTGTGAGAGCAGGAACACCGCCTGGTTGTACAGCAGGGCAAACAACCGCGCGCGCACGGCCGGGTCAGCGGCGTAGCGCGTGCGCAGCAGGTTATCCGCCACGCGCAGCTTATAGCCGGTCTCGGCGGCCTGGTGCTCGGGCGTCTCGCTGGTCAGCCCGGCCTGCGACGGGTCGCGGCGCAGGAAGCACAGCGCTTCGGGCACGTGCAGCACGCGGGTTTCCAGGCAGCCGGCGCGCGATTCATATTCGATATCCTCGCCCACGCGCAGGTCGGACCACGGGCCGGTGGCGTCGGTGACGCTGCACCGCCACAGGCACGACGTGGTGGCCCACGGGCGCTGGGTAAGCAAACCGGGCAGGATGCGCTCAAAGGGCTGGCCGGAAAGCGACCAGACCGGCATATCCGGCTCGCCGGGGCGCTCGCGGAAAATTAGCGAGGTGCAGTAGCACATGCCCGCGCCGGGGTCGCGCTGCAGCGCACGCACCTGGGTTTCGATCTTGCGCGGGTGCAGGATGTCGTCGGAATCGAGGTACTGGATGAACTCGCCCCGCGCCGCCAGCCGGCCGGCCTCGCGCGCGCAGCCCGGGCCGCCCGCGCTTTCGCGGCGCAGCCAGCGCAGACGCGGGTCGGGCACATCCAGCAGCGATTGGACCGGCGGCGTCGAGCCGTCATCCACCAGCAGGATTTCCAGCGCGGGGTAGGTCTGCGCCAGGACTGAATCCAGCGCTTCACGCAGCCAGTCGATGCGGTTATGGCAGGGGATGATGATGGAGACCAGGGGGTCTTGCACGCTCATGATCCAGAAGCTTTCGATAGCACCTGCTTTGCGGCGGCGCGCAGGCGGGCGTACAGGGATTTGCGCGGCTGCTGCAGGGTGTGGGCGAAGAAATGCCGCACCAGGTAGCGGTCGGCTTTGGTATCGCGCATCACATACGGTGGGTGCGCCAGCGGGAATGTCACCTTGTCCAGCGGAAGCGCTGAAAAGTTATGGCTATCCAGTTTGGTGTGGGTGGCATCTTCGCCAAAGCCGATATTGCGCACCAGATTGGTGCGCGGCTGCGCAGCGAGCATATTCTGCGTCCACAGGGTGAACAGCCACTGGTAATCCCACGCGTCCAATTGGCCCTGGTGCACGCGGTCAAACATGCGCTGCCAGTACGGGACGGATTCTGCGAACAGCGATGTTTCGGCGATCCAGCCCGGGTCATCTTTCAGCGCCGGCCACAGGGGGATATTAGCGTCGAACAACCGCCAGGCGCGCCGCCAGGTGGCCCAGCCCCACACCATGGTGTAGCCCGAGAAATAATAGCTATAAGGGCTTTGCCGCGCCACCGGAACGTAGGTGTTTCCGGCCACCATGCCGACGCGCTCATCGTCGTGGTAGCGTTCCAGCAGCTCGGCGCAGAAGGGGAAGAACGAAAGGTCGGGCAGGCAGTCGTCTTCCAGGATGATCCCGGCTTCGACCTGGTCGAAGAACCAGCTCATGGCGCTGGCCGGCCCGACCTTGCAGCCCAGGTTAGTGTCTGAGAAGCGGATATGCACCTCGCACTCCCAATCAACCTGGGTGACAATGGCGCGCACTTCCGCGCAGCGCGCCGCGTCGTCCGGGCGGCCCGGTCGCGGTCCATCGGCAGAGAGGAACAACTGCCGCGGCTGCGCGCGGCGTACCTGCGCGAACACCTGCCGGGTTGGCTCGGGGCGGTTGAAGAGGATCAGCAGGATGGGGGGAATGAAGGTCATCGATTAAGCTCGTTTATATAGAACATCAGAGCAATCATCACTGATGTTCAATATAGCTGTACGTCTGTACCGAGGACATATCACTGATTCTACTTTTTCAAACGATCTTACTTCAACCAACAAATAGTCAGGGGCATGCCGGTCTAAATCTATACCCTTCAAGACTTCCGATTCGTATCCTTCCACATCAAGAGATAATAAGTCGATATGCTTGATGTTGTGTTTATCTATTAAAGCACTTAGCGTAGATACTGGCACTGATAATTTATACGGATTTTCATTACTTTGAAGGAATTTTGATGCGATAGTTCTGTGTGCTAAAGTCAGCTCTTCAGATTCCAATGCACCTTCAACAATGCTCATCAAATTCAGATAATCTATTTCAATTGTTTTTGCTCGATAGTCGCTTGCAACCAAAGCGTAATTCTCCACAATACAATTTGGGCGATTACGAAAACATTTTTCTGCCAATGCTGGAATTGCTTCTACCAGCAGACCGGTCCAACCTTTATACTTTTCGAAATACAGAGTGTTACTTTGACGGATTCCGTCGTTTGCACCGGCTTCGATAAAGAATCCATTCTTTTTTTGTAAGAATGGATCAAGACGATAGTCTAGTTGATGCAACGCATAGGAATGAACTTTGCATTTTGATGTTAAACGACGATAGCTTTGATAAAAAAAATTCATGTTAATATTCATTTCTCTACGATGGCCAATGAACCAAAATTACTATGGTCCCTGATACGACGTTATAGATGTCTCTTCTCATGATCTCTAGTGGCGTATTGAAGAAGACTGTTCACAATACTTATTAATAGTGTTATAGATATTTTGATAACCCCATGGACCAAGTCTAAGCAGATAATATAGAGTAGTCATTGATACTTCCATGTTTATGAAGGTTTGATTATAGATTGACTTTACAGATTTTTTGTTGAACAGGGATTTTATCAGAGTCAAAAATGTGGACCGTAAATCAACAAGCCAAAGGCGTAATATCGACTGTTTTACCTGAGTATAGTTCCCAGATAACATTCGCTTATAAGCTTTATTAACCAATATGGTGTATCCGCCAGAATTAAACAAACGATAAATATATGACTTTTGCATACGAAATGCAGGTATGTAATGTTTCATAGATAATTTGGGGGAGTAATAAATGCGCCAACCCAATAATCGTAACCAGTAACAAATCTCGGTATCTTCTCCGCTCGAAAGTGTTTTCCCTTTCCGTCCAATCATCATTGAACTCCAGTTTAATTTAACTATTTGTTCCCATGCTGCTCTTCGAATGATTAACCCAGCACCCCAGAGCCATCCACGTGTCTCAGTAATATCTCCTTCCGTTGTCCACTGTTCGCCAATGGCCATATTCAAATAGAATTGATCAAATCCCGCGGGCGGTTTTTTTTCGAAAGTAGGGTAAGATCTTCCACCACAAGCACCTACGTTCAACTGATTGCTCATAATTGTAAATACTGTTTGTACCCAATATTCCGTCACCCAATTGTCATCATCAATAAAGCTCACGTATTCGTACTGCGCTTCTTGCAGTCCACGGCGGCGCGCATGGCTGAGTCCGGGCTGCTCCTCGCGGACGATGCGCAGCGGTGCGGGCGCGTCTGGTGGCCATAAAGCGCGGGCGGTCTCCTGTGTAGCATCGGTCGAGGCATTATCCACCAGAATTACTTCCCAGGGAATGCCCGGCGAAACAAGTTGCGCGCAAACGTGCGCCAGTGTCGGCCGCAGGCGGCCGGCGCTATTGTAACAGCAGATTACGATGCTAACGCCTGCGATCAAAGTTACGCTTTCCTGTCTTTTCGCTTTCCAAGGACTATGTTTTTCAACAACTTCCGCAATAAATAATACGCTCGTATAAATGACGAAAGCCGCAAGAAACAAAGCAAACCTTCTTTGATAAATGCCAGACTTTGTATAGCCTGGCCATTTGCGGCCAATCTGCTGGCTTCTCGGAATGCTAGAGCTGAGTAATTCTTTCTGGCATTAATTTCTATTGATTTCCTCGTCGAAGGATCCAAATAGGATCGATACATTGAAAATAACCTACGCATATCGCGAATGGTTTCCGCGGTGTTCCGTAATCGAGCAGTCTCTGATGCATCATGGATGCGGTAAGCAGCAAGCACATCGGGTACATAATAAACTGGATAATTTTGACTGATACGGATCCACATTTCCCAATCTAAGACGTATTTATAAACAGGATTAAAACCACCCAGGTTCATATAGACATCCCGGCGAACAGCGATAGATGGTGTCTGAATTCGTTGGGACGAAGCGATCTTATTTAGGGCATCTTCCAGGATTCCATCACTCTCCTGCTCCAATTCAGATGAGTAGAGAATGTTTTCATTGCTGTCTATGTAATGGTGGCGGCAAAAAACAGCGCCAGCATTTCCGGCACAAAAACCATGCTCTAGCTGTTGATAAAATCCCGGATAAACCAGATCGTCCTGATGAAGGATGTGAATGAATTGTCCACACGATAAATCAATACAAGAGTTCCAGTTCTTTGCGATGCCTTGCCGAATTGGATGTCGATAGTATTCAATGCGGCCGAGTAATTGCTTTTCCTCAAGTAGTTTATAAGCATAGGAATTATCTGAACAATCATCGATAAGTTTAATTTGCATATGCTCAATGCCGGGGTCCTGGCATAATACACTATTAATTGTTCTGAATAAATAATCCCCTGCCTGATAAACAGGGATAATAACCGACCATCGCGGTGATAACGCATAACTAAACGGTAAAGAATATGTAGCGTACGTTGTCATTATGGTACAAAAATCAAGCCGATGCCATAACCGTCTTGCTCTGGATCCTCAATGAACTCCAGAGTATTTGAATGGATTTGTTTAAGCTCACCCCAGAACTTAGGAACTCCCCCGGTATATGTGCCTGTATTCTGTTGGTAGCGGGTGAAATAATCAGTGACGATATCATGGAAGGCAATAACTCCGCCACTTCGTACCAGCGGTGAAAATAATTCATAATCTTTCTTTACGCCATCATATGAATGGTCTCCATCGATGAATAAGAAATCGATAGGGCGGTTCTTAATCAATCTTCGTACTTGCTTCAAGGTTGTCGCCTGATGACTATCTGCCTGGATACATATAATTCTTTGAAGTGGCCTTTTGAACGCTGGAATAGCTTTTGGATAATGTAGAGATGGATATTGGAAATCTATTGATATTAATATAGCAGAAGGACTGCAAGCTTGAGAAAAGAGAAACATTGTCCCTCCCCGATGAGTACCGATTTCTACTACTGTTTTCGGTTGTAATTTTTGCAATTCGCTTAATAACGAAGTTATTTCAGTTGTCTTTTGATTTGCTAAAAATATTTCTGATGATACGTTGGCAGATAATATTTGGCCTATAGAGTCGGTTTGCGCTGATAAAACAGCCATTCTTTTTGCTTCTTCTTTAAATGCAATAGTCTTTCTAAATTCCTGATATTTCTTGTAAAGCCAACGGTAATATCGATATTCTTTGAGATTGGATTTCAAACTTGACAAGACATCCATATTATTTACGGTCTTTCTTTTATTACTCATTTTCATTTTCTACTCATATTTAGCAATGAATGCATCAATTTCATTATTTAATAGTAGAGGGAGCGCTGTTACTATTTTTTCTCTGGGCCATTGCCACCAAGCAATCTCCAATAATTTATCAATTTGATCTTGCCGAAACCGTTTTCGGATAGGCTTCGCAGGGTTGCCACCTACAATGGTGTACGGATCAACTGATTTTGTAACTACTGATCTGGCCGCGATAACTGCTCCATCTCCAATCGAAACACCCGATAGGATTAGTGCGTCGCGTCCAATCCAAACATCATTACCAATTTGAATGTTACCTTTTGACGCCGGATGTCCGGTAAAGTTACTACCTTCCGGAAATAATACATTAAAGGGATATGTCGTTACCCAATCAATACGATGCTCGCCACCTACGATAAAGCAGACTCCGTCAGCAATTGAACAGTAGTTTCCTATGACCAATTGAGTTAGAGAATCGGTGCGGTAAATATATGGTTTTCCGTATGTATAAGCACCAATTTGGTTGTTCTTATACTTTGGGTTGTCGGCCATGAAGAACGGTTCAGGACTTGGTTGTTGTTTCTTGTTCCGAAATGGAAACTTTATTCGTTTATTGATCCATCCGATCATCATATACCCCTTCCTGTTGTACGTCCCATTTCAAGTAAGGGCGGATAACACCTGGCCAGTTGCCACCAGCATATGAACCACGTGAGGCATTGCCATAACTGTGATCGACGATTTGAAAAGCTACTGCTTCTGGAAAAATGGCGTGAACTATGTTCGGATTATATGTTCCGATTGCGACAAGAACGGTGATTTTCCCTTCTGCAAGAAAGTTCGCTGGAATCCTGCAAACTGATTGAACCATCCCAGGGGTTCGTTTCCTATTCCACCATTCTTTATTATTCCAATCATTTGACGCAAAAAGACACGTACCATCTTCGTTATAAAAATGGAGAATTGCAGTAGGGCGCAAAGTTGTTGTTTTATTGTAGTAACCTATTTCAATTGAGAACTTTTCATCAATAGAAATACTCTCTTTAATCATTCCAGAATTATCGACAACTTTAACAGACCGCAAGGATGCAACCTGGTCGCCCGGGGCATTTTCTTCAGTCCAGGTTCTCATAGCAGGAGTATTTGTATCCAAGCTTAAGTACTTGCGCGTAACTTTGTCAGTATCTCCGTCTGCAATGATATCTCCATGATCAAATAAAATCGTTCGGTCACATAAACGTGTAATCATAGACATATTATGGCTCACGAATAGCACCGTGCGGCCCTCATGGGCCACGTCGCCCATCTTGCCCAGGCATTTCTTCTGGAATTCGGCGTCACCCACCGCCAGCACTTCGTCCACCAGCAGGATCTCCGGCTCCAGGTGCGCGGCCACAGCAAACGCCAGGCGCACGTACATGCCGCTGGAGTAGCGTTTGACCGGGGTGTCAATGAACTGCTCCACTTCGGCAAAGTTGACGATCTCGTCGAATTTGCGGCGCACTTCCTCGCGCGTCATGCCCAGGATTGCGCCGTTGAGGTAAACGTTCTCGCGCCCGGTCAGGTCGGGGTGGAAGCCGGTGCCCACTTCCAGCAGGCTGGCAATGCGTCCCTTCACCTTCACCTGCCCGCCGGTAGGCGCGGTGACGCGCGAGAGGATTTTGAGCAGCGTGCTCTTGCCCGCCCCGTTGCGCCCGATCACCCCCAGCACCTCGCCCTGCTGCACCTGGAAGCTGACGTCCTTCAGCGCCCAGAGGGTCTCGCCGTCGCGGTTGCCGTGGTCCGCCTGGCCGATCTTGCGCAGCGGGTTGGGCTTGCCGCGCGCGCGCGCCCACCACGCGTTCAGGTCGCGCGCCAGCGTGCCGCTGCCGATCTGGCCCAGGCGGTAGGATTTGGAGAGGTTGTCGACGGAAATGACGATGGGCATACTGATGATTTATGGTTCAGAGGTGTCGGGACAAAAAGGTAATGCAAACTCATCGAATTCAAAAGGCGTATTTGATTGAAAATTGCCAATCCATTCGCGCTGCTGTTTTTCAAAAAATGTTCTGTCCGGTAATAAGTTAATAGGTTCTTGAAAGTATTGTTGAAACAAGAGACGAAATGTGTTTACGGGGCTAATACTTGGATATAAGATATTTAATGCATCTACCTCTGGCAAGTAGTAAGCATTCAGAATGGCGGCTCCTCGCTTATTGTCACCCCAGAAGAAGCCATGATCACCTTGAATTATGATAACCGGTGGTGTCTCTGAGTTATGTACAATCTCAGTTGCTATCTCTACCATCTTCGAATCAAGGAACTTTACTTGTTCTGCATATCGGGTTTCTATTGTGCCGGTCTCCAATTCAACAAATTCGCCAGAACCGCTAAAAACGAAAGGACTGTGTGGGCTTAAGATATGCGCGTAAACGAATATTGGAGAATCATAAGCTGCCCCCAATTTCGGAAGTGTAGAGAAAATGGACTTTATATTTTGATAATGAACTTTGTGAGAAGTTCGCAGTTTCGATTCAGGTATGATTTCCGGGTCTATGTTTTGAATTAATAGAGTTTCGAAAGAGTTTAGTGGTTGAACATTACTATTCTCTAAATGTAGAAAATTATAGTATTTGTCAGAAGCCGTTATATTTAAGAAATCATAGTCTGTACTGAAAGTCAAATACTTGTAACCATAACCCTTGAGTCTTATCGATACATTATTCTGTTTCAGCTTGTCAATTTTTTGGGCAAAAGTTATCAATGGCGATTGCATTAAGATTGCTTCATGATCAAAATATTCCATATTGAGAGTAGAACTCATCGCCTGCCAGGTAGCAGACGGATAATTTGCATTGCTGCAAGAAGCGATATAAAACCCGAGAGTGCGAAGCTGATCTAATATAGGACTGTTGTCATACCCTGTTGCTTCTTTGATAGCATCGGTTCTTCCATGCATATCTAATACAATGTAGTAAATGTCAGGATAATAGCCGATCGAATTTTGCTGTTTGTAGACTGGTTGATCGGTTTTATCAGCAGTTCTTATGATAAGCGCTTCATAACTGATGATATTGGTTATAGGAAGTATTACCATAGTAATTGAAACAAAATTGGCAATTAGATTAGCTTGTTTGTAATTAGGTAACTTATGTCTGATCAAAAATGCACCACCTACGAATAGTAGTGCAAAAAAAGGAACGATGAAACGAAGGCGCGCTAAGCTCTCCGGTATGCCAGCAGCCAACAATCCGTTTTGCACCGGCACCACCAGAAAGAACAATACCAGCCCCCAGGTGAGAGTCAGCGCAGCGCGGCGAGCATTGCGCAGCAGCAGGTATAGGCCACCAAAGCTCAGCACGGCCACGGCCAGGAACACGCCAAACGCGCGCAGCGTGCTGGCGAACGCCACCTGGGTGATGTTGTGGGCGTACAGGCTCAGCACCGGGAAAATGGCGATGAGGAACGGGTGAATCGGAAGGACTGCCAGGGTGCGCAGGCGTGAGGTGAAATTCATAATGGTCTTATTTCGTGGTGTACCAGTAGAGCGGCAGGGCGGATGTGGAAAAACGCGCCAGGGGAGCCTTCTGAAAACAGGCAGCCCGGTCGCCGGTGCTGCCGGACAGGGTGAAGCGCTCACGGAACCAGACAAAGGTGCGCTCATCCCAACCGAACTTGCCGCCGTAGGACGTGATCTCATCCAGTGGCCGGGCGGTGACCAGCCAGCGGAAGCTGCCGTCATATTCTGCCTGGAATGCCACGCCGCCGGGGGTTTTGCCGGACAGCCCGGCCGGGTAGTAGACCGGGTTCTGCGCGCGCAGCGCGTAAAATGCCAGGCTTTCCGAAGTAATCACTTTCTCACCCTGCGGGATGGCGGCGCGCACCTGCGCCAGCGGGTCGTCCAGGCAGGCGCGGCGGTAAGCCAGGTTACCGGCCGCGTGCAGGGTTTGCAGCCCGAGGATGCTGCCCGCCTGGAGCAGCACCACCACGGCCAGCCCGGTGGCGAGGAATCGCGCCGGGCGCGTATCCCATGCGATCGCGAAGCGGGCTTCGAGATAGATGCTGGCGAGGGTCAGCAGCAGCGCCAGCGCCAGCCAGGTGACGGCGTAAGGGTGGATGCGGTTGCGCGCGATGAGCAGCAGCGCCAGCAGCAGCGGCAGGTGCAGCAGCGCGGTCCGGCGCAGCGCAGCGCGATCTTTCGCCACCCAGGTGGCGCTGAGCGCCAGGTCTGCCAGCAGCAAGGGCAGCATGGCGGTCTGGAAAGCGATCACCGGCCCGTTCCCCAGCAGCAGCGCGCGCAGGTGGTCGAGGACAGAACGGGCGTAATTCCCGGCCGCGGCATCCGGCACCACGAACCCCAGGAAAAATGAACGGAACTCAGCCCAATACGGGATCACCCACAGCAGCCACAGCCCGCCGGTCAGCGCGGCGGCGAGCGCCAGCGGCAGCAGCGTGCTCCATTGCAGGCGGCGCTGGTGGAACAGGCTCAACAGCGCCAGCAGCCCGCCGGCCACTAAGGCCACCGGGTAAGAAAGGAACGCCAGCCCCAGCAGCACGCCGGCCAGCACCTCCGCGCGCCAGCCCGCGAACGTGGTACACAGCAGCGCCAGCATCACGAACAGCACTGCCAGGTCGTCACCGCGTGAGATGTAAAAGCCGGCCGGGGCGAACGCCGCCCAGCATACACCGGCCAGCAGGGCCAGCCAGCGGTTCAGGCCGCTGTAACGCAAGAAGAGAAACAACGCCGCCACCGTCGCCAGCCGCAGCAGCACGTGTAGTAGCCCCAACGCCAGCGGGGTAATCCCAACCAATTTCATCACCCAGCCCGCCACGTAGAAATACAGCGGCGGATAATGAAAATTGATGTTGGTTTGCGCTCTGAAAATGTGCGACCAATAGACACCGGTTGGAAGCGCGCCGCCCTGCGCAATCGAAGCCGCCGTGTCCGCGATGGTGGCCTCATCCAGCGCGTAGGATCGATACAACTGCAGCTCATTCACGTTGACCAGCAGGCAAAATACGAGCGCCAGCGGCAGCGCCATAGCTGATAGCCTGACTGCAACCCGCCCCAGGCGGTCAACCGTCAATTGCGTTTGTACCAAGCGCCACCTGCAACGTATTCCAGATCAACCGGTCGGGCCGGAGATACTGCTGGTAATACTGCGCGTTATTCACTGCCAGCGCGTAACGCAGCGCGGGGTCGTCCACCAGGCGCTGCACCTGCTGCACGCATTCCTCCGGGGTGCCGAACTCCAGATAGTTGCGCTCGGGGGCAAAGTTTCCGGGCGGGAAAGTGCACAGGCGTTCGCAGACGATTGCCTTGGCTCCTGCCACCAGCTCACCGATGCGCCAGCCATTGGATCCAACCACGCCCAGGGTGGTGACGCAGATATTGGCCTGCCGCGTCTTGCGCAAATAACTGGGCTTGAGCGTCTGGCGGTAATCCGCGATAAGGTTCGGAGCGACCTGGCGCGCGTAGGTTGATATCTGGATCCCGCCGTCGAAGCGCGCGCCAAAGGCCTGCCGCAGCGCGCGCACGCAGCCAATGCGGGTGCTGTTTACCGCGTCGCAATTTTCCTGATACTCCGCCACCACTCCCGCCGGATCCCACAGCCGGGCGTAGTAATTAATCCGCGCCTCGCGCTCAAAACGAGGCGTGTCTTCGAAGACGTGCTGGTCGCAGTTGGCGCGGCAATTCTCACGGTTGGTCAGGCGCGAGAGAAGATCACTGCTGCGCAGCGCCTGATCGATGGTGTGAAGGATGTTTTTGCGGCTGTGCTGCCGGCGCAGGCTTTGCAGCGACCACATCACGCGCTGGCCGGCGTGGTCGTGGGGACCATAAACCGGGTAATTCAGCCCGTAGGGGTGGATGCGCTCGCATCCCGGCGTCCCGGCCAGGTGCACAGGGGAATAACTGCGCTTGAAATAGACGTGCGCCCAGTCCAGGTCATCCGGGTACGGGTCGGGAATATCGCGCAGGTCGTAGGCCACGCGCAGCGAGCCGTTGATCACCGCGCGCAGCCGCGGCTGGTACTTAACACCCGGCACATAATTTGCGGCGCGCGTGGCGCGCAGACGCAGCCAGCCCTGGGCTTCCAGCGCGCCAAACCCGGTGAAGACCTGGGTCAGGTACTCGCTGGAAGATTGCGCGATTAATTCTACGTCGAGGATCGGGGTGGGCATGGGGTTCGAGAGGCGGTTTTCAGGCGCGCTCCGCCCTTTCGACATTGGCCGTCGAAGCGGGGCAGGCGCGTCTAACAGCCACCTGGGCCGCGGACCTTACCGGGTGCGGCCGGGGTGGCGTTTGGATGGAATCAACGACAAACAGGGTGCTGGTGCAAACTCTATGCCGATCAAGTGGTTCGCAAAACCGGCCGGGCCGGCCGGTTACGACACCGCAATATGAACAAACTGCCAGGAATGCGTTCTTCTGGCATTATAGCATAACAACCCGCGCGTTCCGCGCCTTACAATTTGAATAGCCAGCAAACACTGTATCTTACAGAGGTTATCCCAGCAGCGCGCGCAGCAGGGTGGCGTGCAGGCGGGCGTTGCTGGCCAGGATGCTGCGGCCAAAAACGTCGAACGGGCGGCCATCCCACAGGGTCACCACACCGCCGGCCTCCTGCACGATCAGCGCGCCGGCAGCCACGTCCCACGGCTCGATCTCCTGCTCCCAGTAGCCGTCCAGACGGCCGGCGGCGGTGTGGCTCAGGTCGGCCGCGGCGCAGCCGTCACAGCGCACCGAGACGGCCAGCTTGGTCAGCCGGGCGTATTCGCTGATGTTGTCGTCGGGGCGCTCCCACACGCCGTAGGGGAAGCCGCTGGCCAGCAGCGCTGCGCCCAGTTCGCCCGTCTCGCTGACGTGGATGGGCTGGCCGTTGAGCGTGGCACCGCGGCCCTGCTCGGCAGCGTACAGCTCGTCCAGCAGCGGGTTGTAGATCACCCCCGCCGCCGGCCGCCCGTCGACCACGAAGCCGATCGAGACGCAGAACAGTGGGTAGCCGTGCGCGTAATTGTTGGTCCCGTCCAACGGGTCCACCACCCACAGGCGGCGCGCATCGGGTCGGATGCGGGTGTTCTCCTCGCCATAGTAGCCGTCGCCGGGGAAGGTATCCAGCAGCAGGGTGGAGAGATATTGCTCGCAGCGGCGGTCCATCTCGGTCACCAGGTTGCCGGCGCCTTTCAGGATAATATCATGCGGCTGCAGATAGCTCTCGCGCAGCATCTTCCCCGCCTCGCGTGCGGCTTGCATGGCAACATCCAGTTCCGTAGGCATAAACGAAGGTCCTCTTTCCAGGGGGTTTTTTATGAATAGGGTTAATTGTAAACCTTAAAAACGCAAAGTACGCGAAGACCTCGCGCATCGTCCCCGTGACTTTCTGGGAAAGAACGCGAAGAAAACCTGTATTGATCTTCTTCGCGCACTCATGGCCCTGTGGGTCGCGTTTCAAGGTTTCTGCATAAATCGTATCAGGTACATGGCAATCCCGAACGCCACGGCCACATTGAGCGAGCGCTTGAAGCCCAGCATGGGCAGCGAGACCACGCGGTCGCAGGCGGCCAGCAGCGCCGGGTCGACGCCGGCCAGCTCGTTGCCCGCCACCAGCGCCAGCGCGTCCAGCCGCTCCATTTCGCCGCGCGCGTCGAGGATGGAGACCGCCCGCGGGCCGCCCTCCAGCGCCCACACCGGCACCCCGGCGGCCTGCAGCGCGCGGGCGCGCTCCACCGCGTTGGTCGCGTACTCCCAGGGCGTGGCGAACTCGGCGCTCAGCGCGGTCTTGGCCACTTTGGGGTTATCGGGCGTGGGGGTAATGCCGCACAGGTGCGCGCGGCGCACCCCGGCGCCATCCGCGGTGCGCAAAATCGACCCGACGTTGAACGCGCTGCGCAGGTTATCCAGCACGATTTCCAGCTCCGGCCCGGCAGCCCGCACTGCTTCCGGCTCCACGCGCTGCGCGGGGAACGGCTGCCCGGCCCGCAGCGGCGCGCCGCAGCGCGGGCATGCAGAGATCGAGGCCGTGCCGGGGGCGGGAAAGCGTAAGCCGCACTGCGGCTCAGTGCACTCCAGCATCACGTACATGCGCTTACTCGTACACTTTGGTGATTTCGTCGCGCGCCGGCCGCGGCAGCAGCCCGGCCGGCGTGTGCACCTGCGGCTCGCCGGCCTTTACCACGCCAATCTGCGTGCAGTCAATGCCCGCGTCTTGCAGCGCGCGGGTGATCGCGGCCGCGTCGCCCGGCAGGGCGGTCAGCAGCAGCGCACCGGACGCAATCGTCGCCAGCGGGTCGAGGCCAAAGACGGCGCACACCCGCCCGGCCAGTGCGGGGATGGGCACGGCAGCCGGGTCGATATGAAAAGCGTGGCCGCAGGCCTGCGCCAACTCCCACAGCGCAGCCGCCAGCCCGCCCTCGGTCGGGTCGTGCATGGCGGTCACCCGCCCGGCGGCGCGCGCCACCTGCGCATCGCGCAGCACGCTGATCCCCGGCCGGTAGAGGAAATTGCGCGCCTGCTCGATCTCCACCGCGCTGAATAGGCCCGCCAGCCGCTCGGGAAACTCGCGCGCCAGGATGGCGGTGGCTTCCACCGGCACGCCCTTGGTCAGCAGCACCGCGTCGCCCGGCTGCGCCTCGCGCGGCGTGATCAAATCTTCGCGCCGCACCTCGCCGATCAGCGTGCCGATCAATATCGGCCGGTCCAGCCCGTAGGTGATCTCGGTATGCCCGCCGATGATGGTGACGCCCAGTTCGCGACAGGCCTCGTGCGCCTGCCGCGCGATCTCTTCCACCAGCGCCGGCGTGGTGCGGCGCTCGGGCAGCAGCAGCGTGGCCAGGTACCAGCGCGGCGCGGCCCCGGTGGTGGCGATGTCGTTGGCGGCAATCTGCAGCGCGTACCAGCCGATCGAATCGGTGACAAAGGTGATCGGCTCGGCCTTCAACACCAGCAGCGTATCGCCCATATCCAGCACGGCGCAGTCAAGGCCAATGCCGGGGCCGAGCAGCACGCGCGGGTCGCCCCCGGGGGCGTTGGTGATAATTTTTTCCAGCAGCTCGGGCGGCAGTTTGCCCAGGGGAAGGATGGTGTTGGCGTCCATTCGGCTCTCAGTACACAAACTCGCGGATGTCGTAGCGGCTGATGTGCGGCGTACCGCCTTCGGCCGAAAATACCAGCCCGGCTTCAATCTGCGCCGCCTGCTCCTGGCGCTCGCGGGCGGTCAGCGGCTGCAGGTTGGCCTGGAAGGCGTCGCGCGTATACTCCAGCCCTTCGCTTTCCACCAGCTCGGAGAAATAAATGATATCGTCCAGGTCCAGGCGCATGGCGTTGATCGCGTCGATGGTATCGCGTACATGCTCGCGCGCGTAGGCCTGCCCACCTGCGCCCAGCAGCACGATGATCCCCACCGCCACGCCGGCGCGCTTCATGGCGCTCACCGCCTGGATCACGTCTTCCGGCCGTCCGGGCTTTTTGAGGAACTGCAGCAGCGGTGCGCTGCCGCTCTCCATGCCAATGTAGACGCGCTTCAGACCGCGCCGGCGCAGCAGCACGTAATCCTCGGTGCTCTTGCGCTCGCCGCTAAAGCCGTCCAGAAATGCGTAAATACCGCCCAACTGCTCCACGTCCAGCTCTTCATGGATCACATCCAGCAGCGGCAGCAGGCGCGGCATAGGCGCCACCAACGCGTTGGCGTCGCCCAAAAAGATGGTGCGACGCAGGCTGCGGCCTTCGCCCAGGAAGCGCCACACCGCGCGCACGTGCTCGCGGAAGGCATCCGCGGTCTTGATGCGAAACGGCCGGTCGCGGTAGAAGGTGCAAAAGGTGCAGGTATTGAACGAGCAGCCCTCGGTAGCCTGCAAGACCACCGCCATGTATTGGTCCGGCGGCAATATACCCACCGGCTGATATGCGCTGTGGTAGGCGGCGATATCCGCGGCATAGCGATGCGTGTCGAAGGTGGCTGCGTTGGCCAGCATGGTCTTGCCGTCCACGCCCAGAGGGTTACTCACCTGTGCCGCGCCGCCGGCAAGGTCGCGCGCCAGTTCATAGGCCATCGTGCGCGCCTGTTCTTCCAGCGCGCGCGCCTCGGGGATGCTCAACCAGCGGCGCTCGCGGTTGTCGGGGTCCGCGCCCCACTTGGCCACGACCTTGCCGTCCAGCCCGCGCCGGTAGGAAACGCCCGCCAGCATGCCGGTCCACAGCCGGCCGGCCAGGTCATAGCTGAACACCACCGCGCTAGCATCCTGCTGCAGGCTGAGGGTCAGGCAGTTGGGCTTGATACTGATGGTGAGCGAGCGGCCTCGCCAGGTTCCCAGGTGGACCATGATCGTATCGTTTCTCCGGCAGGGGTTATTCTACCGTCTCCCGCGCCGCAGCACAACCAGGATGCGCCGCCCAAGCAGCGCCAGCCAGCCGGCGCGGGCGTGTCTCCAGCTCCGGCGCGCACGCTCCACCTCCTCATGCGCCGGTGGGCGGCGGCTGAAGGCGGCCTGCAGATACAGGCGCGTCACATCCTGCGCCGCGCGCAGCAGGGGGTCATGCCCGGCCAGCGCTTCGGTGTTGCGGCTGAGAAACTCCTGCGGGGTAGCGCTGGGCTTTGCGCGCAGCCCGGCCCAGCCCAGCAGCTCGCGCATGTCCCAGTACAGGCTGCCACTGCTGCCGGCCGGCGCCAGGCTTTGCGCGCGCTGCAGGCGCTGCGCCCGGCGCAGCCAGATGGCAGCCGCGGCTGCAAGGAACAGCACTACAGCAAGCAGCGTAACCGGCCACGCCGGGCGCGGCTCGGTTTGCGGTTCTTCCAGGGGCTGCGGCGCGGGCGGGGCGATCAACTGGCCCTCAGGCGTGTAGCGCGGGTAGGTAAATGTCGCGCGGGCGGGGGTGGGCTCGAACTCCACCCAGCCATAGCCGGGGAAGAACACTTCCACCCAGGCGTGCGCCGCCGAGGCGGTCACGCGGTAAGCGCCGCGATTGGCGTCATAACTGCCAGTGGCAAAACCGGTTGCCACGCGCGCCGCTACGCCTTGCGTGCGCAGCATCACCGCCATCGATGAAGCGAAATGCGTGCAGTATCCGGCCTGCTCTTCAAACAGGAAATGATCAACAAAATCTGCGTTCTCGCTTGCCGGCTGCACCGCGGTGGAGTAGGCGTAGGTACTGCGCAGATAATCTTGCACGCGCAGCGTCTTTTCCAACCGCGTGGATGCCCCCGCAGTCACGCGCGCCGCAAGCTCGATTACGCGCGGCGGCAGGTCGGGCGGGGTTTGCAGGTACACCGCGGCGATCTCGGGCGGCAGCTCCGGCGCGGCAGCATCCAGGTCGTTAGCGGTGATATCGTTCACCCAGGACTGCGCTGTATATTTTGATGCCGATCCGGCCAGCAGCGCCGTGCCGTCCAGCGTGCGGTAGAGCAAAGTGACGCCATCGCTGGACTGCACCGGCTGGTTGGCAGCGAACAGCGGCCCGCTGTGCTCGCCCAGCACCTCAACTTCCTGCTCCAGCAGCCGCCGGCCCGGCGGCGGGCTGGCTGCGTCAAACTGCGGCGGCGCAGCGTCAAACGATGACTCCGGCTTCCAGCCATGCGGGGTATAAACCGTGAACACATTCGCGCGCCAGTAGTGCTGCGGCATTTCCGCCTGCGCGGCCGCGCCGGCCTCGGGGGGCAGCGGCGGCGGGTCGCTGGTGCGCACCCACAGGATGGTCTGTTCGCCGCTGGGCAGCCCGCTGCGGAAGTCGGAAAGGTCGGGTGTGCGCACTTCCACCGGCGCCTCGTCGAATTTGGGCGGGGTCACGCCACCAAAAAGCTGGTGCGCCGCCGGTTCGCTCTTTTCGCGCATCTCGCGGAAGGCGCGCGAGAGCGCATCCCAACCCCAGGGCGTACCCAGCGTGGTCACCAGCAGCGCCAGCGTGCTGACAACAGTAGTCACGCTCAGCGCGGTAAAGCCCCACTCAACGGTGAGCGAGTCCGGATAGTCCACGCCGCGCGCATCCCAGTCGCGGTGGTTGCGAATGCAGGTGACATACACCATTAACGCCAGCGCAAACATCAGGAACACCCAAAACATTCCTTCGCCCTGCTTGCTCAGGTCATTATTCAGTCCCAGCAGAAATGCAAAGGGCAGAATGCCGGCATAAGCGTTGCGCTTTTTGATCACGCTCCACGCCAGCCAGCTCGTCACCAGCCAGCCCAGCAGACTGGCAAGGAACAGGAATAATCCAGTGTCTTCCAGCGCGCGGCCGCTGCGCAGCGCTCCATACCAGCCGCCGAGGCGCTGCAGGAAAGTGAAGGCGCGCAGGTTCATGCTGGTGAGCAGATCGGTTTCCGCCGGGCCAGCGGCCAGCAGCGGGAAAATGTTGGCCATGCCCAGCAGGATGACCAGCACCGCCAGGTCAATGGTATAGAAGCCGGCAAGCAGCGCCGACCAATGCGTGCGCGCCAGCAGCCAGCCGAACAGCAGCCCCAGCCAGATGCAGGTGATAATCAGCCTGTCGGCCAGCACCCAGTTGGCCGCGTCCACCGAGTAGGCCATTACCAGCGCCATTCCGCCCAACAGCGACAGCAGCACCCACGCGCCGCGTGTGGCCAGGAAGAGGCGTACAAACCACGGGCGGTTCATACCGGCCCCCGGATATCATCACCGCGCGGGGTGTGGCGCGCTACCACGCGCCCGGTGGCCAGGCTCTGGAATTCCCAGCGCCGCACGCTGCCGTACGCCCCACTGATTGGTTTGATCTGCTCGCCGCGGATGATCTGCGCGCGGATGCCGGCTTCTGCCAGCAGGCCTGGCAGCGGATCCGGGTTGCTGCTGCCGCCAAAACTGCGTGGGTCCAGCAGCACCACCTGCGCCGCCCGGCCGCCGCGCAGCCCGGCCAGCCGGCTCAGTTCCGGCAGCCACGCCGCCGCCAGCGACGGTGTGACTAACACTACGGTATTGCGCGCCGATACCAGCGGGCGCAGCGATTGCAGCGCCGCGGCCAGCGGTGGGCCATTCATTTCCAGCGGGGCCAGCGCTTTAAGGATATCCCATTGGTGCGGCTGGCCGCGCTCGGGCAGCACCACTGTCTGGTCTGCGCCGGCAGCATACAGGCCCACTGCCAACTGCTCGCGCAGCATGCGCGCTGCCAGAGTGGCCAGCACCATGATCATGGCTTCAAACGATGACTCTTTCCCCACCTTGCGGTGCACATTGGGGTCGCAGTCAGCCACCAGCCACACGGACGTGGCCGATTCAGGCTCGAACAGCTTGACAAACGGCTGCTCGCGGCGCGCGGTAGTGCGCCAGTGCAGGTTGCGCAGCGGATCGCCGGGCGCATACGGGCGCGTGCTGAATGCGTTGGCCGTGTCTGCGCCAATTGGCTGGTGCAAGGCGCGTTGGTCGCCTTCCGCGGCAGCCGTCACCTGCACGCAGTCGGGCATATCCGCCAGGGGCGGGTAGATCAGGATCTCGCGCTGCTCCTGGTATACCTGGCGCACGCGAAAAATGCCCAGCGGGTCGCCCAGCAGCAGTTCCCATGGGCCAAGCACGTACACCCCGCGCCGCTCGCAGATCGTTTCGGCGCGCCATTTCTCTACACTCTTCGCTCCGGCTGCGTGCACGCTGGTGACAGTATAACCAGGCAGGTTGGAACGATCGACAAACTCGGCCCACAGCACCGGAAAGATCGACTGGTTATCCAGTTCCAGCTCTTCTTCCAGCTCATCGCCCACCTGCAGCGCCGAGTAGCGCAGCCTGCGCGCGGCGCGTACGTGGCGCGCCTGCTGGAAGGCCCAGGTGAATGCCACAACCACGCAGCCCAGTAGCGTGGCCGCCGCCAGCGATACAATCTTATTCGGGTTGGCCAGGTACCAGAACAGGAACAGCCCAAACGCAGCCAGTGGCAGCCACTGCGCGACTTCGATCGTGGTGGTGCAGTCTTTTTGCGCTCGGCGCCAGATGGGCAGGTGCTTTTTCATCGCCTGGAGAGGGTCGCTGATCCTCGCTTATTGCGACCAGCGCGTGGGTTGGCGCACCCAGCGGTGCGGTCGCAGCGCAGCCATCATCGTATCATCCAGCGGGCCTAGCTCGCTGGCGCGGATGTTTTCTTCCACGTGATGCAGCTTGCGCATGCCTGGAATAACGGTGCTGATCACCGGGTTGGTGAGGATAAAACGCAGCGCGATTTCCGGCATACTGTGGCCCTCGGGGATCATCGGGCGCAGCGCTTCGGCGCGCTCCACGCTGGCCTTGAGATTCTCGGGCACAAAGTACGTGTTGCGCCAGTCGCCACGCGGCCACTTGCTGTCCACCGTCAGCTTGCCGGTCAGCGTGCCTTCGTCGAAGGGTACGCGTGCGATCACCGCCACGTCCTGCTCCACACAGGCAGGGAATAGCTCATCTTCGGGGTTCTGATCAAAGATATTGTAGATTACCTGCACCGCGTCGATCAGCCCGCTGCGCACGGCTTTGACGCCGTTCCACGGCTCCCAGCGGTTAATGCTGATACCCACCGCGCCGATTAAGCCCTGGCGGCGCAGCTCGTCCAGCTTCTTTGCCCAGCGATCATCTTCCACCCAGGAGTCTTCCCACACATGGAACTGCACCAGGTCAAAGCACTCCAACCCGGCGTTCTGCAGGCTGCTGTGCACGTATTTTTCGATATGATCAGGTGGGAAGGTTACGTCCAGTGTGTATTCGCGACGGCTAGGCCACTTGCTGTTGAGCGGCGGGATCTTCGTGGCGGTATACAACTTTTTCTCAGGGTTTGCACGCACCAAATGGCCCAAAAGGCCTTCACTATGCCCGCTGCCATAGGCCCAGGCGGTGTCGAAAAAGGTGCAGCCCAGGTCAACCGCGTGCTGCAGCGACTGCATCGACTCGGCGTCATCCGACTCCGTCCAGCCGCCCATACCCCACATGCCATAACCCACTTCGCTGACAATCCAGTTGGTGCGTCCAAAGCGCCGGTACTTCATCCCATCTTCTCCTTGATTGCATTCAGACTGTTTTTGCTGGCGAGCGTAGTTTCGGATGGCAGCGCGTCCAGCGCAAACCAGCCGATCTGGCTGCATTTCTCGGGTTCGAGGATCGACGGCTCACCGGCCGTGATACGGCATACAAAAGAAGGCGATACCCAGTGCTGGCCCTCATCCGGAAGGATATGATCCACCACATCCAGCAGCTCGCAGACTTCTATTTCAATGCCATATTCTTCGCGCATCTCGCGCCGTAGGGCGGCGGCCAGGGTTTCGCCAAATTCCACCGACCCGCCCGGGCATTCCCACAGGCCGCGCTCGTTGCGTGCTTTTTCGCCACGCCGCGCCAGAAAAACCTCGTTGCGCTGGTTGAGGATCACCGCGCCTACCCCCACGCCGATATAATCAATGCCGCGCCTGCCACTTTGCATGCCGTCCATCCTGGTTCGATGTGCTGTAACCCAAGTATACTTGATTGGAACAGGAATGCATGTCGATGACCCCCAGGAGATACCCCATCCCTGCCGCGATCGCGCGCGCCGAAATCGAAGTGCTTAACTCGCGCTTCATCGCTACACTGGCTCCGGTCTTCAGCGTGGAACAGGCGCGCGAATTTATCGCCGCTGTTCGCGCCGAGTTTGCCGGTGCCACACACAACGTGCCGTTGTTCCTGGTGGGCTATGGCGCCAGTGTGACCGCGCACAGCAGCGACGACGGTGAACCCTCCGGCACGGCCGGGCGGCCGGCGCTGGCCGTGCTGCAGGGCAGCGGGCTGGGTGACGTGGCGGTGGTGGTCACGCGCTATTTTGGCGGCACAAAATTAGGAACGGGCGGGCTGGTGCGCGCTTACAGCGATGCAGTACGCGCCGTGCTGGCCGTGACGCAGCGCGCTGAAAAAATCCCGACGCACACGGTGATGGCAGCTTTCGCATACACGTACATCGAGCGCGTGCGCCAGCTTGTCGACGCCTGCCACGGGCAGGTGCTGGATGAAGACTTCGGCGTGGATGTCACCCTTACGGCGCGCTTCGCCATCCCGCAGTTGGACGCGTTTCAGGCCGGTCTGCGCGGATTGACGAGCGGAGCGGTGCAGGCAGAGATTATCGAGACCAACATGGAGACGATTTTCCCTCTGGGCAGTTTTCCAGAGGAAGAATCCGGCGGTTAAAGCGATCAACCGCCGGGGTGAGGGGGGCACCCAGGCGGTCGATCATCTATAGTATACCGGATATTTTTTATTTGGCAAGGGTTTTTGTAGAAAGATTTGTTGAAATCGGAAAGGAGTGCAATAGCTAATGCAGTTTTACTTTATCCGTCATGGGCAATCCGCCAATAACGCGCTGTGGGACGCCACCAAATCATCCAGAGGTCGCAGCCATGATCCCGAACTGACGCCCACCGGCGTGCGCCAGGCCGAGCTGTTAGGCGCGCACCTGGCGCAGACCAGCCCCGGTGAAGAGATCGGCGCGCGCGACGGGCAAAACCGTGCCGGCTTCCGTCTGACGCACCTGTATTGCAGCCTGATGCTGCGCGCCGTGCAGACTGGCTCGATCGTTTCTGAGACTACCGGGCTGCCACTGGATGCCTGGATTGACGCGCACGAAGAGGGCGGGCTGTACCTGGACGATGAAGACACCGGCCAGCGCTTGATCCAGCCCGGCTTTGGGCGCGCGCATTTCCAACGTCATTATCCGCGCCTGCGCCTGCCGGATGACCTGGACAATGCCGGCTGGTGGAACCGGCCGTTTGAGGAGTTCGACCAGCGCGTAGAGCGCGCCGGGCGCTTTTTAGATGCGCTGCTACAGCGCCACGGGGGCACAGACGATCGTGTGGCAGTGATCAGCCACGGTGGTTTCTATAATTTGCTGGTTCACGGCATTTTGCGGCTGCCGCTCAGCCGCAGCTTGTGGTTTGTGATGAACAATACTGCCATCACGCGCATCGATTTTACCGAAGACGAGATCGGGGTGGTGTATATGAACCGCACTGCACACCTGCCATCCGAGCTGGTGACCTGAAATCAACTTCACTCGTTTGAAACCGGAACGCCATGCTATACTGATAAAAATTCCCCACAAAGGCAGGTTATGATGGCCAGTCATTATACTTTTGACCGCAGTGATACGCCGATCCGGCTGTTCAAGTCTGACTTCATGGAGTTCTTCACGCATATCTCTCCAGTCGCCGTCACAGTGATCTGGCTGCCTGTGATCGTTTACTTTTTTATTATCGCGATCCTGCGCCATGTCCCTGGCACGTCGTGGGCGTATATCCCGCTGGCGTATCTGATCGGCCTGTTCGTATGGACGTTTATGGAGTATACGCTGCACCGCTTCCTATTTCACTTCAAGCCGCGCAACAAGACCCAGGAGCGAATTTCATTCCTGTTCCACGGAGTGCACCACGCCCAGCCGCAGTGCAAAACGCGCCTCGTGATGCCCCCGGTAGTATCCATCCCGATGGCATTTTTCTTCTTCGGCCTGTTCTACCTGGTGTTGGGCATGCTGTTGGGAGCGCCAGAGTGGGTGGCGCCAATGATCTCAGGTGTGATGACCGGCTACCTGGCCTACGACCTGACCCATTACGCCACGCACCACGCGCGCATGCGCGCTGGCTATCTCAAGTTCCTCAAGCGCTACCACATGGCGCATCACTTCCGCGATTGGAACGCTGCCTACGGCGTCACCTCGCCATTGTGGGATAAAGTTTTCCACACCGAGATCAAGAACCTGCGTTAAATGATCACTGTAGCTCGATCAAAAGGATCGGGCTACAGTGACACCAGGATTACAGCGCTTGACATGATGGGCAGATGAAGCTGCTGGTTCCGCCGGTTTTGATCTTCTGAATCGGCGTGCCGCAAATCGGGCAGGGGCTGTTTTCGCGGTAGCCGATAATGACCCTGTCTTCGGTGAAGCCACCGTTGGAGCCGTCCAGTCGTTTCTCGTAAAACGCGCCGCCCAGATCGAGGCTGGGCCGCAGGCCTTTGCGGATGGCATCCGCCAGCGTTTCTATTTCGGCGCGGGTCAGGCTGTTGGCCGGGCGCAGCGGGTGAATGCGCGCGAAGAACAGGATATCGTGGATGTAGGCATTGCCGATACCGCTGATCCGCGCCTGGTCGAGTAGCAGCATTTTGACCTTGCCGCGCTGCCCCGCGAACAGGCGCGCCAGATCGTCGGGGCTTGCCTGCAGCGCGTCGATTCCCAGCCTGGTGGTGGGCTCGTGGGTGGCCAGAGCGTCCAATTTGACAAAATGCGCGTAGCCAAACCACCAGAAGTTGATCGCCAGGCAAGTTCCATCTGTGAAGTCTAGCACCAGGCGGTACTTGGGCGGCAAGCTCTCGCGCGTTACCAGCAGCACCTCGCCGCCCATGCCCAGGTTGAGCAGGAACCAACCCTGGCTGGTGCGGGTGAGTATCCACTTGCCACGGTAGGTTATGGATTCGATTGTGGCGTTGATGAGGCCGGCGCTGAACTCCTCGACTGGCACATTCAGGCATTTCGGCTGCAAGACTTCAACGCCGCTGATGGTTTTCCCCACCAGGGTGGCCTGCATTTCACGCGCGCGCGATGCAATTTCGGGCAGTTCTGGCATGATAATCGCTCCTCCGGTTAAAGGCTAATCCATCCACGCCGCGCGCCGAGCGTTACTGCTTCGGCGCGGTTGCCGGCGCCCAGTTTGGCATATACACTGGAAATATGAAATTTGACCGTATTTTCGCTCAAACCCAACTGAGCTGCGATCTGCTTGTTCGCCAGCCCGCGCGCCAACAGTTGCAGCACTTCGCGCTCGCGCGGGGTCAGGGCTTCGCTGTCTTCATCTACAGCCGGGGCTGCCGGGAGCGCCAGCAGGCTGGCGGATAGCGCCGGGTCGGCGCTCAACAGGCCGGCATGCGTGGCGTGAATGGCCGCGGCCAGCTCCTGCGGCCCGGCTTCCAGCGAAAGGATAGCCCATGGACGGGCGCGCAGCCGCTCCAGCAGGCGGGCATTGGGTGGGGTATCCAGGAGCAGGATGATAGGTGTGTTCTCGCCGGCAGCGCGCAGAAATTCCGCCAGCGACAGCTCACCGGTAGCGGCGTGCAGCAGCACGTCCACCACGGGGCGGCCTTCCACCTCGGCCAGGGCCGCGGCGTCAAACACTACGCGCACGCCCGGGATCTCCGCCAGCACGCTGCGCAGGCCCAGGCGCACGTAATACGCCGGGGCGAGCAAGCCCACACGGATATCCTGCCCGGCTGCTTCCATCGTCCCCTTTCCCTGCTACAGAACTGAAGATCTATCCAGTAGTATAACGCGAGTCACGCGGCGTTTCTTTGGCCATTTCCTGCAGGCGCTGCGCCAGGCGCGTGTTGCGCAGGGCAATGCGGTCGTTATGCACCGCGATGGCAATCGCCCTGGGGTTGCTGACCAATACCACAAGGCTGCGCGCGCGGGTCACGCCGGTATAGAGCAGGTTACGCTGCAGCATCATGTAATGCTGCGCCAGCAGTGGAATTACCACCACGGGGAACTCCGAGCCCTGCGCCTTATGAATGCTGATCGCGTAGGCGTGCACCAGCTCATCGAGCTGGTTGAATTCGTAGGCTACGCTGCCGGTGTCGAACTCCACATACAGCAGTTGCTCTTCAAAGTCGATGCGCGTCAGCGTGCCCAGGTCACCATTGAAAACCTTTTTATCGTAGTTGTTGCGGATCTGCATCACCCGGTCGCCGGGGCGGAAGCTGCGCTGGCCGTGATTGTACTGGGCTTTGCCAGGCGCGGGCGGGTTCAGGCGTTCCTGCAGACGCTGGTTCAACTCCGTCACCCCGGCCGGGCCGCGGTGCATGGGGCTGAGAACCTGGATCGCGGTGGATGGGTCGTGGCCAAAGCGCGATGGGATGCGCTTGACCACCAGGTCGAGCACCAGCTCAGCGGCTTGCTCCGGATCGTTCTGATGAAAAACGAAAAAATCTTTGATCTCGCGCGAGGTGATCGGCGCTTCTCCGCGGTTGATGCGGTGCGCGTTGACTACGATAGCGCTGTCGGCTGCCTGGCGGAAGATGGTGCTCAACCGGGTAACCGGAATAACCTTGCTGCTGATCAGGTCGCGCAGCACGTTACCGGGTCCCACAGAGGGGAGCTGGTCCACGTCGCCCACCAGCAGCAGGTGCGATCCGTTTTCCACGGCTTTGAGCAAATGGTTCATCAGCAGGATGTCAATCATCGAGGCTTCATCCACGATGATCAGGTCGGAGTCCAGCGGGTTTTCACGGTCGCGCATGAACTGCATCGACCCGCCCGCCGGGCTGAATTCCAGCAGGCGGTGAATGGTTTTCGCTTCGCGCCCGGTGGTCTCACTCAGGCGCTTGGCGGCGCGTCCGGTGGGCGCGGCCAGCAAAACCGTTCCATTTTTCACTTCCAGCAACTGGATCAGGCTGCCGACGATGGTGCTCTTCCCCGTGCCTGGCCCGCCGGTGAGCACGCTCACCCGGCTGGTTAGCGCCATGCGGATGGCTTCTTTTTGCGAATCGGCCAGCGTGATCGCGCTTTGCTTATCCACCCAGGCAAAGGCTTTTTCCCAGTCCACGCCGCGGAACTGCGACAGGCGGTCGCCCAGGCTGTTTTGCAATTGGTGCAGCTTGCGCGCCACGGATATTTCCGCCTGGCGAAACGGCGGCAGGTACACGGCTTCGTCTTCCTGGTTGAGAATATCCTGGCCTACCAACCAGATGAGCTGTTCCTGGCACACGCCGGCCGGTACTTCCAGCAGTTGCTCCGACTTTTGCAGGAGCTGCGATTGGGTGGCAAAACAATGGCCGTCGTCACTGAATGTACCCAGCACATATTGCAGGCCGGCGCGGATGCGCTGCGGCGAGTCATGTGGTACGCCCATCGATTGCGCGATGCGGTCAGCGGTCTTGAATCCAATGCCGTAGATGTCCTGCGCCAACCGGTAGGGATCGTTCTTAACCACATTGAGCGACAGGTTGGCATACTGCTTGAAGATCTTAACCGCCAGGCCTGAGCTTACGCCGTGGCTTTGCAGGAAGATCATGATCTCCTTGATCTGCTTCTGCTCTTCCCACGCGCGTTTCAGCCGCTCGATACGCACCGCGCCCATGCCGGATACTTCGGTCAGCCGTTCGGGCGTTTCTTCAATCACTTCCAGCGTTGCCAGCCCAAAATGGTCAACGATGCGCCCGGCGGTCACCGGGCCAATGCCCTTGATCAGCCCGCTGCCCAGGTACTTGCGCATACCTTCGATGGTGGCCGGGAGCTGTACCGTGTACGAGCGCACTTCGAACTGGCGGCCATATTCCGGATGCGTCTTCCATACTCCGCGCAGCCGCACCGATTCGCCCACCATTACACCGCTCAGCACGCCGGTGACCGTGGTTTCATAGCCCTTGCCTTTTGGGATCAGGCGCGCGACGGTATAGCCGTTCTCCTCGTTCTGGAAGGTGAAACGTTCAATCACCCCTTCCAGGGTCTGAAGGGGAACGTCGGCTTCCGAGTTTTTCTGCGCGATACCAGTCATTGTAACCATCATCACCTGCCTGATTAGAAATTATATTCTATTTTGAGCAGGATGACAACTACCTTGCCACGCGGGCTGAGATGGAGCTTTTAATAGGGATATGGTTTGGCGTCCGGCAGCAGCACGCGCACGCTGTCACCCGGGCAGATTCGCCCCGGACGTTCGACCCAACCGACAATACCGCGCAGCTCCATCGCCTCACGGCGGAACGCTTGCTCCAGCCCGGGCGTATCTGGATAATTGGCCTGGATGATCTGCGCCGGGCCTTTGCACGGGTAATTCTGCCCATCAATACCCAGCGCGGCGTTCCCGGGGAACAGCAGCCGCGTGGAAGGCGGCAGGTGCGAAAGCTCGGGGATGCCGGCCAGCACGATGTTTGCGCCCAGCCATTCTGGTTGGATGGCGGGCACGCCCAGCCGGCGCGCGATCTCATCCAGTTCTTCAACGCTGAGCAAGGAAACCTGGCGACTGTTGCGGATTAACGTGCCGCGCGTGTAATGTGGTGTGCGCGAATTGGATTTCATCGTCACGCCGAAATGCCGGTCGCCTGCCACGCCATCAATCTGCATTTCCAGCGCTTCCTGTGCCATCGATTGCAAGTCCTGTGGGTCAGGAGCGATGTACACGCCGAGTACCATGCCTGTTAGCTCATGCTTCATTGCCTTTACTCTCCTTGAATCTGGCGGGTTCCCTGGCTAGCATTATACCTATCGCCGTGGGCAAATGCAAAAGCGCAGTACAGGCAGGTGTTTGGGCAAATACTGGTACAATCATTTCTATCCGTATGAATGATTTTCCCAAAAAAGGAGTTCTAATGGCTGATCAAATTCCTCCTGGCTCTGAGTCATTCAATCCCCCGCCGCAGCAGCCGGAACGCCGTCACCGCGGCTCGGAAGGCTGGATCGCTGGCGTCGTCCTGCTCGTCCTGGGCCTGGTCTTCCTGCTCAATAACCTGGGCATAACCGGGTTCGCCCTCGATAACTGGTGGGCGTTATTCATTCTCATCCCGGCCGTTGCCTCTTTTTCGACGGCCTACCGGGCGTATCAAGGCAACGGCGGCCACATGAATGAAAGCGTGCGCGGGCCGTTGGTCGGCGGGTTGATCCTCAGCGTAGTGGCGGCGGTTTTCCTGCTCAACCTGTCGTGGTCGGTGATCTGGCCGGTGTTCCTCATCATTATTGGCGTTGGCGCGTTGCTGACCGCGCTGGCGCGCTAGGCAAACGTGGCGCAGTATCTTGACGGGCAGTCGGTGCGGCTCGCGGCGCGGCGCGGCGAATGGCGCCGTCCCACCGCCGGGCTGGCCCCCGGTTACGTGCAGGCCAACCTGGTTATTTTGCCCGCTACGCAGGCGTTTGATTTTCAGCGTTTCTGTTTCTATAACCCCAAAGCCTGCCCGCTGCTGGACGTCACTGGGCCGGGTGAGACTGCCCCCGACCCAACCTGGGCTGCCGGCGCCGACCTGCGTACCGATTTGCCCGGCTACCGCGTCTACCGTGATGGTTCGCTGGCCGGCCAGCCAACCAGCCTGCTCGACCTGTGGCAGCCGGACTTCGTTAGTTTTCTCATCGGCTGCAGCTTCACCTTTGAGCAGGCGCTGCTGGACGCCGGGCTGCCGGTACGGCATATCGAATGCGGCTGTAATGTGCCCATGTACCGCACCAATATCGCCTGCCGCCCTGCGGGCGTCTTCGCCGGGCCATTGGTGGTCTCCATGCGCCCAATCCCGGCCGGGCAGGTGGACACGGCCATCGCCGTCACCGCGCGCTGCACCCGCGTGCATGGCGCGCCACTGCACGTTGGTGACCCGGCCGCGCTGGGCATCGCTGACCTGAGCCGCCCGGATTTTGGCGACCCGGTCCCCGTGCGCGCGGGCGAAGTGCCGGTGTTCTGGGCCTGTGGCGTCACGCCCCAGGCCGTGGCGCTCGCCGCGCGCGTTCCGCTGATGATCAGCCACGCACCGGGGCACATGTTCGCCACCGACCGGCTGAACAGCAGCTTGATGGACGGCTGAGATGGGCGCAGGGGATGTACCGCGCATGCGCGTGTGCGGGGAGTCGGCCGTCAGCGTGCAGTTTGGCGATCAGATTGATCCGCGCGTCAACGCGCGCGTACACCGCCTGGTCGCCGCGCTGCGCGACGCCGCGTGGGATGGTTTCGGCGAGGCGATCCCCGCGTATACCACGCTGCTGGTACAGTTCGACCCCCTGCGTTGGAGCACGGACGAGGTTACAAACAGGCTGGAGCGACTGCTGATGGATCTGGACGATGTTCCGGGGCAGGAAAGCGGCCGTCTGGTGGAAATCCCGGTGGTCTATGGCGGCGCGGCCGGCCCCGACCTGGAAGCGCTGGCCGCCGCGCACGGCCTGACACTGGATGAAGTGGTAGCGCTGCACGCGCTGCCCGAATATCGCGTGTACATGATCGGCTTCACCCCCGGTTTCCCCTACATGGGCGGGCTGGACGACCGCATTGCCACCCCACGCCGCGCCACCCCGCGTACCACCATCCCCGCCGGGTCAGTGGGCATCGCCGGCGCGCAGACCGGCATCTACCCGCTCGAATCGCCCGGTGGCTGGCAGATAATCGGCCGCACCCGGCTGGTTCTGTTTGACCCGCAGCGCGACCCGCCTTCGCTGCTCGCACCGGGAGACCGCGTGCGCTTCGTCCCCATCAAAGGAGCCGCATGAGCCTGCGCGTGGTCAGCCCCGGGTTTTATACCAGCGTGCAGGATTCCGGACGCTTTGGCTTCCAGCGCTTTGGCGTCCCGGTTTCCGGGCCGATGGACGCATTTGCCTTTGACGCCGCCAACCGGCTGGCTGTCAATCCGCCGGGTACGGCCGCCATTGAATTCGCTGCCGCAGGCCCCGAGCTGCGCACCGAGGTTGATTGCCTGGTTGCATTGGCCGGTGTGGGCTTTGCTCTGGAAGTCGACGGCGTGGCGTTCCCGGCGTGGATGGCGGTGCGCGCACCCGGCGGCGCGCTGCTGCGCGTAGTTGCTATAGACGGCGGGGGCTGGGGCTACCTGGCGTTGGCAGGCGGCATCCACACCCCGCCTGTGATGGGATCGCGGGCGACCTACACCCGTGCCGGGTTTGGCGGGCTGGATGGCCGCCTGCTCCAGCCAGGCGACGTGCTGCCCTCGCTACCCGCGCGGGACGCAGCGCGTTTTGCCGGCCGGATGCTGCTACCGGAATTCCGGCCGGCGTACAGCACAGCCCCGGTTGTACGCGTTGTGCTCGGCCCGCACGAGGAAGCCTTCACCCCGGCGGGAATCGAGGCGTTCATTGGCAGCGCCTACACACTCACCCGCACGGCCGACCGCATGGGTTACCGGCTGGAAGGTGCGCCCATCCAGCACCGCGCCGGGGCGGATATCCTCTCGGATGGTATCGCGCTGGGCTCGGTACAGGTTCCAGGCAGCGGCCAGCCGATTGTTATGATGAGTGACCACCAGACCACCGGTGGCTACACCCAGATCGGGGTAGTGGCGCGCGCCGACCTGCCGCTGCTGGCGCAGTGCCAGCCAGGAGTCAGCCAGGTTCGCTTTCGTGCAGTGACGCCTGACGAGGCGCGCCAGGCGTACATCATGCAGCAGGCAGCGCTCGAGCGGGGGATATGGCAGCCATTGGAAGATACCGCGGCGTTTGCCCACGGTTGAAAGGGCGGAGAAGACGATGATTGACCTTAACTGTGACATGGGGGAAAGTTTTGGCAGCTACCACATGGGTCAGGACGCCTGTGTAATGCCCTGGATCACCTCGGTCAATGTCGCCTGCGGCTACCACGCCGGTGACCCGCTGGTTATGCTGACCACGCTGCGGCTGGCAAAACACCACAGCGTAGCGATTGGAGCGCACCCTGGCTATCCTGATCTGCAGGGCTTTGGCCGGCGCAATATGGACCTGACCCCGGATGAGATTGAGGCCATGGTGCTGTACCAGGTGGGTGCGCTGGCGGGCATGGCGCGCGCGCTGGGCATGGAGCTGGGGCACGTTAAACCGCACGGCGCACTGTATAACCAGGCGGCGCAGAGCGCGGAAATCGCGCGCGCGGTGGCGCGTGCCGTAGCAAAGTTTAGCCCCACGTTGGTGTTGGTGGGGCTGGCCGGTTCGCATTCGATTGCCGCGGCTGTTGATGCCGGCTTGCGAGTTGCCCAGGAAGCCTTCCCCGACCGAGCCTATAATTCAGATGGGTCACTGCGCTCGCGGCGGCTGGCTGGCGCGGTGATGGAAGATGAAGACGAAGTGGCGCGCCACGCGTTGGAGCTGGCGCGGGATGGCATTCGCCTGGCGGACAGCGCCATCCATGTGGATACGCTGTGCCTGCATGGTGACCATCCCAACGCCGCTGAAAACGCGCGCCGGGTGCGGGCCGCGCTGGAAGGCGCAGGCATCGTTATTCATTCACTGGCGAGTTTCGTGTAGCCACTGGCGCAGGCGGCGAATAACCGCGCCGGATTTCTCGGGCGGAAAGCCATCCACGCCGCATTCCGGCTGCTGGCCGGTGCCATCGTAACACCCGGCTGCGTACAGCTGGCAGATGAGTGCTGCCTCTTCATCCGGGTCGGGCAACAGGTCGGCGCCGGCCAGCGCAGAAAGAGCCGCTGTCAGTCCATATCCGCCCCAATTCGACACGCTGGCGATCACCAGCGCGTCCACCGTGGTGACTGCCGGCTGGCACGGCAGCCCGGGGATGGAAGGGATCACCCCGGCAAGGTTACCCATGCCGATCTCGTTACCGCCATCACCGACGCCGATGGCGAAAATACCATGCTCGAACAGCGAGTCCAGCTTTGCCGTATGCGCGCTGATGTCCTCGCCGCGGCTGTTACGGTACTGTCCGCGCGCTGTCGCGCCGCAGCGCTCAATGGATACCAGCAGGGTGGGCTGTACCTGCTCCAGCATGTAGCGCGCCACGCGCCGGCTCTCTTCCCACCCGCAAATGGGGAACTCGATCACCTCGCTGTGGGTGTGCTGGCGCAGCAGCGGCGTGGAATAGCGGTCAGAAAGATAAGTAGCTTTCCCGCCCAGGTGTTCCACCGCGCGGCCAATCGCCAGCGCGCCCGGCGGACCGTCGGTTTCCGGCGCGCGCAGCCGCTGGACGTAAAACCCGGTGCAGATCAGTACACGCCGGCTGTTCCCGTGCAGCAGCCGCGCCGCCTGTTGGCAGTAATCTGCGGCAAGGTATGGGCGCAGGGCTGTCATACCGCGCTGGTCATCCGCAAGAAGAATGTCTTCCAGCGTTTCCAGCGTCATTCTGTTAAAGCCATCCCTGCAGCCGGTACACCAGCAGCCCAATATACTCTTTCAGTGCATTGGTGGTCAGGTGCAGCGTGCTGGCGTTAGGCAGCAGGTTTATGATCTGCGCCGGCAGGTTGGGCTCAAACAGCTTCTGCCAGCCGGCTTCGGTCACGGTGAAATCCGCTGGAGCGGGCACCACATCGATGCCCTGCGCCTGGAACAGCGCCACCGAGCGCGGCATGTGCATCGCCGAGGTTACCAGAATGGCGCGCGTGATGCCTCGTTCTTTGAGCATGCTTGCCGTCAGGGCTGCGTCGTCGTGCGTGTTTTCCGAGTCATTTTGCAGCCAGATCGCATCCGCCGGCACACCGGCCAGCTTCAGCAGGTCTGCCATGTCTTCAGCCGGGGAATACGAGGTTTCTGCCAGGTAACTGATCGTCCCGCCGCTGACCAGCACGTGTTCGCCCTTCCCTTCTTTATACAGCCGCGCCGCGTACAGAACCCGGTCGCCGGCCGCGTTGACCTCCACTTCGGGACGCGGGTAGAGCGCCGGTTCGGTGCCGCCGCCCAGCACCACGATCACCGCTTCGGGAGCCAGATACTCCGCCGGCAGGTAGCGCCATTCCAGCGAGCGCGCCAGGCTGTAACCGACCCAGCGGTTACCAGCCAGCCACAAAATCGCAACTGCCAACACCACCAGCCACGCGCGCGCACGCGGCCGGCGGTGCAGCAGCAGCGCCAGGATTAGCAGAATGCAAGCCAGCCCCAGAGGATAGACCAGGAGCGGCAGAAGCTTAGAGAGAAAAACGAACATGCTTTGCAAACCTCAATGGCGCGCGGCGCAGACACCGCGCGATGGTGGAGAGAAAACCCTGCGCGGGTCAGCGCGCGGCGTACTGCTTTTTCGCCACGCGCTCGCGCTCCAGCTTGAAGATGCGCCGCAGGATGGCGATGCTGGATGCGTAGGTTGAATCCAATCCGAAATAAGACAGTGCGCCTGCTCCCAGGTTCTTACCTTTGGAAAGCGGCGTATCGGATGCGTAGTGGATCATGCCAACATCAAACGGTACGTTATACAGGTTTACGATCTCATCGGTGGGGTGCTGCTTGGGGCGGTACATTTCGTAAATTGCGGAGAGGTAGGGCCCGGCTTCCATCTCCAGGTCGGTAAATCCTTCGCGGTAAAACACATCCATGATCTTGGCATTCTGCAGGAAGGTGCCGAATACGCTCACCGCTTTCTGGTTATCCAGCACGGTTCCAAACGTCAGGTACGGCGCGACGTCTGCTGCTGAAAACACATTCTGAAACAGATAGGTGTTCGACGAGTGCTCATCCTGCACCACGTTAGGGATCATCACATCCCCCAGAACGCCGTTCAGCGTGGCGGCTTTGCCCATTACGTATACGCCCAAAATCGGGTTGACGTACTCGGCCACCTTGGCCAGAATGTTATAGGCCGCCAGCCCCAGCGGGTAGTCGATATTGATCAGGATCGCATCCGACTGCGCCAGAAATGACAGGTCTTCCGGCGCGCCGGTGTTGGTATCCATGCGGATGCGTGCGTCCATGTGCTCGGGGTTGATCGCGGAAAGCTCGATCACCTGCGCATCTACGTCAAAGGAATGTTCGCTGGCGATGCGGTGGATGCCGTGCTCAGCTTCATAATCTATCTGTTTGCTCACCAGGTCACGCCCGGCAGGAGTAGACTGGTACTCGCGCAGCGCGAAGTACAGGAAGTTCTCCATGCTGGCCGGCACCTTGCCCGAGCGAATGCTATCCCAGATGCTGTGCAGCTCGAGCTGCGGGTTGGCCTGCAAAAACTCCTCGATCTGCGCCTGCCTGCTCAGTGCATAACCCGAAAGCAGGTTCGAAAGGCTGTGCATGTTACTGGAAATGAAGTACACCGGCCGTTCGAGGAGCTGGCTGCACGCGGCTTCGATGTTATCCCACCAGATGCGCGTGGCGCGCCAGTAATCGATCATCGAACCGCCCAGCAGCCGGATGCGCATCGAGCGCGTGCGCTGGCGCATTTCTTCCAGCATGGGCAGGAAGTTCTTGCCCCACACAGTTTGCAGCCGTTTCAGGTCATCGACGCTGATCTGCAGAATTTCGGCCAGACTTTCAAAAGCCTCAGGCGATTCCATCAGGCTTTCCAGCCGGAAAGTCCGCGGCGCTCCCAGCAGCAGGGTATGGATCTTGTTCCATTCGATCTGGTAGGCGGTGAGGGTGGGGATCAGGTCTTCGATATCGGTGCGGCTGGCGATGTAGCAGATCAATGTATCGATGCCATTGTAAAAGTAGCGCCGGCGGCGCGCTCGCGCGCTGGTGCGTTCCCAGATTTCCACATTGCCGTAGCCATGCTTGAAAAAGCTCTCTGTGCTCTGCCCCAGGATCACCGAGCGCACGGTGGCAATTTCCGGCGGCAGGCGCAGGATGCTGTAGATGAACGCGGACATATCCGGGAACTGGTCACGCGCGTTGGGGTGCAGCAGCGAGTTCATCGCCGCGTGCACTTCTTCCAGCGTGCGGATCTGCACTTCTGTGGTGGAGCGCAGCAGCGAGTACATAGTGCGGATATACAGCTCGATTTCTTCGGATGCTGTGCTGGGTACGGTACGTTCCATTCTCACCTGTTTCCTGGTCGTTTCCCCAATTGTAGCATTATCCTGACCAAAGAAAGACGGGCGAATGTTTATACCCCAAATATTTTCCCCAGCCAGCCATCCGGCTTTGGCTTCTCCGCGAAAACCTTGCCGTTCTGCCCGTTAACCGCCACGGTATACACCACCTGACCAACTTTATAAGCTGTCACCCACACCGGAAGCAGAGCGAACTGGTACGATTCGACCAGCATTCCGGCCGAGCTGAAGCGTAGCCCGCGGTACGAGCCCTGCAGACCGAGAATAAAGCGCTCTTTTTCCATCGAAAATGCCTGCTGGCGCGCGTCCAGGGATGCGTCGCTCATCGTCACCTGGTAGGTCTCGGCCAGCCAGTCCGCCAGGTAGGATTGGTCGAACAACACCAGCTCGTCCAGGTCGAACGACTGGAACACCGGGTTCACCGGTTCAGAAAAGCGGCGCGTGCCCGGCACAAGCACATCCTGGAGCAGCACCGGTATAGAATCTTCCATGTCGGTCCATTCCTCGCGGTCGGTCTGCAACTGGTAGCTGGCGCGCACGTGCCCGCCGAGGTTGAACAGCCAGATGGGCAGGTACACGCCCTGGCCACGGGCCACGCGCGTCGGCTGTTCGAATTTCTGCTGCGCGAACCAGCCACGCAGCACCAGTTTCACCTGCGCTTCGCTCACATGAAACGGGATCACCCGATCTGGCTCAATTGTCTCCGTTGTAGCCTGCTGGTTGAGCACATAACTGGACTGGCAGTAAGGGCAGTTTTGGCTGATCTGGTGCGCCGGTAAAATCATCGTCGCGCCACAGCCTGAACATACAATGGTGTGAACCACGGCAGGCCGCAGATGGCCGCGCGCTGTGGCCAGCCCGATGATGAAATCCGCCCCGTCAGCTTCGGCGGGGACCTGTTGCTTCAGCGTGCGACGCTGCTGTGAGTCGCAATATTCGCAGGTCAGCGATTGGCCGGATGGGGTGAACGTCATGCGCCCGCCGCACTGTGGGCAGGTAAAACGGTCTGCGCGCGCCGCCTGCTCGCCGGTTTGCTGCGCGGGTAGGCGGTCTGGATCTATGATGTCGCTTTCTTTAAGCTTACCATCCAGGATTGCCAGCTCGCGCCGCGCTCGGCTGTCCCACAGGTCGTTGACCAGGATTTCTTCCAGATACTTTCGCTTTTCCGCGGGATCGTTACATGCCTTGCTCAACCAGAACCAGGCTTCTTTGCGCTCTTCCATCGATGGCTCTATGCGTAGCAGCCAGTCCAGGTAAAATTGCGCTTCGCGCATTTCGCCATTCTTGGCGGCAGCGATTCCACGCACCAGCAGATCGCGACTCGTATCAGACATACGGCATCCCCCTCAATGATATGGGTACGGATGCCTCTATTATCGCGGAAACACCGCGGCTACTGCTTTACATTGTTGTAAACTCTTGCGCGCCGCTGGTTTTCGGCACATTTGTTTCTCCCACCGGGTTACCCTTGCGGTCGACCGCAGGGACAACAACTTTCAATGCCGATGGCAAGATTTTGATCTTCACAGGGCTTTCGCCCAAAACTTCGCCATCCGCGTGCACCGGCTGGCGTGGCTCGGCCACAATCTCAATTTCGCGTCCTTTGTAGTGCGGCATGGTTTCATGGTTTTCGTTACCACCAATCACACTCGCCGCCAGTGAGAACATATTCATCAGCCCGGCTTTACGGATCACAAAGATATCCAGCAGCCCATCGGTGAAGTCTACATCTGGGGCCAGCGACAGGTTGGCTACACCCAGGTCACCCACGTTTGCCACGACGCAGCTCAAGCCCTTGGTGATAATTTCTTCTCCATCAATTTTCAACCGGTAGGTGACAATATCGGGGTCCGCCAGTGCCTGGACGGTAGAGATTACATAGGCGAAAATACCGTATTTATCTTTGGCCTCGCGGTCTGCAGCCTGGGTAACCGTGGCTTCCAGGCCCACGCCCAGGCGCTCCATAAAGCACTTGTCGCCTGCCATGCCCAGGTCTACGCTGCGGATGACGCGCTCGGGTGATACCAGCAGCGCCACTGCCTCATTAAAGGTGCGCGGAATGCCCAGAGCCAGCGAGATGACATTGCCGGTGCCACCAGGTACGATCCCCAGCGGTATCTCTGAGCCGATCATTCCAGCCGCAGCTTCCATGATGGAACCATCCCCGCCGTACACCACCACCATGTCCATGCCGTCGTCAATTGCCTCGCGCGCCAGTCGGGTTGCGTCTCCGGCCTGCTGGGTGATGCGCACGTCCCACCCATATCCGGCTTCGCGCAATACACTGTTCAATACCTTTAATGCGGGCTCATCCTGCCCGGCTGCCGGGTTGAGGATCACGCGCAGGTGCTTGCTGAAGGTTTCGGCTGTCGCAGGCTCGCCTTCAGAGGAACCATTTTGCGCGCTCTGGGCATCGCCAGCCTGCGGGGCCGGGTTGCGCAGGAAATCATCATTCGCCATATATCGCTCCCTCAACTACGCATTACACCCGCAAAACGGCACGGGACCATTTCCAATGCTTGTATTATAGGCGCGCGAATGATCTAAAGACAGTAGGATTTCCCCGCCCCGGGCGGCGGGTATCAGGCAGCGAATGCCCCGGTTTCAACATCCCCCAGGGCGCGCAGCAGGTCTGGCCGGCGCAATATCACCGTGGTAGAGCGCACGCCCGAGCCGATAGAGATTTCTTCCTGCTCCATCACGCTGTTATCTACCAGGATGCGCATCGGGCCGGGCAGCCCGAAAGGCGAAACCGCGCCGCGCGGGTAGCCGGTAACGGCCAGCACTTCCTCTTCGCTGGCCATCGTTAGCCGCGATTGCCCCAGGTACTTGCGCAGCGCCGGCCAGGATATCTGCCCCGGGCCGGCGATCAGCACCATGGCGAAGGCATCCACGCCCAGGCGGAACAGGATACTGCGCACCACCTGCTGTGGCTGCTGGCCGCGCTCATGCGCGGCCTGCTCCAGGCTGTGCACCGGGTTAGGGTGGCGGAAAAAGCGGTAGGTAATGCCGAGGGCATCCAGCGCGCGGGTGACCGGGGTCGAATCGGTCTGCTGGTCAGGGTTCTCATCCATATCGCCTTAGTTATACCACGCGTCTCGCGCACCTCGGGGGTTAAAACAGTCAACCGCCGGGGTGAGGGGGGCACCCAGGCGGTTGACTTTGTATAGTATAGGATACTTAATTTCGAATTGCAACAGTCAAATGTCACGACGTCTGCATGACAATTGTCAAATCAGGCGTTTTCACCCTGTTGGTGAACCTTGATCAACTCATCGCGACGTTCGGCCATGGCCGCGCGCACGCGCGCCGCGTCGCGCGGGTAGGTAAAATAGAAGATGCTGAACGCTAGGCCGCACAGGATCCAGGGGAATGGAACCGTCCACAGCAGAGCCTGTGTCAGCCCCAGCCGGTCGGCCAGTGAGCCGGCGATCAGACCGGCAAACGAGGAAAGGCCGCCTTCAATCAGGCTGACCACCGAGTAGGCGCTGGAGCGCATTTCGGGCAGCACTACCGCCTGCATCATCGGCTCTTTCGAGCCACGCCCAGGCCAGCCGATGATCAACGAGGTGAACAGCGCCAGGGCAAACATATTCCAGAAACCCATGCTCTCGGCCCGGGTGATGAGCAGGTAAAAAAGCGGCACGCCGGCCAGCACGGCAAACTGGCCGATGATGGTGCGGCCGTAGCGCGGGCTTTTCTGCTCGGCAAAGTCGCCGATCACCCCGCCTAAATAGTTGCTGATTGCTGCGCCGACGACGAAGATGGCGAAAATCAGGGGCGCGGATCCGCGCGGGTCGCCCAGCGAGATGGTATTGGCATAACCTAATTCCGTCACCATCCAGTTGATAAAGTAAATGCTCATCACCACCCAGGGCATGGATCCGGTAACGCCCTGCAGAATGGCGGCCCAAATGGTTGGCGTGCGCAGCGTGGCGAATACGTCTTTCCAGTTGATCAGGTAGCGTTTTTCATCCGCGTGCGTGATTAGATGCGCCAATTCTGGCTCGGCTGCGCCGCGCGGAGGCTCTTCCACCCACATCCAGATAATGACACCGGTGAGCATGCTGGCGATGCCCAACCCGATAAAGCCCCAGTGCCACAGCTCCGGTGTGGCCACAAAGCCCATCGCCACCACGCCTAAAACCGTGCCTAATAGCCCCACCAACCCGATAAAACCCAACGCGCGGCCGCGCTTTTCCTGCGCGTAATGGTCGCCCAGTAGCGAGAAGGTAGCCGGCATCAGGCAGCCCAGCCCCAGCGCCGAGATGGCGCGCAGTACCATCATCATGGTGAAGTTCTGTGATAAACCCACCAGCACCGTCCAGATGCCCCACACCCCGGTGCCAAAGATCAGCACCTTTTTGCGCGAGTAGCGGTCGGCCATGTAACCCCACAGCGGCGCGCTGACCGTCTGGGAGATGTTGCGAAGCGTTTCCATCAGGCCGATCATGCCAAAGGACACGCCCCACAGGCTCTGTATCACTGGTGAGAGCACGCCCATCGACTCGCCTTCGCCCTGGTCGATCAGGTAACCGAAACCCAACGCTACCAGCGTGCGAGCGGAACGTTTGTTTTTTGCAGCCACGATGCAATTCTCCTCAATCTGGGATATTGGTTCCATTATACGCCCGATGCGGCCGCGTTTTCCGCGGAGAGGAGTACAATCATGCGCGTGCAAGTGCAATCCTACAATCTCAGGAGACAGGCATGGCGAACGTGTATATCCCCGAATCGGCGTTGGTGGTGGTGGCTCACCCGGATGATATCGAATTTGGCTGTACCGGTACGATCGCACGCTGGGTACAGGCAGGCGCGCGCGTGTGTTACGTGCTGTGCACTAGCGGCGAGGTGGGCATTGCCGCGCCGGGGATGACCAAGGCGCGTGCCGCGGAAATCCGAGAAGCAGAGCAGTTGGAAGCCGCGCGCCTGACCGGCGTGGAAGATGTGGTGTTCCTGCGCTACCCGGACGGCATGCTTGAGTCAACCATGGAGTTGCGCCGGCGCATCGTGCGCGAAATTCGCCGCTTCCGCCCTGAAGTGGTGATCACCGGCGACCCAACTATCGTGTGGGCCGGCGAGGACTACATCAACCACCCCGATCACCGCGCCGCGGCCACCGCCGCGCTGGACGCGGTGTTCCCGGCCGCCGGCCAGCCCAACCTGTTTGAGGAGTTTGAGGCGGAAGGGCTGCGCGCGCATAAAGTGCGCAAGGTGTATGTGACGGTGTGGGAAGGCAGCGCGGACCTGTACGTCAGCATTGACGATACGATTGACGTTAAAATCGCGGCACTGCGCGCCCATGTCAGCCAGATGACCGGTTTTGATCCTGAGCCGATGGTGCGCATGTGGGCTGCCGCCTCAGCAAAAGGCAAGGAAATGCTGTATGCCGAAACTTTCCGCCTGGTAACTCTGGTGAATGACGAGGACTGGGAGAAGCGCCACGGCGTGGTGGAATATTAGGGAATAAGCAAGTGGGTGGATCACCCGGTGATCCACCCACTTTATTTCTCAGTCCGAAAGGTTTTTTACCAGAAAATCGCGCATGCGCTCTTCCATATACACGCGATCTTCCAGCTTGCGCGGCATGTGGCGCTCGTCGGGGAACAGCAGCAGCTCGTAGGGTTTGCGCGCGCGGATAAGTGCATTAATCAGCCGCGCAGTGTGGCGAAAATGCACATTCTCGTCAATCAACCCGTGCACGATCATGAGCTTCCCGCGAAGATTCTCCACGAAGCGCATCACGTTCCAATTGGCGTAGCCTTCAGGATTGGTTTCAGGCGTGCCCATGTAGCGCTCGGTATAGAACGTATCGTAGCCGTCCCAACTCGCCACCGGCGCGCCGGCTACCCCCGCGCGGAACACATCCGGCGCCTGCAGCAGGCACATCAGCGTCATGTAGCCGCCGTAGCTCCAGCCGTAGATGCCCACGCGGCACGGGTCGGTCAGGCCTTGCTCCACCAGCCAGCGCACGCCGTCCACCTGGTCCTGCACTTCCACGCTGCCCATGGCGTGGCGGATGGCGCCTTCAAACGCGAGCCCGCGCCGCAGGCTGCCGCGGTTATCCAGCATCCACACCAGGTAGCCCAGGCTGCGCAGGTACTGGGCACGCATCGCCACGGTCATGCTCCAAGTGTTGGTCACCGTTTGCGCGTGCGGCCCGCCGTATACCTGCACGATGGTGGGGTGCGGGCCGGGGCCAAAGCGCGCCGTCGGACGGTAGATTGCCCCGTACAGGCGGTCGCCGTCGCGGTTGGCCAGGGTCACCAGCTCGGGCGGCTCCAGGCCCAGCTCGCTGATCCGCGCATCCTCGGCCTGGAACAGGTCGAGCAGCAGGTGGCCGTCGTCCAGCGCGCACAGGCTGATCCTGGGCGGCTGCGCCAGGCTGCTGCAGGTGTCTACAAAGCGCGCGCAAGCATGGTCGAGCAGCACAGCGTGCATTCCCGCTGCGTGGGTCAACCGCCGCGGTTCGCCGCCTGACAGCGGCACGCGGTACAGGTGGCTCTCCAGTGGCGTGTCGATACCGGCCAGGAAGTAAACCAGGCCGAGTTCCTCGTCCACGCCGGCAAGGCTGTCCACCAACCACGCGCCGCGGGTGAGCTGGCGCACCAGTGTGCCATCCATACGGTACAGGTAAAGGTGGCGATAGCCGCTGCGTTCTGAGGCCCACAGGAAGTGGTCGCGCTCACCGCCGGGCTGTAATCGCACCGGATGGAAGATATCGTGCAGGTTGATCCACACATCCGAATGCTCGCTGAGGATCAGCTTGCCAATCCCGCTGGCCGGGTCAAAAGCCACCAGGTCGAGGTGGTTTTGAAGCCGGTCAACGAACTGCGCCACCAGGCGGCCGTCCGGCAGCCAGCCCACGCGCGCCAGGTACTCCCACCCCGAGTTATCGATCTGCATCCAGGCCGGCTCGCCGCCTTCCAATGGCACCACACCCAGGCGCACTTTGGCATTTTCTTTACCCGCGAAGGGATAATGATGGTCTTCCTGCGCGCCGTCGCCGGTCTGGTCCTTCCCCTGATGCACAATGCGGTACACCGGGATATGCGTCTCATCCACTTCTTCAAAGGCAATAAAGCGCGAATCGCCTGACCACCAGAAGCCGCTGTTACGTGACATTTCTTCCTGCGCCACGTATTCGGCCAGGCCGTGCGTGCGCCCGCTGCCGCGCGCGCCGTGCGTGAGCTGGCGCGGGGTCCCACCCTGGTAGGGCACGGCGTAAATCTCAGCGTCCTGCACGTAGGCCACCCACTCGTCATCAGGCGAGAACTGCGCGTCGAGCACCGGGCCACTGTCCGCCGCCACCAGCAGCCGCAGGGGGCGACCCTCGGCGTCTTGGGCGTAGAGCGCGCCTCGGATTGGCACCAGCAGGCGGTTTTTCCCCGGCGCCCAGGCATACTGGGTGATGCCCAGCGCGCGCTGGCGCTGTCGCTCGCGGCGCAGCTTCTCTTCCAGAGACAGGTTTTCCTCGGTCTCGCCTTCCCCGGGTGCGGCCAGGCAGGGCTTCAGCGCGCCGCTTTGCAGATCAAAGGCGTAGACCTGGTTGGTCAGCGAGCCTTCGGCGCTGTACAGGCAGCTCAGCAGGCGGTCGTCCGGGCGAAAGGCCAGCGCGGTGGGCACGGCCATACCCGGCAGTGGGTAGCGCGCAATCGCTTCTATAGGAAATTCCTGTTCCGAAGCTCGTGCAGGCATAGGTCTCTCCTTGGGTGAAGATTGGGCAAATCTTTCGTCGTTGCGTACTCTTCGCGTTTTCAGCTTTTACAATACCGGCGTGATTTCGTTCAGAATTTCCAAGAACTGCCCCGGCTCAGGCGCGGTGAGCAGCCGCTTGCGTTGCTCCACCGCCATCGAAAACGGCATCAGGTAGCGCGCGGCGTACTTGCGGAACAGCACCAGACCGCGCGCGGGGCCGTAGAATTCCAACATCAGTTTCAGGTGGCGGTTGATCAGCACGCGTAATTGCTCTGGCGTCACCTGGTCGCGGTCGAGGCGCGCGAAAATCCACGGGTTCTGGATGGCGGCGCGGGCGATCATCACCCCGTCACAGCCGGTATGGCGCTTGATGCGCTCGATGTCCGCTACGGTCTTGACGTCGCCGTTGGCGATCACCGGTATGGTCTTGACCGCCGCCTTGACCTCGGCGATGGCATCCCAATCCGCCTTGCCGGTATAGCTTTGCGCCTTGGTGCGCCCGTGGACGGCGATCAGCGCGCCGCCATTGTCTTCAATGATCTTTGCTACTTCCAGATAATTGCGCGAGCTGCCATCCCACCCCAGGCGGATCTTGCCTGTCACCGGGATATCCAGCGTTTTGGTGAGGGTGGCAAAAATTGTGGCGATTTTTTCGGGGGTGCGCAGCAGACCTGCCCCGGCGCCGCGCCCGGCCACGGTCTTGGCTGAGCAGCCCATGTTGATATCGATGATATCCGGATTGCGCGAGCGCAGCTTGAGCGCGGCGCGTACCAGCCGGTCGGGATCGTCATCAAAAATCTGGTAGACCACCGGGCGCTCTTCTTCCAGGTACGCCAGCCGTTTTTCCAGGTTCGGGTGTCGAGCGGTCACGTCGATGGCGTTGATAAACTCGGTGTAGCTCATAGCCGAGCCCAACCAGCGTGCCAGCGAGCGGAACGGCAGGTCGGAATAGCCGTCCATTGGTGAGAGGATCAGGTCGCCCCATACGGGGATTCCGCCCACCACGAAAGTGGGCGGAGTTCCGTTGTGTTTCGAATTCAAATTACTTCCTTAATCAGTCTTCATCCTGGCGCGGCTTATTGCCCAGAATGCCTTCGATGCGTTCCATTACGTCTGGCGTCAGTTTTTCTACAACGTCCATGGCAGCCATGTTCTGGTGCACCTGCTCGGCGCGGCTAGCGCCGGTGATCACCGTGCTGACGTTGGGGTTCTTGAGGCACCATGCCAGCGCGAGCTGCGCCAGGCTGATACCCAGATCGTCAGCTACCGGCTGGAGGTTGCGCACAGTTTCAATACGCTCGGGGGTGATGGCGCTGTCGCGCAGCCACTCGTAGCCCTTCATCGCGGCACGGCTGTCAGCGGGGATGCCGTTATTGTACTTGCCAGTCAGCACGCCCGATGCCAGCGGGCTCCAGATGGTGGTGCCGTAGCCCAGGTCACGGTATAGTGGAGCGTATTCTACCTCAAAGCGCTCGCGGTGCAGCATGTTATACTGCGGCTGCTCCATGCTGGGAGGGGCCATGTTGTACTGGCGCGCCACGCCATCCGCGCGCATAATGTCGGCGGCGCTCCACTCGGATGTGCCCCAGTAGAAGGCCTTGCCCAGGCGAATGATCAGGTCCATGGCACGCACGGTTTCTTCGATCGGGGTGTTGGGGTCGGGCCGGTGGCAGAATACCAGGTCCACGTATTCGAGCTGCAGGCGGCGCAGGGCATTATTGACTCCCTCGACGATGTGTTTGTACGATAGGCCGCGGTCGTTGGGGCCGTCGCCGCCCCAGAAGATTTTGGTCGAGACGATATAGCTTTCGCGCCGCCAACCCATACGCTTGAGCACATTGCCCATCACAATTTCAGCGTTGCCGCGCGCATAGGCTTCGGCATTATCGAAGAAGTTTACGCCGGCATCATAGGCGGCTTTCATGCACTGCTCGGCCACGTCTTCACCCACCTGGCCACCATACGTTACCCACGCGCCCAAAGACAGGGCGCTGACTTTCAAACCGGCTTTGCCCAAACGACGATATTCCATACAATTCTCCTCAAAATGTTATGTTGTCATACGGCATCTATTATAGATCATGCAGGCGGGTTTTCCTGCCGTTTCGACAAATACTCGTGCCAACAAAAAACTGGCGCGGCCATGGCCGCGCCAGTTTTTTGTGATTGTTCACAAAAAAAACCTTATTGGTTAACTACCCAGATATCCACTGGCAGGGTGCACATCGTCTGGCCGTTGTAGCGCACAGACCAATCGGCGTGGTAGAAGCCCAGATCGTTCGGTGCGACCATGTCGACGATAATGTCGATGGTCTTGCCGGTGTCCAGGCCCTGATCCAGGTCGAATGAGTCGCCTCGCTTCTGCATCTTTGTGCCGCTGACGTACAGGTAGTCCACCGCGTCATCATCCCAATCCTTGGTGCCGGTATTCTTAATCGTCCAGCGCGCGTCAAATTCAGCGCGTGGGCCCAGCTTTGCGCCATACGCCGGCGAGATGGCCGTAATCTGGCACTGGTAGGGGCCGGGGGTGGGCGTGAAGGTTGGGTAGGTGGTGATGATTCGAATGGTGGGGATAGCCGTAGGGCTTGCCAGCGCCACGGTCAGTGTAGGTGCCGGGGTCGCGGTAGGCGGCTCGGGCGTGTTGGTGGGTGGCGTGGTGGCTGTGGGCATGGCCATTGCGGTCGAGGTCATGTCACTTGCGATTGTCGCGGCAACTTCGGTGCGCAGCACCTCGGCAGTGGCAGCCAGGTCAACCGCCTGGGTTGGGACCATGGTGGGTTGCGCCGGCACAGCAGTTGGGCTGCACGCCGCGGCCAGCAGGCTGACGGCTACCAGCAGAAACAATACAGGGAAAATGCGTTTATTCATTGCAGATCCTTTCTTCATGCTTCATCTCGGCTCACACTGGAGCCACTTTTCAGGGTTGGGGCTTCGATCAACGCGATTTTTTCAGCCCGCAAGACAGGTTCATCCCGGCCGGCATCCAGTTCGACCACGCCCTCTATTAGGAGCGGCCTGCTTTCCAGCAGCAAGGGTTTATAACGCCGGTAAACGTCCGGGGAAACGACAATGTCGATCATACCTTCCAGGTCTTCGAAAGACAGCACGCGCAGGGTTTCGCCATCCGCGCCGCGGCTGCGATGCGTGATCTGCCGCAGCCCGGCGATCTTCACGCGCTGGCCGGGCCGCGCGGCGGCGTCCAGGCTGCTGATCGCACCGGCCGCGCGGATAGTGCTTTCCACCAATTCCAATGGATGCGCCGCCACGCTTATGCCCAGTATTTGTTCCTGCGCGCGCATTTTTTCTATCAGGCTCCAATCTGGTGGTTGGGCCGCGCCAGCGTTCAGCCCGGCAAATAATGAGGGCTGGCCGGCGCGGTGCGCGCTGGTTTCCAGCCGCGCCAACAGGCCGGGGATACTGCCCAGCCCGTCCAGCGCGCCGCAGCGGATCAGGTTGGCGGCTTCCTCGCGGCGCGGGTCGGCGCGAGTGAGGAAGTCATCCAGGCTGGTGAAAGGCCGCAGGCGCAGGATGCGCTCTTGCAGCCGGCGGGTCAGATCGCGCACCTGGTCTAACCCCATATATAGAACCGCTTCTCCATCCGGGTATACCACGGAAAAGTCACGCCGGGAATGGTTGATGTGCGGCGGGCGCACCTTTAACCCCAGGCGGCGCGCTTCCATCAGGTACACGCGCTGGCTGTAATAGCCGCCCCAGTTGGCCAGCACCGCGGCCATGAACTCGGCCGGGAAGTGTGTTTTGCACCACGCTGACTGCCAGCCCACCAGCGCATAGGATGCTGCGTGCGCCTTGGGAAAGCCATAACCGGCAAACGCCGCCATCAGCTCCCAGATACGCTCGCCTGTGGCGGCGTCAATCCCGTGGCGCTCCTCGGCGCCGGCCAGGAATTTGCTCTTCAGCGTCTCCATTTGTTTACCAGGATTGAAATGGCTCATCGCGCGCCGCAGCAGGTCGGATTCGGCCAGGCTGAACCCGGCCAGCTCGTGGGCGATGCGCAGCACCTGTTCCTGGTACAGGATCACGCCGTAGGTATCATCCAGCAGCCGTGCCAGCGAGGGGTGCAGGTGCTGCACGGCTTCCTGCCGGTTGTGGCGGCGCACAAAGGCATCATTCAGCCCGCCGGTGAGCGGGCCGGGACGGTAGAGCGCTAGCGCCACCATAATATCTTCCACGCTGTGCGCGTGAATCTCCCGGAGTGTTGCGCGCATGCCAGGGCTTTCAATCTGAAAGCAGCCGATGGTCTGCCCGGCGCGCACGCGTTCCGCGGTATCTGCGTCGTCCTGCGCGATGCTATCGAGCACTTGCTGCGGGTTGGCAAATTCGCTGCGCCGCCAGGAGTAAAGCTGTTCGGCCACATCACCCAACACCGTCAGCCCGCGGATACCCAGTAGATCGAGCTTGACGATCCCCAATGGTTCCAGCGCCTTATGGTCGAGCTGGGTGATGCGCACGCCTTTGCTGGCGCGCTGCGCCGGCAGCAGGTCGGTCAGCGGGCCGGGGGTAATCACCACTCCGCCGGCGTGCACCGATAGATGGCGCGGCAGACCTAAAATCTGCTGCGCCTGCTGGAATACGGCACGGTAGCGCGGTGAAGGGTAGCGGTTTTCCAGCTCCCAGTATGGCGAGCCGGAAAAATCCTGCCCTTCTTCGCCGGCTTCGCGCCAGAACCAGCGAAAGGGAAGCTGCGCGGCAAGCTGGCGCACTTCGGCGGGGGTGAAGCCGTGCGCCTTGGCTACATCGGAGAGCGCGGAGCGCGGCCGGTAACGGTTGATCGTACCCACCATGGCCACGCGCTCCGCGCCATAGGTTTCGAAAACGTGTTGGATCACCTGGTCTCGACGACGCGAGCACAGGTCGGTGTCGATGTCGGGCGGGGTAGCCCGCTCCGGGTTGAGAAAGCGCTCGAAGTACAGGTTGAGCGCCAGGGGGTCTGGCCGGGTAATGCCCAGGCAGTGCGCCACCAGTGAAGAGGCTGCCGAGCCGCGTGAGGAAATCGGCACGCCGGCCTGCCGCGCGTAGTGTACTACCTCTTCCATGATCAGGAAGATCGGGTCAAAATTCAACCGGGTAATGACTTCAAGCTCGTGCTCCAGCCGCTCGCGCAGTGCCGGGGTAATCTCACCATACAGCCGGCGCGCTCCGTTTTCTGCTTTGTCGCGCAGCACCTGCGCTGCATTTTTTCCATCCGGCAGCGGCACGCTTGGAAAGTGCGGGCTTCCCAGGGGCATGCACGTCTCGCAGCGCGCGGCGATCTGTTGTGTGCCCTGGAGCGCATCCGGAAAGCCGGCAAACCGCTGTTCCATCTCGCGCCCGCTGGCAAAATGTGCGCCAGAGGCCAGCAGGTCGTCCGGGCGAAGCGCGCCCAGCGGCCGGGCGAGGCGGATCGCAGTGAGGGTATGCTGGAGAGCTTCCTGGTCGGGGCGCAGATAATAAATATCCTGCGTGGCCGCCAGCGGGATCGACAGCCCACGCGCCACCTTTGCCAGCGCGGCAACTGCCAGCCGGTCTTCACCGGCCTGAATCTGCAGCTCGCAGTAAAAGCGCCCGGGGAATGCAGCGCGTAGCTCGACCAGCAGCCGCTCCAAAAGCACAAACTGCCCAGACTGTGCCAGGCGGTACGCGTGCGCACGCCGCCCACCACTCAGACAGATCAAATCGTTGCTCCGCCCGGCAAGAACCTCGAGTGCGCAGGGGGTGAAAGCATCGTTTTCGGGCGAATCCAGGAGCACGCTGGTGAGCGCGCATAGGCTGGCCCAGCCGCGCGGTGAGGTTGCCAGCAGTACCAGCGGCGTGGTGGCTGTTTCGCCAGGGTGCGCCGCGTACACCTCGGGCAGCATCAGGGTAATCTCCATGCCCACGATCGGGCGGATGCCAGAGGTTTTGCATGCCTGGGCAAACTCCACCGCGCCGGTCAGGCTGGCATGGTCGGTCAGCGCCAGCGCGTCCATCCTGGCGCTCGCGGCAGCCTGAACCAGACTGGCAGGGTCATTCAAACCTTGCAGCAGCGAATAGCAAGAGTGGACGTGCAGGTGTGTAAACTGGCTCAAGCGGTTCTTCCTCTGCGGCGCGGCGCGTTGTCCTATTCTCTTAACGCCATCCGAAGCCAAAAAGTTCCAAGAAAAGCCGCCCGGCGAATACCGGGCGGTCATGTTTTGATATTTCCATGCCGGGTTACTTGAGCCTATTTTTCTGGTCGTACTTTTCGTCATCCACGCTGTAATTCAATCCGCGCAGCGGGTAGCGCAGGGTAGCAGCGGCTGGCGTGCCGTCCGGCATCTCTGACAGGTCGTACGTGTATACCAGACCGCTGTTGGCCAACGTGAACTTGGCCGCCAGGTCAGTCAGGTCTTCATCATTGAGCTCGCGCCGGTCATGAATGCGCACTGCCTGGGTCTCAGGGTCGAACTGGCCCCAAACCTTGCTGACCATGCCCACCAAGAGAATATCTACCTGGCCAAACCAGGCCGCTGGAACAATCTCGCGTATATCGGCCGATGCCTGCCGGTCGTTGCGCAAGATATGGTAAGCGTCGATAGCATCCAGCCGCGCCTGGTTCATGAGCGGCTCCACCAGCGCCCAGGCTTCGCAGTGCATATCTTCCACGCGGCGGTCTTCCGGATTTCCGCTAAGTGCCGGTTCCACCAGATGCGGGTAGCGGTTCTTCTCACGGTAGATGGGCAGAAGATACTCGACCCCGGCCAGCACCAGTGGCTGGTTGCTCTGATTGATGCGTTTTGTGATGCCATTTTCCAGGATGGTGAAGTAGCGTTGGATGTCTTCTTTTTTATGCGACTCATTGGATGAGCCCTTGCCAAAGTAGATCCCCATGCGCTCGCCACCCGGTCCGGGTTGGGCCTTGGTATGGAAGTTGAGCGTGTGTGTAAGCTGCTCGTCACCCAGCGCGGCCCGCATACTGGTGGGCACATCTCCCAGGTCCACCGCCTGGCAGGTATGGCGGTCACATTCGAATAGCCGCACATTGTCCATGCTCAACGCCAGCAGGTAAAATGAGCCGTTGCTATGCAACATAGGCAGCAGCGGCCGGGTGTAAAAGCGGTTGTTGACAATGGCGCTGGCTTGGACTGCCACCGGTAACCGCAGAGTGCGGAAATTATCGGGCGAGCGGAAAACCGCCAGGCCTTCTTCCTGGTGCTGCCAGAAATCGCCATCGTCCAGCAGTTCGCTCAACGGCGATAGCAGGTCACGGATTTCTCCCTCGTTATTCCCGCGCAGACGCAGCAGCGCCTCCACTTCCAGCATCAGATTTTTGAAGTGGATCGGGTTTTCCAGGGTTTCCTGACCTACCTTACGCGCTGGCATATAGACCGAGATCATCGGGTCGCCCTGCATATCCATCAATTCCTGGATGTCTTCGCGGCTGATGATGTCCATCATTTCTCACTTTCTGATATGGTATCTGGCCGGTGATAAACGCTATTCAATTATGGTCGGAGAGGTTTTTCTCCGGCCGAAACCGGAGAATTGAAGTTTTGTGCTACGGGATCCAGATCACGGTTCCCGCAAGGACCCAATCCGGGTCATAAATTACGCCGGGGTTCGCAGCCACAATGGCATCCACACTGGTGCCAAAACCACGTGACAGCGAAAACAATGTGTCACCTGGCTGCACGGTGTACGTAAAGCGCGCGCGCGGGTTAGCGACCACCACGCTATTGCCGGTTACCGGAACCTGCACAATCTCCGGTTGCACCACGATCACCGGATTGGCGACCTGTTGAGAAGGGCTGCTGACAACCGTTACGCCCGTGTGGTTATCATCTAATCGAACCGTCATGCCGGTTACGCTATCCCTGGCGCTATGCAGGGCAGGGTTGAGCTGCAAGATCGTCGTTGTGGTAGTATTGCAACGGTAGGCCAACGACGCAACCGTTTCTCCCGGCTGGGCCACGATGCTGCCGCCACATTCCCGTCCACGCTCACCGGTATTGAGGATGCTCTGGCTGTTTCTCGATGTTGGCGTAGCAAGTGCGATAATAAACAGGATGAACGCCAGGATCACGAAAACCTTAAATGCATTCGCTCCCCCGCCTTCCACTCGCCTGTCATACGAATACTGCGCCATAGTGCTTCACCTGATTGCTCTGACGTCCCTATGGGCTCCCAATGGAGACCGGTAAGAATTGGCAGGGCTGCCAGAGTGCAGGTTAAGCGTACAAAACTGCTTCTCATGGGGCAAGCAGGATATTTCGATAGCATTGATAAGGAGAATCCCCCAGTTTATCCTGGGATTCCCGCTATTCAGTTGGATGGAGGATAAAGATACACTGCGCTGCTTAGCCGGCTGTCGTAGGTTCCAAAAATATACCAGCGTGACCCATTATCGCTGGCGCGTGCGCTGAGCAGGGATAACGCGTAGGGGTATATCCGACCCTCGAAAGGGATATTCATCAGGTCGAGCACGGTTGGGAAAATATTTGCGTGGCTTGCGTGAAAATTCGTATCCACATTCAGCGGCTGATCCTGGATCATAAATAGCGGCACGCAGGCTTCCATTGGCGTATTACCGGAATGCGGCCAGCTCTCGCCGTGCTCGCTCAACGTTTGCCCATGATCCGAAGTGTAAATGATCGTGGTATTCTCCGGTAGGCCATCTGGACCAATTATCTCTTGAAAGAAGTGGTCGAGGTTGTAGAGAATGGCGTTATCGTACGCGTTTTTAATCTGAGCATACTGGCTGTAATCGTATGCGGCGTCTTGTAGAGCGGGCTGCCAGACAGTGGCAGCAGGCGGGTAGCGCTGCGGATAGGGAAAATGCATTCCCGATTTGTTCAGCCAGATAAAATTACCAGTAGAAGCATGGATCACCTCGCGCACGCGCTGCGCGGCCTCAAAGTCCACTTCGTATTCCGCCGCACCTGCCGCAAGCTCGCTGGCTTTCACCCAGTGGTCAATTACAGACTGATCGCGCTGCGTGGTCAGCCACAGCGTGTCCATCTGCGCATCCAGATGGTACGTCTTGTAACCGGCAGCTCTGGCATAATGAAAGATGGTCGGCATATGGCGCGTGTTCTCACGGATATCTGGAAGATCCGTGACCCCGGTAAGAAGGAAAACGTTAGAATTCAGGCTCATCGTGGCTGTTGATACCGCATCGCCCCAATTCGTCAACAGCCCCTGGCGTTGCAGATCCTGCAAGTACAGCGTGGTCTTCCGCTGGTAACCATTCAAACTCAGGTGGTCGCATCGCACCGACTCGTCCACAACCAGCACAATATTATTGGATGGTGTTTGCGCAGCGCGATACGGGACTTCCTGGCGCGGGCCATGATAGCGGGTGAGGAGCTGCCACCCGGTAAAAGTCAGTGTCCGCAGTCCGGCGCTGACCGATACCGTGGTAAACGTTCCGCGGCAGTAGGGGTAAAGCAGGCTGAAAACGAGGAGCATCAGCCCCAACACGGCTCCCAGGCGCCGCAAACCGGCGAACCCTATCCATCGCCACCACGAGCTTGCGGAAGCATCTGGTTTGCGACCAACAGCTTTGCGTGTAGCCAATAGAAGTGCGCCAAAACTCAGGATAGGCACGATAGAAACCAGGTTCGCCTGGATGTAGGCCAGCAGCGCATTACCGATGAGCTGCGCATTGACCGCCGTGAGGCCTATTTCGTAATCCTGGATAATCGAGAATCGGCCCAAGGCATACACATAGCCATATTCAGTGAGCACGTCCAGGACGAAGATGGACAGGCACACCAGCCGCACCACCAACCCGCCGCGAAATGCAGCCCAGAAAAAGCCACACGCCAACAGCATGGTCAGGACACTGAGCAGCACGCCAGACAGGGGCGAGAAGATCTCACGGAAGTCGTGCACCTGGAAGGGCAGAGTGTACTGTTCGTACGCAAACAAAGCCAGGGTAAAGAAGGCTGCCAATCCGGCGGCCCGATCGGGTATGTGAAGCCGTTGCGTCCATGTTTTCATTATTGCTGTATCTCTTCATGCGTTTCTGGGGGCCTATTTCCGCTCCGGCATTGTACCACGCGCAGCCCGTCCTCATGAACCGGGCTGCGCCGCGAAAAATGCTATACTCTCAAAAAGGACGATACAAATTTGCCGGGTCGTTCCCCGGATAGATGCCCGGGGCGCGCTCACATCGATAGATGATCGGGAGTGTATAGCAATGACTGACAAAAAAAATTTGCAAACAATCGGCTCGAACCCAAAGCACGGTAGGAAACCCACGCAGGATCAGCAGCTATTGGAGACGCCCAAAGCCGACCAGTTGGCCTTTACGCACACCGATCCCTGGCGCGTGCTGCGCATCCAGGGCGAGTTCGTAGAAGGGTTTGAAACATTGGCCGGGTTGGGCCCGGCGGTGAGCATTTTCGGTTCGGCGCGCGTGGCTGAAGATGACCCCGCCTACCAGGCTACGATGGAAACCGCGCGCCTGCTGGCCGAGGCCGGGCTGGTGATCATTACCGGCGGTGGTCCGGGTATCATGGAAGCCGGCAACCGTGGCGCAAAGCTGGCGGGTGGTGCGTCCGTGGGGCTCAACATCGAGCTGCCCTTCGAACAGGGCACCAATCCGTACGTGGAAACTTCCATCAATTTCCATTACTTCTTCATTCGCAAGACGATGTTCGTCAAGTATGCCCAGGGATTTGTGATATTCCCGGGTGGTTTCGGTACGCTGGACGAGCTGTTCGAAGCGCTGACCTTGATCCAGACCGGCAAGATTTCAAATTTTCCGGTCATCCTGTACGACTCGAGATACTGGTCGGGCATGCTAGCCTGGTTGAGAGACACCATGCTGGCCAGTGGCAAAATAGCCGAGGCTGACCTCAACCTGCTGGTGCTGGCTGACAGTCCCGAGCAGGTGCGTGACTTGATGATTTCCGCGCTGATTGAGGGCGGCTGGTGCCATACCTGTGAAGAGGCCGCGCGGGAAGAAACGCGCAAAGCGTTGCAAAAGCGCCCGGGCGATCAGTAATCGTCAGGCCGGCGATCAACTCGCCGGCCTGTTTTTTTAAGATAATTCCTGCACCAGCGGTTGCAGGTCCAGCCACCACTGGTCTTTGGGGCGCTCGTGCTGCATATCTGCCATGCGTGGCATGTCTTCCAAATCATGGATGCGAATGGTGCCGCCTTGAATGCCGATATACGCGCCACGACACTCGCGGCTCTCGGCTTGCTCGCTCAGGTACTGGATACAGCGTGTGGCAAAGCGCGTGGCCTGGATGCGGTCAAAGGGTGAGGGATTGCCACCCTGCTGCATATGGCCCAGGATGGTATTCCGCACGTCAAACAGCTCGTGACTTTCTTCTTCAAATAGCGCGGTCATAAAGCTGGCGGTGTAAAGCTGGTTGGCGCGCTCATTGCGGATCACCAGGCTGATGCGTTTCCCGGCCTGGAACTCCGCAATCATCTGCTCCAGGTCGGTTTCCAGATCACTCAGGGTGACACCGCGCTCATTCAGATACGCGCGCTCCGCGCCGCTGGCAATTGCGCTCATCTGCGCAAGGTAGCCGCAGTAATTGCCCATGACTTCCACCACAAAGCAGCGCCGCGTGGCTACCGCAGACTGCTTGATCTTATCCAGCACCTCGACGATGTTATTGAGTGCAGTGTCCGCGCCAATACTCAGCTCAGAGCCGGGCAGGTTGTTGTCAATGGACGCAGGCAGGCAGATTACCGGCAGGAGAAATACCGGGAAGGTCTCGCGCTGGGTATACAACTTATAGGCAGCTTCATAGGCGGAAAAACCGCCAATTACCATCAGCGCATCCACGCCCTGGGCTTCCAGTGTGCGGGCAATTGCATACCAATCGCGCCCGGCGGGAACCTTTCGGCTGACGCCTAACTGCGAGCCGCCCATCGAGCCCCAGCCATGCACATCCATCCAGCCGAACTCTTGCATTTTGTTGTTGATTAGGCCTTCGAAGCCGTTTTCCACAGCCAGGATGGTATGCCCCTGATCAATGGCCATGCGCACGGCGGCGCGCACCGCAGTATTCATCCCAGGTGCAGGGGCGCCATCGGTAAGAATGGCGATACGCAGGTGGCGGCGGTTCGGGTCCGGTGGGTGGGGCAGCGCGCGCACCAGCGTGCGTAGAATCTGAAACTGCTCGCGGAAACTGCCGCCGCGAAGATCCAGCGCGCGATCATAGTCGCGCTCATTGATCGCTTTGGAAACTGCCTGGGTCTTTTGCACGCATTCCATCAATGGCACGCGTGTCACGCGGTTATACCGCATGCCAATCACCTGCGGCTCGCTATCCGGGCTGGTGGATAACAGCTCCTGCACCGCGGCGCGGCCGACCATCGTGCTCATCCAGCGGTCAAATGCGCTTGGCGCGCCGCCGCGCTGGATGTGTCCCAGGATGGTAACCCGCGCGTCCTCGCCCAGGCGTTCCTGGAGCACTTCACGAACGCGGTCGCTGGTAATGGGATTGCCGTGCCAGTCGCGCGAGCCTTCAGCGATGATGACCATGCTGTGCCGCCGCCCGGCGGCGCGCCCGGCGGCAATTACGTCGCACATCAGGCCTTCCCAGTCGTCGGTTTCGGGCGGGTTTTCAGGCAGGAATACCCAGTGCGCCGTGCCCGAAAGGCAGCTCATCAGCGCCAGGTAGCCACAATTACGCCCCATCACTTCCACCACAAAGGTGCGCTGGTGGCTGTCGGCCGTGCTTCCGATCTGGTCCAGCGCATCGGTAATGCGATGCAGCGCGGTATCGGCACCGATAGTCATGTCGGTGCCGGTAAAATCATTATCAATTGAGCCAACAAGCCCGACGATTGCCAGGTTGGGGTGCTGCGCGGCCGCATCAGCGCTGATCTGGCCGCTCTCGGCCAGATCGCGCACCAGTTCTCCCCACTCCTGGCGAAACAGGTTCGCGCCGGTCAGCGAGCCGTCACCACCGATGACCACCAGGCGGTCAATTCCATGTTCGATAAGATTTTTCGCGGCTTTCAGCCTGCCTTCGCGCGTGCGGAATTCTGTCGAGCGTGCCGTCCCGATCATGGTTCCGCCGCGCTGCATAATGCCACCCACGTGGTTCCAATCCAGCGGGCGGATGCGGTCTCCGCCTTCCACCATCCCCTGATAGCCCTCATATATTGCGTACACTTTTGCGCCGAGGCGCAGGGCTGTGCGCACCACCGCGCGAAGAGCGGCATTCATCCCCGGGGCATCACCGCCGCTGGTCAACACGCCGATCGACTTGCCTTGTTCCATCTCCGTCATGATCCCACTCCTTGGACGCGGGGCACACCCCGGCGTGTGTATTTTGCAGGTTTCGTTGGTTTGTAAGCCAGGATATGCTTAATTGTATCGCCAAAGCCCGCGAGTGGGGAAGACCTGGTGCGGTATTGCCAGCGCCGTAGTTCAATTTCGGGTATAATGCCGTCAACAAAGAAAGGAGCGCCGCGTAAAAAAAAACGTATTGTGATGGGGAAGAACAGCGCATGGCCGGGCCGCGTGCTTGGGGTCCGGTGACGAGGATGAAGGTTCTCCACCGCAGGGTGGAGTTAACCGGGGAAGCGCAGCCTGGCCGGCTGCGCGCCGGAAAAATCGAGAGATCAGCGGAAGCCTTCCGGGAGCCACGCTCCTGTCCCTTTCCCAGTTCATCGGCTTGAATACCGTCATGCCGGCGCCTGCGCCGGCAGTCATTCGCCTACGGATGCGCACCGTCCGCTGTGACGTGTTACGCGCGTGGGAAAGGGAGAAATATATGTGTGGCATAGTTGGTTATATCGGTGAGCAGGATGCAACACCGATTATCCTGAATGGGCTGCGCCGTCTGGAATACCGCGGCTATGACTCCGCCGGGCTGGCGGTGATCGAAGATGGGCACATCGAGCTGCGGCGCGATGCCGGTAAGCTGGCGAACCTTACCAGCTTGGTGGCGCAGATGCCGCTGCGGGGTAAGATCGGCATTGGACACACGCGTTGGGCTACGCATGGCGAGCCCAGCGCGCGAAACGCGCACCCGCACATGAGCAAAAATGGTGACGTGGTGGTGGTCCATAACGGCATCGTTGAGAACTTTCTCGAGCTGCGCGAAGAGCTGGCCGCCGAAGGCGCTATCTTTGAATCCGACACCGACACAGAGACAATCGTTCACCTGGTGGAACGTTATCTGTCCATCACGCATGACCTTGTGGAAGCGGTGCGCCGCGCATTGCAACTGCTCAAGGGCGCGCATGGCGTGGTGGTAATGAGTATTTCCGAGCCAGATAAGATCGTCGCGGCGCGCATTGGCAACGCCGGTGGCGTGGTCATTGGCCTGGGCGAGGGCGAGAACTACGTGGCTTCGGATATCCCCGCCATCCTCGAGCACACCCGGCGTATGATCTTCCTCGAATCGGGGCAGATGGCAGTGGTGACTGCCGGTACCGTTTCTGTGACCACCCTGGGTGGTGCAATGGTGAAAGCCCAGGTGCACAACGTGGCCTGGGATGCAGTTTCGGCTGAAAAAGGCGAATTCCGCCACTTTATGCAGAAAGAAATCCACGAGCAGGTGCGCTCGTTGACTGATACCCTGGCCGGCCGCGTGGACTTCGACGCCGGGCGGGTGCGCCTGCCCGAGCTTAAATTGACCGCCGAGCTGGCGCGCTCGATCGAGAAGATCCACATCACCGCATGTGGCACGGCCGCTTACGCCGGCATGGTGGGCAAGATCCTGATCGAACGCATCGCGCGCGTACCGGTCGCATTTGATATCGCTTCCGAGTTCCGCTACTCCGACCCGATCGTCGGCAAGAAGGATGTGGTGCTGGCCATCAGCCAGTCCGGTGAAACTGCTGACACCCTGGCGGCGATGGACGAAGGCCGCAAACGCGGCGCAACGCTATGGGCAATTGTGAACGCTATTGGCTCGCAGGCCATGCGTGTTGCGGATGGCTACATTTCCATGCAAAGCGGCCCGGAAATCGGCGTGGCTTCGACCAAAGCCTTCACCGCGCCAATCGTTGACCTGTATATGCTGGCTGTGCTGCTGGCCGACCTGCGCGGCACGCTGTCCGAAGCGGAGCGCCGCCGGCTGGTCAACGATCTGCGCCTGGTGCCAGACCTGGTGGGGCGCTGCCTGGATCGCGAATCGGAAGTGGAATCGGTGGCGCGCGCGCTCAAGCACGTGCGCGATGCCATCTACCTGGGGCGCGGCATCAATATGCCCATCGCTTACGAAGGCGCGCTGAAGCTCAAGGAAATTTCGTATATCCATGCCGAGGGTTATCCGGCCGGCGAAATGAAGCACGGGCCTATTGCTCTGGTCGACCACGACATGCCGGTGATTGCCATCGCGCCGCAGGATCCGTGGCATGAGAAGATGATCAGCCAGGTGGAGCAGGCCAAAGCCCGCGGCGGGGTGGTCATTGCCGTGGCAACAGAAGGCGACACGCGCGCCGCTGCCCTGGCCGATTATGTGCTGTGGGTTCCTGAAAGCCCGTGGATGCTCAGTCCGGTGGTTACCGTCATCCCGCTGCAACTGCTGGCCTATCACATCGCCAGCCTGCGCGGCCTGGATGTCGATCAACCCAGAAATCTGGCCAAAAGCGTGACTGTAGAATAAATAAAATGCCGGCGGATGGACATCCCATCCGCCGACATTTTTGAACCTGTTCGGGCTACGGTCCTGCGGGCTGCAACCAGAACCCGCCGCGCAGGCTCCCCGGGTGCAGCAGCGACAGGCGCGGGTCAAACTCGTGCAGGCGAGTGCAGGGCAGCGGCTGGTCAAAGCAGCGTTCTTCGAAATCGTCCGCAGCGATATACACGTCCAGCCCACTGGTTGTGCGCTGAGTGCGCGCCGGGTCATAAACACGTTTTTGCGTCGCGAGCTCGCTTTCGCGCGGGGGCATCACCAGCCAGGCGCGAGTAATATTATTGGTGAAGTTTGGTTGCAGCCACAGCAGCAGCAGAAACAACGCCACGGCATACGCCGCGTTCGGCGATTGCAGCCAGCCGGCCCGGCGCGCATGCTGTACCAGCATCAGCGCCGGGATCAGCGGCAACAGCCAGGGCAGCGCCGATGCGAAGCGCACCGCCGGGGCTATCCAGAACCAGAACGCCAGCGAAGCGAGTACTGCGCCCAGCAGCGCCCAGCAGCCGCGCTCCGCGTGGGTCATTTTTTGCCCGCGCCGGAGCGCCATCACCAGCGCCAGCAGCGCCAGGCTGTAAAACCAGGTTTCTTTGAACTCAAAGTTCCTCTGGTTCCACCACCACGCCAGCCATTCCGGGAACGGCTGCCCCGGAGCCACCACGCCCCCCGTGCGCGCCCATTCCCGAATCACAATGGCGACCGGCCGGGCCAGGTCGAGTGGGATGCGCCAGCGTACTGGCAGCGCAAGCAGCGTGCTGGGAAATAGCAGGTAGCCGCTGAGCAGCGCACCGCGCGCCAGCCAGGGCAGAAGCACGGCGGCCGCAATGGCGATGGAACGCCATAACGCGGTACGATTTTTGGACGCGGTTGAGCGCTCGCCCAGCACCCAGCCCCAGATCATAGACAGCAGTATGCCCAGGCCGAACGCTGCGAAGGTAAATTTCACCGCTAATCCGACAAGCAAACCCAGAATAAGCAGCCCGCCCTGCGCGCTGCGTTCTGCGCATGGCGCCTGTTGATCCGCCTGCTGAAAGAAATGCAGTAGCTCGGCTGCCAGTACCGCCTGGAAGAAAAAAATGGCATTGTCCGTGGTATACCCGGCGTAGGTGTGCTCCGTGCGGGTCACATACCACAATACCACAGGCAGCAGCAGCGTATACAGACCATCGCGCAGCCCGGGCGAACCCTGCGCCACGCGGTACGCGCCCAGCAGCCCACGCAGCCCCAGAGCGGCGAACAGCAACGTGGTGGCAGTGTAATAGATAAGACCGCGCTGCGCGCCTGTGTCCATCAGCGCCACTACCAGCAGCGACGAATTGTTGAACGCGAGCCTGTGGTGCAGATTTCCCAACCCGGGCACGATCGGGTAGCTTTGCAGCCAGCGCACTGTGGGCAGGTGATACAGGCCGTGATCGTAGGCGCCAGGGGCATAGAGAGACTGGTTCACCAGCAGGAATAGTAAACCGGCGGCCAGGGCGGTCATAACTATCAGCAGGGCGCGCGGGCGCGCTTTCAGCCAGGCCAGCAAAGGCCGGCCTTTCCAAAACCAGGAACCCACGGAAACGCTTGCTGCCACGAGCAGCGCGAGCGCATCTACCGGCAGCAGCAGATGCCATATCTGGAGCGCAACCAACGCCGCACACCAGCCAAGGAAGAACGCCGCAAAGAGTGTTTCCGGCCAGGGCTGGCGCAACCTTCGCGCCAGCGGCAGTCCCAGGCCACCGAACAGAGCCAGGAAAACCAGGACAAGAGAAAAGATGGAAATCATCGCGTCTGTATTGTATCACTCCAAGCGACCGCTCTTTGAAACCACAAAAGAGTTCCAGTATGCTAAATGTAGTAAATATGTTCTAAATATGCTATACTCAATGAGCGATCTTTTTCGTGGAGTTTTTTCATATGCTCAAAAACATCTTCGCATTTATCGGTTTCGCAGTTATTACGCTGATCATCCTGGTCAGCGTAATGGGACTTGGCTATTTCTATGACAGCATCGGCCTGGTAAACCTGCCGGATGGCTTCCCTGCGCTCTCGGACCTGCTTCCGGATGATGCAGTAACCGTGCAGCCCGCGGATCCACGGCCGGGGAAGGTGGCCTGGACCAACCCGCTGACCCTGCTGCCTTCGGCTACAGCCACGCTGCCACCCACCGCCACGCCCGTGCCCACCGTTATCCCGTCGCCCATTCCACCACTCGACCCGCTGCTGTACCGCGCGCACACCATGACTGCACTGCGCGAGCTGGCCGCCAACCTGGAATTGTGGATGGATGCCAACAATCGCCTATCACACGATGGCAGCCTGTTGGGCCAACCTGATTGGCGCGCGCAGGCTCAGGGCGCGTTGGACCGGTCGGCGGCTTCGGCCTGGTCACTGGCGCAGGTAGGCCCGCCGCCGCCCGAGTACGCTGGGATTGACGCGCTGCTGGATGCGATTTATGCTGAGGTGGAAACGCTGCGCGGCAGTTATGCCCAGGGTATTGCCAGCGGTGACCCCGCTGTTTTTCGCGCCGCGGGTGAAAGTTTTGAACGCTTGCGCGGGCTGCTGACCGAAACTGCCGCCAGCATGGCGCAACAGGGCTGGGCGGTGGAGTAGACCGCGCTATTCAGGCAGCCCTGCCTGTGCGCTGCTGATCCGCCATAACGTTTCGGTCACCGATGGGTCACAAAAGCTCGCATCCGGCGCGCGCTGCTGGAACTTCACGAAGTACTGACCGCTGATACCCCGCATCTCGGGTGCGGCGCACAGATGTACGATGGGCATAATGCCCTTTTCAACCGGTGTGGCAAAGCGGTTCATCAGCCGCATCAGCCTGGATGCCCAACCGTGGTTATTGCTTGCGACCCCGGTAGCCACAAAACCGGGCGTTATCGCGTTGAAGCTTACACCGCTGCCCGCCATGCGCCGCGCCATATCGCAGCTAAAGGTATTGATCGCGCGCTTTGAGCGCGCGTAGGCCATCACCCCATTGAAATTCCGCTCGTCCATGCCCGGTGTAAAGACCGGTTTGGACAGACGGTATATGTTCGAGCTTACCCCCACCACGCGCGCCTCGCCATTTCGCCGCGCAGCCTCTTTCAGCAGCTCCATCAGGCTGCGTGTGAGCAGGTACTGGCTGAGGTAATTCACCGTCCAGGTCCACTCCAGACCATCCGCGGCTGCCTGATATTTGAGGAATGTGCCACCAGCGTTATTGACCAGCACGTCCAGCCGGTCGTAACGCTGTTGGAATTCAGCAGCCAAAGCGCGTACCTGGCTGAGTGAGGAAAAGTCAGCCAGAAGCATGTCGGGCTGCTTAGCACCCGGCTGCGCGCCAATCTGTCGCGCGGCGGCGGCCAACCGTTCCGCGCTGCGCCCCGTGAGAACTACGTGCGCTCCCCGCCGCGCCAGCGCTGCCGCGGTAGCCAGCCCGATGCCACGCGTCGCCCCGGTGACCAGGCATATTTTTCCACGTGATGCCATTTCTGACGGATGGCTCATGCACACCTCAATCGTAGATTGTCTTTTCATGGAATGCAGCAAGTATAGCATGGTCGACCAGCTTACAAAATGCTTAATTCCTTTCGCGATTCCGCTCGCTATAATCGGTCTAACCCATAAACCACTGGAACCAGAGCATGACCGCGATACCTTTACCCGTTCCTGAGAATGCAATTATTCGCCTGGGTGGCTATACCGCATACAAAACTGCTGAATGGAATCGCTTTTTTTGGACGAACGCGCGCCGGTTTTCCCCTGGCTTTTACCTGCGTTACCGTTTAAGCGCGCGCTTTTCCGCCTGGAAGCAGAACGACTGCGTGTATATCGCGCTGCAGCAGTACCTGCTGCGCGACTTTGGCGTGCTGCTGCCGGAAAAGACCCTGTTTCAGGTATTCAACCCAGGCGGGAAGGGCATCCTGCCAACGCGCCTGCTGCCCGCCATCCGTGCGGTGGTTGAACCGCTGGGCCTGGAGATCGAGCACGTGATCGTCGCCGATCCGCTCCTGCGCGCCGCGCTGGGCAGTGGTGATGTGGTGCAGGGTATTGACGCTGCGGATGCGCTGCGTGGACTGCCTGGGATCTGTATGATTAACCTCAAAGAAGGTTATAGCCACGCGTTTTACTGGAAAGCCATTCAGCCGCGCGCCTGTCATGACCCGGCCTTTCGCGTAGCTCTCAGCCTGCGCTGGAAATCCGCCGCGCAGGCTGCTTTCTCACCTTCCGCGCTGTTAGAAAGTTATGAACAGCTCATACAGGCATACTTCAACACGCACCCGGGCTGTGCGCTCGAAAATGCCACCTGGTCTGGAGCACAGCTCAACGCGCTGCGCGCCGCACTCGGCCAGGATGGCACTGGCCCCGCGGCGTTACTGCCGCGACTGCTCTCCATCACATCCGTCGTAGCTTCCAGCCTGCCGCGTCGCCTGGGTACGGCAGAGCGCCACCTGCTTGAAGCCGGCAAGCTCCTGATAGAGGTTTTCCGTATCTCTACCATGCCCACGTAGTATACTGTTCCTGTCTGAGGAAAGGCAGGAACGATGGACAAAAAATTTCAAGCCCTGTGGGTGGAGATGAATTCTGCGCAGCCGGGGCAAGTGACGCGTCGTATTATCGAGCGCGATGTGCGCGATCTGCCCGCCGCAGACGTGCTGATCCGCGTACAGTATTCCTCGCTCAATTACAAAGATGCGCTATCAGCCAACGGCAACCGCGGCGTAACCAAAAATTACCCGCACACTCCCGGCATTGATGCCGCCGGTGTGGTGGAAGAAAGCGCCGACCCATCCCTGCGGCCGGGTGATGCGGTACTGGTAGTGGCCGAGGAAATGGGCGCCAACTGGCCGGGCGGGTTTGCTCAGTATATTCGTGTGCCATCGCAATCGGTAGTGCCGCTGCCCAATGGCCTGGGTGCCTGGGAGAGCATGGCCTATGGCACGGCCGGGTTTACCGCCGGGCTGTGCCTCGACCGGCTGCAATGGGCAGGCGTGGTCCCTTCCGGCGGTGATGTGTTGGTCACCGGTGCCACAGGTGGCGTGGGTACATTTGCGGTGGCGCTGCTGGCGAAGGAAGGTTACCGCGTGGTGGCTGCGACCGGAAAGCTGCGTCTGACGCCGCTGCTGCGCGAGCTGGGCGCTGCCGAGGTGCTGCATCGTGACGATGTCAATGATAGCAGCGGCCGCGCGCTGCTATCCGCGCGCTGGGCCGGCGTGGTTGATACGGTGGGCGGGAACTACCTATCCAGCGCCATCCGGGCAACGCGACCTGGTGGCGCGGTTGCTACTTGCGGCAACGCAGCATCGGCGGACATTCCTCTTACTGTGTATCCATTCATCCTGCGAGGGGTCAGTCTGCTGGGGATTGACGCGACCCGGCCCAGCAATGCGGAGCGGGTGCGGCTGTGGCAAAAATTGGCCACCGATTGGAAACTGGAAAGCCTCACGCGCTTCACGCGCGAAGTCGGCCTGGATGCGCTTGAGCCGGAAATCCAGTCTATGTTAAACGGGAACGGCGTGGGGCGGGTGGTAGTCAGTCTGCCGTAGCGCGCGAGCGCAGAACGAAAATACAGGCCGGTGGGTGCGCGTCGATAAGATCGATGCGCGCCTGCTGTTCCACCGGGCCGCCCACCAGTAGCTCGAGCTGCGCGGCATCCAGGCGGCACAGTTCGGGGTGATCGGGCAGCAGCGTCGCATATGGGCAGTTGCGCAGAATGATGCGCGGGCCCTGTGCGTGGGCTTCCCAGCGCGCCTGATAGCGCTTGAGATTAAGAATCTGCACGGCGCGGTTCAGGCGCTGCGTGGCAGCATGTGGCATGGCTTCTTCGCCGGCCAGCAGCCGCGCCGCCTGCAGAAGCTGCTCCTCGCTCGCCAGGCTGAGCAGTGCGCCGGCCAACTGCGCCAGGTTGTGCGGCCGCGCAGCACTCGCCAGCCGGTAGACCTGCACCGGCCGCCCGCGGCCCCGCGCGGTCACATTACGCGGCAGCAGTTCCACTGCGCCATCGGCTACCAGATGCTCCAGGTGATAGCGCATGTTGGCGCGTGTCATGTGCAGTGCCGCGCTGATTTGCGCTATGGTGCACTGGCGCTGGCTGTGCAGATATTCGAGGATCCGTTGCCGCGTGGAGGTGGGCATAGCTGAATTATACGACTGTCTGGGGAATTAAACAAAGAAGATTTATCTTTAATAAGATGTTGACCCGGCTTTGTCAAAATGGTACAATCAAACATAAGTACGCAGCATCACAAATAGGTAATATTTGTCTCCCATCAGCATTTGACAGCGTTAAAACACAGAAAGGCAACCCTATGAGTGCTGAAGAATTGAACACCCCGGGCGCGCAGGTGCCGCCCGAGCTGCAAAACCAGGTTTCGATCACAACCCTGGACCGCATTTACAACTGGAGCCGTCGCAATTCGCTGTGGCCGATGATGTTCGGCCTTGCGTGCTGCGCGATTGAGATGATCTGCACCGCCGCCAGCCGTTACGACTTTGCGCGTTTTGGCTTCGAGGTCATGCGCCCCAGCCCGCGCCAGGCGGATGTGATGATCGTATCCGGCACGGTGACCAAAAAAATGATTCCGCAGATCGTGCGCCTGTATAACCAGATGCCTGAGCCTAAGTACGTCATCGCCATGGGCGCGTGCGCGTCGGGCGGTGGGCCGTTCAAAGAGGGCTACAACGTCGTCTCCGGCGTAGATAAGTTTGTCCCGGTGGATATCTATATTCCCGGCTGCCCGCCCACGCCACAGGCGCTGCTCAATGGCCTGATCGCGCTGCAGAAGAAGGTGGACACCGAGTCGATCCGCACCTCGCGCTGGTATCAGAAAGGTGCTTCGCAGGCCATTCCTGTGCCAGTACTTGGTCCCGACTTGATGGACCCGCGCAAATATGCGCTGATCAAAGAAGAGGCGCAGAAAGCCCTGGAAGAGCAACAGGCGGCTGCCAGTGGGCCGGCTGAATCGGAACCAACCGCCGCGTAAGGAGAAAAAGCCGTGGCTGATACGATCCTGGTGACCAGTATTTCAGACATCCTGGCGCGCTACCCGGAGCTTCTCCGCGAAGACACGCGCGCCGGGTACAGTGGTTATATCATCGCGCCCGAGTTTCTGGTTGAGTTCGCTCGCATGGTGCGTGATGACCTGGGCTACGATTTGCTTTCCATGGTGGCCGGTGTGGATTACATTGCCGACAACCTGTTAGAAGTGGTGTATTACGTCTACAAGACCACTGGTGGGGGGGCGCTCAACTTCAAGGTGCAGGCCCCGCGAGAAGACCCTGTGGTGCCATCCATCGTTTCGATTTACCCCGGAGCCGAGCTGCAGGAGCGCGAGGCCTACGATATGTACGGAATCCGCTTTGAAGGCCATCCTGATTTGCGCCGTATTTTGTTATGGGAAGGTTTTGCCGGACACCCACTGCGCAAAGACTGGAAAGAACCATACTACGAGGAAGATCTCAAGCCGTTCAAGAGCCGATGGCCGCAGGGCCATGTGTACCGTGCCGAGGATGTTCTCACCCCGTATAAAGACAACATCCAGTTCCCGCCCGGCTTTGACCCATTTGACTGGGAAGCCGAAGGCGACCAGATGCTGTACGCGCAGCTGCGCAAGCTGCAGAACGTGTCCGACTCGGAGATCAAGACCGATCGCATGATCGTCAATCTCGGTCCGCAGCACCCATCTACCCACGGTGTGTTCCGCATGGCGGCGCTGCTCGAAGGCGAGACAGTGGTCGAGCTCAAGCCGGTGATGGGTTATCTGCACCGCAACCATGAAAAGATCGGCGAGCGCAATACCTGGCAGCAGAATATGCCGTTCACCGACCGGCTGGACTATATCTCCTCGATCAGTAATAACTTTGGCTATGTGCTGGCGGTGGAGAAGCTGATGAACGTCAAGCCGCCCGAGCGGGCTGAGTACCTGCGCGTTATCTTTGCCGAGCTTACCCGTCTCAGTAACCATTTGATGGCGGTTGGCTTCCTTCTGAATGACCTGGGCGCGTACTTTACCCCGGCGCTGTATGGGCTGGCCGAGCGCGAGCTGATCCTGGATATCTTTGAGATCGTCACCGGCTCGCGCATGATGTGCAACTTTATGCGCTTTGGCGGCGTGGTGCGCGATCTGCCAGAAGGCGTCTATCAGAAGATCTATGATCTGGCCTTCGAGCGCCTGCCGCGCAAGATCGAAGAGATTGACGGTTACCTGACCAATAACGAAATCCTGCGCACGCGCTGCGAAGGCATTGGCGTGCTGACCGCGGAAGAAGCGATCCAGTACTCGCTTACCGGCCCCAACCTGCGTGCCTCAGGTGTGCCGTATGACGTGCGCCGCGCCGACCCGTACAGCATTTACGATCGCTTCGAGTTCGACGTGGTGGTGCGCTATCATGGCGATGTGTACGACCGCTACCTGGTGCGCATGGAAGAAATGCGCCAGTCGGTGCGCATCATCCAGCAGGCGCTCAAGGGCATGCCCGAGGGGCCCATCCTGACCGGCAAGCCGTCCTACCAGGTGCGCGTGCCTGCTGGTGAGTCCTACGGGCGCGTGGAAGGTCCGAAGGGTGAGCTGGGCTTTTACGTGATTTCCACCGGCAAGGGGAACCCTTACCGCTATCACGTGCGCGCGCCATCCTTCGTCAATCTGCATGGGCTGGCTCCCATGAGCCGCGGCGGGAAGATCGCCGATGTTGTCGTCAATCTCGGCGCGCTGGATATCGTGCTGGGTGAAATTGACCGCTAAGGCCGCGCGCCTGGCCCGCATAAAGGAGACGCAATGAACGGACTTGGGATCATTAAAGGGATTGGTTATACCCTTAAACACCTGATCGAAACCTACGTAGAAGATATTCGCGCCGGTAGAGGCCGATACAACACTGCCGAAGGCATTGAGGCGCGCTCGCGCTACGATGTGAAAGGCCTGTTCACCATCCAGTACCCGGAAGAGAAGCTCCCCGTCCCGGAGGAGTTCCGCTACAATCCTTTCCTGGTGTACGATGAAGGCCCCAATGGCGAGCAGAACTTACGCTGCACCTCGTGTGGCATCTGCGCCAAGGCCTGCCCGCCGCAGTGCATCTGGATTGTTCGCAGTGATGATCCGGTCACCGGGCGTCCGGTGCCTGTGCCGGCTGAGTTTTACATTGATATCGATATCTGCATGAATTGTGGCTCGTGCGCAGAGTTTTGCCCCTTCGATGCCATCAAGATGGACCATGTTTACGAGATTGCCACCTCGGACCGTTTCCAGGAGCACATCTACGATAAGGCCAAGCTCTCGAAATCGGCGCAGTATTATGCTACAATCCGTCCCACCAATGCCGCCCGCGAAGACGCAGAACGCGCGGCAAAGGAAGCGGCGAAGGCCGCTAAAAATCTGGAGCGCCCGGTGCGCAAGATCGGCCCGGATGCGGCTGCCAACTAACACCGTCCGCCTGTTTCCCAGTTTTGCTACCAGGCTGCACCGGGAGAGCATGGAAATCGGACAGAATAACGGTAAAAACGATGTATAATTCGGATACGGAATTACTATTTCCGATTCGTGTGATTCCGGAGCTTCGCTCCTTACGTGGGGATATCTGGGCGCAGTTGGTTGACCAGGTATCTGCTCACGATGCCGATCCGTTGGATCAATTGGCCTTTGTGTTGGTGATGGTGCGGCTCAGCGGCTGCGTGCCCTGCAATGCGGATTCATTCCGCGCCATGCGCGGGTGCACCCAGTGCGCTCGGCAGACCGTGCGCCGGTTCAAAGGTAGCGATCAGGACCTGGTGACCCAATTCCAGGCGGCGCGGCGCGAAGTAGCGAATCACCTGCAAAAAACCACACCCTGACACGCAGCACGGCGTGGGGGCGATAACCATAAAGGATAACCGACGCATGACCACATCACCCATCACCAGGGAAGCCGTGCTGGCAGCCCTGAGCAAGGTGCAGGAACCTGAGCTGCACAAAGACCTGGTCACCCTCAACATGATCCGCGACCTTGCGGTGACCGGCGACGTTGTCGAATTCACGATCATGCTCACCACGCCGGCCTGCCCGCTGCGTACGCGCATCGAAAATGAAGCCCGCCAGGCGGTGATAAGCCTCGTCCCCGGCGTGCGCACGGTAAAGATCAAGATGGACGCGAACGTTCCAGCCGACGGCCGCCCGCGCGGCATGCTCGAGCTTCCGGTGCGCAACGTGGTTGCCATCGCTTCGGGGAAAGGTGGCGTGGGTAAATCGACAGTGGCGGTTAATGTAGCCGTTGCGCTGGCGCAGAGCGGCGCGCGGGTTGGCCTGCTGGATGCCGATATTTATGGGCCGAACATCCCCACGATGATGGGTGTTGGCCGCCTGCCACCGCAGCAGGGAAGTAAGCTTACCCCGGCCGAGGCCTACGGCGTCAAGATGATGTCAATCGGTTTTCTGGTCAAGCCCGGCCAGCCGCTGATCTGGCGCGGCCCCATGCTGCATAGTGCCATCCGCCAGTTCCTGGCAGATGTGACCTGGGGCGAGCTGGATTACCTGGTGATTGACCTGCCCCCGGGCACGGGAGATGCCCAGCTCAGCCTGGCGCAGTCGGTTCCGCTCAGTGGCGGCGTGATCGTCACCCTGCCGCAGGACGTATCCCTGGAAGATGCGAGCCGCGGGTTGTACATGTTTCGCGAGCTGAATGTGCCCATCCTGGGTGTGGTGGAGAACATGAGTTATCTGGAAATGCCGGATGGCACGCGCATGGATATCTTCGGCTCGGGCGGCGGGCAAAAGCTGGCCGAAAAAGCTGGAGTGCCCTTCATCGGTTCCATTCCACTGGATCCCTCGGTGCGCATCGGTGGTGATGCAGGAGCGCCGATCGTGGTGACTATGCCCGAAGCTGCTTCAGCCCGCGCGCTGCGCTCTGTGGCTGAAAATATCGCTGCCAGCCTGAGCGTTTCTGCGCTGGGGCAAGGCGGCGGCATTCAGATCAACATGATCGGATAGGGCCGGCAAGCGCATGGCACAGAGCGAACCCCTCGTGATCGGTGTCCGTTTTTCGGTGGTAGGCAAAATCTATCATTTCGACGCCAGCGGCATTCCAGAGCTGCGCATGGGCGATTCCGTGGTTGTGGAAACCTCGCGCGGCTGGCAGTTGGGCCAGGTGGCACAAATTGTGGACGATGAGGATTTGCCGCAGGAAGGCGAGTGGAAAAAAGTAGACCGCCGCGCCACGCCGCGCGATCTGCTACTGCGACAGAGCTGGCAAAACCGCGAGTTTGAAGTGCTGACTACCTGCCGCGCGCGCGCAAAAGAACTGCGCCTGGAAGGTGTCAAGATCGTGGCCGCAGAGTACAGCTTTGATGGTTCACGCCTGGCGATCATGTTCAGCACCGAAAACGAAGAGAAGGTTGATCTGAAGTCGCTGCGCTCGGAGATGCAAAAGATGTACGCTCCCTCGCAGGTGGAAATGCGCCAGATTGGCCCGCGTGATGTAGCCAAAATTCTGGGCGGCATGGGCGCCTGCGGCCTGGAGACGCGCTGCTGCTCCAAATTTCTCACCGATTTCAGCTCTATTTCCATACGCATGGCCAAAGAGCAGGGCATCTCGCTTACGCCGACCGAAATCACCGGCATGTGCGGTCGCTTGCGCTGCTGCCTGATCTATGAATATGAGCAGTATGTCGCTGCGCGTGCCGTGCTGCCCAAGCGTAATAAACGCGTGATCACCCCGCAGGGAGAAGGCAAGGTGATCGATGTCTTCCCGCTGCGCGAAGGCGTGCTGGTCGATTTGCCGGAAGTAGGTTACCGAGAATTCAGCCGCGCCGAAATCCAGCCCGCCGAAGAATATGAAGCCTTCCAAAAAAAGGCCGCTGCGGGGTGTGGTGAAGAAAATGGTCAGGGCTGCACCTGTGGAAAAAAGGAAGGTGAGCGCCGCGTAGATGCTGTTTCCGATCAGCCAGGTGAGACGTCAAATCCGCCGGGCGAGATTCCTCCGCAGCAGACTCAACAGCCGCAGCAGCCCCAGCGCCGGCGTGATGACCGTGGCAACCGTGGCGACCGGTCCGACCGGGGCCAACAGCGCCCCTTTGGCGGGCAGCCGCGCTCCAACCAGCAACCGCCCGCGCCGGGTAGTGATCCTAACCGTAGAGAACGACGCGACCGGCGCGATCGCCGTGACCGCCGCGGCTCTGACGGAGAACCAAAGCCGGAATAGGCCATGAATAGCATCGAAGATTGGGCAGCACCCCAGCGTATCCTTGTCGTTCTTGCCCACCCCGATGACCCCGAGTTCTTCTGCGGGGGTTCGATCGCGCGCTGGGCGAAACAGGGGCATTGCATCAGCTATTGCCTGCTCACTCGGGGCGATAAAGGCGGCAGCGACCTGAGCGTTTCGCCTGGTGAATTGGCGCAGCGCCGCGAAAACGAGCAGCGCGCAGCGGCTGCTTCACTCGGCGTGCAATCCGTGCAGTTTCTTGATTATCCGGATGGCTATCTCATCCCCGATTTGGACTCGCGCAAGGCCGTTGTGCGCGCCATCCGTGCCTTCCAGCCGGATGTGCTGGTATCCAGCGATCCAACCAATTATTTTCCGCGCGAAAACTATCTCAACCATCCCGATCACCGTGCCGCCGGGCAGATCACAGTAGAAGCGGCTTTCCCGGCATCCGGCAACCCATACTTCTTTCCCGATCTGCTGGAGGAAGGGCTGCGCCCGCATTCCGTGCGCGAGCTGTGGCTATCGCTTACGCACCAGCCGAACGTGGTAGTAGACGTGACCCCCTACTGGCACGATCGCCTCAACGCGCTCTACTGCCACGCCAGCCAGATCCCGGCCGATCACGAAGTCTTTCGTAAGCGCGTGCTATCTCGCCGTGTTCCCGGCTCAGAAGAGAGCAACCCGCGTTTCGAAGAAGGCTTCCGACGGTTAGTGTTCCAGTAGGGCAAATCCCGATCTCGATCTATAATCAATGGTAGCGGTGCGCGCCTGGTGTCCCGCGAAAATATTCCAATCTGAGGTGAGCCATGCCTGATTTTGTCCAGGAAGCACAGCAGTTGTTTGATTACAGCCGCGACCTGCGGCGCGATTTCCACATGCACCCTGAGCTTTCCTTGCAGGAAGTGCGCACCGCCGGGATCGTGGCTCGCGAATTGGGCCAGCTCGGCATGGAAGTGACCACCGGCGTGGGGCAGACCGGCGTGGTGGGCTTGCTGGAAGGTGACCGTCCCGGGCCGGTAATCCTGCTGCGCTTCGATATGGACGCGCTGCCGGTGACGGAAGAAACCGGGGCGGAATATGCTTCACAAAACCCGGGAGTGATGCATGCCTGCGGTCACGATGCGCATGTTGCCACCGGGCTGACCGTGGCACGTCTGCTCAGCCGTCATCGTGAAGAGCTGGCCGGCTCGGTCAAGTTTATGTTCCAGCCAGCAGAAGAGGGGTTGGGCGGGGCATCGCGCATGATTGCTGACGGTGTGCTGGAAACACCGGCCCCGGTAAAGGCCCTTTCACTGCACGTGTGGAACGACCGTCCGGTAGGCTGGGTTGGGGTAGCCCCCGGCCCGGTGATGGCCGGCGCGGGCTCGTTCCACCTGCGCCTGGTGGGGCGCGGCGGGCACGGGGCATCGCCGCACCAGACCCTTGACCCGGTAATTGCCGGCGCGCACTTCGTCACCGCGCTGCAGAGCATTGTCTCGCGCAACCTCGCGCCCTTTCAATCCGGCGTTATCAGCGTCACGCAGTTCCATGCCGGTGACGCAGTCAATATCATACCTCAGGTGGCCACCCTGGGTGCTACCATCCGCTTCTTCGAGCCAGAGGTACACAAGGTGCTGTACGAGCGCGCCGAGCAGATTATTCGCGGTATTGCCGAGGCCATGGGCTGCATAGCAGAGCTGCGCCTGTCTGACCCGTTGCCCGCGGTAGTTAATGACCCGGCCATCGCCGCGCGTGTGGCTGAAACCGCGAGCCGCGTGCTGCCAGGTGACACAGTGGATAGCAATTACCAGACGATGGGTTCCGAGGACATGTCGCTGGTGCTGCAAAAGGTGCCCGGCTGTTATTTCTTTGTTGGTTCCGCTGATCCCGAGAAAGGTCATGGATTCCCGCACCACCATCCCAGGTTCGATGTAGACGAGCGTGTGCTGCCCAAAGCCGCCGGGCTGATGGCATCCGCCGCGTTCGATATCCTTAACGCCTGATCATTTCACCTGCCAGGGCCGGATCGTTTGGCTCTGGTTTGTGTTGTATCAGCTTGGAACCATCTGATCAATATCATGCTTGACGAGTGATATCGCGCATGATATACTCTTATTATCATATAAATCAGATGAATGTAGCAGGGATGTCATGCTGCGCGAGCGAATCTCTCCCGATAACCTTTCTGAATTTCTCAAATACCTGGCTTCGATGGACTGCGCTGAAGGCGGCAACGAGCGTCTTCCTGCACTGGCCGACTTGAGCAAAGAACTGGAAATTAGCATCGCCAGCCTGCGTGAGCAGTTAGAGGTTGCGCGTGCCCTGGGAGTCGTGGAAGTCCGACCCAAGACTGGCATCCGCCGTCAGGAATACACCTTCCGCCCGGCGGTCATCCAGAGCCTGTCGTACGGGTTGGCAGTCACCCCTGATCTGTTCAAGTCTTTTTCGGACCTGCGCAACCACATCGAAGCCTCGTATTGGTATGAGGCGGTTGGGCTTCTAACCCCTGAAGATCACCAGGCGCTGCGCGATCTGGTGGTACGCGCGCAATCCAAGCTGCGCGGGCACCCGGTGCAGATCCCGCATGCCGAGCACCGCGAGCTGCATCTGTCCATTTACCGCCGTATGGGTAATCTGTTCGTCACCGGTATTCTCGAAGCTTACTGGGAGCTGTATGAGGCGGTTGGCCTGGCGCTATATACCGACCTGAGCTACCTGGAGAAGGTGTGGGCCTACCATGAGCGTATGGTGGAAGCCATCACCAACGGCGATTTCAGCACCGGTTACCAGATTCTGAATGAACACGCCGATCTGCTGTACCAGCGGTCGCGTCCTGTTTCGCGTCAAAAATTCGAATAACATTTCGAACCGTCGCTCACCCTGTTTCTGACCTTGTCGAGGAGTAAACCCAATGACTCTAGTGCAACCCACTGATGCACAACAAGCCGCCAGCCAGCCCATCGTGAACGATTTTTGCATCACTTTCAGCACGATCAATGGCTCCGGCAGCGCCACTGCCAACAACACTGTCTTGAGGGCTCTGTTCCGCATGGGCATTCCCGTGTCGGGCAAAAACATTTTTCCATCCAATATCCAGGGCCTGCCCACCTGGTACACCATCCGGGTCAGCAAAGACGGTTACATAGGGCGCGTAGAAAAGGATGACATCGTCATCGCCATGAACCCGGCTACCTTTGTGCGTGAGGTGCAGAACCTCAAGCCGGGCGGCGTGCTGTTATACCCGGATGATTTCCGCGCGGATGAAATGCGCAGCGATATCGTTGCTTATCCCATGCCGGTCAAAAAACTGATTAAAGAATCAGATACACCCACCAATCTGCGCGACTACGTGGCCAACATGGTGTACGTGGGTGTGCTGGCGCAGATGATCGGCATCGAGCTGGAAAAGATCTATATGGCCCTCGACTTCCACTTCAAGGGCAAGAAGAAGGCCATTGATTCAAACTACAACATCATCACTGCCGCGGCTGACTGGGCGAAAACCAACCTGGTCAAGCAGGATGGCTACCGTGTTGAGCCGATGAATGCCACCGAAGGCTACGTGATGGCGGATGGCAACACCGCGGGCGCGCTGGGCTCGATCTACGGCGGCGTGCAGTTCGCCGGCTGGTATCCTATCACCCCTGCCTCCAGCCTGGCCGAATCGCTGAATGAGTACCTTCCGCTGCTGCGCCGCGACCCGGAAACCGGCAAGAATACCTTTGTGGTCGTGCAGGCCGAGGACGAGCTGGCCGCGATTGGGATGACCATCGGCGCCGGGTTTGCCGGCCTGCGCTCCATGACCTCTACATCCGGCCCCGGGCTGAGCCTGATGGCCGAGTATCTTGGCCTGGCATACTACGCTGAAGTGCCCGTAGTGGTGTGGGACGTACAGCGCGTGGGTCCTAGCACCGGCCTGCCCACCCGTACCGCGCAGGGTGATATTCTCTTTGGTCATTTTATCAGCCACGGCGATACCAACCTGCCCATCCTGTTCCCCGGCTCGGTGGAAGAATGCTTCGAGTTTGGCTGGCGTGCCTTTGACCTGGCCGAGCGCCTGCAAACCCCGGTGCTGGTGATGAGCGACCTCGACCTGGGTATGAACCAGTGGATGACCAAAAAATTTGAGTATCCCAACGAGCCGATGGACCGCGGCAAAATCCTGTGGGAAGACGACCTGCAGAAGATGCTGGATGAGCGCGGCGGCGATTGGGGCCGCTACCTGGATATCGACGGCGACGGTATTCCCTACCGCACCGTTCCCGGCAACCGCAATCCTCGCTCGGCGTATTTTGCGCGCGGCACCGGCCATGACGAGTACGGCCGCTACAGCGAAGAGCCCGGAGTGTGGGAGCGTGTCTTTAACCGCATCGACCAGAAGTACAAGACCGCACGCCAGTACGTGCCACGCCCCATTGAGCACAACATGGACGGCGCGAAGATCGGCATCATCTCTTACGGTTCTACCGACCCGGCGGTGGAAGAAGCCCGCGATCTGCTGGCCGCAGAAGGCACTCCCACAGATTACATGCGCGTGCGCGCTGTGCCCTTCACCGAGGAGCTTAAGAATTTCATCGCCCGTCACGATGTCAACTACGTGATCGAGATGAACCGTGACGGCCAGCTCAAGAAGCTGATCACCCTGTACAACCCTGAACAGGCGCCGCGCCTGCGTTACGCCGCTCACATGGACGGCCTGCCGCTGACCGCCCACTGGATCAAATCGCAGATTACCGGCGAAGAGGAGAAATAACCATGACCGAACAATCTGTTGCTGCCCCCAAGAACGTGAACCTGGCAGGTCTGACCCGCAACGACTATCGCGGGCTGCCCAGCACGCTTTGCCAGGGTTGCGGCCATAATTCCATCGCCAGCCAGATCGTGGCGGCCTGCTATGAGCTAAACCTGGTGCCCGAAGATGTGATTAAGTTCAGTGGTATTGGCTGCTCCAGCAAGAGCCCCACCTATTTCCTCAACCGCTCGTTTGGCTTCAATGGCCTGCACGGGCGCATGCCGTCGCTGGCGCTGGGCGCCATGTACGGTGACGTGAGTGTAAAGGGCATCGGCGTGAGCGGTGATGGTGATACCGCCAGCATCGGCCTGGGCCAGTTCAAGCATTTGGTGCGCCGCAACATGCCCATGGTCTACATCGTCGAAAATAACGGTGTCTATGGTCTCACCAAAGGCCAGTTCTCGGCCACGGCCGAAAAAGGACTGGAGCTGAAGAAGCAAGGCGTCAACCAGTTCCTGCCGGTGGATATTTGCCTGGAAGCCCTGGTTTCGAATGCTACCTTCGTGGCGCGCTCCTTTGCCGGCGATCCCAAGCAGGTGAAAGAACTGCTTAAAGCCGCTTTCAGCCATAACGGCATCGCGGTACTGGATATCATCAGCCCGTGCGTCACCTTCCACAACCTGGAAGAATCGCTGCACTCGTACACCTTTGGCAAAGACCACGAAACGCCGCTGCATGAGATCTCTTATGTGCCGGCCCGCGACGAGATTATGATTGAGGATTTCGAAGAAGGCTCGGTTCGCGAAGTGGAAATGCATGATGGTTCAGTGGTGGTGCTAAAAAAGCTGGAGCAGGATTACGATCCCACCGACCGCGCCGCTGCCTTCCGCGTGCTCGAAGAATCGCAGCGCAACAACTGGCTGACCACCGGTCTGCTCTACATCGAAACCGGCCAGCCTTCCATGGTGGATGTGTACAACCTGCCGGATAAGGCCCTCAACCGCCTGACTGAGAGCGAGCTGCGCCCACCCAGAGAAACCATGGATATGATCAACAATATGATGTTCTAAGTGGGAGAGCACCGGTGAACCATTCTCTCATCGCGCAGTACGGTCAATTGATTCAAACGCTGCATCACGAGCTCACTCAGGCCATTCAGGATCTTCCGGTGGAAGTCCTGGATTGGGTGCCGGGGCCAGAGATGAATTCCATTGCGGTACTGCTTGTGCACACCACTGGCTCTATCCGCTACTGGGTGGGCGACGTGGCCATGGGCGAGCCGTCCGGCAGGGTGCGCGAAGCGGAGTTTGCGACTCGCGGCCTGCCGGCTGAAGAGCTGCAACGCCGCCTGGACGCCATGTTAGAATATCTGAACTCCGCGCTGCCGCGCCTGACGACGGCCAGCCTGGAGCAGGAGAGCGGCCTGCAGCGTGATGGTAAACCCGTCAGCCGCGGCTGGGCGGTTCTGCATGCGTTGGAACACGGCTACCTGCACCTGGGCCACATTCAGCTCACCGCGCGGCTCTGGAAACAGCAGCACGCCGGATAAATAGAACGATAAAACAGACCGTCCTCATCCGAGGACGGTCTGTTTTCCATTACTCCGCCAGGAATTCGAGCCGGTTACCGAACGGGTCGCTGGAATAAAACCGGCGCACACCCGGGATGGCCTCATCCCACTCCACCGGGTAGCTGGCTGAGAGGAGCGTTCGCGCCAGCGCGTCAAGGTCACTGCAACGCAAGGCGGGGTGCGCCTTACGGGCCGGGTGAAAGTCGGTTTCAACGCCCAGGTGCAACCGAAAGCCCGGCCCACAAAACCAGACACCGCCGCGCGCAGCCAGCAGCGGCGGTTTGAACAATTCGCCAAGCTCCAGCAAGCCGCCATAGAACGCCCGCGTTGCCGCTTCGGCTTCCGCGCCGGGTGGCATGGCAAGCTGGACATGGTCAAGCGCGGTCAGCGGCATCCTGCTGCTCATCTCCAGTCGCAACCGGGCGACCCGGGTCGCGGATCCACTGGCTCCACGAGCCGGCGTACAGCTTTGACCCGCGCAGCCCGGCCACTTCCATAGCGAGTACGTGGTGCGCCCCGGTAACGCCCGAGCCGCAATAGAAAATAGCATCTTGTGGAGATGTATCCCCCAGAAGCTGCTCAAACGCACGCCGCAGCTCTTCAGGCGATTTCATCATCCCGTTTTCTTCCAGGTTGAGCCCGTAGAAGCGGTTGACTGCTCCAGGGATATGCCCTGCTACCGGGTCGATAGGCTCCGTCTCGCCTCGGTAGCGCTCGGGTGCGCGCGCGTCCACAACACGCATGGATGGATCATGCGTGGCGCGCAGCACCAGGTCTTCATCCGCAAGCATTTCCGGCCGCAAAATACCCTGGAATTGGCGTGGGGCGCGCTGCTCCTCTCCCGAAGTAACGGGCAGGCCCAGCGCCTGCCAGCGCGGAAAGCCGCCATTCAGCACCGCAACGCTGTCGAAGCTGTATAGTCGCAGCAGCCACCACAACCGGTCCGCATATGAGCCGCCGGCGGAATCATACGCCACCACCTGCACGCCCGAGCCAATACCCAGCCGCGAAAAAGTCTGAAACAAAATTTGCGGATCGGGTAAGGGGTGCCGGCCGGTTAGCGGCGTAACTGGCGCGGACAGGTCGCGGTTAAGATGCGCGTATACAGCGCCCGGAATATGATTTTCCCGATACTGCGCATAGCCAATCTCTGGTTGGCTCAAGTCGAAGCGGCAGTCTACGATGGCCCAATCCGGGTCACCCAGGTGCGCTGCCAACTCTTCCGCCGTGATCAGTGTAGTAAAGTCATTCATGTGCTTAATGCCTCGGCTCAATTTTTTCGCCAATCGTATGCAGCAGCATGATATTGGCCGGCCGCCATGCGCCCACCGGGAACCCGGTGATAATGATCACCTGCTGGCCTTCATGCAGGGTAGTGGTCTGGCGCATTCCCGTTTCCACAATTTCAATCATACTTTCCACCGTATAGGCGTACGGGACCAGGTACGGAATCACGCCCCAGTACAGGCTGAGCAGGTTGTAGGTGCGCAGCTCTGGGGTAAAAGCCAGAATCGGTACGTCCGGCCGCGCTTTGGCCATCAGTTCGGCCGTGAGCCCAGATTGTGTAAACACGGCGATAAACGACACATTTCGGTCGTGCGCCAGCTCGCGCGCTGCGCGGGTCAGAGAAAGCGCGTCGTTGTTGGTCACCTCATCGGTGACTTCATAATGTCCCCACTCGTCATAATGCGTTTCGGCTTCTTCAACGATGGCGTTCATCATCATTACGCTCTCAACCGGATAATCGCCGCTGGCAGTCTCGCCAGAGAGCATCACCGCATCAGTGCCGTCAAAGATCGCGTTCGCCACATCGGAGGCCTCGGCGCGCGTGGGCCGCGGGTTGTGGATCATCGAATCCAGCATCTGCGTCGCGGTGATCACCACTTTGCTGCGCAGGTTGGCGGCTTCAATGATTTTCTTCTGGATAATTGGCACCACAGAGGGAGAGGTTTCCACGCCCAGGTCGCCGCGTGCCACCATCACGCCATCCGCCGCGTCCAGGATCTCATCCAGGTTGTCAATCGCTTCCGGGCGCTCCAGCTTGGCAATGATTGGCGTAGCCTTTAGATCAGGTGCCATATCAACAATTGCCTGCCGTACGATATGCACATCCTCGGCCGAATGCACGAACGAGATCGCCACCACATCAACGCCCTGCTCCAGACCAAATTTGAGGTCTTCGCGATCTTTCTCGGTAAAACCCGGGATGCGAATATTGGCGCCGGGCATGTTCACGCCCTTGTGCGACTTCAACACGCCGCCCAACACAACCTTGGCTTCCACCGCGTCGGGGCGCACCGCGGTCACTTCCAGCTCCAGGTGCCCATCATCCATCAGAATGCGGTTGCGTGGCGCCAGCGAGTTGACCAGATCAGGCACTTCCAGCGGCAGCAGCAGCGGGTCGCTGCCGGTCTCGGCCGGGGTCTGCCCCTCTTCCATCGAGGTCAGCACGACATTCTGCCCGGCGGTCAGCCGTACGCCATCACGTGGGAGCTGGCCCACGCGAAGCTTTGGACCCTGCAGATCCTGCAAAATGGTGATGGCCTTGCCGGTTTCGCTCGACATCCGCCGGATGCGCGCGATCAATGCTCCATGCTCTTCGTGCGTGCCGTGCGAGAAGTTCAGGCGCGCCACGTCCATCCCTGCCCGGATCAGCTTGCGCAAGTTCTCTTCATCCCAACTGCTGGGGCCCAGCGTGGCCACAATTTTTGCTTTACGGAACATGCTCACTCTCCTTCCCGCACCTGCCGCGCAGGACCTACTTTTTTAATTATAGCCATGTTTGCGCGCAGTACTTTCCTCTACGGCACATGTCCCTGCGAGTAAAGCAGCCGGGCGGGATTCGTGGTCCGCCCGGTGATGATCTTACAGGTAATGCAGCTCCCTGGCCTGGTGCGCCAGTGCATCACGGAAATCTGGATGAGCAATCGAGATCAGCAGCCGGGCGCGTTCGCGCACGCTGCGCCCGTACAGGTCCACCATGCCATACTCAGTGGCCACGTAATGCACGTGATTGCGCGATGTAGTCACCCCGGCCCCTGGTTTCAGCATGGGTACAATCCGGCTCACCAGCATGCCATCTTTCAATGCAGTGGTGCTGGGCAGGGCGATTATTGGCAGCCCGCCTTCTGAGAGGCTGGCGCCGTAGATGAAGTCCATCTGCCCGCCCACGCCGCTGTAGAAGCGCGTGCCAATGCTGTCGGCGCATACCTGTCCGGTCAGGTCGACTTCGATGGCCGAATTGATTGCCACCATCTTCTTGTTCTGCGCGATGGTGAACGGGTTGTTGACGTATTCGGTGCGCTGCAGCTCAATCAGCGGGTTGTTGTCTGCCCAGTGGTACAGCCGCCGCGTGCCGATCAGAAAACCGGCAGTGATCTTGCCGCGGTGGATGCACTTTTCGGCCCCGGTGATCACCCCTCGCTCCACTAGGTCAATCACGCCATCTGAGAATAGCTCAGAGTGCACGCCCAGGTCTTTCTTGTGGGTCAGAAAGCGCAGCACAGCATCCGGGATGGCCCCGATGCCAGTTTGCAGCGTGGCGCCATCCGGCACGCGTTCGGCGATGAATCCGGCGATGCGCTCGACCAGGTCTTCGGTGCCATCCGGTGTAAAGCACAGCTCGGCGGTGGGGTAATCTACGGGAACGATGGCGTCAATTTTGCTGATATGGATGCGCGTGTCGCCCTGCATGCGCGGCATCTGCGCATTGATCTCGGCAATGATCACCCTGGCTGATTCCGCGGCGGTGATGGTAAGCCCGGATTCCACCCCAAAAGTGCAGTAGCCGTCTGTGTCGGGAGGCGATAGGTGCACCAGCGCTACATCCAGCGGCAGGATGCCGCGCTTGAACAGCAGCGGCAGCTCGGAGAGCATCACCGGGGTGAAGTCGGCGCGGCCTGCCTGTACAGCCTTGCGCACATTGTGGCTGATGAACAGCGAGTTGACGCGCAGGTGTCCTTCCAGCTCGGGCTGCACGTAGTCGTCGCAGCATACCGTCAGCGGCTGGCAGATTTCCACATCGCGCAGCTCAGGCGCGTAACGCACCAGCGCCGCCAGAAGCTCCTGCGGCACCGAGCAATTGCCGGTCAGAAAGACCCGGTCAGCGGATTTGACCAGGCGCACGGCTTCATCCGCGCTGCATATGCGCGCGGCGAATTCATTTTTCCAATCCATAGTGTTTCCTGTGATGAACGGTTATGGTTTACGGTCGCAGCAGCGACGCGCGGATCATTGGCAGTGCCCAGTCGATCGTTTCTTTGTCGATAATCAGCGGCGGCGCAAAGCGGATCACGTGATCGTGGGTTTCTTTGGCCAGGATACCATCATGTTGCAGCGTTTCGCAGAAGCGCCGAGCGCCGCCGGCTGTGGGCTTCAACTCCACGCCAATCAGCAGGCCGCGACCGCGCACCTCTCTGATGTGCGGGCTGTTGATTTCCTGCAACTGCTCGAGAAAATATTCGCCCATGCCGGCCGAGTTTTCGACCAGCTTTTCCTCAACAATCACGCGCAGCGCGGCCCGCGCCACGGCTGCCGCCAGCGGGTTACCGCCAAATGTCGAGCCATGCTCGCCGGGGGTGAACAGCTCCATGATCGGGCTGTCGGCCAGTACCGCCGAGATCGGATAGAACCCGCCTGAAAGCGCCTTGCCCACGATGACCATGTCCGGCCGGATGCCGTCATGCTCATAGGCGAACAATTTGCCGGTGCGGCCCAGGCCGGTCTGGATTTCATCCACCACCAGCAGCGTTTGATTCGTTTCGCAGATTTCACACACTTCGCGCAGGTAACCCTCGGGCGGGATCAGCACGCCGCCTTCGCCCTGAATCGGCTCCAGCAGAACCGCGGCAGTGTTTGGGGTAATCGCATCACGCACGGCCTGCGCGTCACCATAAGGCACTACCTTGAACCCGGGGGTAAACGGTCCAAAGTCATCGCGGTACAGCGGCTCAGTGGAGAAAGAAACAATCGTAACCGTACGCCCGTGGAAGTTCCCGGCCGCCACGATGATCTCTGCCTGGTGTCGGGGAACACCCTTTACGCGATAGGCCCACTTGCGCGCCAGCTTGACCGCAGTTTCCACCGCTTCCGCACCTGAGTTCATCGGCAGCGACATTTCATAACCGGTGAGCTCGGCCAGCTCTTTGTACAGCAGCGGGAGCTGATCATTGCGAAACGCGCGCGAGGTGAGTGTCACCTTTTTGGCTTGCTCCAGCATGGCCTCCAGGATCTTTGGATGCACGTGTCCCTGGTTGAGGGCGGAATATGCGCTCAGGCAGTCCAGGTAGCGCTTGCCATCCACATCGTAGACCCACACGCCCTCGCCGCGTTCGATCACAACGTCCAGCGGGTGATAATTGTGCGCGCCATACTGCGCTTCCATCGCGATATAGTCTTGCGTTTTCATGTCTCCCCTTTTCACCAGTATCGATTGTTTTGGTTAAGCAGGTGAGGGCGGGGCAGTAGCCCGCCCCCACCAGTATTTCGAAAATAGCCAGTCTTACTCCACGAACAAATGGTACAGGATGGCCTTCTGCGCGTGCAGGCGGTTGTGCGCCTGTGGGAAAATCATCGAGTGCGGGCCGTCGGCCACATCATCGGTCAGCTCATAGCCGCGATGCGCCGGCAGGCAGTGCATCACGATTACTTCCGGGTCCGCCTCGGAAACGAGCTGGGCGTTCACCTGGTAGGGCGGGAATACCCGCGCGCGCTTCTCGGTTTCAGCTTCCTGGCCCATGCTGGTCCAGGTGTCGGTGTAAATCACGTGCGCGCCGCGCACCGCTTCGTGCGGGTCGCGCAGGAAGGTCAGCCTGACGCCTGTTTTCTGGGCGATCTTCTCGGCCAGCTGGATCGGCTCAGGAGTCATATCGTAGCCCTCAGGCGAGGCGATGGTAAAGTTAGCGCCTAGCAGCGCGCATACGTGCATCAGCGATACAGACACATTATTGCCATCGCCCACATAGGTCACATTGAGTCCCTTCAGGCTGCCAAAGCGCTCGATGATCGTCAGCGCGTCGGCCATGCCCTGGCAGGGATGGTTGTAATCGCTCAGGCCATTCACCACGGGCACATCCGCCCATTTCGCCAGCTCCAGTACATGCTGGTGGTCGAACACGCGCGCCATGAGCGCATCCACGTACCCGGATAACACACGCGCCACATCCGCGATCGATTCGCGCTGGCCGAGGCCAATTTCCTGAGGTGAGAGATACAGCGCGTCGCCGCCCATCTGCCGCATGGCCATATCAAAGCTTACGCGGGTGCGCAGGCTGGGCTTCTGGAAAATCATTGCCAGGGTCTTATTCTTGAACAATGGCTCATTCCCGCCGGCGAAGTGTTCTTTCTTCAGGCTGACGGCCACGTCCAATATATGCTGAATTTCTTGTGAAGAATAATCAGTGATTGCCAGAAAATCCTTTTCCATGGATACTCCCTCTTACAGGTTTGAAATAGGTACGACGACGAGTGGAGTATAACATAATACCCGCCTTCCACGCCTCAAAAGCGGCCGTCCGCACAGCGCGGATGGTCTATAATCAAGGCAAAACCGCGCAGGATGGGTGCTCATGGTTCAAACGAAAAAGCTGCAGGCCACTTCGGCCGGAATCTCAAAATTTACCCGGTATGCCTGGGGTGTGCTGGCCTATAACCTGTTTGTGATCGGTTGGGGCGCCTTTGTGCGCGCCACCGGTTCCGGCGCGGGCTGCGGTTCGCATTGGCCAAGCTGCAACGGGCAGGTGATCCCGCGCCCCGAGCAGATCGAAACAGTGATCGAGTTCACGCACCGCGTTACCAGTGGACTGACCCTGGTATTGGTTGGCGCGCTGCTGGTATGGGCGTTTCGCCTGTATCCGCGCCGTCACCCGGTGCGCGCCAGCGCGGTGGTTTCAGGTATCTTCATTATCCTCGAAGCGCTGGTGGGTGCCGGGCTGGTGCTGTTTGGCCTCACCGCCGACAATGACTCAATTGCGCGTGCCAATGTAATGATGCTGCACCTGGTAAATACGCTCGTGCTGGTCGCTGCGCTTACCCTCACCGCGTGGTGGGCTACTTTTGGCGCGCCGGAAGGGTTGTTCCGGAATGGGCGTTTGGCCGGGCTGCTGGGGCTCAGTATCCTGGCGGTGATAGTGCTCAGCGCCAGCGGCGCGATCGCCGCGCTCGGTGATACGCTGTACCCCGCCAGCTCGCTGGCTGAGGGACTGCGACAGGACTTCTCCAGCGAAGCGGCGTTGCTGCTGAGATTGCGCATTTTTCATCCAATGATCGCAATCACCACGGCCGCACTGGCCGGTGGTACCGCGCTCTGGCTGCGCCGGCGTTTTGCCCACCCACTGCTGCAAAAGGTTACGGCTGCGCTGCTTACCATTTTCGTGGTGCAGCTCGTACTTGGCGTGATCAACGTGATCCTGCTCGCTCCGGTGTGGATGCAGGTGGTGCATCTGATCGTATCCGAGCTGGCATGGATTGCGCTAATCGCTTTGACCGCGGTCACTCTTGGAACGGCGGACCTTCTTCCACGCTTGATTGACAACGGTGTCTAAGATCGGGTAGAACAGTCCAAATGCGTGGATTATGTTGTAATACAACCGTGCATCGCTGCCCGGGATAATCATATAGCGGCCGCGGGCCATACCCCGCAGGACCGAACTGGCCACATGCTCCGCGGTCATGATCTTCGCGCCCTTCGATAGCTCACGGGTGATTTCCGGCTTGAACTGGTTTTCGTATTCCAACTGTGGTGTCTGTGTATCTGATGGCGCCACGTAATGCACCTGTACACCGGCCTGCTTGCATTCCAGCCGCAGCGTATCGGCCAGAGCCCGCAGCGCAAATTTCGATGCGCTGTACGCAGCATAGCCCGGCACGGCCATAAACCCGGCCACTGAGCCGACAATGACGATGTTCCCCATGCGGCGCGCCGCCATCGCCGGCAGCACCGTGTGCAGTACGTTGACGGTCCCCAGGTAATTGACCTGCATGATTTCGTCGAATACTTCGAACGGTGTGCCGCTGAACATGGCCGGATACGTGATCCCGGCATTGCTGACTAGAATATCGGGCGCGCCATGATCCTGGAGATACTGCTCCAGCAGGAGCACAATCTGCTCGCGGTCGGCAATATCGCCCTGCAGGTAACCTACCCGCTGATCCGGGCTGCGCCGTGCGGCTTCAATTTCGGCACACGCCTTTTGCAGTGCATCCAGCCGGCGCGCTAAGATCCATACGTTTGCTCCCTGCGCAGCCAGTTGTTTCGCCAGCGCCAGGCCAATACCGCTAGAACCGCCCGTGATCAGGACGCATTTTCCCTGGTAATCAAGTTTCATAATGGGCCACCTTTGCCGGGAGAGAATTGCGCTGAAATTATAAACTAAATCTGCATGGCTGGCGCCGGCCTTTGGCACGCATATGATACAATGAGGAAACCGGTGCAAGTACACGCATCTATGAAGGAGATGGGGAAATGAACCCCGCATCACGCATCCGTGTCATGATTGTTGACGATCACGCGGTTGTCCGCAGTGGCCTGGCCGCGTTCCTGATGGCTTTTGACGACCTGGAGCTGGTGGGCCAGGCCTGCAGCGGCCAGGAAGCGCTGCGCCTGTGCAAGATCCTGCACCCAGACGTGGTGTTAATGGACCTGGTGATGCCCGAAATGGACGGGGCTACTGCCACGCGGCTAATCCGCGAAAGCTGCCCGCACCTGCAGGTGATCGCGCTGACCAGCTTTCGCGAAGATGAGCTGGTGCAGGGCGTGCTCAAGGCCGGGGCGATCGGCTATCTGCTGAAAAATGTCTCTGCTGATGAACTGGCTGGGGCGATCCGTTCCGCGTATGCAGGCCGGCCTACGCTCGCCCCCGAGGCCGCCCAGGTGTTAATCTCCGCCACCCAATCCGCGCCACGATCTTCCATTGGATCTGACCTGACCGAGCGTGAGCGCGAAGTGCTCCGGTTGATGGTGGAAGGCCTGACGAATAACCAGATCGCCGAACGGTTGGTCGTCAGCCGTTCGACGGTGAAGTTTCACGTCAGTAGCATATTATCGAAAATGGGGGTTGCCAGCCGTACCGAAGCCGTCGCCACGGCTCTTCAAAATCACCTGATGGACTGAAACGGCTTAATGGCCGCAGGAGCCGCCGCACGAACCGCACGATCCACCACCGCATCCCTGGCACCCGCCGCCTGAGGAATGCGTTACCGAGCGGCCTTCGCTGGACGCAAAAAACACCGAGATTAAACGTCGAGTGTGTTGGCTCTGGCAATGCTTGCAGGTGGCCGCTGCATCCGATTCTTTCATTGAGCGCATCAGATCGAAGCGCTGGCCGCAATCCTGGCACAGATATTCGTATACAGGCATTATGGTTCCCTCATAGAATGTTTGCAATCGATTTTACCCGAAAATATCAGCATACGGACAGTCTTTCTGTGAACTCGGTCAATCGTCACTCCCGGAGGCATGGATGAGCATGGAAGATAGCAGCCAGTACCTGACCCCAGGCGCGCGGCGGATGGTAGATACCGCCGTCCTCAAGCAGCGCGCATACCAGCACCCCTTTTTGGGCCTCAATCATTGGCTGGCTGCGTTGGTGGAACGCCACGCGCCTATGGCTCAGGACCTCGTCCCCGAATTTGACCCCGCCCAGGTGCGTGACGCCATGCTGGAGCGCCTGCAGCAGGGAGACGCCGGCGCGCCTCTCGAACCGTACCGGGTAATCGAAGCAGCTTTTATGCGCGCACGGCAGCGGGCGCGCAACCAGGCCAATGAACGCGACCTGACCGCGGTTCTTCTGACAGCCGCCGGGTACACGAAAGGCGAAAACACCGGCACGGTGCTGGTGCATTTGCACGACGGCGCAAATGAAGACCAGCCGCGCATGCTGCCGACCCCCTTTCTCGACCAATTTGGCCGTGATCTGACGGACGATGCTGCCGGTGGAAAACTGACCGGCGTGGTGGGGCGCAAAGTAGAAACAGATCTGGTGATCGAAACACTGTGTCGCCGCACCAAGCGCAACCCGGTGTTGATTGGTCCGGCCGGCGTGGGCAAGACCGCCATCGTTGAAGGGCTGGCGCTGCGCATCGCGCAGGGTAAAGCACCCCCTACGCTGAATCATTGCCGCGTGATCGCTTTGCAGCCATCCTTACTGGTGGCCGGGGCCAGCGTGGCCGGTGAACTGGAAAAACGGATGAAAGCCATCTTGCAAGAGGCCAGCCAGCAAGGCATTCTCCTGTTCATCGATGAAATCCACACCATCATGGGCGCGGGTGGAATGGTCGGCACCACTGATATTGGCAGTATGCTCAAACCCGCGCTGGCGCGTGGCGAGATCGCCTGTATCGCCGCCACAACCGACGACGAGTACCGCCGGTTCATCGAAAGCGATACTGCGCTGGAGCGTCGTTTCCAGCCCATCCGCGTGCACGAGCTGGGCGTGGAAGAAACACTTGAGGTACTGCGAGTGCTGCGGGATGAGCTGGTGCAAAAAGATGGCGTTTGCGTCGATGATGAAATTCTGCGCTGGTTGATCGATTTTGCTCAGCAGTTCATGCGCAACCGCCATTTCCCCGATAAAGCCGTGGACCTGTTGGAGCAGGTATTCGCGCACGCCGTGGCGCTGGAAAAGAACTGCGTGGATATGGATGACGCGCAGCAGGTAGCCGAGCGCATGGTGGGCATGCCGGTGGTTTCCTCCGAGCGGTTAAAGGAGTTGGAAAAAGCCCTGCAGACGCGCCGCCTGCTCACCGATAGCGAAATTCACGAGCTGGTAGGCCGCCTGCAGGTAACCATGCGCGGGCTGGACATGCATACGTCGCGCCCGAACGCTGTGTTGTTAATGGCGG